>CANLXI010000037.1 GCA_947495035.1 uncultured Granulosicoccus sp.
TCGATCAATGGTCGCAGTAGCGACGACACGACCTCATCCACTTTCTCGCGCTCATCCATCAGCGCATCCATGGATCGAAGCAGGTGCTGATAGGCAATACCGCTACTATCCACACCAGGCAGGCACACTGTCTCCAGCCAACGCAATACGCCCAGTTTTGATTCCGGGTCGCATAATCGATTGAAGATTATGACACGCAGCAGGGTCTCGACATCGAGTTTACGTTTCGACGATCGAAATACCTTTGCCAGGCGATCGAATCCCAGCTCATTCCATAATTGCGTCAATGTCCAGACATCACCAAGCGCGCGAGCAGGCTCGAAACTGATGACGGGCTTTTCATTATTATCGGAAGGCGACTGATTATCGGTAACGGATTTTCTACCCGTCGCACGCTCAAGCCCACGAATGAGCGAATCGAAGTTGGCGTCTATTTTCTCCAGACGACCCAGACTTGCAATGGTGCGCTGTTTTACGCGCCCGTTCTCATCGCGATACGACTCAGCCAGCTGCAAATAGCGGCGCGGTCCAGACTTGGTGAGCTTGACAAACATGCCCACACATTATCACACCGGGTATCTCTGTCAATACCAGTGCGAAAAAAAAGTAGATCCATCAAAACGTGCCACTACAAGCGATTTTGGAAAAACACCTCTGCAGCCCGCATTCCTTCTAAAGAATACTACCAAAATTGGCTGATTTCAGCTCGCAACTGTCGAACCCGGGCGCGCTTCAGGTTGTTCGGGAACTCAAGGGCGTGTCCATTGCCGGGGCCGACCTGGTAGAGGTCTCCCCACCGTTGATACCAACGGGGCAACCGCATGGTTGGGCGCATCCCTGATGTTCGAACCACTCTGCGTCATGGTGTAACAGAGATTCTGGCTACCGCCGTCAGGACGGCTCCTGTCGGCGAGTCTTGCTGGTGATTCTGCCGATGGTATTGAGAAGAACCTGAGCGGCCAGAATCGAGGTAACACCCGCCGGGTCATGATCAGGCGACACCTCAACCAGATCGATCCCGACGATAGTGCCGCGCGCTGACAGTGCGGCAATGAATTCCAGAATCTCATAATACAAGAAGCCACCATGGCTCGGCGTGCCTGTGCCTGGCGCAATGGAAGGGTCGAAGCCATCGATATCAATGGTCAGATAATAGTTCGCCCCTTCCGGAATGCGTGCGATGACATCATCGGTACCCAACGCTCGGAATTGCCTTACCGACAGAACATCCGAGCCCATGGCGCGCGCAGAGTCATAGCCTTCCTTTGCGGTTGAAGACACATTGCGTATACCAAACTGGCTGAGCCCTGTGACATGTGCTTGTTCCGCAGCACGTCGCATGGGATTACCGTGTCCGTGACGCACCCCGTGTCTTTCATCAACAAAATCCAGGTGTGCATCCAGCTGCACCAGATGGATCGGAGCCTGATCGGAAAAAGCCCTGATACAGGGGATATTGATCGAGTGGTCGCCGCCCAATACGACAGGCAAGGCACCGGCTGTCAGAATCTTGCGTACACCCGATTCTATATTCGCGTGACTCTGTTCTGTATCGGTATGGATGATGTCGGCATCGCCGATATCGACCATACGCACATCATCAAGATAGGTCTCGTCATCCTCATGATCATAGGCGCCTGCGTGACCAAACGAAAACAGGGTAGAGGCCTCCCGAATTCCTCGCGGTCCGAATCGCGCACCGGCGCGCCACTGAGTACCCGCATCGAAGGGGGCACCCATGATGGCGACGTCTGCCTCTATGGCATCCCAGTCTTCAATGTACGGGCTCTTTCCAAAGGTACAGATGCCAACGAATGGCAGATTCAATCGACCTTGTTCATAACCGTGTGTCATCTTCTATCTTTTTCCCTTGTACGCCATCATTTGCAGGCAGGTCATTGAGAGTAGGGTAGGTGATCGACCCCGAGGCTCCGCCGCTAGGTAGCCTGCAGCCAACAACAGGACTCATCCCTTTTGCCAGTGATATCAGAGTGAGTGCCCTTCTGATTCTGCAGTTGAACCCTGTCTTCTACCGTACCACGGGACCCTCGTCGTAACCGTTCGCTCTTGCTGGATCATATCAGGCAGTGGCAGTGCAGCGGGTTGAGCAAGAGCGCTTCGGTACCGAGATCAGCGTACCAGCGAACCTGGCTTCCGAGCAGATACATCGTTGGCTCGATGCGATCCATCAGCTTGCGTCAAGCAGACCCGCCGAGCGAAGTATGTACGGCGCCTGCAAGATCCGATGAACAAGAGTGATGTCATCAAGGTTTGCCATGCAAACACGGACATGTGTACTCAGCAGACTTGTCACCGTTGTCAAAATTCGCCATGCGTAGAGAGTCACACCCATTTTCATATCATCAACGTACTGAGGTTGCCAGGGAAACGCGGGTTTCCCCTCGCCGAAACTGCTCGTGCTCACTTTGATCGTGACTATTTTTCCTGCCAATTGCTGGGTATTCTTGAAGTCGTCTGCAAGACCATCCACCTTCTTTGCTTATTACTGCTTATTCAATGAGTGCATTGTGTGTCGATCGATAACAAGGTCAGCAACGAAATTGACATTTTTTAGTGAATGCTACAAAATAAGCATCGATCAAGACGTTTCAGGTAGGAGTACCCATCGGTAATGGCCGGAAGAAAAAGATCGTTCGACAGAGATATCGCACTCGACAAGGCAATGCGCATATTCTGGAACAACGGTTATGCAGCTACATCTGTCGCGAATCTGACCTCAGAGCTTGGGATCAATACGCCTAGCTTGTATGCCGCTTTTGGCAATAAGGAACAGCTATTCAAGGAAGCGATCGCGCACTACATTGCAAAACACAGTGAGCCGTGTTATCGCCATCTCATTGGACCCTCTGACGCCCCTTTCATGGAAAGGCTGCGAGCGTGTTTCCATGAGCTGATTCATGAGTTTTCAGATGCTGATACCCCGCTGGGATGCTTGTTGGTAAAAAGCGTGAATGAGTCTGACAGCGTTGGCTTTCCTGAGGAAGCGACAGCGTACATCCAACAATTTGGATTGAAAACCCGAAACCTGGTCACTGCCTTGATCGAGTCTGAAGGTGTAGTTACCGAGTCTGCGACCGCAGAACTGCAGGCAAAATACCTGCTATCAGTTCTTTTTGGTGTTTCCACTCAGGTTCGGGCGGGAGAGTCACGACAGGCTGCGATATCGATCATGGACTATGCACTCAATATGCTTGAGACGAGCAGCAAGCAGTAACACAGCCTGACGCGCTATATAGAACCGCACCGAAAAGCGGGAACCCCATAAGGGTCTATCCCTTGTTTTATCTCACGATTCAAAGTGAGCCTTGTTCACGATGATGGGGCGAAGACAAATAGAGAAGAGAGTAAGGCTTTCTCTTTAAAATCCGAAACAAGAACGAAAAACGACCTCCGGAAATACCAGAGGTCATTCAATGACGACAGTCAATACCAAAATACTATTGGCCGAGAAACTCAGCTTCATTTGATCGAAGTGACTGGGTTTGCCAGTCCTCCGCCTTACGTACATATTCCCGTGACTCTCTTACCAGGCTATGTACAACGTATGCAAATTTACTAACAGGTGGTGCTTTTCGTCGTCATGCCGAAAAGTCCTTCATGATGACGTTGTCTGCGTAAGATTGAAATCCCGCTTCCATTTGCTTTGCAACGGCATCCGGGAATACGTGGAATTCCCCTTCATCCAGCGCAGCAAGAATTCCGACTGGCACCACTTGTGGTGACGATGCAATATCACTAAAACCAGCAAGATCCGCCATATCGGTTGCAACCACGCCAGGGTGAACACTCAACACGCTCACATTATGTGGCTTGAAATGATCACGCAAGCCTTGCGTCACAGAATAGGATGCCGCTTTCGATGTGCAGTATGTTGTCATATTCAAATAGTTCTTGATTGAAGCGACCGAATTCAATTGCACCAGAGCACCTTGCTTGGCAATCAAGGTTGCTTCAAATGCTTTTGCAACACGCATGAGTCCGTACACATTCACGTCCATCTCTTCTTTCAAGGTATCGAGTGCATTGTCCGCCAAAGGCGGCACTGTCGAGATAATCCCTGCATTATTGATGACAACATCTACATCTGTTGCTTTCCCGGCAGCTTCCAGGATAGACGCTTCATCGGTAATATCGACCTGAATTGTCTCGACTCTTTCGCCATATTTTTGGGTCTTCCGGTTTCCGTGTGGGTAGGCTCATTTTGGAGCCGTTTCCGGATACAAGTCGAGATCGCCCAAATGGAAGTAGATCGCTGTCTTGAATCGGTTCTTGTTTCTGAATCCGCGTGATCGGACCTTTACCATCTTGATGCGACTATTGATGCTCTCGGCACCGGCGTTGGTTGTGCCAGTGACGATAGCATTGACGATTCCCCAGAGATGCTTCTTGATCATTCGGGCAGCCTTTTTCACGGGCTCCAATCGACTTCTGATTGCTCCTGCGTACCAGCGATTCCAGGCCTTGATGGCCCAAGCGCGAGATCGATACTGCCACAGATACGCTGCTGCCTCTTTCCATGCCCAGGCACGGGCTGTTTTCAATGTGCTATTACACAACTTCCTGAAAGCGCCGAGTCGTTTCTTCGATACGTTCTGTTCGGCACGTAGCCAATCATGTTTGGTCCCCGTCAGTACAGCATTGTCTTCTGCCTTGAGTTTCTTGTGCTCATCTCGACGAACCTTGTCCACGGCTTTTCCAAGATGCTGAGCCACGTGAAAACGATCAAAGCAAATCTTGCTATCAGCACCCGGAAAGCCCTCCAGCGTGGCATTGATGAACGCTGGCCACATGTCCATCGATATCGTCCTGATCCCGGTGCGTTGCTCTTCGCTCAGACTGCTATAGAAGTCTTTCAGGCTTTGCTTCTTGCGATCGTCGCACAGGTGTATGACTGCGCCAGTGCCTGGATCGCTGACGACAGTGACATAGTCGTGGCGCTTGCGAAAAGCCGTCTCATCAACATCCAGATCCGGATACAGACCCGTATCATCTCGACGCCGGAGACCACGTGCAACGGCTCTTTGCATGATCCCATCGTAGGTCCAGCTGTCTGGCAACAGCGCTGACAGAGGCCTCCTTGAGCCAGTCAATAACCAGTATCTCGAACAAAGCCGTGAATCGAGAACGTTCCTCCGCCCAAGGAACATCAATCTGCTTGATTCCATGCTCGTCGCACTTCACGCGCGGCACCTGCGCAACCAGAACCGTCTGGTACTGGCATGTATCAAGATGACGCCACCGTCGTTCGCGCTTGTCATGGCGCGGACATGCCTTCTGGCACACCGGACAGTGCATGTCAGCTGAGGACGGAGCACTGACACGCACTTCAATCTTGCCGCCGTCCAACTTCAAGCCGACGTCAGTGACGCTCCATGGCTTCGGGATTCCCAGAATTTGCTGGTACAGATCTTTATCATTCATGCCATCAAGGCTAACTTACCCACACGGAAACCGGAAGACCCATATTTTTCTTCCAGAGCCTTGGTTGAGCTTGTATTTCGAACCGCCAGATACACCTTTTTTGCGCCTTGCTCGATGAAGTGTTCCGTAATGCTTTTACCAATACCTCGGTTCGCACCAGTGATGAAGACGACTTTGTTTGAAATGTTGAATGACATTGGCTTACACCCTTTTTTAACCTTGAGATAGCGGTGTGATTAACCGTTGACCTTTGTTTCCAGCATGAAATCCAGTTGGAAATCCGAGATCACCTGATCTTGAAGTGGCTGGAAGAATTCGTTGATTTTATCCACGTTGTTCACAAGGCCAATTGCCGTGCGCGTTGGGCGTGTGCCGTGCTCCATATCCACCAGTTTCAAGTAGGCATCAACCACGTTCTGCGGATCGGTTTCAGGGTCTTGCAATACCTGGTCAAAAGAGCCAATCATGTTGTCGATGATCTCTTTCAGCTGAGGGTTTTCTGCAACCACCTGCGTGTGAGCTTCCGGTGTAAATGAGCCTGCCAGGTTGGTACCTGATGGACCCGGCTCAACCAGAATAACCTCAACACCACTTGGCGCCAATTCGTATTTCAGGCTCTGAGAGTACGCTTCTACGGCCGCTTTACTCGCGCTGTAGGTACCAGTAAATGGCCATGATACGCGGCCAATAACAGACGTTGTATTGATGATCAGACCCTTGCCTGCTTTACGCATGTGCGGTGCAGTAGCTTGAACTGAGCGGATAACACCGTAGAAGTTGGTGTCCATCAGTTGCTGTGCTTGCTCAACACTGAATGCCTCCGTCACACCCATGTGCATGATGCCCGCGTTGTTGATCAGCACATCAATCGCACTTTCTTTTTCAATGATGTGTGCGATCGCTGCGTTGACAGATTCATCACTGCATACGTCCATCTCAACCACGACAATGTTCTCCGAGTATGACTGGAGCTCATTTTTCGTTTTCAGATTCTTGTCGTCTGCATTGCGCATGGCCGCGTAAACCTTGTGCCCTTTGTCCGCAAACTGCTTTGCTGACATTTTGCCAAAGCCACTGCTGCTGCCTGTAATTACGATTGTTTTCATGCTGTTGCCTTTCCTGGTTGCTGTTTCTCGAGTCATCGTTCTTTCCTGCACGTTCGGTTGAACTTGATTCGATATCGGGTTGACCGATGACATTGTGTAGCGTTCGCTACTGAATCGACATGCGTATACTGTAGCGAACGCTACACAATGTCAATAGCAAATTCAGAAATTTTTAGCGATTGATAAAGAAGTAGCCTGCTTTGCTCTTGTCGTTGTCGCCAGGTAGGCCTGCAGCCAGCATCAGGATTACCCCCTCTGTCCGCGATGTCAGAGTGAGTGCTGCGTCTGATTTCGGCGCTGAATCATGCCCCCCACCGTACCTCGGGCCCCGTTGTAACCGTCCGTTCTGGCTGGGTCATGTCAGGCAGTGGCAGAGCAGCGGTTTGAGCAGGAGTGCTTGATGTCTCGTCGGGGTATCAGTATTGGTTTCAACACCGAAGCCGGATCGGCCTTGATTTGCTGCGTACCGCAGCGGCGCTTGGGCCATCTGGAAGAAACTCGATGCCACTGATTTGCCACGCGCGTCGAACGCGGGGCGTTTCATGACAGGATCGGGTATCGTCGTCGACAAAGCACGCCTGGTTTCCCGGGCCCGGAAGGAGTAGTTCATGGATTTCACGATCACACCCGAACTGGAGGCCTTGCGCAAGCGAATCGCCACCTTTGTGGACGAGAGGCTGATTCCTCTGGAAGCCGATCCAGAGGCTTACGACGCCCACGAAAATATTGCCGAAGGCGTGCTGCAGGAACAACGCGCCGCTGCTCGGAAGCAAGGTCTGTGGTGTCTGCAATTGTCGAAGGACGTCGGTGGTGGCGGGCTCGACAAGGCGGGCATGGCGGTGGTCTATGAAGAGATGAACCGCTCCATCTTTGGCCCGGTGGTGTTCAACTCGGCCGCCCCTGATGACGGCAACATGATGGTACTGGAGAAGCTGGGCACTGCCGAGCAAAAGGCACGCTGGCTGATGCCGCTGGTTCGTGGTGAGGCCCGTTCAGCCTTTGCCATGACCGAGCCGCATCCGGGCGGCGGCTCTGATCCGGGCATGATGCAGACACGGGCCGTGAGGCACGGTGATCGATACATCGTCAATGGACACAAATGGTTCATCACGGGGGCCGAGGCGGCCGATCATTTCATTCTGCTTGCTCGCACCTCCGATGATGTCAGGCGAGGTCATACGGCATTCCTGTTCCATCGTGACGATCCGGGTTGGGAGATCACACGGCGTATCCCCATCATGGGGCCCGAGGAACATGGCGGACATTGCGAGCTATCGTTCGAGGGTCTGGAAATATCGGTAGAGAACGTGCTGCTGGAAGAGGGCTATGGCATGAGAGTGACGCAGACACGTCTGGGTACGGCACGCTTGACCCATTGCATGCGCTGGCTCGGGCTGGCCAAACGCTGTGTGGAAATTGCCACCGACTATGCCGAGAAACGCGAAGGCTTTGGCCAGCTACTGATCGAGCGTGAATCGGTGCAGCAGATGCTCGGTGATATCGCCATGCGCATAGAAGTTGGCCGCTTGCTCGTCATGAAGGCAGCCTTCGCCATCGATCGTGGCGAATTTGCCAGAAAGGAGATTTCGATGGCAAAGATACAGGTGGCCAATGTGCTGCACGATGCGGCGGACGTGGGCATTCAGATCAATGGTGCCAGAGGCTATTCCAAGGATACGGTACTCGAGTGGGTGTACCGCTATGCCCGTCAGGCCAGGCTGGTCGATGGTGCCGACGAGGTGCATCGCATGGTGCTGAGTCGTGAGTTGCGTTCAGCGGGAACGCAGTTCTGGTCATGGGATGTCGAGGAAGGCAAGCCATCATGAGCGACATCGATTTTGCCCCGGCAGCGCTGAAAACCGTTCTGGACGAGCGCCTGGGGACTGCTGACTTGGTCGAACTGGAGCGCATCTCCGGTGGCCAATCCAACCCGACGTATTTCGTGACGCACGGTACCCGGCGCCTGGTGCTGCGCAAGCAACCCAATGGCCCGATTCTGAGAGGGGCGCACGCGGTTGATCGTGAGTTTCGGGTCATGAAGGCATTGGGCGGGCAGGGTGTGCCGGTGCCTGAAACGGTTCTCTTTCATGAAGACCCGGCAGCCCTCGGAACACCGTTCTATCTGATGGAGCGCATCGAAGGCCGGGTCTTTGAAGACTGTTCCTTGCCGGGAATGGATGCCGAAGAACGTCGCGCGATCTACTTCGGCATGGCAGATGCCATGGCCAGGATGCACGGCATCGACCCGCAGGCTGCCGGTCTGGATGATTATGGCAAGCCTGGCGACTATTTCCAGCGCCAGATAAGTCGTTGGACCCGTCAGTTGCGCGCCAGTACCGGAGAGCCGATTGCGGAGCTGGAGCGCCTGGCTGACTGGCTCCCTTCGCAGGTGCCTCCCGAGGACGGGGCTGTAGCCGTTGCGCACGGGGATTTTCGTCTGGGCAACATGATGTTTCATCCGACCGAGCCGCGAGTCATTGCCATTCTTGACTGGGAGCTGTCCACCCTGGGTCATCCTCTGGCCGATCTGGGTTTCTGTTGCATGACCTGGCACTGCACGCCCGAGGAGTATGGCGGGATTCGGGGTCTGGACTGGCAGGCACTGGGTATTCCGACGAAGCAGGAGTTCGTCGAGCGTTACCATCACTCGGCCAGGCCGACAGGCGCGCTACAGGATTTCCATATCGTGTTTTCCCTGTTCCGCTTTGCGGTGATCTTTGTGGGCATTGCCGATCGCGCCCGCGCGGGAAATGCATCCGGCAAGAATGCTGCTGATGTGGCTCCGCTGGCGCGGGCTTTCGCCCGTCGTGCTCTGGAAATCGTTGACGGTGCAAGCCGATGATGCTCGCTGATAGCTATCCGATGTCACCTTCAGGTCATGCCTGACAACGCCGATACGGACACCTCCCGTTATTTCGTCATCAAGGGACGTCGCTGGCGGAAGACAGATCCGTCGATCCCGCCAACACTGGAAAAGCAGCTTGTTCGGGAGTTGATGTCGGCGCGACGGGCGGTGAAAACAGCAAAGTTCACGGATGATGATGAGGCCATGGCACTCGCTCGCTCAAGAGTCAACGACGCGAAAATCAGTCTGGGTGAACGAGGTCGACCCTGGTGGGAAACCCCCACCGAAGAATCCTTGAAGATACGCCTTGATGCAACCATCCGCTGCCTGTTGCGAAGTCGCGAGGAAGGCAAGACTATCTGCACATCGGAGGCTGCACGCGTCGTCGGGGGTGAGCAGTGGAGGGACATCATGCCGCAGACCATCGAGGCGGCATGGGAGCTGGAAAACGCAGGCGAGCTGCACGTGACACAGAAAGGTGAGCGAGTGAGTGAGCCTGCTTCGGGTGCCATACGATTGAGAAAAACCTGGCAGTCAAGGTGATTCTGCGCCTGAAAAGGTCCGCCCATCTTCCGCTTGAATCATCAGGCAAGCACACTGACATCTGCCTGGTTCAAATCACTCCAGGACAATCCGGGGTCACAGTACGTCCTTCACGTTCTCTGGCGGCCGTCCGAGGACCACGCCCTTTTCGGTGACGACGACAGGGCGCTCCATCAAGGCAGGGTACTGTGCAATGACATCGAGTATGGCATCCGGATCGGATTTCGCCGTGATGCCCAACTCCTTCGCCTGCTTTTCGCCGGGCCGAAGAAATGCACTGGCGGACAGGCCGGAGCGAGCAACCCACTCGGCCAGCGTGTCACGTGAGACGGGGGTGTCCAGGTATTTGATCACCGTGGGGCTTGCGCCGGTATCTTCGATCAGCGCCAGCGTCTGCCGCGACTTCGAACAACGCGGGTTGTGGTAGATGGTGACCTTGTCGAGAGACTTGTCGGATGAATTCACGGGATCAGACTCGGTATTGCAGGAGTGGGTGGCGACAGGCTGATTTGACTCTGCCTGTTTGTCTGCAAGCATACTGGATTCTCCGGGATACGGAAGCCGATAACGAGGGAGCCGAGACGCACAGTCGGCTTGCCGATCCCTGGAAAACCATCGCAGGTGTACAGGTCCTCAAGCCTGAATTCGAGCTTGAGGACCGATGGTCGCATCCTGCACTCACCAGACAGATGTATCGCGCTGTTGTTGCCGAGTATCCAGCTCTTCGAAATCCCATTGGCGGCGGGGCAGCATCGATCCCAGTTCGCCAATCGCCAGTACGGCATCCGATGTCTGGATGAACACGGCATTGGCCCATTGCGGATCAAGCCACTTGAGCAGATGATCCCGGTAGGCGGGCAGTTCGCCATGACCCAGCGCCGACATCAGCGTCAGCATATGCGCTTCATCGGGTGTGATCTCACCACTGCAGACGCAGCGCACATCGAGCGGACTGTGCGAGCTGGTGTCCACTCGCTGCATGATGGCACTGACGATATTGCCGAGGCGCTCCACGCCCAGGTGTGCGCTGGCAAATCGCACGGCAGCGGAGCTGTTGAAGCCCGTCAGCGACCCTCTGACCCACAGACGCATCAGCGCCAGAATGACCGATTCTGTCAGCTCAAGCTGCTGACTCTTCAGCACGGTGGGTTCAGCTGCGCTTGCATCTCGCAGAATCGCGCGGTGCCGTAATCTCGACATCGAGTGAACGCCGAGGATATGTTCCGCAGCCTGGCAGAACCGGCCCAGGTTCTGATCGGACATCACGGCGGATAGAGGGATCTCGTTCTTCGCGCAAGTACCCTTGGACAATCGTCTGATCGAGTCGATATACAAGGCTTCATCGGGGCTAATGTCATTTGACACCGTATTCGGTATCTCCAGGCGTCGATGGGTCTGCACGAGCACCGTCTGATTGATCGTACTGAGCGCTGCAAGGGTTCTCGTTCGATGAGGCCCGCAATCCATCACCTGTCCGAGTGTATTGAGCGCGTTCAGTGACAGTGCCGGCTTCGCACCGTCGGAATTGGACAGACGCAGTATGGCCAGCAGCAAGCGGCATTCCAGTGACAAGGCCTGAAGGTGTGACGGGCAGGGCGGCATCTGGCTGCGAATGGGGGTCTTGCCATTCGTGGATGGCACCAGGTAGAGCCGGGGTCGTGTCTTTACAGTCATGCGGTGATCTGCCTCGCGTGGAATCAAGTTGATTGTAATGCGAATAGATATCATTTGCATTAATGAGTCGAGCCCATTGAAGAGGAACTGGTTCATTCTGGGTCTGCAGGCATTTCACATGGCTTTGAAGTGGCCTCCTCAGCGCCAACCGACATCTGAATCAGTTACTGCGGATCGAGGGGGTATCCGGTGACGCTGGACGAGTTCAATGCCGAGCATGATGATTTCCACTGGGGAACGACAGTGGGCGCGGGGCTGCTGCATTTGCCGGGAGGTGCTTGATCAGCGCCAGGGCGGTGGCAAGGTGATTGCTCTGGCCGACGGTGATAATCTGTCTGGCCAGTAGATCACCGAAATGGCAAGGATCGACGCTTCTGTGAATCGTGCCCGGGAAGCCTGCCACCAGGGATGCATACCCGCAAAGCCTGCCACCAGGGAAGCCTGCCATGAGTGAATCAAGCACTGTCTATCCGCCGCTGGAAGAGGTACGCAAGTCGGTACGTCCGCGCTGGTATCGAAGCCCGATCGGCAAGCAGAGGCTGCGCGAACTCTGTGAGCGATCAGACCGCGAGGGATTCGTGCAGGCCGGTGGGCACCTTGCGCTCTACCTGCTGCTTGCCACAGTGACCGTGGTGTTCTGGACAAAGGGTCTCTGGTGGCTGTTCTTTGTCTCCCTGTGGTGCCTGGGCTTCGTGGCGAGTTTCTTCAAGGGCACGTCCGTGCATGAACTGGGGCATGGCACGGTGTTCCGTTCGCGTCGGCTCAATCGCGTGTTTCTCTACCTCCTGAGCCTGATCGGTTGGTGGGACCCCTTCGACTATGCATCGAGCCATACCTACCATCATCGCTACACGACCTATCCGGAAGCGGATCGGGAAAATCTGTTGCCGCTCGAACCCTCGCTGCGTCCCGGCCTGCTGCTGCAACTGTTCACGCTGAATCTGTTCACCAGGCCCGGGCGGAACTTCGGCAAGGGCGGTCTGCTGTGGACCGTCTATCTCACCGTGCGCAGGGCGCTGGGCGTGCAGGGTGGCCTGTCGGCGATTGCCAGTCAGGAGTGGCTGGAACGGCTGCACGAGGATCAACCCGAAGCCTATCGGCAATCCGTGGTCTGGTCACGGGTACTGATCGCCTTTCACGGTTCGGTGTTGTTGCTCGCGCTGGTAACCGGGCTATGGGTTCTGCCCTTGGTGGTGTCGGTTGCGGCCTACATTGCCAACTGTGGTTCCTATTTCTTCGGTGTCACTCAGCACTGCGGTCTGCGGGAAAACGTGCCGGATTTTCGCAAGAACACGCGATCCATCCAACTCCCCCGGCCGTTCGAGTTCCTGTACTGGCACATGAACTGGCATACCGAGCATCATATGTATGCGGGCGTGCCTTGCTACCACCTGAAGTCGCTCGCCCGCGAACTGGCCGACGACATGCCGGAACCGCAATCGCTTGTGGGGGCATGGAAAGAGATGCGCAAGATTCATCGTCAGCAACAGCACGATCCGGGCTATGAGTTCGACAGGCCGGTTCCACCACCGAAGAATGACAGGGCAAGCGATTCGGATGAGGCATTGGCGGCATCGATCGGTGATCTGGCGCCGCAGGCTCTGAAGAGCAACAGCTGACGAGCCGAAGGTCGATGTATCATCGGTGCCAGTGAATACGATGACGCACACGACTTCAAGCTCTCTGACGCAGGCGATGGGTGCCACGTGAATAGCCTGATTGCCACCATCGGGCTGCTGGGCGCCGCACAGGGCGCCTTCCTCGGTATTGCGCTGTTGTTCAGCCGTTTCGGGAATCGCCAGGCCAATCGATATCTAGCCGGCTACGTTCTGGTGTTTACCGTGGCGCTGCTGGATTTCTATCTGGATGAGGTCGGCATCCTTGCGCGTCTTCCCTGGCTGGAGGCGCTGCTCTGGCCCCGAGAATTCTTCTACGGCGTCTTCATTTATCTCTATTGCCGCGAGTTGACCTTGCCGGAACTGCCGCAGCCCCGCCGCCTGCGCTGCATCCTGTGGCTGCCAGCCATACTTCATGTCGCCGCTTCCTGGGCACTTCTGTTTCTCCCCGAGTCGCTGCAACGCTCGATCATGGGGAGCGGCGACGGGCTGGCAGCGCCGTGGAGTGCATGGCATTTCCTGCTGGATGATATGGAAGCACTACTGGCGATCATTCATTTCAGTGTTCTGATGGTACTGGGCGTTCGCCTGTTGAATGAACATCGGCGCCGCATTCCCGATCAATTTTCCTACACGGAGAAGATCAACCTCGATTGGTTGCGCTACATGGTCATCGGCACGCTGCTTGTGTATATCGTCTGGGTTCCCGGTGAATTGCTGCTGTTCGCCATGCCGTCAGCCGAACTGGGTCGCTGGCATTCGCTGGTGCTGCACCTGAGTATGGTGTTGTTGATTTACACCTTGGGCTGGGTAGGCCTGCGCCAACCCGATATCTTTTCGACGTACCAGAAGGCATCCTTGCTCCGGGCTGAGCCCGTCGAAGACCCCATGGAGAGTGAGGATCTCTTGCCGCCTGATGACGCGCCGGAGAGTGGGGACAAATACAGCCGGTCGGCCTTGTCGCCGGAGCTGGCCCAAGCCCTTATCGATGAAGCGCAATCCTTGATGGATCAGGAGCAGCTTTATCTGGATTCGAAATTGTCTCTGGCAAACCTCGCCGAGCGGCTCAAGGTTTCCACCAACTATCTGTCGCAAGCCATCAATCAGTGTACGGCGCAGAACTTCTTCGACTTCGTCAACAGCTACCGAATCGCCCATTCGATGAAGCTGCTGGGCCAGCAGGAGACGTCCGTTATCGACGTGGCGATGGACTCCGGCTTCAACAGCAAGTCTGCCTTCTACGCCGCCTTCAAGAAGCATCAGAACATGACGCCCGGACAGTATAGGCAGAGTATTCGCTAGCTCGTTGGCAGCACGGTCAGGGTTCTCTCGCTGGCTGTTCTTGGTCTGATCCGGTGCGCTTTCAGTTCGTTCTCGGTGCGCTTTCCGTCCGTTTCCCGTCCGCTATCCCGTCCGCTTTCCGTCCGCTTTCCGTCCGCTTTCCGTCCGCTTTCCGTCCGCTTTCCGTCCGCTTTCCGCTCGCTTCAATCACGCTTCAAGCACGCTTCAAGCACGCAATCGGTGCGCAATCGGTGCGCAATCGGTGCGCTCCCGGTCCGGTCGTATCCAGCAGGACGGCTCTCGAGACTTCCCTGGCCCCTTGACGCGCGCCTGTCTTAACCGACTGAAAAATATAAGAATCCCAGACGGCATCCAGTCCTGACGGATAGGTCAGGACACGCGGACCTCTTGACGCCGGGTCGAACGTACACGGCCGGACCACCCGCTGCCTCTCCCGGGGCAATCTCGCCCCCTCACTGAGCGTCGCTGCTTGCTCCGACCAGTGCGAACACGCGATCAACCACCGGCGCGCATTCATATCACCAAGCAATTCCGGGAGAACCTGATGAGCTCTTCACACCGTCATTCATTGGCCATTCTGTTGGCTGTATCCGCTGTGCTGCTTGCCTCCCTGATTCCGGGCGGACCGATCGAGAACCGCGATTTCTCGCACATCAATGTCAGCATCCTGGGCGGGTTCAACCTGTTCCTGACTGTGCTCAATCTCGGCACCGTGGCTCTGGTCTATGGGGTATTCCGGAATCGGCGCTGGGCGATCAGCACGGCCTGGTTCGCAGGCTTTGCCTTCTTCGTCGTCTACGCGATCGATCTCGCCCAGCTCTTTCCACGCTCGCCGACGCCGATGTCGCAGGCCTTGTCCCTGATCGAAGTGCTCGGCATGTGCGCAGCGGTGCCAACGATGTACCTGAGCTGGCCGTACACCCCATGGGCTTCCGGCCACAGTCATCACCACCGGAACACAGCCGATGGCGATATCACGAAAACCGACGCGGCTCGGATGACGGGTGTTCGCATCGCGCTGCTGGCGGTCGCGATTGTCCTGGGCATCGGAATCATCTTCTTTGCCACCGACTCGGCCATGAACCCATGTACCGGCGCTGTGCTTTCAGCCCGGTAAACCCTCTCAACGACAGGAAATACCCCTTATGAGCATTTTTCAATCGAACCTTGAACAGCGCAAGGGATGGCATCCCGCCACAAGCACCGGTCTCATTCTGCTGGCGTCATCCCTGCTCGTGGCGTGCAGCGAAAGCG
This sequence comes from uncultured Granulosicoccus sp., assembly GCA_947495035.1. GTDB lineage: Bacteria > Pseudomonadota > Gammaproteobacteria > Granulosicoccales > Granulosicoccaceae > Granulosicoccus. The sequence continues at coordinate 15,783 of CANLXI010000037.1, forward strand.
ATTCGCAGCCGCTTCCAACCGACACGGCGCAGAACCTTCAAGGCATCTGGGAACGACCAGGATACGGTTTGCTGCTGGAAGTCGACGGCAACGCGCTCACGGCTTTCGAGGCCACTCGCGCTACCTGCTTCCTGCGTGATTCCGGCGCGGCGGCGGAGTTTCTGGGGGAGTTCCCCGTGGTTGATATCGACGGGGACCGGCTTCAGCTGTCGGAAAGCGAACTGGGGCAGCCCGCGATCTTCAGTCGCATTGATGCGCTGCCCGCCGTGTGTGAGGAACCGATCGGCGACTCCATCACCGAGCAGTTTGATCACGTCTGGCACACCTTCAATGACTACTACGCGTTCTTCAACGAGCGGGGCGTGGACTGGATGAGCCAGTACGATCAGTGGCGCCCCACATTGAGTGATCAGAGTAGCGAAGAGGATCTGGCGCAGGCATTGATCGGTCTGTTGACCCCGATTGACGACAGTCACGTCAGTCTGACATTTGATGGTGAAGGCAGCTTCGATCCGGCACAACCCAGGGGCTTTCTGAAGATGCTGGTCGAGGAGTTCGAGGCACAGTCCGAGATCAGCGACCAGGAAAGCTATGTGGTGGGCGTGCTCAACCAGTGGCGTGACGATATTCAATCCCGCTACATCGGCGCACCCTTCAACACCCTCGACGGCGATCTGGCCGATCTGATTCAGTGGGGCGTCATGGGGCAGGAGGTCGGCTATCTGTCGATCAACCAGTTCTTCACGACACTGGATGCGTCCGAGGCGACCGATGTCGCGATTTTCAACGACGCGCTGGATCAGGCACTGACTGACCTTGCAGGTACCTCGGCGCTGGTCATCGATGTGCGGCTCTCTCCCGGTGGGCGAGATGCGGTTTCCATCGCCATTGCCAATCGCTTTGCAGACACTGAGCGTCTGGCGGCCACCAAGGCCGCACGGGATCATCAAGGCCTGAAGGAAACTCAGAATTACACGATTCGCCCCTCTGACAGGCAGAACTACAGCACCCCGGTCGTCCTGATCACCAGTGGGTTCAGCGTCAGTGCGACCGAAGCCTTCACCCTGTTGATGCGCTCCTTGCCACAGGTGACGCATCTGGGGGAGACGACCAATGGCGCCTTGTCCGATGTGCTGGAGAAAGCGCTGCCCAACGACGGGGAGTTCACGCTCTCCAACGAGGTATATTCGGATGCCAACGGTCAGGTCTTTGAAGCGGTCGGTATTCCGCCCACGGTATCCGTGCCCGTGCTCAGCAAGGAGGCGCGAGATCGCGGTGAAGACTCGGCTCTGAATGCGGCTTTTGATGTGCTTGGTTTGCCCAGCCCGGTGTTGTAGTAGTGTTCGAAGCAAGGTGCATTCTCGCCTATGCTATTGGACGACAAGCCAGCCTGAGTGATTCTGATTGAATCAATACCTTTGCCATCGACAGTGGAGTATCAACGTCATGTCCCCCAAACTACTGCATAACGGCGCATTGGCGTCACTGGGTTGCGCGGCCACATTTGTGTTCGGATTTGTATTGCTGCTCACTCAACTCCTGCCTTACATCGATCTTCAGCACAATCCCGAAGAGGCAGTGAAATTCGTGCTGGAAAATCATGCCATGCTGAGCGTGTGGAATTTCGTGATCTATGTGCTCTTCGGTATCTTGCTGGCTATCGTTGTCATCGTTCTGCACCGGCAATTCTCGCCCGACCAAACCTTGCTTACCCAGCTTTCGTCAGTCATGGGCCTGGTCTGGGTGGTTCTGGTCATTGCCAGTGGCATGCTGGCCAATGTGGGTCTGATGAAAGTGGTCGAGCTGGCTGCTGTTCGGCCCGATCTGGCACCATCGCTCTGGTTGTCTGTAGTGACCGTCACGCAAGGCCTTGGCGGAAGCAATGAAATCGTGGGTGGTCTGTGGGTGTTGCTTGTCTCTGCAGTGCATTGGCAACGACAGCTCTATGCAAAGGCACTTTCCATCATCGGCATGGTTGCCGGTGGGGCAGGTATCGTCAGTGCGATACCTGCACTGAGTGATCTGGGTGCCTTGTTCGGTTTGCTTCTGATCGTCTGGTTCATCTATCTGAGTCGGCTCATGATGGGTGAATCAGCGAATCTGGCTGACGGAGAGAACGACGAAACGTGATGTGCACCGGGGTGTATTCCTGGTGTATTCCGAGGAGTGTTCAGTGAAGTGCTACGCGAAGTGCTCTTTGTAGAGCGCGGCTCTCCGGGCAGGACACACAAAACCATAGTGAGTGATACATGAAACTGGAAGATCTGAAAAAGAAATACCCTGAGGCGGCAACATTCAAGTTCGGCGATGGCGCGCCATTGTGTGCCTTGCTGATCCGGCTGGTACGTGAGGGAAAGAAGACAGCAACCTGCGGGGCCTTGCATGACTTCACGGACGATGGTGACGAGATGCCGGTTGTAGGGCGCTGCGACATTGCCCTGAATTGGGATGGCACACCCGAACTGGTACTCAGGACAGTAGCGGTAGAGATCAAGCGCTATTGCGACGTCGATGAGGAATTTGCATTGCTGGAAGGGGAGAACGACAGCCTGGAGGGTTGGCGGTCGGATCACCGGGATTTCTTCGAACGCAATGGCGGGTTCGATGAAGAGATGCTTCTTGTTTGTGAGCGGTTCGAGGTGGTGGAGGATGTTAAGGCGGGGCAATAGGTGATTGCGGAGTCTGTCTGGTCAAGTGCCTGCACTGACAACCTGGGGCTTGTTTTCAGTCAGCGGCGTGTGAGTACGATTGAGGTTTCTTGTTGTTACAGATTGCCTTTCGGAGGGGCTCTGAGCTCAACCGGACAAACGGACCATCAGCCATTGGCTGATTTTCAGACTGGTCCATACTGGTGACAATAGAAATAGCGCATCAATACTGTTAGAAATTCTCCATTGCCTGCTATCGAGCTCAGACGCTATGATTCCAATGAGAACTTCCGGATGAGAAGCGTTTGCAGGAATCGCATGAATACCTTCAGGGTCTCTTTTATATCGCATCAATCATGAGCATGAAACGAGGTAGGGTACGGTCGCATTCGTTCATCTACGATGCGGCTTCTGTCAAGAGAGTTCTGGCAGTTGGCAAAGCTTTCACCTTCCCTGCCAAGCTTTTGGCGATAGTAGTAAACAGATAGCAGTACGGATAATGCAGAGAATCCCCAGCTGAATACAGAACCGTGAAATAGAGCATTGACCAGGGACAGCAGCAAAATCAGTATGAAAATATAGAGGCAGAACGTTGGTTCCAGGTAGCTGAACGTCCATTCGTTTCCTCGCCTTCCGGTCAGGAATCCGCGGTAGCTGGCATGCTCGGCCAACGCATATCGCAAACGCAGTACCATCATTTGCGAAAAGAACAGTACCAACAGTCCGTACAGGTAAAGACTGATTCCTATTATGCCCTTGGGCTTGATCTCTTTGCTGAGTTTCCATTGCTCGAAGGGATCAATTACCACTATTATGCCAAGGCATAGTGCGGTCGCCATGACGACGACAATTGAGATATCCTTCCACGTGTGATGCACCGAAGCGCATCGGTGTATGAACCACAACTCCTCTCGAATCTTTTCATCGGTAATGAGTTTTACGTCTTGGGCGATATCGCGAATTGCCCGGTGATGCACCAGAATCAGGATGGCAGTCATGGCAAAAACGACTGTGATCGTTATCAGGCATGAAAGCAGGGTGCTTGTCCACAGTCGGTAGCCTAGAAACCCGGCCGCGAAGCTGAAGGAAAGAGTCGAGAGGTAGAGAAACAGTGTCCCGACTCCAAATATGTTCAGGTCCCTCAGTAACCGCTGGCGAAGCGTCTTTTGCGAATGATGTAATGGGGGAGGGCTCGTCGGCTTCTCGTACAGGCTACGATTGACGATGGCTGAATATCTGACAAGATTGCGATGGCAAGTCAACGTCAGAGTACACATGAACAATGCCACTATCATCATTCCCATGGCCGCAAAGTCCAATGCATGACGTTGTAGCCACTCGGGTTCCCGGAACGAACTCGACTGAGATGCGAACAACAGCGCAAATGGCATAGCCAGGTGGGTGATAATCAACAGGTGACGACGCAGCTCGAATACATTGTCCAATTCATTGATGGCACTTAAACAACGACGCTGTTGTTTCAAGCTGCAGCTTGATTCGTCACATTTTTCTTTATTGTCTGTTGTCTGAGATTCCATTGCTGTAAATTGATCCATTCGATTCAAACAGGCGTTTGAAATTCTCGATCCATTAATGCAACAGAGAATCCTCCTATATGCTGTTGCAAGTGTCAATACTGGATTATTTAAAGCTGAATATCCCACCGGGAATGTCCATTGAACATCCTGCGAGGCGTTCGTGAAAGTCCAGGTTCGTCAGTGTTTGACTGAACCTGGAGCTGATTGACAGGGATGCTACGAGCGTGCATGGTACTCAATCAATATTCAAGGATCAGGTGCAAGGACGAGCGATACACTGAAGACCGATCTTGAATGCGGGCAATTCACCGAAGCGTTGATTGTCCTGTAATCGCTAGCCCACTTGGATGTCTTTCGAAGCGCCTGGTTTTGGTTGCAGTGCCAGCGAGTAGCGAAATGATCAGCATGACCAATGCATGGAAGTATTTCCAACCCTACGTTCGACATGAGTTGACTGGTATCTCTATAGAACAGAGAGCCCGTGCAGATCTGTGGAGAGCCTTGAATCTCCGACGGCTGGTTGTCATGGCCGGCTCGGGAGTATCCAGACCGTTTGGTTTGCCTAGTTGGGGCGAATTGGCTCCAATGTACGTTCGAGAAACACGGCGTGAACTGATTGAAGTACTCGGTACTGGAAAAGCAGGAATTGACGCAATCGAAAGCAAGCGAAATCTGTTGTTGCAGCTGTTGGAGGTCTGCGGCTCGCTTAACGGGAGCAATCGATCCGCGTTACTTCAATCAGAAGGAAGAATGGAGAACGTCAAGTCACTGATAGAACTATTGCATTTGCCCCTTGATCGGGCAGGCAAATTGTCCGACGCTACTGGCGTTATCGAGCTCTGTGAGGATCTACTCTCAGGATTGCCAGAGGGCGATGAGAACGTCTTCGATCGATCCTGGCAGACACGAAAACGTATCGCCGGTCAGCTCAGAAAGAGTGAGATGGATCTTGTGCTGGACAGGTTGAAGTTGCTCCAGTTGAAACCAGACTCCGAACCAGCTGTATCCGGGCGGCAGTATCAACGAATTTCCGGTAATCAGCTTCCCACCAAACTCTTACTCAATTATGCCGAGGAGCTGATGCAGGCTATCAAGGCGGAGAATGATGAACCTAATTTCCATTCTTTGTCCAGTAAATTTCTGGAGAAAGAGGGTGATATCTATCTGAAAATTCTGAAGGCCATGATCGTGGATGGGTACCGGAGAGATGACTTGATCGTATTTCTGGAAGCCGCGGTCAAGGTTCGAAATATCAATCGTCATCTGGAGACGGTGCCTGGCGGTGAAGGGTCTTTATCGACAACTCAGCCCCCACGCCAAGCTGACAAGAATGCCGGTGTAGAGCCGTTCTTGCACCACGGTCCTTCTGTCCCACAGAACGGTTCGCCAGTATCCGGGAATCCTGTGCATGCGATATTGAGAACCCTGAAAGCATCCCGAATATTGACGCTCAACTACGACGTTCAATTTGAACGTGAGGTTCTTCGCCACGCTCTATTGCCGGATGGCTTTGAAGCGACGGCATTCAGGAATCTGTGCCGCGAGGCGCCTACCGATCGAGAAGATCCATTGCAGGTATCCATCGAATCCGGTCGTCGTAAAACGGCGCTGAGCTCAACATTGGATTCCGAAGGGGTTGGTCACCTTGTAAGTTTCGCTGCCTTCTCGAGTTCCTATGACACCCAGATTTTCCATCTGCACGGGCGTCTGGATGATCCTGACAACATGGTTGTGACACAAAAGGACTATCAGCGAGTCTATCTGGGAGATGTGGAATCCGAGAGAACATTTCTGGAGGCTCAGGAAGTCATGTTCGGTGGTAACGATATTCTATTCGTGGGTATCGGATTGACCGAAGACGATGTGCTGAGGCCATTACGAAGATTTGTCAGTCGAGGGAATTTACCTGACCAGGCAAGAAGAAGATTGTTTGCGCTACTCCCGAGGAATCACAAGGAGTCGAGCGACGAATCCGATGATGCACGTGAAGACACGCTCAAGTCCATTCGTCACGCGGTTCACTATGACATCTATACGATCTACTTTGGTGGTAGCGCTTATATGAAGACGATGTGTCTACTGGATAGATTGGAAAAACATCTGAACGATGCTGATGCCTTTGAGAATTCTACTCCGTCTCGAAACGCGGATTTCAGCAACAAATGGTTGCGTGATCTCGGTGTCGATGCAGGTAGAGACGCCGTCGATCAGTTGCTTGATGCGAATGAAATAGAGACACTGGAAAAGGTTGTCCAGTCACTCAGCAAAATCCTTGGCAAGTCTCCTGATGTAGATTCAACGGGCAACATCGAAGATACGCGTCTGGAATCGAAAGCAGCGTTCGTGTCGTTGATCGATGAGTTCCGTAACAGGTTGATGTCACGAGCATTGGTGATCGAACTCGAAGCGCTGAGCTTGGATACCGCTGTCTGGTGGAAACAGTGGCGTGAGTTGCCCGTCGAGCGAAAAGCCATCTACAGTGCCAGAAAGAATTCCGCTGGTGAAACAGGCAATGGTGAGTCGCCTGGCTCGGAAACACAGCTGGTCGTTCGTCATCAGCCGGAATATGTCAATCCAATCGTTGACGCTGAAGAAATCGAATGGTCGATGATCAAGGACATAAAGGATAAGGTAGCGAATGCCAACAAGAACAGACATTATTCCGGAATTGAATTAAAGGGAAATCAGCGAATACTGCGTCTGCACATACCTCGGGGCGGCGGTAAAGGCTCTTTGGTGCATTTGATGTCCATTCGCACACAACGCTCGCAACTGTTCGCCTCCGGTCCGCCTGTCGCGTCAACTAGTAGCGAGGACTACCCCGCATTCATTGCGCACCTGTCTTTCTCGATGGAATTCAACTCGGTGTTGCGTGCATTGTCGAGATTCCTCGCTCAGCAGATCGTCAATTTGCAGACGCAAGGCATACGCAATTTGATCAAGTCAACTGAAGACATCAACGAGTTTCTCAAGCAACACGACGAGGCACCGAAAGAAGACGAAAAATCGAATGACGATCTGAGTAAAGCGCTTCGAGCCGTGTTGGAGTTGTATCGCACTCTGAGAAATGAACCCGTTGGTGATCCTGTAACAATACCCAGTCGGAAGGATTGTTTTCTGCTGGCGTTAGAGTTGTATTGCAAGTCCAGGAAGGAAGAGCCTGCAATGGCCTTGTTGCCGGAAACGTCCAGACGTCGCGATTACAAACCGTCGAACGGTCACGAAATACCCGCTATGGAAGGTCCTAATCCGAGGCCGCATCGCCTGGACATTCTGGCGGGCTTGCTTGGTCAGTATCAAAGTCTTGCCCAACCTGGTGAAAGACTGTTCGTTTGTCTGAGTGGCCTGGACAGAATCTGTGATGTAGATGGAGACGCCTTCAATCCGATGCACCGAGCCTTTTTCAGGTTGATGACTGGTGATCATCGTACCTCTTTGCAATCGCCCAGGCCGCCAATTGATCTGGTGTTGATTTCTGGGAGAGAAGATGCGCCAATTGCCTATCTAAGCGAAAGACTGGCGTCAAAGAAAAGGAAATCCCTGAAAACAGGCGATTACAAATATTACGGACGTCGATCCAAAACGGGTAGCTGGTTCAGGAAATGGTTACAGCCGGCTCCTTTCAGCCTGTTTGATCGCTTTTTTCTGACACCATTTGCAAGAAAACTGGGTTCTCGAAAGACGTTCGTCGCGCTGGTCTCCAATTTCGGGAGCGTCGAGCAGTCATTTGCTGTTGAGCATCCGCTTCGGCTATGCGCGGCACTACTTGCTGCGGAGTTGCTGCAAACCAGCCAGCACATGGCAATACGCCCGCCTGGTGATCCTTCGATACGTCGAGCCTTGTTGACCACGATGCAACACAACGCCTGGCTCAATGTGATGATCATTTCGCAATGGCTGAATGATTGTGAAGGTTGTATCGCCGCACGAGATAAACGGTCGAACGTGGAGCTGCTGGAAACGCGTAAGAGATCATTATATATGTATCTGGATGAGTTGGATGGCGCCGCAGCTGCACGAGGACATGTTGGTGTGCTTGCTGTAGTCCTCAAACGGTATAAGGCGCTTGATACGGGTATCGGTACGGATAGCGATGATTCCCCCCAAAATTGTAAACGGCTGTCACCGCATCTATTCGATGGCATCATGCGTCATCTCTCATTGTTTTCGGTGCCGATAGAAATCGGAGTACTCCATGGCTGTCCGGAGGTTGCGAAGTTGCTATACGGTGCCATTGCCGATGAGCACGAGCAGTCAGTATCTGCATCGCAAGTAGTGCGCACGAAAGCACTGGAGTTGCTGGAACATCATTTGAAAGTCCTGACCGAACGTGATCTGGTCATACCGGTCGCCCCAAGCTCGTTTGGTCAGACCAGTAGCGACAGGGTGTTCCAGACTTTGAACAGGCGATATTCATTGCATTCACGCCTGAGGGAATACCTTAGTGAACAGATGCAACTGTCTCTGCTGGATCATGGCGAAAGTAACCATCATCAGCTTTCGATCTACTGCGATCAGCCCAAAGACCTACCAACGCCTTCGATTCAACACTACGGCATGGTCAGTCGAATTCTTGATGAACACATTGAGGAAGTAGCGGGGATTCTGCGCGTCTTCTACTACCTGAAGGAATGTGACTTCAGGCAAAGTGAGCAAGATGGTGACTGTGCAAGCAGTCCCGAGGATGCCTTGAGGCGGAAACGATATCTGGAGGAGGCTGCCACTCTGATTTTCGCTGGTGAGGGGAGAGCCTGCGTACTGGGTACGTCCTTGGGTCGAATACAGGCAATGCCGCAGATACTGAGGGGTAGCTACAGTCTGCTGCGCGGGGCATTTTCCGTCGGTGCGATTTCAAGGCTTGATACGCTATACGTAGATGACGACAACAAGAAACCATACGAAACATATCGTGGATGGTTGCGCTCTCTGATGAACCTCGCTGTCGGTCTGCAGCAGAATCAGGAGGAGATCAAAGGTATTCTTGAGGAGTGGTTTCTGCCTTCGGAAACCGCGGAAAATGGCGTGATGGCGGAGCAGAAGCAGAAGGAAACCCTTTTGCAAGAGCTGAAAAAGCGCCCACGATTCGCACCTCAGTCTAACGAACAATTTGATGATGAGACCGAAATTCGCGTTGAACGGTTTATCAGGTGTGGCAAGGAAATCAGCGAAAAAGCACGTGCGCTGGGTATCGAGTTCCGTCAGCATGTCTATGATGGAGCTGCAAATGGTACTGATGATAAAAAAGATGGTATTCGAGTTCGACATCCATTCTATCGCGATGAAATCGCCTGGCTGTACAACGAACGTGGCCTGACATCTCTTATCCAGGGACGAGTGTTTGATGCGTTACCGATGTTTGATCAGGCACGTCTGGTTGTAGCACACGCGCAGACACCTGACGATGATCCATATGCCCATCACGCTACTGAGCGTAGAATTGTCTTGAACAAATCAATCGCCTTGATTGATCGAGGTGAGATTGGCAATGCGAGGAGTGAACTCGAATGGCTTCGGGCGTCATCGGAGGATATCAAAGGCTCGACTCCAGAACCCTTGCTGACATTCGCTGTTGGCTATCTCGCGGTTTGCGATCACTTGAGCGGTAGTCTCGAGCGTGCGGAGTCAGGTTACAAGACGGCACTCAAGGTGGTGGTGGATAAGAGAATGCTCCGCATGGTAGCAATCATGAATCGCCATCTTTCCGATCTCTATAGAGCGCAACGGAAGTTGGACGAAGCTCTGCACTGTGCGCGTTTGGCGGTAAACGCGGCATCACAAGCAGAACAGAGAGATGTTCAACATTTATCGCTGGTCAGTGAGGCGCGAGTGCTCATAGACATGGGGGATGCAATTCCCGAAGCCAATAGTCGCATTCGTCGAGCGCTTTCATATGCCAATAGAATGGGCTTGTATCGACTACGTGTTGATGCTCAGCTCGCTCATTCTCAATTGATGCTTGATAATGGAGAATTCGGTCTGGCGGGAACTGCAGCGGCTCAGGCGGCTGCGCTTGCCACGAGGCATGGTTTGAAACTGCGTAAACTATCGGCACTGTGGCTATATGCCAGCACTCAGGTCAAGCGAGAGAATGAAACGCTTGCGGCTGAGATCCTTCTGGACATCAAGGCGGAGGCGGAAAGTATCGGCTACCAGACACATGCGGCGAAATCCTCCGACCTGTTGGCTCAGCTTGAGCCTTCCATCGGGCCAGTAGAGGAATTCCGCCGGCGTGGATGAATAGCGAGCCCGCCGCCGATTTTTCCCCTTCCGTGTTCGATCCGAGGTGGCATGACATCACGAACAATCCACGGGAGTTCAATCTTTCCGGTTCAGTCACATCAGACCACGCTATCAACCCACGCCCGCCCAACGCCGCTTCCCTTACCAGCTCAAGCGCCGTGAATCGTCCGGCTGGCTATAGGTACTGCCTTCGCCCAACTGAAATCCGCCCATGCTGCGATGGTCTTCATAGAGTCTGACGTTCTGTGCATCGGCTGCCACGAAGTAATTGTTGCCCCGATGCTCGACGCTGATGAAGTTGCCATCGGGAGACCACACGGGACGGGCGGAGCTGCCATCGCTGGGGGCAATGACACGACGCGGATTCTGTCCATCCTGGGAGATGACGAACAGCTGGCCGCCGGCGGAGAAAGCCACATCCCCGTTGACCGGACTCACGGCAGGCAGTGAAATGGCTTCTCCGAAGTCGAACAGATTCTGCAGCGGTGCAAAGTCTGCCGACGTCGCGCCATCCACTATGGACTTGTAAGCGCGGCCTTCATCGAACAACAGCAGATCGCCCTCGGCTGTCCAGGCTATCGCGTCGTAATCCAGATCTTCCCATCGGGCGACGAAGGCCATGGTTGCCAGGTTCAGCACGATGACACCCGTTCCGAAATCACCATCATCATGAACCCAGGCAATCAGGTCATTGTTCACCGGTGAAAAATGGAAAGCGGATTCCGGGGTGTAGTCGTAGCGGCCGGTGATCAGCGCCACATCCCTGACCATGTCGCCAGCGCTGTCATACACACGTAGCGAGTCGTCACCATAGTCGTAGACATAATACGCCGAGCGGGAATTGTCCGCTGCAACAGCGGTGTAGGAGGAGATTTCCAGCTCACTGTCCTCGATGGTGGTCAATGTGCGGGGCGTCGATGTGGCAAGCTCTACCGACACCAGTGATACCGTGCCATCATCGTTATCTGCCAGGAAGGCCATCGATCCGGGCAGGCCTCGATTGGGACGGCCATCGAGTGCAGGCAGGGAGCCGCTGGTGACCTCCGGCTGGGGGTAGGCCGGTGCCCACATCACCGGGGAGAGTGGATCTACGGTGACGGCACCCACGCGGCTGCCACTGCCCAGAGAGAGCAAGGGGCGCGCGCCATCAGCAGTGTACTGTGCGGGAGGCAGTGTTTGAGCGACCGCGTCGGCAGGCAGCACATAGGTGAGTGAGTCGCCGATGATCGGCAAGACATTGGCCATGTAGTTGTAGTCCACCCAGACGGCACCACCGCTGGTGAAGCCCTCGGTCAGCAGTATGGACTGACCATCCGGAGACCAGACCGGCATGTTCACTTGCGGATCGTCGTAATCACTGTCTGGATCGTCTTCTCGACTGCTGGTGGCAACCTGTCGCAGGTTCGTACCGTCCACGTCGACAGCCCACACGGTAGCGTCTCGATAGTGAACACCCGCCAGCCAAAGACTCGTTCGCGTGACCATCTCGAACAGGATCTGACTGCCATCCGGGCTGACATCGAGGCGGCTGGGATAGCCGGGTACATCACTCATGTCGACTACCGTTCTGTACCGGAAGCTGTTGCGTTCCACCTCCATGCCGATCTTCTGACCCACCGTGAATACAAGGCGGTTATCCGGCAGCCAGTCATAGGAGCCGACTGTATCCGATGCTCTGACTATTTCTTCGCCTTCTGGCGAGAAAATGGTCAGCGCTGCATCGGTGTCGTAACAGACGTGCGATTTGTCCCAGACGAGGGCCAGTGTCTGTCCGTCAGGTGAGAGCCTGACAGGACCGTAGACAGATTCGGACAGCTCGAATTCGTCGGTGACACGACCAGTGACGGAGTCACGGATGCTGATGCGGTCAAACCATTTGGCAAAATCCAGGCAACCGCCATCCGGCATGAATCTGGCGCTTTCGCGGTGTTCAACCAGGTATTGGCCATCGTGGCTGGGGTAGACCGCAGAGACCGGCAGGCGCACCATCTCCCCGGTTTCCAGGTCGATGTAGCGGGCGTCATCGGTCTCGAAGACGCGTCCTGTCACAGTGCCATTGAGTGATAGATTGGGGTATGGGTTTTCACCGGTAGCCGTGCTCTGTCCATCGTTGGCAGGCTGAATCGGGCCGCCGCTGCCACCGCCGCCACAGGCTGAAAGCAGTGACAACAACAGTAGAGGCGTAGGCAGCAGAAGCGTGATTGGTGCAATGCGCATGGTGTAGAAATCCTTGTCCAGAACCGGGTGTTCGCTGTCTGTCATTCGTCGCATCCTGACGAATACTGAGCTGGCAGGCTGAATGCTAAACTGCTTCCAGCATTCAGGCAATCGGCTTGAAGGTGTCGCACGCTTCTTGCGAGCCGATATCGTTTCTCTGCGAACGTGACCGACACTGATGTCATCGAACAGCTGGTGAATGTCTTTCGCGTCTTGCGCCAGGATTGGCTGGCCGATGATCCGACCTTGAACGCATCGGAGGAACGGTGAACATCCGTTGTCAGGATTCGCTTTGCCCCGATCTCGAAAAATACTCCATCAACGCCGCCTGATCCTCACCACCCAGACCAATACGGGTCAACAAGCGATGCACCTCGGCGCTCACGGCCGTCAGGGGCATGCTTGTATTGGTGGAGCGAGCCAGATCCTGTGCTCCGTTCAAGTCCTTCACCATGTTGTCGATTCGCCCGGTACGCCGATAATCGCGGGTGGCGAAGCGCGGCATGTATTCCTGCAGCAGGGCGCTGTCGGCTCGACCGCCCTTGAGGGCTTGCGGAATCTTCGCCACATCCACACCAGCGTCCTCGGCCAGTGCAGTGGCTTCGGCCACGCCCAGAAACTGGATGGCGCACAGCACCTGGTTGATCAGCTTGGTGGCCTGGCCTGAACCTGACGGGCCCATGTGTGTGAACTGGGCGGAGACGTCCTTCAGCAGGGTGTGAGCATCTTCCACGTCCTGCGCCTCGCCACCCGCCATCAGGGTCAGTTCGCCAATCAGCGCTTTGGGTGCGCCGCCGGATAGTGGACTGTCCACCCATCGCAGGCCGGCTTCGGTCGCCTTGGCAGCCAGTTGCCGCGTGGTCTCCGGATCGATAGAGGACATGTCGATGATCAGGGTGCCGGGCCTGGCTCCGCTGGCAACGCCGTCCTTGCCGAAAACGGCCAGTTCAACGATCTTCGCCGAATTCAGGCTGGTGATGACAAAGTCCGACTGCGCCGCTGCGTCGCTGGCCGTGGATGCCGCCTGAGCGCCTTTGGCGACCAGATCGGCAACTTTGTCTGCATCCAGATCGAACACGGTGAGCTGGTGCCCGGTCTCGCACAGGCGTGTGCCGATGGCGCCGCCCATGGCACCGGCACCGATCAAGGCTACATTGAGTCCCATGTGGTCTGTCTCCTGGTTGTGCCGCTTTTAATCAGAGTGAGGCGGTGATGCCGCCGTCCACATACAGCGTATGGCCGTTGACGAAGCTGGAGGCCTCGGAGGAGAGAAAGATTGCCGCGCCAACCAGTTCCTTCACCAATCCCCAGCGACCCGCCGGTGTGCGCTTGGCCAGCCAGGCGGAGAAATCCTCATCGCTGACAAGGGCGGCATTCAAGGGAGTATCGAAATAGCCCGGGGCAATGGCATTGCATTGCAGTCCGTGAGCGGCCCAGTCGGTGGCCATGCCCTTGGTCAGATTCACCACGGCTCCCTTGGTGGCGGTATAGGGAGCTATGGAAGGGCGGGCGAGTGAGCTTTGCACACTGGCGATATTGATGATCTTGCCCTGGCCGCGCGCGATCATGTGACGGGCACAGGCCTGACCGACGTGGAACACACTGGCGATATTGGTCTGCAGCAGTTTCTCGAAGGCGTCGGCCGGAAAGTCTTCCAGTGGCGTTCGGTGCTGCATGCCGGCATTGTTGATCAGGATGTCGATGGCGCCGGTAGCGGCTTCGAAGTCATCGACAGACTGGCGTACGGTGTCATGGTCCGTGGCATCGAATACCAGGGTGTCCACCGCATGACCTTCCTCACGCAAGGAAGCGGCGGCAGCTTCGAGCTTGGACTCGTCCCGACCGTTCAGCACCAGGGATGCACCGGCTTCAGCCAGACCGCGGGCCAGTGCGAAACCGATGCCTTGACTGGAGCCTGTCACGAGGGCGCGGCGACCCGAAAGGCTGAATAATTCCGTTCCTTGCGTCATTGAATTCTCTTCGTTGGGGGTTGGACAAACTGGGAAGAATTGAGTATGTTATCGTTAACATAAAATATCAAGGACTATGTCATTCCTCGACCTGACACGATTCGGTCGCCTGCTGCGCGCATGAGCATCCAAGTGCAGTCGGCGCGAGTCGAGTGCAGCACTGGCATGACCAGCCCAACGCTTCCTCTCTGCGCCGTCGCCCACTGTCACCAGCACACCCAATCATGAAAAGCATCGTCATCCACGCCCCCAAGGATCTGCGCATCGAAGAGCAGGACATTCCTCAGCCCGGTCCCGGTCAGGTGCTTGTGCGCTTGTCGGCAGGTGGCATCTGCGGGTCGGATCTGCATTACTACAATCACGGTGGCTTTGGTGCGGTACGTCTCAAAGAGCCGATGGTGCTCGGTCATGAAGTGGCCGGCCATATCGAATCCCTGGGTGAGGGTGTCGAGAGTCTGTCCACTGGTCAGCTCGTCGCGGTATCGCCGTCCCGGCCCTGCGGCAACTGTCGCTTCTGTGTAGAGGGTTTGCGCAATCAATGTCTGAACATGCGCTTCTACGGCTCGGCCATGCCTTTCCCGCATATCCAGGGGGCGTTCAGCGAGTACCTGGTGGCTGATGTCGAGCAGTGCGCTGACGCCACCGGACTGACGGCCGGGGAAGCGGCCATGGCAGAGCCTCTGGCGGTCTGCCTGCATGCCACCCGCCACGCTGGCGAGATGCTGGGCAAGCGAGTGCTGGTTACCGGCTGTGGGCCCATCGGCCTGTTGTGCATCCTGGCTGCCCGTCGCGCCGGCGCTGCCGAGATCGTTGCTACCGACCTGACGGACTTCACCCTGCAGATGGCCGCCAGCAACGGTGCCGATCGTGTCATCAACATGGGCACGTCGGCCGATGATCTGAAGGCCTACGAAGCGGACAAGGGCTACTTCGACGTGCTGTTCGAATGCACCGGTGCCGCCCCGGCGCTGGCAGGCGGCATCAATGCCATGCGTCCACGTGGGGTCATCGTGCAACTGGGGCTGGGTGGCGACATGCAGGTGCCGGTACAGACCATGACGGCCAAGGAGCTGCAGTTCCGAGGCTCCTTCCGCTTTCACGAAGAGTTCTTCATGGGGGTGGAGTTGATGCGCAAGGGTTTGATCGATGTCAAACCGCTGATCACGCAGACCGTGCCGTTGGCAGAGGCCGAGTCCGGTTTCGAACTTGCCTCCGATCGAAGCTGCGCCATGAAGACGCAGATCGATTTCCGGGCGGTGTCGTAACTCTCGGCGAAGACCGCTGCTGGGGTACTCGATCACTGGATGGGCGCCGACTGCCTGTTTTATGTCTCGGCTGTGTCGGCCTTCGGCGTCCCGAGACATCTGGGGCCGGACCTGCAGCATCGCGGAAATGCCGTACCAAAGCGGGGTAGTGGCGTGGTCCAACCTTCCGTGGGTGTCCGCTTCCGACAGGGGAAGCGGAACTGACGATAGCGACCTAAACCGACAGCACCTGATTTGCCTTGAACACGGTGTGAAAGACTTCGCCGTCGAACATGGCAATCAGTGCTTGAGACTTCTCCCGACTTTCGAAACGCTCCGGTGAGGCCAGGGCTTTCTCGATGGCTTCGCGGGATTCGAAGCGGATGGAAATGACCAGCTCCAGCGGAATGTCCGGGTTGTCACTCTCCACTTCACGCAGCACGCGAACTTCCTGCGCCCCGGGAAACGCGGCCCAGGTAGGGACCAGCACCGAGTCGATGTAGTCATCGAACTCTTGCTGTCGTCCTTCCTTTGCCTTGCCTTTGAAAAATGCGCATCGTATGAACATGGCTTGCTGTTTCTGGTTGAGTGCTGGGCGAGAGTAGCGCAATCAGCCGTACAGGTGTCAGTGCCGGAGAAGCGTCTGTACTGTCAGTGCCGGGAAAGCGTCCGTACTGTCAGCGCTCGCTGCGATCGTTTGCTACTTCGAAATCGTCTTTCGTCTTTCGCCCGTCGTCTGCTGACCAAGCGTACCGCGCCGCTGGCCCAGTTGCTCGACCATCAGATCGATGAAGTGCCGGACCCGCGGTTCAAGCAGGCGCTTGTGCGGATAGAGCACCAGGATGGGGATGTGTTCGCCACGCACTTGCGGTAATACACGCTCCAGGCGACCTGCGGTGATGTCCTCTTCAACGAGAAGCCTTGGTAGCATGACGATCCCGAACTCTGCCAGCGCGGCCTCCCGCAAAGCCTCGGCGCTGTCCATTCTCAGGCGCACACGTCCCCGGGCACTGAGCGGAATATCGTGCTCGTCAGTGAGGCTCCAGCCTTGTCGCTCGCCGCCACTGGAAAACTGGATCAGGTCGTGCGAGTCGAGTTGCTCTACCGATGCAGGGCGCGCACGATGCTGGAAATAGGCCGGTGCAGCGCATAGCCATGGCTCCTCAGTGAGTACAGTGCGCGCGACCAGACCGTTGTCAGGTGTACTCATGCCAACACGAATGGCCAAGTCGAATCCATCCTCCACCAGGCGACTCATGTTGTCGGAGAAACTCATCTCGATTCTGACCTCCGGCCATTTGATCAGATACTGCTGGACGATCGGCAGAAAGAGCTTGCGTCCCAGAGCGTCGGGTGCCGCAATCCGAAGCATGCCACTCGGCGCACCGGGTTCACCCTTGATGCTGGCGTCTGCCGCTTCAATGGCCGAGCGAATCGTTTGCCCGTGTTCGTACAGCTTGCGCCCTTCCTCCGTCAGATTGAGCGTGCGAGTGGTTCGATTCAGCAACCTGACGCCGTAGCTGTCCTCGAGCCGAGTGATGGATTTGCCAGCGGTCGAGCGCGACAGGCCAAAGGCCTTGCCAGCTGCCACGAAATTGCCGGCCTCCACCACGGCCAGAAATACCAGAATATCGTTCACTTTCGAGCCGGCCATACTGTCGTCCCTTTGTAGACTCAGTATCGATACTGAGGCGAATTCTGTTCGTCATTGCGGGGACATATAGTACGGCTATCACCGAAAAAGGAAAGGAGCACGACATGTCAGCAACTCCAGCTCGCCTGAACCCGACCACCATGCCGGATGCCGGTACGGTGGGCTATTCACAGATTTCCATCGCTGATGCCAATCGCCTGGCATTCGTTTCAGGTCAGGTTGCCTGGCCCGCCGATGGCAGTGCAGTGCCGGATACCCTGAATGGGCAGATGTCAGTGGTCCTGGAAAACCTGCAGTCGGCGCTGAGTGCGATAGATGCTGCCCCCTGCAATATCGCGCAGATGCGTATCTACATGGTGGACCTGACGTCGCAGTCTCTGGACGTGGCCATGCCGATGATAGCTGCCTTTCTCGACGGTACCCAGCCAAGCCTGACCGGGGTGGGTGTCGCCGCTCTTGCTGCGCCGGAACTGCTGGTTGAAATCGAGATGGTGGTGCAAATGCCAGGCTGAGTCTGGCGCTTGGGAGTGTCGGCAGTGGTCGTTGGCACGGCACGGCATGGCACGGCACGGCACGGCACGGCACGGCACGGCACGGCATGGTATGGCATGGCACCACATGCAAGCAATTTCCCGATGAAGCAGATTTCTTCCTGACATTCGATACTGCAACTCAGTGCACATGGACGCAGGAATTGCCCATGGCAATGGCGTCGCCTTTCGGCCACTACACCATCATAATGCTACTCCGGCTCTGACGAATACCACCTCCGATTCGTCAAGGCGTTCAGCGGGAGCTTGACCTGGCCTGTGCGTATCTGGAATCATCGCGTATCAGCGTGACTTCCTGAGAGCATGAGGAAGTCAGTCCTCTGTGTTTTCAGCGATCCGGCTGGTATTCAGATCGAACTGTACGTACGATCGGGAACACCGAGTCCTGATTTTGCAGCCCCGTATCCATCATCGCCATAAGGAAATTGCATGTCGAGCCATTACCGAAAGCACCTCATCCGCCGTTCAGGCTCTGGCAGCTTGCTGCGATTCTCCGTCAGTGTCTGCCTGTTGCTGCTGGCCTCTCTGGCTCACGCGCAATCGCAGGATACCGAGGCGCCGGTTCTGTTGCTTGAATCGCCATCGGGGGACAACGCCACTCTCCAGCGGGATTTCACGTTCTCGGGGTCGGTCACCGATACTGGCGGCTCGGGCGTGCGAGACGTCAGATACCTGTTGAAGGATCTGAGCACCGGTGAATTCATCAGCCCCACCGGGGCCGTGGAGTCTCCGCGCGTTCTGCGCACGGCAGAGCTGTCACTGGACAATCAGGATGCGGGCGTCTGGTCGTCGGATCCAATGACATTGCCGGAGGGCCAATATCGTTTTTACGCACGTGTGCGTGATATCGCCGGCAATTCGCTTGTCTGGGCCGTGCGGACCACATTCTCGGTGGTAGACGACGTTGTGGTCGACGAAACGCCTCCCGCCTTGTCTCTGCTTCAGCCAGCGGCAGGTGTCGAAGTCTTGTCGGACAGTGGCCAGGTATTCAGTGGTCTGGCTGACGACGGCAACGGCTCGGGTGTGGCGCAGGTCTTTTATGTCATCAAGGATCTGTCCGTATCCGCCTATGTGGATGACAACGGCAATGTCGAATCCGAGCGCGTCCTGCGCGACGCCAATCTGACTTCGTATGCAGATGGTCGTGCCGATTGGTCGGTCTCCCTGAACCTTCCCGCCGGGAGCTACCGTTTCTACGCCAGCGCCGTGGACCAGCAGAACAACCGAAACTGGTGGGCCGTTCGACGTGATTTCGAGGTTTCGGAGTCCACGCCTCCTCCGGGGGGCTCGGTGTTCGTGCCGCACCCCAGCGATATCACGGACCCGGCCGCGTTCTACCAGCAGGACGGCTATGAGACAGTCAGCGTGCTGCGAATGGATGTAGCGACCCGTACCACGCCGGGTGTCTGTACCCCCGACGACGATAGCGGCTGCACACTGGATGATGTGTTGGCCGATATCGACGGAGATGACGATTTCACCGTGGATATTCCGGTCAAGTTCATAGCCGAGGACTTTCCCGATGACGGGCTTTTCAGCAATGCCGGACTGCGACAGCGTGGTGCCTCGTCACGCGCGGCCCCACAGAAGTCCTTCCGGGTACGTCTGACGGGTGATACGGAGCTGTGGCGCAATGAGGAGCGGGTGCAATTGAACAAGCACCCCTACGACCAGAGCCGCATATTGAACAAGCTGAGCTTCGACCTGATGTCCACGATCCCGCATCTGCCCAGCCTGCGCACCCAGTTCGTCAATCTCTGGATCGATGACGGGGCTGGCCCGATCGACCAGGGACTGTACACGCATGTGGAGGCTGTGAAGAAAGAGTATCTGATCAATCGCGGCCGTAACCGGGATGACAACATCTACAAGGCAAATTTCTTCCTGTTCTCCTCGTCCGACCTGGGCGAGATGGCGGTGGATGCCAATGGAGAACCGGTGGACGAGGCACGCTTCAACAGCCGTCTGGAGATCGAGCGAGGTGATGATCACAGCAAGGTGGTGGAAATGCTGGCGGCGCTGCATGATCCTCAGCAGTCCTTCGAGTCGGTGCTGGATCGTTATTTCAATCGCAACAACGTTCTCACCTGGCTCACGGTCAATCTTCTGTTGGGGCAGCAGGATGCGGTGACGCAGAACTATTTTCTGTACAACCCGCTGGGCACAGAGAAATTCTATTTCCTGCCGTGGGATTACGATGGCTCGTTTCGTACCGAGCCGCAGCTTTCCCAGGGCTTCGACGCTGCCACCTTGCGCAACCGCCTCTACTGGGGTTATGCGCGCTACACGGACAACCTCTTCGTTTCCCGATACCTGCAGATGCCGGGCATGCACCAGACTCTGATGGCTGCCGCAGAAGAGCTGTATCAGGATTATCTGACGCCGGCTACCATACGCTCATTGACAGACGCCTACAGCCCCCTGGTGAGGCCCATCATCGGTAGTGAGCCTGATGTCAGCCAGATTGGCGGTATCCGTGGCGCTGAGAACATGGGTGTCTGGGATGCCAGGGTCGCCTCGTTACCGGGCATCGTGAACAGTAATCTGCAGCAGATCCGGCGTTCACCGAGCATGCCGCTGTCGCATTATCTGAAGAACCCGATCCAGGGTGGCGGCACGATCACGTTCTGGTGGAATCCGGCCTTCGAGGTGACCGGAACACCGATCACGTATGACTTGCAGGTAGCGTCCACACCGGACTTTTCCGCAAGCACGATCGTTGTCGATACCAGTGGAATAGCTGACAGCCCGGACAGGGTGGAATCCTCCATCAGTCAGAACGCCCTGCCGGGGGGCACCTGGTACTACCGGGTGCTGGCACGCACCTCAGACCCTGAGCTGTATCAGGTGGCCAATAACCGACTGAGCGAGGGTGGACAGCTGTACATCGGGGTGCGTCGCTTCAGCGTGCCGTGACCAACGGGAATAGCTCATAATTTCCCTGAGAGCGTACTGTTTGCTGAATCCATTAGACTGGAGCTGATCCGGTGGTTGCCACCGGAGTGCTCCCCGATGGTGCGGTCAAGATCGAAGCCCGCCCCCATTGGCTGTCAGGCATCATTCAAGTGAGGTTCCGTGTGCAACAGTTTACTCAGGAAGGGCGCAAAGCCGTAGCTGACATGGCCGCTCGCTATCAGCTCAGCCCGGAGACGGTCGAGCACATGCTGGTAGCCGTCAACAATGGCGCTGGCACCATGGCTCAGTTCAACTGCCCGGAGCTGGGTGGGTCGGGCCAGTGGATGCGTGGCGGCATGACCATGGTGGGAGACATGTTCAACAGCACTCTCAAGTCCACGGTCGACAGGCTATGCAACGACCTGAGCGAGCTGCTGACCCATACACAGGTCTTCACGGTCACATCGGCAGAGAAGGGTTCCTCGCATGCCCAGTGGTGGCCCGACGGCCTGGGAAGTCCGCTGAGCAGCGGCAGTCAGAACAACAGTCGCTACGCCGTATTTTCCGATCGATTGGCCGTGGATGTCGATGGCAAGGTGACCGTATACGACACGCGAGGTCATCGCATTGGTGGCGTCAGCCAACAGCAGGGTGGCAGCAACTCCCTGACATTCAGTAGTCAGTTGGGCACGATTTCAGTGGATGGTCTGCCGGTGGTCTCGGTGATGGCGGAAGCAGAAGGCGAAAATGCCGATTCCGATTCCGGACCGGAATCTGCTACGACCTCCTCGCAGACGCCTGCCACCCCGGAGACACGGCCGTCGACAAGTCAGAGTGCCGCCAAGATGCCAAGCCTGCAGGATCATCCAGCTGTACAGATCACGGGTCAGCAGGCCGCGAATGCCGAATCGGATAGAAGCCAGCAGGCAGCTTCCACGTCAGCCTCAGCCTCCGCTGCAGCTGACGTGGAAACACCGACTATCAGTGGCGGCGGCGGTGCGTCCACATCGTCACCGGCGGATCAAGGTGGCGCGCAAGCTGCCAATGGCGGAACCCATCCGGGGCCGGGCAGTGACATCCTGGCCCTGATTGAAAAACTGGCACAGTTGCACGGTGCCGGCATTCTCAACGATGAAGAATTCAGTGCCAAGAAGCGCGAGTTGTTAGCGAGGATCTGATGCCTGACGCGTGGCCGCCACCAGTTTCCTGACTCGCTCTGTCTCGACTTCGTTCCACCAGTCACCGTCGCGCTTCAGTGATGAGGCGACAGTCTTGCAAAACGCCGTTCCTGCAATGCCAGCAACAGAATCATCGAATACGCCGTCATTGCCTATCGGTCAGATCGCTACCGGTTCACACTGGAAATGAGCGCCAGTCGATAGAACTGACCATGGCCAGTCGCAGGCTCAATGCCCCAGAGCCGCAGAGCCGCAGAGCCCCGAGCCCCGAGCCCCGAGCCGCACCAGCCCTTCCTTGACTCAATCCCATTCCTCCGCATGGATCCCGTGCTCGGCTGCATGAGTTGCCGGACTGCATTTTCGTGGAGAATTTCTCGGAGTCGAATGCTACCGAGTGACAGTCGACAAAATTGCAAGCAGTTGCAATTTCTCGGCAAGAGAACTTTTCTTGACGGGTTCCTCCGCCGCTAGATAGGCCGCCGGCATGGCAAGTTCTCAGAAGACCTTCGACCGAGAGGAGCGGAATGCATCAGTTCTATCAATACGAGTTTGCTTTCGAGGTCTCTCCTGTGCCCATGCTGCTCGTTTCGGAAGCCGGCGATATATTGCTGACCAATCAACTGATGAGCGAATTGTTCGAATACGAGCATGGCGAACTGATTGGCAAGAAGGTGGAAATCCTCGTCCCCGAGGCGATCAGACAACACCACCCCGGACTGCGCGGCGCGTATTTCACTTACCCCGTCAAACGCAACATGGGGCAGGGACGTGATCTGAATGGCGTCACCCGAACGGGGAAGACCATTCCGCTGGAGTTGGGTCTGGATACGGTCATGGTCGATGGCTCGTTATGTGCGCTCGTGGTGGCTCTGGATATACGCCAGCGCAAACTGCATGAGCAGCGCATGAACCTGGCCATGGATGCGGCGGCGAGCGCCATGATCATGGTCAATGATGAAGGGCGCATCGTTTTCGTCAACAAGGCGGCCTTGCAGTTGTTCGGCCACGATGAATCCCAGTTACTGAATTCACCCATCGAGCAACTGGTACCTGATGACATCAAGCAGGCGCACCCGGTTTACCGTAATGGATTCATGCGTGCCAGCAAACCCCGGCCCATGGCCAAGGAGCGAACGCTGTTCGCCCTGCATCGAACGGGTCGCAAGATTCCTGTGGAGATTGCGTTGACACCCGTCGATACACACGACGGCAAGATGGTGGTCAGTACCATCATCGACTTGAGCGAGCGGGTGGATGCCGAGAATGCCATGGCAGAGAAACACCGGGAGCTGGCATCGCTCAACGAGGAGTTGATGCAGTTTGCCTACAGCGCCAGTCACGATCTGAAAGCACCGCTGACGACCATCACCGGTCTGCTGGAACTCTGTCTGGAAGATCTTGAGGAGGGCGATCTGGACAGTGTGCGCGAGGTTCTGAACAGAACGCTCATGATTGGTATGCGAAGTGCCGAAAAGGTAGAGGGGGTTCTGGAAATCGCTCGGGTCGAACGCAGCCCGATCAGCGCTGAACAGATCGATCTGGAATCGATGGTAAACGACATCTGGGAGGATCTGACCGGTAATCGGGATGTCTCTGCCAGGCTTGTGGTTTCCATCAATCATGACAATACCGTTTTTCTGGAGAAGAATACCTTGCACGTCATTCTCGAGAACCTGTTGTCCAATGCCGTGCGCTATGTGGACCAGGACAAGTCGCAGCACATCATCGAAGTCAGCTCACAGGCAACTGACGAGAGCATCATCATCGATGTGCTCGATAACGGCATCGGGATACCCACAGACAGTCAGTCAAAGGTATTCGAGCTGTTCAGCCGAATCGATGAGCGCAGCGATCATGGTCTCGGACTGGCGCTGGTGAAGAAACACGTCGATCGATTGCAAGGCAGTATTTCCGTGGACAGTACGCCGGGTGTGAAAACCACATTCAGCGTAAGTCTGCCTCTTCAGGATGTCAGGAGGGCATCATGATTCCTGTCGCGATTGTTGATGACGGAGAAGCGGATCGCTATCTGGTGAAGCGACGATTGGCCAGATCCGGGAAATTCGAGGAGTTGATCGAATTTTCCAGTGGCGACAGGTTTCTGGACGAGTTCAGCAATGGAGTCGCGTCGGTCTACACCGGAAACCTGCCGCTGCTGATTCTGATGGATATCAACATGCCGGGCAGAGACGGCTTCCAGACGATAGAAGAGTTATCACTGCTTGTCCGTGAGAGTGGTCGACCCGACAATACACTGATTCTGATGTATACCTCATCGCTCAATATCAGAGATCAGGAACGTGCCAAGGAGCTGTCGATCATCAAGGGTTACCTGGCCAAGCCCATGCGCAATGACAGCGTGGAGCGCATGGAGCAGATATATCGCGCCTGTTGTGCCGCTTGACACCGCTGTCTCCGGCCTCCTTGCCGGGAAATGTCAGTCGGCCGCTCTCCTGGTCGAATGGAGGTCTCCGCCAGCGGTTTTCAACTTCGAGGATGCGAGTTCACACTCGCATGCACCACGACTCAGTAGGAGGAATACACGCGTGTACGGCCTTGTTTGTCAAAAGCCAGAACGTCGTAGTTCTTCGGCGTTTCACTGCCCATGCCCGGTGACATCATCGGCATGCCCGGGGCCGTCAGACCGGTAACATCCGGACGCTCCGCCAACAGGCGTTCGATATCGCTCACCGGTACATGGCCCTCGATGACATAGCCGTCGACGATGGCGGTATGACAGGATTTCAGCTGAGGATCGCTCAGGCCGTGGGCGACCTTGATGGGATCGACGTTTTCAAGATCGATGGTTTCCACGCTGAAGCCGGCCTTGTCGACATAGTCGACCCAGCTCTGGCAGCAGCCGCAGGTGGGACTCTTGTAAACCACCATATGCGGCAGCATGGCCTCGGGTGTGGATGATTGTGCGCTGGCGTTGCTGATGACGGTGCTCTCGAGGGAGCATGCGCTGACGGCCAGTACGGCAGACAACAGCAGTCCGGAGCGGATGAGTGTATGAGTCATGTCGGAGATACTCCTTGAATGGGGGAAGTGCGTGACGAATCACGCCTATTGGCTGAATCTTTCCAGAAAACTGCTGCCCTTGCGTTTCGGCAACAGGGCTTCCGTCTGATTGGCATTGGTTTCTTCCTGCCACTGGCGTTCCTCGTCAGGCCAGGAATTCTTGATGAAGGACAGCACCGCGATTATCTGCTCATCGCTGAGAATGTCCTTGTATACGGGCATCGCGGAACGATAGTCCGGGTCGTTGATGACCACGCTGGCACCGTACTTGGTGATCTCGAACAGCAGATCATCAGCGTGGTGCCAGGTGTGACCACTGGCATCATGTGGAGGCGCGGGTAGCAAGCCCTCCGAGCTACGCGAACGCCAGTCGGGTTGACCTTCGAGCTGGGCTCCGTGACAGGCAGCGCAATGTTGCTGATACACCACTTCGCCAGCCTGCACGACCTGCAGGTCATCAGCGCGCAGTTGAACCAGTATGCCATCCGTACCAGTGGATGCCCGGGCCATTGTGATGCCCAGCAGGAGGTAGAGCGCCAGTGGCAAGTAGAGGATGACAGCCAGAGGCTGAGATCGCTGGTGCATTGCAGTGGTTTTCATCATCGTTCTCCGAAGGTCCTTCGGTCGAGTCAGCGCATCGAACCCTGGTTCGGTCACGAATGGCATTCCCGGAATAAAGGGCAGCGTTGCTGGGGTCAACCCCGCGCTGCGCGTCTCAGGCAGTGCGTCCGCAGGCAGACGCGCGGCAATCTAGAGACGACTGATCGGGGGACGGAATGGGGGAGAGATGCGGCCGGGCAGCAGGTTTTCCGAAGGTGGATCCTGAATACGGTTGGCAAGCCTGAATCGCTGTGTCAGTGGCGTCAGGGCAATGGCACTGGCGGGAGAGAAACTGCAGCTGCTGCAATGCAGGCAGAAACCCGGGCAGACATCATGAGCGCTATCCGCACAGGACGCATTGTCGCAATGAGAGCCCGCGGCGGCAGCTTCTTCATGCGGTATCGTCACTGTGGCTGCGGTTGATCCGTGCAAGGGCCGTGAGTCATCGCTGCGGGCATCATCGGCATCGATAGTGACCTCTGACACACTGGCATCGCCTGACATCATCATGGTTGCGTTGACCGGCGTGAGACCGGATACCGACAGAAAACACAGGCACCACAACATGACCCAGGCAGAGCGGGCTCGATTGGCAGACCGATGGGCGGACTTGTTTCTCACGGAGCCAGATTAGCAAGAATCGTGGCTCAGTGACGGTTCTTTGCCACAGTGTCAGAAAAACATGAACCGGTACTCGCCACTTTCTCGGCGAATTCGCATCCTGACCACACTGGAAGGCGACAGGGGCAGAGCTGTCAGTCCATGTGAAACTGCAGAGGCAGCAGGTACGGGAAGCTGGTGGTGGGGTCCACTTCCACCTTCATGATCGGGGCCATCCATTGTCCCCAGCGCGCATTCACCGGACAGTCCTTCAGGTGAGCTCTGGCCTTGTCCAGGTCGTCGGTTTCGAAATAGCCGAACAGGGTGAGCCCATGTCTGAAGATATTGTAGTTGCGGATGCCGGCGACCTGTAGCGTCTCCAGCATGTCCGGCCAGATTTCATCATGGCGCTTCAGGTACTCCTCTTCGTAGCCGGGGCGCACTTCCAGTACCCATGCATAATTTGCCATCATTTATCTCCTTGCCATGTCAGATAGGCATCGCGAAGCGCGATGATTTCAGTCAGTACATCGTCGAACAGGGTGTTCATGTAAGCCTGGTGCACCGGTTCGATGGACAGTGCGCCCTGGTAGCCGGTATCGCGCAGCGTGCCGAACATGGCTGGAAAATTCAGTGTTCCCTGGTCGTACTTGGACTGCAGCTCCCCCATTCTTGCCTGTCGCAGATGGACATGGGCAGCATGTGGTGCCAGTGGATCGATCTCATCCTGACGGTAGCCCAGGCAGACGAAGTGTGCATAGTCCAGAGCCAGTCTGACTCCCGTGGCATCCACCAGGTCGCCAACGATCTGTGGACTTTCGGCGAAGGAGTGAACATGCGGTTCAATGCAGAGCGTCGTTCTGAAGTCGCTGGCAAGTTCCATCATGGCGGCAAGGCTGGCCGCCGAGACCCTGAAGGCATCACTGCGTGATTGGCCAGGGTTCACGACCCCTGGCAGTATGAAGACGGTGGCGATGCCAGCGGCATCGGCAAAGCGCAGTACCTGTCGCAGATCAGCCAGATTCTGCTCCAGCGTTCCCGGTAGTGCCAGATTGCGCTCGGCCAGACCATCGCCAAACAGGTGATAGTAGTTCGGCAAACGAACACCCAGTTGTGACAGGGGGGCCGCGGCAGCCTCGGGGTCTGCCAGTAGCTGCGCCTTGTCCAGCGCCGAACGGTAGAACAGGCCTACATCCAGTGCGCCGATGCCCAGTGCCCGGGAGATGTCAGCTGCTTCCTGCAGCGTGCAGGCGGGCAGAGACCAGGCGGTCAGCGACAGTGGCATGCTCATATGCGAACCACCTCACCCGAGGCCGCCGATCGATACAGTGCATCCAGCGCTTCGGTGACGCGTGCGCCGTTCTCGGCATTGGCCGGGTTGATCACGGATTCACCAGCGCACAATCTGGCGAATGTGCGTACCGGCAAGGTGCCGTCATAGACGGCTTCTTCGGAGGTGATCGTAGCTGCATCATCCTCGCCGTCCATCCGGTACAGCTCCATTCGGGCCCGTTCATTGTCGAACACCACCATGCCCTCGGTGCCATAGATGCGTATATCGGTGTGCATGCCCTTGTGCTTGGGCACCGTGGAGGCACCGGAGATGGAGATGGTGGCGCCATTGGTGGCACGCGCCACTGCCGCATCGTAGAAATCCACACCGGTTGGTGATTTGCCATCCATGCAGAAGACGCTTTCGAAGGTCAGATCGGTGGTGTAGAGCAACCAGCCCAGTGAGTGCGACATCTGTCCCCAGCCATAGCCGCCAGCCTTGGCCGGATCAGCCCAGGTAGAGGCGGGTGGCCGGAACAGGTGATCGGCGGTTTCCTGCATGGGCTCGCCGGCAAACAGATCGTGCAAGGCGCTGCCCATCTGACACACTGCGTGGCGTACCTCGCCAATGCGTCCTTCGGCAATCCATTGGGCTGCCTGCTGCGAGAAACGCGTGAAGTTCAAACCGGTGGGCACCATGACTTCCCGACCGGCGGCGACGGCCGCCCGTGCAATGGCACGACCATCTTCAGCCCGGGTGGCCATCGGTTTTTCCACCAGCACATGAGCACCACCTTGCAGGGCGGCAATGGCCGGATTCGTATGCGCCGTGTGGGGTGTGGAGATCATGACGCCATCCAGATTCTCCGCAGCCATCATGGCATTCACATCCGTATAGCGGGCGTCGATGCCGAATTCCTCACCGACCTTGTCAAGGCGGCTCTGATCCAGATCGCAGATGGCGACAACCGTTGCTTCGGGGCAGTCGTTGATCGTTGGAATATGGTTGAAACAGGCCCACCAGCCTGTGCCCACGATACCGATACGTGCAGTCATTCGGATTCTCCTCCAGCCGTTGTCTGGTCAATGGTCGAGTTGTAGACGTTCTGCATGTGTTTCTCGGCAGCGGCGGCAGCGGTGACCGGATTGCGTGACAACAGCGCCTCATACAGTACGCGGTGATCCAGCAGTGACTGGCGCAGAACATCCGGACGTTCGGAGGCTCGGCGACGAAATTCCAGTCCCAGAGAGTTCAGGCTTTCACCGATGCGTTTGAGAAAGTTGTTGCCGGAGCCGATCCAGATGGCCTCGTGAAACTTGAAGTCGGACAGGCGGAAAGCTCTGGCATCCTCGAGCGTATCAACCTGCAGCCGCAGGATCTCGCCCAGATTGGCAAGCTCCTCGTCAGTCATGTTGATTGCCGCGCGCCGGGCGACATCACCTTCGATCAACGAGCGGGCATCGTACAGCTCGCGAATGTTGGTCGTGTCCAGTGACAGGAAGAAACGAATGGGGCCCAGCAGCGCATCACCGTCCAGTTCGCTGATGAAGGCTCCGCCTCCCTGGCGAGATTGCACGACCCCGAGGATCGACAGGCCACGAATGGCCTCTCGCACCGATGGCCGGGACACGTTCAGTTGCTTGGCCAGGTCACGCTCTGGCGGCAGCTGATCGCCGGGTTTCAGGGCCTTTGACGAGACCATGTCGAGAATGCGGCGGGCCACCATTTCCGCCACCAGTTCACGCTTGACCGGTACTTCGAAGCCGAGATCGGTGACTTTGTTGCTCATGACTGTGTCCTCGGTTGTCCGCCTCCAGGAATGAATCTTGACAGATCGATTCGCGGAGCGATGACGGATGCGATCAGCAGGAGGCCGATGACGCCCGTTTGTATATGTCCGGTGATGTTCAGCAGGGCCATGCCGTTTCGCAAGCTGAGTACGATAAGCACAGCCAGCAGTGTACCTGTCAGAGTACCGGTGCCGCCAAAGATACTGGCACCACCCAGCAGGACGATCGTGATGATATCCAGCTCGAACCCCAGAGCGACATCACCCCGGACAGCGCCGACGCGAGCAGCATAGAGCAAGCCTGCAAAGGCGGAGACGGTACCGGAGGCGATGAACAGGATCATCTTGTGACGGGCCGTGTCGATGCCGGCAAAATCGGCCACATCGCGGTTGGTTCCGATGACATAGGTCTTGCGACCGAACCCGCTGCGTTGCAGGACGACATACAAGGCAATGAACAGCACAACGAAGGCGATCAGGGCAAACGGTATGCCAGCGATGATGCCTTTCTGTCCCAGAGCGTCGAACCAGTCGGGAAAGTCATTGATGCCACGATCCTCGACCAGAACCCGTGCCAGACCGCGGAACCCGATGAGGGTGGCCAGCGTGACGACCAGCGACGGCAGACCCACCTTGGCGATGAACCAGCCGTTCAGCGCGCCACCGAGTACACCGATGCTCAGGCAGATCAGTATCGCCCAGCCTCCCGGCACTCCCTGTTGTACCAGCACACCGAATGCGCAGGCCGATAGTCCCATCATGGAGCCTACCGACAGATCGATCTCGGCATTGATGATGATGAAAGTCATGATCAAGGCCACGATGATCTTCTCGATGGACAACTGGAACAGATTGATCACATTGGAGAAGCTGAGGAACTGATCTGACAGGCTTGTATTGAGCAGGATGATGAAAATCAGCGCGCAAAGCAGAAAGCCTTCCCAGCTGCGTAAACGTTGCATGGCGTTCTTCATGGTGCTTGTCATGATGGGGTGCTCCCGGCTGGTTTCGTCTGCGTTTCTTTCTTCGTTGCGGTTTTCTCTCGGGCAACACGCCAGGCTACCAGGCGGCGCATCAGAGTGGCGTCAGCTGCAACGGACAGCAGGATGAGCGCTCCCAGCACGGCTTCGCGCCAGAACTCACTGACCAGTTGCCAGCGCACCAGACTCGTGTCGATCAGATCGACCAGAACGGCGCCGATGAAGGCCCCGATGACCGACCCCGATCCACCGAAGATATTCACACCGCCAACCACCGAGGCTGCTACTGATTTGAGTTCGAAGCCCAGACCTGCCACTACCGTGATGGTGCCGAATCGGGCCAGGAACATGAAGCCTGCCAGACCTGCCAGAGCCCCCGACAGCACGAAGGCGGTGAGTACGACGCGCTTCGAGTTGATACCGGCCATCTCGGCCGCTTCCGGGTTCGACCCCACCGCATAGATCTTGCGGGCTGCCCGCAGACGGGTCAGCGCGATATGCACGATGATGACCACTACCACGGCCAGCAGGAAGCTGGCTCGCAGCTGATAACTGCCGAAGGTCAGTATCTTGTAGTTGGGAAATTCGACCAGCCAGGTAGGCAGATTGCCAGTGGTGATGGACTTGGCGCCAGAGTACTCGACCAGTGCCGAGCGGAACAGGGCCATGGTTGCCAGCGTCACGATGATGGACGGGATACGGGCATATGCTACCAGCAGACCGTTGACAACACCGAAGCAGGCGCCCAGGCAGATGGAGTAGACAAGCAGCAGGGCTGGGCCGAGTTCGGGATTGTTGGTAATCAGGCTACCCGTGGCAAAGGCGACGAAACCCAGCGTCGAGCCGATGGACAGGTCGATGTTCCTGGTCAGGATGACCAGTGTCTGTGCGCAGGCGACGATCGCCATGATGGCCACCGAGCTGGATATTCGGTTGAACAGGCGACCATTCAGGTAATTGGGTACCTGCGTCGAGAAGAAAAGCAGTACCAGTGCCAGTACCGCCAGCAGCGCCAGTATGCGCAGTGTCTGGGGCGAGATTCTATTCAACATCAGACTGCTTGCTCCATTTGTCCGGTGGCCATGCTCATGACGGTTTCCTGAGTGGCCTCCTCATTGTCGAGAATGCCCATCTGTCGCCCCTCTCGCATGACGAGGATGCGATCGCCCATGGCGAGTACTTCGGGCAAGTCGGAGGAAATGACCAGCGCCGCTCCCCCCTGGGCGACGAAGTCGCGAATCAGATCGTGTACCTCGGCCTTGGCGCCGATATCGATGCCGCGGGTGGGTTCATCGAAAATCAGAAGGTCGGGTTTCATGTTCAGCCACTTGGCCAGCATGACCTTCTGCTGGTTGCCACCCGAGAGCATGCCGACCGGGGTCTCCACACTGCCAGTGCGAATATTCAGGCGTTCACGGTACTGGTGGGCAACGCTGATCTCGCGTTCGCGATCCAGCAAGCCTTTCGGTGACAGGAATTCGTCGAGCGTCGCCAGGGACATATTGGATCTGATCGGCATCGGCATGGCCAGCCCGAGTTTGCGGCGATCCTCCGATACATAGGCAATACCGGCATCGATGGCCGCTCTGGGCGACGTGAACCAGACATCCTTGTCCTTGTAGAGAATGCTGCCGGAGGTCGCTGGTGTGATGCCGAACAGCGACAATGCAATGTCTGTACGACGTGCACCGACAAGACCTGCCATGCACAGCACTTCACCGGCGTGCAGGTCGAAGGAAATATTCTCGAACACACTGTCGAGCGTCAGGTCTCTGACTTGCAGTACGGTCTTGTCGGTGACCGTGCCGGGGGCCTTGGCAAAGTAGTTGCCGACCTCGCGCCCGACCATCTCCGCGATCATGCCATCCGAGGTCACTTCGC
Source organism: uncultured Granulosicoccus sp. (assembly GCA_947495035.1). GTDB lineage: Bacteria > Pseudomonadota > Gammaproteobacteria > Granulosicoccales > Granulosicoccaceae > Granulosicoccus. The sequence continues at coordinate 48,062 of CANLXI010000037.1, forward strand.
TGATCGGTTTGGTGGAAATATGAGCGCCGTCGCGGATGACCGTGACTCGGTCGGAGATCTCGAAGATCTCTTCCAGACGGTGCGAGATATAGACCACCGCGACACCTTGACTGGCCAGCGTGGTGGCAATCTTGCGCAGTTGCGAGGCTTCATGGGCTGACAGTGAGGCGGTGGGTTCGTCCATGATCAATACCCGCACATCCTGACTCAGGGCGCGAGCGATTTCCACGGCCTGTTGCTCGGCGAGGGTCAGACCGCTGGCGATGCGATCCGGGTCGAGCGTCATGCCGATCCGTTCTATCAGGGCCTTCGCACGCTTGCGCTGAACGGCCGGGCGTACCCAGGTACCGGCTGAGGTATCACTGATGAAGATGTTCTCGGTAACGTCCAGGTCCGGGAATACCATGGGTTCCTGGTAGATGGCGGCAATACCGGCTTCCCGCGCAGCCTGGGGGCCGGAAATCTGTCGAGGTTCGCCATCCACGAAAATGGTACCGCCACTGGGCTGGTGGATGCCGGTCATGATCTTGATCATGGTGGACTTGCCGGCACCGTTTTCGCCGACGATGGCGTGAACTTCTCCCGGGTGCAGCACGATGGACATGTCCGCCAGTGCGACGGTCATGCCGAACAGGCGGCTGACGTGGTCCAGTCTGAGCACTTCGTTTGACATAGAAGGATTCCGTGAGTGTCTGGCGTATGTACGCGCGGAGGTAGCGGAGTGCAGCAGTCAGGGGCTGGCGCTGTGCTCCGCTGGCTTTACCAGAGTTGCATCACAGCCGAGGGAGTATCCCCGGCTGTGCTTGCAACCCGTGGTTGCGCGACTTACTGGGCCGCAGCTTCGACGTTGTCGGCGGTGTAGACCGTGAAAGGTCCCATCAGAATACGCTTGGAGCCCTCACGGCTCGGATCTTCCTCGATGGTGTAGTCACCCATGCGACCGGCAGTGAAGGTCTCACCGACTTCACCGGTCAATTGACCACTGGCCAGACCATAGGCTGTGTAGTAGGTCAGGTAGCCCAGGTCACGAAAGTCCCACAGAGTGAATTCCGGGGCACAACCGTTCATCGTGTAGCTGACCATTTCCGATGGCAGACCGAGACCGGAGACGCGCACCTGATCGCACAATCCTTCATCCTGCATGGCCTTGGCAGCCGCCTGGATACCGACGGTGGTGGGGGACATGATGACGCCCAGATTCGGGTACTGATCCACCAGCGCCAGCGCACGGTTGTAGCTCACTTCCGCCTGGTCATCACCGTAGACCACATCAACCAGCTTGATCTCGGCGTACTTCTCATCGCTCTCCAGAACTTCCTTCATGGACGCAATCCAGGCATTCTGGTTGGACGCATCCGGTGTCGCCGAGAGGACCGCCATCTCACCGGCGCCGTCGAGAATGGAGTGCGCCATGTCGGCCATCACGACACCGATGGAGCCGAAGTCCACCTGCGCCACGAAAACGTCTTCGCCTTCACCGGAAGGAATGGGGCTGTCCCAAGTGACCACTTTGGTACCGGCCTTCTGTGCCGCCAGGGCGGACGGGCTGATCTGGTCGCCTGCATTGTTGGAGAGCATTACCGCACCCTGGCCTTGCGTGGCAGAAGTGGTCATGATCTCGATCTGGCCGGCGGTGGAGTTTTCAGGTGTCGGGCCGACGAACAACAGCTCGCCCGAATTTTCCAGTTCGGCATGAGCTTCCTGAGCGCCTTCGTTGGCCTGGTCGAATACCAGAATACCGAGAAATTTTGGCAGCAGAACCATGTCGATGTCCTTGCCTGACTCCAGCGATACCGCGCCATCTGCGGCAGCTGCGAATCCTGTCGTGCCCAGCAGCATGGCTGCAGCGGCGGTGATACCAGTGAGTTTCTTCATGTCTTCCTCTCTCTGAGTCGGTTCTTGTTGTGATGACGTTGTGCGTCGTGAAAAGTCGGGCGTGAATCAAAGACAAGGATCGGTCTGTCTTGTCGATGTGTGCCCCAGTGACGACAAGTCACCGGGGCGGTAAGACTGGCGGAGAGTTGCCCCTTGTCCTTCACCAGCGGTATGACGGTATGCCTGTCGTTGAAGACAGGATGATTCTTGTGGTCGATGACCGGGCCTAGAGCCTTACCGGTTTGCGTGGATCCTCGCCGTTCAGCGCTCGGGTGATATCCGTGGCAACCAGTCCCTGCAGACGATCAATGGCCGCTTCGGAATACCAGGCGGCATGTGGCGTCAACAACAGATTGGGTGCGTTACGCAATGGCGAGTCCGCCGGCAGTGGTTCGACGTGAAAGACATCGAGTGCTGCCGCCGCAATGACTCCGCGGCTCAGGGCATCGGCCAGATCTTCTTCGACAATCAGCTGACCGCGTGCCGAATTGACCAGCATGGCGTGCGGCTGCATCGATGCCAGACGCTCGGCATTGAAATGGTTGGTGGTCTGCTCGGTGGCCGGGGCATGCAGTGACAGAATGTCGGCAGTGGCCAGCAGTTCCTCTGCACTGACCAGACCGGCACCGAGCTTCTCGGCCTCTTCTGCACTCAGTCCCGGGTCGGCCACGATGAAGCGAAAACCGAAGGCCTTGAGTCGTGACAGTACGGCCTGGCCGATCTGGCCCATGCCGAAGAAACCGAAGGTGGTTTCCGAGAATGGCTTCAATGGTCGGGCGTGCTTGACCGCTGCCCACTCACCGGCCCGAACCGAACTGTCCAGTGGTATGACCTTGCGCAACAGTGTCAGAGCAGCGGCCGCCGTATGGTCCGCCACTTCATCGGCACAGTAGTCCGGCACATAGCCGACTTTCAGACCAGCGGCCCTGGCAGCATTCAGGTCGATGTTGTCGTAGCCCACGCCATAGCGAATGATGCTGGCACCTGGTGCCACAGCCTGGCAGGCCAGTGGCCCGAAGGGCGCGAACTGCACGGCAACCACATTGGCACCGGCGACCGCTTCGGCCACTTCGGCATCGGTTCTGGCCTGATGCGCGGAAAAAATGGCATTGGCAGATTCTGCCGCTGCTCGCTCCTGTGCAACATCAGGGAAGGTATAGTCAGTAATTGCAACTCTGGTACTCATTGCGAGTCCTCCAGATAATCATGGATGATCTCGCCAGGGACGAGAGTGAAGTCGGCGCGCCAGTAGAAGCCTTGCAGAGGTTCGAGTACTGGCAGGCGGAAAACGGGAAGTTGTGCGTTGGGCCGTAATTCGACCGTACAGGGGCCGGTCCAGGCTTCGTGCACGGTGACATCGGTCAGCTTGCGACTGGTCAACTGTCGAATGGCCGGTCTGCCGTCGATATGATCGATGGCCTTGAGATTGAGGTTCGTGGCGAAATCGAAGTGCGGTGCCAGTGCCTCGGCATCGACAGGAACCTGCTTGTAGGGCAGAGTGCCGGTGATGACATCGATGCCATTGCGCTCCACGGTACCGACCATCAGATCACCACGAAACTCCATGGCCGGTTGCCCGTATTTCTTTGGCTGACCGTGCACTTCACGACCCTGACTGACACCGCCATCGGACGACAGGACAAGATAGGGTGAGTAGGCACCTGCACGATCCCCCAGACAGGCCCCGAACATGACATTGGCTTCGGCATAAGCGCCTACCCAGTCCGTGTCGTTCATTCTGTAGATATGAACGCAGGCGACGTCACCGACAGGCTGAAGCGGTGGTGGTAGCAGGAAGGCCATGGCTTCCGGATCGGTACGCCAGTACAGCGTCATGATCTCGGCATTGCGAAACCGGAACGGGAAGGGTGGAATGCTGGGCGCATCCCAGGGCGTGGAGAAACCTCCCTCGACAATGTCCTCGACGCGCGGCCGAGTGACACCGAAGTGGGACGTATCACTCATTCGGCAATCCTCCGCACGACATCTTCCTGCACGTCGATGCCGAGACCTGGCGCTTCGATGGGGTAGGCCCAGCCGTCTCGATGCCACAGCTTCTCGGCCACCAACTCATCCTGCACGACAACGGGGAAGGGCTTGAATTCGAAGATTTCTGCGTTCGGGGAGGCCAGGCTCAGATGCAGAGAGGCTGCGGTGGTAATCGCCGTGGACCAGGCATGGGCATTGATGGTCTTGCCGTACTGCGTGGCCAGTGCATCGGCCTTGCGAAAGCCGGTAATGCCTTCGACTCGCGCGGGGTCGATGCCATACACTTCGACAGCCTGAACGAATTCCATCTGCCGCCGATAGCCGGTTTCCGTGAATTCGCGCTCACCGCTGGCGATGCGTACATCGGTGCTGGCAGCCAGCTCGCGATAACCGGCATCATCGGTGTAGTAGAGCGGCTCTTCATACCAGCCGATGCGATATTCACCCATGCGATTGGCGACATCGATGGCGGTCGCGACATCCCAGCGCACACCGTTGCCGATGTCGATGAGAATCTCGGCATCATCGCCAAGCGCTGCGCGCAGTTCCTTGACGAAGTGCACGTCCGTTTCCGGATTGCCACCGATATCGCTCTCGCCCTTCTTGGCAAAACCGAGCTTGGTGGAGCGAAAGCCCGCTTCGAAGAAGCCGACGACTTCAGCCACACAGGCCGCTTCGCCCTTCTTGTTGACATGGGCCGACGCATTGGCAGGTAGCCGTTCGTGCTTGAGGCCACCCAGCAACTCGTACAGTGGCTTGCCCGCAACCTTGCCCCGGATGTCCCACAGGGCCATGTCGATGCCGGAGATGGCCAGAGAGGCAATGCCGCCTTCGCCATACCAGTGCACATGTCGTCGCATGGCCAGCCAGTTGGCCTCGATGTCATCTGCCGGCGTACCGATCAGAAACGGGGCATAACCTTCATTGATGATGGTGGTGATGGCTTTGCAGGCTTCCGGCCACATGCCGATGCATTCACCCCAGCCAACCACGCCGTCTGATGTTTCGACCCGAACCAGTACCGTACGGCGGATGGTGTCGAAATCATTCGGATCCGGGTAGGCAATGGATATGGGTTCTATGGTTGAAATCTTGATGGTGCACCCTCCGACTGAATAACTGTGTTGACAGACAAGTGGACAACCTGTCTAATTGGCCTGACCAATTATTGAGGCAAACCGAACATGAATGCAAGCAAAATTTTCGATCTTTATGCCGTGCCGCTGCCGGACCTGACTGGAAAGTCGATTCTGGTCACGGGTGCGGGGCGCGGTATCGGGCTGATGCTGGCGGGGCTGCTGTCCAAAAGTGGTGCTCAGGTTTTTGCCGGCGTAAAGGATGGTTCACCGACGGAAATTGCGCAGGAATTTCCCAATGTCACTGTGCTGGATCTGGATGTCACGCAGCCGTCGAGCATTGCGGCGGCCATTCAGACCGTGACCGAACAGGCGGGCAAGCTGGACGCCCTGGTGAACAATGCCGGCAGCATCAGCCCTATCGGACATGTGGACAAGATCGACAGTGATGCTTTCGGACGGGTATTCGATGTGAATGTCGTGGGCATGCATCGCATGATTCTGGCAAGCCTGCCGATGCTGGAAGCGAGTCAGGGCGTGATCGTCAATGCCGGTACCGGTGCGGCCACCACACCGATGGAAGGTTGGACGGCTTATTGCAGTTCCAAGGCGGCAGCCAGAATGCTGACGCAGATGTGTCAGAAGGAACTCGGGCCGCGCGGGGTACAGAGCTTCTTCATCGGTATACCGCCTACGGATACTGCGATGCAGGGAGAGATTCGGGAAGCCGGACTCAATGACATCAGCAAGATTCCGCAGGAACAACTGGTTGAGCCTGCCATTCCCGCCAGTGTCATGGCCTGGTTGTGTGGTCCCGATGCGCGAGAGCTGGATGAGTGTCTGCTGGATACGCGCGATGCGTTCTTTCAGGATATGGCGAAGGCGTCGATGAGTTGATGCAGTCGGGTGTCTGGACGGTGCCGAGAACGGAAACGGTCATCGCCATCGTCTTGTCACCCGGATCTGCATTGCGATAGACTGCGTGCGTGCATCGACAATCACGCATGAACCGGTGCGCAGGATGAGAGGAGGCAAAGTCATGAATCAGGCAAAGACAGTTCGTTCCGTTTCCACTGTCTATCAGGAGTTCCTGGCTCATGCGCTCATCCATCATTCTCAACGATCTGTTCTGGCTTGCACCTGACGGTTACCAGCCATTTGTTCCATTGAGCCTGCAGCTGGGGCCCAACCGCACCGGTCTGGTCGGTCGCAACGGCGCAGGTAAATCCACACTGCTCGAACTCATAGGCGGGAGACTGCAGCCTGCTGGTGGGCATATTCATCGTGACGGTCGTGTGGCCATATTGCGTCAGGATCTGCACGGGGTGGAGACAATCTCCGATCTGTTCGGCGCTACCGAGGCATTGGCCGTACTGGCGCGTGCGGCGGCGGGAACGGCAAGTCTGGACGAACTGGCCGAGGCTGATTGGGAATTGCCGGTCAGGATGGAGCAGTGTCTGCAGCGATTTTCGCTGGATGTTGCTGTGGATCAATCGCTGTCATCCTTGTCCGGCGGGCAGGGCACACGTGCCAGACTGGCGGCCCTGCTGTTCCAGCGGCCGGATTTCATTCTGTTGGACGAGCCGACAAACCATCTTGATCGTGAGGGTCGTGACCAGGTTCTGAGCCTGTTGCATGGCTGGAGAGGCGGTGCGCTGGTTGCCAGTCATGACAGGGAGGTGCTCGACGCGATGGACGCTGTTGTCGAACTCGGTGCTTTTGGTGCGAAGCGTTATGGTGGCAACGGCACGTTTCATCGAGAAGCAAAGGCTGCAGAACTGTCACAGGCCGAGCAGGCATTGACGGTAGCATCCAGGCAAAGCGCCGAGTTGGCGGCGCATCGGCAGCAGGTTGCCGAGCGTCAATCCCGAAGAGACAAATCGGGTCGTCGTCGCCGGCATGAGGGTGGGCAGCCAAGAATTCTGCTCAACGCCATGGCAGGTCGGAGTGAAGAAACCTCGGCGAACCAAAGCCGAATCACGAAAAAACGTCAGGAAAGTGCGGCCGAGCAGCTGCAGGCTGCACGCAGTCGTGTCGAGATGATCAAGCCTCTGTCAGTCTCATTGCCGTCAACGGGTCTCGCCAGAGGCCAGTGCGTAGTGCAGCTTGAGCAACTCACAGGTGGTTACCCGGGCGGATCGGCGGTTATCGAGGGTCTAGATCTGCAGCTTGTCGGGCCCGAGCGCATCGCTGTCCAGGGCGGCAATGGCACAGGCAAGTCGACTTTACTGACGTTGATAAGCGGTCACCTCGCTCCATGGTCAGGGACCATACAAGTCATTCCGGACAATGTGCTGCTCGATCAACAGCTGGCTATTCTGGATCGAACCACTAATGTGTTGGATAACTTCCAACAGCTGAATCCTGGCGCCGATGCTACCGAGAGCAGGACCCTGCTGTCACGCTTGCAGTTTCGTGATGAGAGTGTTCTGCAGCCTCTGCATGGTTTGAGCGGCGGACAGCTGATGCGGGTGGCGTTGGGGTGCACCATCGGCAACGATCGGCCGGCTCGATTGCTGATGCTGGACGAGCCAACCAATCATCTGGACCTGGCCGCACAGGAAGCGCTTGAAGCTGCCTTGCAGCATTACGACGGTGCGTTACTGGTGGTATCGCATGATGAGCGGTTTCTCGATGCCATAGGTATTGATCGGCAGCTCACACTGACATGAATAGTGCTCGGCGAACGCGGGTCAATCGGGCGCGATGCGGTTCCGATTGGGAGCATCAGCTTTCATTTTCAGGCGGTGCCACGGGCGGCATCTTGGGAAACTGCGGCAGGCCATCGTGCATCAGATGCCACGGTGGCGCGGAGTCGACGAATATATGTACGCCGGGTTGTAGATCGCTACTGTCATCCAGTGCACCAAGTTTGACCGGAACAAACGGTGCATCTGGCGGATGGCTCCACAGGGGAGTGCCGCAATCGGGGCAGAACGCACGTTTCGCATCCGTACCGCTGTCGGACTTGCTGCTGAAGATGCGCGGTTCACCTTGCAGAACGTGAAATCCGCTTTCTGGCGCAAGGGCGACATAGTTCGGTGCGCCTCCAGAGCTCTTCTGGCAATCTCGGCAATGGCAGATACCGACGCCGAGCAAGGGGGCATCTATCCTGAATCGTATCTGGCCACAGGCGCAACCACCTTCACGGGCAGTCATGAACGCAGCCCTGAAGTGGCACGGGTGGTCTGTCCAAGGGTCGGTCGGTGCATGGGGTTCTCCATTGGAAGGTTGTTTGGGCTGGCTGTTTGGACTGGCTTTCTGTATTGGCTTTCTGAGTTGGCTTTCTGAATTTGCTGCTGGTGGAGCCAGAGTTGTCGAGAGACAGTGTACCCATACGAACTGTCAGTTTCTGTCAGTAGTGATTGCTTGCGACTGGGGGTGATTCTGTTGTCGCCATTCTCTCAGCATGACCTGTCGGGGGCGAGAGTAGGTTTGCTGAAGAACCTCCTGTCGAGTGATGCGATCGGTGCGGAAATGGCGATACCCGTCACGCAGTTCGCACCATCCCACCATGATGCGGAATTGCTCGAAATATCCGAGCGCAAACGGCCAGACGATACGTTGACTGGGTGCATCGTGCTGATCGCTGTAGTGGATAAGAAGTTTGCTTTGCTGGCGAATGCACTGTCGAATGGCCTGCAGATCAATCTGCTCTTGGTGAGGTGGTCTGGCAGGTCCGATCAGCAAGCCCGAATCATCCAGTTCCCTGCGTAATGGGGTCGGTAGTACAGATGCGATCTTGGCCAGTGCGCTTGCGGCCGAATCTCCCAGGCGTTCATCGGCCCTGTTGGCTACCCAGCGAGAGCCCAACACAATGGCCTCGAGTTCGTCTTCGGTGAACATCAGAGGTGGCAACGTGAAGCCTGCTTGCAATACGTATCCAACTCCGGCTTCGCCGACAATGTTGGCGCCTTGCTCCTGCAGTGTTGCGATATCCCGGTACAGCGTACGCAGGCTGATACCCAGCTCCGATGCCAGATGCTCTCCACTGACTGGAAAGCGATGGCTTCTGAGAATCTGAATCAGTGCCAACAAACGTTGAGCTCGAGACATGGTGAAGCGTTCTCGTTCTGGATTTTGATTCAGCATAGGCGAAATCGGGAGGAATGTTTATTTCTCGATATGGGGTGAGCCTGAGTTCAGGTGGTGGGCTGGTTGGATGGTCATTGAGTTTGTGGGTCATTGAGTCAATGAGTCAATGAGTCATTGGGTTATTGGGTTATTGGGTTATTGGGTTATTGAGTCAAAGCGTCATTGAGTTTACTCGTCTAAACAATCCGGGATTGAAGTCGGACAAGTGGTGGAAAGCTGTTCAAACAAGCAATCTGTCGAGCCGTCGTTGATGGTTCCGTGAATTGTTTACTCGTCTAAACAGATCAGGACTGTCGCCGTCAGGCAGCGCAGCGATACCGCAGCTGAACGACTGCATCAAGTCATGAATGCTGAGCTCCGCGTGCTTTCGGTATCGGGTGGTGTGTGGTAGTGAGAGGGCGCGTGTTGCCGATCAACGGAGGGCTTGGTCGATCGTGGGTTGTCCCGAGATTGCTGATTCTGCTGATTCTGCTGGTTCTGCTGGTTCTGCTGGTTTTGCTGGTTTTGCTGGTTTTGCTGGTTTTGCCGAGGTTGATGAGATTTCTGAGCTTTCCATGATTGCCTCGCCCACACCTCTTCAGGACGCAGATCCTCCCCGGCCCCGTCACTCATGCTCGCACGAGCCGCATTCACACAATGATACTCGCGACCATCACGACCGTAGAGGCGATAACACCTGATTCTCGCCACCTTGGCCTGTGCTCGGGTCCGAGATGCATTGTCTGCTGCATGCACCTGCGTCGCCTGTTGCCCCAGATCCGCGCCATTGGGCCCGATGCGCTCGAGTCGAAATCCGCCTTCATGCAATAGTCGGTGGCAAGCCCCGCAGAGATGAACGGCATTGTCCATTGTCGATTGACCTCCATTCTCTCGGTGCACCACGTGATGTCCTTCGGCATGCCGTGTAGAGCCGCATCCCGGCATTTGACACCGTCGGTCTCGCGCACGCAGCGTTCGCAATTGTCGCCGGGTGAACGGCGGAGCCTTGTCAGCGGTAGCGAGCACTTCCCCTTCGTCGTCTCGTAATACAAGGGTAAATCCGGCGATTTCTGCCAGTCGTTGTGCAGTGGCACGGGACACGGGGCCAGCGCCATGAAGCCAGGGGCGCTCTGTAATGGTTGTATTTCCATCATTGGCAGGAGCCTGTTTATTGTGTTTGTCGTCTGTGCAGCAATTCGACTTATCGGATGATGCATTGCCATTACGCTCGTCGCTGAAGCTTTCAAGCAAATGCTGGATATCGAGATTGACATGCACTCGGTAGCGGTCCGCCATTGCCACGGCCTGTCCTGCATGTGCCAGTGATCGTCTGCTCATCAGCAGAGCGGCGTCGGCACGCAGCTGCGCGGCGGTCGGTCTCATCGGTGCTGCGGTATCTGTCCTGTCAGTGGCGAATCCGGCAATACGTGATGAATGCACTGAAGGCGGGATCCCGATTTTTTCACGTGTACCGTGCACCGTAGCAAGAGGTTCGTCAACAGGATCTAGGTCGGGTTGAGCCGCGCCTTCTCGTGGATCTTCGCCGCCTTCCCGAATCCAGTCTTCACATTGTTCGAGGGATCGCCGAAATTCCTCGCCCAGTTCCCGCGGCAGTTCGATGACTATTCGTGTGGAATGCGCATCGGGTTCGCTGATGGACAGAGTGCGTCTTTCATAAGCTCGCAAGGCAGCATGAGCATCGCTGACGTCCTGTCCATGGTGCGCAGCCAGTCTGGCATCTTCATCGAGATCGCTGTCATGACGAAATCTTTGGCAATATTCGCGTGTTTCACTGACTGATAAGGCCAGGGTTGCCAGTGCAAACTCGCCATCGGTTTGCGGGGTGGCTACCCGTGTCACTTCGCGTAATTGGGAGAAGGATATCTGACCAAGCGTAAACAGGGACTCGAGTATTGGTAAATGTTGCAAGGCGCGACCGACCCGCAGTTGCTCGGAGGCATTCGTTTTTGCAATGCCCAGGTGGGCATCCATCCAGACAATCATGCTACGGCATCCGTCCAACTTGTAGTGTTCGGCATCGTCGAAGCGCACCTGTAGACGCAGTTGCTCGGCGAGATTCCGGTCACGGGTTCTGGAGAGCGAGCGTAATCGATTACCCAGCGTTTCATTGGTTTCATCATCAGGAGTGGGGGCTTGCCCACCTATCCGCCTGATTCGTTCGCGCAGTTTTTCGGCTTTTGCGGCTCTGTCCTCTGACGCATACTGCGCACCCTCGATCAATGCCATGGCCAATCGGATGGCCTCGGCTTCGGATATTCGATCATCCAGCAGATCTTGTCCAAGGTCGGGATTTTCGGGCTCTGTCGGTAGGGGGTGGGTGGTGTAGCGAGCCTGTTCCTGATGATGATTCTCATCTGTATTGATGCCCGTATCCTGCTGCTGGCACCCCGCTGTACCACTTGACTGCTTCAGCTTCTGGATGCCGGCATCGTTTGCGGATTGATCACGCTGTTTCCCGCAAGCTTCGTTCCCGGAGTGATCCGGCTGTTGCATGCAGGCTTCATCCTCAGATTGATCACGCATCGAGTAGTCGCGTGATCTCTCCTCGGCAACTGCATTCGAATTGTCATTTCCGGAAGATGCATGGAGCCTCAATGAGTCGTATGAAATTGGCTTGCAGCGGGTATCGGCGTGATGAAGGTGCATCCCTGGCTCCGGTTCATGGTATCAATCCATTTTACGCCGAGCCTCGAAGGTGGTTTGCTGCGGATGGTCATTATACTGGTGCTATATACAGCACAAAGATAATCTATGTGAGAAGACAAGCCAGGTGTCAGCAATGCAGGTTCGCATCAGAGCCCTTGCACAAGGCTATTACCTGCCGACTACCGCCTGCCAATCAACACGTCATACTCCGGAAAATCACTGACCCCCATCACCACCGACCCATCGCCACTGATCCACGCAGAACGTTCACCATAGTATTCAGGCAGGGAGTACATGGCGGCATCTTCCACATCCAGCAGGAAATTGTCCACTGCCTGTATCCGGTCATCGGTAAACCGACTGATGGAGCGGAACAGCACGTGCTGACCATCGGCGGTGTAGTACTCTGCCTCGCTGGTAATGGCTCCAGGGACAGAGGTGTATTCGCAGGTCGATTCATCCAGCTCATTGCCGTCACCATCCGTCAGTGAGCAGGCGCGCAGGGCACGGTTCAGTGATAGCAGACTGTCGCTGCTTCGCTGGTAGAGGTAATAGCCCCCAGTCGCCTCGGAGCTGCCGTAGGACCCCGAGAAGAGTACCAGTTGGTCGCCATTGTCATTGGTTATCATGGATTGGACATTGTTGATATCTTGCAGAGGGAAGGCAATGGTCAAGCCGGTCATCGCGAGCTCGACGGAAGAGTCGAAGTTTTCCCACGGTGGGCGGTCGCTGAAACGCTCGCCCACGGGTATCTCGGAATACTGCCTCGTGCCATCAGCGGACAAGGTGTAGGAGTACGGCGGCAGGCAGTTGACCTTGTCGGTGATGGTGCATCCTCTCGAGTCCTCGGCCAGGCCGCGAACCCACCATTCGTTCGTCCTTGTATTCCACAGGGTCGCACCAACCTGTCGCAACGTACCGCCATCTGCGTCCGTGCCTTCCCACCATTGCTGACTGAACAGCAGCTGGCCGTCGTCACTCAGTTCGTAACCCTGGTAGCTGATGCCTGACAGACGTGGCGACAGGACGACACCATCCACTTCAATGCTGGTGTCGGGATAGTCAACCAGGTTGGCAGAGTCCAGTGTATAGGCATGCAGCGTGGTGCTGTTCGGAGTGTCGTACTGGCTGAGATCCTGCGGATCGTAGGTATTGAACAGCACGACATTGCCGTCCGCGGATTGTTCCGTGCCCTTGTAGATGCAGCGCCCCGTCGGGCTCAGCGGCGACAGGTCAAACAGGCTGTCGCTGAAAGTCGCATTGTAGGACACGGTTGCGCAGGACAGCCCGATGACAGCCACGGGTGAATTGTCGGCATCGAACACCACCTGGGTGTTCTTTCCGATATCGGTTAGCAGCCAGCTGGCCTCTCCGCTCACGGTGTCTATCAAGGCAATGGCTGCGATTTCGCTGTCTTCATCGAGTACATCTGCTCGAATGTTTGATCCGTCGCGTGAGACCTGGTAGCCATCGACGCGATTCAGACCGGCTTCCGAGATCATGGAGTCCAGATCCACTTGCAATGTGCTGGCGAATGTCAGCTCGCCTGAATACTCAGGGATTTGCAGAACCACTGGTGGTTCGATCGGGTCATCATCGTCATCGGCAGGTAGTGATGTTGCATCGTCACTACTGCTACAGGCAAGCAGCTGCGTGGTCAGGATGAGCGGGAACAGCAGGTGGTATGGCTTCATGATGAGGTTCTTCCGTATTTGCATCAGGCTCGATCGTTTCTGACAAGGGCGACTTGTGCGGGCATTCTGCTAACGAGTCTGATGTTGCAAATTCTGTCTGTTAGGAAGTCTACCGCTGTTGGAAACGCATGAACATCATGCTTCTGCGTGTATTAATACCGGCAGGCGAGAGGCGATGAAGATTCAGCTGACGAAACTCACGAAACTTACTCGGCTCACTCGGCTCACTCGGCTTACTCGGCTTACTCGGCTTACTCGGCTTACTCGGCTTACTCGGCTTACTCGGCTTACTCGGCTTACTCGGCTCACTCGGCTTACTCGGCTTACTCGGCTTACTCGGCTTACTCGGCTTACTCGGCTTACTCGGCTCACTCGGCTTATTCGGCTCACTCGGCTCACTCGGCTCACTCGGCTCACTCGGCTTACTCGGCTCACTCGGCTTACTCGGCTTACTCGGCTCACTCAACATCACTCAACTCATCTCGCCATACCGTCTGAAACACGTCGCCAGATGATCCGTCACGACCCGGATCTTCGGCACATTCTTCAGGTCTGCATGGGTCACGATCCAGGTATCAAGCGTCGCTATCGACAGATCCGGTAGTACCCGGCGCAATTCGGAGTCGGCCTCGCCGATAGCGCATTGAATGGCTGCAATTCCCAAACCGGCACGAGCGGCTGCCAGTTGCGTCGGATGGCTGTCGGTGCGTATCACGCAGCGTTGGCGGTCGACGTTCGGCAGAATTTTCATGACAAGCGCCAGATCGTTGCTGGAACGGTCCGGTCCTATCCAGTCATGGTTGGCCAAGTCAGCAGGTTCTGTCGGTTCGCCGTGGGACCGCAGATAATCATGATGGGCGTACAAGCCCAGCCTGATCGCGGCGACCTTGCGGGCCACCAGAGAGCCTTGCTGCGGTTGATGCATGCGAACCGCGATATCGGCTTCCCGATCGAGTATGGCTGCCGATGCATTGGACAGATCGATTTCCAGAATCAGCTTTGGATGCTGCTGGCGCAATTCGCCGAGCATGCCCGGCAGTACTTCCACACCAACGAACTCCGATACGCTGATGCGGACAACGCCGGCAATTTCGCTGGCGTCGGCAGAGGCCGTGCGCACGAAGGCCTCTGATGCGTTGGCCATGGCGCGTGCCGGTTCCATCAAGGTCAGGGCACGATCTGTGGGCACAAGCCCATTGACCGATCGGGTAAACAGGACAGTGTTCAATACCGCTTCGAGGGACTCGATGCGAGTACGCACTGTTGCCTGGGCCACACCGAGCCGACGGGCCGCCCCGGACAGGCTGCCTGTGTCGACTACAGCCAGAAACGCGCGTTGATCATTCCAGTCAAGAGTCTTGCTCATAAGAAATGTATGAGCTATTACAAGAAGTTTGTCAATTTTCATCGTGCTCTTGCGGCGCTATGTTGTTCGCACTTCTGAACAACAGGCAATTGGAGACACGGATGAACAGCGATTCAGCCACACGAGTGGGACGTTACGCTGGCAAGGCGCTGGTACTGGGCGCGACCGGCGGAATCGGTAGCGAGATCGCTGACAAGCTGCTTCGCAAGGGATGGCATGTCAGTGGGCTGGCACGGGATGTCGAGGCGGCTGCACGGGGTCTGGTCATTGCTGACGGTATCATCTGGCAGGCGGGAGACGCCATGCACGAAGCGGATGTACTGCGTGCGGCGGAAGGGGTTGATGTAATCGTTCATGCGGTCAATCCGCCAGGCTATCGCAACTGGCAGACGCTCGTTCTGCCCATGCTGGACAATACGATAGCGGCTGCGCGGGCGCAGGGAGGCGCGCGCATTGTTCTGCCAGGCACACTGTACAACTTTGATGCGGCAAGCAGCCCGGTGATTACAGAAGACACACCGCAAACGGCCAATACCCGCAAGGGGCGAATTCGCATCGAAATGGAGAAACGCCTGGCGGCGGCAGCCCCTGAGGTGCCCAGCCTGATTCTGCGAGCCGGAGATTTCTTCGGTGCCAATGCACGTTCCAGCTGGTTCGGTCAGGCGATGGTAGCGTCGGGGAAGCCGGTAAGCAGGTTCGTATCGGTCGGCAACGGCGCGGCTCATGCCCACGCCTATCTGCCCGATCTGGCAGAGTGCTTCGCCCGGTTGATCGAGCGTCGTGCTTCACTTCGTCCGTTTGAATGTCTGCAGTTTGCCGGGCATTGGGACGAGGATGGGCAGGCCATGATTCGTGCGGTGGAACGGGTGGTCGGCCATGATGTGCCCGAACGCCGCTTTCCCTGGTGGATCCTGCGTTTGCTGGCCCCCTTCGGCGGTTTTGCTCGTGAGGCGATGGAAGTGTTGCCGACATGGCATCATCCGATGCGCCTGGATAACACTCGATTGCTGGAGCTGCTGGGAGAGGAACCTCATACCGATTGGGATGAGGCTGTCAGGCAGACTCTGGAAAGCATGCAGGCTCTGCCGGACACATTGAACACGGCAGTCTGTCGTTAGGCACCAGGCACCAGGCACCGGACACAGGACACAGGACACAGGACACAGGACACAGGACACAGGACACAGGACACAGGACACAGGACACAGGACACA
>CANLXI010000038.1 GCA_947495035.1 uncultured Granulosicoccus sp.
CCTCAATGTGGTGTGAAGAAGCGCAAGAATGGAACCGAGGAGTTCTATCACCAATTGCATGTGGCCGTCATCGTCAGTCCGGAGCAGAAAATCGTGCTGCCACAGGATTTTGAACCCATCATCCGCAGTGATGGCGACACGAAAGATTGCAGCGAGCGAAACGCAGCCAAACGGCTCATTCCGTCGATCGCAGAGCAGTATCCAAAACGCAAGTTCATTATCGTGGAAGACGCGTTGGCGGCAAATGGCCCACACGCCTCCCTGCTGCAGGAACACGGTATGGACTTTGTCATCGGCGTAAAACCAACGGGTTCGGTGTCGTTATTTGCCGCTTTCGATGAGCGTCGCAATCATCCCGATGGTGCTGTCGTCGAATTCGAGCAGACCGACGAGAAGAACGTTCTCAAAGGCTGTCGGTTTGCCAACGATTTGCCTATCAACAATTCGCATCCGGATATACGAGTGAACTTGATCGAATTCTGGGAGGTGGACGCCAAAGGAAAGCAGAAACAATGGAGCTGGATCAGCAGCTTACCCATCACGCCAGAGAACGCCTTGGAGATAGCAGCCATCGGGCGCTCGCGTTGGGGTATCGAAAATCAAACCTTCAACACACTCAAGAATCAAGGCTATAACCTGGAGCACAACTACGGGCATGGCAAGAAATACTTGTCGAGCACACTGGCAGGGCTCATGCTATTGGCATTTCTGACCGATCAGGTTCAAGAGCACGCTTGCCCAGTATTCAAGGCTGCACGGGAGAAGTGTCGAATCAAGACCAACCTGTGGGCCAAGATGCAAACGTATCTACAGGATGTGGACGTACCGGACTGGGAAACGCTTTTTCGTTTGATAGCGAAACTCGGTCCCAAGCTGGTGATTGCAAGCTCACCAGATACGGGGTAAACAGAACGACTCCGATGAACAAACCCGCGATAACTTCCACCACAACCAGAAAACAGGAACACGGCATCGACCGCCATCAGCGTCGAGCCTTGCGCGTGCCTTCAGCTAACGTAGCTACAATCACGACCTATGCTTCAAACTCACCGGGAATCGCTGGCGGAGTGCCAAGTAGAGAATCGTACGGGAGCGCCCAGGGGCGGCGTTTGATCCCTCACACTTTTGACTTCGTGTTTCCGACGTGGCCATTGACGCAGCCGACGCGCGGTTTGGGGATCTGCCGCCCGGCGTGACTTGCTACAGGGCCTAGACTGAAGTATTGGCACCAGCCTGTTCACTTGCCCCACAACCACCTCGGCTTCTAGCAGCGTTCTTCTCGATTTGTCAATATGCCATCGCCACTAGCCCGGAGGAACCAGTGGGTTCATCAGACACTCTCTTTCTCGAATGGCAACCATCCTCCCATTTGGAGAAACCGGCTTCCGCGCCAGTCTTTTCGAGGCTTGCCCAGCAGTGTTCACCGTTCGTTGCGGCCAGTTGGTGGACACCCTCTTGGAGCGATAATGGAGTTCAGAGGTGTCATATGAAAAAGTCGGAAAGCAAGAGAGCACGGCGGCATCTTTCAGACAAACAAATGAGGTCTACCAGCGATCGCGTGGGAAGTGTCCTTCTGGATACAACTCAGGTCAGGTCAGGTGGATGTAGACAACAGCTGACTTGAATCCAGCCTTGTCTCTGGATCTACGTGAACGCTCCTCTTTTTTACTTCCAGATCCGAGCATAGCTCTGAATTTTTCTATACTCGATATCGCGTGAAACTGCCCGTCACACCACTGTCCCTGCAGCTTGACAGTTCACATGTTCGCCATCACCACTTTATCGTAGAGCTCATGCCTGCTTGCAGGGGGCATGATAACCGGTACGAAATACCTTGAGGGTGCGGCACAGCTGACGACTCCGAAGTTGGCCTTCTCCCCGCTCCGTGAAAATGACCGTGCTTGCAAATAATCGCCAGCCGACCACGGTGAGCGGCTAACCCAACACCTCCCCGATGGCCTTGCTCACACCATCCAGCACGATATCCACCTCATCCGTGGTGATACTCAGCGGAGGCGCAAAACCCAGGATATCGCCCTGCGGCATGGCTCGCGCGATGATGTTGTGCTTGAGCAATGCAGTGGCAACCGCCGGGCCGATCTTCCTGGCCGGATCGAACAGCGTCAGAGGCGAGCGGGACTCGGCAAACTCGATGGCGGCCAGCATGCCCTCACCTCGCACTTCCGCCACCTTCGGATGATCCGCAAAGCGTTCGCGTAGTTGCTCGACCAGATAGGCGCCAGTCTTGCCTGCGTTCCCGACCAGTCCCAGCTTGTCGATCAGCTGCAGATTGGCAACACCCGCCGCAGCACCGATCGGGTGTGCAGAATAGGTCCAGCCGTGTCCGATTGGTCCCAGCTCATCGGTGCCCTTCTCCAGCACCTCCCATACACGCTGTGACACGATCGACCCGGACAACGGCGCGTAGGCTGATGTCAGTCCCTTGGCAATCGTGATGATGTCGCTCTCCAGCCCGTAGTGCTCCGACCCGAACATGGTGCCCAGACGCCCGAATCCGGTCACCACTTCATCGGCAATCAGCAGGATGTCGTGCTTTTTCAGCACCGGCTGAATGGCTTCCCAATAGCCTTTGGGGGGAGGCACAATGCCACCAGTCCCCAGAATCGGCTCGGCAATGAAGGCAGCGATGGTGTCAGCGCCTTCTGCCTCGATCATCTGTTCGAGTCGGGTCGCGCAATCTGCGGAGAATGCCTCTTCGCTCATGGATGGGTCGCTGCGGCGCAGATAGTAAGGCGCTTCGGTGTGCAGCACCTGCTCCAGAGGCAGGTCGAACTTCTTGTGGAACAGCTCCAGCCCGGTGAGCGAGCCGGTCATCAGGCCCGAGCCGTGATAACCGCGCCAGCGCGAGATGATTTTCTTCTTCTGTGGCCTGCCGAGTATATTGTTGTAGTACCAGACGAGTTTGATATTGGTCTCGTTGGCATCCGAACCACCAAGCCCGAAATACACCTTCGACATGTTGTCCGGCGCTCGCTCCAGCACCATCCTGGCCAGCGTGATGGACGCCTCGGTACCATGGCCCACATAGGAATGGTAGTAGGCCAGCTCCTTCGCCTGCTCGGCAATGGCATCGGTGATTTCCGAACGGCCATAGCCGACGTTCACGCAATACAGGCCGGCAAAGGCATCCAGCAGGCGGGTACCGTCACGATCCTCTATGTAGACGCCGGAAGCCGTGGAGATGATGCGGTTGGGGCTTTCGCCACGGGCGTGCTGCGCCAGGTGGGTCGATGGATGAAAGAAATGTTGCCGGTCCCATTGGTCCAGCTTGTCGTTGATAGCCATAGCAGTTTATCCGTGGAATGAGGCCGAACCGGCCCGGCCAGAGGCCTGTTGCAACCTTGTCGGCTGTCGAAAACGGGAAATCAAGGAGCCGTACTATTTCACCAATCGAGGTTTCGGCTTGTCAGGGTTCTGAGGCTGATTTCTCCCCAGCTGGTAGAACTCGTCATTGGGCATCATGTCGGTCAGACCGGCCATGCGATTGGACAGGGCAAAGAATGCAGCTATGGCACCAATATCCCAGATATCCTCGGTACTGAATCCGTGTTCACGCAGTTCATCCAGGTCATCGTCGGACACCTCCGCCGCATGATCGGATACCAGACAGGCAAAGTCGAGCATGGCCATCTGTCGTTCGCTGATATCGGCACGAGTATAGTCGGTGGTCAGCTGCTCGGCCAGACGCGGATTCTTTTCCCGGATGCGCACGATGGCACCATGCGCTACCACGCAGTACAGGCAACTGTTCATGGCAGAGGTCACGACCACGATCATCTCGCGTTCGCCCTTGCTCAGGCCACTGTCTTTCTCCATAAGGGCATCGTGATAGGCGAAGAAGGCCCGGAATTCATCCGGCCGATGAGCCAGTACGCGAAACACATTCGGCACGAAACCGGACTTTTCACCCACTTCCTCGATGCGCGAACGCATATCGTCCGGCAAGGTATCAACTGGCGGAACCGGGAAGCGTGATCGAGGTGTGCTCATGAGGGCTGGCCGTGGTGATGAATGTCACACTATTGTGCCGCTGTTGGCCGCGCCTGTCAGCTCGGGCGTCAGCCGCCCTCTCACCGGCATGTCTGCCTGCCGGGAAGTTCAGCGCCTGCTCGCGAGATGCCGGCCTTGCTGAACGACGCTGAACGGCACCTCTGCCCGACTGCGTAAGGGAGGGTACGGAGTACGGAGCACGGAGCACGGAGCACGGAGCACGGAGCACGGAGCACGGAGCACTTTACCTGCTACATGAACTGGAAGTCGCCGCCCACTTCATTTTCTGTTGCATTGACCGACAACTGTAAATATACTCAGGTCTCTGACAATGAACGAGTGATTGAGCATGCAGGATCTTACCAAGCGGCAACAGGAAATTCTGCGGATGATCCAGTCACATATCGATCGTACCGGCTTCCCGCCCACCCGCACCGATATCTGTGAGCATTTCGGTTTTCGTTCTCCCACGGCGGCAGATGATCATCTGCGTGCCCTGGAACGCAAGGGCGCCATCGAACTGATTCCGGGCACCTCGCGCGGCATTCGGGTACTCAGCGAAATGGAAGAGGACGGCATTCCGCTGGTTGGCCGAGTCGCTGCCGGTGAGCCTATCATGTCAGAATCGAACGTCGAGGAATACCTGCCGGTCGATCCCGATCTGTTCTATCCACATGCCGACTACCTGTTGCGAGTCAATGGTACCAGCATGCAGAACGTCGGCATTCTCAATGGCGATCTGCTGGCGGTGCATGCCACCGAACACGTGCAGAACAATCAGATCGTGGTAGCCCGGGTCAACGATGAAGTGACGGTCAAACGATTCCGCCGGCGCGGCAACATCGTCACCCTGTTGCCCGAGAACGACGAATTCGAACCCATACGCATCGATCTGCGCGAGCAGGAGTTTCATATCGAAGGTGTCTATGTCGGCGTACTGCGTCGCGACTCCTGATCAGCCCTGTCGGCCGAGTATCCTGCCAATGTCTGCCAAGCCGATTGACAGACATCACGCCCGACCCCGCAACACGCGGTACACCATCAATCCTGCCTTGTTGACACTGCCGGTGTGCCATGGATTCCGCTCTTGATGCCCTGTTGAAATCCCAGCCGACGCTCTGGCGCGGCAGTGATCGATACAACGAAGATGAATCGGTATCGACCGGATTCGAATTACTGGACCAGGCCCTGCCGGCACGGGGCTGGTGCATTGGCGGGGTCACCGAGTTGCTGAGCAGACATCAGGGCATCGGCGAGCTCAGCCTGCTGTTACCGGCACTGCGCAGAGTCACTGCCGAAGGCCAATGGGCCGCCTTCATCAACCCACCTTACATTCCCTATGCACCAGCTCTGGGCAACGCCGGTATCCGGCTGGACCGATTACTGATCGTCGACAGTCGCGATGATGCCAATACGCTCTGGGCCACCGAGCAGATACTGCGTTCGGGACTGTTTGCCAGCGTGGCGACCTGGGTCAGTCGCAGCAGCGCGCAGAAACAACGCCGACTGCAACTGGCAGCCGAAACCGGCAGAACCTGGGCGACCGTGTATCGCCCCTGGCAGACTGATCAGGAACATTCACCCGTGGCAGCACGCCTGCGCCTGTCCATCGTTGAGGCCCGCCTGCAACTGGATATCTTCAAGTTGCGCGGTGGCAGCCCCAGCACGATCACCATCGAACCAGCCGAGTTCGATGCCTCACAGGGCGTTGAGTGGCCCATTCCGCCCTCTGTACCGCGCCCCTTCGCCACGCCCACTCCAACAGGCAACCCGGCAAACCATTCAACAAGCAATCCGGGCGTCTGACCGATGCTCTGGCTGGCGCTGCATTTTCCGCAACTGCCGATTGAACGGCAGAACCATGGCGGAACCGACAAACCTCGCGCGGTTGTTCTGCACGAAGGCAGCAGACGTCGCATTCTTGCCTGCAATGCGATGGCCGCAGCCAGCGGCATTCGTCCGGGACAGGCCTTGAAGAACGCCTACGACATGGTCCCGGCCCTGATCACCAGTGATCATGACGAGCAGCAGCAGCTCGCTCATCTGGAGCAGCTCACGCTCTGGGCTCTGCACTACTCCTCCCTGGTCTCCCCCGAGCCGCCCGATACCATCGTGCTGGAAATCGAAGCGAGCCTGACCCTGTTCGGCGGTATGGAGGTCTTGCTGGAGCACATCCACGAGGATGTCCGGCAGCAACGGCTGAGCCTGTCGACAGCCGTTGCACCGACACCGACAGCGGCCATGCTGTTTGCCCGGGCAGGCGTACACCGACAGCTTCTCGATCGGCCATCGCTGATCGAGACACTGGCCAGCGTACCCGTCAGCTGGCTGCCCTTGAATGACTTCACCCTCAAGGGTCTTCGCCAGTCGGGCCTGCAGACAGTGGCTGAACTCACCGCCTTGCCACCGGCGTCCCTGACGCGGCGCTTCGGCAGCAGCTGCACCGATCTGTTGTACAAGCTCGATGGGCGACTGCCGGATCCCCGTACGGCCTATCAGCCGGCGGACACCTTCCTGTCGGCGCTCGATCTGCCGCTGGAAGCACCCGACACTCAAGCCCTGGCCTTTCCACTGAACCGGCTCATGAATGCGCTGGGTGGTTATCTGAAGTCACGTGACCTGGGCGTTCGGCACCTGCAATTGCAGCTTGATCACCACCGTGGTCCGACCACCTGTGTGGATCTGAAGTTTCTCGATGCCACGGCCGACACCCGTCACCTGTTCCGCATGGCCAGCGAACGTCTGGGCAATCTGGTCCTGGCATCCCCGGTCATTCGCCTGGGGCTGGAGTCCACTGAACTGGCCAGCCTGCAACGCGAAGGCCACGATCTCTTCCAGAAGAGTCAGGCCGCTGGCAGCACCATCGAACAGCTGATGGACCGGCTCTCGGCGCGTCTCGGCAGAGACGCTCTGTATACCCCGATGACCGGTGATGATCATCGGCCGGAAAAGGCCTGGCTGACAGCCCTGCTCGACCAGCAGACACCTCCGGAGCACTGGCCTGCCCGGCCATTATGGTTACTGCGTGAACCCACCCCTCTGGAGCAGAACGTCACGATACGGACCCTGCCGGAGCGTATCGAGAATGGTTGGTGGGATGAGACCGATGTGCGGCGGGACTATTTCATTGCCACAACTCGTGAGGGGGCCTACTACTGGGTATACCGCCAGCGGCGCACAACCGACAAGCGACTCTGGCTGCATGGCCTCTTTTCGTGAAGCACACCATGCAATGCGTCTCCACCAGGCCCACGCCCACAACGAAAGCGGGATTCTCCGTGACGCAGTTCCGAAATAACCCTGCAACCACAGTCAACCGAACCCCGAACATGCCGATACCTCACTGACGATAGCACAAACCCCTGCGATCCAACTTCCAACCTCCGATACCAGGACCACTCTCCAGTCACCATGCCAATGCCCGTTGCCAGACAGATGACTCAGAGCACGCCCGTGGAATCTGTTGCAGTTCAAGGACGAAAACAACACTGATGTCCATACAGAACTCCAACAAAGACCACACCAAGTTGCTGATAGGTGCCGGTTTCCTGCTTGTGTTCTCGCTGATGATCCTGGCGACCTGGCTGTCGATGACCACCCTGCAGGGCGTCAATGTCGGCATGTCCAATGTGATCCTCGACACCGAGCAGAAGACCAGCCGGGCCTATCACATGCGCAACGTCATTCGCATGCGCTCTGCTGCCGTGCGTTCGCTGGTGCAGACCGATGACACGGTTGAACGCCAGCGCATCTTCGACAAGCTGATTCAGCATACCGACAGCTACCAGACCACCCGCAAGGAACTGACCGAACTGTCTGCCAATGCCCGGGAGCAGGCCATATTGAAGGAAATCAACGAGGCGGATGCGCGGGTGGCCAATGCCTACGAGCGCGCCAATTCGGAGATTCATTCCAATGAGCAAAACCTGGCTGCCCAGAAGAGCGTCCTCAACGAGGTGCAACTGCACGAACTGGTCCTGCTCAACCATCTGAACGACCTGGTGCAGCTGGAGAAGGTACTGGCTGAAGAGGCGCTGGAGAACAACCAGACAACCTATCAGCGAACCCAGCGCCTGATGATCTATCTGGTGAGCGCCGCCTTCGCCTTGTCGATGATCATCTCGGGCACGGTCATTGCGCGCGTGGCGCGAGCCAACAAGCGCATCGCCCACCTGGCCAACCATGACGACCTCACCGGTCTGCACAATCGGCGATCGTTCGAACAGCATCTGCAGTACACCATCGACAATGCCGGGCGCAGCGACGATGCCCATGGCCTGCTGTACATCGATCTGGACCGTTTCAAGATCGTCAATGATACCTGTGGCCATCATGCCGGCGACCAGTTGCTGATCCAGCTGACGCAGATGATGCAGAAGCGACTGCGCCGTGGCGATCTGTTTGCCAGGGTCGGTGGCGATGAATTCGCGATCATTGCCCAGGGGCGCAGTTTCCCGGATATCCAGAGTCTGGCTGAAGACCTGCGAGTCATCGTCAGCGAATTCACCTTCATGTACGAGGAGCAAAGCTTCAAGGTCAGCTTGAGCGTGGGTGTCACTCCCATCGATGGTCAGATACAGAACATGGAACGGGTACTGGCTGACGTCGACTCGGCCTGTTATGTCGCCAAGCAGTCCGGTCGGAACCGGGTGCATGTGACACAGGATGACGACGCCGAAATGGTCAAGTACCGCAGCAACCTTGCCGGCATCCAGGCCATTCGCAAGGCACTGGCCGACGATCGCCTGTCACTGTTCTACCAGCCGGTGTTCGAGATCGAAGAGCGCTCGATGAAGATGGCGCACTGCGAGATCCTGTTGCGTATCCGCAGTGAAAACGGTGAACTGTATTCGCCAGCGCGGTTCATTCCGATTGCCGAGAAATACAACATCATGACCGAGATCGATCAGTGGGTATTCACCCAGGTGATCGACTGGCTGGCCGAACACCAGGACAGGCACGTCATCCCTCGCCTGCTGGTCAATCTCTCCGGACTGTCCTTTACCGACGACGATTTCAGCAGCTTCATCGTGGAACGACTCAGTCGCGGTGACATCGACCCCTCGCACATTGCCTTCGAGGTGTCGGAAAGCGCTACCGTACGCAATTTCGAAAAGGTCAGAGTCTTCATCGAACGCATCCGTGCCCTGGGCTGCGAGCTGGCACTGGATGACTTCGGCGCCGGTTTTTCCAGCTTCACCTACCTGAAGGAGCTGTCTTTCGATTACCTGAAGATAGATGGCTCGCTGGTTCGCAATATTGCAGACGACACGGTTGACCGGGACATGGTGGCTGCCATCAATCAGATCGGACATACCGTGGGGGCGCGAACCATCGCCGAATTCGTCGAGGATGATGCCGCGCTGCAATGCCTGAGAGAGATGAAGGTAGACTTTGCCCAGGGCTATGGCCTGCGCATGCCGACACCCTTGACGCAACTGGCGGACGAGCTGGAGGTACGCAGCGATGAAGACGTGGATATAGCCGACAAGACGCCAGCGACAAGCCTGCCCGCCATCCCCTTTCGCAAGGCATCCTGACGAACGACGACCAGCCTGACGTCAGGACTGAGCAAGCGAATCGCCAGCGTCTCCCGCGGGCGGATTCGTGCTGGTGGCAAAGCCTGCCTGCAGCTCTTCCGGAGTCGGTTCACGCACACTCACCACGGCAACCGTGAAATTCAGGACTTGACCGGCCAGAGGGTGATTGGCATCGAGCACCACGGTATCGTCACGGATTTCCACCACGGTCACCATCTGTGATTCGCCCTCGTTCTTGCCCAGGGCCTTGAAACGCATGCCGACCACCAGCTCCTGTACTTTCTCGATTGGCTCTCTGGGCCATTCGGCAATCAGGGATTCGTCCGGATAGCCGTAGGCGTCTTCCGGGTAGATGGTCACCGCCACCGGATCACCCGCCCGCTTGCCAGTCAGCTCACGCTCCAGCGCCGGCAACAGGGCATTGGTATTGTGCATGTACACCAATGGCAGATCGCCCTGGGAGCTGTCTATCAGCTCACCAAAGCCGTTGGTCAGCTGGTAGTGCATGGAGACGACGCGATTGTCGTCGATGATCAGATCGGATTCGGGCATGGTAAAGGACGTCAGAAATTTCCGAAAAAGGCAGGCTTGGTCTGCCGGCGTCGCTGCAGCCAGACCACCAGTCCGAGCACCAACAGCGCAGGAATGTAGAACACTTCCTTGTACAGGCGCTCGGCCGGGATCTGCACCGTCTCGACTCGCACCAATGTGTCACCGTAGAAATCGAACATCTGCAAGGTCTGGAAAAACGGCGTGCCAGGGAAGGGTTCTTCCAGTGTCGCCCCTTCCTCATCCATCACTACCACCAGCCCGGCATTCTCCAGGCGGGTTTCACCATCACCGGCCTCGCCCAGATCGGCCAGAACCGTCAGACTCGCCATCTTGTCGGGATAATCGAAATCGGGGCCGACGATGCGCAGCCGCAGCGGCTCACCCACGGGTTGTTCCTCCGCCAGTTGCACCAGCTCGGTACCGGGCAGATTCTCGTACGGTGGTTGCACCTGATCCAGCCAGAAACCGGGACGGAACAGCGTGAAGGCCACCAGCATCAGCAGCACGGATTCCCAGATCTTGCTGCGCGCCATGAAATAGCCCTGGGTGCCCGCCGCGAACAGCATCATGGCAATGACGCCAACGATGAAGACGAAAATCGCCTTGCCCAGTGTCACATCGATGAGCAGCAGCTCGGTGTTGAAGATGAACAGGAATGGCAGCAAGGCCGTACGGATGTCGTAGGCAAAACCCTGCAGACCGGTCTTGATCGGATCACCACCGGAAATGGCACTGGCAGCAAAGGCGGCCAGTCCCACCGGCGGTGTATCGTCGGCCAGAATGCCGAAATAGAACACGAACATGTGCACCGCCACCAAGGGTACCACCAGCCCCTGCTGCGCGCCTACGGACACGATGACCGGCGCCATCAATGACGACACCACGATGTAGTTGGCCGTGGTGGGCAACCCCATGCCCAGCAACAGACTCATGACCGCGACCAGCAGCAGCATGACGATCAGGCTGCCACCGGAGAGAAATTCGACGAACTCACCAACCACCTGATGTGCACCTGTGAGCGAGACGGTACCGATGATGATGCCGGCAACACCGGTAGCCACACCGATGGGCACCATGCTGCGCGCACCGCCGATCATGCCTGCCCAGAAGTCGGCGAAACCGAGCTTTACCGATGACGCCAGACTGATTCTGTCAGGATGCGAACGGCCACGGATCAGGGACTTCAGCGGGTGCTGCGTCAGTACGATGAAGATCATGGCCATGGACGCCCAGAAGGCGGAGAGCGCCGGCGACAATCGCTCGATGAGAATGCACCACAACAGGATGATGATCGGCAGCAGGAAATACAGGCCGGTCAGTGCAACCTCGCCGGTCTTGGGCAAGGTGATCAGTGGCGCTGATGGATCGTCCATGTGCAGGTCTTGCCGACGCGCACTGATGACGATCAGAATCAGATACGCCAGCAGGAAAATGGCAACCGCTCCGACGAAGGTCATGCCGGGAAAAGCCCGGCCGATCCAGCCGAGGCCGTAGTAGACGATGCCTCCCAGGGCGACAAAGGCCAGAAAGCCGAACAGGAAACCGATGAGCTTCTGCATGGCGGTTACGTGGCTTGGCGGTTTTTCCAGACCGGTCAGGTCCAGCTTCAGCGCTTCCAGATGGACGATGTAGACCAGTGCGATATAGGAGATCAGTGCCGGCAGCAAAGCGTGCTTGATGACTTCGGGATAGGAAATGCCGGTGAATTCGGCAATCAGGAAGGCAGCTGCCCCCATTACTGGCGGCGTCAACTGGCCGTTGGTGGATGAAGCCACTTCCACCGCACCCGCCTTCTCTGCAGAGAACCCGGTGCGCTTCATCAGCGGGATGGTGAAGGTACCCGTGGTCACGACATTGGCAATCGAGGAGCCCGAGTAGATGCCACTCAGCGCCGAGGCCACGACGGCCGCCTTGGCAGGACCGCCTCGAAAATGTCCCAGCGCGCCGAAGGCGAGCTGAATGAAATAGTTGCCCGCCCCGGCCTGCTCCAGCAGCGCACCAAACAGGACGAACAGAAAGATCATGGAGGAGGCCACCCCCAGGGCGACACCGAACACGCCCTCGCTCTGCATCCAGTAATGCCACATGGCCTTGCCGAACGAGGCGCCCTTCCACTGCACCACATCGGGCAGGAACTGCGCGTCACCGAAGAACACATAGAGCACGAAGACACCGGCCACGATCAGCATGGGCAGGCCCAGCGAGCGGAAGACCGCGGTGGCCAGCAGCACCAGTCCGAACGCTGAAGCCAGCAGATCGCCTGTGGTCGGCAAGCCGGCACGCGTGGCGATATCGTCCTTGAAGACGACCAGATACAGGCAGCAGATGACACTACCGGCCGCCAGCGCCCAATCATAGGCTGGCACACGATGCGCCGGGCTGGACTTGAACAAGGGATAGGACAGACAGGCCAGTGCCATGGCAAAGGCCAGATGGATGACTCGCACCTCACTGCCGTTGAAGACCAGATTGATGCCGTATTCTTCGGACAACCAGAACGGCAGACTGGAAGAGACGTAGAGCTGAAAGGCGCTCCAGGAAAATGCAACGATGGCAATGAACAGACCGACACCACCGGCGGGATTTCTGCCGCCGGTATCGATGGCGGTAAAGGAGTCTAGATCCGGCGTACTGCCCGAATCGCCGTCTTTCGTGGCTGTTGCATTCATCGGCTGGATTCTGCTGCTGTCAATGTGTTGCAAGGGATTCTGACAGGGACATTGCCCGGCAGGCAGCTCGAGCTGCCTGCCAGACCCCTTTCAGTCAAGGATCAGACTGCGCAGCTTACATCCAGCCACGTTCCTTGTAGTATTTCACGGCGCCATCGTGCAGAGGAGCCGACAGACCGTCCTTGATCATTTCCTCTTCCTTCAGATTGGCAAACGCAGGGTGCAATTTCCTGAAGTCCTCGAAGTTGTCGAAGACCGCCTTGACGACCACATAGACCACGTCCTCAGACACATCGGCCGAGGAAATGAAGGTGGCACCGACACCGAAGGTCTGGTTGTCTTCTGTCTGACCCTTGTACATGCCGGCAGGGATGGAGGCATTACGGTAGAAGGGGTTCTCATCGATCAGCTTGTCGATGACCGGACCGGTGACGTCGACAAAATCCACATCACAGGTGTTGGTGACTTCGGTGATGGCGGCAGCCGGGTGGCCCACGGCATAGATCATGACGTCGATCTTGTCATCACACAGTGCCTGAGACATCTCCGCACCTTTCAGCTCGGAGGCAACGGCAAAATCGTCCATGGTCATGCCATAGGCAGCCATGACCACTTCTGCCGTCGCCCGCAGACCGGAGCCCGCGTTGCCGACGTTGACCCGCTTGCCCTTGAGATCTTCGAAGGATTCGATGCCACTGCCGCCTCGCGCCAATACCGAGAAGGGTTCGGGATGCACGGAGAACACGGCCCGCAGCTTGTCGAACTTGCCCTGATCTTCGAACTGGGAAGTTCCGTTGTAAGCGTGATACTGCCAGTCGGACTGAGCAACACCGAACTCCAGTTCACCTGCCTTGACAGTGTTGATGTTGTAGATGGAACCGCCAGTGGATTCCGCAGAGCAGCGAATACCGTGATCCTTGCGACCCTTGTTCACCAGGCGGCAGATGGCACCTCCAGTGGGGTAATAGACGCCTGTGACACCGCCGGTACCGATGGAGATGAACTGCTGCTGAGCCTGGGCGGCGCCTGCGAACAGCCCAGCGGCCAGCAGGCAACTGCTGATTGCTATGCTAATTTTCATGAGAGGATCCTATTCATTGGAATTTGTTTTCACGTAGCCGCCAACCGGCCGGCTGAACGTGAAACGACAAGATCAAGCCGGTAGGTCAGACGAACCTGACAAGGCTTGGTTAAATGTAACAAATTGCTGAGCCGATTGCGCTGTCTGTCAGGTTGACTCGGCGCATCATGAACTACCTTGCTACTCGTCTCGCCTGGCTGCCAGGCCATTGAGGAACCAGCGCACACTCTGGTCTCCGCATCGTCGGTAATTGCGTGCCTGCGGGCTGCGGAAGAATGCACCCACCTCTGTCTTGCCGATCTTGCCGCCGCCTGCGGTGATCAGCGCATGAATATCATCCGACCGCAGTGACAGGGCAATACGCAATTGCTTCAGCACCAGATTGTTGTTGACGACGATCTCTGGCGAGGCATCGCCCGTATTCGATGCTGCCCCGGCAGCTGCACCTTCACTGCCACCGGCACTGGCGGGTGGTGGTCCGCGACGATCCAGAATCAGTCCATCGAGCAAGGCCAGCAAGGCGGCATCCGGACATGCCTGATAGCCGGCCTCTTCTTCCTTGCAGCGGAAACCGGCAACCTCTTCCTCGCTGACAGAGAGTTCGCCCAGGGACATCAGACGACGGGTCTCTGCATCGTCAAGTCGCAAGGCGTAGCGAATGCGCCGATTGAATTCGTTATTGTCCACTGGTGTCTGCCCCGGTAACTGAAAAGGTGGATGAATGGCTGTCTGTCCGTCATGAACGGCAACCCAGGCTCATCGTCTGCTCGATGAGGAAGAACATTGTATTCGTTGCCTACTCGACTGTTTCACAAACAGATATCGGCATCCGCTCGATCAGCGGCTCTGGATAAACGGCAAAATAAAAGTGACTCACTTCATGTTTTTTGCGTCGATATCTACCATGTAACACTTGATTTTGTATGATGCATTGACGCTGTAGAAGCATGAACAACGTATTCCCGAAGCGATGCGGACCAATATTCCCATGGAGTGGATAGACTTGATACCCAGCATACTTGTCGGATGTGCCTGCCTGCTTGTCGGCTATGCGATCGGCGCTCGCCGTGCCCGCACGATCAAGCGTCAGGCCCTGCGTGACAGAAACGCGCAGGCGCTGGAACTGCTGGACGCCAGAGCATCACTCCAAACACTGGAGCATTATGCCTCGCAGCAGGAACGAAAGGACAAACTCCTGAAGATGACGCTGCAGAAGCTGCAGGAAGCCAACGCGCGCTGCAAGGCGGCAGACGATCTGCTCACTGTCCAGAAGAGGCAACATTATTCGGAAACCTCACGGTTGCGTCTGGATGCCGTCAAGGCGCACGAGGCCGCTGTCATGGCAACCGAGATTGCCCGCAAGGCAAACGCTCACCTTGAACGGCTGGAGCAAGCCTGCCCGACCGTCCAGACCATCAAGGCCCCCGAACCCAAGTCCTACGGCACCGGCGATCCGGTCACCGTCAGCGTGGTTGATCAGGCGCGTTCCGATGCCCCGGATGATGCGGTTGCCCCCGTATCGAATCGAGACTCGGCCAGGTTGACCCGCTTGCGCAGCAGCAACGAAGCCAGCGCACCCACGGCCTGAAGTTCAAGCCTGTTCCGAGCCCGCAGGACATCAGCGCATACGGACTGACTGCAGGATGGGGCAGACGTCACCAGCTCACCGCATGAACGACACACCGTTACACACCCGTGCCACGCACGTATTCTGTTGACGGACGCAGGGTGTTATTATCCGCGCCATGTCGGCGCACACATTACATTTCAATCTTCCTGACGCCGAGCGTCCCAGCATCTGGCCCTGGCTTGTCGTGCTGCTCGGTAGCGTCTGCCTGGTGGTGCTGATTGCCCGCTCGATGACAACCATTCCCGCCTCCCTGCTCCATCAGGCGCAGGAGAAAATCAGCGCCGCCGGATTCAGTGACATGAACGTGGCTATCAATGGTCGAGACCTGGAGCTGACCGGCAGCATCGACCAGCGCCTGTCCGTTGCCCTGCTGCTGGAGCAACTCAGAGAGATCCAGGGTGTGCGTATCGTGCGCGACAACATGACGCGCTTCGATCCGGTCGAAACCGAACTCCAGCAGACTCGCCTGTTTCTGCAGGCACTGGCACGTATAGACACCTCCTCCGTTGCGTTTCAGCAGGGCAGCAATACCGTCACACCGGGCAGTGATATCGCCCTGAATCAGGTGGCCGAACTGCTGCGCAGCAATCCGGAAAAGCGCCTGCGCATAGAAGGTCATACGGACAACACCGGACCGGACTCGGTCAATCTGCGCCTGAGCCAGGAACGTGCGGAGGCTGTGGTGCGCTATCTGGAAGCCCGGAATGTCTCTCCCAATCAGCTGATTGCCAAAGGCTACGGCGCCACGCAACCGATCGCCGATAACGCTTCGGAAACCGGTCGCGCTCGTAATCGCCGGATCGAAATCAGTTATGTTGACTAGCAACCAAGCCATGCGGAAACGATCGTGATCTATTTATTGTCGCAAATCATCGTGGCACTGCTCCTCGCAGCCGTTGTCGGCGGGGCGCTGGGCTGGCTGCTGCATCGGGCCACTCAGGTCAGGGAAGCTGGCCAGTTGCGTAACGCCATCCAGAGGCAACGGCAGCAAGTGGCCCATCTGAATTCCGAAATCGCCATGCTGACGGATGACTACGACGAACTGCAGCGCCAATCACACGACGAGATTTCGGAGCTTCGCGAAGCGAATCAGCAGATTCCCCGCTTGAACTCCAATCTGGAAAAATCACAGCTGCTGGTCAGCCAGATGATCAAGCGGCATGAATCCCAGATTCGCGATCTGACTACCCAGAACCAGACGCTCACACAGAAACTGAAGGATCTGGAAGACCAGGAACAGACTTTAAAGCGTCAGCACGCCGAACTGGACAATGCCCGCCGGGAAATGGGTATCGCCGACCCCTTGCTGTCCAAGTCCACCGAAGGCAGCAATGCCGAGTTGGAAAACACCACCAGAATCTCGCAGGCCGACGGCAAGTCGGATACTGAAGTGGACGATGCCGACGATGCGGTGGTCGGCAAGGATCCGAGTGCCGACGATGAATTCGACGCCCAGTCCGATGCGGCTGTCGAGACCGACCGACCAGCTGACTCAGCCGTAAAGGAGAACGCCGCACGACAGGCGGTCATCACGAGCGCTCGCAATGTCAGCAGCTGGGCATCCGCGCCTCTTGTGGCAGAGGATGCCAAAAACCCTGCAGATGCCGGTGCAGAGACGAATTCGGATGCCCAGGGGAAAGCGGATGCGGATGCGGATGCGGATGCGGATGCGGATGCGGATGCGGATGCGGATGCGGATGCGGATGCGGATGCGGATGCGGTCAGATTCGGTGCTGCCGAAGATACGTCCGTCAACCCTGCCAGCGCCCCCCTGCCCACTCAAGGGCCGGGCAACTCGTCAGTCATCTTCCTGAACGCTGATGCCCCACCGCCTCGAACCCCGAAATCCACAGCAACGAAATCCCCGGACAACATCGCCGGAGACGACAGCGTCATCGATCCGTTTGACCAGGTCATCGAAGTGGATGAGCAACTACTGGAAGAGATCGACTCGGAGCTGGAGGAAGATGAATTCCTGAACGGTCTCGATGATGCGGTATCCCGTCAGGATTCGGACGAGGACGACGCGAGTTCGTTCGAACCGGTCGAGCAACAGGATGATCTGCAGCAAATAGTCGGTATCGGCCCATCGACCGAGAAGGCCCTGAACGACCTGGGTATCACCAGCTATGCGCAGCTGGCCAAACTCAAGCATCACGAGATCGAAACCATCGCCAACGCCCTGCAGATCGTGCCTGACCGCATCGAACGTGATGACTGGGTGGGTAACGCCAGGCGTCAACTCGAGGATGTTCTCGAGGAGCTCTGACATCGGGCTCGCCACGTAGCTGACCGGTTGAATCGAACGCTGCCGGACTGCCATATTGGCTTGTGCCTTGCAGGTATTGACCATCTTCCGACGTCTTTTGTGCCATCTGTGTCACGAGACTTCATGATGTTCGCGACACCATTCACCTGCGCTTTCTAGAATCAGCTCATTGAACCGGATAAACGCATTGCCACCGTGTCCCTCCCGGTGCAGGAACCCACTCGGCACCAGAGTCCAGAGTGTGCTGGCAATCAGTTGCCTGTTGCTTGCTGGCCTTGCCGGACATCCGACGGCATACGCAGCCGGTGCCAAGACCCTGGACTCGACACTCGGCTTCAGCGATTGCTCCATCGGTAATGGGGCTGCAAAGCTGGTCGCCCAATGCACGACCTTGTCTGTGCCATTGAACCCCGAAGCCGCCGACTCCGGCAGCCTGGCGCTATCCATCGCTCGTATACCAGCTCGCAGACAATCCGCATCTACCGACGCTTTCACGTTGCTGGCAGGAGGGCCGGGCCAATCGGCAATCGAGTCGTTTCCGGCAGTGGCTTTCGCTTTCCGTCACATCATGCAGGATCATGACGTCATTCTCGTCGATCAGCGTGGCACCGGCGACTCATCGCCTCTTTCCTGCCCGCAGGCGGATGATTCGCTGGGCATCGAGTTCGATGACGACACGCAGGTACTCGAAGACGCTGCACAAGCCTGCCTGGAGCAACTGGCGCATGACCCACGTCTGTTCACCAGCAGCCTGGCCGTCAGGGACCTGGAACACGTCCGTGAAGCACTGGGTGTCTCACAGTGGAACCTCTACGGCATTTCCTATGGGACTCGGGTTGCCCTGCATTACCTGCGTCGCTACCCGGACAAGGTACGCACCTTGATACTCGACGCGGTTGTCCCTCCCACGATGGCACTGGGTCCGGACATCGCCCCACTGGCGCAACGCTCGCTGGATATCATAATCCAGCGCTGCGAGGACTCATCGGGCTGTTTCGAGGCTTTCGGCAATCTGCGCACGGCCACCTCCGAGCTGCTGGCATCACTGAAGCGTCAACCGCGCAACATCACCTATGAGGATGTTGCCAGCGGCAAACTCAGGACCATGGAATTCACCTGGCAACACCTTGCCGTGACCTTGCGATTACTGTCCTACAGCTCGCAGACTGCTTCCATTCTGCCATCCATGCTGCACGAGGCCATTGCCAACGACAATTTTGCACCTCTGGCACGTCAGGCAATGTTGCAAACGCAAACTCTCGGCAACTCCCTGGCGACGGGCATGCATCACGCGGTCATCTGCACGGAGGATGCACCGTTCATCGCGAATGATGCCGGCAAGCCTGATGAGGCCGCTGACAGTTACATGGGTAATCAGGTCGTGTCATCCCTGTTGGCCACCTGCAAGCACTGGCCCGCCGGGATCATGGATGAGGACTTCAGGCAGGCGGTGCAATCAGACGTACCTGCTCTGATTCTCTCGGGAGAAGCCGACCCCATCACGCCGCCAGGCTATGGCGATGAAGTCGCAGCTTCCCTGAACCAATCGCGGCATCTCGTCAATCGTGACCAGGGCCATATGCAGGCCCCCTACGGCTGCATGCCGGTTCTGCTGGCGCAGTTCGTCAACACCGCAGATGCGCAGGCTCTCGATACAAGCTGCCTGGAACGTCAGCGAGTACTGCCTTTTTTCGTCGATGCCAATGGACCGCTACCATGATCGTCGTCGAGGATCTGCACAAGAGCTTCAAACGTCCCGGTGGTCGCACCTTCAGACTGCCCTTCGGCAAGAACAGGCGCTCGGCCACGGCTGAGGCTGACCGCGTCGTTGCCGTCAACTCGGTCAGTTTCACAGCCGATGATGGAAGAATCACCGGCTTGCTCGGCCCTAACGGTGCCGGCAAATCGACAACACTGCGCATGCTTGCAACACTCATCAGACCGGATCGTGGAAGCGCTCGCGTCGATGGGCATGAAGTGACTCGCGATGTACTGGCCGTCCGACAGCATCTGGGGTTCATGCCGCACAATGCCGGTATCTACCCGAGGCTCAGTGCTCGCGAGAACATCAGCTACTATGCGCGTCTGTGCGGACTGGACAGGCAGCACGCCGCCCAACGGGTCGGTCAACTGATCGAACAACTGGACATGGGCGGCTTCGCCGACCGACGAGCCACCGGTTTTTCCCAGGGTCAGAAAACCAAGGTCGCCCTGGCCAGAGCACTGGCGCACCGACCACAAACCATCATGCTGGATGAACCCACCAACGGGCTGGACGTCATGGCCACACGAGGCCTGCGGGAGATCATTCGCCAACTGGCCGCGGATGGCCATTGCATCGTGTTTTCGAGTCACATCATGCAGGAGGTGGCTGCCCTGTGCGACCACATCGCCATCATCTCCAACGGCAGCATTGCCATGCAGGATTCCCTGGCAGGCATTCTGCAACGCACCGGTGAAAACGATCTGGAAGATGCCTTTGTCAAGGCTACCCGGAATCTGACCACGGAGACGCAACGATGAGCCTGTTCATCGTCATGTTCAAGGAGATCGTCGATAATCTGCGCGATCGCCAGACCGTCTTCTATGCACTGCTGTTCGGTCCCATTCTGCTGCCATTGCTGCTGGGCGGCTCGCTGGTGGCCAGTTTCAAGCAATTATCCATCGACTTCGACGAAGTCACATCACTGAACGTTCTGCATGCCGAACGTGCCCCTCGCTTGATGGATTTCCTGCACAGCCACAATATCGATGTACTCGACGCACCTGACGAGGTACAGAGAAGCGTCAGACGTGGGGACGTACTTGTTGTATTGGAAATACCCGATGACTTTGCCGAACAGCTCAGAGCAGGCAGACCCGCCCCGTTGACACTGCATGTGAACAGTGCCGACAAGGCGTCGAGCAAGGCTGCCAGACGTGTACAGGCCATTCTTTCGGTCTATGAACGTACATTGAACAACCTCCGACTGCAACATCGCGGGATTGATCCCGCGACCTTCGACAGTCTCAATCTGGTGGAGAACGACGTCTCCAGCGACGGCAGCAACGGCCAGTTGCTGGCATCCATCCTGCCGTTCCTGTTCATCATGTCCATGGTCATGGGTGGGTTCTATCTCGCCATCGACACCACCGCCGGTGAACGGGAACGACAGTCACTGGAGCCCTTGTTGAGCCTGCCCCTGAAGCGTAGTGCAGTCGTCTTCGGCAAATACGGGGCAACGCTGTGCTTCGTGACATTGTCCGGCTTGCTCACGGCTGTCAGCATCTACACACTGTTCCGCCTGTTCCCCGTTGAATTGATGGGAGGGCAGATTCGCTTTGACGGCCATACCCTGGCGCATGCCTTTCTGCTGGCCAGCCCTTTGCTGCCGTTCATCTCCGCTCTGCTGATTACCGTCTCCGCCGTGACACGCAGTACCAAGGAGGCACAGACCTATCTGGGGCTCATGATGATGGTGCCCATGGCACCATTCTTCCTGTTGCAGTTCCTCTCGGTCAGATCGACCATGATGACCATGCCGATGCCCATGCTCAGTCAGTATCAACTGCTGGAAAGTGCGGTGCTGGGAGACAGCATCCCGCTCTTGCATGTTCTGTTGTCGGTGAGTGGCACGCTGGCAGCGACGCTCCTGCTGCTGATGCTCGCCAGCCGGCTTTATCAGCGAGAGGGCCTGCTCGACTGAGACTTCCGAGCACCACCCTCACTTCCTGCATGGTTTGCAGAAGCACGACAATTGACGCCACACACGGCGCAAGCATCAGATCGAATCGAACAATTCCGCCAGCTTCTTGCGCTGGATCTTGCCGGAAGGCCCCTTGGGCAGCTCATCGAGAAAGTGGATGCGATCCGGACACTTGAACTTGCCGACACTATCGCAACACAAGGCCAGCAACTGCTCTTCATTCACCAGAGACGATGACTTCAGACTGACGGCTGCTTCCACCCGCTGCCCGAAATCCCTGCACGTTCTGGCAAAGGCGGCGGCCTCCACCACGTCGGCATGCTGATACAGAGCGTCATCGATTTCCCGTGGAGCGATATTCTCTCCCCCCTTGATGATCAGCTCCTTGAGACGACCGGTGATGAACAGAAATCCCTCGTCATCCAGCTTGCCCAGGTCGCCACTGCGGAACCAACCGCCAGGCAGCAATGCTTCGCTGGTGGCCTCTTCATTCTTGAAATAACGCTGCATGACATTGCTTCCCCGAATCATCAGCTCCCCTTCCTCACCCGCTGTCAGTTCCTGCAAGTCGGCATTCACGATTCGCAGTTCATCGCCAACGGCAATGCCCGGCGAACCCAGTTTGCGCTTTCCAGGCGGCATGGGATTGCTGCTGATCTGTGCGGCCGTTTCAGTCAGGCCCATGGTCTCTATCAGTGGAACAGCAAAGTGCCTTTCGAAGCTTTCGTGCACGTCGGGCGACAAGGGCGCTGACGCGGAGCGTCCGAAACGCAGGAACGGACGTTCCACGGGAGCTCCGGCATCGCGCAAGAGATAGGCGATCTGCGTGGGCACCACGCTGAACCAGCTGCACTG
Organism: uncultured Granulosicoccus sp.; assembly: GCA_947495035.1. Classification (GTDB taxonomy): domain Bacteria; phylum Pseudomonadota; class Gammaproteobacteria; order Granulosicoccales; family Granulosicoccaceae; genus Granulosicoccus. The sequence continues at coordinate 22,294 of CANLXI010000038.1, forward strand.
GTAGTGATCCACCCACTCCCAGAACCCACGGGTAGAGAACCGCTGAGGCATGACCACCGAGCCACCGCTGACCAGTGGTCCGAAGAGCGTCACGCACAAGCCGTTTATGTGGTACAGAGGCAGAACACACAGCGCCCGATCGCCAGCATTCAGCTGATGACCCAGACTGACGTTGTAGCCTCCGGCAAGCAGATTGCTGTGGCTCAAGACCACCCCCTTGGGACGCCCCGTCGTACCACTGGTGTACATGAGAATCCCGTCACTCGTGGGTCCCACGTTCGTCTCTGTGCATTTTCTGTCGCTAGCCATTGCAGCCTGTGCCGCGACATCAGAAGCAACAGAGTCATCGCTTGCCGAATCGACAAGCGTGCACTCATCCAGCCAGGCATCACTGGCAATGACGATATCGGGTCGGCCATCATGGCCTTGACCCACACACTGCTCATGATAAGCCTCGCATTGCAGAGCGTCAGCAATCAGAGGCTCATGCTCGGCTTGCGTCAGAATCAAACGGCTTTCGGAATGCGATAATACATAGCCGATGATATCCCGGCCAGCCACCAGGTTGACCGCCACTGCGCGGTAGCCACCGTACAACAAGCCAAGCAAGGTGACTACGCAGCAGCGACCATTCTGCATGGCATAGGCCACACTCTCCCCAGGGGCTATGCCTCTGGCGGCCACGAAATCGGCCACTGCGCGCACCTCGCGCAGCAAGCCCCTGAAGTCGAGTTGCTTTCCATTTTCCACGTCGAGCAGGTAGGTCGCCTCGCCATCAGTGGCCGCACGGGCTTCGACAAGGTCACGAACCGATCCATGATTTTTCATAGCGAGAGCAGAATCAGACAGGTTTTTTGAAAGAGGATGGGACACCGACAAAACGCCATTCAGGCAATCGATTGCCGAGGATCTGTCCACAGGAAACGGCGTGGCGATTCGTGGGAACAGCAGGCGTTGTCGGTGTCGCCGTCAGGTGTCAGGTGTCAGGTGTCAGCGAGAATCAGCGACCCGCCACCGCCCAGTACTGGTCGAACACCTCATCCACCGTGGGCTCCCGGGCGGCTATGGGTCGCACGATGCGCGTAATATTCATGAAATGGCGGTAGTGCAGATTGCTGTCGATGGAGTTTCCTCCCCAACTGCCACAGCCCATGGACAGCGAGAACGGCAGGCCATTTTCAAACGAACCACCCGTGGCGAAGCAATGCGCCTGATTGACGATGATTCGGCAGGTAGGCAGCGTCTCGCCCAGGTGCCGAGCCCGCGCATCATCCCGACTGTGCAATCCCACCGAGTGACCCGCCCCCTGAAAATGCAAGACCTCAGCGGTTTTCTCGAGCGCAGCTTCGAAGTCGTCCACCACGTACAGGGTCAGTGCCAGTGACAGCTTTTCTCCGGACTCCGGCGCTGCCGCCCCCACCGCATCACCTGGCAAGACGACAAACCTTGCAGTTTCCGGCTCGGCAACGTCGACGCCGGCAACCTTGAGAAAAACGTCGATATCCTTGGCAATCATGTGGCGATTGAGGTGACCCTGATCGAACAGAGCACTCTTGACGGCCTCGGCTTGCTGCTCATTCAGGCACCTGCCACCCACCGCATGCATCTCCTTGAGAAAGTCCTCCAGCACGCTACGCACAACGATGACGACATTTTCAGAGCTGCAGGACGTGGCGTTGTCGAATGTCTTCGACGCTGCGATCCTGCTCGCGGCCATGGCCAGGTCCGCCGTCTCGTCGACAATGACCGTGGCATTGCCGGCTCCGACGCCGATGGCAGGGGTGCCGGATTCATAGGCACGACGGACATTGTCCTGACTTCCCGTCACGATGATCAGATCGACGGCCTCCATCAATCGCTGTGTCTTGACCTTCGACGAGGGTGCAGGAACCATCTGTACCAGGTCATGATCGATACCCAGCTTGTCGAACTCGGCATGGATGTGGTCAAGCAAGACAGCACAGACTTCCACACCCTTGGGCGAAGGTGACAGGATGATGGCATTGCCGCACTTGAGCGCATTGATGACATTGTTTGCAGGGGTGGCGGCCGGATTGGTAGACGGCACCACCGCACCCACCACGCCAATGGGCCGCGCAATTTCCGTCAGACCCAGCTCCGCTTGCTCGCGAATGACACCAACCGTGGGCACATCGGCGATATCACGCAACAGCCCCAGCGTCTTGCGATGATTCTTTGTCATCTTGTCCTGTACATTGCCCAGCCCGGTCTGTTCGACCGCCTGCCGGGACAGCGCCTCATTACGCGCTGGCTCCATCAGCGCCCAGGCAGCAGCCAGCGCTGCCATGTCGAAACGGGCCTGATCGGCCCCCAATGCATATCGCTGCTGTGCAATACGAGCACGTGCAATCAGCGCGTCAACCTGCGCCTGCTCGTTGGCGATGGTGTTCATGGTTTGTGTCGAATCAGCGGCCATAGTCGTGTCTCCCGATCAAAGATTTGCCAACAGGTCGTTCAGGGTCTCTTGCCGAGCCGCCCACATGGCCTGCACCTCTTCCCGGTTCATGACTTGCACACCTGAACCACCTGCAGCCATCTGCTCGGCCACCTTGGGGTCGGAAAACATGTCAGGCACTCGGGCGGCCAGAAAGTCGATCACCGACGCCGGCGTGTCCGCGGGTACCATGAAACCGCGATAGTTCACTGACGCGTTGTCTACCTCATAACCTGCTTCCATCAGTGTCGGCACATCGGGCAGGAACTGCTCGGAACGCTGGGTGTCCGCGACCGCCAGAATCTTCACATTGCCTGCTTCACGGGCGCGATAGGCATCTGACAGATTGTTGATTCCAGCCACGACATTGCCGGCAATGACGGCCTTCATGGCCGCAGCACCACCTCCCTTGGTAGGGATATACGCCAGTTTTCCGCCAATGGCTTTCTGTATCTGCAGAGCCGCGATGTGGTGTCCGACATACAGCCCTGCCCCGGACACGGTGACCTTGCCGGGGTTCTCCGCCGCATGTTCCAGTAACTCCTGAATGCTGTTGAACTCACTGTCGGCTGCCACGACAACGACCGCAGGGTCAGCCCCCCAGTTGGCAATCGGTTCGAAGGAGTCGGCGTCATACCGGACTCCGCCTTCGATGGACTGTGCGAGAAAGTGGGGAACATTGTAGGCCGCCAGGGTATAGCCATCGGCTTCGGCGTCAGAGGCAAACCAGTTCCAGCCGACTCGTCCTCCGGCACCGGGTTTGTTGATGACCACGATCGGCTCACCGAGATAATTCTCGTTGTTCGCCATCATCGATACCAGGCGCGCCTGAAAATCCGTCGCGCCACCAGCGCCATAGGACACCATCAGCGACACCGGCCTTTCAGGATAGTCGTCGGCCATGGTTTGGGTTGCACCGAGCAACGTGGATACGGCCAACAATGCGGTTCCGATAAAACGCTTCCTCATGATTCTTCTCCGAAATGATGCTGTTTGAATGAATGGTGATGCGTGACGAACACGCCTTTGTGTACCAGCCACGATGGTCTGTTCATCGAATGGTTGCCGAATACGCGACGGCAGGCGCGGGCAAGGCGCAAGCGACGAGCCTTTGGGCCACATGCGATTTCCTGTCGTGAGTGCCGGTTTCATCAAGGCTAGATGAACAGGCCGCGAGGAGTCTGCACTTGCAACAGCAGTGAAAACAGGGCGTAGATGACAGACATGAAAGCCGTGGTGACCAGCACTCGCTTTACCCAGACTGCCAGCGATGCATGCGATGCCGGGTCATACAGACTGTAGATACTCATGAAAGCCAGCCAGGAGGCCGAGTAGAAGCCCAGATACCTGGCTGCGAAATACACCAGTAGAACAATGACGCACAGACCCGGAGCGATGGCACCAACCCCTTTACGCGTCAGACCGTCTCCGACTCTGGCCAGGCCCAGAGAGGCTCGAATGAAATTCCATAGCGCCAGCAACAACATCACGCTGGCGATCATGCGAGGAAACAGAAAGGCCTCGGATGGCTCTCGGGTGAAACTGACCCAGGCAACGATCATGGCCAGCGCCAGTACGGCGGCGGCAGGCACCAGGTGTTGTACACGCGACAGGGGCGCGGTCTCGGCAGTATCAGGATTCAAGGGACACCTCTGCATTGTTGGATACGATTCGAGCCTTGCGATTGGCCAGATGGGTGCTGAAGAAGCTCCAGCCGATTGACGCCAGCACCAGTGTCAGCAGCAACAGATTGAGAGTGCCGCTGAGGAAATACTCCGCGGGGCCATTCATGGCATTGGCGATCATGCTGCCCTGTATGAAATTGGCTTCGGCAATGGGTCCGAGTATCAGTCCCAGCACCAACGGGGCTGCCGAGAAGCCGACTTTTTCCAGCAGGTACATCCCCACGCCCAGAGCCAGCATGATGTAGACATCGCCCATGGATTGCTGCACCGAATAGCTGCCGAACAGTGCCAGGATGGTGACCGCTGCAGCCATGATGGGCGGTGGCACATGCGCCACCCTGGCAGCATGGCTGGCTACCCAGATGCCGAAGATCACCATCAGAATCTGGCCGATGAGCATGGAATTGATGAACGTCCATGCTACGTCAGGGTAGTTGTCGAACAGATCCGAACCGGGAAAGATGCCGTGTATGAGCAGACCTCCCAGCAATACAGCCGCAGTCGGGCTGCCCGGAATGGACAAGGTCAGCAAAGGCACCAGCGAAGGTCCGACCATCGCATTGTTGGCGGATTCTGCCGCTATGACACCGGCCGGATTACCCTTGCCGAATGAGTCGGGATCGTTGGAGAACTTGCGGGTCTGGTCGTAAGCCAACAGCCCGGCTATCTGCCCTCCCACCCCCGGAATCAGGCCGATGATCGAACCGATTACCGTGCCGATGGACAGGGCTCGCCCATTGGCCCACAACAGTTTCAGGGAATCCAGCAACGACTGCTTGTGCACGCTGACCGTGGACACCTTGTGCTCGCATCTTCCACGCGCCAGCATTTCGATGACCTGCGGTATTGCAAAAATGCCTATCAATGCCGTGATGATATTGACACCACCTGTCAGAGAGTCGTGGAATATGAATCTCTGAGCTCCCTGAATATCGTCATAACCGATCATCGACAACCACAGTCCCAGGCACCCTGACAACAAGCCCTTGACGAAGGAACGCGAGTCCAGCGAGCCGATGACCGTCACACCGAGGATGGCCATCCAGAACAGGTGTGAAGGCCCGAAAGCCAACGCCCATCGGGATAGCACCGGTGTCAGGAAGATCAGCAGCAGTACACCAACCACCCCGCCCACACCTGAGGCCAGAAAGGACACGTGCAATGCCTGAGTTCCCCGTCCGGCGCTTGCCATGGCATGCCCATCAAGCGAGGTGGCGATATTGGCTGGAGCCCCTGGAATCTTCAGCAGTATGGCGCTGACTGCGCCACCGGCAACCGTCGCGGTGTAGGCCGCCCCCAGCAGAATGAGCCCTTGAGTTGCCGGTAGTTGAAAGGTGAATGGAATTAACAGAGCCACTGCCATGGTGGGTGACAGCCCGGGCGTTGCCCCCAGTATCAGACCACCGATCGTGCCTCCGAGCAGCAGCATGAAGGACAGAGGTTCGAATACCCCACCGAAATGTTGCAAAAACTCCATAGAACTTGTTCCTGTTCGGACCTGATTTCACTGTAAACAATGAAAATAAAAATGCAAACGTTTTCATTTTCACCATTTCTCGGCACAATGTTCGGCAACCGAGGGTTTGAAACCTGACAAGAAAGAGGCAAGCTGTCGTCATGAGCAACATCAGGGAACAACCACAGAAGAAACGCAGCCGCTCCCGCAAGGGAGCACCCGGCATTCTCGACGTGGCACTACGCGCCGAGGTGTCCAGTGCCACCGTCTCTCGATACTTCAACAACCCGGATATCGTCAGACCGCCCACACGAGCGAGAATCGAAAAGGCTGCCCGCGAACTGGGCTACATCCGAGACCGGGTGGCCGGGGCCATGCATGGCATGATGAGCGGAAGTGTGGGGTTGATTGTCCCTACCGTGGACCACGCCATATTCGCCGAGCTTATCGAAGCATTCTCGGCTCGGCTGCATCAGCACGATCGCACCATGCTGATTGCCAGTCACAATTACGAGCTGGATCGGGAAACCGGTATCGTGCGCTCACTGCTGGAACGCCGTATAGATGCCATTGCCCTGGTAGGCAGAGATCACCCCGAGGCGGCTCTGGAGATGCTGCGTGTGCGCGGCATTCCCGTCGTGATGCTGTGGAATGCAGTCGGCCTGGAGGGCATACCCAGCATCGGGACGGACAATCGCAAGAGTGCCATGGAAGTCACGCAGCACCTGGTGAATCTACAGCATCGCAAGATCGCTTTGCTGTTCCCCGATACGCAGTTCAATGACCGGGCACGTGACCGACTCACCGGCGTCATGGAGTCTCTGCACAGTGCAGGCATTTCGGTACCGGACAAGTGGAACCAGCCCTGCCCCTACGATACTGACAGGGCCAAGGCGGTGGCCATGAACCTGCTGCAAGACGATCCACCCACAGCATTCATCTGCGGCAACGACATCATTGCGCATGGGGTCATTCATGCAGCATCTCGTCTGGGCATCAGAATACCGGACGAGCTGTCGGTGGTCGGCATTGGCGATTTTCGCGGATCTTCAGCCATTGAACCACCGTTGACGACCGTACGCCTGCCTGCCATCCGTATCGGTCAGCTGGCAGCTGATACCCTGATAGACAAGACCCACCTGAAGAACGTCGCGACCTTGCCCGATGTGCAACTGCCCAGTGAATTGATCCTGCGAGAATCCACGGCAATAGCGCCACGATGAGCTGACGAACAGCCTCGTGACAGCGATACCGGATCGAAGACCCTTTTGATGAACCTATTTCAGCTTCACCAGTAGCTCTTTCAGCGTGTCCAATCGTTTTTCCCACATGGCCTGGACCTCCTCGCGCCTCATGATTTTCATGGGAGCACCACCCGAGGCCATTCGGCTGACAATGAGCGGATCGGCGAACATCACCGGGATCTTGTCCGCCAGCGTTGCTATCACCTCGTCTGGCGTACCGGCAGGTACCATCACGCCGCGATAATTGACCGAGGCATTGTCGATATCGTAGCCCGCTTCCTTCAAGGTTGGCACATCAGGCAGAAACTCGCTGGAACGCATCATGTCTGCCACCGCCAGTATCTTCACCTTGCCCGCCTGACGAGCACGATAGGCATCTGACAGATTGTTGATACCCGCCATGACGTCGCCCACGATGACGGCGTTCAACGCGGCCGCACCCCCCCCCTTGGTGGGGATATAGGCCAGCTCGCTGTCGATGGCCTTTTCGATCTGTAACGCGGCAATATGATGCCCGACAAACAAGCCCGCACCGGAGAGCGTCAACCTGGCTGGATTCTCTTGCGCAAAATCCAGCAATTGTCCGATGGTGTCGTACTCACTGTCGGCAGACACGATCACGACGGCGGGATCCGCCCCCCAGTTGGCAATCGGTTCGAAGGAATCGATGTCGTAATCCACGCCGCCTTCCAGAGACTGCGCGATGAAATGCGGAATATTGTAGGCCGCCAGCGAATAGCCATCCGCCGGTGCTTCATTGGCGAACCAGTTCCAGCCGATTCTGCCACCGGCGCCGGCCTGGTTGACGATATTTACCGACTGCCCAAGATAGTCGTCGTTGGCAGACAGCATGAAGACGATGCGTGACTGAAAGTCGGTAGCCCCACCTGCCCCGTAGGACACCATGAGAGACGGAGATCGTTCCGGATAATCCGCAGCCAGTGCCGACCCTTGTCCCAGCAGAATCGAAGATGCCACCAGTAACAGTGACAGACTGTGCATCCTCATGTTCTACCCCGAATGACGCGATCAATACGGTTATTCGGCTTGCGAGAAACAGGCCCAGCGAGGGATCAATGCGGAAAAAGCGCGTTACAACGGCCGAAAACATGAACGATATCGTTACCACAGGCTTCCTCACAGCAGAAAGACGTCATTCCGTCATCAGGGCTTGCGCTTGCCAGTGCTTTGCATCACCTCGCCTTCGATGATCGTCAGGGCCGGAGTATCGGGCGACTTGCCCGTGTTCGACTCAGCCGTGGCCGGCCCTGCACCGGAGTCCTCACCCGGTTCGACAACCGCGCCTGACAGACGATCCAGTGCACCTCTGGACTGGCGCCAGCGGAACACATAGCCACCCAGGGCACCGCCGGCAGTGGTGATCGTCAGCAGCCCCAGGGTCAGCATTTCGGTGATCAGCATCAGAACTCCCAGCCCCGTCACCCCCATGAATGCCAGGCCTACCTTGATGTTGGCGCGCCGACTGATGCTGCGCTCGCGCTGCATCAGCTGCTTGTGCGTCTTCCTGACCAGACTTTCCCGTTCCGCGTGGGCACGTTCCTGCATCTGCGCCTTGTCGGCACTGGCCTGTTGCAGCACTTCCGAGCGGGTGCGCTCGATTTTCCGATGCAGCTTCTCGCGTTCATTGGCGTGACTCTCACGCAGCTCGGCATTGCGTCGCTCTGCCTCCATGCGTCCCAGCGTTGACAACCACAACGCCGTGACAAAGGCGATGATCAGGGCCGGTAAACCGGCGCGCAGCAAAAGATCTTCAACGCCGGCATCGCGGTTGACCCAGAACAGCGCCAGGGTTACCAGCTGTACCAGTACAATTCCCGGTAGATAACGAAACATGGACAGGCAGCAGAGCTCGCGGTGCATTGGACTTGCCTGCATGGTACACGAGCCCAAAGCGTTTCCCGCACGGTCGGACAGCAGGAGCAGCGACAAGACAGGTACACTATCGTTCATGAGCCTCGACGCCTACCTGCTGACCCGCCACTGGCGTGATACGCCACAAGGCCTGGAGCTGTCGCTGTGGGCCTGCTCCGCAGAAGGACCCGTAAATCTGCTGATCAGGGACCAGAAACCGGTGTGCTTCATCGAACGGTCCCGTGACGTCTTTCTGCCTGCAGGTGCAGTTCGCAAGCCCCTTGATCTGACACTGTTGCACGGTGAAGCCGTGGATGGCCTGTATTTTCGCCAGCAACGCGACCTGCAGCAGCTGCGCCAGAGTGGCGCAATACTGTGCGAATCGGACGTCAAGCCCGTCGATCGCTATCTGATGGAGCGCTTCATTCGCGCGCCGGTACGCATCGATGGTGAGTGGCAGCGAGTGGGCAATCACTGGCGTGTGCAACAGCCGCGATTGCAGCCGGGTGACTACCAGCCTCGACTGCGTACACTGGCCATCGATATCGAGACCCGCGGACACAGTCGCCAACTGTACTCGATTGCCGCGGCCATCATGCCCGAAAGCGAGAGCGAGAGCGAGAGCGAGAGCGAGAGCGAGAGCACTCAGGATCGCCCCAGCGATGTAGTTTTCATGATCGGCAGCGGTGAGGATGAACAACGTGGACACTACCGGCTCATCTACCAGCCCGATGAGAAGGCCCTGCTCAACGCCTTTTTCAACTGGACACTGGAAACCGATCCGGATGCCCTGACCGGCTGGGCCGTCGTCAACTTCGACCTGAACTTCATCGTCCGCAAATGCCAGTCCCTCGGCATGCCCTGCCGCCTTGGTCGAGGCGGCGAAACGGCCACGGTACTGCAACCCACGCAGCCCGGCTCGCCACGCATTGCCCGTGTACCGGGACGTGCGGTATTCGATGGCATCGACCTGCTGAAGGCCGGCTTCTGGAACTTCGAGAGTTTCTCGCTCGACAATGTCTCACATGAATTGCTGGGTACCGGCAAGCTCATCAGTTCGGAGCAGGACAAGGTTGCCGAGATCAATCGTCTGTTCAGGGATGACAAGCCGCAGCTGGCCGATTACAACATTCGCGACTGCACGCTGGTGAACGAGATTTTCCAGAAGGCCGACCTGCTCGCCTTCGCGGTGCAAAGGGCCAATCTGACCGGTCTGGCGCTGGACAGGCTCGGTGGCTCGGTCGCCGCCTTCGACAACCTCTACTTGCCGAGACTGCATCGGGCGGGATACGTGGCACCTGATGTCGACAACCGCAACGATGGCCTGGGCAGTCCCGGCGGCTATGTCATGGACTCGGTACCAGGCTTGTACAAGAACGTACTGGTGCTGGACTTCAAGAGCCTGTACCCCAGCATCATCCGTACCTTCTTCATTGATCCAATGGGGCTGGCTGTACCCGGGGACAATCCCTTGCCGGGCTTCGTGGAAGCCATGTTCTCTCGCGAACAACACATTCTTCCGGGGCTGATCGAAGAGCTCTGGGCAGCGCGCGACAAGGCGAAGCAGGACAGAAATGCACCTCTGTCCCAGGCCATCAAGATCATCATGAATTCGTTCTATGGGGTATTGGGTACCACCGGTTGTCGTTTCTACTCGCAACAACTGGCATCCAGCATCACCCGGCGTGGGCATGAGATCATCACCCGCTCACGCGACTGGATCGAACAGCAGGGATACCCGGTGATCTACGGCGATACGGATTCGGTCTTCATCTACATTGGCGATGATGCAGACGAACAGCGTTCAGCGGAGATCGGCAATCAGCTGATGCATGAACTGAATGTCTGGTGGCGCAATGAGCTCAGACAGACCCTGGATATCGAATCGCATCTGGAAGTCGAATACGAAACGCACTATTCCCGGTTCTTCATGCCAACAGTGCGCGGCATGCCTACCGGTAGCAAGAAACGTTATGCCGGATTGATTGCTCCCGATTCACGGCTGGTGGTCAAGGGGCTGGAAGCGGCCCGCACCGATTGGACACCGCTGGCCAGACATTTCCAGCGCGAGCTGTTTCTGCGTGTCTTCCATGAAGAACCCTTCGAGGAGTTCATTCGTGAGACCGCCGAACAGCTGCAGGCGGGACAGCTTGACGAGCAACTGGTCTATCGCAAACGCATCCGTCGTGCGCTGGATGACTATCAGCGTAACGTGCCGCCGCATATACAGGCGGCTCGCAAGCTGGAACACAGTGGTCGGACCATCAGCTATCTGATCACGCGCAATGGACCGGAGCCTGTCGATCTGTTGCAGTCAGCGCCGGACTACCAGCATTATCTGGACAAGCAACTGGCTCCGGCGGCTGACGGCATACTGCAATTTCTGGATACGAGCTTTGCAGCCATCACTGATGCGCAGCTGCAGATGTTCTGACGCTCGGTGGACGCTCAGTCCAGTGAACGCTGAAAGTCGCCGGTTGTGAAGACGAAATCACTCTTGGCGGCGATGGTATGACAGCCCGAGCAGAAAGCACTTTCACCGGCAGTGCCCTTGTAGCTGTCCGCCCAGATCCAGTTGTCCTTGCTCACGGTATCGCCGGCAGCGACCTTGACACTGACGGTGTGACCGGGCTTGCGACCGGCTTCCCAGTCTTCCTTGCTGGCAAACTGCTCCTTGACGACAACCGTGCCGGCAGGCAGGTTGTAGGGAGCGCTGCCGAGAAGTGCATCACGTCCGATATCGTTGACGTACACTTCGCGATACCCATCCAACCCCTGATGCACGCCTCCCAGAAAACCTGTCGGATTACCCGTGCTGACATGTGTATCCGTGAGGCGAGTCCATGACTTGTAATCGGCCCAACGCGGATCGGCGTCTCTGAACGGCGACGTCAGCGTACTGCAACTGGCAAGCAAAGTACTCGTTACAAGCACGGTTCCGACTTTTCTGAAGGCGGCTTTTTTCACATTTTTCCCCTGTTGTATTGGATGGTATAAGGCAAAGCCGGAACAGACGGCTCAGAGGGTTGACTCCGGATTCGTGTAAAAATTCCCGAGCCTGAAGAAAACGTAGCCGATTTCGAGCATGTACAGTGCCACCTGCCCCGCTTCACGAATGAAACAGGTGACACTGTTCAGGCAATGATGAAATATCAGGCCTGGGCTGCCTTGACCTCACGACGCCTGGCCGTCAGAACGAACTCCGTGTAGCCGTTCGCTTGAGCCTGCCCCTTCAGGACCAAGTCGAGCGCTGCCTGAAAGGCAATGCTGTCATCGAACGATGGAGCCATGGCCACATAGTCGGCGTCGCCGGCATTCTGTCCGTCAACCACCAGCGCCATACGCTCCATGGCATCGCGCACCTGATCGACAGTGACGATTTCATGCAGCAACCAGTTGGCCAGGAACTGACTGGAAATGCGCAAGGTGGCACGATCTTCCATGAGGCCGACATTGTTGATGTCAGGCACCTTGGAACAACCCACCCCCTGATTCACCCAACGCACGACATAACCCAGAATGCTTTGCGCATTGTTGTCCAGTTCGTGCTGGATTTCCTCGGCCGAATAATTGCGCCCCGCCTCACTCAGCGGAATGGTCAGGATGTCATCGGCACTGGCTTTCTGGCGTGTCTTCAGCGCGTCCTGAACGGCCTGCACACTGACCTTGTGATAATGCATGGCATGCAGTGTGGCGGCTGTGGGGGACGGCACCCAGGCGGTATTGGCACCGGCTTCGGGATGACCCTGCTTGGCCGCGATCATGGCTGCCATCTGATCCGGAATGGCCCACATACCCTTGCCGATCTGGCCATTGCCCTGCAGGCCACTGGCCAGACCAACGTCGACATTGTTGTTCTCATAGGCAGACAACCAGGTGGCATTCTTCATCTCGCCCTTGGGAATCATGACACCGGCATGCATGCTGGTGTGCATCTCGTCGCCGGTGCGATCCAGAAAACCGGTATTGATGAAGATGACGCGTTCGCGTGCTGCGGCAATGCAGTTCTTCAGGTTGACAGAGGTGCGACGCTCCTCATCCATGATGCCCATCTTGAGTGTGTTGGCTTCCAGTCCCAGCGCCTCTTCCACCATCGTGAAGAGTTTGACCGACAAGGCCACTTCGGCCGTTCCGTGCAACTTGGGTTTCACGATATAGACGCTACCCGTCCGTGAATTGCGTGCATCGTTTTCACCCTTCTTCAGGTCATGCATGGCGATGAGACTGGTGAACATGGCGTCCAGATAGGTTTCCGGCACCTGCTGTCCATCCGCATCGAGTACCGCATCGGTCATCATGTGCGTGCCGACGTTGCGCACCAGCAGCACACTGCGGCCGGGCAGACTGAAGGCATTGCCCTGCAGGTCGTTGAAATCGCGATCCGGATTCAGCTTGCGTTCGATCTGCTTGCCGTTCTTTTCGACCTGCTCACTCAGATCACCCTTCATCAGCCCCAGCCAGTTGCGATAGACCAGGACCTTGTCCTCGGCATCGACCGCTGTCACCGAGTCTTCACAATCCTGAATGGTACTCAGGGCCGACTCCATGATGATATCGGAGACACCAGCCGCACTGGCCTTGCCCACCGGACTGCTGCGATCGAACACGACTTCCATGTGCAAGCCGTTGTTCTTCAGCAGAACCGAGCTGGGCGCATCCGCACTGCCGGTGTAGCCGGCACACTGCGGGGGATGCTTCAATCCGACTTCGCTGCCGGAAGTGAGTGTCAATTTCAAGGCACCATCGACGATGGCATAGGCGCTGATGTCGGCGTGGCTACCCTGCACCAGTGGTACGGCTTCGTCGAGCAGCTGGTTGGCGAAAGCCACGACACGCTGCCCTCTCACCGGATTGTACTCACGAGAGCGCTCGGCACCATCGGCCTCGCTGATGGCATCGGTACCGTAGAGTGCGTCGTACAGGCTTCCCCAGCGCGCATTGGCCGCGTTCAGGGCATATCGGGCGTTGTTGACCGGCACCACCAGCTGCGGGCCTGCGGTCTTGGCGATTTCATCATCGACACGGGTCACATCGACACTGAAATCGTCCACCTGGGGCTCCAGATAACCGATTTCCACGAGAAAGGCCTTGTAGACCGACTGGTCGATCGGACCGGGATTCGCCTTGTGCCAATCGTCCAGCTTTGCCTGCAGCGCATCACGACGCTCCATTGCCGCCTGATTCTGTGGCGCAAGTTCGGAAATGATGCTGGCGAGCGAGGAAAATAACGCATCCGCCTCGATACCGGTACCCGGAAGGGCTTCATTGACAATGAAATCGTGCAGGGATGAAGCGACGGACAAGCCGCCAGCGGTCTTGACACTCATAATTTATCCAGTTGTTTGCAGGCCAATGTGTCGGTAAAGCGGCAGCCCTACCAAACCCGAGATTCTAACAGAGGAGATACTTATCGGCGATCTGTGCGTCTGTTCACGGCGAAGTTACGACGTAGTTCCGCCGCTTGAAGACCATAGCTGTTTATTCTCGTCACCACTTTAACGAACCCAGATGACGGCTGAATTGCGCATGAATCCCCTGCTTCGCCACACCTTTTTATCCCTGGCAGTCGCCAGTCTTGCCGCCTGTTCCTCCGGAGACAGCAATACGACACCCACGTCCCCGGTTGATGACACGCCTGCGGTTGACACCGACTCTCCAGCGGATGGAGATAACGACGGTTCAACCGAAACGCCCACTGATGGTGCAGACAACGGTGCCGGCAATGCACCTGACTACGGTGATCTGCCCCCACCGACAATTCCGGCCGTCGATCTGCTGGCAACACCGATACCCGGCCCAACGCTGGACGACCCCTTCGGTTCCCTGCTCGAGATCGATCCGGAAACTGCCACTGCCGGCGGCGCGCCCACGCAACCGAAGAATCTGCGCATTGATCTGGTCTCCAACGACTGGGCCGAGTTCAGCTGGGCACCGTCGAATGATGATGGCGAGGTGGTTGCCTACAACATCTATCGCAGCGATGGTCATGTCTATACCGTCGGACGCGATCAGACCGATGGCAATGCCCTGGCGCAGGCGGAGATCAACAAGTTCTGGAGCACAACCTCCTTCATCGATTGCAACTACACCCGGTTTGCAACGCGCCTGCATGAATGCGCCAGCTTTGGTCCGAAGCCTGGCGACATCTTCAGCTACGAGGTGACCGCTGTCGATGAGACCGGACAGGAGTCCATACCTTCCAATCCGATTACCATCAACTACCATCAAGACCGAGGTGCAGCCGTCCCCCTGTACGCCGACCCCTACCTGGATGAGAGCCGGTTCGCCCAGTCCCATGACCTGAGCAATACCGCCTACTTCCTGGACCAGTTCTCGCTGGTGTTCGAAGATGACTTCGATGGCGACAGCATCGACAGCGCACGCTGGAATACGCAGCTGGTCTGGGGTGATGAGACCATCATCAATGGCGAGCAGCAGTACTTTGTCAACACGCAGGACGAACCGGATTTCAGCTACAACCCGTTCAAGCTGTCCGACTCGATCCTGACCATCGAGGCGACCACCGTGCCGGAAGGATTGCAGAGCAGACTTCCCGAGATCTGCAATGGCACCGACGATGCCGGCAAGGAGCGTTGTCTGTTTCTGTCGGGCGCACTGTCCAGCCACGACAAGTTCAACATGACCTACGGTTATGTGGAAGGACGCATGAAGACCAGCGATACCTTCGGTGCCTTGTCCAGCTTCTACCTGTATCACCGCTATCCTGGTACGGGTGTCAACCTGCATGCACCGGAAATCGATATCGTCGAGTACCTGGGTGAAAACCCCTTCGGCGACGAAGATGCCTTCCAGACCTATCACTTTGCCGATGTGAACACAGGAGAAACCCGCTCGGCTCCAACCATGAGCTACAAGAATCCGACCGGCGAGCTGTTTTCCGATCAATTCCACACCTATGGTGTGCTGTGGGAGCCGCAACTGGTGATCTGGTACATCGACGGCGTGGAGATCAAACGCCTCAGCGGTCCGCAAGTATCGCGCCAGGGCATGAATATCGTGACCTATCTGGTGGCGGGCAGTGGCTGGGCTCCTACCCCAGACATTGAAGGTGGTACCTTCCCTCTGCGCTACGAAATCGATTATATCCGTGCCTGGCAGCGAGATGCCTATGACAGCAACGGACTGTATCCGCAATGATCGATAGAAACGCGGAATAGTTTGCGAAGGGCTGGCAAGACAGGAGGCCAGCCCTTGCTGCGTTCCGGTGCCGCCATTGTCTCAATCACCCGGGCCTGTGGCGAGTCGTTTCAGAGGCACCGGCAAAGACAAGGGGCTTGCATTATTCGCCCTTCCACGGAAACAAGACAACCATGTCCCCGAACGATTCAGCACCCGGGATCTTGCCATCTCGAGTGGCTGCATCTTTCTCGGGCATCCTGAACCCCCCGGTCAGCTACCGGGCCGGGTTGACACCGAAGACGATCAGGACAACTGTTCCAGCAAGCTTCCAGCCTGACGCGACCCTTGCTGCTCGAGTTGTTGCAGTGCCGCACGACCGCCGGCAGCATACGCTGCCACGGCATTCAGCAACTCGCCCAGTTGCCTGGCAGAGGATTCATTGAAGCGACAATGTGCCCCACCGGACAGCTTCGCCATCTGCGCAAACACACGGCTTGCGTGAGGTTCATATCCTTCCTGAAAGATGAACACCGGCAGACCCAGCAAGCGCGCCTGGCCGGCCAGATTACCCAGTTCATCGACGTTTTCCTCGACACAATCGCCGATGAAGACCAGAGCCTGAACCGCCTCGGATCGGCATTCTGCCAGCGAGTGTTTCAGGACACGGGCAATCTGCGTGGTACCTGCCAGACAACTGACCTTGCGCATCATCGCAATGACCTTGTCGGCATTGCCCAGCCATGGAGAGGCTCGGCACTCATCGTACCCACGGTAGTACACCAGTTGCACATCCAGAGAACCGATGCCCCGTGTGTGGATGAACATATCGCTCTGCAGCGCCATGGCGCGATCCCAGGTGCGCTGCCGACTGGCAGTGGCGTCCAGTGAGAAAATCAATCGGCCACGCCCGTCGCCGGTGGCAACAGGCGGCGTCTGCTTGACCGCGTCGAGAAAGGCGTCGACCTCACTGCGCGAACTGAGCGCAGCGTCGTCACGTTTCCTTGCCGGCGACTGTTCCGATCCGGACGCATCACGTTTTCCGGCAGGTGTCTTTCCCGCAGAAGATACGTCACTTGCGCCGCGATTATCGTCCTTTCCAGATGCCACTCGACTGTTTCCCGCCTGCGTGAAGACTCAGGCTGCTGGTGCGGTACCACCCGGGATACGAATCTTCTGACCCGGATAGATCAGGTCTGCATCCTTGATGACTTCGCGATTGGCTTCGAAGATGGTGGGATAGGCCATGGCATCACCCAGATAGGTCTTGGCAATCTTCGACAGTGAATCACCCGATTGCACGACGTAGTACACGACCCCTGCATCAGCCGCGGGTGCGTCCAGTGCGGACACATCGACATCCGTCACGCCCTGCACGTTGCCGGCCATCAGAACGGCTTTCTCCATGGCTTCTGCCGATGCAGCCTTGCCACTGAGAGCGACCTTGCCATCGGCAAAGGATACATCCAGACCTTCGATACCCGGGTTATCGCTCTCCAGTGTCTGCCTGATCTTGTCCGAAGCATCGTCTTCGGAATCGAACAGTTTCTTGCCCATGTCTTTGGCGAAATCGAATAATCCCATCGTGAATGGCTCTCAAGCTATGTGAATCGAATTGACAGCCGTCATGGCTGACACAGCCAAGTTACCACAGGCATTTCCCCACAACGCCTTGTGACAAAGTCTTCACAAGGTTGTTTGCAATCCTGCAACGTTGTCACCGCCCCAACGTCTCGCATGGCGATCGAACAGGTGAAAAGCGGCCAGAGTCGCCAGATCCGCGATGCTTCCGCCATCGATCATGGCCTCACACTCTCGTCGAGTGAAGGCGCCGCTGATCATGCCATGCTCTTCCGCTTCGGGGCTGGCCTCCCCTGCCTGCAATCCGTTCGCCAGGAACACATGCACGCCCTGGTTGGAATACCCGTATGCCTGAAACAGCCTGCCAAGCGGCTCGAGCTTACCCGCCAGGATGCCGGTCTCCTCCTGCAATTCTGCAGTTGCCACCTGTTCCGGCGAGGCATCGGGTTCGCCTTCCAGAGAACCTTGCGGAAACTCCCAGAAACGCCCATCCACCGGATAGCGATACTGCTGCACCAGATGAAAGCGCTCGCCGTCAAAGGGCACGATCAATGAAAAATCCGGCTTGTCCACGATGCCGAACAGACCGTCTTCACCACTGATACGTCTGACGCGATCTTCCCTGACAGTCATCCATCGATTTCGGTAAACCACTCGAGAATCGATACAGCGCAGCTCTGGTTCGCTCATGATCATTGAACTCCGGACGGAAAAGGCGTCTTTCGATGTTACCAACAAGCAAGCTCGGCTGACAGGCACTGTCTGGAGAAACCAGGGCATCAGGCCACTCCATGAGCAAGCTCTGTTCGGTTCTGTGACCAGCTGGACAGCCGCGGGCGAACATCGATTTCACCTCATCTCACCACTTGCAAGCTGCCGATACTCGCCATACCATTCCCTGAGCAGCCAGGACGACCTGAGTCTGCGTCAACTTTTCATCGGGACGACCCGACACTCCATTCAGGAGAGTCTCATGCGCACTGTCGCAGATCGTATCCGCCACGCGGTTTCCTTTGAACTCATCGGTTTTCTTATCGTTGTATCGATGGGCCTGTTGCTGTTCGACCTGTCACTACAGGACATCGGCGTCGTCGCCATAGCCGGCTCCATCATCGCCACGCTCTGGGTCTACGTCTTCAACTACCTGTTCGATCGGGTTCTGATGCGATTCCAGGGGCATGCGCGCAAATCATTCAGGCAGCGCCTGCTCAATTCGCTGTTGTTCGAAATCGGCCTGTTGCTGGTGCTACTGCCTTTCATCGCCTGGTATCTGCAAGTCTCCCTGCTGGAGGCCTTCATTCTGGACGCTGCGTTGGCCCTGTTTTATCTCGTGTATTCGCTCGGTTTCAACTGGGCCTATGATCTGGTTTTCCCCATCGAGCCACAAGCTGCCCGGCACTGAACGGGGCTTGGAATGCCACGCTCGACCTTCATGCCGGAGGGGTGATCCGGCATGAAGGCAATCGCGGACAAATGGGCCAGCAGGCTCTCCGAGCTGATGGTCGCTACCACTCGGCAATGGAGCCATCGCCATGCCGCCACACCGGTGCGCGCCACCGATGGCCCTTGCCCGCCTGTTCGATGACGAAGTCCTCATCCACCTCGATGCCCAGACCGGGTCCTGTCGGGATATCCAGATAGCCGTTCCTGCATTCGAATCGACTGTCGGTTTTCAGATAGTCGTTGAGATCGCCCCCCTGGTTGTAGTGAATGCCGAGACTCTGCTCCTGGATGAAGGCATTGTGGCAAACCGCATCGACCTGCAGACTGGCTGCCAGTGCAATCGGTCCCAGAGGGCAATGCGGGGCCAGCGCCACGTCGTAGGCCTCGGCCCAGTGGCCGATGCGTACCATCTCGCTGATGCCCCCGACGTGCGCCGTATCGGGATTGATCACGCTGGCAGCCCGTTTTTCGAAGACCGGTTTGAAATCGTATCGAGAATGCAGGCGCTCACCGATACACAGGGGAATGGTCGTGCTTCGAGACAGGTCTGCCATGGTATCCAGCTGTGCGGACACCACGGCATCCTCGACGAACAGGGGACGCAGCGGCTCCAGCTCCTTCAACAGAATGCGCGCCATCGGGGCATGCACGCGACCATGGAAATCGAAGGCCAGGTCGAACCCTGGTCCGACAGCCTCGCGCAAGTCGAACATCCGTTTGATGATGGCATCGATGGCCGAATGCCGATCCACGATCTGCAATTCACTGCAGACGTTCATCTTGCAGGCATCGTAGCCTCTGGCCATGAGTGCCTTGGCGTTTTCCGCCAGATTTTCCGGACGATCACCACCAATCCAGCAATAGGAACGAACCTTCTGACGAACCGGCCCACCCAGCAGGGCATGCACTGGCGCATCGTGATACTTGCCCTTGATATCCCACAACGCCATGTCGATGCCGGCAAGCGCACTCATCAACACGGGCCCGCCTCGATAGCAACCATTTCGATACAGCATCTGCCAGGTGTCCTCGATATTCAGCGGATCGAGGCCGAGCAGAAAATCCTGCAATTCGTCGATCTTTGCCATCAACGTCTGCGCATGCCCTTCGAGCACCGGCTCGCCCCAGCCCGAGAGTCCCTCATCGGTCTCTATCTTGAGAAACAGCCAGCGTGGCGCCACGAGAAAGGTCTTGAGTGCAGTGATTTTCATGCTGTCGTTGGTCTACCGGGTAGTTCGTTCAGTTGAATCGTCAAGGTCCACTCGTCTTCCTGCCCGGCAGGAAGCCATCGGGCATGGCCAGCCAGAGCAGCGTGGTTCAAGTCATCCGCCGGCGCCGTGGTGGGTTCAAAGGCCAGTTGATGAACGGGCTTGTCTGCAGGCCAGGCACCATGGTTGAGCCAGACGCCGACAAAAGGCATCTGCGAGCTTTCCCAACGAAAACGGATGGATTCCTGCTCGTTGCGGATGCCGGCTTCACAGAATTCAGCCACTGAGCCGTAAGCCTTGCAGGCCCAGGCAGAGGGCTGTGCCTGTGGGTCCCTCAGGTCGGGACGCTCCGCGTTGAAGCAAGGCCAGTGGAAGGATGAATCCGTCTCGCTTGCCTGCCCTGTGGCGCCGGACAGCTGCAAGGCACCATCGACCCCTTGCAGGAACAGGCGATCTCCCGTACGACTGCGCAGCAGACAATGCTGGCTCCACATCCAGGGCAGCGAAGTCTTGCCCTCATTGGTCAGCCGGTAGCGAAGATGGATGGTGCTGCCCGTCACTATCAACCAGCGCTGGAACAGGCAGTCCCCGACCTGGCTACTGGACAGGATGCACGCATCGGAGAGTTCACAATGGGTTCGCCTGCCCCAGATTTCACCGTGATCGCGCAGAGGTTCCGGCCAGTCGGGATGAACACAGGGTGCGACCGTCGGAAAACATTCATCCCAACCTCGGGCCTGCTCTCCCAGGTACTGCGCATCGTTGTCGGGACTACCCACGGTCGGGCCCGACACCAACCAGTTTCGTCCGCTTGCCAGGTCCCGCAACTCGGTGACCCGCGCACCGAATGTCGGCGCAACACTGACCTGCAATCTGTCGCTGGCAAGCGTGATGAGCGCAGGATCGGTCACTTCGCCCCCGCCGCCGTCAGGCGAGCCTGCACTCGCTCCGCATGAGCCATGCGCCATTGACCGATGGCAACAGCCAGAACCAGCAGCAGACCCTTTGCTACCAGCTGGTAGAAGGTGGGAATACCCAGCAGGTTCATGCCATTGGACAGGGTTGCCAACAACAGTACCGCAAGCATGGACCCGACAATCGTACCCTTGCCACCGGCCAGCAGGGCGCCACCGAGAAAAACGGCCGTGATGGCTTCCAGCTCCAGGCCCTGGGTGCCTGAAGCCGGCTGTCCGGAACTGGTACGGGCCGTCACGATGGCACCAGCCAGTCCTGACAAGGCTCCGGATATGGCATAGATGGCGAAACGCATCCTGGTCAGATTGATGCCGGCAAGCCGTGCAGCAACCGGATTGCCGCCCATGGAATAGATGGAACGACCGAACACTGTCGAGCTCATGACGAAGTGCGCGCCGAGCGCCACCACCAGCAGAATGACGAAGGCGACCGGCACACCGGGGAAATCACCCATCTGGAACAGTCGGCCCGAGCCGAGCTGAGCGAAGGTGGGATCCAGTACGCCAACCGGCCGGCCACCGGGCGCCACCAGAAAGGCAATACCTCTGAACGCCGAGAACGTCGCCAGGGTTGCCACCACCGGGTTGACGCGCAGGAAACTGATGATGCCGGCATTGACCAGACCCAGCGCCAGCCCGACCAGCAGACTGATGCCGATGCCGGCAACCACCGAACCTGTACTGACCACCACCAGAGCCGTCATGACCGATGCACATCCGGCGATGGACCCGACCGAGATATCCAGTCCCGCCGAGACGATAACCAGCGTCATTCCCACCGCAATCAGCCCGACGACCGCCATGTTCTGGGCGATGTTGAACAGATTGCGTGGGGAGAAGAAGAATTCTGTCTGTGACGCGATCAGAGTCACCATGATCACCAGGGCAATGATCAGAGACAGGTTCTCGGCCCCGATTGCCTTGGTGATTCGCCTGAACAAGCCGTCGGTTCGACCCATTGTGATTTCCTGGATGGTTGCGCTCATAGGTGTATTGTTCGTTGACTGGTTCACGCAGCGACAGTGCCCAGAGCCATGTTCACGATTCGCTCTTCGGTGGCATCGCTCTTCTCGACAGGCTGCGATATCTTTCGATTGTTCATGACGATGATGCGGTCGGACATCGCGATCAGTTCCGGCATCTCGGAGGAAATCATCATGATGGCCATACCCTCGCGTGCCAGCATGTCCATCAATCGATAGATCTCCACCTTGGCGCCGACATCAACCGCGCGAGTCGGCTCGTCCAGAATCAACAAGCGCGGGTTGGCTGCCAGCCAGCGAGCCAATACCACTTTCTGCTGATTGCCGCCGGAGAGCTTGCCGACATCCTGAGTCAACGACGGTGTCTTGATTTCCAGTCGTTCGATGAAGGGCGATACCGCGGAGATCATCTGCTGATTGCGCAGCACGCCCCAGCGGGACAATGCCGAATACACGGCCATGGAGGCATTTTCGATCACCGAACGAACCAGTATCAGTCCTTCAGCCTTGCGATTCTCGGGGGCAAATCCGATGCTGGAGGCAATGGCGTCAGCCGGACTGGTGATGCGAGTCTCCTTGCCGCAGATGCGGACCACACCAGACTGTTTCTGGTATTCGCCGAACAACACCTTGGCAAGTTCCGTGCGGCCTGCCCCCACCAGACCTGCAAAACCGACGATTTCACCGGCACGTATGCGAAAACTGATGTCGTCATGCCAGCGACTGCTCAGACCCTCGACTTCCAGCACGATCTCCTCGCGAGTAGTCTCTTCGCGCTTGTATCCGTGCTCCAGCTCCCTGCCGACCATCAGACCGACAATCTCCGCTTCGGTGGTATCGGCAGTCTTCAGGTCGCCTGTCGGGACACCATCCTTCAACACCGCCACGCGATCGGAGATTTCCATGACCTCGTGGAGCCGGTGTGAGACATAGATGATACCCAGGCCATCGTCCTTGAGTTGTCGGATCAATTCGAACAACCTCTCGGTTTCGCCATGTGTCAGCGAGGAGGTAGGTTCATCGAAGGCGACCACCTTCACGCCCTCCTTCAGCGCTCGCATGATTTCCACGATATGCATCTGCGCCGGCGACAGGCTGCGACCGTGCGCATCGATATCCACCAGCCCCCAGAAACCATAGCGACGCAACATGTCGCTGACGGTCTGACGCATGCCTGCAAAATCGACTCGACCACCGGACAGTCTCGGGTATTCACCGATGAAGATATTCTCGGCCACCGAGATGTCGGGCACGATCTCCGGCTCCTGCCTGACCAGGCGAAAACCGGCCAGGCGCGCCTCCAGTGGACTGGCATGACTGGCTTCGACGCCATCGAGCAGTACCGAACCTTCGTCCAGCTGGTAGTCACCGCTGAGAATCTTCAGCAATGTGGACTTGCCCGCACCATTCTCGCCGACGAAGGCCACGATTTCTCCACGATGAACAGTCATCGAGAGCCCGGACAATGCCTTTACCCCGGGAAAGGACTTGCCGACGTCGCGTATTTCCAGAACAGAGTCTTGCATGATGGGTATTGTCTCCTCGCAACAACACAAGAGTGGGGCTGATAGCCCCACTCACGACGCCTTCAGTCACATGACATGATGTCGGCATAGGTATCCGGGTCGACTATCGTGGTGTTCGCGACCGTCATGGCAGGCAGGGGCTCACCGGTTTCGATGGAGTTGATGAGTGCACGGGCCGCCGCATCGCCGACATCGACGCCGCTGATGTACAGTGCTGCCTTGAATCCCGTGTCGATACCGGCTTTCCAGGGACGGCAGGCCTCATAGGCACCCAGCCCGACGGCGATGACATCGTTCGCACTGAATCCGGCATTCTTCAGGGCATTGCTTGCACCGAGCACGCCCTCGTCATTGCATGCATAGACCACCCAGTGATCAACCCCGGGATTGGCCGTGATGACCGGACCCGCTGCCGTCAGAGCGGCATCTGCCGTTCCGTCGTAAGTCACCGCTACCACCTTGTCAGCACTGCCGCCTGCCGCTATCACTTGCGCCTGCGCCGCACCTGTACGGTCATTGCAGACGGACAATGTCTGTACTTCGACGCTCATGATGCCGTAGTTGTCTCCACTCAGCCAATCACTCTCCTGCAGCAATTGACCGGCCCGCTCACCCACCTTGGTGCCCATGGCAACGCCGTCAAAACCGGCAAATGGCACGGCATCCCCCTGTGCATTGCTCAATGGATCATCAGTGGCGATAAGCGCCACTCCGGCATCGGCCGCAGCGGTGGCAATGGCAGGCCCCAGAGACTGGTCCGGCGCCGTGATGCCGATGCCCCTGGCACCTGCCGCGATGGCATCGGACACGGCAGTGATTGCCAGGTTCGAATCCATTTCCACATTGATGATGCGCGCCTCATAGCCCAGCTCTTCGGCGGCACGGGAAAAACCCTCACCTTGATCGATGAAGTATTGCTGCGTGCCGCTCTTGTAGATAGCAACGATCAGCTTGTCCTCGGCCAGTGCTGATCCGGTGACTCCCGCGGTCATCGCAACGATGGCCGTGGCCAGAGCTATGGATCTTGATTGGTGCATACCGTGTTTCCTCTTCCGTTTCCAAGTGTGTTTGGAGTATTATCTGTTTATAAGATAAAGTCAACAAGACAGCAAAGGCAGACGCGAAATGGAACGACTGGTAGGCAAACATGCGGTAGTGACAGGGGGTGGTCAGGGTATCGGAGCGGCCATCGCCGAGCGTTTCGCCAGCGAAGGCGCCAATGTCACGATCGCGGAACTGAATGACGAGATCGGCACTGCGACGGCCAAGCGACTGTGCCAGTCCATGGGACCCCGCATCCGCCACATCGGCACCGATATTGCCGATCCGGACAGTATCGCCAGCATGCATGAACAAGCCGTTGCCGCCTTCGGCACTGTCGATGTGCTGGTCAACAACGCCGGCATCAATGTCTTCAGAGAGCCGCTCGAGAGCACTCAGGCAGACTGGCAATTGTGCATGTCCATCGATCTGGAAGGCGCCTGGCAGTGTTGTCGGCAGGTTCTGCCGGACATGTTGCGACAGGAAAAGGGGGCCATCGTCAATATTGCGTCAAACCATGCCTTCAGCATCATGAAGTCGACCTTCCCCTATCCGGTCGCCAAGCATGCCCTGCTCGGCCTGACTCGTTCCTTGGCTCTGGAGTACGCGGATCGTGGCATCGCAGTCAATGCCATCTCTCCAGGCTATGTGGACACCCCTATCGTGGACAACTATCTGGCCGGTATGGATGATCCCGTCGCCGCTCGTGCGCAGGTTGAAGCCAGCCAGCCCGTGGGACGCCTGTGCCAGCCCTCCGAGGTAGCAGCCGTGGCCACCTTGCTGGCATCGGATGAAGCACGATTCATCATCGGCGAGAACATTGTCATCGACGGTGGTGTTGCCATTCGCATGTACCAGTAGCACCGAGCCCTGTCGTACCGCAGTACGACACTGCATCCTCGGCCCCGACTGTCAGCGTCGTTCCGCCAAGCATGCGACGATGGAGCGTCGCCTGACGAAATCATCGCCTTGTCCAGGCTGCCAAGCGGCGAACCGGCGCTGTCAACAACGCTTGCAGAACCTGCTGTAATCCGGGAACGTGGGATAAAATCGGCAGGAAGGCTGTATCGTGTACAGGGCCATGAAATCACAAACGATTGGACTACTGGTGGCAATCATGGCCGGAGGCCTTGCAATGCCCGACAGCCACGCCGGCGACATACTGATCCCTGCGCGATCGATCTGGAAGTTCGACAAGGGCGTACCCGAGGTCACGTCGAACGCCTGGAGCCGCATCGATTTCGATGATTCCGCATGGCCTTCCGGACCCGCCGGGTTCGGCTATGGCGATGATGACGACCTGACCGAATTGACCGACATGCAAGGCAATTACCGCGGTATCAGGATACGGCATGTCTTCACCATCGAGCATCCCGAGCGTGTCGATGAACTCCACCTCCACGTTCGTTACGACGATGGCTTCATCGGTTATATCAATGGCCGGGAAGTCGTCAGGGCACATGCAGCGGACGTGGCCGGACATTGGACTGCTGACGATCATGAGGCGGATGAATTCGAACATTTCACCATTCAGCTGCGCAAGGGGCAGCTGCGAACGGGTAATAACGTCATCGCCATTGCCGGTGTCAACCGTTCGCTGGACAGCAGTGACTTCTCTCTCGATCCGGTACTGGCCACCAGCAAGCTGGATCACCCCGGCATACCACCACAGCTCAGCAGAGCGCAGTTGCTGGCGGATCTGGATACGTTCGAGTCGCGACTGGAGGACCAGTCATCCTATCTGACCCTGACCGGATTCGACTATCGACAGGAGATCGCTGCATTACGCGACAATGCGGGTCCGACCCTGAGCACCGACGCGTTCGCACGTCAGCTGAGCCGCGTGATAGCCAGGCTTGGTGATGCCCACGCGGATGTTTCCCTGGAGACCCTGAAGGCGAACACACGTTATCTGCCCTTTGTACTGGCCGACAGCGACGCCGGAGTGATCGCGATCGATGACGAGAGCAATCGCCTGCTGGATGCCGACCACCCCTTTGTGATCGGGCTGGACGGTGTGGCATTGGATGACTGGCTGGCAGCGGCCGATCAGCATG
Source organism: uncultured Granulosicoccus sp. (assembly GCA_947495035.1). Taxonomy (GTDB): domain Bacteria; phylum Pseudomonadota; class Gammaproteobacteria; order Granulosicoccales; family Granulosicoccaceae; genus Granulosicoccus. The sequence goes on from CANLXI010000038.1 coordinate 48,956, forward strand.
TGAGTCAGGCCTCCTTGCAGCTCAGGCGACGCCGCGGGCTGCGAGAGCTACGCCGGGTCTCTATCCTGCGGTCCGAGCTGGACCTACCACCCAGTCAGCAGATCAGCGTCACACTGCAATCGGCCGATGCGAAGGAACAAGTCACGCGGACCTTTTCCTTGAGTACCGAGCGGCTGCGCAGCGGCAAGGTGCCTCTGGGTGACAGTCGCCTGCTTGACGGCAATATCGGCTATCTGCGCATCGATGCGATGAAGAATTCCAGAGTTGACGACAGACTGAACGAACTGGAAGGTTTTCTTGACACCGATGGCCTGATCATCGATGTCAGAGACAATTCAGGCGGCCGCTACGGCATGCTGGAGGCAATCCATGGCTACTTTCTGCCCGAGAACGCCGCCCCCTATGTGTCGAATATTGCCGCGTATCGCCGCAGCCAACAATTTGATGATGACCATCTGCATTATCGACCAACCTACAGACTGAATCATCCAGACTGGAATGCGGAGCAGCGCGCTGCGATTCTGACAGCACTGCAGCGATTCGAGCCTCAATGGCGATTTCCCGACAATCTATTCAGCGACTGGCATTTCATGTTGCTGGAGAAACAGCCTCGAAACGAAAGGATCCACTATGATCGGCCTGTCGTCGTCTTGTCCAATGCAGGCTCGTTCAGTGCTACCGACGGCTTCCTGAGTGCCTTTGCCGATCTGCCGCAAGTCACCCTTGTCGGCTTGCCCAGTGCCGGCGGCAGCGGCGCAACCAAACGGTTCGAGCTACCCTACTCCGGTATCCGGATTGCATTGTCATCAATGGCATCCTACCGCCCTGACGGCCGCCTGTACGACGGGCATGGCATTGAAGTGGATATACGCGTAGCCCCGGTCATCTCGGATTATCTCGGAGAGAGCGACACCGCTCTGGACAAGGCCATTGACGTGATCATCGCCAACAGATGAGGCCTGAAGACTTCCGAATCATCCCGGTCCTGCCGCCAACAGACTGCCTGCCCCCTTGCAGGACAGGCGCTTGCCAGCCACAGAGTCAGTCGCGAGGGCCTGGCTCGGTCGTCCAGGACAACAGCGATTTCAGCGCCTTGGGCACCTTTTCGAACTCTTCCGGAGCGAGCCTCAGGGATGGCTGATTGTGGAAGTTGATGTAATCGCGAAACCAGGGCCTTTGATAGACCAGACTCAGTATCGGGCGCGGATTGTCCGATTGGTTCGCTTGTCCATGATGTGAGAGTCGATAATCCATCAGGTAGCAATCGCCGACGGATGTCAGCGGAGTCTGCCAGGGCATCCCCTTGGAACGACTGCTCGTGTACACGTGTGAGCCTTTCTTGACACGAGTCGTTCCCACACGTTCATCCAGATCGACCAGTGGGACCATCATGGTGACAGCGAAGCTGGGTTCCTTGACCGGCTTGGGATCATCGTGAAACAGGGCCTTGTGGTCCTTGTGCAGACGCTGATCGATGGAACCGGGCAGCGACATTGCCGAGGTGAAACAGCCGAGGATGCAGGCTTCTCCCAGAATGTCCTTCATCAACGGCAGAGTCAGCCCATTGCCATACAAGGCAGGCTCATTGAATGGCTTGCTGATATCGATGGTGATCTGGAAACGCTTGTCCCCGATGCGCAAGGCATCCTTGTGTCGTTGATTGGTCAGATAGGCCTGGTATCGTTCCTTGAAGGTTCCGTGGCACTGATCAAGCAATGATGGATCGAATACGCCTTTCAGTATCAGGACACCATACTTGCGAAACAGAGTGGCGCACAGCGCCAGGGTTTCCGGCAGTACCTGACCGGTTTCGCGCTCGGCATCGGAGAACCAGACCGTGGGAACCATACCGTCCAGATCGGCATCCCGTTCCATCCGCTCCAGTTCATAAACGCGCTGTATCCGGGCTTGCAGATCCGGAGACGGGGCCTGCGTGTGGGCGCGATGCAGATGTCGAAGCGACTGGCTGTAACATCCGTTGCGTGCATGCAGGCTACCCAAGCCCTCATGGGCAATGGCGTCATTGATATCGATGACCGTGCAGGCTTCGAAGCTCTTGATGGCTTGAGACACGCGATTGCGCCGCAGCTGCAGCTGTCCCAGCGCCTGCAGCGAGCCGACCTCATCAGGCTGCAGCTGCACACGATGGGCAAGCAGCCGTTCTGCACGCCATGCACGACCCTGTCGCTCATAACCATCTGCCAATGCCACGATGCAATCGGATTCGGCAATGCAGAGCAGATCACAGACATCCAGCAGATCACTCAAACGCTTCTTCAGATTGGTCTCAACCGTTTCGACATACTTTTCATCATCCCGGGGGAAACGGCCAAAACTGATGATGTAATGAATCATGCCAGCCACGGCCGCCGCACTCAGCGCCTTTCCGGTATCCGATGTTCCGGCATAGCCTGCGCTTTCCAGTGTCTCTCGATAAGCGCTGAATTCGCGACGCGGTTGACGCAGACCCTCGAGATCCAGCAGGTGGATCTGCGGGAAATGCAACTGAACAAGTGATGAACAACCACTGAAAAGACCGTGCAACGAGAGCCCCGCCGGACCCGACATCGCTTCGTCCCAGTCATACAGCATGATGCTACCGTCACGTGAGCGGGACGCATTCGCCGTTCGCAGATCACCATGATTGAGTGTCACGGGTAGCGAATCGGCCTGCTTGATCCAGGCACGCAGCGCTGGCGCGCGTGCTTCCAGCAAGGCGCGGTAGGCTGCACACTGCGATGTGGACAGGTAGAAGTCGGCTTGAACCCCTTGCACCGGATTCCGCGCAGCCTTGTCGGACGGGCTCAGAAAATCCAGCAGTTCATCCACAATGCCATCAAGCTGAAGCAGCGGCGCGGTCTGCAACAGTTCATCATCACCGCAGCTGTCCGCCTGGATACGGGCATAGGTCTGCAGCAACCGTGTGCGCTCCTGCTCGGACGCCTTGCGACTCAGATCCCTGCCCTTGCAATCACGCATGAGCAGCAGACCGCGATCGGAATCACTGGCGATGGCCGTCGGTACATACTGACCGAATCGCTCGCCGAGCCTTGCAAGCCGCTCGGGTGCCTGTGCCAGACTGGCTGGCAATATCTTCAGCCAGCTGTCGCTCTCCTCGCCGCTGATTCGATAGGTCGTGGCCCAGGGGGAATCGCGGACGATCGTGTGCCTGGAAACATCCACGAATTGCCCAGCCCAATCCAGCGCCTTATCGGTCGCCACTTTTGCGTCTGATTCCGCTTCTGATGTCATGTTGATCTTGCTGTTCATTCCGTCAATCCAGTGATGATCCGTCGTCTACGGCGGGTGGCATTCCATTCAGGGTATCCGACACTCCGAGTGTCGCAAGCTCGCCTCTGGCAATCCGCTGGCGATGTCCGCGGCGCACAGGGAAGCTTCAATGCTGTTGGCGTGCTGATGTTCACCGATCTGTTTCAGCCACTGGGCATACTGCGTCAGCGTCTGCGCATCATTCGGCCAACTTTCCAGCAACTGTGCGTACAGGCGATGTGTCTGTCTCGTACCGAGTCTTTCACGATATTGAAGCAGTTTTTGCAGCGCCTCGGTCCGGCAGTCTTCAGACAGAAAGCGGGTTTTCTCCACATCAGCGCTGCGACGCACCTTGATCGAATAAACCGGCTGATCGACACCGCCGAGAGAATATTTGTAAGGCTCGTCTCCGCGCAGAAGGTGATAATGCCGGTAATGATTGGCAATGGCCCATTCGATCATGCGACTGTGCAACAACAGTCCACCGGCAAGCGCATCGAACTGCAGATCACGTGCCGAAACAAAGAAGGAGACAGTCTCGCTTGCCTTGTCGAGATAACAGGCAATCATGCCAACCGGTGTGTCCGCCTGATACAGAACCAGCAGCGCCAGATTTCCATCATCCAGCCCTTGCTGCAGGATTCGCCGATACTTGTCTGCCAGAAGATCCGTCCTGGCGCCCTTTCTGTCACGCCACTGCGTGCGCCACAGATGAACAAAGGCTGTCAGATCCTGTTCGTGATCGGCAGCGGCGGAAAATTCGATGCGCAGTTCGTCGCTGCTGTCGAGCACGCGAACCATGCGTCGCAAACGCTGACGAGTATTGGCACTCAGGCCCGCCAGATACTGTTCATGGCTGTCCGGCAATGCAATACAGGGTGCAACGTCCAGCCGAGTCTGGCCGTCGTTATCCGTCTGATAGCGTTCATGTACCGAATAATCCAGGCGGGAGAACATTGCCGTCAACGCTCTATATCGATCTTCACTCATCGACATGTCCGAGAATGACAGGGACTGCCAGCACATGTCGGACAATGCCGTAATCAGTGCCTCGATGGCCTCTTGCTCGAACTCCGGGGCACACAGCAAACCCGTTTGATCGGCCCAATCGTTACCGGCGAGAGCGTAGGAGCGGACAAAGCGCTGCCGCTCCTTGTGGATGAACAATCGCGACCGCAGTGGCAAGAAGGCAAGGTACTGCTGATTATCGCTGGCAGAACGCGCGGCGAGAATGCACACGGGTTCTGCCCGTCTGTCGAACAATTGCTTCAGCCAACGCCAGGACAGGAACACATTGGCCGACGGATCCTGCCGATACAACGCTGTCCAGGCCTTCTCCAGCGCATCGAACTGCTGGCGTGTATCGACGAGTTCGATGTTCATGGCAGTGACCGCAGCAGATGACATGAGGCATGAGTCATGATCTAGAGCTCAGCGATCTTGCGTTCGGCTGCAGCAAACCAGTCTGCCAGCGGTGCAGTCAGTTCACACTCGGCAGACCAGCGCGCACCACGACGACAGAGCGCGTTTGCGCATTCGAGTGTCACACCGACCTTGTCTTCCTGAATGCATTTGTCCAGGTCCCACCAACCATCGGTCATGTGCTTGAGAATCAGCCCCAGGCGAACAACCATATGGAAACTGCCATAGGCCATCAGATATCGGTAGGCCTCACCTTCATCCAGATCATCGGCGTACAGGGGCAGAAACTGGTCGATCAGCGATCGCTCGGCAGCCGGGTGATCCGGCAGAAATTCATCCCCCATCACCCAGGCCATATCATCCAGCCGATTGCGTTTTCCAGCGTGCTCCCAATCAAACCACTTGACGGTCCCCGCATCGGTCACCAGGGCATTTCCCGGCCGTGAATCCCATTTGATGAACCGCGGCTGCCGAATGCGCAGCAGTTCGGTCAAGGCCGCCTGATCAAGTGCAGGTGCCGGTGCTTTCAGATAGTCACCGATGACTTGCGGTCGATGAAGCAGACCATGAATCCAGCTGTCCTCATCACCCAGTGCGTCGACCTTGCTCTCCAGACCTTCCGCCGATGCCGCCACTTGAATGGCGGCCAGCCCTGTCAGAGCCGCACCAATGAGCTGCCGATAGCGATCGGCATCTGCGCCTTTCAATGCCTCGGACAATCGTTGCCCGACCAGATCCTCCTGAATCAGGATCTGAGAATGGTTGGTTCCCAGCAAGCGGGGTACCGGCGCTTCGTGCACATTCAGAGCGCCGAGTGTGCTGACCTCCCGGCGAGCCAGTTGCAACGAGGAGCGACGTGTCGCAATGACCGAGCTGCCACACTCCAGCAACAGGCGATAGGACTCACGCGACTTTCCCCCCGGGTACTCGATGCCGACAACCTGCTTCTGCAACAGTGATTCGGTTGCTCTGGTCAGGGCAATCCTTCGGTAATCGGCCGATTCACGTTTGCTGCGCGACCTGCTCTTACTGCGCGACCTGGTTTTTGCCACGGTTATTCAACTCTCACGTAAAGCACGATTGACACTATTGGCAATGGGCGAAATGAAATAATCCAGCAATGTCTGCTTACCCGTGATGATCAGCACCTCTGCCTGCATCCCCGGGTGAATCTGGCCTTGTTGCAGCGGCGAGGCTTCATCATCCTGCAGTTCGATGGTGGCGGTGTATCGCGGCAACAGGGCATTGGGCGCAACCTGGCTGTCCGCGGAAATCATGGTCACGATGCCTTCAACCGGTAGTGTCGTGCGCTTGTCCAGTGCGCTGAAGCGCACCTCCGCCCGCTGCCCCACGTGTATTGCATCCCGATCCTTCGGATCGACCAGACTTTCGATGAGCAATCGCTCACCGGTAGGCATGACTTCCATCAGTGTTTGCCCCGGACTGATCACACCACCCACCGTATTGATGGCGGAATTCAGGATCTGTCCCGTGATCGGAGACCGCACCACGGAGCGTGACACTTCCGACGTTACCGTGGCCAGCTCTTCTTCGATGGCAGTCAGCCGCAGACCGATTGCCGTGCTGTTTTCAGCCGCCTCCGACAGCAGCGTATTGGCGAGCACCTTGATCTGTGATTCGGCCTGTTCACGTCGCTGTTCGGACAAGCCCACCAACGACCGCGCCTCGTCCAGATCCAGTTTCAGATCGGTCAGCTCATTCTGCAAGTCGAAAACCTGCACACGCGTCACCAGACCCTGCTTTTCGAGCCGCTGGTATTCACGAATCTCACGCTGCACCAGAGCGTATTTTTCCGTGAGTGTCTCCTGGCGCTGCTGCGCGGCGGAACCTTCCTCGGCCGCCTGAGACTGGACATAGGCAAGACCACGCATGGTCTCTTCAAAGACGCGCCGACGGGCTTTCAGGATTTCGTCCTGCTTCAGTTGTATGTGCCTGACGCGCTCCTGGGAAGCTTCGGATACCATCCACGCCGGGTATTCGATTTCCGGCAGGGAATCGTAGACGGCCTGCCAGCGAGCCAGCTCGGCCGCCAGCTGAATGCGTTCGTTTTCGAGGGTGTTCAATCTTGAGCGATTGGTCAGAGAATCCAGAGTGACCAGTACCTGCCCTTCCTCCACCTGGTCACCATTTCTGACGTGTATGACCTCGACCACACCACCGTTCAGATGTTGCACCTGCTTCTTCTGCCCCTCGACGCCAACCATACCTGGTGCGATGGCGGCCGTTGACAACGACATGGTGCTGGCCCAAACCACAAACAGCAACAGGAACATGCCGATGACCATATAGCCACCACGAACGATGCCTCGTGTGTCGCAGGCGGATTCCACGGCCTGAACTTGCGTTGCGTGCGATTGCCGTGCCATGCTCATCAACCTCGCTTGTACTGACGCGTACGAGCCATCCTGCTTTGCAGGCGGCGAAGGGGTGCGGTATCCGAATCGAGCGTGCTTGTAGTATCGCTGGTATTGCCTGAATCGCTGGTATCGCTGGTATCGCTGGTATCGCTGGTACCGCTCGTACCGCTCGTACCGCTCGTATCAACCGTAGCGCTTGTATCAACCGTAGCGCTAGTGGCCGTCGTATCGATGGCGGTTTCCGTGTGGGTCTTGTTGCCAGCCGAGATAAGGTGAACGCTGGCAGGCACTCTGGACTCCGTGACAGCCAGCGTGGCGGCATTGATCGCCTCTTTCTCAGCCGCCTCACTGACTCGCACCAGCGTGCTCTTCTCTATCACGTCCGACTCCGAAGTGATCCTGGACACCTTGCCATCTTTCAGTTGATAGACCCGGTCACACAGCTTTTCGAGACTGCGATGGTGCGTGGTGACAAATATGGCAACATTCCGTTTTCGCAGCTCTCTCAATGATTTTCTCAATCTGGACCGACCGGGAGAGTCCAGATTGGCGTCGGGCTCATCCAGTATCACGATGCAGGGTGAACCGAAAACCGCCCGAGCAAAACCGATTCGTTGGCGCTGACCACCTGACAGATTGCCACCGTCTTCCTGAATCTCGGTATCGTAACCATTCGGTAGCAATTGAATCATTTCATGAGCATTGGCGAGCTTTGCAGCCTCGATGACACTTTCCACGGAGGCTTCGGTAAATCGGCAGATATTATCCTTTACCGTGCCCGGGAACAGGCTGACGTCTTGTGGCAGATAGCCGATGTGAGGACCCAGCAACTCCGGCGCCCACTGGGCAAGGTCGAAGCCATCCAGAGTCACTCGACCGGAAGTGGGCGGAACGATGCCGCACATGACCCGCAACAGAGTCGATTTGCCTGCGGCGGTAGGGCCGACCAGTCCCGTCACTTTCCCGGGTTCTACTGATAGATCGATGCGGCTGAACTGGCTTTTGCTCTGTCCGGACCGACGATAGCTCACTTTTTCGGCAACCATTCGTCCCGCCGGGGTAGGCATCGAGGAATCAGGTTCAAGCGAGGATGAGTGATCCAGATATTCACTGATATTCATGAAGGACTGGCGTGCCTTGATGACCGACTTCCAGGAGCGAATGGACTGCTCCAGAGGGTCGATAGCCCGACGCAACAACAAGACACTGGCAATGGTGATGCCCGGGGTCAGTTGTTTGGAAATGATCAGCCAGGCAGCCGTACAGATGATGGCTACCTGCAGGAACAAGCGGACCATCTTGGAAGCCGAGGCAAGCCGCGAATTCAACTGACTCGATTGATAATTTGCCAACAATGATCTTGCATTGTTCTCATTCCATTGAGCCAGCAATGTCTTCTGCATCCCCATTGCCTGCACGGTATCAGCATTCCGAATCCAGGATTGAGCACGATCCATCAATTGTCTGGATTCATTGCTCGCGTCGTTGATCTTCTCACGCGTAGCCCTTTCGTTGAACAAGGCCAATCCCAGCATGACCAGACAGCCAACAAGCCCTACGACCCCCAGCAGCGGATGAAGAAAGGCAAGGCATAGCAGGAACAACGGCGTCCACGGAAGATCCAGCAGCGGGATGATCGAGGCATTGGCCAGGAAATTACGCAAGCCTGACAGATCTCGCATGACGCTGACAGATGCGTAGGACTTGCGGATACTGCGATGAATGGAACTGCTCAGCAGATGGCTGCTCAACGAGTGGTCAAAGCGCACACCTACCTTCTGCAACAGTGATCGACGAACGGCCTCCAGTAAACCCAGTGCGACGACACCGACCAATACAATGACTGTGATGATGACGAGCGTATCCAGATTACGGCTCGGCAATACCTTGGAATATATCTGGAGAAGATACAGCGGTACGATCAGTGTCAGTAGATTGATGAAGAAACTGAAGGCAAAGACCGTGACCAGCATTCCACGGAAGGACTTGACCACGTCGCGCAGAAACGGATTGATCGGTTGACGCGCTGTTCGTATCCGGCTGACGGGTTTGAAAATGGCGACCATGCGTTTGCTGGTTTATGAATTTGCGACGTGTGTTGTGGCGGAACCCGGTCGTTCTGACATCGACCGGGTCCGGATACAACCGGTTCAGAGACTACCAGTCGCAACCACTGCCGCTCTTGCCGCCGGAACCACCACCAGAACCGCCCGAACCGGAACCGCCGCCCGAACCGCCACTTCCCCAACCGCCTGAGCCACCGCTGCCCTTGCCGCCAGATCCGCTTCCCTTGCCTGAACCCTTGCCACTTCCCTTGCCTGAACCCTTGCCACTTCCCTTGCCTGAACCCTTGCCACTTCCCTTGCCTGAACCCTTGCCACTTCCCTTGCCTGAGCCCTTGCCGCTTCCCTTGCCTGAACCTTTGCCGCTTCCCTTACCGGATCCGCCGGCAAACTCATCCTGCTGCTGTCCTGTCAGGTAATCTTCGTAGTGCAGATTGGAATTGCTTCCCATACCCTTTTCTCCATTTGTATTTTTATTGCTGTTTCCACAATCATTTGCGAAAACCTGGCTCGTCTACATAGCAACCGACAGTTGAGTCATTCGCGGTCTGAACAGGTAACCGTAAACACCATTACTGCAAGCCGTGTTACGTTGACAAGATACATGTTACACGCAGATGAAACGCCACGACAACGCATTTTTGCCAACCATGCGATACTTTTTTCGCGTTACCGGTAAAGCCGGGACGTAACCAACAGGCACGTTTCGACCTCCTGATCGATACATGTAATATGTACACGGGCAAAAGGAGAACGGCATCGCTTGATACGTCTTCGCACTGCTGCAATCAGACGTACGGAGATCTCGGTTATTGCAAGCCAGGATGGCGAACGAGACTGCGTCTCATCATCATCGTGACGACTTTCCTCCTTCACTGTCAGGAGATATAAACCTTCCTCCCGTGTCAGGAAAGTTGTCTGTCTGATTTTTTCGTTGCCGATTTTCGGCGTTCGGTACACAATCATCAGCGAGTTTTGCAGCACGATCAAAGGCTCCTTTCACGCACATTGAATCGCTACCGATCGCCAGGTATGTGGAAATGCTTGCGCGCAAATACTGAGGACAACCGGAACTAGCCTCAATGAGACATAAGTCCACGACCAGAAACCGCCTACGGCTCGCGCTATACCGGCGCCTACAGCCGCGTACTCGTTTTTTCCAAACCTCACTTGGAGTAACCAAGCCACGGTTTGCAAAACACTCCGTGCGCGACTGTATACACCGGTCTATCGCGTTTCTGCTGCGCGTCCTTATGTCTCATTGAGGCTAGCATGGCTTTGAGTACAGGCACTATGGAGGAAACGCTGTCCACTCGATTGGTTGCGCTGGCAGAAGAACAGACCGAGATTGCCGTATCCAGGGCTCAGTCAGGTCAGACCACGCTTAACAACGACAACACTGCTGCCACGACGTTTCTTGACCTGCTGAATCGGGTCGATGTCACGCACAGGTTACCGCTACTGGAAGCCAACACCCTGGCACGCTACCAGGCCATATTACAATCTCGTTGGTTTCTCCTGCCCCCCTTGCTCGAGGCCGCCAGCGACTTACCCATCGTGCCCGCTTCACCGACTCCTGCCCGGGAGGATTCAACAATACAAGGCGTGGATATACTGCTGGGCAGCACCCTGCATCATCATTTCGACAGCGCCTGTAAAGCGGTCAGTTGCCTGATTGCAGGCTCCCCGGTGTCGATAGAGGACTCTGAAGCAGCTGCAATGACGGCTTTCGTCAGCACTTGCGGGGGACAACTACAGATTTCATGTGATCAATTGCACAGGCAACTTGCCGGATCAGTCATTTCCGGCCTGATGGCTGACATGTCCGCGATACTCAGCCATCCCGGAGAATCGCGACAGGATCGTGGCGTCGCCCGAAAGAAGCTACGTCGACACTTGAGCGATTTCCTGGACATTCTTGATGTCCTCAGTCTGCAGAGCACGGAGCACTGCCTTCGCTTTTCGCAAGACTACCTATCGAACGATCGTGAACACCGAGCACGTCGACTGCTTGAAACCGCCTTCAGGAACAAACCGGATTGCATTGATACACGACTGGCACTTGCCAGACTCCACGTCTCGCTTGGACGCAGTCAGGAAGCGATACAGCACTGCAATGCCCTGGTGCAGGTTCGACCAGACGACTTGCCACTACGCAGGGAACTGGCCGCGATTCATTTGCAACGCCTCGAATTCATTGATGCCATTCAACACCTGCAACATTTCCTGACATTGGCAACCGCCGATCAGGCTCCTGAGGTCGAGCGTGAGCTTGCCCTGGTTGAATCACTACATGAATGCGAAACGCAGGCTGCCTTGCCTGATACCGTGCCAACGATCACCCTGACTGACGAAGAACGGATCAGTGGCATGTTCAATTCCGCAAAATTGTCATTGGCCGAGAAGCTCTACCAGAGCTATGGCACCCTGCTCATCCACAATGCGTTTTCAACCGACCTGATAGCACAATGCCGGGAAGAATTCCTGCATCGCTACCGACGCTATTTTTCCGATCGCAAACACAGCACCGCTCTGCAGATTGGTGATCGCCGCTTTCAGATCAGCCTGGCTCTGGCCGGCGCATTCAACAGCCCCGAGTTCTATGCCAATACCTTTCTATTGCCGCTGATGAAGCGATTGCTCGGTAAACAACTCATCATCGGTTCAACCGTGTGTGCAACATCACTGCCGGGTTCTCGCGATCAACACGGCCACAAGGATCATCGCGCATTGTTCACCCATGTGCCCGATGATGAGCCGATGGTATTACCGCCAGTAGCCGTGACAACGATGATACCTCTGGTTTCGGTCAACGAAGACAATGGAACCACCCTGGTGAAGAAAGGCAGCCACCACCTCTCCCGGCGAGCCTCCAACAAGCTGGACTATCAGGTACCGATCGTACCTGCCGGGTCGTGTTATCTGATGGACCTGGCACTGACGCACAAGGGCCAGGGAAACCGGACAGATCAGTTGCGCCCCATTGTCAATATGGTCTATCACCGATCATGGTTCGTGGACAACAAGAACTTCAGAAACCAGCCGCCGCTGCAGATCGATTCGGTCGAGTACCGACGAATACCGAAAGAACATCGCCACCTTTTCGACTGGGCCATTCAACCAGGCGCACTGGTGGACACGCCTCGCTGACAAGCGACCCGAACATGGCACTTCCGTTGTGGCGCCAGAGTCACCTACCTTGTATTGAAGAACACCCACCATCACATGAGCACTGCCAAACCCTGGGCCTCGCCCATGCCTGCCGAGCAATTCAGTGTCATGCGGGATATCATTTCCGCGCCCAGCCCGGTCGGCTTCGAATCAGCGATGACACTGGGTGTGCTGAAACCCTATTTTGACAGCTTCATACCAGACTCCTGGCACATGCATCAGTACCTGGGCAACGCCGGCGTTGTCTGGGACTCTCACCCCGGTGAGGATGACCGTCCCAGTCTCATGCTGGTCGGGCATGCGGACAAGATCCGGATGCAGGTGCGCAAGATCGGTAGCGATGGCAAGATCTGGATCAACAGCGATTTCTTCCTTCCCAGCATCCTGGTGGGTAATGAAGTCACCGTATTCAGTGAAGACCCGGATGAGCCCGGTCAATATCGCAGCCTCAAGGGTGGCACCATCGAGGCGGTGGGAGCATTCCATTTCGCCAACTCGGATCAGCGCAACGGCCAGAAAGGCATTCGACCGGATTCCCTGTATCTGGAATTGCAGATTCATGGCAGGCACAAATCCGATCAGATCAAACGTCTGGGCCTCCAGCCTGGCGACCCGATTCTTCTGGACCGGCCCATCAAACACGGCTTCAGCCCGGATACCTTCCATGGTGCCTATCTGGACAACGGACTGGGTTGCTTCGTCACGGCAGAGGTTGCCCGTCTGCTGGTCGAGGCCGGGGGAACCCGCAAGCTGCGCTGTCTGTACGCCTTTGCATCCCACGAGGAAATAGGTCGCCTGGGCTCACGTGTGCTGGCTAGAGCGACGAGTCCCGATATACTGATTGCCGTTGATGTGAATCACGATTACGTTGCCGCACCGGGTATCGGTAGCAGACACATGCAACCGTTGGAAATGGGCAAGGGATTTACCCTGTCCACCGGTTCGGTCATCAATCAGCAGATCAACAGCCGGATCAAGCGGGCAGCCAGAAAACAGGATATTCCCATGCAGATCGACGTCGTCGGGCGGGATACCGGTACCGATGGCATGGCGGCCGCCTTTGCCGGGATCGACAGTGCAGCCACATCCATCGGCTTCCCCATTCGCAACATGCACACGATTTCCGAGGCCGCTCACACCGGTGACGTGCTGGCTGCGGTGCATGTGCTGAAGGAAACCATTCTTGCCATGGACGCCGAAGACGACCTGCGTGCGGTACTGAAGCAATCGCATCCGCGTCTGGATGACACGACTCCCATCACCCACCAGGGCTTTGACCGTCTCGGAGGAAGCCGCAAGTCGTCTTCCCGATAGCTTTTCACAAGCTCCGGCAACGAGCCAGTGCCAGTGCCAGTGCCAGTGCCAGTGCCAGTGCCAGTGCCAGTGCCAGTGCCAGTGCCAGTGCCAGTGCCAG
>CANLXI010000039.1 GCA_947495035.1 uncultured Granulosicoccus sp.
CGGAACACGGAACACGGAACACGGAACACGGAACACGGAACACGGAACACGGAACACGGAACACGGAACACGGAACACGGAACAAGGAACAAGGAACAAGGAACAAGGAACAAGGAACAAGGAGCAAGGAACAAGGAACAAGGAACAAGGAACAAGGAACAAGGAACAAGGAACAAGGAACAAGGAACCGTGAGCTTATCGGACAGCGAAAGGGCTTTTCCAATCGATTTGCCATGCAATTACTGCAGAAATCACGGTCGATCTGACCAGGGTAGGGTGGCTGTTCGATACGTTCAGCATTCCAACTATCCATTGGGATAATCGAGCTCCATGCTTGCCATTCCGAGGTTATAGTGGGTTGCGACTTGAAGGCAGACATGACCAAAGCGCACGATGATCGGAGTCATCAGTATGCAGCACTCCGTTCGGATACTGCCAAGACCACCAAGGGAGAAAGCCACCGTGAACACCAGAAAAGGGGACATACCGAACACTCGCCCATTGCACAAGAATATTACCGGACTCCTGTCCATGGGTTTCGCATTGCTCTCATGCATGACGCCTGCCAGCGCCAATGAGAATGTACGCCACATCGCAGTTGATCCTGCCGCTACGGTTACCCCGGCAAGCAGTGAATCAACTGCCGAAGCCGGTCCTCCAACAGATCGAAACCTGACGGAAGACCAATTGTCGGAAGGTATCCAGGGTGCGCTCGGCATGGGGCCGGGAGTCGACGCAGTTGGTGACGCCGGACATCCGTTTACCACCAAGCGAGCCAGTGCAATGGACAGCCACTCTCCGACTGACGAATATCCCTGGAGCGCAACCGGAAAGTTGTTCATGACCTTCGGCAATAGCCAGTTCGTTTGCACCGCATCAGTCATCAGAAAGGGTCTGTTGGTCTCCGCAGCCCACTGTGTGCACAACTTCGGACAGGAGGAAGCGGGGTTTGCCGACGCGTTGACCTTCGAACCCGCTCGCCACGAATTTGCAAGACCATTTGGCACATGGACGGCATCTCAATGGTGGATACCACAGTCCTACTTCGATGGAAGCGATACCTGCCTGCCTGAAGCACCCGGGGTTGTCTGTGAGAATGATGTCGCAGTGATCGCCATCGCGCCGCAGCAGGGAACGTATATTGGCGATATCACCGGCATGTACGACTTCAATGACGGAGTCGACGGTAACGGCTACGGCTATGTCGATTTTCTGGGAGAGAAGAGCACTCAGATAACACAGCTGGGATATCCATCGGCGGATTTCGATGGCGACAAGATGATCAGGACCGATTCTCTTGGCTATCAGGACTCTCCCGGCAATGTTGTCATCGGCTCGAACCAGACCGGCGGCTCCAGCGGCGGTCCCTGGCTGCAGAACTTCGGGGTGAACTCTTCCTTTGGCGGGACACCTGCCACTGACGATCTCCCCAATCAGGTTGTCGCCACCACCAGTTGGGGTTTCACTTCAGATACGGTCAAACTGCAAGGAGCATCCCGCTTTTCGAAAAACAGCACTTACACGACAAAATCGAATATCCGTTCTCTGGTGGATGAGGCTTGTGAAACCATACCCGATCATTGCTGAAGCGGCTCCACGACACTGATGGAATCGATCAAGGAAGCTTGCAGGCTTGCATTTACATGCCTGATTCTTCTCCCAGCCACCTTGCCGGGCCTGTTGTCAGCTCAGGAGGGCCTGTTGGACATTGACGCCCTGCAAGGTCGCTGGACACTGTTGTCAACCGACACAACGAAGAACAATGCCGGATCAGAGCTCTGGTTCGAACTGCAAGGCACACGTATTTCCGGTTTTGACGGGTGCAACCATTTTGGTGGAGATCTCTCATCTTCTCGACCACTGATACGGTCCCAGCGCGGATGCGAGGGTGAGCGGCCTGAGTTCCCACTGGACCTGTCGAAGCCGATGGCACAGCTGGGCATCGCAAGCCTGGAGGGCAATGAATTGACGCTGCCATTGACAGGTTCAAAGGGGGTAGCGATCTTCATCAGACAGTAGTTTCCATCCATGGTTGCATTTGGAGAGTCGATATGACCAGAGTCATGGTCCACACATTCCACGAACGAGAGCAAGGAATAGCGGCGACTGCCCTGACTGCCACGACCGCTGTTACCGACAGCTATCAGGTCGGTGAGCTCGAACCCGCGCAGATAGATAATCTCGAGGCGCAGGGGCTGATTGTCGAGGTTCTCGACCAACCAGCCCAACCCTTGCCTAGAGGCACTGCCCGTAAACCTTCACAGCTGGAGAACCTGAACGCCTCGTCGGCATCGTCTTCCGAACTCCAGAACCCTGCCATCGAACGAACAGGAGGCGCTGAGGAGTTCTATCTTGTCATCCCGGACACCCTGACCAGCGAATGGCGCGACATACTCGCGCGGCACACTGTGACAATTCTGGAACGAGTGGGGGCTGACAGCTATCTGGCGCGTTTACCGGTGCATGAGGTCGGATCTGTTCGAGCGTTGTCCTTTGTCAGTGCAGTGCGTGAAGTCGAGCCGTTGGCAACAGGTTCTGAGGGTACCCGGGAGTCCAGGTCTCGTGCTCTGTCAGCAGGGATTCTGACCATGGACATGATTGTCCGAACATCGGTACATATGGACGCGGCACGTGACCTGCTCGATGAGCTGGATCTGAGCATCATCGGGACTGGTCGGCGCAAGATTCGGTTCGAAATTCCTGCGGGCAGCCCAGCGCTGAGCACATTGCGACATCAAACGGATCTGGTAGAGCAGTTGGCGGATTACACGGAACCTCAGTTGCACAATGACGTGGCACGGGAATTCATGAGCGTCAGCACCGATGCCTTTCAGGCAAGCCTGACCGGAGCGTCTCAAACGGTCGGCATTGCCGATACCGGACTGGACGACACGCACCCGGATTTCCACGATCGCCTGATCACGGCCATCGCTCGTGGTCGACAGGGTGACAGCTCGGATCTAC
Organism: uncultured Granulosicoccus sp.; assembly: GCA_947495035.1. GTDB lineage: Bacteria > Pseudomonadota > Gammaproteobacteria > Granulosicoccales > Granulosicoccaceae > Granulosicoccus. The sequence continues at coordinate 2,965 of CANLXI010000039.1, forward strand.
ACGGTCACGGAACGCATGTAGCAGGGTCGATGCTGGGATCCGGTGCCGCCTCCGGAGGTCGATTCAAGGGTGTCGCTCCCGAAGCTCGTTTCGTGTTTCAGTCACTGATGGATGCCAGAGGAAGGTTGAAAGGGTTGCCGGTGGATTTGCAGGACCTCTTTCAGGAAGCATTCGACAATGGGGTGAGGATTCACAACAACAGCTGGGGGGCGAAGGTTGATGCAGAGTATGTTCTTGATGCCAGGGAAGCGGACGAGTTCGTGTTCGAGAACCCCGACATGCTGATAGTCACATCAGCCGGCAACAACGCTTCTGCCGGGGGTGTCAATGAACCGGCCGGAATGGTCGATCTGCTTTCCATGGGTTCACTGGGGGCCGGAAAGAATGTGCTGACCGTCGGTGCGTCTCGCTCAAGCCGGCGAGAGGGCGGGCGGGCATCCCTGACCTACGGCGAGTTCTGGCCACGAAGCTTTCCAGATGCTCCCATTCGTGATGAGTCCATCAGCGGCGATGACAGCAAGCTGGCAGGCTTCAGCAGTCGCGGCCCCATGCAAAGCACGCGTATCAAGCCCGACGTGATAGCGCCCGGCACGGACATTGTGTCCGCCCGCTCCGCTGCGGCGCCTGATCGGAACTACTGGGGCAATCACGACAACCGATCATACGCTTATCTGGGCGGCACCTCCATGGCATCCCCCCTGGCCGCAGGTATGGCTACTCTGGTGCGGCAGTACTATGTGGAACGCAGAGGCCACCAGCCTACAGCCGCATTACTGAAAGCCACCCTGATCAACGGCACACGACGACTGCAAGGCGAGAGCGGTACATTGTGGCAGGAAGCCTTTCCCAATCCTCATCAGGGGTTCGGGGCACTGAACTATCAGACAACCGTACCAGACGTCGAACCCTTCGATCTGGAGTTCATCGACCTGCGAAGATCCGCTGGTGAAGGCTTTACACGCTCCGGAGCGAGGAACCGGTTTGCAATCGATGTGGATGACACCCGTGAGTTGCGCGTGTGTCTGACCTATACCGATCACCCCGGAAGAAGTTGCCAGAACGGCCTCAGCCTGTTCGTTGAACGTCCCGATGGACAGAAGCTGTTGAGCAATGCGCAGCGTGTTACGCAGCTTGTCAGCCCAGACAGTGTCAATAATGTACAGATTGTCCGCATTCAGACACCCGATAAGGGCCGATACAGCGTGTTCGTACAGGCCAGAAACATCCTGTTTCCCAATCAGGATTATTCACTTGTTGTTACGGGAGATTTCAGCTCGCCGCTCAGGGCATTCTGACCTGCTGATTCGGATGAGTGACGACATCTGTAGCTCACAGGTCCACCAACAGGGCAGCGATCAACTCTCGGACAGCTTGGCAGACTCGACTAAAGTTCAACTCAAATGACTCCGCCAGAGGGCGACAATTTGCGACCCTTGGGTGTGTTCCGAGCTCTCGAGAGACATCGTGTCAAAACTATTCGTCTTGCAGGTAGGAATCAACGCCTATTCTCCCCAGGTCGGTGCCTTGTTGGGCTGTGTCAATGACGTCCACAACATCCGCGATTATCTGTCCGAGTGTTCTGGAAACTCGGTGGAGGCAGTGCAGCTACTGGATGAAGACGCAACGCGCGCCAATGTAATCACGGCCTTTCGCGAACACCTGTGTCAGGCGAAGGAGAATGATCAGGTGTTGTTTCATTACTCGGGCCATGGGGCTCGCTGGCGATCCGCACCTGAATTCAGACAGTGGAACCCGGGCGGCTGGGACGAAGGCCTGGTCCTGTTCGATAGTCGCGGAGGCAACAGCTTCGATCTGGCAGACAAGGAACTTGCCATCCTGCTCTCGGAAGTGGGCCGCCAGCAAGCGAACATCTCTGTGCTGCTGGATTGCTGCCATTCAGGCACAGCAACTCGAAGCATGGATGATTTCGCGCTGAATCGGGTCAGACAGACCCATCAGGTGAACGACCCAAGGCCACTGGAGTCGTATCTGGATGGTTATTACCAGCAGTTGCTGGACAAGGGCCAACCGCTTCGTCGACCCGGTAGTCGACACATCCTCATGGCCGCATGCGAACGCAAGCAGAAAGCATGGGAAGGACACGATCATCAGGGTGTGTTCAGCCAGGCACTCCTCGAAGTGTTGCGTGGCAAGGATCAGGATCTGGCCTATGCCAATGTCTTTGTTCGCTGCCGCGAACTGGTCAGGAACCGCACCAGCAATCAGGAACCACAATTCGAGACCATGGGTGGCTTTCGTGCCTATGACGGCTTTCTGGGCCACACTGCATCCGCTCGCGGAAGGCGCCTGTTCGTGCAATGTCGGAAAGGCCAATGGCAACTGGACAGAGGCGCCATCTTCGGTTTGCCGACAGCACCGGACAAACCAACGGAAATGGAGCTCTATGCGCCGAACTCGCAACAGAAGCTGGGGCACGCTCACACGACACAAGTTGCTGCACAACATAGCATGGTGGATATCGAAGGCTTCATTCCCGACGACCAGGTGCAATACGAGGCCGAGCTGACCAGCATGCCGGTACTGCGCATGCCGGTCGGCTTGATCGTCGAAGGAGGCGAACACGAAGCGGCAACAATAGATGGCTTACTGACAGACAATGAAGATCTGCTGCGCGAGTTCGAGCTATTGCGCGATACCTCGGAATCGGTTCGCTACGTCCTGCGCATTGATGCTGGCACATGGCGTCTCGAACGACAGGCAAACGGCAGCCTCATTCTGGGTGCTAGCGGCGATCAGCAAAAATCCGCCGAGCATGTACTGAATGGCTTGAATCATATTGCTGACTGGGAACGACTGCTGCAATTGCAGAACGACAGTACGGAGATGGATCCGGCGGTCGTCGATTTCAGATTGACGGAATGCCCTGAAGGTGGCGTGGAGGCCACGGTGGATGGCGATGAATTCGTCTTCAATGTGCACGGCAGCGGCAACGGGGGCTCGTATTTTCGAGGAAAACTCACTGCCAGCAACCAATCCGATCAGGAGTTGCACTTTGCGCTGCTCGGTATGGAAGAAGACTATGCAGTGTATATCCCGTTCAATGAGGCCATTGAACCTACCGATGCCAGCTTCGAATTCGTCTATCCCATGCAGAAGGAAGACTCGTCAGGCGAACTGGAGGATTCCCCTTACATCTATCCGGTATTGCCTGAGGAGAAGCGGGAACAGACCTTCTTCTACAAATTGCTCGTCAGTACCGAACGTATCGATCATCCGATTCTTGAAAGGTCACCACTGGATGGGCTGGGCAGTATCAAGGAATTTTCTGACACTGGTAGCAAGTCGGCACGAGGAGGCTCTTTCGGACCACCGCCAAGGCGCAAGAAGGTCTTTGCCAACGAGTGGTTTACCAGAACGATCACTGTCCGCCTTGTGCGAGCAGTTGACGAAGTACGGCGCAACCAACCACTGCAACTGGCTGACGGTCAGATCACCATCACCAGTCATTCTGACTTTCGCGCCAATGTGGCACTGGAAGCTGCGGAACCTGCCACACGCGGTGTTGGATCATCCGACACAGGGTTCACTCATGCTCTGGAACAAACCGGCTCCACACTGCTCAATTTCAGTCGTACTCGTGGAGAGGACTGCAGCGTTCTCGAACTGTCTGCCATCGAAAACGATGCCGACTTGCGGGAAAACCCGCTTCTGATTGAACTGAATACGCAGCTTGCGCGCAACGAATTCATTCTCCCCATGGTGTTCGACGGTGAGAACATGATAATCGCCGGTCAACCGCAGAAAGACGAGCAGGGCAATGTTCTCGTCGAACTCGATCATATACCCGAAACACCCAACAGAAAGCGGAGTCTTGGCAAAGCGCTCAAACTCTACTTCTTCAAGTGCGTTCTGGGCAAGGAGAGTGTGAACAAACTGAGCTGGGTGGAATTCCTGGCAGACGGCAAAGTGACTCGACACGAAAAAGGCGTTCGCGAACATCTTGACGGCAAGACAAAGGTGCTCGTATTGATTCACGGCATCATTGGCGATACGAAAAACATGGCCGAAGCCTTGCCGCATATCAGTGTAGGCGACAGCACATTGAAAGATACCTTCGATGCCGTGCTGACCTACGACTACGAGAACCTGAATACACCGCTGGAATCAACAGCCAGCACTCTCGGAGCATTGCTCGAGAATGCGGGTCTGCACAAGGACGACCATGTGAACGTCACGCTTCTGTCCCACTCGATGGGGGGACTGATATCTCGCTGGTTCATCGAGCAGTCAGGCGGCAATGAGGTCGTCGATCATCTCGTCATGTGCGGCACTCCAAACAGTGGTTCACCGTTTGGTCACGTCGGCTCGGTTCGCTCCGTGGCATCGATGCTGGGCTCCTTGACAATGTCGACCTTTCCTGCGACAGCACCATTCCTTGCCTCGGTACTGTACAGCCTGAATGTCACCCGAAAGCTCACACCCACTCTGGAACAGATGCAACCCGGCTCAGCATTCCTTGCCAGGCTGGCACAGTCGCCCGACCCGGGCATTCCCTATTCGATAATTGCAGGTGATGTCTATCAATACGACGAGGAAACTGATGGCTGGGTCGCGCGACTCGTGAACAAGGTAGGGCAGGGTTACCTGTTCAGTCAGCTCTATTCGGACGCTCCACATGATATTGCCGTCGAGGTTGCCAGCATACAGAGTGTGGTCGAACATGCCACCACCTACAAACAGACGGTTCCATGTCACCACATGAATTACTTCGTTTCCAGCTACGGGGTTGCCGCATTGGGCAAGCTTCGCTGGTAGATACCTGCGAGACGGGCATTACGGGCTACTTCGCAGAATATTCGCTGGATTGGTTTACAGAGGATTCGACCAGATCATGTCAGTTTCCGGTAGCTCGTTTCGTCCACCATCGCAGCGACATCCTGAACGCAATCGCTGGGCGATCATCGTTGGCATCACGGAATACCAGGATGAGAGCCTGAACCTTGCTTATGCGCACAGGGACGCGGAGGAACTCTACAACCTGCTATTGACGCCAGCCGGCGGAGCATTCGAACCAGACAACATCTGCTTGCTGACCAATCCGGTAAGGTTTCCCGCGGCGAAGGAGGCAACACGCGACAATATCCTGGCCGCCTTGCGCAGCTTTCTCAAGAAACCAGCAAAGGAAGATCTGGTTCTGATCTATTTTGCCTGTCATGGGGCACCGGATCCTGATCGCCGAAACGTTGTCTATCTGCTGGGTCATGACACCGACCCTGCCGACATAGCAGCAACTGCGATACCCATGAGTTCGATCAAGATCGCACTGTCAGACAACCTGCACGCCGAGCGCGTCGTGCTGATCGCCGATACCTGCCACAGTGCTGCCGTGGGAGGGGATCATCTGACACGAGGTGTCGGCGATGCTGCTATCGTCAATGCCTACCTGGATGAGCTCGGCAAGTCCACGAAAAGCTTCGCGTTGCTGAGTTCGGCGGAAACCAATGAGTCGTCCCTCGAGGCAGAGCGCTGGGGAGGCGGGCATGGAGTCTTTACTCATTTCCTGTTGGAGGGACTGCGAGGCAAGGCGCAAAGAAACGGCGTGGTCCCCGTTGGTGTACTGTTTGAATACGTGCGTCGGGAAGTCATCCGGGAAACCGGAGAACGGCAGCATCCTGTCATCGGCAACAATGACTTTGATCGGGATCTGCCACTGGCCATCGTGGGAGGGCTCAATGCCCGAGAAGACTATCGGTTGGGATGTTGCCTGAATCAGCTGGGCTGGCTACTGAACGAACCGGAACGATTCGAGTATGCCAAGGAACGATTGCAAGAGGCACTGGCCACTGCGCATCGGTACCGCGAGAAGATGCCCGAGGCCCTGTTTCAACTGGGACTCGCGGACGCCTCTCTCGGGCATCATGATGCAGCGGCTGCCGCCTTTCGGCGCGGGATCGAGGACGACGAAGCCCAGTCTTTACCGGAACTTCATTTTCATCTGGGCCTCTCTCTGGCAAGACTGGGCAGGAACAATCGTGCAATAAACTCGCTGAGACAGTTCCTGGCATTGCGACCAGCAAGTCCGGACGCTCAGTGGATACGACTGTTCATCGAACGGATCGCCAGTCTCGGTCAGCGTTCCAGACAGATTCGAATTCTGCTGATCGGCATCAGCGAGTATGCGGATTCAAAACTGACATTGAAAGGTCCGGCCAATGATATCCGCCGTTGGAAGAGCCTACTGAGTGATCACTATCAGATTCCTTCGACTTGCATTGAAACGCTGCAAGACAGGCATGCAGACCAGGAAGCCATCATGAAGGCATTGGCTCGACTTGCTTCAGAAGCAAATGCCGGCGATCAGGTGCTCTTCTATTTCTCCGGCCATGCTCATCAAGGAGACGAAAAAGAGCAATACCTCATTCCCTACGATTACCAGCAGAATCATCCCGGCTGCATCTCTGCCAGACAATTGCACGACTTCGCCAACGCAGCTGCCGACAAACAGGCTCAAACCACTGTGATTGTCGATTCGCATGCAACCGCAGGCTTTGTGGTTCTGGCCAACCGAGACGCGCGCTATCGACTGATGCTCGGAACCAGTCCGGAAATGCTCGCCTACGAGAGCCTGGATACCGACGCCCAGGTCGTCGGGCAATTTACCCATGCACTTGTGACTCGGCTCGCCGAACATGAGCCGACGACACCACTTGCGCGTGTGTTGCAGGGTGTTACCGATGCCTTGATTCAGGCACCCAATGTTCAGGAGCCCATTTTCATCGACGTCAAAGAGAACTTCAGCGATCCGCTGCTTGAGAATGCAGACAACCTTGATGAGTTTCTCGATGCGCATGCCTTCAGTATGCGTCAGAGTTATGCTGATCTTGATGTCAGAGAAATCCTGGATGGTTTTGATCGAATTCGAACTGGCAAGGTTTGCTCCTTTCCTCAACTTGAACTGAGCTATGGAAGAGCCTTGCTCGAGAAAAAACAGTTTCACCGCGCCCTTGAAGCTTGTCTGGGTGTGTCTGTAGAGCACGGCTCGGCACTACCAGAAGCTGATCTGTACCTGTCCATGGCAAAACTTCACACTCAGGATTACCGTGGGGCCAGAAGCAGTCTTCAGGAATACGCCGGAAGTGACACGGCAATCAAGGAGAATCTGAAGGTGCCGCTCGAGATCATGCAGAACCTGGGCAATCAATGCAAGCATGCTCTGGTGGTAGGGATAGACAGGTATCCGGCAGCGACCAATTTGCGCGGTGCGTGCAATGACGCAAGACTGATCGAACACCTGCTTGTGAAAAAGTTCCGTTTCGCGGCTGACAATGTGACACTGCTACTTGACGATGAAGCAAGCCGAGACGCAATTGAACGACATCTCACCAGGCTTCTACAACGAGCGACGGATGAACCAGCCTTGTTCTATTTTGCCGGCTATGGGTCACATACGACGGAGGGTGATCCGACACTCGTTCCGGCCGATCATGGACTGGCCGATCACTCGGTTGATATAACCTTTTCCGAGTTGGCTGCGAAGGCTAAGGGGACAAATCTCGTGACAATCCTCGATGCCGGTTGGCAACGAGGTGTGCAATTGCCCTGGGGCCGAGCATGGGGAAGTCGCTTCCTGCCTCGGTCCAGTGTCAGACCGTTCAACCGGGGTCTGCGGGAAGCGACTCCAGACAGGGGACATGCACAGGATTACCGAGAAACTGATTTGTCCTGGGGCCCGCAACGCGACAAGGTGACCAGCTTCATCGAAGGTACAAGGATTGGCCGTGTATCGATCTTTCATGTTTCATTGCAATCCCTGTACGGCATGCCTCCCGGTGATGGAGGCGAGACGGTGGTGGAAGCCGAATTCGACACCGAAACTGGCGGATGTTTCATGCAAGCTGCCATGCAGGCATTGGCAACAGAGCCTCCCTGTATTCACGGTGTGCTGACCCATGCCCTGGTGGACTCACTGGGAGAGGCAAAGCTCGAAGAGCTCACTTACACCAGGCTTTTATCGGATGTCGAAAGGAAACTGGGCCAATTGACACCCTTCTTGTTGGCAGAAAATCTACAGGAAATGATTTTCAGCTCTCCTCAACAAGAGCAGGGCATTCACAGACAGGTATATGAGCAAACTCGCCAGGAGCCGATCAAGGAAGCAGTGAGGCTGCTCGGTAGTCTGATAGAACGATACGATGGCAAATCCTCAAGAGCCAACCTCAACCTCGGAATAGCACTGGCGGCACTGGGCGAATATGCGCTCAGTCAGAGAGCAATCGACCAGTCTATTGAAGAGGACGAGGAGGTCAACGAGCTCCCTGAAGCCCGCTACTACATGGGGAGGATACTGTATGAAAGAGATGACTTGCCCAACGAATCCACCAGAGAACTCGAGCGCGCTGTCAATGAACTGCGATGCGCATTGAAAATCACGCCAAACCATATTCCCGCGAACTACTACTTTGCACAATCGTTACGCGCCCTCACCGAACGCGAAACCCTGGTGGAAGCGGAAGAGGCATTCAGAAAATATCTGGACCACGGCGCCCCTCTGGGGAATCGCGAAAATATCCTGAGACTTCTTGAAACCTGGTCTCGTCGTGCCTCTGCAACAGATGAAAAAACGGTTCCAGACAACCGATGAATATCGAAGGATGCTCGAAGCATCTCGCACAGCTGTTTTCCATGGTGATCAATCTTGTCCTGTTGGCAGTGATCATGGCTCTGTCTGTCATCGTCATGCGGCAACTTACCGGTGATACGCTCGTGGTCAAGGCGCTGAACGTTCCCTCCCAACTCGAGAGTCAGGGGTACACGGGCGAGGTTGCTGCGCAGTTGATCGTCGATGGTATGCAGACCATCCAGGTATTGGCCAATACTCGCATCAGTCGTCGCAACCTCATCCCCGACGCGTCCAGACTGGATATCGAGATGCCCGGCTCCGGTCTGTCGGTCAAAACCATAGGGAGAGTCTTGAGGGAAAGCCTGGGTATGTCCGAGGCTTCCGTAAGCGGCGACATCGTTCGAACCGACACCGGTTACCGACTGCATCTGAGATATATCGACGGTGCCAGCTTCAGGATGATAACGCCATTGGACAGCGACAGCATTGATGGTTTGCTTGACGAGGGAGCAGAGAAGTCCATGGAGATCGTCAATCCGTTCCTGCTGGCTGCCTATCTCTATGGCAGGGGACTTGACGACCCCCGAAACGGCGTCGAGACCGAGGAAGGCCGTGAAAGATTCGTAGCGTTGCTCAAGATGTGTTTCGAGAATGAGAACCGGGAAGATGATAGCTGGGCGAATAATCTTTGGGGAATGTCGCTGGCATCGGAAGGACAGTTCATCGAAGCCATCGAGAAGTACAAATCCGCCATCGAAGGGGATTCGAATTTTGCTCTTGCCTATAACAACTGGGGAAATGTCCTGCTCAATATCAAACGTTATGAAGAGGCAGAGGAGAAGTTCTCGGCAGCGATTGCCAAGGACCAGAATCTGGTCACGGCCATGACGGGAAGATTGTTCGCTCAGGGAATGAACCTGGATGGCAAGGGAAATTACCGGGAAGCCATCCGTAAATTCGAAGCAGCACTAGTCAGTGATCCGGATTTCGCGGATGCTCATGCGCGATTGGGCAGGGCGCTGGATGAACTGATATCCACGCAAGACAGTGACGACGACGATCTGGAAAGCAGAGCTGAAATGGCTCGGAAAGTCATTCATCACTATCGAATGGCACAACAACTGGAACCTGACACGTATCAGGATCAACTGGACTTTTCAATCAACAGAATGCGCCGGGTGCTCGAATCGTTGCAATAGAGGGTCTCAGGCCAGGACAGAGTGTTTGCGGCGTGTGGCGTAGTGTTTGGTGTTTGGTGTTTGGTGTTTGGTGTTTGGTGTTTGGTGTTTGGTGTTTGGTGTTTGGTGTTTGGTGTGAAGGGTGAAGGGTGAAGGGTGAAGGGTGAAGGGTGAAGGATGAAGCGGGCAACGGGCAACGGGCAACGGGCAGCGGGCAGCGGGCAGCGGGCAACGGGCAACGGGCAACGGGCAGCGGGCAGCGGGCAGCGGGCAGCGGGCAGCGGGCAGCGGGCAGCGGGCAGCGGGCAACGGGCAACGGGCAACGGGCAGGTTATTCCAGAACGTCCCATACATCCACTTGAATTCGTGCTTTCATCTAGCAAGTGCCTATCTCACCCGATTGAGGACACTTCCAGACGAAGGCATCGCCAGCCACGTCACGACGCGCTTCTTCGAGCGCCTGGTAAGCCACTTCCTTCGAAACCCAGGTGGCCATCATGATGGCGTAGGCCGGATTTCCCTGGTACGGTGCATAGGCTACGAAATCATATTGCGGTGCCTTGCTCTTGAGCCGATCGATTTCCCTGGCCGCATCCGACGCCGAGAATACAGAAGCTACCAGAACGAAATACTTGTTGTTGTTGTTCACGACGTAGGGACTATCGCGCAGATAAAGCTCGGAGCGGCTGGTGGAAGTCATTCGCCCGGCAGGCTGGGGAGGCGGTGCGTTTGCATCCTTTCTGGAGGCAACCGTTATGAACTGACCTGTTGCACGAACACGAAATGCTCTGGCGGGCCCAATATGTATGGGCAGACTTGCTGTATCCCTCGAGTCACTGATGATTCGCGACAGTACTTCCTTCTCGTAGAGCTCGTCGTGCACCCTTTCCAGCCACGACGCCATTTCCGATCGCGACTGATTGGTCGCATGCTCTTCCAACAATCTGCAGTACCTGGAATACATGACAGCGATGACCAGTGTCTGATCAGCCCGATCGTGACGCCAGAGCAGACCGTTTCTTGTCTTGCGAGGCTGACTGTCCAGACTCAAGACTTCATCCAGATCGTTCAGGCAATCTTCTGTATAACTATCCATATTCGCTGGAAGCGATGCAACTGGACAGTTCAATCCCACCTGGGCAAAAGCGAGCGAGGCCGTAAGGAAATACGCGGCAATCGAAACAGGCAAGCAGCGACCTGTGTTCATGACTGCTGATGAATGCCGACGTCCGGTTGGAATTCTTCGAAAGTCAAACAAACAAATCATTGTTGTCTCCTCACGAAAGACTCACCGCTTACCCCGGACAGCCTTGCTGTCCCTGCAGTGCGATCGTATAACAGCCACCTTACACCGAAAGCCAATCTGACACTAGTGCAAACCTCGCGCAGGCAAGTGACTTGTCGCAACACTCGGGAAATACGCCATAACTGGATATCAGATAGCTCGAGACGCTGTGAGTGAACGCCTTGCGACCAAACTGGATGAACAGTACCAAGGTCGCCATCGACATGGCCAGTAATGACATCGTTCTGATTTGGCGTCGAGTCCTCACGAACCTTCCAGGGCTTTCACTACCCGAATTGGCAGTCGTAATATTCGAAAGACAGTTATACATTGGATGCTTGGTCATGGGGCTTCTCATGAAGAGCGTTTTTTCAGAATCCACGCTGGACACAGGCAAGCAAGCCAGGGACATTCAACTTCGGCAAAGCGGATGTCGAACGTCGTGTGTAAGCAAACCAAACGGCCGACCCGTCGCCTCGCAAGCAACACTCTTCATACAATTGATCAAACCTTTTCCGGGTAGCTTGTTCTCCGGCCTTATCCATGAATAGATCGGTGTCCTTTCAACCGCCCAGGAAGCTGAGAGTCTTCGCTTTCGACCCGGCCACCGGCAATCGTCATGCCAATCGCAGAATTCGCGAGATGACGATATCGATTCCCTGGGAGCTTGATCCGATTCCTCGTGACCAAGCCTTCATCGGTCCGGATGGCGAGTATCTGCAGATCGTTGACTTTGATCCGGCAAGTGGTCTCTTTTACGAACCCATTGATCTCAATGACCCCGAAGTACTTCATAACAACGGCCTTTCGCCGTCTGAAGAGAATCCGTTTTTTCATCAACAGATGGTGTATGCCGTCGCGATGAACACAATTTCGGTATTCGAGCGAGCGCTGGGCAGGGTTGTGCTCTGGGCACCACGACGACATGATCCAGACCATCCCGATCAGGATCGATACGTCGGCAAGCTTCGTGTGTATCCGCACGCTCTGCGAGAAGCCAATGCGTTTTATGACCCTCACAGGATTGCACTGTTGTTCGGGTATTTCACGGCGGGCCGTTTCAGTCGATCAGCACCACCTGATTCGGTTGTCTTTACCTGCTTGTCTCACGATATCGTGGTCCACGAAACGTGCCACGCCATCCTGGACGGCATGCACCCCCACTATGTGGAAAACAGCAACCGGGACATGTTGGCACTGCATGAAGCCTTTGCCGATATCGTTGCAGTTTTTCAGCATTTCTCCCACCCTCGAGTGCTGGAGGACCAGATAGCCCGCACGCGAGGTGATCTTGAAAGACAAAGCCTGTTGGGGGCATTGGCACAGGAGTTTGGCCAGGCCATTGGACATGCAGGGGCACTCCGGGATGCTCTTGGGCAGTATGTTGACGGCAAATGGCAGCCCCGTGAACCCGATAATGAAACCCTGGACCATCTGGCTGGTCCTCATGCCAGAGGGGCGATACTGGTGGCAGCTGTCTTCCGCGCTTTCTTGTCGATATATCGCGCTCGCGTTGCAGACCTCCTGCGCATCGCATCCGGAGGTAGCGGCATTCTGCGAGACGGCGAGATAGACCCGGATCTGGTAAAGCGGCTTGCCCACGAGGCGGCGACGTCCGCGCAACACATCCTCCGAATGTGCATTCGGGCCATGGACTACGTGCCACCGGTCAACGTCGATTTTGGCTGCTTTCTTCGGGCTGTCATCACTGCCGATCACGATCTTTACCCGGAAGATGATTACCACTACCGAAGGGCCTTCATCGAAGCCTTCACCGCATGGGGGATTGTTCCTGAAGGCACCCCGGTGATCACTGAGAGGTCGCTCATCTGGCCGGAATTTCGTGAAGCCGCAGCGGATCATCAAAGAGAGCATGATATCGATTCCCTGGAAGCCGACTTTCGCGGTTTGATTTCTCGTCCTGATGAAATATTCAAGGAACTCAAACGGCGTAACGACATGCGAGACAATGCAGGCCGCGAGCTGATCAGGGAACTGGAGTCACTGAAAGACAGGCTCGTTCATCGCTTGCAGGAAAAACAGGAAAGTTCGACACAAACGACATCGGCGAGGCGCAGCCTCAGAGCATTCAGCAAGAATGACGTGCTGCAGAGGAACCTGCTCGGATCGGAATTCTCCAATGATCGCGCGGTGGTCTTCCTGGCGCGGGAATTCTACTCCCTGATTTTCTGGGGAATCATATCAGGTCAGCAGGATAACGAACTCTTGCACATGATCGGCATTACGCTGGAGAATGATGCGCCGAATACGATCAGTCGATCAGAGATTACCGGGCTGCCGACCTTCCAGGTGGGCTCAGTCAGAATGGCCAACCGGGTTGGCAAACGTGGCCAGACAGAGAGCGAATACGTAGTCGAGATCATCCAGTCGCGTGATGGTTTCCTCGATCGACAGATTCAGGCACTTGCGGACAAGGGAACCAGGACAGCAATCACTCGGGCGTGGCGCAAGTTGCATGGTCAAAAGCCTTACCGGCGTGATTTCCTGTATCGCTGCGGCTGTACCTTGTTGATCGACACGAAGAGCTTTGAAATACGCCGTGTCATTCGAACCAGATATCGTGCAGATGAGGATGAAGGGCTGGAGCGAATGCGGCGCTTTCTCAAAGGTTCGACGTGGCAGGCTCGCAATGCCTTCGATGACCCCACAGATGGCCAGGGAACGTGCAACGCCTTTGCAGAACTGCACCGACATGTCGAGAGAGGTCGGTTCTGATGGCCAGGATGAGCTCCCCGACAAGTGGTGTCAAGGTGCGCATGTATCGGCAAGGACATGGAGACTGCTTTCTACTCGCTTTCGCTGGCCGCGAGGGAAGAAGAAAGCGAACTGTCTACGTGCTGATCGATTGTGGCTTGAAACCCGGTTCCGAAGTCAACGATCAGAAGATCGAAGCGGTGATCAACGATATCCACGATGCAACGAACGGGCATGTCGATATCGTGATCGCTACGCATGAGCATCAAGACCACGTCAACGGCTTTGCGAAAAAGAAGAATCGCAAACACCTGTTCGACAAGATCACCATTGGACAGTGCTGGTTGGCCTGGACGGAAGATGGGTCGGATGAACTGGCCAACGCACTGCGAGAGAGGTTCCGCGACACCCTGGTCACTCTGGCTTACGCTCAGGAGAAGGTTGAATCGCGGAACAAGGACAGCGACCTGGCCGCTCGATTATCGGACCTGTTGAGTACCGAGACAGGTGATGATGGTCGTCCAGTAAAGCCAGGGGAAGAGGGGCGGGGAATTCTGGAGGCCTTCCGGATGGAGAAGAAAGCCAACCCGTTCCTGACAACATCCGAACTGGCAGCATCAGCGGTTCGTGGTATCACGAACAAGAATGCCATCAAATACCTCAGGAATCGATCAGAGGAATCGACAGTGTATCTCAGTCCTGATTCTCCTCCTGCATCGATTCCTCTCGTGAAGGACCTTCGGATCTACACACTGGGTCCACCGCGAAACGAAGCCCTGTTGGTCGACCTCGACCCGGTAGGCGATGAAGAATTCCACCTGGGTTTATCCGGGCGTAACCGGAATCTGGGAGGAGACACACGGGGCTTCGCACAGGCAGTCGCGACTGACACGGCTACGAACGCGGAATTTCAGCCCTTCAGTAAACGTCACGGCATACCTCAGGACGATATACTGACCCGTACCCTACCGAACGCGTCTGCAGGAGCCCAGTCATCGCAGCAAGCGCGACTGGATTATCTGCGACAAGTCTATGGCGGAACGGGTCCTGATGAAAACGATGAGGCGACAGACTGGCGCCGCATTGACGAAGAATGGCTCGGTACCGCAGAGGGTCTGGCACTCCGATTGAACAATGAGGTCAACAATACCAGTCTGGTTCTTGCCTTTCAGCTGCCAAAGACAGGCAAGGTGCTTCTCTTCACCGGTGATGCACAACGGGGAAGCTGGATTGGCTGGTCGGACCTCGAATGGACCGACGATGAGAACAGGACGACAACCGTACGTGATCTGCTTGCTCGCTGCGTGTTGTACAAGGTCGGGCACCATGGCTCACACAACGCCACCCTCAACGGCACCAGTGCCGACGACCATGCCAACCTGGGCTGGATGGCAAGAGGCGAATTCGCAGACGACTTCGTGGCAATGATTCCTGCAAACACACCCTGGGCACTCGGCAAATCGAAACCCTGGATGCATCCTCTGCCACAGATCGAAGAGGCTCTGACCAAGAAAACTCGTGGTCGCGTATTCCGAAGCGATCGCGATGCAATCGAACAGCCAGATGAGGCCGTGATGTGTACTGCCGAATGGCAGGCATTCAAGAAACTTTGCAAGGAGACGAAGCTATACTTCGAATATTCCGTGGAAGACAGGTAGCGCCGCTTTCGGCAAGATTCCAGTTGACGCAGGGTACTGTTCGACTGTCCAGTCGATGTCCCGAGCTTTGAAATTCGGTCCTGACACGGTTGCAAGGCATGACGATGTGGTATTCCTGCATGAAACAGGAAGAAGCGTGAGCAACAAACTCCAAAGCGACATCGAACGCCAATTGACCTCTCGATGTCGTCGCTTGAACTCAGCGCCGATAGGGCGCGACGATGGTCAGTATGTCCTGTGCTGGCTACAGCAGACCCTTCGTGGAGCAGCAAACCCAGTCATCGATGCCGCAATTGCGCTGGGTAACTCCCTTGATCTTCCGGTGGTCGTCTATCATGGAATCGGTCAGCACTATCCACATGCATCTGACCGACTTCACCAGTTCATTCTGGAGGCATCTTACTCACTCGAACGGGATGTCAACGATCGCGGGTTGCGTTTTCTGCGTGTCGTGGAGCGTCAGGAGCAACCCGCAAAAGGCCTCGTTTATCGCCTCGCTACAGCTGCTGCTGCCCTAGTGATCGATGACTTGAGTGCTTTCGTCGGCCGATGGCAGGCCATGCGAGTAGCCAAACGTCTTGACATTGCGGTTATAGCAGTCGATGCCGCACGCCTGGTTCCTGAACAGGCAATTGGCTGTGATTGCCCTACTACTCGCCAGTTCCGCGCAAGAGTCGGCGACTTGCGTGAAGAGTGGAGTGGTGATTACGCCAGTATAGAGGCGTCAGTGGCACCCTTTGAAAACGAGCTGGCATCCAGACACGATGCTCTCGGACACAACTGGCGTAAAGGAATTTCCACACTGATTCGAGAGTGCGATATCGATCACTCCCTGCCTGCAGCGTCCTGGTGTACGGGAACTCGAGAGGCTGGTCTGCAGCAATTGTACTGGGCTGGTAGCAAGGTCATCCCCGGCTATGCATCAAATCGCAACAATCCAGCTGTATATGGTACGACCTGTCTTTCCCCTTACCTGCATTTTGGTGTGCTGGGCCCGCAGGATGTGGTTGGGGTGGCATCCCAGATAGAAGCGCCGCGCGACCAATGGAAGTTTCTCGATGAGTTGCTCGTGTGGAGAGAGTTCTTTCATCACACGTCCCTGAGGTTTGACGACCCCACGGCATTTGGCAATTTTCCAGAGTGGGCAAGACAGACTCTTGCCTTGCATGCATCGGATCCTCGACCGGTAAAATACGATTTGCATGCTCTTGTTCATGGACAGACGGACGATGAAACCTGGAACGCTGCGCAACGCCAGTTCCTGATCGATGGCTGGATGCACAACAACCTGCGCATGTATTGGGGCAAAAGACTGATTGAGTGGACCGAAACGCCTGAGGCGGCCTGGGACACTGCCTGCTACCTGAATGATCGATTCAGTCTGGATGGAAGAGATCCCGCGACCTACGGCAATTTGCGGTGGTGTTTTGGTTCCGGCAGGCCAGCCGCTGAGGTACCGATTTACGGATCGGTTTCTCGAAAGAGTGACAGGATCATGCGTTCGCGACCAGGTGTCAATGAGTGGTTATTCACCGCAGCCAGGCGCGAAGGCCCGATGGTATCCATCCCCGAGAAGATTCCAGTGTGGAGTCAACCCCAGGCGTCCGGAAAAACTGCTGTACCTTATTCCGACTCGGAGAACCAGCGTGTCAAGAGATGAAACCTTCCGCCTTCCCGACCATTTCGGCGAAGGTCCTGTGAGGGTTCACACCATTGCATGTCGGAGATGTTCAGTCCTCACTCATTCATACAATCCTCTCACATGCAGGTATGACTACCGTAGAGTTGCCGAGAGATAAAACGTGTGCTTTGTAGGAGGAGGATAAATGACGACGATAAAGTACAGTGAGTCGCAGGGCAACAACAGTCCAGACATCTGGGGCATCTATGAATCGGCAACAGGATCGATCCAGTACATTTGCGCCGACCCGGATACGAAACAGGCGGCGCTGATTGACATCGTGCAGGACTATGATCCGGCGTCTGCGAGAACCGGGTTCGAATCAGCCGATAAGGTGCTCGACCTGGTCAAGCGCGAAGAGCTTGAAATCGTGCATATTCTCGACACTCATCCGCATGCGGATCACCTGATGGCCTCGTCTTATCTCAGAGAGAAGACCGGGGCACCCAACGCCATAGGCGAAAAAACCAGAGAAATTGCTGATCTCTGGGAAGAGATATACAGCATTCCCGACGCATTCGATCCGGAAGCTGATTTTGACAGACTCCTCGCAGAGGGCGATACATTCAAGATCGGTGATCTCGACGTTGAAGTCTGGCTATCACCGGGACACACACTGGGGTCTGTTACCTATCTCGTCGGGGACTCTGCCTTTGTTCATGACACGCTGATGTTCCCTGACACTGGAACATCTCGCTCTGATTTTCCGGGTGGGTCGACCACAGAGCTCTGGAATTCCATCCAGCGAATACTGTCGTTGCCAGACGAAACCCGGCTGTTCGTCGGTCACGACTATTGCAGTGACGAGCGAGACGAGCCGATGTGGGAAGCTACGGTGGCGGAACACAAGTCAGGCAATGTGCATCTTGCTGACACGTCGATGGAAGAGTTTCTGTCGCTGCGGCGTGAACGTGACAAGACATTGAGTCTTCCAGACAGAATGCTTGCTGCTTTGCAGGTGAACCTGAGAGCAGGCAAACTGCCCAGCGGCGACAAACCATCGCTGACAATTCCGCTGAACCGTTTCAAGGGAGATGGCGCATGACCAGCACGGCAGACAGCCTTGTCAACGAGGCGAGAAAGACCGTTCCAGCCACAATGCCGATCGATGCCCGTGCTGATGCGGACGCCGGGTACGCGATCATCCTTGATGTGCGGGAAGCTGCAGAGCTGTCGTCCGTGGGAACGCCAGTGGGCAGCATACACGTGCCGCGCGGCTTGCTGGAGTTCAAGGCCGATCCTGAAACCGACACCGCCGAAGAAGCGCTGACTATTGCGAAGGCGCAGGGTCTCAAGGTCCATGTGCTGTGCGCCTCGGGCGGACGCGCCGTTCTGGCTGCACAGACGCTGAATACAATGGGCTATGATGCAACGGTAGTCGAAGGCGGCATGAAGGGCTGGAAAGAGGCGGGACTGCAAGTTGCAAACTCGCAGCACTGACCGCGCTGCAGTTGTAAACGAAGTACTTGAAACACTCGGAATACTCCAGCTTCCTGGCGAGAGGTCCGGCTTCAGGCGGCAAGACCGATCGCACTTATCAGGTTCCGGTAGTGCGGAAACGGATCTACAACCGCAGCTCCAGTCACAGGAGTACAGACATTCCGTGCGTACTCATATGATTCAGCCGCCAATATCGTGTCAAGCGCTACGTTGCACGATCCAGTTACCAGACCTCAGTGGATGCAGGCGGTAGCTACCAGAATCAGAGCTGGATCGATACCGAAAGTGCTTTCCAGGCTCTCGTCGGAAAGTCTCAGCCAGTCATTCTGCGCCCGGTAAGCCAGTTTTTCCCTCTCGGCAGGACAGGCGAAAACCGTCCCTGATTCATCCTGTAGATAGTGCACCATTTCGTGAACGAGAATGGAAAGCTCCGCGAGTGATTTGCCTGTCCACTCACTGGATACAAGAATCGCGCGCAGCTCCTTGTCGTACAAGGCTACGATTTCAACTTGAGCCTCGTCTGCCTCTGTACCATATCGCCGTGCGACAAGCTCAGACTGTGGCAGTGCAATGATGTCCGGATGGGACGTCGGAATTCCAAGTTGATAATGCGAGTCCAGCCATAGAACGGTGAAATCAAGAAATGTCGGTCCCGTGCGCTGTTCCGCGGAAGCGATGACAGAGACGGCTGAGAGGACGCAGGTCGCCAGAATTCTGCAAAAAATTGCATTGAGCATGACGATTCTCGTGAAGAGGATGTGTCGTCACGAGCATCGAACGCTGCTACAGTGGAGTCATGAAAGAAGCCTGAAAGAAGTTGGAAATTCGGTTGATATTTCCTGAATCCTGGGCGGAGTCGAAGATGAACGCATCCAGAATCAGCATCGGTCATCTCACGTTGAGCCAGCGCCTGGGGTGTCTGGAGGATCGACATGGCAATATGTGCCACCTTCGGCCAAAATCCTACCGAGTTCTCGAGATATTGGCTGAACACAGAGGCGCGCTGGTTTCAAAGGACGACCTCATCGCTGGGGCGTGGAATGGATCGGTAGTGACAGATGAATCGCTGTCACAATGCATCAGCGATATCCGCCGTGCTCTAGGAAAGGATGACGCGAAACTGCTGCGTACGGTGCCACGACGCGGTTATGTGCTCGAGGCGGAGGCGGAGGCTGAGATCCTGTCGAATCCCGCTTCACCAGCATGGGTGGTTCGGGCAGTGGTATCGGTCGCAATTACTGCCGTACTGTCGATCTCCTTGTTCGTCACAACCATGAGCCCCAAGGCGACTTACATGGCGACACAGGAGGTGGCCGACAGTCATGACGCTCCACGAGTAGATCCAAGGGGCCAGGACTGGCGCGAGCGGGATGCCAACGATGCCTTGCGTGCGGAGTTGCAGGATACTCTGGTATCCGACCCTCGGAATGCAGATGCATGGGCGCAGTTGGGTGTCACCTTCTGGCTGGAGGTCAAGCACAGCGCGTGGGGCGGTGGTCGCCGTGAGCTTGCACTGTCGCTGTCAGCGCTTGAACGCTCGCTTCTTCTTGGCGGGGGAGCGCTTGCCTATCGTACGCTGGCCGAAGTGCGGCTCGATGCGCCGTTCCGCGATGCCAGGTCTGTAGTAGATGCGCTTGCGGCCGCGCAAGCCGCGATCCATCTCGACCCAGTCGATCCCAATGCTCAGATGATCCTTGCCGATGCTCTCCTGGCCAATGGGCACGCTGAAGACGCAATTCCGCTGATTGAACAGCCGCTCGCAGCGCTTGCGACGCCGCCAGACCGGTATCGGGAAATTGCGGGACTGATCTATCTCGTAGCGGGCGAATCGTCAAAGGCTGTTGAAGAGTTCGGACGCCTTCACGGGGCCGGTACGTTCTCTGGAATGCGTGATTACACCGGATGGTTTCTGGCAGCAAGCCTGGCTCATGCAGGTCGGATCGATGAAGCGTCGACAGTGGTCAGGCAAGCACGAATTTCACGGCCCGAGCGAACACTGCAAGGTGTGGCAGTTTCGCTGAACCGGCTAGCTGACAAGGGCGCTCTTGATACAGTACTGGACGGCCTGAGACTGGCGGGAATGCCGGGTTGATCCTTGATGGTTCATCGAGATACCAGCAGAAATCGACATCGGTTTGGCTGCGTCTCGATTATCGCCCCGAGGATTGGGCTCCATCGCCTTTGAAATCGAGGTAACTCTTCCAAGCCATGGCGACTCTCGGATCTGCGGCAGTTTCGGCCTTGATCACTTGCGTCCACGAAAGCTCCAGGGCATCAAGAAGCTGAGGGGGCCACTCGAGGACTTTCACCCCGCGCGCGCGGAAATCAGCAATCGCATTGTCCTGATGCTGAACTGCAATATCACGCGTCCAACGGAGAGCTTCATCGCAGGCACGCTCGATCGAGCCACGAATGCTCTCCGACAACGCAAGCCATGTCTTTTCCAGTACAAGCAGTTCAAGTGCTGTGGAAGGCTGCTGCCAACCCGGGATGTAGAGATACGGTGCATATTCCGGAAATCCCAGCAGGGAATCAATCGACGGCATCGCGAACTCAGCCGCATCGATCACCCCATTCTCAAAGGCTGGACGAATGTCGCTCGCCGGGAGTTCATAGGTCGTAACACCAAGGTTTCTCAACGTCTGAGCGCCGTATCCGAAACTTCGCATGGCCAGACCATTCAGATCATGCGTCGTATTGATGGGAAAGCGAAACCATCCTCCAGCTTCTTCGGGCAGGACGCCGCAGTAGATGCTCCGCAGCCCATGATGTGAGTATATCTCGTCAAGTGCACTGGCGCCTTCACCTTCCTTCATCCATGCGGAAAACTCATCCGGATCAGGTCCGAACGGAAAACCCCCGAAGAGAATCAGTGCCGGCTCCTCGCGATGGTGATGTCCTGGTGAACCCCAGACCGCATCCACAAGGCCCGAATGGAGCGCCTCGAAGGCATCCACATCAAGAACAAGCTGATCATGCACCTCGATATGAAGTTCCCCATTTGCCAAGGCATTGACTTCGTCAGCAAAGACACGCGCGGACTCCCCGAAGAGGTGGGGGTGCAACAGGCTGTTCATACGCCACCGCTTCTCATCCGCCGACGATACAGACGTCGGACAGACGATGATCAGACATAGCAGAGAAAACCGCATCCAGTCGGGCATACCGATAGCCTACGCGATAGCACAGTGAAAATCTTGCTTATTGGCGTGGAAAGCAACTGGAATTCTCAGGACGGTATTATTGTACCGGATTGAACTACGTCAGATGCGAGTACTTCCGGAGAAGATCTCGGTCCGCAGTTGAGCAACGCGGGTAACCTGGCGCTCCGACCCGTGCTTCAACACAGGGAGAATTCTCATTGCAGGCTTCATCCGCAATTACCTCCATCATTTCATTCACCCTGTCAGCCCGATCGAATTCTGTGCGTCACATTCAAGAAAGCCCAAACAACCAAAGTTGGAGAAATGCCATTGCAACTTTTTTCCTGCGCGCTGCGTATATCCATTGAACGACAAGCAAACTCAGGATTAAAACAATGAAAATCTCTACCATTACAGTCGCCATTCTTGCAATGACGTCAAGTTTGGTCTTTGCTGGCGCCCATTCCATGAGCCCTACAGTGGAAGCGACAGATCAGGACGTTTCGAACGGTATTGTCAGTGCGAGGATGGTCAATGCCGACGCAAACGGCTGGATGGTTGTGCATCGTACTGACGCTGAAATGAAACCTGGCCCCGTTGTGGGCTACGCTCCGATCCGCAAGGGCGGAAATATCGATGTTGCAGCCATCTTGCAAGAATCCGTCGCACCTGGAGATATGCTGATGTTGATGGTTCATGCAGAAGATGGAGGTATGGCCAAAGGTATCTTTGAATATACTCTAGGCGCTACGGAAGACGGTCCAATCCGGGTGGATGGCAAGTTGGTGATGACTGTCATCACTGCCCAGTAGACCTTCATCCCTATGGCAATGGCAGTTGTTTCTTGCATACGCATGATGAAGAATTTTCCCGGTAGGTAACGATTTATTGGTGTTCTCGATAATTTTTGCATTCTTGCATCTTTGCAACCATGTGCCACGTATGGTTCTGTGTGGGAGCTCAATCTTCGACCAGCAGAGTGTGCTTTGAAGACATCCCCACGGAATAGACAAAATGCTGAGGCATCAACGGGAGAAAAGGATGAACAGATCTATCAAGAACATCGCCGCACTGGGTGCCCTGTGCGCAAGCACGGGTATCTGGGCAGGCCACACCAATGAAGTACTGGAAGCGGAACTGGATGGACGCGAGGAAGTTGGCGCTGATCCGTCTCAACGGCTTGTCGGCGACCCCGATGGCAAGGGCGAAGCCTATGTGTTTGGTATCGATGGGGACACAACGACATTGTGTTATGTGTTGACAGTCAAGAAAATACAACTCGTACCTGTCGGAGAAGGGATGGCAGCACATATTCACGAAGGTGTGCGTGACAGTAATGGCCCCGTTGTGGCGGCATTGGCAGGGCCGGAAGATGGCAATGCAGGTGATTGTCTGACAGAAGGGGAGACCGGCAAATTCCCGACCGAAGAGGCCGGCATTGTGCAACGGATTCTGAACAATCCGGAACAATTTTATATCAATGTACACAATCCGGCGTACCCCGATGGGGCTATACGCGGGCAATTGAAAAGTCAGCTGCACGAGCATGACCATGGTGATATGGAACCTTCGGATGGCGATGCACCGTCGGTTCCAATGAACCTGTCAGCTCAGGTGTATTCGTCCAGCGCACTCGAATTGTTCTGGGACCGTTCGACGGACACTGACGGCTTTGTTGTCGCCTATGCAGTCTATCGCGACGGACAATTTCACAGCTCTGCTCAGGGAAACAGCTATTTCGATGAAGATCTGAGTCCAGGTACCACTTACTCGTATAGCGTAGTGGCAATCGATAACCTTGCCAATGAATCTGCGGGTTCAGCGGCCATCGAAGCGACGACCGGAAACTAGTATTTCCGTTTAATATTGCAAGTCGAGCGTCCCTCGAACGCTCGACTTGCGATGGCTGTTGACCTCTCCGGTATTCTGCCATTCGTGAAAAAACTGTTCGACGATAGCCAAGCTCTGTTCAATCAAAAATCAGCCCCTGCCGCTACCGTACGTAATACAAGCCGGTGAGCCTATCGGTAGTCGATATTGATGCGGGCCGGTGTCTGCCCCGTAGTTTCTTGGCGTCATGATTGACAGGACGTTGTCGCAAATTCTCCCTGCGGGCTTTCAAACAGGATGCTAGCACCGAAGAAGCCGCCAATTATCTCATCGGAGCCAATCGCACACAGCGTGAAGAGCCCGCAGAATTCAGCTCGACCTTCCACAAAGTGCCGCCAGTTCGAGGTCGCATGGCGCACGCAATACTCGTCTGGATCTGGATCTGGATCTGGGTCTGGGTTACCAATCAACGGTGCACCGAGTTTGTCGGCCATGCCGGCAACAGCTGCCATCTGCCGACCGCTGCGTAGGGCGTAGTCCGGGTCGTCGTATCCCCACCAATCCCAGCATCCATTCGGATTGCCACCAAGGGGGTCGGTCGACGATGCCGAGACGATGTGCGCCTGAGGATAGAGCACAACAATGTCGTTGGTCTCTGCCCAGCGATTGTAGCCAGTGGTGCGGACATACAGATCACCTATCTGGTCCAGTGTCTGCTGGCAGCCGTGAAACACGACATGCAGTTTGCAGGATTCGCCCGCTGCACAGGTTTCCGGCACGTACACGTATCCAAGCTGGTCCATACCGTGCGCTTCCGAATTGGCAAGGAATTCATCCTGCTCGAATACGCGCAGGTGAGTCGGGTCTGGCGCTCTCGGCGCATTCAAATCACCATAGAGCCAGGACAGGATATCCCCGGCCTGATCGATTCCGCAGTCGTTGATGAAATCAGGCTGGGTCACGCCACAACTGTTGGGCGCGCCTTCCGCAAGGAATGCGTGGCCCGCTGGAACATCCGTCACGTAGCGCATGTTCTGGGCCGCCACACCAGCTCCTCGATAAAAGTCGCGCGCCGCGTCCATCACCGGAGGTGTGACCGTATTGTCTGACGTACCGCTGAAAAGATAGAGTCGATCCTCTGCCAACCCGGCCAGCGCATCAATTTTCTCATCTTCTGCAAGAGACCGAGCTACCTGTAGCAATGCGGCATCGTCCGGACCACCTGGCAGTGTTTGCATGCATTGGTTCAACGCCGTCAGAACACTTCCGCGTGCACAGTAGTAGGGCCCACCCGCAACCACACCAGCTCCTGCAATATTTCGGGAAAAGGTCACATGAAACTGTACCGCCATGTACGCACCACTGGACAGACCAGAAACTGTCGTGCCGGTGGCATCCAGTTCCAACTCCGGAAGCGGTTGTGCTGATGCAGTCCCGGCAACAGCAACGGTGAAGGCAATCACCGTTCGAGCATTGACAGATCGCATTCTGTTTGTCGCCTGATTCGCAGAGAAAGTGTGTGGCGACAATTTTTTAGCATAATCCTCTAGTGCAAACAAGCGGTGAGGGCCCGGCTCAACAGACAATTACACTTCTGTACAGGATGAACTACCGGATCGAAATGCTGTATGCGCAGGTTACAAAGCGCGCCCCTTGTGCGAGACGCGACAATAGGAATGACATGAACCGGATTGCTCCGACCATTGACTAGCCATTGGTCGCAACCTCTATGCAAGCTGTTGTTTGATGCCAAGGACCCGTGCTAGCTTGCGTTCACTTCAACTGGTTTGCAGCTTTGCTGCGAGGGCTGTTCGAGCTGCGAGCTGAGGGCTGCGAGCTGAGGGCTGAGGGCTGAGGGCTGAGGGCTGAGGGCTGAGGGCTGAGGGCTGAAGGCTGAAGGCTGAAGGCTGAAGGCTGAGGGCAAGGATAGACAGCCTGTTCATCAGATCAAGCGAAAGGTGGGACATGTCCGGCAACTACATGCTGTTTCCCTGGTCGACCGAGTTCTGGCAACTGTTCCTGAACAACCCCATGCACGGGGAAGTTGATCAGGAAATTCTGCCGAGCTGGTTCTCAACCAATATCATTGTGACAGGCCTTGGCGAACCTGAACTGGAACAAAGAATTGTCACGGAAGTGGCGACGTATGGAAAACAGCTCGGTGAATTGACCGATGTCGTACTGGCATTGGCTCAGACCATCAAGCTGACTGACAGCGAAGCGCTACAGGAATTGCAAACAATTGCCGAACAGGTAGAATCAACGAAGCGGGCGCATCGCAAGTCTGTGCAACAGCGTGCCGAACTCGCACTCAAGGAACTGGCTGAGGCAGATCCAGAAGGACTATTACGACTCATGGAGGCATATCAACCGCCCCAGGCGATTCACAAGTCCTGAATCAATACTACCGATCGAACCGATGGTGATTTTGACGTTGTAAACCAGCTCAACTTTGCCGGCGGCGTGTGGAAGAGGACAGGATTCACATCAGTTCAAGGAAGGGGAGTCCGCCGGACTCAAACTGATTCAGCAAAGAACATACCTGAACGTGTGCGTAACCATGTCCTCGAATATCTGGAAATTATCATCGTGATATAAACTGGCGAGTTCAAAAGCAACATGCACACGAACTTGTATGAAACTCGTTCATGTGCATGTCGAGAAATACTTGCTAGCGGTTGTTGATCAGTGGGCAGCTTCCAGCTCTTCAATAACCATCTTTCCTCCTTGATCAACCACGTAGAACTTCACATTGTCTCCCTTCGCCAGGCCATCCAGCATGCTAGTGTCCTGAACCCCGAAAACCATGCTCATTGGCGGCATATCCAGATTCACGATAGGTCCGTGCTTGATGGTGATCTTTCCGGTACTCGTATCGATTTTCTTGATGACACCTTCGGTCATCGGATGATCTCCACTGGCAAATGCTGCTGGTGTCACGATAATTGATGCAAGCAGCGCGATGGGTAATAACATGGAACGGAGTTTCATTACTTTATGATTCCTGATTGAACGTGAGTTGTAGTATTTTTGAACCTTTGATTCAACTATCAGATTCGACTGAAATAGTGCCTTTCATACCTGCCTGGTAGTGACCTGCAATCAAGCATGCAAAATCAAACTCACCTGCTCGATTGAAAGTCCAGATTATTTCTCCTTGTCCTCCAGCGGACACATGAGTCATGTAGGGCTCATCGTGCTCCATTCCAGGAAACTTGAGCATCATTTCTGCATGTTCGTCGTTGGTCTCGGTGGTGCCCAGTACAAATTCGTGCAATACCTGCCCATCGTTTTTCGCGGTAAATCGAACAGTCTCACCCTGTTTGATATTCAGCATTGATGGTACGAACGTCATACTGTCCAACATCGAAACATCGATGGTGCGTGATACCTGTCCCGCATCTCCCGCGATACCCCAGGGCTTCTGTTCCTTCACGACTTCCATGTTGGCGTTGTGGTCGTCTTTTCCGGCTTTGTCACCATGTGCGTAAGCAGCAGGTACTGAAGATACCGCGATCAGTGTCAACGCTGCCAATACAGTATTTTTCATAGTTTTTTTCTCTGAATTGTGGGCTTTATACATGTATCTAACCGAGTCGTCTTGAAGGCTTTCTGACATCAAATTCAACAGTTTCGGTTGGTTTGGAAGGTGCCATACTTGACGAAGACACTTCAGATTTGAAGCGTGCAGGCTGATCCAGTTCTCCGGTATATTCCCAGGCGATAGTGCCGGGAGGGTGCTCGTACCATCCTGGATCGGAATAGTCACCTCGTGGCTGGTCAGCACGAACCTTGAGCATGGAGAACATACCGCCCATCTCAACCGAGCCAAACGGGCCATCACCGGTCATCATTTTCGCCGTGTTATCAGGCAAGGGCATCTCCATTTCGGTCATGTCGGCCATGCCTCGCTCTCCCATTACCATGTAATCGGGAATGACACTGCCAATCTGCTGAGCCATGCCTGAATGATCGACACCAATCATGGTGGGCACATCGTGCCCCATGGCATTCATCGTATGGTGGCTCTTGTGACAGTGAAAGGCCCAATCGCCTGGCTCGTCAGCGACAAATTCAAACTGCCTCATCTGACCAACTGCAATATCAGTTGTTACCTCCCACTGCCTGGCAGAGGTTTGGGTTGGTCCGCCATCCGTCCCGGTTACAACAAACTCATGTCCGTGCAAATGGATCGGATGGTTGGTCATGGTCAGGTTTCCGAAACGCATACGAACCTTGTCACCTTGACGCACATTGAATGAATCAAGTCCTGGAAAAATCCGACTGTTCCAGGACCACAGATTAAAATCCAGCATGGTCATGATCTTCGGAGTTGCAGCCCCGGGCACAATGTCATAGGCATTCATGATGACGCAGAAGTCCCGATCCACATCACTGATCAATTTGTGTTTCCCTTTTGGATGCGTAACCCAGGAACCCATCATGCCCATGGCCATCTGGACCATTTCATCCCCGTGGGGGTGGTACATGAACGTGCCGGGCCGCTTTGCCACAAATTCGTAAACGTACGTCTTGCCCGCGGGGATCGCCGGCTGATTGAGGCCGGAAACACCGTCCATACCGTTGGGCAGGCGTTGACCATGCCAGTGAATACTCGTGTGTTCAGGCAGATTATTGGTTACGTAGATTCGGACCCGGTCACCCTCAACAACTTCAATCGTGGGTCCCGGGCTTTGTCCGTTGTAACCCCATAGATTAGCGTTGAAACCCGGCGTCATTTCTCGCACAACCGGCTCGGCAATCAGGTGGAATTCCTTGACATTGTTTCGCATGCGAAAGGGCAGGGTCCAGCTGTTGGGTGTCACTACCGGATTGTAGTCAGGACCGCTGTCCGGATACAAAGGAGGCATTGTAGTTACCTCAGTTTGCATCACTGGTTCTGGCAAAGCTGCCATCAGATTTCGGCTGACGCTACCTGCCGCCACAGCTCCACCGGTCATGGTGGCGTACTTCATGAAATCACGTCTTGAACTCATATCTTATCGGTGTCCTGTGAATCAGGTAAGGTGTCCAAGCTATCCCGTGTACGTTGTCAGGCACAGCTGGCTCGATGAGGTTGTCGATCAAATGTTTACACACTAGTGACCCGCTCCTTCGTCACCACCGGCGGCGGCCATGGCGCCGACAGAGACATTCATGGGTTGTCCCATCATGGCTGCCTGCAGGGCAGAATCTGCCATCCAGAACTGTTCGGACGCCTTGATCGCGGACATCACCGATGAAATCTGTGTGCGAGAATCAGCCAGTAGTTCAAACACGCCAATCAACATGCCGTTGTACTGCATGACGTTCTCTTCAGAAATCAGACTACGTAGTGGAACTACCTCGTCGCGATAGAAACTCGAAAGGTCATAACTGGTTCGATAAGCGGAGTAGGTCTCCCGAAGGCTTGAAGAGGCATTTCGCAGCGTAGCCGCATAGTCGTTGGCTGCAGCCAGAGTTCGGGCACTCATGGCTTCCCGCTTCATGCCACCCCAATCGAAAAACGGCAGACTCACCGCGACTTCGTAACCGCTCAGAGATTCCGACTCTTCAGGACCGCTTGCCTCTGTCTGCCGGTAGCCCAACTCGATATCTGTGAACGATGTTATGTTGGTAATACCTTCTGAGCGGGCAACGCGCTCAAGGCTTGCCTTTGCCATCCGGATATCAAGACGCCTGTCTCCGAGTGTTTCACTGGCCTCTCCTGGCAGGATCGGTTGGGAGGGCAGCTCAGGCAACTGTTCCGGTAGCTTCAGGTTAGCTGCCTGCAGATCATCCAGTCCCAAAGCCCTGACCAGCCTCTCCCTGGCCGCTACAGCCTCGTGCCGTGCGGTGGCCAACTGCATTGTGGCATCAGCATAGAACACTTGCTGTCGAGCCCTTTCCAGACGGCTGAAGTTGCCAACGCTTTCCAGTCTGCGGCCCATCTCAGCCGATGCGTCAGCGCTGGTTCTGACTTGCTCCGCAAATGCAGCGACTTGCTTGGCCGCTACAGCTTGTGTCCATGCCTGTCGCACGGCCGTCACTTCGGACACAACATCTGCAGTCAACTGAATTCGAGCACGCTCCACACCACGTTTCGCCGCACCTTGTTTCATCGGTAGCAAAAGCACGTCCAACAAACCAAAAGCCATGAATTTCTCTACATCCTTGGTTGCATTATCGTCTGACACAAGGCGTTCAAATGAAAATATCGGATTGGGAATGCGACCCGACTGAGCAGCGCTCGCACCACTTTCCCATCCTCGTGCGATCAATGCCTGGATGGAGGGGCTGTTCGCAAGTGCCAAATGTACTGCACCGTCGCGTGTCAGTGGTTCAGCCAACAAGGCATTCGCAGTGTCAGATCTTGCAATCCTTTGGCGATTCGTACGCGCCAGCTCCAGATTTCCACCCGTGAAAACCGAAGCCTCATCGTTTGTCCATGCAATCGACTCATTCACATCAAAGGTGACACAACCACTCAATACGGTAGTCGTCAGGAATGCGACGGTCAGTGGTTTTACAACTCGATTCCGTGAAAGGTTCATTCCGGGCTCCCGACTTCAGCATCCTTCTGAACATTACGCCTGGTAGCTTCATAGGCCTCTTTCGCGTAGGTTCTCCAACCGCCTATCTCACCAACGCGATCATTGGCGGCTTTCCAATCCCCAGGCGGGTTGTCATCATAAAAACGATGACCGCTTGTGGCCGACTGGTAGGACAATGTCATTGGTTGTGCAATAGCATTCTTGTTGACCGCTGTTTCCATCGTCAAGGCCGTGTCAGTGGAGTCGATTCGCTTGGCAGTTGCCGCGGGGATGGGGGTGGTTACAACAGCGGCTTCCATCGCCTCACTCTCAACATGCGCCTCGACTTCGCTCTTCGCGTTAGCCTCAGCCTGAGTTGCCTGGTAGGCCTCATTTGCATAGCTACGCCATCCACCGATCTCACCCACGGTGTCATTGGATTCCTTCCAGCTGCTACGCTCGCCACCATCCAGCGTTCTGTAACCAATCAAGGAGGATTCATAACCGAGCCCACCAGACGCGGTCGGTGTTGGTTCATGCGCGTCCGCGTACACGGGCATGATCCCCGAGGTTCCGAAGGCGGAAATCGACAGTGTGAGCATGAACGCGGTTCCTGAATAATTGATCGGAATTTTTTTAGGCATTGTCAAGAATATGGGTCCGTTTGGTTTCTGATTTGATGATTCAGGGGTACGCCGTCAGGGCTGCTGCTCATTGCCAACTCATGGCGATAGCAAGGCAAATGATGTTGGCGCAATCACCTTACATTTCAGCTCCAGCGAGATTACAAATTGCTGACAATCACTCCTGCAGCGACATGTGCAATGCGATCATCGTTCGACAGTTCACACGGATAACAGAAAAGTAATCTGGCTGTTGGGGTATCATCATTCAGATGCCCCACCAGTCACGAACCACACGAGGATGAAGTGAAAGCGGGGCACTCTGAAATTCTGTCAATGTGGAGAGCGTCGCTCTGTCGCCCGGCAGGTACCTTGCCTGCAGCAGAGTGATAGCAAAGACTGCGAAAATCCCATGGTCCTGCCTGTTTGCCAGCAGGATCATTTTTTACGAGCATGACTCTGGAGATCGACTAGTCTGTAAAGATCATGTTTCTGATGTCGGAAGCTCCCAGAACACGCATGGCCAGTCTTCCCAGTTGGGCTTTCTCATAAACACTGTCTGTATGTCCTGACAATGTGATGATACCGCTACTATCCATGGTTGCGTTCACACTCGGATAGGATCCCAGATCGTGCCTGAACTCATGCCATGAAATATGAGTATCAACAGGATCTTTTTGGATCGGGGTTTGTACAATTTCATGTGATGCGTAGGTATTGCCGAACGTCACAAACAAGGCAAGTAATGTCACAGCGATGAACAGTTTCATAGTGGCGTATTGGTATATTCAAGGGTTCTGGTAATACAACTCGAAAGTTGTTCATGACGGCAGACTCTGGTTAACTCGTCGCCGCTTGCAGCAGGTTAGCGCGCGCGGTTAACAAGCAGCGATCAGTGGGATTACGTTCACATTACTCCGCGTGGAAACCTTGTTGAGTTCGATCAAGTCAATTGCTCAATCGACTCGGCACTTGATCTTCACCATTCTCGGTTCGCGTCACGAAGATGAAAACCCACTGAAGTGATTGCTTCATTGACTTGCACTCGGGTCGTGAGGGCCTGCGTGCGTTGTCAGGGGGTAGCGGACTACGTGCTGTCAGGTGGGCAGAAGAGTGCCCCCACAGAAAGACGACCGAACCTGGCCAGTTGCATCAGATCTCAGCAAGCTTCACCCTTGTCTTGATGCTCCCATCACAGCTGTGCATTTATGCCACCAACGCCTGACCTGATCGGCTGTTCAAGGGGGTAACAACGGCCAAAACAACGTTCCTTGTGTAATCGATCCATTGCTATAATGAATGCCTTGCAAACAATTCGGTCGTACTTTGTCAAATGCAGACTGAAGTTGAAATGTAAGCTTCCCGTTGTTCTTGTGCAAGTGCGAGAAAGTCATTCTGGTAATCAGATATTTACTACGGAGGAAGTTGCGAGATGCATAGGCATGTTCAGGCAGGGCTGAATTGAACACAACAGTGAAGACTCCCGACATTTCCAGTGAAAGCAAGTCTCCCCGGCTGGTATTGATCACCAATGGGTTGCGTCCTTTAACCTATCGATTCGCGGAGCTGCAAGGAAACCCGATCGGAATCGTCTCCTGGTACGGTGCGGAATCAGGTGGCTTGGTCAAGTACATTGAAAAATCGAGGTTTCTCGCTCCTCTCTATGCCCGCCTTCGGCGACGAGCGTATGCGTCACTGTCACATTTATGCAGCGAAAACAATCTGCTCTACGCCAACATTCAAAAGAGCCAACACCGAGCGCTACACGACATTCTGGCCAGCTGGAAGCCTGATCTCGTAATCACTTCCGGATGCCCTTGGGTACCTGTGCAGGCGCTACACGCAACTCGATTTGGAGGGGTCAATCTCCATCCCTCGTTGTTACCGGCATACCGAGGAGCAGACCCCTTGATTTGGCAGGTAGTCGATCAAGTCGAGTATATGGGGGTGTCGGTGCACCGACTCACAGAACACTATGACGCTGGTTCGATTCTGGCACAGCACAAGGAGCTTCGACCACATGGAGCTCATCGTCAGGAACTGCTTCAAAGACTTGAGGGCGAGAAGGGATACGAGCTTCTTGATTCAATTGTCAGCCAGTTGAAAAATTCAGATAATCTCATTGAGGAGGTTCAACCTGACGCCAGTCCCACCAGTGCAGCAACAAAACTTTCCATGCATGAAATAGGACGCCGATGGGCTCTTGATGATCTGGATGCAGCGTGTGTTTGGGATATTTTGAAGTATCATGATCGTTGCCCTGATCAATGGTTGGCCTTGAATGGATGGCGACGCTTTTTTTCATGGAAACCAGTGTCGCTGCAGTACGTCACAGACCATGACTTCGCCCATTCATCCAAGTGTTGGTCAATCAGAAATGATGGCCCCACCATTCTTCTGATGAACAAGCAGGCCATAATCAAGCTTCGAGCAGTGTATCGTGGTTGAGCTCATCAAGAGAGATGGATGTGAGAGAAGTCGAGACCCACGCTTGAGCTTCAGGATTGCCCAAACAATGCTCTGTATTTGCGCACGAACAGGTTTTCACCTTTCAACTTCCGTGTTATCAGATTGCCCACAGTCATGAAGCCAAGAAAGGAATTGCCTCGGTCCGGTCCAAGCGGCACGATGATCGGGGCTTTGCTACCCCATGGTGCATAGGGCTTCATCCGCTCGATAGACTTGCCTTTACCAAGGCCCAGCAAGGTGTTCTTCAGCCAGGGCAATTGCCGACTCGTAGCAACGATGGTCATTGCATCACCGGCATCTGCCACGTCGCCTGCGGCGAAGACATTGGGAAAGGAGGTAGAGGGTCGCAGCCAGGCGTCGACCTTGATCCGACCTGCC
Source organism: uncultured Granulosicoccus sp. (assembly GCA_947495035.1). Lineage (GTDB taxonomy): Bacteria > Pseudomonadota > Gammaproteobacteria > Granulosicoccales > Granulosicoccaceae > Granulosicoccus. The sequence goes on from CANLXI010000039.1 coordinate 36,458, forward strand.
GAGCTGGTTTCGGTCCCGGGCAGGGCCTGCAACAGCTCCCCGTTGGCCCGCGCGCCGATGACTGGAAATATCAGGTCGAATTCATGCTCCGAGTCGTCCTGAAGCCTCAGGCTGCCTGCGAAGGGCTCGGTCAGGCTCTGGAGGTTCTGAGCCCTGTGCCCGAGTACCAGCCGCACGCCAGCCCGCTCGAGTTTCTTCGTCAGGGCATCCCCGAAGGCCAACGGCTTGTCGGGAAACAGCCGGGGCTGAGCGGATATCAGTGTGACCCGTTTACCGGGCATCGCATGGGCGATCTCACCAGCAAGCTCGGTACCGACGGCGCCGCCACCAACGATGGCTACATTGTCGGCGGCCGTCAACAGTGCGTGAATGCGGACACTTTCGGCGCGAAAGGCTGCGATGTCATCCCCTTTGGGTTTGAAGGGCGTGGCATTGCCGGAACCGGTAGCAACCACCACCTGATCGGCAACGATTCGGCTACCGTCTCCAAGCGTTATGCCCGCATCATCGACCGATGCGGCACGCGCGCGCACCACGCGGCCTCGAGTCAGCAGGCTGTCGTAGGGGATGAGTGCCTGGCTCATCAAGGTGGGATCGACGACACCTCTGATCATCGCCGGAGCGTGGACGAAGTGACTGCGCGGTTCGACCAGCACCACGTCGGCCCTGGCGTCGAGGGATCTGGCTAGCTCGGCGCCAATATAGCCGCCGCCAACGATCGCGATCTGTTGGGTCATGGAAGGATGTCTGTTTCTGGTGTAGGGACGAATAGTAGGAACACAACGGTCGCATTGATATTTATACTTTCCGATTATCATCATAAGAATCACTTAACAGGATGACTGGATGAAGCTCGATCAATTGAAGGTGCTACGCGCCGTCGTCGAGACCGGCTCGGTCAAGGCAGCCTCCGAGCGGCTCAACCGCACACAGCCGGCGGTGAGCCAAGGACTCAAGGCGCTGGAGCATCTGACCGGAACAGAGCTGTTCGACCGCACTGGATACCGACTCGAACTGACCCCCGTCGGGCAGCGAGTCTATCTCCAGTCGCTACGCGTGCTGGCGGAAGCAGAGGATCTGTCACAGCTGGTGCGTCATTTCGAGAGGGGCGAAGAGGAGACAATCGCCATCGCCATTGACGCGAGCACTGATATCTCCCTCTTGATGCCAGTGATGGCGGCACTACAAGAAAAATTTCCCGAAACGCGGGTGGTGCTGAAAACCGAGATGCTGTCGGGTGCTATCGGGGCGTTGCATTCTGGAGAGGCCGTACTTGCCATTGCGCCGATGCTGTCGGTGATGCTGGAAGAGGAGGGCTTCGATCATATGCGTATTGGCCAGGTCATTCTTCGCAATGTGGCTGCCCCGGTGATGATCGACTCGATGAACGAACCGGAACGACTGTCTGAGCTGCGCCGCTTTACTCAGGTGATCGTCCGCGACAGTGGCCAGGCCGCCGGACTGTTCAATCGCGAACTCGGAGTCCAGAAGGGTCAGCGTCGCTGGTATGTCAGTGATTTGCACACCAAGAAGGCACTCCTTGTCGCTGGGCTGGGGTGGGGTCGCCTGCCGGAGCACATGATTGTCGATGAGCTTGCCGAAGACGGCCTGCAGGAGATCTCCCTCCCTCACACGCATCTGCCCTCTGAGACGAAGATCTTTGCCTTCCGGCAGCCTCGACCTGTCATCGGTCCGGTAGCAACAGCGCTGTGGGAGAGCCTTGAGGGACTTTCAGTGGACCGTCAATAGGGAACGGGAGATGCAGATGTTCGCAGATCTGGTCGGATGTGAAGGTCAGCCGCGTTGCGGTGTGGCTCGTCGAAATCTGCCTTGCCGATTTTCGCACCACCTTGCCGAAAAATCGTGAATACCATGAAGAAGTGGCAAAGAAAGTTGGGAGGGACGAAACCAATCGCAGCCTGCAAGTGCTCGGACGCGGTGAACGCATGAGTCGAGAGTCGCTGTTCAAGCAACGGTTCGTGCTCGTCCGATATCCTTGTCAGAAGCCGCTTCATGCATTGGAGATAGTGTAGGAATAGTGGCTTCGAAGACTGCAGTATCGCCCATCTCAGAAAACTCCTTCATGAAGCTCTGTGTCATCCCGCCTATCAAAGGCGCTGCAGAGCTACGTGGTCCGCCTGCCTGATCATCACCGACAAGGCTATATACATACAATCTCATACAGGATCTGCGTCTGGTCAGATTGGTCATGGATCTGCATGGTCCGAAGGAGAGAGGGTCGGTCAAAGTCGTCAGATTGTATTCTCGCAGGTGTGCATGGCTGTCCGGGTTGCTGGATAGACAGCCCTGCGTGATTGCTCAGATCACAGCCCAACCGTCACCGAGACGTTGGCGGGTGTCTGGCACGGGGTTAAAAATATCTCGAAAAAGACGTTTTACCCCCTTGAGCTTCACGCACGATCGCGCATAATCCGCGCGCCGGCAGAGGCCGGCAATCACCCTATTTCAGGAGTCCCTCAAGGGACATACATGAACACCAAGACACCCCTGTTTCTCGCAATCGCTACTGTTTTGGCTGGCAACCTGGTCGCCTGTCAATCCGACAATGAGTCGTTCGCCGATCCGACCGCTCCCGGTGCGGATCCGATTACCGGTTTACCACTGGAAGAGGCTTCTCCAGCCGTTGTGCAGTTGGATGACGGCTCAAGCGTTCCTGCCGCGGCAAGCAGCGGTGAAGTCGCGATGTTATCGCCATCAAACTACGACTCGGTCGTAGATGAGGTGTTCGCTGTCTTCACCGGCGCTGCCTATGGCAGCGAAGTACTTGCACTCCCGCCATACCCGGGGTTTCGGGCACTGGAAATCGGTGGTGATTACAACGACAGCTCCACCTCTATCTCCGAAGTGTGTGACAACGGTGGTTCTGCCAATATCTCGTTGAGCTGGAGTGGCTCACGCGTCATATTGAACGACCGCCAGGCGTTCTTTGATAATTGCCAATACGACACGCTGGTGCTCGATGGTGAGTTTCAAACACTGGAATACGACAATATCAGTGTCGTCTCGTCCGGGCTGACCATTACGGGAGAAGGTAGTACGAAATCCTTTTCTGGCGGTGTGGGCTATGGAGATGGCAACAACTACGGTGGCAGCAGTGAACGTTGGTGGGGCGCCAGTGAACTGAACTGGTCAGTCAGTTCCGAAGACCAGATCGAATTTGCGATAAGCAATGCGAACACGAGCTACCGAATCGACGGCGGCTTCGCCCACAACATGAGCGGCGGTTTCACGTTGACGACCGAAGACTACATCGTGCAAGTACAAACGGTGGAAGCGCTGCAGTCGGATCGGCTGGATTACGACGACCTGAACTACAGCCCGCGAAACTGGTTCTATAGCAGCGGGATTCTGCGTATCACCGCGTCGGATGGCAGCAGCGTTCTGATAGAAGCGGACAATGGCGATGCTACGTCCGCTCGTGTGACGCTTGCCTATGATGGTCAGCTCGAGAGTTTCGACAAGCCATGGTCCGATTGGGACAGCGTGCTCAGGGCAGGTCCTTCTCCGGCCCGTTGAAGAAATGGAACTGGCAGCGCAGGTCAAACACTGTGCTGCCAGTGGTAAAGAACGGCCATGCCTGTACGCCAGGGCCAGCAATTCCAATCGGCACACACGCCCGGCGATGATCCTGCAACAGGCCGTCAGACTCGGCTTGATCGGATTCCAGGTCGGCAAGAGCTCCGCCATGGTCCGGGCGCCAATATTTGCCAAGCACGTTCTGATTCCGGACGTCGCCGACAATGTCCCATTGCTGCCTGTTCTGGCGGTCAAGCCGAACATCGTGGTCACACACGACGAAAAGTTCATCATGACGTCCAAGCGGTTCTATCATATTCGTGACGGGCGTACGGAGGAGGAAGACGGCGAGGGGCGCACAGTGTAGCGATTGCTGTCTTGGCGGACTCAATTTTGCTGACTACGATGATCTGCTGTGCGCTTACCGAGCTATCGCCTTTCGCCTGATTGCTTCGATGGATAAAAATCTGAACCACTATGCATAGGTCGAATATAGGCGTCAGTAACTTTACCTGTGAAAGTCTCCGGCGTAGGGTTGTCATTGGATAGACCAGACGCGGTCGCTGTCTTCGTACGCGACAAGACCGCAAGGAGATAAACAATGGCAACCAAGAAGAAAACCAAATCGGACAAATCCAGAATATCCGACGAATCGAGAACGCACTGCGCAGTTGGCATGTGCAATCCTCAAAGGGTTCAGGGCCTCAAGTCCAATATCAAGAAGGGAAGTACTCACAAACTGGTATCGATAAAGGGGCCAGGCTTGTTTCTAGCCGGACATGTCTCGAAACAGGGTGGGGCGAATGACCTCACGTTCGTATCGCTCGAAATTGACGGGGAAAGCGTGGTGAATCTGTCTTTTGCCGCGGCCAGTAACCTGGGGCTCACTCAAGACAACCCCTACGGGCTTGTTCTTCTGAAGGGTGGCCCTGTTCAGAACCTCACCTTTGGATGGCCGGTGCCACTCACGTTCAAAAGAAGTATGGAGCTCTCGGTTGTCGTCAATGAAGCTGGGGTTGCCCAGATAATCGGGAACGTGATACGAGGCTCCAGCGGATGATGAGGTTTGGAAGGCCATAATCTGTCGTTGCGGATTATGTGAAAGGCACCAAACCGTGCGATATCAGGACAGGTGCCTGATGTACATACTCGTTGGAATCTGCTGCCCCGACCATGAAATCAGCGACGTCTGCACGTCGGATGACACCATTGCGCCACTCCTCCGAATCAGCAAGTACACGGTACTTGCCGGTCTTCGAACCGTTGCGAAGCACACCCGGGCGTGCCATCGTCCAGTCGAGCCCCGATGCCTTGATCATCCGCTCCTGCTCACTCTTGTCAGCATAAGCCTTGCCAAACACCAGGTTGAATCCCGGACGTTGAAGCGCACTTACAGCAGATTTTGAATCCCCGGCACCAAAACCGGTCAGTGCGACAAGTCGAGACACTCCCGTAGAACCCATGGCATCCAACAGCACTTTCGTACTCTCTGAAAACAGCGTAATCGGACCGGTGAAGAGTTTCAGGTCGAAGGGTACGCCCAGCGTCTGCAACACCGCGTTCGCACCTGACAGAGCCTGTAGCACGTCAGCCTTGACCAGCGCGTCGCCGTCCACGGCTTGTAATCGTTCGTGGGAGAGCCCGGTGCTGCTTGCGGAACGTGCAAACAGGGTGACCTCATGCCCACGCGACAGCGCATCCTTCACGCACGCAAGCCCGACACCACTGCTACCGCCGACAACTACGAGTTTTGCCATGTTGGTTTCTGTCCGTTTCAAGGAGTGTTTGGGGGCCTGCGTGCCACCGATTTGAATGACACTCAGCGTTACGGAAGTTTCTGGTGATTGGTTCAGCGTTTGAATGGATTTCTGGCTGATCTCATCCAGCTTGCGTTTGCACGCCGGCATCATCCTTGAACGGCGTAATTGATCATCCGTCGATCCGGCCGCTCCCGGGGCGGATCCGATTACCGATTTACCACTGGAAGATACATCTATATCCGTTGTGCCGCTGGAAGACAGCACGAGTTTTCCATCCGTGGCAAGCAACATTGGAGTCGAGATGCTCAGGTTGTCAGATTACGAAACCTTTGTGGATATTGCAGCGGACAATGGCAAGGCGGCGTCCGCTCGTGTGATGACTGCCCAGCCCGTTGAATCACGATTTCAATAGTGCAAGTATGTCCTGATTCCCGGATATGACGGCAAGATCGACTATACTGCGCCCTTCGGCATCGCTGACCGTTCGCTCCGCGCCTCTTGCCAGCAAAGCTCTGGCAGTATCAATTCGGTTATTCACAACGGCAAACCACAAAGGTGTGGCCCAGTCGTTCGGATGTTGCTCCTGTGAGCCGGTACGAACGCTGCGAAAGCGGGCATTCACAAGTTCCGGATTGTTGTTGAGCGTGATTTCCAGATGGTCCAGGCGTCCCAGTGCAGCTGCAGTGAAGATGTCCATGGGTTGTTCCATCAACAGGTCCACGACGGCGGTCTGGTGGCCATACAGGGCATGCGAGATCGGCGGTGAATGATGGTCCGGGTCGCGAAGCGCCGTGTCAGCTCCGGCCTCGACCAGCAAGCGAATCACATCGAGGTGGCCCTTCCATGCCGCGGCATGCAGAGGTGTGCATGTGCCACGCGGACTGAGTTCGAATCCGAGAGCGATCATCGTTCTGACGGCATCGCAGTTGCCATTGCCGGCGGCCTCGCGCAACAACTCCCGATCCTTCTCTGGCTTGATCCCCTGGTGATCGGTTCCCAGTGCCTTTGCCGCGTCCAGATCGCCGCACATACAAGCGGCTTGAAAGGATTCGTAGCCGCTCAGCGGTTCGGCGGACCCGCCCCTTGATTTGATGAGCTCGGCAATCTCGGGCATGCCGCGCATCATCGCCACCTGATAGGGGGTATGGCCTACGGTGTAGGTCGGATAATAATTATTGTCCGGCGAATCGATGTCCACTCCGTGCTCGATCAGCAGGCGAGCACGATCGGCGAATCCCCAGCGCAAGGCGATGATCAGCTGGAAGTGCATGGTGCGGTGCTCCTCCGGCTTGTGCCCTTCATCCTGCAACCACCAGTCCGAGGGGTCGCTGTCCTTCAGGCCGTATTCGAGCATCAGTTTCAGGTGGGTATCGTCCGGGCTGAAGCAGCGGTTGTAAGCTCCCTGGCTGTCATTGGGATTGGCCGCGGCATCCAGCAGGGCACGGGCAAATGCTTCCATGTCCGGGTGCGGGGGCAGTCGAACAATGCCGCCTTCACCGTCCCCGAAAACACCGGTGAGTACCGCAAAGCGATAGGTGCCGTCCCAGAAGTAGTGCGCGTTCGGGTCCGCACCGGCATCCAGCAAGACTCTGCCGGCAGGGTAGGTGGAGACGCCCGGCAGGCGCGCATAGGCTGCGTACATCAATGGCGTCCACTGGAACGGGCCGCCTTTCGTATCCACTTGGTCTGGTTGGTTTGCCAGCAGGCGTTGCACAGCTTCCACATCACCGGCGGCGGCTGCGGTGTGCAAGCTATGCGACGCGATCTCCGGGTGCGCCTCGAGCAGGGCTGCGGCCTGCTCGAACTGGGCAGGACCTCGATCGTCAGGACCGTAGTGCAGACAGACCAGATCCAGAAAGCGATTCGCGTGCTGTTCGGTTGATGCGTCAGATCCAGCACCGGATTCCACATAACGCTTCAGCCGAGTCCAGCTGGAGAAGCCATGATCGCGAGCGATGACGAGCTGGGCTTGCTGCAACGTGATGTCGTCTGGCTTGCCGAAATATGGACCGATCCGCATCAAGGCTTCGCGATCATGGGCTCCGGCGGCGGCCAGTAACCGTTTGGCCTGCTTCTTCAGGTGCTCGAGTGAGGGTCGTGCAGGGAGTTCAGACATGTTTCCTCCTTCCATCATCCGGTATCCGCGCCCTCGGACCAGAAAGAAGGTGGTTCGATGGTGTGCAATCTGACCTCAGATGGGCTTGGCCCTTCCCGCGGATCGGGTGCGTTCTGATACGCCTCTGACTCAACATGATAGCGGAGAAGTGGCGGGAAGCCAAATGGCAGGCACGCCCCGGACGCTTTGGAAGTCAGTCAATTGCAAGTTTGTGCAGTTGCTGGTAGAACGCGACTGCCAATAACAATCCTCGATCGTCGGTCATACCTGGAAGAATGCACTGAACCAGAAGGCAAGAGGCTGATCGTTACGAACGTCACTACATTCCAACTGAAGGCACAGTCATGCTGAAATTCCTGACCATCAACACCGCGATAATCCTGGCATTGGTGGCAACCGTTTCCTTCACAACGCTTGGCTTGCTGGGTGTGCAGATCGAGAGCAGTTACATTGTCGCCACAGCGTTTGTCTGCGGTACGATACTGCTCGCTGCCATCTGGCGCGGCGTTCGTCGATTGCTTCGTCGGTTTACTGGCAAGCGATCCGATTGACCCTACTCGACAGAATGTTCAACTGATCACGCCGTTCAATCAGTAGAGAGAGCAGGTGGTGAGTTCGAAGCACTCTCAGATAGAAAGTGCAAGCTCGAACCAGTGACCATGAGCTGCTGAAATCTATTCATCGTCAGAAATCGCAAGTTCGAGTTGCCAGATCATGTTTTCGCCTACTTCTGAACATGCAACGACTCGCACTCGTCGTGCGTTCCAGTTGTGTTTGTCGCGATTTCTCGAATTGATTCAGTGCGACCAATCTTCGATGCAGGTATCAGCAAGGGAACACCTATGACACCATTTTTCTCGGGTTATCACCCTCAAGAATTCAACGTTCAAAAGGCCCCCATGAATTCAGGAAAAACTGCTTTACAGTCTCGATTTGATGACAAACTGACATTGCGAAATGTCAGGGATTGGTTCATACATGGAATTGCAAAATTCTGAACTTAGTGCGCGCGGGCGAGCAGCAATGCTATTCAGGACTCCTCGAATACCAATTTGAACTTCAGTGAATCAAGTTGTGATGATATGTGATTGAGCAGCGCATAGCTGAAGATGATTATGCCTGTCATTTCCAGTGTTTCTTCTATCGTCGTTATGGCGAGGTATACGAGATGTTCGCTGCCGTACTGTGCGCAATAAGCGCCGATCATCTCTACACCGAGCACTCCGGAGACATAGGTAGCCCCGGCAATCAAAAAAAGGTTCCGCGTTTTCTCTGGCAATGAGAGCACAAATTTCCAGTAGATTCCAACAACGACGACGACAAACAAGGCCCCTGGGATGACCCATGCGAAGTACAAAAAGCCACTGGTACCCAACACGGGTCGAAGTGCAATAAATATTTCATGAATGCTGCACATCTCGTCAACAGCGAACAACGAAAAAATGACGGACAGGCCTAACCAGTAGAATCTTTGCGGCGAGATCTGTTTTACCGCTAGCCAGTATTCAATCGCCAGCAAAATTGCACAGAAAAACAGTGACAAGCCGGCATACAAGGTAGGAATATTGCCTTCTTTGTCCAAAAGGAACAGCCTTGCAGAATACCCCTCCAACTTACTATCAAGATACATGGAAACCGTGCTAGCCAGAATCAAGACGAACACAACCAGTGACATGACTCGACCGATGAACAATGGATTGACTGCAACCACGGGAACTATGAGTTCCTCACTCACCACTTCAGTTTCCTGGTTCGGGGCAGTCCTGTTGCTCATTACCTTCCTTCCTTTGATTGCGTGTGCGGTTGTGAAATAGTCGTAGTCTCTTTATCAGTGGGTTCTGCTCACCTTGTATCCTGCTCGTGACTCAAGTAGAAACCACGCCCGACGACCTGGAGCCTTCAATATTCACCTGTATGCTTTTGCATGTCGTTGAGCAGGATAGTTCAGGGCAACCAGTTACCTGATACTGCACTCGATAATAACCAAACCGCTTGACTGAAAACCGTTGTGCGTAATGTCTACCTGATCAACCAATCAATCTTTCCAGAGCACAGTGGCAACAACAACTGTGCTATTTCTGAGACACATTTCAATACTTGGCCAGTGACCGTTATCCATGCTTATTCTGACGTGGAACGTCACTCAGGGAGCAGCTGTACCTGCGTTTGAACAGCTATACGCCACATGGCCTGACCAGGTCGCGTCATTGTGCTGGCAGAGGCAAGGGCTTGCCCAGTCTGTACGCATCAGCACCATCCCTGCATGAGCACGCTACAGATCAAAACTCCTTTCCAGACACGGTATCAAGATCTCGCCAATACCACTTGGCGCGTAGGACACCTCGGGCGGGGCGGCTTCAGTGTTGACACCCCTGGTTACCCATTCGTGTTTCGTCAGTATTTTCAACGTCTGGGATAGGGCACGGTCTGTCACGGGTTTCAACTCCGATCGCAACTCCCCGAATCTTGGTGTTGAATCAGTCAGTCGCATGACGGGCAGAGACCAGGTTCGCGCGGCAATGAACCAATTCTCCGGTATGAGAATGCTGTCCAGTTCAATCGCCCATTCAGCTACGACTTCACCTTTTCTGGTCAGTTCGAACGCTGGTCGGAGTGGATGCCCATGACCTCTGGTTCTTTGCACATACCCAAGCTCAATCAAATACTCCATTGAGGCAGTGATTGCAGTGCGACCCGCCGAGAGAGTGTGCGACAGAGGAGAGATACGCGCATCAACTCCCTGTCCGAGACAAGACAGAATGCGTAGCGCCCAGGCTCTTGAGCAGAGTTGTATGAATTCGTTGTTGACCATTTTATATAGTTACTATACCTTATAACCATCAACCGAGGGAAGCTACGATGGCCACTGTAAAGCTCAATGATCAACTAACCTTGTCGATATCGGTTACAGACCGCGCTCGATCGTCAGAATGGTATTGCACCCACCTGGGCTTTGAAGAAATGGTATCCATCGATGAGGCTGGCTGGACGGAGCTGAAAACCACAGTACCAGGCGTCACCCTTGGTTTGGGAGACACTGACAAAGCTTCCCCAGGAAACTGCGTACCGGTATTTGGTGTCTCCGATATAAACGAAGCTCGATCGTCGCTAGAAAAACAGTCGGTGAAATTCGATGGCGATACGATAACCATGGAAGGTATGGTGAGTATTGCAACCTTCTATGACCCTGATGGAAATGCGATGATGTTGGCTGAAGATCTGACTGGTTCCGATTGATCGTCTGGCCTGTATGCAAAGACCACCAACTTCGCCAAGATCACTCAGCGGCTGTTTCGCTCACCGAGCTCGCTTAGCAGTTGTCAAGCCACTCTGATATCGCGCGTTCCACGGCAAGCAGGGTAGGTTGAGCAACCCATGAAGGCGCTGCCTGCACGGGGTCCTCGTCTGGCAACGCGCCTTACCATGTCTGCCTTGCACAAAGGGCACTGCGAGTGGTTGGCGGGCACTGGAGGCTTGTCGGCATTTACCCTGGGCGTTTTGCCCTGCACATGCGAGACCAGTTTGATCAGTGCCGCCCCGTCTATCAGCTCGATGCCGTTGTTGACGGCAAAGGCAATTGCCGGAGCAGTAAATTCCCCGCTGCACACGATGACTCCGTGATCTGCTTTACAAGCGGTCATGACGCCAAGATGCTCACGCACAATCGGTACGCCGATCTTGTTCGAGCGCCAATGCTTGCACTGCACCAGCGTGCGTATGCCTGCACGCGTCAGGATCAGGTCAATGCCGTCATCAGGCCCAGACCGTCCGTTCTCGTTCACTCGATAGCCCTGCTGCCGGTAAGCTTCTCCAACGAGCTGTTCGAACTTGTTCCAGGAGAGCGAGCGGATCGACTCGATTCCGCTTTGCCGGGCCAGAAGCTTTCGTCGTTGCTGGCGCATGAACATCGAGCGAACTGCCGAACCTGCGCTCAGTAGCAACAACACCACACACAATGGCCTCGCCAGTGATGGCATTCGGCTGGCCAGTCCTGCCAGCAATGGCTGCTCAATCGGAAGGCTCGGCAACCCAAAGACACCGATCGCATAAACAATGGCGGCAAGCAACATCAGAAACCACCAAGGGAATGTCAGCCACAGTGACAAGGAGGATTGTCGAGCCATGACACAATTACAAGATGCTGGAGATACCCAAATCAGCGGCTCTGGTTCGCCTGCACTGAACCCTCAACTGAATTCGCGCAGTGTCAGGCCGATAGAAGCCGAGTCGAAGGTGGGTCCCGGTGTTGAACTGCCAGCGCGGCAGTTCATCCAAAGAGCCGCACCGTCCACTTCAGACGCTGTTACTGACAGGTATCACTTGCCGCAAAAGGGAAGTCACATGTTTCAGTCAAGGCATTGAGACAAATTGCGTGAGATGTGTAGGTTGTATTGCTACAACCTGATCCGAAGGCAGGAACAATCAGCTCAATCCCGAGTTCCGGCTCTCCTCGCAGCAGGCGGCACGGACCTGCTGGCGATGCCAGGGGCTGAGCGCTTCGGTGAAGAAACGGTCTATCGTGTCTCGGACTCTGCCCTTGCCGATCCAGACCACCTTGGACGTATCCGGACCGTAGATCAGCGTCGCATACTTGTGTCGCTCTTGGTAGGAGATCTCGGCGATACCGAGAGTGCGCAGCCTCGGATCTTGTGACCGTGACGATGTTGCTCGATGCTTCGATGCAGCAGATTCGAGAGCGTTGAAGGAACAGTCTGGAGCAGCTACGCTGCCGCTTTCCGGGTCATGCTCTTGCAGAGGCTGAGCAGGGTGTGCTCGAAGCGGTAGGTGATGCGCGAATGAGAGGCCGCCCAGGGAATGTTCTCTTCGCAGCGCCCGGGAGGACGCAGCAGCAAGTGCTGCTGCGTCCTCCCGGAAACCGGTTCAGCTCTGGCAGCTTACTGCAGCTCACCATCCTGATTGATATAGGACTGAGTGCTGTAGTCTGAGAGAGGCAGTCTTTCAATCGTGCCGACTTCTTTGACATAGCTGACAAACGACTCGGCATAATCCAGGAATGTATCCACTTTCAGGTCATCGCTGATTTCGCCAAGAGTGGTGTAGCCATCCTGCCCACCGGCAATAAAGTCATTGGTAACGACCTTGTAGATGCGATCGGTATCAATTGCAGACCATTCGGCATCGTCTTTGAGCTTGACTTGCACGGCGCTGAAGCGAGACCCCTTGGGCTCTCTGGCGTCGATATTCCAACGCAGACCTGACGCATACGGATAGGCGCCGGTGGAACCGTCTTCACTCAATGCAAAATCCAGGGCGTCTTCGAGTGTGTCGATGATTTGTTGACCGGTCATGTCCATCTCCAGCAGTGTGTTGGAAAACGGCAGCAACGTGTAGGCATCGGCAATCGTGACTTCACCGGCCGGAATGTCGATGCGAACACCACCAGCGTTCTGAATCGCGATATCGGACGTATTGCTTTTCATTTTGAAGGCAAGTGCCACCAGGTTGGAAATATCCGAACCCTGGCTGAACGTCTCACTGACATCACAAATCTGACTTTGTCCCTGTCCCGGTATGCGCTCCAGACACAGATCATCATTGGCAGTGCCGATGACTTCCAGACTCAGTTCCTCAACAGCGTGAGCGTAAATCGACAGAGTCAGAGCGCTGTCTGCATCGGGTTCGACCACGGACATTTCCGGGCTTGCGTCGATATCTGCCAGCAGCGCCGCCAGCGCATCTCCACTGACAACTTCTGATTCTCCAGCGTCGTTTTCCTGCTCGAACGTATCACCGAGCATCAGATGCGGTATTCCGTCACAGGCAGTAACATGGCCGTTGCTGTCAAACACCACGTCCAGTTCACCGACAATCTGGCTGTATTGCCAGGCTTGTACAACACAGACAGGGTGTCCATCAGCGCTGGTCGCATGCGTTGGGTACGGACCCTGCGGACTCAGGCCAAGACCGGCCAGCCCTTCGCCCAGCAGCGTGTGCGAATCACCACCGACAATAACATCCACGCCGTTGAGTTTTGCGGCCAGTGCCACGTCATTGGCATACTGGTAGTGTGTCAGCAATACGATCTTGTTGACGCCATCGGCCTGCAACTCATCGATGTACTGCTGAGCCGTTGTGGCTTCATCAAGAAACTGTGTGGTTTCATCCGGGTTGGATGAGTTCTTGGTTTTGTTGGCAATATCAATTCCGATAATTCCAACCTTCTCCCCGTTTACGGTTTTCACGGTATAAGGCTGGATATAGTCGGTTGCGCTGTGTTGCGTCAGCGCAGAAACACCCAGCTCGGGAACCACATTCGCTGCCAGTACGTCAGTTTTGCAGTCATCCGCGTTGAGGAAATCAAGAAAGCCTGCAAGCCCTGTATCACCATCGTCAAATTCATGGTTGCCGAGTGCAAAGGCATCGAAACAGACTTCATTCATCAGCGCGGCATCGGCTTCTCCCTGAAACAGCGTGTAGTACAGAGAGCCGGTAATGGCATCGCCAGCATGCAGTTTCAACACAGAATCCGAGGTACTTTCCAGTTGTTTGATTTTGCCAACAACACGAGGAAAACCGCCGGATTCAACATCCGTTTCCACCCCGTTGATGTCCAGTGTCAAACCATCGGCTTCCAGATGTGAATGGTGATCGTTGATGTGCAGGATTTTCAAGGAAAAGGCATCGGATCCGCCAGTGGAATCACCCTCGACAATAACGTTCTCAAAACGCTCGCCAGTGGTATGGTTGATGACATGGTATGTGCCGGTTGCTACCGTGCACTGATAAAGCGCTGCACCCTCACAGAGACTCTGGTAGGTGTCGGCTGACTGCACCTGGTAGTAGTCGGCGGACTGCCAGCTGATCACATTGCCGGAGACCTGTGGTTCGCTCTGACTGCTGCCGGCAACCACGATGTTTTCAAAACGTTCACCGGTTGTCAGGTTGATGACATTGTATGTGCCGTTGCTGACTTCACAGCTGCCAAGATTGCTGCCTTCGCAGACACTCTGGTAGTCGCCGACTGTCTGCACCTGGTAATAGTCGTCAGATTCCCACAGAATGGTATTGCCGACAATCATGGGCGCTTCGGAACCGCCTGCATCCGCATCAGCGGAGAGGCTGACCTTGTAGGTGGACGTGGTGTTGCTCAGCTCGTTGGTAACCACCAGCACACCATTGCTGGCGTCTCTGGCGATGTATACCAGCCCTTCTGGAGAGACGTCACCGGCATGCTTGGTATCGATATAGCCGAGGTACGCCGGTGATGTCGGCGTGCTGACATCATAAACAAAAACACCAGAGGTTCGCTCCAGACCAATGAACGCTACCGGTTTTCCTGCAAGCTCTCCGATAGTGACTGACTCAGGCTCAGGGCCCTTGTCGTCACTGCGATTGTCTGTCCAGACATCGAAACCAGCCTCCTGCAGTGTCGCCAGTTGTCGTTCAAACTGATCGCCGCTGTCAAATACCAGCTCACCGGCAGCATTCCAGATCGAGAATGAACGAGCACCATACGAATAGATAACGTCGTAATCACCGTCACCGTCCGTATCGCCATTGGCGATTGTGGTTTTCAGGCGCCCCAGTACACTGTCGTCTTTGAGCAGATCGGCATTGACAATACTCTCATCAAGCACATACTCGTCATCTCCGACACGGGCTTCTTCCGAGTAGCCGTCATAATCGCGCGCATCACCCTCGTTGGCGGAGATAATGTAGTCCTGACCATCAACCGCATACGAGGCAATCGCGTCCGGCATATAAAAACCCTTGACCGGCTGTGGGCCAATGTTTATGCACTGCTCGTCATCTTCGAGCGTTGTGGCGCACAGTTCTCCACCGACGCGGTCACTGCTGTCAAGCGCGTTGATGTCAAGGCTGTGGTCCTTGCTGCCCAGTGCCACAACGCTGGTAACGGTCGCTGAGGCGATGTCAACGATGGCAAATGCATTGTTTTCCTGCAGGCTGACCCAGGCTGTGCCGGAGTCTCTGGAGACGGCTATGTATTCCGGTTCAAGGTCCTGTGCCAGAGAGGCGCCCGGGCCGAACACGCGGATGTCAGCATCGTAGCTGTCGTTGAAAGCGGTAAAAGTGGCGGTGCGAGCGGCATACGTGGCCATATCGATGATGGTGATACTGCCTTCAGGATCGACAGTGTAGTCGTCGCTAGGCTCGCCTTCGTTCGCAACCAGCAAATACTTGCCATCCGGGGTAAATGTCACCATATCCGGCAAAGCACCGGCGGTGATATTGGCCAGCAGGTTCAGCGTCATCGCATCAAACAATACGATAGAACCTGGCATCTGTTTGTTGTCAGCTTCAATGGCTACGGCAACCATGCCGTTGAACGTGGCCACGCTGTTTGGTCCTGCGCCGTAACTCTCGAGCGGTAACTTCGCAACATCGCTGATGCTGCCTTCGCTGCTGATGCTGAGTACACGCAGTGCATTGCCGCCTGCATTGGTGGTGAAAAACCGGCCGGAGCTCGCATCATAAGCGCCTATTTCCGCGCAGCCTTCGTCGCCGTTGTCTTCACCGCAGTATTCATCGTAAGTATCTGCGAATTGAGAATGAAAAACAGTGCTGCCTGCGCTGGCGGGCAGGGCGGTGACTCCCGCCAGTGCCAGCATGCAGGCATACGGTAGTGCTTTGAGTTCCATGAAACCGGTTACCAGAGTCGTAAAAGAGTTCGGGAAAATACCCGACTTTCATGACAGGCGTGTTTACGTCAGTACAGTTGCTCGCCAAACCCGGAATCACCGGGGGGGCGGTGTTGAAGCAACGCAATGCCACGCCATTCCCATGAACGCCTGGACGCTGCTCGACAATGGGTTAACGAGTTCATGTACTGCTACAACCACGAGCACAAGCACAAGCACAAGCACAAGCACAAGCACAGTGCCTTGAAGATTGTTGCTCCCGCTCAGCGTCACCGTGGAGAAGACATTGAATTAATGGCTAGGCGTGATGAGGTCTATCAACAAGCGAAAGCGGCCACTGGGCTTGACTCCCTATGCCTTTCTCGATGCCCGGTATCAGACAGTTCGACACGGTGTGTCGAGTCGTCGATTGTGCTTTGTTGATAGCGTTAGGGGTGACTGAGAGCGGGCGTCGACAAGTGCCGGGGTTCTCGGTGTCGTTGAGTGAGCACGAGATGCATTGACGTGAGTTTCCGGTCAAGCTGCAGGAGCGTTGAGGAGATCTTGGCAATATGCCAACTCGTCACCGCGCCAGTCGTCGACTCTACCTGGCACTCTGCCACCTCGGCTTGAATTATTCAAAGCCAAGGCAGTCCATCGTTAACCTCAATGTGACAAAAACTACGCCGCGTTTTGAGCGGATCGCTCGTATGCCTGGAAGGTTACCAGTAGTTTTGGGTTGATTCCGATCTCCAGAATAGCTTTGCCTGCATTATTCACCAAACGCCCGGCTCGATTGATC
>CANLXI010000040.1 GCA_947495035.1 uncultured Granulosicoccus sp.
ATTCGTGTTCGACCCACCCGGATTGCTGCCTCGCGCCTGAATCGGCATCACGCAGTGGTTATGCCGTGAACGGGTACCGTTTGGAAGTACCCGGTCCGGCAGCCCATTGCGGACTGATGGTTGAAAGGTGCTCGGTGAATGAATGTGTGGTGCCGCTACTATCGGCTCGCGCTACCAGCTGTATGAGCTTTGCCGGTAGATTGGCTTGGGGGTTTTCGGCAACGATCAAGGGGTCATCCCAACGATCCACCGTTCCCAGAAAAATGCCTGTGTAGGCTTCGCGCGACAATCTCAGGGGTTGCGTTAGCTGTGGCATGTTGTAGGTGATACCGATCATGCCGGCGGTCAGTGGTAGCTGCCGAGTGCCCTCTGCCAGCTTCAGCTCTTCTGGGTTCAATAGCGCATCGCTAGCCCCGATATCAACGCCTGATTCCAGATAACGCCTGATTCCCTCACCGCTGCCGACAGCATCGTAGTGGAGTGCGATTTCACTGTCGACATCGGTATAGCTGTCTATCCAGGACTCGATGATCGGTGCAGCGAAAGTCGAACCAGCACTCTTTATTTCCACCGCTGCAGCCGGGCTTCTCGGATCTTTGCCGTCACTATCTTCTCTTTCATTGGCGGCTGATTTTTCACCTGAGCTGCACGCTGCCAGTATCAGTGTGATCGTTATCAGGAGTGGGGCGGTGTAACTCAAAGCGGTTCGAAATTTCATGGGGATTCCGGAACGTCTGTTCAGCAGGGGGATCGAAAGCAGAGTTGATGCCGCACATATATACGTCTACCCATATGTAATTTCAAATGAACATTGTGTGACATGAACCCTTGACTACTGAGTGGCGAGAGCTCAGATGGACGTTCGTGGTGCTACGTGGCATTGCATCCTGTTTTACCCTTTTGGTGATTCAGAGATAAAGGGGTTGTCTGCCGGAACACTGCCGTCATCGTTCAATCTCACAATTCTCCATCCGTGAGCTCGGATCGCTGACCCCATCGACGGTGCTCGTGGGGCGCTGGGAATGAGTTTGCAATGTCTGGCAGGAGCCGTCGGCAGCGCCCTGTTTGGCTACCGTATCGCCCGGTTTCACCACCCAGAATGGTTTGCTCGACCATAACATCCTTGATTGTGGTCGGGTCTACGGTCAGCGGGTCTTCTGACAGAACGACGAGGTCTGCCAGCTTACCGACTTCAATACTGCCTTTCCTGTCCTCTTCGAAATTGGAATACGCCGCATGGAGGGTGGTCGCCTTGAACACTTCCAGATGCTGATGACCGGGGAGGTGACTCTCATTATCAGCTACGAGACTGAGCTCAATACTTTGCGCACGGCTATTGCTCAAGGACATGTCAATGAAACTTCAAATAGGTTTATGTATCCATGAGATAACGTTAAATGTGATTGCGACCCGAGTATCCAGTCACCCCCCATCACGCGACAGGCATTGACCTTAATGTCTTCTCAGAAAAACAAAAACGGCGACAATGTAGTCCGGAGATTCCCTTATGGCCGTACCCGTCAAAGTACCCCGAGCGGCTCGCAAGGAACTCGTGACGCTGGGGAGAACATTCGCATCGCACGCCTGCGTCGACGGCTGACGGCCGAGATCGTTGCGCAGCGCGCCGGCACAACGCGCCAGACCATCGCCAAGGTCGAGAGCGGAAATCCGGCTGTCAAGGCCGGCACCTACGCGGCGGTGTTGCAGGCTCTCGGGCTTTTGAAAGGCTGGGGTGATCTGGAGGACCCGGTGGGTGAGCAGATGGCGCTCGATGACCTGCCTCAGCGTGCGAGATTGAAGGATGGTTGAGGTCTGGATCGACTGGAAGGGGTTGAAACGGGTCGGCAGACTTCACCGCCATGCCGGGCGGGGCAGAGACGGGTGTGCCTGTTACGGTTATCCCCAAATCCTGTGGATAAGTATGTGGATGAACCACGTATAGATCGGTGAGGCTGAGTCCTTGTCATGCTCTCGTCATTCTGTACAAAGTATGCGCACCCGGAGAGTGTGCTTTTCTGCTAAAGCGCGGAGTTATCCATTCGCCTTCGGCTGGCAGGCTCGGTTTGAGCCAGTCTTCAAGCCACCGCCGCCCGATACTCGACAAACACATCACCCGGCAGAGGCTGCTGTAGCCGCCAGGTGATCTGCATGGGCCGCTCTGATTGATGTTCGACATAGCTGGCCAGGCCTGCGCAGAAGTACGGCATGGTTCGGCCATTGGGCTGCTTCTTGGCTGATCGAATGAACAGGACGATGGAGCGATTCCGCTGTTCATGATGGAGGTAGTTCTGGCCTTGTGCACTGTCAACGGTGACCTTCGCCTGAGTTTCCCAGTGGAACAGGCGTTCGCTGATCGCATAGTCCAGGTAGCGGGTGGTGGGCGAGTAGTCCTTCTCGGTTTTCTGCAAGGTGATGAACAGCAGTTCCGTCTGTGTGGGGGCGTGCCAGTAAACTCCGGCCTGAAGCGGCAGGGGTTGCTCGACCGTGGAGGCGCCGAACGCTGCCAGGATCTCCTCGCGCGTGTAGCTGGCATGAACCTGCAGAGGGATGGGATGCAGCAGCCCGAGTGGGTGGTGCAGGTGGGTGATTTGCGGCTGGAGCAAATCGAGTACGGCCAGTAGCTCGGTTCGCAGGCCCTCGTGCTGCCAGAAGGTGGCCGATGCCTGGTCGAGATTCTGGTAGTGATTTTTCCTCGGACTGAGAACGGTCAGTAGCAGACCTTCGAGTTGCCGACGGGTTCGCTCATCCAGATCGTTGGCCTGCGGTGGAAGGGCTGAACTGAGCAGCTTTCGATAGGCACTGATGCGCTCCTGATCATCCAGATGCAACAGGCGGGCAATGCCACGACCGATCATGGCTTCACCGTCAAGGGCGTCAGTCTTGTCGATGCCAGCTGCACGGCGCAGTTCTGTCCAGGTGTGGTTGCCTCGATAGAGGTCATCCAGCTCCAGGCCGGTCTCCTGCAAGTAGTTGGCAAGCGTGGTGTCACCGATGGTACGAAGCTCCTGAATACGCTGGCGCCAATCCGTGGGCAGAGATTCCCGGATGTTTTTCAGCACCACTCCTCTGGCAACCGCGTCGAGTTCCAGCAGGCAACCGGCTGGCAGAAACGGGAATCCCTGTTTGATATCGCTTTCCAGTTGACGTCGGCTGATACCCAGCATGGCGCGATAGCGCAAGTCAAAACGAAACTCCTTGCGGTGATGACCCACGAAATCCAGTACCGTGAGCACCTCCTTGCCGTCAGCGCGCCGCAGGCCTCGTCCCAGTTGCTGCAGGAAGATGGTGGCACTCTCGGTGGGGCGCAGCATCAGCACGACATCAACGGTTGGGATGTCCACCCCTTCGTTGAAGAGATCCACCGTGAACAGAATATTCTGCTTGCCTTCGCGCAGTTCATCGAGTGCGGTGCGCCGATCGGTCGAGCTGTATCGGGAGGTGACGGCCAGGGCCGCGATACCGGCGCGCGCAAATCGCTCGGCCATGAAGTGGGCATGTTCGATACTGACGCAGAACCCCAGCGCTCGCATGCGTGTCGGTTCGCCGATCTTGTCGGTCACGGCTTGTATTACCTTGGAGGCTCGCAGATCATCACCGGTGTACAGGTTCGTCAGCTCCTTGAGGTCGTAGCCGCTACCACGTCGCCAGGTGATCTTCGACAGATCGGTGGAATCATGAATACCGAAGTAGTGGAAGGGGGAGAGCAGGCCTTGCTCCAGCGCATCCCACAGTCGTAGCTCCACGCTGACCTTGCCATCGAACCACTTGAGAATATCCAGCCCATCGGTACGTTCCGGCGTGGCCGTCAGGCCGAGCAGATGACGAGGTTTGATGTGATTGAGCAAGGCCTCATAACTGTTGGCGGCTGCATGATGAAATTCATCGATGATGACGACATCGAATTGCCTGGGGTCGAGCGTGGTGACATCGTTGGCGGTAATCGATTGGATGGAGGCGAACACGTGCTCCCACGATGTGGGGGTTTGTCCGTCCACCCAGAGCTCACCGAAGGAGCCGCTACGTAGTACATGCCTGAAAGTGGTCCGGCTCTGCACAAGGATTTCACTGCGATGGGCGACAAACAGTAAGCGAGAGCGGGGAAGGTCGGCTTTCAACTGACGGTAGTCGAAGGCCGCCATGATGGTCTTACCGGTACCGGTTGCTGCGACCACGAGATTGTTCGGATAGCCCTTGGCCCGTTCTACCTGCAAGCGCTCGAGAATCTGACGCTGGAAGGGGTAGGGCTGAATGTCGAAGGGCGTGACGATGGATTCGTCGGTGGCGCGAGCCGTGGCCTTGATGAACTGATCGCGATTGAACGGCTCGAAATGCGCATCTTCCCAGTAGGTGGCAAAGGTACGCTCGAAGGCAGTGATCAGTTCCGGATTGAGTCGCTGGGAGGCGCGTACATTCCACTCCAGGCCAGGCGTCATGGCAGAGAAGGTGAGGTTCGAGGAGCCGATATAGACGGTAGAGAAGCCGGTTCTACGCTGGAACAACCAGGCCTTGGCGTGCAGGCGAGTGGTGGAGGTGTCGTAGCTGACCTTGATCTCGGCGCCCAGCTCCTTCAAGACATCCAGTGCCTTGAGTTCCGTGCTGCCCGTGTAGACGGTCGTGATGATGCGGATCTTTCTACCGGCCTCGCTGTGACGTTTCAGGCTGGGCAGGAGTTGCCGAATGCCGGTCCAGCGGATGAAGGCCAGAACCAGATCGATCCTGTCAGCGGACGCTATCTCGGCTTCAATCTCTCTACCAACGGCAGGCTGGTCTCGCGCGTTGGTCATCAGCACGGTGTCTCGTAAAGGTGTCAAAGGCTGACGAATGGAGATGGGTTTGTCCGTGGGCGAGAGAGGATTGACAGCCAGCAGACGGCTCACGGGATCTGCCAGTGCACTCAACGATGCGTCAGCGTCATGCTTCTCGGGAGTGAGCGCATTGATGATGGAATGCGAGAGCACAATGGCCGCTGCGGCTCTGTCATCGGGTGTCACCGAGGCCAGGGTCTGTGAGACCCATTTGCCGACGATCTCTCCGACTCGGTCGGGCAGTTCTGCAGGGTCTACCTGCTTGATATCCGGTGCCAGGCGTGCCTGAGTCAGTTCGGTGAGTTGTGCCTGCAGTTGCTCATCGATCAGCTGATCGTAGAGACCGGGTTCGGCAGGAAGTGCGGTGAATCCATCCACTTTGTTGGCCATTGTGGGCGGGCGTCCTTGGGATTCTGGTATGAAGGATTGTAGGCTACCATTTGCCAATCGTTGGCTGGATTGCTGGGGCAGCTTGCATGGCTGCGATAGCTGAAGTCATACAGAGTACCGACGGTTAGGGTGTCAATCTGTCCCGTCAGGTTCAGTAATGTACTCATCGCGTAAAAGTTTTGCAGCTTCGAGGTTCCTGGGGTCTCCGGTTGAGATCAAGTCGGCGTAGACGATTATCGGAGGAGCCAGCACGTTGGTGTCTATCGCGTTCCCTTTTGGATAAGCCGGCGCGTCTTCTTTCAGCTCGTGATGTCTACTGTCAGCGAGACTCGCGAGATAGGAGGTGTTCCAAAAAGGTGATCTGTCATCCACTGCGTGGATGAAACTGGCCGAAAACCTGACGGCCTATCACACGGCCAAGGCCGGTATTGTCGGTCTGACCCGGGGGCTGGCCTCGGATGCAGCGCGCATGGTAACTGGACAATGTATTATTGTTGATGGCGGGGTTGTATGACGATGGGGTTGACTCTTCCTGATCGCGCCATCCTTGTTGAATCTGCACAGCGCCTGACATACAGGGGATGATGCGGGAACTCGGGATTCCGACCGGTGGCAGTCTGGATAGTGATCTGTGGCCGGTCATATGGAAACGTGCAAGATGGACTTGCCGATGGCGTGAGTTGACCGGTCTGGGCTTTGACTCATTCCACAGCGGCCCGCAAATCGGTCATGTTGCAAGTTTTTTTCACAAACGCCCGCTTAGCTCACCCATGAGCCCCGTGATAGTGACAACTTCCACGCCATCTCTGATCGTGTAGCTCTCGTTACCGGGGTAGACGACGAGCCGTCTGGTGGCTTTGATGTCTTTGCACCCTTCATGGAATCCTCGACTGGGGGAGGGTGCGCTTGAGTGCTTGATTTCGATAGCCCAGCGTTCCAGGCCGAATTCGAGAACGAGATCTATCTCCGCGCCAGCGGATGTCCTGTAGAAGGACGTGGCAGTATCGGATGACGTAACCGAGAGCAGTTGTTCCATGACGAAGCCTTCGAAGCTATCGCCCAATTTCGGGTGACCTAGCAATTGCTCTCTTGAATCAATGGCCAGTAGGGCATGAAGAACGCCCGTATCTCTCAAATAGACTTTTGGCGATTTGACCAGTCGCTTACCAAGATTGCCGTGCCAGGGTTTTAGTTGACGTACCAACAACAGGTCCACCATCAAATCCAGGTAGCGCGATATTGTGGTTGCATTCACATCCAGACTCCGCGCCAGTGTGGAGCGATTCAGCAGTCCACCCGACAAATGGGCGAGCATGGTCCAGAAGCGACGCAGTGTTTCACTGGCAATGGCAGGACCGAGATCGGGAATATCACGTTGCAGGTAGGTGGTAATGAAATCGCGTCGCCATAGCAGACTGTTACGATCCGTGTTCGCTAGAAATGAATCCGGAAAACCGCCACGTGTCCAGAGCTGGTTCAGTATGCTCGTCTGCTCACCGGACACACCGTCATGGTGCGTGTTCGCTTCCAGCAAGTCTATGCCGTAGAGCTCTGTGTAGGCAAGTCGACCTGCGAGGGATTCACTGGACTGGCGAAGCAGCTCAGGGCTGGCAGAACCCAGTATGACGAACTGCGCGTATCGTCTGCCTGCCCGCCGGTTGGTATCGATGACCGCTCGCAAGGTGCTGAAAAGCCCGGGCACGCGGTGAATTTCATCCAGAATGATCAGCTTGTCTCGGTGCTCGCTGAGGTAGGGTGCAGGATCGGCCAATTTCGCCCTGTCACTGTCCAGCTGCAAATCAAGGTAGAGCGAAGAGTGTCTGTCCGCGATCTGTAAAGCCAGCGTCGTTTTGCCAGCCTGACGCGGTCCCAGTATGGCAACGGCTGGCATGTGCTCCAGCCGCTGATTGACTTCCTTGAAGAGTCTTCGTTCTATCATCCTTGCAATTCTGGCATTGAATACAGAATTTGCAAGGTTATTTCACGATTTGATGGATCGTGACGAGTGGTTGAGGTCTGGATCGACTGGAAGGGGTTGAAACGGGTCGGCAGACTTCACCGCCATGCCATGCCATGCCATGCCATGCCATGCCATGCCATGCCATGCCATGCCAGGCCAGGCCAGGCCAGGCCAGGCTAGGCCAGGCCAGGCTAGGCGAGGCAGAGAACGGGTGTGCCTGTTACGGTTATCCACAAATACTGTGGATAAGCCTGTGGGCGACGAGCGTATAGATTGTCAGAGCGGTGATGGGGCGTGCTCCTGGCGTTTTGTTCGGTTCATGCACATCTGCGCGTTGCGAGCGGTAGCAGGTTCAGTACTGCAAGCAAAGCTGCTGGAACTCGTTCTTGCAGTGCGGTCGATCAACGGCGTGCCTGAGTCAGTTCGGTGAGTTCTGCCAAAAGGTCGGGCCATCATTGATGTGGCGGAGGAGCCTACTGATTTGTGCAAGCTCGGTAGATTCGGTTCGAGCGGAACCGCACCCTCGGCATTCATCCTGGTAACTGCAATCACGGTACCCGATGGCGGCCTGGAAGTCGCCAGCTGTCACTGTTCCAGCTGCGCTCGCTCCAACTGCTCTTGCTCCATGCGCTCCTTGTGGGCCTGCACCATGTCGACAAATTCTCCCATCCAGTGCTCGAGCTTGCGCAGCTCGTCTTGATGATTCTGTTCGCGAATTCGACGCTGCTGCTCGGAGTGAATCGGGAAATCGTGTGGTGAGAGCAAGCGTGGAGCCAGGTCGTCGAGTTGCAGCAGCTCGTGAATCGGCCGCCAGTTGCCATCGATGCGCAGTTTCAGCGTCGGGTTGATGATGTAGTGACCACGCCGGATGCGCATGAACAGCTTGCGATTATAGGGCCCGTCGCGCGTCACTTCGTTTTTCGACAGTACACTGCTGATATAGCTTTGGCGTTTGCGCTTCTTCGGCAGCAGGCTATCGGGAAGCCCTTCCACAATTGATGCGATGTCCGCGGCGGTGAAGGCACATTCATAGGGCGCTTGATCGTCAAGCACTCGGTAGAACAGGGCGATCATCAGATCCAGCAGAAACGACTCCATCAGGTGCCCGCCGAGCTTGATCAGACGATTGTCGGCCTGCACCGAGCAGCTGGTCGGTTTCAGCAACGGGGCGCAGTTCGCTGCCCGATTGTCGAAAGCGGCACTGGGGGAGGCTGTGGCTCGATTCAACAGGATCTGCCAGGCATTGAGCCCATGGTTGGCAACCAGGCTGGTGTTGGCTCCGCGGTCGAGCAAAGCCTCGATCAGTTCGGCATGGGCAAGGCGGGCCGCGATCATCAGCGGCGTCAGATTGTGAGGACTCCGGTGATCGATACCGTAGCGTTCGCAATCGCGGATCACCGCTTGCGGATTGGAGAATTCGTAGTTGGCGTAGTGCTGTCGCAGCAGCTTCTTTTCAGCATTCTCCAGTGGCTGCAGCGCTGGCTTGAACTTCAGCCGTTCAAGCTCGTTGAGACTCGCCTGGTGCTCCATCAGAAGAGCGGTCTCGAACACTTGCAACAGCTTCTTTCTATGGTTTTCGGCAAAGGCCGATTGCCGCAAGTCGGCAAAGGACTCGCGGTCGAGCACCGGCCAGGGCACCGGCTTGACTTCGAGAATGTCGCGATGGATCGCCTCGGCCTGCTCATGCTTGCCTTGCAGCTCCAGCTTGCGTGCCTCACGTTGCCATTCCTCGATGCTGGAGCCCGAATCCTCGACATCGAGCTCGCCGGTGAAGCGTTCCAGATCGAGCAGGCGAATCGCCGGATGGTCAAGTCGCTCCTCTATCAGGTAGACATTGCGTATGGCGCGGGTTATCGCGACATACAGACCGTTGATGTAGAACTTGTAGATCTCGAGCGATTTGTCGTTCTTGCTCTTTGCCCGCGCATAGGCGAGTTCGTCGACTTCGAGTTGCTCCGGATCGACATCGCGGGCTATGTCGCGAAACACCTTCTCCTCACCGGCAATGAAGTTGTAGAGAATGATGCTTTCGTATTCGAGCCCCTTGGCTTCGTGGATCGCGAACACCAGTGGTGTATTGAAATGCCTGCGCGCTGCCGCCTTGTCGGACGTATGCATGACCAGTACCGCGAAGCGGGTCGAGCGCCGCGTCTTGCTGTCCAGTTCGCTACATACCTTTTCGCTGTGTTCCAGCAATTGCAGGCTACCGCTGGTCTGGCCGCGGCTTTCCACCAGATGATTGCTTTCCCGATCGACCGAACCGAAGCGTGCATGTTTGAGTTTGAGGATGCGGTTGGCAATACCGGTAACCAGTGGTGAATTACGGTAGTTGCCGCGAAGTATGTGCAAGGTATCGTGTTGGCCGGTGAGCTCGCGTTGTTCGAAGAACAGCGATTTCAGCGAGGACCAGGAGAAGAAATTCGGGTGGACGATCTGGTTGGCGTCGCCGCAAAGCAGGAATTCACCGGGCTGATGCAGAGTCGAGAGCAGCAGATAGAGCTGGATGTTGGTGAAGTCCTGTACTTCGTCGACAACCACGAAGTCGTATCGCGGAGTGACCTCCTTGCGAATGCGATGACAGACGATATTCGGGTCGAAAAGCTCGGACTGTTCGAGAAAGTCGAGATAGCGTTCGAACAGGGTATAGACAGTATCACGCTGTGCCTCGGTAAAGATGGACTGACGGATACCTAGCTCGAGGTACTGTGCCCGGCTCAGCCAGCCCTTGTCACCAACAGGGCTGGTGATGACACCACGAAATTCCTCGAACAGGGCATGGCCGTCGCCTAGCCCGCTGCCGGATCGATGCCGTGCAAACCAGCCATCGAAGTCCTGCTGGGTGACTTCGCGCCCCGCCGGTACGCGAACCGATTCGAGAAATTCGTTGAAGGACAGGAAATCGACCGATTGCTCGTCGTTCTCATAGCCATTGGCAGAATACAGTGCGCGAGCGCTTTCGACGAGATAGGGCGAAAGGCTGACATACAGTACATCGCCCCGGGCAAGTTTCAATTTCTCCAGTGTCAGTGCGGTCTTGCCGCTACCGGCCGAACCGACGATGACCAGTGGAGCAGGCAGGTCGAAAATGGCCTGCTGCTCGTCATCGAAGGACAGCACCTTGTCAAGCACGTGAAAGTGCTCGCCTCGGGGATTGAGATATACCAGAGGTGTCGCTTCGGCGTCGATGGCTGCGAGGTCGAGCGTCGTGTCGTCACCATCAACGGAATTCTCGGCCAGCACCTGGCCGGCAGCAGCGCGGGCAGGGTCGATACCCACACCGCGTGTCAGGAAGCGCGACTTCTCGTAGTCGTGGTTGGGCAAGTGTTCAAGAACCAGACACTCGGTCTGTTCACCGGCCCGGTAGAAGGCGAATAGCAAGCGTGCCGCCTTGCCGAGCCGTGCCCGGTAAAGATTCGGACCAATCTTGGCGATTTGTGCACGGCTGAAATCGTTCTCCTCGATGGCAGCGCGAAACTTGTCGAGAGCCGGAATGCGATCAGGGTCCAAGCCTTCGTAGCAGCGTAGTTTCAAGAATTCCTCGGTGACCGAAAAAGTGTCATTGGCAGGGGTGGATTGACTACTGATACTATATGAATTCGGGCAGAGCCTTGCTGAATGGCGCTCCCAATAGTCACGTGGGCCTGCGAGGCGCGCGTTGATCAGGGGGCCAGCGCCAGCTCGGGCCAGCCATGGCAGAAGGAGCGATGCAGTGGATCTTCATGCCACATGGCTCGTGACACGGAAGACAGTCGCAGACTCCGCTATCTGTGGGTTATGCCGGAGGTGAACGCTCCCCCAGCTCTGTGGTCAGTTCATTGATCAGCAGGCTGACCGCGCGTGTACGCAAGCGACTCGGCGAACTGACGAGATAGATGCCGCCAGTTCTGAGCTGCCAGTCGGGCAGCAGTTCCACCAGTCGGCCTTCGGCCAGGTCCTGCTTCACGCTGTAATCGGGCAGAACCGCCAGACAGTTGCCGGAGCGCACGGCCTCGTGCATGGCCGATGTCACATTGATCGACAGAGCCGCTGTCAGGTTGATCGTGCGCTGCTGGCCCTGACGGGTGAGCGTTCGGCGCGATTCATCGAAACCACTGAACGCAATGAAAGGCAGCGAGCTCAGTTGCTCGGGTCGTGAGACCTGCCAGCGTCTCGCTGTCCGAGCCTCGGCGACGAAGATTTCACGAAAATCGCCGAGTTTTCTGGCCAGGTTGGAGGAATCGTGCAACCAGCCAACTCGAAACGCCAGATCAAAACGCTGTTCGAGCAGATCGACTCGAGCATCGTTGAGGTCCAGTTCGATCTCGATCTTCGGCCAGGCTTCGCTGAATGCCCGCAACTGCGGTGCCAGTCGGTGGATGCCATAGTCGGTGGGTGCGCTGATGCGTACCTGGCCGGCGGGTTCAGCGGTTTCGGCGGACAGCGATTCAAAGGCCTGCTCGGCCTGGATCAGCACAGCCTTGCTGCGCAGGTAGAAAGCGTCTCCGGCCTTGCTGGGGTACAGCCGGCGCGTATTCCTGACCAGCAGATTGACACCAACCTCCTGTTCCAGCAATTGCAGGTGTTTGCTGACCACGGCCTTGCTCAGCCCCAGACGCCTCGCGGCACCGGTGATGGTCCCTTCCTCGACGATCGCCACGAAATGCACAAGGCGATTCAGGTTGTGAGTGAGGTGCATTGATTGTCCACTTTTGGTTGACTGTAAGTTTTCATGATCAATCTTTATCTTACATCGGCGCTGCCGTAGATTGCTCTCCGTCAACTCCCACACAGACAACGGAGACACACATGAAGATTCTTCTGATCGGCGCCAGCGGCATGATCGGCAGCCGCATCCTGATAGAGGCCACACAACGAAAGCACGCGGTTATCGCCGCGGCCCGCAACCCGGAAAAGATTGCAGCCGGTGCCGGGGTCAGCATCGTCGGCATGGACATCGCTGATGAAACGGGTCTTGCCGAACTGGCTGCCGACAGCGATGTGATCATCTCGGCACTCAGCCCACGCAATACCGGCAATGCGGTCGAAGAAGCCGCTGCCTTCACCCGCTCCCTGATCCGAGTGCACGAACAGATCGGCAAGCGCATCCTGATGGTCGGCGGTGGCAGTTCGCTGCAGATGCCCGATGGCACCAGTGCGCTGACACTCACACCCGAGGCCATCCTGGCCGAGGCCACGGCCATGCGCGAGGCCTATGCCTTGCTGGTTGCGGCGGATATCGATTTCGTCGTGCTGGCACCGGGCGGCATGATCGAACCGGGCGAGCGCACCGGGCACTTCCGTCTGGGGGATCGCACCATGCTGGTCGACGAGCAGGGTAACAAGAGCCGCATCAGCGCCGAGGACTATGCCATCGCGATGCTCAATGAAGTGGAAGAGCCGAGGCATTTCCGAACGCTGTTCAATGTGGCGTACTGAGCCACCTGTCGAGAGTCGTTCGGCAGGATCGTGCGGCTCTCCTTCCAGACTCAACAAGTCTGATATTTTCAATACAATTCTGGTACATCGACATGAAACTGACTCGACGACATTTCCTGCTCGGCAGTAGTGCGCTGGCATTGAGCACGAGCCTGCCGCGCCTTGCCCAGGCACAAACCTCGACCATCAGCTGGTCGGCCCTGCGCGGCGATGACAAGGATTTCTTCCGCGCACCGGTACTGCTCAGTGGCGAGAAGCAGGCCATCCTGATTGATGGCAGCTTCAACCTGCCGGCTGGCGAACAGATGGCGGCACTGATCAAGGACAGTGGCAAGCAGCTGACCACGATCTACATCAGTTGTCCTGATCCTGACTACTACTTCAGCCTGAAGCCGATCAAGGCGGCTTTTCCCGAAGCGCGCGTGATCGCCGCCAGAGAGACGATCGAGGCCATCGATGCCAGCGTTCAGGGCAAACTGGATACCTGGGGGCCACAGCTGGGCGAGTTCGGACCGCAGACACAGGAGGACATCGTGTTTGCCGAGGCCTTCGACGAGAAGCGCCTGATGCTGGAAGACCAGCCCATCGACATCGTGACTTCACAGCGTCTGCATGATCGGCGCTATCTCTGGGTGCCGTCCTTGAATGCGGTGGTTGGAGGTGTGTATGCCTTTGATGGGCTGCATGTCTGGACGGCCGATTCGCCCACGAAACAAGACAGACAGCACTGGATTGCGGAGCTGGATGAACTCATCGCCCGTGATCCGGCCGTGGTCGTCGCCGGCCATGCCGCCAGCGGCACCAACAATGGCGTTGCCTCGCTGCGGTTCACGCGCGAATACCTGCTTGCCTTCGAACGAGCATTCGATGAGACCGGGAACAGTGAGGAGTTGATCGCTGCAATGCAAGCCCGGTATCCGGATCTTGGCCTGATGCCGGCGTTGGAAATCGGTGCGAAGGTCAGCAAGGGCGAGATGGACTGGTAGCAGACTGTCCTCGAACGTTGTGTATCGAGATCGCTGCTGGTGAATGCGTGGCTCGGATGGCGAATGCCGAAGTGATTCGCCATCCGGTACAGTCTATCTGCTGCTGTAGCGGCATGACCCCAGTGTCCACTAAAACGGGTGAACTACAGATACACCCGCAGCAGCGGCAAGAGCAAACGCGACAGGCCGGCGCCAATGTGCGTCGTTGAAAATGTCTGTTTTGTCCAGAAGCACGATTATCGGCAAGATGACCAGGTATACCGTGAACTGACAAAGTTCCAGCCCGAAAGCGAAGGCCACCAGGGTGGTGACATTGACTTCGCCGGAAAAAAGCGCCACATTTGCCGCGGAGGCGAACCCGTACCCGTGGATCAGGCCTATGACGAACATCGTCACCCTGTTCAACGCGTGCGACATTCTCAGCGCGATGGCCGTTCCCGCCGCCACGATGGAGAGTATGATCAGCAACTCGACAGAGTTTATGAACCATCTGCCTTGTGGCACAAAGCCATAAAGCCCCAAGGCCAGGGTCAGAACGTGGCCGATGGTAAAGGCTGATGCCCAAAGCAGAGCCTGACGCCAACCGCTTGCGGCGATAGCGATCAGGACAATCATCGCCAGATGGTCAAATCCCAGGTATATGTGCTCAGCCCCGATCAAGGCACTATTCAAATAACGAACCCAGCCAGCTTGAATGCCGGGGAAATCGGCCCGAAGCAGGCCGATCATCGCTGCGGTCTCGGTACCGCTATCGCGATGCAGTTTCACGATCGATCCGAATTTGTCGATAACCTGGAAGTTGGCACCCAGGTTCGAGCTGATCCGGATTGGAGCCGTCAGGCTGCCGGCTGGCACAATGAACTCGACATCCAGCGTTGCATCCAGGTAGGGCAGTGCGGTGGTTGACGCACTACTGTTCAGGGAATTCAGGGCGGATTTCACCGTGCCGAATGAGGGCCTTTCAGTGTCCAGCCAGAATCGGGATCTACCCACCAACAGTTCATGCGGTTGATCGGACAACCAAACTGTCAAGCCGTCCAGGAGAAGTTGGTGGAATGCATCCTGATTGGCTCGAAGTGCGTTGAGGTCCAGGAAAAGGTACTCTGCGTGGTGCATGGCGAAGGGGGGCAGACGAGTGTCTTTGGAGCCTTGCCAATCAGCGGGAAGCAACGCCAGAGGTGCTGGCATGCGCAGCAGAATGACCAGAGCATGCTTGTCCGATTCGGTAACATGTACAATGCGTGGGTCCGAATAGCTGAAATGCGCGTCGACTCGCTGCGGCAGAAGCAGAAGACAGACAGCCCAGAGTTGCAGAACAATCGCGAAAATCGTGGTCGATCGTCGTGTCATCGACATGCATCCTCCTCTTGAGTTGGGCCCGACCAGGAGCTGGCCGAGCACTCGCTTGGCGTCAAAGATCAGCGCGTGGATCCCAGAAGCTGCGGTCGTTCTGCTGTTCATCGATAATCCCGTCCGGGGCGCTGACTAGTTCCATCTGCATGCCCCACGGTGTCAGGAAGTACACCCAATCCATGCCCTCGAGACCGGTCCCGGTAAGAGGGTGTGGGCTTTCCAGAACCCGAACTTCATTGTCGTGCAGATATTGCGTTGCTGCTTCGATGTCATCAACATAGAAGGCGACATGGTAGCCACCGATATCACTGTTCTTCGGCGGATTGGGGTTCTGGTCCGGAGATGTATATTTGAAAATCTCGAATGCCGGGCCATTTCCACAGCGAACCATTGTGATGACTTCGATGACAGCACGTGGATTGACGTTGAGATTCTCGGTCATCCAGTCATTGTCGAAAGGTCCAAAGGGACCGAATGAGAAGAATGACTCGCATCCCATGACATCTACAAGGAATTCAACCGCCTCGTCAACGTCCGGAACCGTGATTCCAATGTGCTGCGTACCATGCATTCCAGGCATCTGTGCGTATGCGGTCATTGGGGCACAGAGTGCGCACAGTGTGGCAAACGCGAATGTCGTTGGTTTTTTGATCATGTTTTCCTCCAATTGGATCGGGAGCTGAAGTTCATTCTTGCGGGAACAAGCAGGCATGAAGATCAGAGCGTGTTTGAGCAAAAATCGAACTAGATATTCCGGGCGCTCATTTCCCGGGCGATGTATTCGGCCTGACGTATCGCCAGCGCGACGATCGTCAATGTCGGATTGCACGCGCCCGATGAGGTGAACTGGCTGCCGTCCGATACAAACAGGTTGGCGATGTCGTGCGACTGACCGTGCGCATTGACGACACCTGATGACGCCTTGGCGTGCATCCGGTTTGTTCCCATGTTGTGGGACGCCGGATAGGGGGGAAGTTCGTAGATATCGGTTGCGCCAACGGATTCGTATATCTGAGAAGAAGTTTCAAACATGTAGTTCGTCATGTTGACGTCATTGACGTGTGGCGTTTTGGCAACGATGGGTACCGGCAAACCGTACTGGTCGACCTCGCTCTCGTGCAGACTCACGCCATTCTTTTCCTGGGCCAGGTCTTCGCCAAGTGCCCAGACGCCCGACATATGGTCGTACTTTTCAAGTGCGCTCGAAACGCTTCGTCCCCATCCGGAGTTGCCCGGCTCCAGAAATGCGGCCATGAAAGGCAACCCCAGAGACAGAAACTCCAGATAGAATCCACCAGAAAAGCCGCGCGATGGATCGTGTTTTACATCGTCGCCCACAATACCGGCAACAGAGGTGCCGCGGAACATATGAACCGGCTCCGGCATGGCGGCATACAACCCGCCGGTTGAATGAACCATATAGTTCTTTCCAACCTGTCCCGAGGAATTGGCCAATCCATCGGGAAACATCGAAGATGCAGAATTCAAGAGCAAGCGCGGGCTTTCAATCGAGTTGCCTGCCACACAGACAATCCGCGCTTTCTGCCGTTGCTGCTCGCCATTCGAGTCTGCATAGACCACGCCGGTCACCTTGCCGGTCTCGTCGTGCTCGATTTTCAGGGCCATGGCCTCGGTTCGAATTTCGCAGTAATCGGTTTTTTCTGCCTGCGGAAGCTCGGTTACCATGGTCGACCATTTAGCGCCTATCGCGCAGCCCTGCATGCAGAAGCCGATCTGCCGACAGGCAGGACGACCATCTCGTACAACAGAGTTGATAGCCATCGGTCCCGAATCGTAGTCGGTTCGGCCTGTGCGACGACAACCTTCTGCGAGTACCCTGAACCCGTTGTTCCAGGGAAGATGGGGCATTCCGGTTGTCTTGCCGGTAACGCCCATCTTGATCTCGGCCTTTTCGTACCAGGGAGTCATCTCTTCCAGAGTGACCGGCCAGTCCTCGATGTTCGCATCCGCGATGTCGCCGTACGTGGACTTGGTCTTGAATTCGAATTCCTTGAAACGCAGAGCGACGCCGGCCCAGTGTAGAGTTGATCCGCCATAACCCTTGACGATCCAGGCCGGAAGATTCTTGTGATTGACAGCGCCATGCCAGCCACCGGCCGAGTATCGCTTGTCCAGCCACGACAGCTTCTGAAACTGCGTCCATTCATCGTTCTCCATATCGCTGGAATCAAAACGGGGTCCCGCTTCGAGCACCACCGACTTGATTCCCCGTTGTGCCAGTTCGTTGGCTACGGTTCCACCGCCAGCTCCCGAACCGATGATGACGACGACACCGTCGTCATTCAGATCAAATGTAGCCATTTCTGTGTTCTCCTAGTGCTTGACTGCGGCCATTCGTTCTTCAAGTGTCGGACCTTGCGGAACAAAGGTGATGTCGGAGAACCCGCGATCCACGTAGCCGGCATATTCAATGGAAGAACCCTGGTAACCGAATTTCGACCACACATCCGGATTGTTGTAGATGCCGAAATAGGCAGCCCAGCGAATGCTCTGGAAAAATGCATCGTTCTGAAACTGGCGAAGGATGCCTTCGCGTGCATCTGCATTGTCGATATCCAGATACCCTGCGCCAAACAGCGCTCTAGCCTGGGCGTCAATCTGGCCGACTCCCGTACGCAGTTGTTCGGCGTTGGCAGCGTCGTCATCGGCACCAGCGATGATGCTGCTTGTCACTGCCTGATAGACGTCAATGGGAACCAGTTCCGGGTGCGGATAGATGTCCTGCGTCATGCGCAGGATCAAGGCCGTCTCATCGGCGTTCAATGCTGAGGCAAATGCCGGTTTTACACCACTGAGCAAGGCACTTGTGGTGACTCCTGCCATCGCTGCGGTCATCAGAAACGTTCTGCGGTTGATGTCCGGCAGGTCTTGACTCGGTGGTGAATACTTGTGAAATCTTATCGTCATGAACTCTTCTCTTGTTGAAGTGGCGGGACAAACGGCGTATCCCCTCGAAAACACCGCGGATGTAGCGCGAGGCTCTGTCCAACTCCCTTCGATTCAGTGCGTATCGATCAACATCGTTGCAGTGAAAACCATGTAAAGCGATTAAAGTCTGTTGAGCGTTTGATGTAAGCGGGATTCCGTCCAGTGAGTGATTCACAGGTGAATGGGTTGCATTATTGGAACGCTGGACAACAACTTCAGTCACCGGTGCAAGGTAACGATCGGTAAAGGCTTGCCCAAAAGAGGGTTTGTCTACCCGCGACATGAATCGTCGCCATGGTCTCATTCGACGCATGTTCCTGATCCCGTTGCCATGCATGCGATGTTGTGCAATGCGCAGTAATGACATGAGTTCCTCCTTTCAGCGATGGCATTCTCGGGCCGCCTGCTATGTTGGAAGAAACGTTACGGGGAAAATCCTGATTGAACAATACTGCGATGCTGTAGTACAGCCATGAAGTCATAAAGTGTCTCAGTGTGAGACAGTTTGAGACACTCGGGTCTTCCCGATTGGCGTGAAAGCGCGCGTTTCACTGCATTTTTTCGGGCGAGGTGAAAAGCTTTTCGAGAAAATGAGAACACTGACTCGGGTTCAAGGTGAAGGCCGGTTCTTTTAGAGGGTGAATGATTGTTCCGGTTTTTCGGCGCCGATGTTCACGCCTATCGAAGCTCTCAGGCGAGCATTGAGCTTGCCGGGACAAGCCAAGAGCAAGAGCAAGGGCAAGGGCAAGGGCAAGGGCAAGAGCAAGAGCAAGGGCAAGAGCAAGAGCAAGAGCAAGAGCAAGGGCAAGAGCAAGGGCAAGAGCAAGGGCAAGAGCAAGGGCAAGAGCAAGAGCAAGGGCAAACAGTTGCCAGGGTAGGCTGGCACGCGGGTGCCCTCGCACGGTTTCCAATGACAAACAGCCATACTGTGATCGGCATGCGCGCTGTCGAGGATAACTGGATCCTGAGTCCGCCGGTTCAACAAGTCAATCATGGATAAGCTTCAGAGACTGGCTGAAGGCCTCTTGTCGAGCAATGCGCCGCGGCTGATGCCAGATGACAGTAATACAAGGTGTGTAGCGGATTATCTCCGGCGTCTGTCGCAATGTGCTCAGGGCCAAACTGTACGGGGTCGGTTCGCCCGCATGACAGTCTCGGGCAAACCAACCCCTGCCGCAATCAAAGTTGCGCGGGATAGGGTCGCTGCCAGTAGCGATCATGAAAAACGCCGTCGGCGGGCGATTTTGCGTCAGGCACGTTCTTGTCGGCGTGTCCGGCGGCCATGCCCTCGAGCAGACTGCGCGTCAATTCGGTATCTAGCCGCTGGCGAACATCTGCGTGCTGATCGATGACATTGCACTGCTCCTGTGGGTCGGCCTGTAGATCGAACAGTGCTTCGCAGCCATTGGCATAGCGCACCAGTTTCCAGCGCGGGTCTCGCAGCATGACGCCGCCGGTGGTCATCCCGGCGATGCAGCGCTCAGGATCAGGCTCCGACAGTTTACGGCCCTGCGCCTGTCTTTGTGGGGCGGCCCCGGACCAATCGAGAAAGCTGGGAAACAGGTCCAGCAGCGAGGCGGGTGCAGTTTCTACCCTGGTTTGCGGTGCCCGATAATCCGAGACGATCAGCGGAACTCTAACACTGGGTTCGTGGAAAAAACCCTTCCCCATCAAACCGAAGTCGCCGAGGTAATCGCCGTGATCCGAGGCAAAGACGATGATGGTGTTGTCGAGCCGACCTGTCTGGCGCAGCGTGTCGACCAGCATCGCCACATCTTCGTCCAGTCGCTCTACCGAGGCGGCGTAGTGATGGCGAATGGCGCGAATCTGCATTGCCGACAGCTCGGTGTAGTCCAGATCGGCCCAGTCTCGGCGATAGCCGGCAATGTGGTGCGGCAAATGCGTCTCGCTTTCCCTCGTGCGGGGGCAGGCCTGCGGTATCGTGGCAGGGTCGATGCGCTCCAGTGCCTCCGTCGGCGGATCGTAGGGGCAATGCGGACCGGGAAAGCCCACCATCATGGCGAAGGGCTGGTTGGCCGGCAAGCTTCGCAGGTGCTCCGCCGCTCGGTGTGCGACCCAGCGGTCCGGTTGCAGATGATCGGGCAGTGGGTTGATGCAGGCCCCCTTGTTCTCGTAATAACCCTGCATCTGATTGCCATGGCGTTTCTCTTCCCCTTCGGCGAGCAGTGCGAGGTGGTAGTCATCGCGCACGTGGATGTGTCGTTTGTCCTCGGCAATGGTGCGGTGTTGAAAGCCTTCCGAGAGATCCCAGGGATAGAAGTGCATCTTGCCGATCGCCGCCGTGTGATAGCTCTGCTGCGACAGGATTTCCGGCCAGGTGCGAATACCCATCTGGCGGCGGTCAGGGCGCAGCCAGCACAGATTGTGGGTGATGCCGGAACTGTGAGCGTGCTGGCCGGTCAGCATCGAGGCTCTGGCCGGTACGCAGATGGGTGATGGTGAGATGGCTGTTTCCCAGCGTGTACCGCGTGCTGCCAGCGCATCGATCGCCGGTGTTTGCAGGAAGTTTGCGCCATAGCAACCAAGGAAGTCCGGGCGCAGCTGGTCGGGGAGAAGGAACAGGATATCGGGTCGTTTGCTCATGGGGCGACTTCCGGTGCTTTTGGTGAATCGGTTTGCAGTTGAATGATTCCGGCGCTCAGGATCAGGGCGATGCCGCAAACCCCTGCCAGGTCGGGTAGGTAGTCCCAGAGCAGTGCATCGAAAATCAGGGACCACAGGATGCTGGAATAACGCAGCGGTGCTATCCGGGAAAGTTCGGTGCGGCGCAGGGCGATGATGATCAGTACGTTGGCGGCCACAAAGCCCAGGGCGGCAATGGTGATCAGCACTACATGCATTGCCTCCGGGCAGATCCAGGGCTGATCGGAAGACAGGACTGCAGCAGTGACACCGACCATGATCAAGGACAATTGCGACAGGCGTAGGGTGTCGGTGTGCGCCGGCAGCTTTCTCGTAAGCAGATCGCGACACGCATAGGCGAGGGTGGAGATCAGAGCCAGTGCCACGCCGTATGGCGAGAATGCCAGCTCGGGCTGAATGACCAGCAGCGTTCCGGTGCCGGCGAGCAGCAGTGCCAGCCAGTTACCCGCTTGCAAGCGTTCCTTGAGCACGACACCCGACAGGATCACCGATAGCACGGGTAACGTGGCATGGATGCTGGCCAGCATGGACAGGGGAATTTCGAAGATCGCCAGCGAGAAAGTCAGCGCTGCCAGAGCATCCAGAGTGGCGCGCAGGATACCGGGCAGCCCTGTGATGCGCGGCGTCTTGCGCGGTCGTGCCATGGCTATGCCGGTGATAACGAGAAATGCCAGGGCCGAACGCAGGGCGATGGCTTCACCGGCCGGCATCGTGTGAATGCGCTTCAGTGCAACGCCAGAGGCCACACCGCCGAACAGGGCGACGAGTGCGAGCAGCCGACCATCTAGCAGGCTCAATCGTGACATGGGCTCGTCACCTCGACGCGATTGCCGGCAGGATCTTCGAAGAAGGTCCACAGCACACCGGATACGCCCCGCTGCACGGGGTGCAGCGGCTGGAGGCCCTGAGCATCCAGGTGCTGCAGCAGCGCATCAAGGTCCGCAGTATGCAGTCCGAAATGCCCCGGTGCCATTGCATCCTGATCGGCCAGCAGTTCGACAAAGAACTCACCTCGCCGCATCTGCTGCAAGGTGATCTGTCCCGCTGCGTCGCGTTTTGCGAAGTCGGGTCTGAATCCGAAGGCGGCGTAGAAGGCCATGCTGCGTTCGGGGTCCGGTGCCGCGATGGCCACATGGTTCAGTGACAGCTCGGGACACGCCGTACGCGAGGTGCTGATGACACTGGCCTTGCGGGTTTCAGTGGAGGAATTGCGCTGCACGTCGGATCTGCCCCTTGACTGAAATCAGTTGACAGCTTAATCTCTCACCGACTATATTTCAAATATGAAACAGCAGTTGCAATTATTGGGAATGGATAATGACTAAACCGTTGACAGGTGTTTTGCCGATCGTTCCGACTCCTTTCGGGCATGACGGTCTGATTGATGAGCTGTCACTCAAGCGGGTGGTCACACACGCTATCGAGGCAGGTGCCTCGGCGCTGGTCTATCCCGGTGTGGCCAGTGAGGATCTGTTTCTGAGCGCCGAAGAGCGCCGAACTTGTCTGGCACTGGTCACCCGTCTGGTGGCGAACCGCGTCCCAGTGATTGCGGGAGTGAACTCGGCGGATCCGGCGGAGATGGTCGAGATCACGCGTATGGCGGTGTCGCAGGGTGCCGATGGCATTATGGCCATGGCTGTGCCGGGGATGGAGGATCAGGTCGGTGCCTGGTTTGCGCGCATTGCCGCGGCCTTG
Source organism: uncultured Granulosicoccus sp. (assembly GCA_947495035.1). Lineage (GTDB taxonomy): Bacteria > Pseudomonadota > Gammaproteobacteria > Granulosicoccales > Granulosicoccaceae > Granulosicoccus. The sequence goes on from CANLXI010000040.1 coordinate 22,218, forward strand.
GGCCCGGAGCGCCCCATCATTCTCCAGAATCTTTTCAAACCGCGTGGCGCCGATCTGGATGCCGATGACATGCTGGCTCTGGCGTCCGAGATTCCGGCCATCCGCTATGTCAAGGAGGAAGGCATACCCTCCGGTCCCAAGGTGTCGCGACTGGTCGCCGGTTGCGGGCCGGATCTGGACGGCGTGATCGGAGGAGGTGGTGCGCGCTACCTCCTCGAGGAGCTGGACAGAGGGGCTGTGGCCACGATGCCGGCCATCGAACTGTTGGAACTGCACGTGGCCCTGTACCGTGCTTATGTGGCTCACGATCGCGCCGAGGTACTGAGACTCTACGAGCGCAGTCTGCCACTGCTATTGATTCAGGCACCGTACCGAATGCGTCTGACGAAGCTGATCCTGAAGAGCCGCGGACTGATTGATTGTGACGATGTGCGCGAACCATTACCGGAAATGGATGAAGAGCTGAAGAAGATCGCACTGGAACTCTACGAGCGCGCCACACGGATGGTGGAGGCGGTCGATGTTTAAGAAAATCGAGCGTATCGAGATCTTTGTCTTCGAGCGAGCACGCAATGCCTCCTATCTGGGTGATCTGGGTAACGGGGAATTTGCGTTGGGTGAACACCACATCGTGCGTCTGTTCAATGGCACGGTTTATCCACGCATGGACCGCTCGGTGGTGTTACGCCTCGTCGACAGTGATGGTGCTGAAGGCTGGGGAGAGACCTACGGGCTCGTGGCGCCTGGCATTGTGGCCGAACTGGTTCGGGATCTGCTCGGGCCCTATCTGAAGATGCTGGATCCGGCCCGCCCCGATGAAATCTGGGACAAGCTGTACGAGCTGCAGCGGGTGCGGGGGTATTGGGGCGGCTACCTGGCGGATACGCTGGCCGCCCTGGACATCGCCTTGTGGGATCTCTATGCGCGAAGCCGCGGCGAGAGTCTGCAGAGTGCTCTGGGTCATTCCGGAGCGGGTGAATTGCCGGCCTATGTGTCCGGTCTGCCTGAATCCACGAAAGCGGGACGTCTGGCGCTGGCCCGCGACTGGCAGGCCCGCGGTTTTGACAGGCTCAAGATTCCCGTCAGCCACACGGACAATGGCGATGTGGCCGCTGAATTCGACAGCTTGCGCACAGGGCTCGGCGAGCAGCAGCACATTGCTCTGGATCTGCATTGGACCTGTACTGCCGATGAGGCGATCGCTCTGGCCGCAACCCTGACTCCCCACGACCCCTGGTTCATCGAAGCCCCGGTGGCTGCCGAGGACATCGATGCGCAGCTGGCCGTGGGGGAAGGCATCGCCTGTCCGCTGGCCCTGGGCGAGGAATGGCGCACGAGTTGGGACTATCGGCCAAGACGGCGTGCCGCGAAGATCGTACAGCCGGAAATGGGTCACACTGGCGTCACGCAATTCATGCGTATTGCCAGCATGGCCAGTGAGCAGGGTGCTGCCGTGATGCCTCATGCCACGATCGGTCTGGGTATTTTCGCCAATGCCAGTTTTCGTGCCGCACTTGCAGTAGGGGCCGAAGCGCATGAATTCCAGCACACGATCTATCCGGCCAATGCCAGCCTGCTCGATGGTGCGGCCAGCTGTGAACAAGGTCGGTTCGCGATACCGGATACACCAGGTCATGGCGTCAGGCCGAACACTGATGGCATGGCCCATCTCACACCCATGATGACACTGTAGAAATCACCACCGGAGGAAACCTGATGAAAATACTGAAGAAAACGGCTATCAGCGCATTGCTGGCAGCCAGCACCGTGCTCAGCGCAGTGCCTGCGTCCGCCGAGACATTGAGCTTTGTCAGCTGGATGAAGGACGAACCGGGCTATGGCGATTGGTGGAACGAGATCATCGCCGAATTCGAGGAAACGCACCCAGGCGTGACCATCAACATGTCGCGCGTGGCGCGTGCCGAATACGCCAACACCATGTTCACCATGTTTGCCGGTGGAAATCCGCCGGACATCGTTCATCTTGCCGCGTTCGAGTTCCAGCCCTTTGCCAACGAAGGCTGGATGGAACCGCTGGACGAGCGCATTGCCGAAGAGGGGCTGGATCTGAGCAACTGGGCGGGCCAGTCTACCTGTGAATGGGACGGCGATACGGTCTGCCTCATGCTGCTCTATACCGGTTTTGTGCTGGCCTACAACGAGCAGATCTTTGCCGATGCGGACATCCCCGTGCCCACGGACTGGGAAAGCTATCTGTACGCAGCACGTGAGCTGCGCAAGGATACCGACGGTGATGGCATTCTCGATCAGTACGGAACCGCGCTGCCCTTTGATGACCCTGCCAGCGTCATGCAAGAGGCTCAGAACCACGTGCTCGACACGGGCGGCGCCTGGACCACCGATGGCGAGCCTGACTTCGATCGACCGGAAGTGATTGAGGGCCTGGCGCGCTACAAGCAGCTGTTTACTGAAGGTCTGACACCGAAAGAGCTGAGCTCGGCCGATGTACGCCAGCTTCTTCTGGAAGGCCGCCTGGCCATGACGGTCGATGGTGGCTGGATCAACAACACGTTTCGCAGCGCCTCCCCCGAGGTTCAGCAGCATCTGAAAATCACCCAATCACCTTTTTCACCACCACTGGGTGGCACATCGAATGTGCTTGGCATGCCATCGGACATCTCGGACGAGAAGAAGGACCTGGTCTGGGATTTCATCGCCTTGACGGCCTCGGAAAAGTACCAGCAGCGATTCGCCGAATGGGCAAAAACGCCAGCACCACGGCCGGGACTCGACTACACGCAGCTGATGGCTGACAACCCGTCCTTCCAGGTTCTGGCCAAGGCGGCGGAGAATGCGGCTGCGGCCAATGTCGATCGATTGCCCAAGGGACTGGAACTGGAGAACAACGAGGTCGTCAAGGTCTTCTACAAGATCGCCCAGCAGATGATCCTGCAGGACCTTGACCCGGCCGATGCGGCCAAACAGCTGCAGGAGCAGGTGTCACGCATCAAGGACTGAATTCTCAGTCGAACCGGCCGGCTCATTCGGGAGCCGGCTGAACCAGGGTCAGAATACTCATGAGCGATACGACATCTTCAGCGGACAGGGGCGCAGGCACGCGCTTTCCGTTCATCGACTTCAGCGCGCCGCGTCATCGTGCCAAATTCGGTTATCTGTTGCTGGCCCCGGCCGTGCTGCTGATGGCCGTGATCATTGTCTACCCGATATTGCTGTCGGTCAGCATCAGTCTGCAGGATGTGCGCATCGCCCGTATCGGTGATAGCAGCGAACCGTGGACACTGGAGAACTACCAGTGGCTGTTCGGTTCCGGGGAAACCTGGCAGGCACTGTGGGTCACGTTCAAGCTGGTGGCAGTGGTCGGTGGCTTGTCGGTCATCATCGGCTTTGCCACGGCTATACTGGTGAACCAGAAATTTCATGGTCGCACCGCTGCGCGTCTGTTCGTTGCGTTGCCCTGGGCCGTGCCGGAAGTTGTGGCGACAGTGATCTGGGCCTGGATGCTGGACAGCTCCTTCGGGCTGGTCAACTGGGTACTGCTGACTTCCGGCATGGTCGCCGAGCCGATTGCATTCGGTTCGGACCCGAATGCCGCCTTTGCCGCCGTCTGTTTCGTGATGATCTGGAAGGGCTATCCACTGATGTCGATCATGCTGCTGGCCGGTTTGCAGTCCATTCCCGAAGAACAATATCAGGCCGCGAAGGTCGATGGTGCTGGTGTGTGGCAGCGTTTCTGGTACATCACCTTGCCAAACATGCTGCCGGTGGCAGGCGTCACGATGGTCATGACGACACTCTGGGTTTTTCGCGATTTTGCCATCATCCACGTCCTCACCCAGGGCGGACCGCTCGGCGCGACCACGACCTTGTCGATTCTGACCTTCGAACAGAGTTTTGAATTCTTCCGTATGGGGCAGGGCGCGGCGGTAGGCGTGCTGACAATGGTGCTCTGCGCGGTGATCAGTCGTGCGCTGGTCGGGCGCATGGCGAAATCGGTGCACTGAGGAGAGAAACATGGAAAAGAGAAGCCCACTGGGCACCTTCGCGCTCTACGCAACCGTGATCACGAGCTGCGCGCTGCTGCTCTTCCCGATCTACTGGATGGTGGTGACAGCCTTGCAGCCTGCATCCAATCTGCGAGCCTATCCACCGCAGTTCTGGCCCACAGATCCGCAATGGAATGTCTTTGCCGATCTGCTGGACAAGCATCCCTTCGTGTTGTGGTTCAGCAACACGATTCTGATCGCCTTCGCCACGATGACCATCTCTCTGGCCGTGTCCATTCTGGCAGCCTATGCACTTTCGCGTTTCCGGCTGCGTGGTGGACAGGGGCTCGGGCTGTTCATTCTCACATCCAAGATGCTGCCTGCCACGCTGCTGATCATTCCGCTGTTTGCGATCTTTCGATCCACCGGACTGGTTGGATCGCTCTGGTCAGTGGTGATTGCCCAGGCGACCCTGATCGTGCCGTTCTGCACCTGGATGCTCAAAGGCTATTTCGACACCATGCCGCCCGAGCTGGAACAGGCCGCACTGGTGGATGGCTGCTCGCCACTGGGTACCATCTTTCGTATCGTGCTGCCGGTGGCGGCCCCGGGGCTAGCCGCGACAGCGCTCTATGCCTTCGTGGTCAGCTGGTCGGATTTTCTCTTCGGTCGTACCTTTCTGACCACCAGCGACGAAAACTGGACGCTGCAGATGGGCATCGCGTCCCTGAAGGGCGAGTTCGTGACCGAGTGGAACGTTATCATGGCCGGCTCGATCATGGCCTCCATTCCCATCATCATTGTCTATCTCTTTCTTGAGCGTTTCCTGGTCGGCGGTCTGTCCGCCGGATCAGAGAAGTAGCGGAGCACAAATTCATGGCCACTGTACAATTCAACCAGATCCGGAAAAGCTATGGCTCGGTGGAGGCTATCCGCGACTTCAATCTGGACATCGAAGATGGTGAATTCTGTGTCTTCGTCGGTCCGTCGGGTTGTGGAAAATCCACCGCACTGAAGATGCTGGCAGGGCTGGAGGCGACGTCGGGCGGCTCCATCAGCATTGGTGGACGAGACGTCACCGAGCTGGGACCGGGCAAACGGGACATCGCGATGGTGTTTCAGAACTACGCACTCTACCCACACATGACGGTACGCAAGAACATCGGTTTTGGTCTGAAAATGCACGGCATGCCCGCCAACGACGTCAACAAGCGCGTCGAGGAGGCCGCCAGGGTGCTGGAGTTGACACCCTATCTGGACAGAAAGCCACGTGCCCTGTCCGGCGGTCAGCGACAGCGTGTAGCCCTGGGCCGTGCCATCGTGCGCGAGCCCAAGGCCTTCCTGATGGACGAACCGCTATCGAATCTGGACGCCAAGCTGCGGGTGCAGACCCGCTCCGAGATCGTGAAGTTGCAGCAGCGACTGGGTGTAACGACGATCTACGTCACGCACGATCAGACCGAGGCGCTGACCATGGCTGACAAGATCGTGGTGATGCGAGGCGGCGTCATTCAGCAGGTCGGCACCGCCGAGAATCTGTTTCATCACCCGAACAATATCTTCGTCGCCGGTTTCATCGGCTCACCCGGCATGAACTTCTTCCACGGCAAGGTCGAGGCGGGAGCCGATGGACCGGTGATGCGCTTCGGAGAGTCCATCGTTGCCTTGCCGGCTCACTGCACTGCAAGGGTGGGGCGCGATCTGGTGTTCGGCATTCGTCCGGAGCATGTGCGCATCGGCACGGACGGACCCGCTGTCGATCTGTCGCTGGTGGAAAACCTGGGGACAGAAAAGATATTGCATTTTCATACGCCCGATCAGAATACACTGGAACTGGATCGCTCGGCGCTGGCAAACGATGAGGAGCGTGATGCGCAAACATTGCTCATTCGCGTGATCGATGACCATCGCTATCGCCAGGGCGATACCTTGAATCTGACATTCCCGGTGGACAAGATTCATGTGTTTGATCCTGACACCAACGAAATCGTGAATTGAACCTTGGACAGATTTGACAAGATAGCGGAACGATTCCCCGGTGCTGGCACATTGGTCAAGGGTATCCAGATTGTCGAGATTCTCGATGAGATCGGTCACCCCGCCACGTCCACGGAACTGCTTTCCGCCACCGGCCTGCCCAAGGCCACGTTCTATCGATTGCTTGGTGCGCTGATCGAGTTCGGCTATATCAGGCACGATGCGCGGCTCAAGACCTACGCACTGGGCCATCGACTGATCGAACTGGCCAGCCGCTCGATGGCCAGTTTCGACCTGCGCAACGCGGCAGAAGGGGAGGTCATGCGGTTGTCAACCGAACTCAATGAAACCGTCAGTCTCGCAGCGCTTGAGGGCGATCGCATCATCTATGTGGATGTACGCCGACCGCCCAACCCGCTGGCCATCGGGGTGGAAATCGGTCGCGAGTTGCCGGCACTGCAGAGTGCCTCGGGACACGCGATTCTATCGGCCATGCCGCCACACCAGGTCAATGGCATGATCAGCAAGCTGTCATCTGAAGAACAAGCCTCACTGCTGGCCGATTTTGCCATCAGCCGCGCACGTGGCTATTCACTGGCCGATTCGCGCAACCTGGAAGGCGTCATCGTGATAGCGGTGCCAGTCAGCGGACCACCGGGCATGGGACGTGGCGCCATCGTGGTGACCGCGCTGGCCAGTCGATTGCTCTATGAACGCCGCCATGTCATTGGTCGCGATCTCATGGAAGCGGCACGTCGGGTGATGGGGAACATCGGCAGTGCCCCGGTGAGTATCACGCCCAATCCGCGGCGCACGCCGCACGTGGAAGAGGGGCTGGAATGTCTGTCCGCTGTGGGTGCCATCGTCGGTGAGGGACCTGTGTGGGACGCACGTGAAGGACTGCTGCACTGGGTTGATGTCGCCGCACCTGCCTTTCATGTTTTCGACCCGAAGCGCGGTGAGGGTCGCATGATCCCGGCCCCCTATCTGGTGAGTGCCGTTCTGCCGGCCAGCGGCAATGCCATGGTGGCAGTCACCCAGAACGGGCTGGAGCACTACGATCCGGTGACTGGCAAGCTCAAGACGATATACAACCCCGAGGCTCACTTGCCGGCAAACCGCTTCAATGATGCCAAAACCGATCCGGCCGGGAGAGTCTGGACCGGATCGATGAGCCTTGATGCCTCGATGCCTTCCGGATCGCTCTACCGCTTCGACTCGGTGACCGAAGCCCGGGCCGTGGATGGAGGCTTTCAGGTATCCAACGGCATGGACTGGAGCCCGGATGGGCGTACCTTCTATTTCACGGACACGGCGTTGGGCGTCGTCTTCTCCTATGATTTCGACCCTGTCACTGGCGCGCTTTCCAATCGCAGCAGTTTCCTGAGTTTCGATCCGGCTGACGGCAAGCCGGACGGGCTGTGTGTGGACAGCGAGGGCAATCTGTGGATTGCCATCTGGGACGGCTGGCGAGTGGCCTGCTATGACGCGAACGGCCAGCTGAAACGCGTGATCGATCTACCGGTGCCGCGGCCCACCAGCTGCTGTTTCGGTGGCGAAGACGGCAAGCGGCTCTTCATCACCTCTGCCTCGATTCGTCTGCCTGCCAGTGTGCTGGAAGAGGCGCCGTTATCCGGGGCCTTGTTTGCCATCGACGTGGATGTGGCTGGGCAGCCGGTCACGGAGGTGGTGCTATGAACACAGACTTCGATTTCTCCGGGCGTCATGTCATGGTCACCGGTGCCGCAGCCGGTATCGGCCGCGCGACGGCCTTGAAGTTTGCAGCTGCCGGAGCGCAGGTCAGCGCGGTCGATATTGATGTCGAAGCACTGCAGCAGACGGCTGCAAGTTCGGATCGTATCCACGCGCTGGGCTGCGATCTGGCCGACAGCACCGCCATTCGCGCCATGATCAAGACGGCTCTGGCGGACAGCGGACCCGTTACTGTGCTGGTCAACAACGCCGGCGTTGATCGGCGCATCGCCTTCGAGGAGCAAACCGAGGAGCAGTGGCGATGGATGCTCTCGGTAAACCTGGATCATCATGCATTGCTGTCGTCATTGATCGCGCCTGGTATGGTCTCGGCAGGAGGAGGGGCCATCGTGAATCTGTCATCCACCGCGTGGATGAAACTGGCCGAAAACCTGACGGCCTATCACACGGCCAAGGCCGGTATTGTCGGTCTGACCCGGGGGCTGGCACGTGATCTGGGAGCGAAGGGCATTCGGGCCAATGCTATTGCACCGGGGCGTGTCGTGACCGAAAGGGTTGCCGGACAGGTCAGCGAAGAATGGGTGGCTGACACACAGGCGCTACAGTGCATTCCCGAACTGATCCTACCCTCGGATATCGCCGATTGCGCCCTGTGGCTGGCCTCGGATGCAGCGCGCATGGTAACTGGACAATGTATTATTGTTGATGGTGGGGTTGTTTAACGCTGGGCTTGAGCTCCGTCTGATGTTCAGTCGTGAGACCACGGCAGTAGTGTGCAAATTCTCGACAGTTGTCTGATCAACCTGTTTCTCCGGATCACAGCCAACAGCACTGGAGACACTTCAGAGAGGCATGAAGTCGACATTGGGTTCGACCCTGCCAAGGTTCGAGTCACCAGAGGCGTGTCGTCGGTCAGAAGCACACCAGGCGTTGTCAGAGCGGTTGATGGAGCGGCTGGGTGAAGGGGTTGATGTCACTAACCTACGGAATATGTGACAGTTTTGTGGGGTTTTTCCAATTCGCGACGCACTGCGTCTCGAATTGAGCTGGACGCATTATCGTTGACTGTTTCGCATTGAAAACAAGCAGGCTCACGCCTGGTATTGGCAGGAAGCTTTCAAGTAAGGCTGGAGTTCCCGTGCGCTCGACCGACAGATCTACAGTCTCAACCTGGAGAAGTACAGGCAATCGCTCTGTAGGCTAATGAATTGACACGATAACCTAATAATCGTCTGACACGATAACCTAAAAGCTATCGGACACGACGACCTGATTTCATCCTGACTGACAATCTGAAGGAGTCCTGAAAAGATAGCGAATCCAAGGTAATGACAGCTTGAATCACTAGCTGTTCTGAAACAGATCGTTCTTTGCTTTTGCAGCTGGTGTACCAAGCTGGTTTGAATTGGGGCGCGTTTACGGCGCATAGCGCCGTAGAATACGCAATGTCTAAACTGGATAAGGATTGCTACCTGTCGCTGATCAGGAAACCCAACGTCCCATGTCGCCTTGCGAGGCAGCCTTCCTGAAGCGAACCATTATCCACAAATCCTGTGGATAACCCTGTGGGTGACTGGCGTATAGATGGCCAGGAGGGTGTTGCAGTCATGCTCTTGTCATTCTGTACAAATCATGAGCACCAGGCTGACGTGCTTTTCTGGTAGGGCTTGACTCTGCAGGCAACGAGACCGTAAAGCCGGCTAGTGTCTCGTTTCGCTACAGGGGCTGAGCAGACGCTATCAGGGTGCAACTACTGAATCTGCAGTCTCCGAGGTCGCCATCCGCTCCTGCGTCAACCGCGCCAGCTCCGCCACGATAGGCTGTATCTGCGCATCCGCATTCCTGAACCAGTCGGTGGACCAGATTCTGCGAATCTTCCAACCCAAACCTTCCAGCACTTCTTGTATGAGCCTGTCTCTGTCTCGGGCTGATTTGGCGGAGTGGTAGGTAGCGCCGTCGCATTCGATTCTCATCAGGAACTCACCGGGTTTGTCGGGGTTGCGCACGGCCAGGTCGATGAAGAAAGCGGAAACACCGACTTGTGGCTCTAACTCGTAGCCTGCGGCTGCCAGTTTGCGCATCACGGCTACTTCAAAGGCGCTGTCTGGTGGCTTGTCGGTCTCTATGGTCGAATGCAGATTCTCATCAGGTCCCTCTATGCTAAGGGTGATGTGGTCACTCAGTTTACAGCTGAGAGACGGGTGACAGCTAGACCAGAATCGTCTCCATTCGGCGCAGGTTTCACCGGCGCAGCTTCCATATTCGGAATCAGTTGCGTGAAAGAGGGGGAAACACTCTGAATGTTCTCCGCGAGGTAGGGTAGCCGAAGGAGTAGAGATGCTTGAATCATTGCCAAGGTTCAACCGAGCGTCTGCTAAAATGGGAAGTACACGTGATGATCAAATGAGCCCACCACTCTCGTACTGATGCCGCCAGCCGACTCACTGAAATTGACACAGGCGTAGGTCAGTGTTTGCAGTTGCTGTGGTCTTGTGTGGCTGTCAAAGAGCAGGGTGCAGAGATTGCGAAGGACTCCTGGATGATGGTTGTCGAGCGCGCCTGGCGTGACTTCGTAGAGGACCAGCAGCTCGCTTAGAGCCGTCAAGGTGGCCGCAATGGCACAAATACCTTGAGATTTGTTCGACATTCAATCCGTTGGCCGCTAATCTCCAAAGCAGAACTATAATGTTATCGATGAGGGCAGTTGGAAATGAAGTTTCCGAGGTTTGGCGAGCTGTCGGAGCGTGCGTTCGAAGCTATGGTGTGCAGAAACACTTAACATGGGGTTGCATGCGTAACACTAGTGAGATCTCACCCTAGCTGCAAGGCATCGGTTGCATAGGGTCTATAGCACGGACCTTCTTCAGTCCTGCCTCGTTGGTCACTAGCTGTTGGTTGGAGATCAACTCTATTAACTCTCTGAATTATAATGAAAAATAACATAGTTGAGTCGCTCGCTGAGCTTCGGTTGTTAGTCGGGTTCCTCGGTGAAAAGACCCAACACAATTGGTGGGGTAGTAGCTTTATCGGTGCAACTAGTGAAGCATTTTTGGCCCCAGTGTTCCCCCGAACAACCATGCTCGCCCGTTATCACGGTGTCAGCGAGGCCGCGATGCTTGTGCATGATGAACACATCGGTGTGGGCGCTAATTTTCATTTGTATCGATTGCCGGATTCATTGGAGCGCGCCGCCGCTAAAGTAGTCGCGACCGACTCTAGCAAAGAGCTGATGAACTCCGTGTTAGGGAGCAGTGAAGCTGCGTTAGCACGACTGAGTGAGCTGTGTGTGATGGATGCCGAAAAGGTTGAGGGGCCAGTTGTCGTTGGTAATTATTCGGATGCGGCCCTGAATGACATGGTCCAACTTTCTACTAGTCACTACTTGAAAGCATTTACGGGCGCTTACAAGTGCTTCCCTTATATGAGGGAAGCTTAGTGAACGCGAGTAGGTCCACATACACAACACAGTTGCAAGCTGGGCTAGGCCTTGTAAACGAGACTAAGTTGCTGTTGTCATTGTATGAAAAGGATTTGACTGCGAATTTTCTTTATGAGAAATCTCTGCAGTCGGGGCTGTTTCCCCTCGTCTCAGCGAGAAGATTGCGCAATATCGTAATTGAGTGTTTTGCGCCTCGATATATCAAGACAAAAGCGGCAAACTATCTGAAGCCTTTAGCAACGTGCTTACCGTCTTCGACGATGAATCAACTGTTTCTGATTTATACGGCAGGGGCCAATGAGATTCTGCAAGACTTCATTCAAGAAATCTACTGGGACCGTTACACCGGTGGGCGCGACTCGATTCAGACTGATGATGCAAAGGAGTTTGTGGTTCATGCCGTGAGAGAGGGTAAAACGCAAAAGCCCTGGTCGGATTCCACGATTAAACGTATGGCATCCTATCTCATGAGTTGCTGCGCAGATTACGGCCTATTGTCTTCGAGACGTGGGGCAAAGCGCGCTATTCAACCAGTGCGTATTCAAGAATTTACTGTGCTTTACCTTGCCTACAAACTCCACTTCGAAGGCCTGGGTGACAGTGCGATGATCAATCATAAAACTTGGGCACTGTTTGGTCTCGATGCCTCCGACGTGCGTGAAGAACTTAAAGGCTTGGCAAAAAACGGCTGGATTATCGTTCAATCTGCTGGCGAAGTAACGCGTATCGGTTGGCAGTTAAAAACCATGGAGGACGTGATTGATGTCATCACTCAAAGCTGATTTCTATGAGTTGATTGATCGAATTAAAGCAGGCCGGGATTTTGGCCATGCTAGCTTCGAGCCCATTTTCTACATGGTTTTTTCGCCTGCCTCGATCTTGGAGGTAAAGAGGCAGATGCCAGCGTGGGAGGCGAAACTTCGTAACGAAGGCTGGATTGTGCATAAGTTTTCGATTGCGATAGAAGTCCAGCAGATCCTTGATGCGGCACCATTGAGAAAAATATGGATAAAGGCTGATGGCAAAGCTCCCCAGCAATGGGATAAGACCAATAAATCTTTAGCCAATGCACTCAGCAAAGGTGCTTTGCAGAACCGACTTGAAGAGGTACTTCATGAGTTGGAGGGTCAGCCCAATACCATTCTATTAGTGACTGACGTTGAGGCGCTTCACCCCTATATGCGCATTGGATCAATTGAGAGTCAGCTGCAGGGAAAATTTCATGTGCCTACAGTCTTTTTCTATCCTGGTACGAGAACCGGGAAAACCCAGCTCAAGTTCCTGGGCTTCTACCCAGAAGATGGTAACTATCGCTCTGTCCATGTGGGTGGGTAGGTTGAGCTTAATCTGTTTCAGGAAAAACGATGGAAATTAAACAGCTATTCGACAGCAATAAGGATATTTATCGCTCCATCGAAAAGGTTATTACTTACAGTGCGTCTCAGGAGAGACGCCTAAAGGCTGAGATATCCGAGTATGTGGTTACCGAAAGCATAGAAGAGCAGTTTGAAAGACTGTTGGGTAAAATGCAGGCGTCTATGGAAGCCGGTGGCGAGAATGAAGTCGGTGTCTGGGTGTCGGGCTTCTATGGCTCTGGTAAAAGCTCATTCACTAAGTATCTCGGTTTAGCATTTGACGAAACTGTCACTATTGATGGCACGCCGTTCATTCAACATCTGCATAATCGTTTCAAGAAGCAGAAGACAAAACAGTTGTTGTCTACCGTAGCCAAGCGCTTTCCTGCGGCGGTGGTTATGCTGGATTTAGCCAGCACTCAGCTCGCCGATGCGAGTATGAAAGAAGTGTCAACAGTTCTTTATTATAAGATTCTTGAGTGGGCTGGGTATTCGCAGAATCTGAAGGTCGCCGCTTTCGAACGCAGATTAAAAAAAGAAGACCGGTATGAAGAGTTCCTCAACATCTTTGCAGAGCAGCTAGATGGTGAACAATGGGCGAACTATCGTAACGATCCTCTTGTGGTAGACAGTGTGGTGCCTGAAATTGCTCACCAGATGTACCCCAACTTGTTCAAAACTCCGGAGTCGTTCTCAACTGTCACGGAAGACTGGGTCGTATTTACGGACCAGCAAGTGGAGGAGATGTTGGCCATCGCTCGCGAGGCAACAGGTAAAGAATACATCATCTTTATCGTGGACGAAGTCGGGCAGTATGTGGGTTCTCGCCAAAACCTGATTTTGAATCTGGACGGTCTGGCCAAGAATCTGAAGAACATTGGTGACGGCAAAGTCTGGATTATCGGTACTGCCCAGCAAACGCTGACTGAGGATGACCCTAAAGCCTCTCTTAACTCCCCAGAGTTATATAAGCTGAAAGATCGCTTTCCGATACAGATTGACTTGGAAGCCAACGATATCAAAGAGATTTGCTATAGCCGATTGTTGGGCAAGTCTCCAGCGGGCGAAGCGGAGTTAGGCAGTCTTTTCGACAAGCATGGCCAGGCACTGAGGCATAACACCAAGCTGGTGGACGCACGTGTCTATGGCGCTGATTTCGACAAACAAACATTTATCAACCTGTACCCGTTCCTGCCAGCACATTTCGATATTTTGCTGCACCTGTTGGGCGCTTTAGCCAAGTCAACTGGCGGCATAGGGCTGCGTTCTGCGATAAAGGTGATTCAAGACGTCCTGGTTGAGGGGCCTGATCACAGTACGCCTATTGCCGACCAACCTGTGGGATGGTTAGCCACCACGGTTACGCTGTTCGATGCGCTCAAGAAAGACATTGAAAAAGGCTACCTGTCGCTCTACCAATCGGTGGGGAAAGTGGTCAATATTCACTTTAAAGACTCCAAGCTTCATCAGGACATTGCAAAGACGATTTGTGTGCTGCAAATCCTAGGAAATTTGCCGATTTCGCTACAAAACGTCACCAGCCTGATGCATGGCGGTATTGCCGATGCGTCGGCCGCAGATCAAGTAAAAAAAGCGGTAGAAGATCTCATTAGCGATGCATTTGTGCCATTGGGCGAGCAAGACGGTCAATTAAGATTTCACAGTGAAAAACTAAATGACATCGAACAAGAGCGCGGTACGATCCCATTACGGGCGGTGGAGCTGCGCCGCATTCAGAACGAAACACTCGGCGAAGCCTATTCACCGCTGCCGTCCACCCAGTTGAATGGCACCTTATCGGTACAAACAGGCCTCAAAGCACAAACGGCTGGTGGCGTGCCAGTTACCCTGGCAGGTGAGCGCAACCCCGTGCAGACGGTTGTAGAGCTGGTTGACCCCACAGATTACGCAGCTGCAAAGGCCAGGCTGACCGACGAGAGCCGCCACAAAAGTTCAAATTACACGATTTTCTTATTCGGTCGAAAGTCGCCTGAGATGGAAGAACTAACCGCAGAAATATACCGCAGTAAAGAAATTGTACATAAGTACCGAAATGAACCAGACCAAGAGGTTAAAGAATATTGTAAAGGGCAAATTGATCGCGCAAATCGCCTGATGGGTGAATTGGAACGGTTGATAAAGCGGAGCCTGGTACAGGGTTCGTTTATCTTTCGGGGAGAAGTTACCGCGGTAGAGACTATCAATCAAGATCTTATCGAAGCCGCTCGCAAACAGCTCGCCAGTGTGGCCGAACAAGTCTTTGAGCGTAACGACGAAGCGCCCGTGCGTGCGAGTACTGATCTAGCTGAGAAATTCCTTCGGTTAGGCAACTTGAGTGGCGTAACTGCTGCGACTGACCCCCTGAACTTAGTGCAAACACAAGGTGGCAGGCCTTCTATCAATACTGGCCATAAAGCCATTACCAGTATTCGAGACATGATCGAAAGGCAGGGCTCCATCGAGGGTAAGCGCCTGATCGACCTGTTTACCGATGCACCTTTTGGCTGGTCGCAAGATACCCTCCGCTACTTGCTTGCGGCCATGCTGGCTGCCGGGGAGATCAAACTCAAAGTTGCAGGCCGGGAAGTCACAGTCAATGGTCAGCATGCTATTGATGCGTTGAAAACCAATAACGCCTTTAAACCAGTGGGTGTATCGCTGCGCGAAGAGAGGCCGAGCAACGAGTTGCTGGCGAAGGCGGCCGCACGCCTGACAGAGCTCAGTGGTGACATGGTCGTGCCGTTGGAGGACGATATCAGCAAAGCGACCACCAAATTGTTTCCACAGTTGCAACACCAGTACGGCCCGCTGGCAGAAAAGCTGAAGGGCTTGAAATTGCCTGGGTCTAGTCGCTTGGAAAGCCTCAGTCAGGATATTAACGATATTCTCTTCACCGATGCCTCCGATGCCCCACAGCGATTGGGGGCTGAAGAGTCTGAGCTCTATGCGAGCCTCAAATGGGCTGCCGAGCTAAAGCGAGCATTGGAGCATGGCTTGGAACAGGCTCTGGCAGAGCTACAGCAGCATCGCAGGGAGATAGAAAACTTACCTGCCAGCGGTCTACCGGGTCAGCTTAAGAGTGAATTAAAGGAAGAGCTTGCGGGATTGGTGGAGTGGTTAAACCATGCGAATTTCTTCAAGTACAGCACCGAGTTTGCTGGATGCTTAACCACCTTGAAGTCCAGCGTGCGAGATATCGCCATAGCTTTGCAAAATGAGCAACAGCAGCGCATAGCAGACGCCGAACAAGACTTGCGTCGATTGTCTGAATGGACGGAACTGACTCAGCAGGAACAAAACAACCTGCTATCTGATCTGGAAAAACTGATCGTGACTGCCAGTGCAGATTTAAGTGGTCTTCGTTCGCTCGTAAATCAGGAATACGCCATCCAAAATATGGTGCAGGAAATCAAACAGCGTATCCAGCGTATTGGCCAGCAGCGCATGCAAGACAAATTGCGCGCGGAGCAAGAGCGGGCGGTCAAAGAAGGGAAAAAGAAGATCACCAGGACACTTAACCCCAGGCATCAGATTACCTCTCTCGAAGATCTGGATGCCCTGATCGCTGAGCTGCAGAAGTTGCGGGGCGAGCTGAAATACGCCCACGAGTTTGAGCTATCAATCAAACTTGATACTGGCGCTGATGGTAAAAATGACGATGCTTAACATACCCAATGAACACTTAAGAAGAGTCACTTACCTAAATGGCCTTTGATCACAGCACGCGTAATCGCTTGCAAAAGTTTGTCAATGACGCACGCGATCTGCTGACCGAAGAGTTTACTCGGCAGTTGCAGGCAACTTACGGCCTAGACCCAAAAGCCGGGTCTGTAGCAGTGGTTAATTCTCTGACTCATCTGGATAACCGTCAGCGTCAAACAGCGCTAATTCTGCGCGATACGCTGGCACACTATCTCGCTTCAACCCATGGTAGAAGTGAAGCGGATCGTTCCAAGCAGGCACTGACTCGCATAGTGCGCGAGCAAGCATTTACTGTATTAAATCGCTTGGCGGCACTGAAAATGGCGGAGGCACGCGGCTTTTTATTGGAATCCATTACCAAGGGTTACAATTCCAAAGGGTTTCAACTTTATAAGCAGTTAGCTAGCACTGCCCAGGGTGATACCGGGGACGCCTATAGCAAATACCTCTACAGCGTGTTCGATGAATTTAGCCTGGATCTGAAGGTGTTATTCGACCGTCACAGTGCTCAGGGTAGGCTGTTTCCAAGGGAGCCGGCGCTATTAGAGTTAATTGCTCTCATCAACCACCACGAAATCGGACCACTGTGGGCGGAAGACGAAACCATCGGCTGGATATACCAATATTTCAATTCACAGAAAGAACGGAAAATAATGCGAACCCAGTCGCAGACGCCGCGGAACAGCCGTGAGCTGGCGGTTCGCAACCAGTTTTTCACTCCGCGCTATGTTGTTGAATTTTTGACTGACAATACACTAGGGCGAATTTGGTACGAGATGACACAGGGCAATACGCAACTGGTTGATAGCTGTCGCTACCTAGTGCGCCGACCTGCAGAATGTTTCCTAAAATCAGGAAAACAAGCACCAGTAAAACATGAAGATGCTGAGAAGGAATCCCTAAGCCAGGAAGAGTTGCTAAAGCAGCCTGTCTACATTCCTCACCGCGCAATGAAAGACCCACGCTGCATTCGCATGCTGGACCCTGCCTGTGGTTCTATGCACTTCGGTCTTTATGCCTTTGATTTATTCGAGCGAATCTACGAGGAGGCCTGGCAGATAGAAGCTGAATTGGGTGCAAAAAGTTTATCCCGTGAGGGTGATTTAGAACCTCTTCAGGAAACCTTTGAAAGCTTTGAAGCCTACAAGAACGAGATCCCACGACTGATTATTGAGCACAATATCCATGGGGTGGATATCGATCCACGTGCAGTGCAAATCGCCGGGCTTTCGCTTTGGCAGCGTGCCCAACGCGCCTGGCAACAGCAGGGGGTTAAATCACTTCAGCGCCCCGCAGTTAGAAGATCCAATATCGTCTGCGCCGAGCCAATGCCAGGTGAAAAGGTGCTACTCCAAGAATTCGCCAGTTCCCTTACACCACCTGTGTTGGGCCAATTACTGGAAGCCGTATTCGAAAAGATGCAATTCGCCGGAGAAGCCGGCACTTTGTTGAAAATTGAGGAGGAAATTCAGTCATCAATTCATCAGGCGCGAGACCAGTGGCAGGCGCGGTCTGGGTCTCACGTTGTCGGGGATATGTTTCAGGCAGAGTTGGATGAGTCTAAACCACAGAAAAAGCTGAATTTCGATCTAAGTGGAATTGATGATATATCGTTTTGGGATGGAGCTGAGCAGTTGATTCTTGGCGCACTTAGCGATTATGCGGACAAGGCCGAGTATAACTCCGATCAAAAGCGACTTTTTGCTGAAGATGCAGCTGAGGGATTCGCTTTTATTGATCTGTGTAGCAAGAGATTTGATGTGGTTTTAATGAATCCTCCTTTTGGGAAGGGAAATAAGTCAGTGTCAAAGTACCTAAATAGTGAGTATCCAGGCTCAGGTGTGGACGAACTAGGCTCATCGTTTTATACACGGGCTTTGAATATTGTAGTGCCCAATGGCTTGTTTGGTGCGATATCCTCTCGCACTTGTTTTTATCTGTATTCCTTAGCCGAATGGCGGAGAAAGTTCTGTTTAGGAGAAAGTCAAATCGTATTCATGGCAGATCTAGGTGAGGGAATTCTTGATGATGCAATGAATGAAACGGCATGCTACGTAGTTAGAAATGAAAAAGGTTTAGATTCTAATGCTGTTTTCGGCATGTTCCATGACATTGAAGATAAGGAAGAGGTTTTAAGCGATCTCGCAGCATTGAATTTTGATAATACAAGGGTGAGAATGAGAAAATTGGTTGACTTTGTTAAGTTGCCTGACGCTCCGCTATGTTACTGGGTAAGTAACAAATTCCTAAATGCCTTGCCTTATCTAAAGCCCTTAGATAGCACGTACGCAAGCGTGCAAATGGGCCTAGCTCCAAGAGATGAGTATCGTTATTCCAGAGGGTGGTGGGAAGTTCCTCGGGATGAATCTAGATGGAAGCCATATGCAAAAGGTGGGGAGTTGACGGCATATTATTCTGATGTTGAGTTAGTACTAAAGGATATTGATAATTTATCAGAAATAAGGGCCAACTTGACTCAGAAATACCCTTACTTAAAAGGGAATCTAGATTGGGTTCTGCATCCTGAAAACAGCTATTTCGAACCGGGCTTGACTTTCGGGCAGAGAACGACGTTTTTAAGAACCAGCGTTATTCCTGCGGGTGGGTATTTCAGTGTTGCTGGCAAGGGGATTTTTGGTACCGAAATTGATAATTCTGCTTTAATGCAAGCCATCAATACGCCTATATGTCAATTCTTGGTTTCGTTGAGAAAAGAGCGTTTAGCTATCGATCCTCAGTATCAAGAAGGTGATGTTGCGAGGATTCCTTTTCCTGAATTAAACTCTGAAGAGCAGTCTCAGCTTTCGAAAAATGCACACATGAACTATGCGAATGTACGAAAGCTTGCGTCATTTGATGAGGTTGATCATGCGTTTCTTCGTCCGTGTTTGAGCGTTTCAGAATATGAAAATACTAGGGATGAGGCATTAACGGCGATTATTTCCAGTGAAACTGATGCTAGCGAAGTTCTACTGAAAGAACTAAATCTTGATCACTCGGATTTAACATTCATTGAGGAGCAGATTAATCCAAAATGGAATTCAAGACGGACGACGAACTGGTACCAGTACGACTTTCAAGATGGATTTTCTTATCTTTTTGGCTTGGTATTTGGGAGATGGAAGCCAATTAATGAAGATGCCGCCATGACTAATTTGGCTGCGATAGATCCATTTTCGAAAGAATCACTTTGTCCTGAAGCGGTTTCTATTAGCAATCTATCTGAGCCTGTTATCGCGATTGATGCGGGTAAACATCTGAATGTTCTGTCCGAAAAACTGCTTCAATTTCTAGATAGTGTAGCCAAAAAGAGAACTTCTGTTGATCCGCAGCTTATAGCGCTGGTTTCATCGCCAAGTGCCTTACAAGATTATCTCACTAATAGTAGTAAATTTTTTGATTATCATCTAACACGCTACACTAAAAATGGACGGAAAGCACCCATTTACCTGCCATTGCAATCCCAATCCAAAAGTTTGACTCTCTGGTTTTATTATTCGGCGATGTCAAAAGAATCGCTCTACACTTGTGTAAACGATTTTTTAGACGGGCCAAGTGGAAGCCTAACGATAGCTTCGGAAGAGCTAATTGTATTGAGCGGTAAGTCTCATCGCAACAGGCATGAGGAAGCGGAGCTTGCACGCGTAACGGATTTAGTGGAGGAGCTTAAAGATTTCCGCGACGAGTTATTACGCATTGCGAAATCCTGGAGCCCTGACCTAAACGATGGGGTTCAAATTACTACAGCACCGTTATGGAGGCTTTTCAAGCATACAGCGTGGCAAAAGAAGCTTAAAGAAACCTGGGAGCGCTTGGAAAAAGGCGACTACGACTGGACACATTTAGCATGCAATATTTGGCCTGAACGCGTGCTGCGCAAATGCCATCAGGACCACAGTCTGGCCATCGCCCATGATGTGGAACATGTCTTCTGGCATGAAGTTGAAGTTCCAGTTAAAAAAGGTAGAAAGACGACTGTCGAAACCAAACTAGAATGGAAGCCTAAGGAGTTGTCCGGTGCTGAAGTGAATGCTCTGGTTCAGGCGAAAATCGCGGAAATGAACGCATGAGCATCATGCAGCAGTCCAGTAAAGCTCAGGATCGAGCACTGGGTGTGTGGTTCCAGAATATCCAGCAGGGCCAGATCAAACTGCCGCGTTTCCAGCGCTACGAAGCCTGGGATCGTGGTCGTATAACAAGCTTCCTCAACACCATCATCAATAATTTACCTGTCGGGGTAACGTTGGCATTGGAGGTGGCGGGGGAAGAAAAATTTATCTCGCGCTATATTGTTTCTGCTGAACCTGCATTGCAAGGTGGCGTGACGCAACATTTGCTCGATGGTCAACAGCGTCTTACCGCTTTCTGGCGCGCTATGCACAACAACTACGATTCGGAGGATTACTTTATATATCTGCCGCAATTCGATCAACGCGAATCGAAGCAGTCTGAAGAAATCGAAGTCAATTGCCAGAGTCGTTGGACTAGCAAAAAAGGTTCTCGTCGCCCAGTATGGACTGATGATCCTTCGAAATGCCTTGGGCGCGGATTGTTCCCAATCGACTTGCTATGTCCAGGAGATAATTCCGCTGCTGTCGATGCATGGATAGGAAAAGCAACACAAGAGCTGGAGCCCGATGAGAACGACTCGGAAGCACTAAAGAAGTATAAGGTTTACACCGCGACTAAAGAAAAGCTAAAGGAAGATATCTCTACTTTGCGTGAGAGAGTCACTCATTTCAATCTACCGTATCTTTCTTTGCCATCAAACACCCCTAAAGATGTAGCGCTGCAGGTTTTTATCAATATGAATACCAGCAGCAAGCCATTGTCGTTGTACGACATTATCGTCGCTGAAGTAGAGAGTGTGGCTGGTAAGTCCTTGCATGACCTCGAGGAGCACCTCGTGAGTAAGTGTCCCAAGGCAGCCCGCTTCGGCGATGTGAGAAACTTGATATTGGCTACTTCTGCATTGTTGCAGGAGAAAATACCCAACAACAAGGGCATGGTCGAGATGGATAAGCAGGTACTGCTCGATAACTGGGAGAAGCTTGAGCTTGGTTTGGAACGTATGGCCAACCTGCTGGAAAGTCAGGCAATCTTTGATGAAGCGCGATTGCCTACGAGCAATGTATTGGCTGTCGTCGCCGCAGCCTATGACTTGGTGCCAGAACATGGCGATTTTGTTGCCAAGGCCGAAAAATTGTTGCGTGCCTATCTGTGGTCATCTTTTTTTACCGACCGATACGAAAACTCTGCTGCATCCAGAGCTTATGCTGACTTTATTGGTGTTAAAGATAAGCACCGGGGAATCAAAGCCTTCTTGAATAAACAGGGTTTTGATGAAAATACCTTATCCGAAGTCCCGGTCTTTAATCGCAAAGAGCACGAGCTGGCGGATGTGGATGCGCTGATGGCAGCTGGTTGGCCGAAAAAGGTTGGCATTGAGGCCAGGGGTATTCTGGCGGTGTCGAACTATTTTGGTGGCCAGGATTTTGCCGATGGCAGGCATGCCTCGTTTGAGAGTATTCAAAAGCGGGAATACCATCATATCTTCCCTGATGCCTTGTTGTCTGCCGCGGGTATCGATAGCTACCGCGCCCTTAATTGCGCTCTCATTACGTGGAAGACTAACCGTATTATCGGTCGAAAGGACCCTCTGGATTACCTGAAAGAGCGAGTTCAATGGGCCGATGAAAAGGCGGTATCCAATCGGCTGAAAACCCACTTGGTATCCTTCGAATTATTGAGTAAAGCCCATTACAAGGGGCTAGAAGGTGAAGCTCTGAAGTCCAAACTGGTCGTTGATTTCGACTCTTTCATGCGTAATAGAGCGCAGCTCGTTCATCAGGCAGTGATTCATCTTGCCGCAGGTGAACAGCCATCACTGGATTCGATCTGGGCGGCATTGTTAAGTACGGACGGAACGCATGACCGTTAGCTATCATTACGGGCATTTCCCACCTAAATCCATTGACTGGTCAAAGCTCATTCCACTTATTGGCCCGGCTAATGCGGCTATTGCTCGGTATGACGGCACCTTGCAGGCGATTCCCAATGCGTCGGTGCTACTTAGCCCATTGACTACCCAAGAAGCGGTTTTGTCGTCTCGCATCGAGGGCACGCAGGCTACCATGGGCGAGGTTTTGCAATACGAAGCTCAGGGCGAGAATGACACTACGGAATTTGCCGCTGATCGTAAAGCCGATATTCAAGAGGTACTGAATTATCGCTCTGCGGTTAGGCAGGCAGAAACGATGTTGAAAAAACTTCCGCTGGGACAACGAGTCATTCGCGAAACCCATGAAGTGCTGATGAGCGGTGTGCGTGGGGCCAACAAAAGCCCTGGGGACTACCGCAAGATTCCCAATTGGATTGGCCCGCACGGTTGCACGATTGATAACGCTCGTTTTGTGCCCATTAGCGCCGACAAGTTACCTGACGGTATGTCAGCATTTGAGAAGTACATCCACAGTGAAGAAGCCGATGTTCTTGTGCAGCTTGCCGTGCTGCATGCGGAGTTTGAAGCCCTGCACCCTTTTTTAGACGGTAATGGTCGTTTGGGTCGTATGCTGGTGCCACTGTTTCTCTGGCAGCGTGGACTGATTCAGGCGCCAATGTTCTATATCTCCGCGTTCTTCGAAGCCAACCGTGACGAGTACTACGACCAATTGCTGAATGTCTCAGCTAATCAGGACTGGACGCAATGGTGTGTGTTTTTTCTGAGTGCTATCCAGGCACAGGCAGAACTGAATCAGTCTAAAGCCAACAGTATATTGGGGCTGTACAACACGATGAAAGGCCGTGTAGTGGAAGTAACCCGTTCGCAATATGCGATTCATGCCCTCGACTGGATTTTTGAACGCCCCATTTTCAAGTCCACTGACTTCGTAGGGCATGCAGGTGTACCAGAAGCCACAGCGAAGCGTTTGCTCAATGAGTTGGCTGCTGAAAAAATTACCAAGCCATTGCGTAGGGGGGCCGGTAGACGGGCCACTGTGTACTGCTTTCCCGAGCTACTGAATCTTGCTGAAGGAATTGATACTTTCTAGATCACATATCGTGAATAATGATCGACAACTGGTTTATCTGCTCGTAGAATAACGACAAACCATTTTGTGGCTCATTTATTTCTCTATATGAGCTACAAATAGAATTATCGCTCATCCGTGAGCGACAACGCGTGAACGGGATAAAAGCGTAATAAATTCATGAGCATACGGAAATTTATCCAAGAGAAGGTCTTCGAGCCTCGCTTAGAGAAGCAACAGGTTCTGGTGGTTTATGACCCAGAACGACGCTATCGTGATAGTTGTCTGGAGATGGCAACAGACAAAAGAGCTGTGGTCGACAGCTCAGAGTCCAGCATAAACAGTCGGGCGGAGGCTATAGCTTCCTTGGGGAAATTAGGAAGCCATCAGATCGAGCAGTTATTGGTTTACGTGCCAGCTGCCAAGCCTCTGGAAGATGAAGACAAGCAAAAAGATCCCTTCGCTCTGTATGGCGCCTGCGGCGATGTATTTCCTAGTGGCGATGGTGACAACTATCTCAGCCTATGTCTCAAAGCAAAACCTGATCACACGACACAGGTGCGCGAGGTTTTCAATCAAGACTCGAACCCCAGTTTTGCGGTGATAGACGCCATTGGTGGTGGCTTGAGCTGGCCCAATTTGCGAGCGTTGCTCAAGGTAGAGTCGACGCGAGATATCCTTTTCGCTCTGTTAGTGCCTGATGAAAAACAACAGTTATCGCTGAAGGAAAGTGATTCATGGGTGTCCGAGGCTAAGGCCTTGCTGCAGGGCAGTATAGGTTTAGGCTTGAAAACCCGTGGAAAGTCTTGGTCGGCCATCGGGGATGAGCTATGGCGATTTGTGCTGTTCAGTGAGTTTGTGTTTGACTTGCCCGAAGAACTGCCTGCCGAATTGCAAGATGTGCCGCGCGCAGCGATTGCGGCAAAACCACTCATAGAAGACATGTGCGAGCAGTTGCGCAGTGATCGCCGCCGTCAGAACATCTACATTGAGCGAGCAGAGGCGATTGAGGCCGAGTTGGACTTATCCAGTATCTGCGGTCATATCGGTGATTTGGGTGAGCGGGATACCTTTCCCTTTGAAGAGCGTACATTCTTACTGCGCGCCATGGAGGCCTTGGCACGAGATGATACGGATAAGGTAAAAATAGTCCTGGGACGTCAAGCCCACTCGGTTTGGACAGGTAAGGGCGAAAGCCAGGCGCAGTGGGATCTGGTTCGAGCCGCCTTTGCGTTGACTAAATGCTGCCAGGATAACGATCGAATGTTGAGTGATCATGCCCGCAGCATGGAAAGTCTGATTGATTTTTATGTCAGCCAACTGCGTGAGATTGATCGCCTGCACCGTGAATTTGAACAAGCCGTTAGTGACTACGATTGGCAGGACGCCCAGGGCATTATGCAGCCCGTACAGCAACAGGCGCGCAAGCAGTACGGCAAGTTGATTGAAAAGGTACAACTGCTGTTTACCAGGCACTTTCAACAGTCGGGCTGGCCGATCACGGGGCGGCTGGCCAACGGCGATGTATTTGATAAGCTGGTGGCTCCCAAGCTGCTACAAAATGGAATCAAGGTCGCTTACTTGATGATCGATGCGCTGCGCTATGAGTTGGGTGTGGCACTGGAGAAGCAGTTGGCTGAGGATGGAAAGGTAGAGCTGACACCGGCTTTGGCCCAATTGCCGAGTATCACGCCAGTGGGCATGGCAAGTCTGCTACCGGGTGCAAGCACTGGGCTGCGCTTGGTAAAAAAAGAGAATGGATATACCCCTCATCTGGGCGATCAACCGGTATCGAACGTCAGTCAGCGCATGGAGATTCTCCGGAAGCGTTACGGACAACGTTTCCAGGAAGGACGTTTAGAGGAGTTTGTACGTAATCGATTCGAGGTGAAAGGCGATGTTGAATTGCTCGTCCTACGTTCGGTAGAGATAGACAGTCATTTTGAAAATCATCCAGACACAGCGCCGACCGAAATTATCAATGCACTAAAGCGCATCCGGGTGGCTGTGCATATGTTGAAAGATGCCGGTTTTAACGAAGTCGTGATTGCCACGGATCACGGATTTTTCATGAACACTCATGCTGGAGCTGGAGATACGTGTAGCAAACTCCCCGGTGATTGGCTAACCGAACACCAGCGCTGTCTGCTGGGCGAAGGCAGTAACGATAGCCATCACTATCTGCTGAGTACCGAGAAGGCGGGCATTCGAGGTGATTTTGCCAGTGTCGCAGGGCCATTGAGTATGGCCTCCTATAAAGCTGGAATGCTCTACTACCACGGTGGTGCTTCGCTACAGGAATGCGTTCTACCAGTTATTACTCTGCAGCTAAATGCACCGGAGCGCGCGCCCGTCTCGCAGGCAACGGTTTCCATAAATTACAAGAATGGCGCAAAACGTATTACGACTCGCTTACCCGTTGTCGAAATAGGTCTCGATACCCAGGATCTTTTCTCAGTGGGTAGTGACTTTGAAATTTTGCTCGAGGCGCACGACAAAAAAGGCAATGTCGTGGGTGAGGCTAAACCCGGTGGGATGGTTAATCCGGCTACCGGCACAATTACGCTGAAGCGTGGCGACAAAGTCCAAATTACTTTGAAGATGCAGATGGATTACGAAGGCAAATTCAAGGTTAAAGCACTCAATCCAAGCACCATGGTTGCTTTCTGCCAGTTGAATTTAGAAACCGACTACACAGTGTAGGTTATGGATGAATTAGACAAAAAGGTAACAGGGCTATTTGACGGCAAAGTCGTCAGAAAAGATCTGCTTCACCGTATCAAAAAGGGAACAAACGTCCCTACATTTGTGCTGGAGTTTTTGCTGGCACGGTATTGCGCTAGTGATGATGACGCCGAGATTCAGGGCGGATTGGAGGCAGTCCTCGAAACACTCAATGACAACTATGTGCGGCCCAATGAGGCAAACAAGGCACAGTCAAAAGTTGCCACTAAGGGCAAGTACAAATTTTTAGATAAAGTACATGTGAATTATGTTGAGAAAGACAGGCGACATTGGGCAGCGTTGGAAAACTTTGATTCGCGCCGTGTTGCAATATCAGAAAAATTCTACCGTGATCATGATCGTCTTTTACAGGGTGGGCTTTGGTGTGAGGTCACGATTTCCTATAACGAAATTGAGGACGATGATTATGCTTTCTATATCGAAGACCTTCGTCCTATACAGCTCAGTCGTTTTAAGTTTGATCAATATTGCGAAGGCAGAGAACAGTGTTCTCGTGACGAGTGGCTGGATATTGTTCTTCGGTCAGTCGGTTTGGAGCCCAGTAAACTAACAACTCGCGTCAAAATGCATTTTATCGCTCGGTTAATGCCCCTCGTAGAACCGAACTATAACTTTATCGAACTTGGGCCTCGCGGTACGGGTAAGTCCTATTTCTTCAGTGAATTTTCTCCATATTCCACGTTGATTAGCGGTGGCCAGGCTACAAAAGCGACACTTTTCTATAATAACCAGCGTAAGAAGATTGGGTTAGTTGGTTACTGGGATACTGTTGCTTTTGATGAAGTCGGTGGCATCAAAGTAAAAGACCCTGACACTATTCAAATCATGAAAGACTTCATGGCGAATGGTCGCTTTTCTCGCGGCGTTGAGGTGATTGCGGATGCATCAATGGCCTTCGTTGGAAATCTTGATCTTTCCGTCAGTCAGATTGTGAATTCCGAGGTCTATGATCTTTTTCAACCGTTGCCCAAAGAGTTTGATCTGGCTGTCATGGACCGTTTTGCCTGCTATTTGCCTGGCTGGGAGATGCCCAAAAACAGTAGTGAATTCTTAACCAATAATTATGGATTTATTACTGATTACCTGGCTGAGGCCTTTCATCATCAGCTTAAGCAGACCAACCGGTTTGAAGAGGTCAACCGGCGAATACAGTTAGGAGCATCCGTTGAAGGGCGGGATGAAAAGGGCATTAAGAAAACCGTTGCTGCTTTCCTAAAAATACTCCATCCATCAAGCGCGCCCTCGGATGAGGAGTTCAGGCAATATGTAGAGTACGCAGTAGAGTGCCGTCGACGTGTGAAAGAGCAGATGAACAAGCGCAAATCGGACGACGAATTTGCCAAGATTAACCTGTCATATATTAGCTCTGATGGTAATGAAGTTGTTGTTCACTGCCCGGAATCTCGTTCCGCCTTAGCGACGCAGGAACCAATTCGGCGCGATATACATATGCAGGAAGGCTCTGGGCATAAAGATGGAGAAAAAGCGAAACCTTCGTTGTCTCCGGAGCCTGCAATTGAGGAGCCGACATCTCTTGGAGAGGTCGTTGTCGAGTCTCCAATTGAACCAGAAATAGGAGAGCTCATAGAGCAGCACTATACCATTCATTATGGTGCAACCGGCTACAGTTACGAATCACTTGTAGGGCCATATTTGGTTGGCGCTAAATCAATAGAAATTGAAGATCCGTATATCCGAGTGACTCATCAAATACAGAATTTTGTTAGGTTCTGCGAGGCCATCGTTAAGACGCCTACAATTCGCAAGATACGCTTAATAACCAGCTACGACGAAGATTGCGATGTAAAGGCGATGTCAGATCGGTTCAGCGAGCTAAAGCAAAGCCTATTGGAACTTGATATCGAGTTGGAAATTAATGTGAATGAGCACCTGCATGACCGCGAAATCCGCATTGATAATGGTTGGACCATTAAAGTCGGGCGAGGGCTGGATTTTTTCCAACGGCCCGATAGTTGGTTTGGCATTGGAGCAAGTGATTTGACTTTGAGAAAGTGCTTGGAGACTAAGGTGGATGTGTTTGAGCGCTGATTTGTGAATGGTTGCGTATTTAGGTGAAGTTGATCTCGCAGAGCAGAATCGGCCGATCAACTTCGGCCTGAGCCGGTATTTAGAGTAATGAATTACGAAAAGTGTTTGCTACGCTGATGTGTTCCACAATTGCGATCTCGGTATGGGCATCAGTTTCAGTTCGAGCCGTAATGTATGCAAAGTTTTGTAGTTCCATCATCAACCAAAATTTGGTCGCAATTTTATGTTCGATTTCTTCAGTGGGCTCTTCAGTTTTGTCGTCAAGGCTGCGGAAGCCGTCGTAAGCATTGCTGCGAAAGCGATTGCAGGTGAGATGTTCTCAAGCGCCCCAAGCCGCTCAGAAGCCTCTGCTAAATGTGTAATTGACAATCTAAAGGATATAGACAGGGAGATATCGGACCGGGAACGATCGATAGCAAAATCGAAATCTCGACTAGATGCTGAGTCTTTAGCCGAATTGTTGGATCTCAGGTCGGCAGAATATGATAAGTACGAAAAAATTAAGGCTGCAGACGCTGTAGATGATCTTGAGAAGAACGCGGATAAATATTCAGAGTCAAAGCTGATACTGGGAACGGAGCACAAACTGCAGTATCACTTAGGGGTAGCGGTGATTAATCGCAAATGCCAGCAATGCTACCGTCCGATGAAGCTTCAACACCGTACCGTTGATGATCCGAAGTTTGACGATTTTTTCTGGCAATGTACAGGCTTCTATGACTCTAATGCGCAGTGCAAAAATACGTTGCCATTCAGAGCCAGAGATTTGTCGCTTTTGCACAATAATGACGCCATTGAATTGGAGATTAGTAAAGATGATTTAATCACTATTGCCAGCCAAAAGACAACGCAAGCCCAAACGATAAAGCGACTCACAGGGCATCTTGGAGAGGAAGACCAGGATGTTCCGTGCCCTATTCACTTTGTTCCCATGTACCTCAGGGAAAAAAGAGGAGGAGAGAGTCTCCCAATGCTTGATCGATATCATTTGGCCTGCACACATAAGGGGTGCGGTCAAATAGCAAAATTGAAATCGTACCCGCAGTTAGCTGCATTCTTGAGGCGCAAGGAAGGGCAGGGCATTATTCACTAGACGCAGATGTCTTGTTTAAGAATTCCGATTACTGTGTTAATAAGGTGTCAACTAGGCTTTGATGTGGGTAGGATTTTGGCACCAGTACAATCGTCATGGCGTTATGGCGAGGGAGGGATAGAGTCGTTGTAATATCTAGATGTGGAGTAATAATGTCGATAATCATGCCCCTTGGTACCGCTCAAGAATCACTACTTGCCTGTGCCTCGGGCGATGGTCACTGGCAAGCATGAAGAAGACAACGCCGCGACCAATCCAGAATCAGCCAGCATCAGGATCTCGCCGAATACCGAGCCAGTACCTCCGCCACCCCCGGCGTAGCCAAACCCAACGACCTGGCGCGGTCCAGTTGCAGATCGATACGTAACGGAATGCCCCGGTCTGCTGCGGTGTTTGTCAACATAGTTGCGTGTGCCGCAGTAATGCGGATCGGTCGACAAGAAGTCTACCGAGAAGTACGAGAAGCTACGAAAGCGATGGAGGTTG
>CANLXI010000041.1 GCA_947495035.1 uncultured Granulosicoccus sp.
GTGAAGTGAAGTGAAGTGAAGTGAAGTGAAGTGAAGTGAAGTGAAGTGAAGTGAAGTGAAGTGAAGTGAAGTGAAGTGAAGTAGGGATGACCTGGTCACAAGTACAGTGCGTATTCGGGTCAGACTCGGCTTATTGCTAGTTCCGGTGGCGATGTTTCGCTGTAGGTGAGTGCTAGCGTAGTGCCTGGGACGACGAGTGAAACGATAAATGGTGCATCAGAGCGTATCTGACGATAGCGACCGCATGACAAGGCTGACGGGGTGCTTGCGCTTGCTCGCCATCGGTGCGCTGTTCGGCTTGTCAGTACCACTGTCCAGGCTGGCGGCGGAAATCGAGTCGCACCCTGTTGGCCTGGCCTTGTGGGTCAACATGCTTGTCGGTGCCATGTGTCTGCTGATCGCAGTGTGTCGCAGAAGTTTGCCGATCATGCATGCACGCCTGTTGCGTTTCGTTTGCCTGTGGGGGATGTTGGGAGTGGTTGGCGGGGATGTATTGCTTTTCTGGGTTGTGCCACATTTACCGGCATCGACCGTCTCCATCATCCTGGTGTGCGAGGGCTTCATTGTCTATGCCTGCCTGTTGCTCCGTGGCAAGGTGCGGACCAGTCGAAGAAGTCTGATCGGACTGGTGATGGGAATGCTGGGAATACTCATGTTGATTGGCAATGGTGACACCATAGCGACGGCTGGTGAGCCGGTCTGGATACTTCTAGCGCTCTCCATACCAGCGGTATTTGCTGCCGAGGACTTCCTGATTTGCAGCTCGATGACTGAAGACTCGGATTTCCTGGCGTTGACCGGATACTCGGCCATTCTCGGCAGTATGATGCTTCTTCCAGTCGCCTGGTTTCTGAACGATTTCATCGCTTTGAGCTGGGTCCCTTCACAACTGGAAATCGCGATCGTGTGTATCGCCCTCAGCAGTGCGTTGGGAACATTCCTCATGGTGCAATTGATGGTGAACCTGGGAGCGCTGTATGGCAGTCAGACGGGCTATACCATTACCTTTGCCGGTGTTGTCTGGTCCATTGTGCTACTGGGGGAACGTCTGAGCCTGGGAACGTTGCTGGCTCTGGTGTTATTGATTCTTGGGCTGTTGTGTGTAGAACCCGTGAAAAAGGTGATGAATGATGTTGGGGGCAGAGCCTCCTGGCACGGATTCTCGACCAGATGGATGGGCGGAAAGGCAGCACTGGGTACTGGAAACAACGTCTCTGATACGGCAGGCAAAAGGGTTCAGACAGACTTGTATCAGCATGTCAATCGGATTCAATGATCATACGGACTTGTGGTAACGGCGGTAGGCGCCGTATAACTCGAGCCGAGCGCCGCCCGGTCGAGCGCGACTTCCAGTCGTGGACTCATGTCTCATTGAGGTCAGCCAATTCCAGAGGCAATCGGTTTTTCCCGGATCAATCAGGTGCCGTTGACCGGGTAGTTCCACTGCTGGTATTTCATGAGGAATGATCCGAAGAAAGCAATTGCCTGGCAGTTTCGAAAATCCGGACGGTTGCCTGGATATCACCTGACGATGGCTGTGGCGAGAAACATCAGATGGTGATGACCCTGATGCTACTGATGGATCCCGAGTGCGATCCGATGGAATGTCTCTGGCCCTCGTTGTACCTGATCGGTTGACCGCATCAGGTGAATGCGCATACATTGATGCACGATAACTCC
Source organism: uncultured Granulosicoccus sp. (assembly GCA_947495035.1). Lineage (GTDB taxonomy): Bacteria > Pseudomonadota > Gammaproteobacteria > Granulosicoccales > Granulosicoccaceae > Granulosicoccus. Next base: position 1,681 of record CANLXI010000041.1, read on the forward strand.
TGGAGATAACCGTATGAGTGCACCGGTTCGAAAAAACCCGGATTCGCTGCGTTCCGCGCGCTGGTTTGCTCCTGACGATCTGCGTACCTTCGGTCATCGCTCTCGATTGATGCAGCTCGGTTATGCCGATGAAGACTATCTGGGCAAGCCGGTCATCGGTGTGTTGAGTACCTGGTCGGAGCTCAACTCCTGTCACTCCCACTTCCCGGAGCGAGTGCTGGACGTGAAGCGGGGTATTGCGCAGGCTGGCGGTTTTGCGGTGGAAATGCCGACACTGTCGGTTGACGAGAGTTTCACCAAGCCGACCTCCATGTTGTATCGCAACCTGTTGGCGATGGAAACCGAGGAAATGATTCGCTCGCACCCGCTGGACGGTGTGGTCCTCATGGGAGGCTGCGACAAGACGACACCCGGGCTTGTCATGGGGGCCTTGTCTGCCGGTGTGCCGATGATCTTCCTGCCTGCGGGTCCCATGCTGCGGGGCAATTACGCGGGCCAGTACCTCGGTTCCGGATCGGATGCCTGGAAATACTGGGACGAAAGGCGCGCTGGCAATGTCTCTGACCAGGAATGGGTGGGCATTCAGGGCGGTATCGCCCGCTCGGCCGGTACCTGCATGACCATGGGCACTGCCTCCACGATGACGGCCATTGCCGAGGCCATGGGGCTCAGTCTGCCGGGCTCATCATCGATACCCGCGGTCGACTCGAGCCACAAGCGCATGGGGTCGGCTTGCGGACGCCGTATAGTCGACATGGTCTGGGAGGATCAGACGCCCGAGAAGATCGTGACAGAGGCAGCCTGCCGCAATGCCGCCAGCGTAGCCATGGCCACGGGTTGCTCGACCAATGCGGTGGTACATCTGATAGCGATGGCTCGACGGGCAGGAGTCAGTCTGACGCTGGATGATCTGGACGCACTGGGGCGGATCACACCACTGATCTGCAATGTGCGACCCTCGGGAAAAGGCTATCTGATGGAGGACTTTCACTATGCCGGAGGCTTGCGCGCATTGATGAAGCAGATGGAGGAGAAGCTGGATTGCACGGTTGTCACGGTGACCGGCAAGAGCCTTGCCGAGAACCTGGAAGGCGCAACAGTGTTCAATGATGACGTCATTCGCCCCTTGTCCAGGCCGGTTTATGAGGAAGGCTCTCTGGCCGTGCTTCGTGGCAACCTTTGCCCGGATGGTGCTGTCATCAAGCCTGCAGCCTGCGATCCACGCTTCTACACGCACGAAGGCCCGGCGCTGGTATTCGACAGCTATCCGGAATTGAAGGAAGCTGTCGATGATGAAGATCTGGATGTAACTCCGGAGCATGTGCTCGTGCTGCGTAATGCTGGACCACTTGGCGGCCCCGGAATGCCGGAATGGGGCATGCTGCCCATACCGAAAGCCCTGATCAAACAGGGCCATCGCGACATGTTGAGACTGTCCGATGCGCGAATGTCCGGGACCTCCTATGGTGCCTGCGTGCTGCACGTAGCGCCGGAGAGTTTCATTGGCGGCCCGTTGGCGCTCCTGCAAACAGGTGACATCATCCGTCTCGACCTGGCTGCGCGACAGCTGAACATGCTGGTGGATGATGAAGAGCTGGCACGGCGTCGTGCCGCCTGGCTGGCGCCGGCTCCACGCTTCGAACGAGGCTGGGGCTGGATGTATTCCCGGCACGTGACGCAGGCCGACAAGGGGTGCGATTTCGATTTCCTGGAGACGGGGTTTGGCAAGGCAGCTGGTGAACCGGACATTTTCTGAACAGATCGGGAGCAGATCGGGAGCAGTTCGGGAGCAGTTCGGGAGCAGATGGGGAGCAGATCGGGAGCAGATCGGGAGCAGATGGGGAGCAGATGGGGAGCAGATCGAGACGAATTCTTTTCACGTGAAGTTTTTCGTCGATCCGCAAGCGATGGTTACCGTCAGACACGAAGGTAACGGGTGACAACGTTGTATTTTATGGGCGAGACTTCTTTGCAGAGTTAGCATTGTGCATCTGTGCATCTGTGCATCTGTGCATCTGTGCATCTGTGCATCTGTGCAATTTTGATGGGCTTTCGGCAGTCGCGACTGGCTTTTTGTGCGGTCGAAAGCAGTTTCCCGACACAAGTTCAATCACGTGGACGTTGATGAGAGAGTTCGCGACTGCAGGTTGTCGGCACACACTTGCAGGTAGACGTTCTCGATCTGCAGATTGATCGATGCTGTTCAGTACGTTTGCTGCTTGTCCGACACGGCATTGGGCTCGACGTAAAAGAGTGTTGCAGGTCAACCAGAATGGCGGGCTTCAGGTAGACTGACTGCTGGAAAGACTCATTTCGGAGAGCGTGTCGTCCACTGGATCGTGTTCCTGCGTAGCGCTTTTCCGATCAGCCCTGTCGCACTGCTTGTTGATTCTCATGGATTCAAGTCGATTCGCCAAAATCTATGTCGGAGTATTTCTATTACTGATGCAGTTGTCATTCAATTGCAGCGCTCAGCAACCGGCACTACCGGAAGGAAGAGTCATTCTGACGGTTTCAGGTGCCATTGAATCGAGTGTCGATGCAGCATCGAGTGATGCCAATGGTGTCGCGCAACCGCCAACGGTGAGTTTCGACCTTGCGATGCTGGAGTCTCTCGGGATGATCAAGGTTGCCACTGAGACGCCCTGGACGACGGGCATCATCGAATTCGAAGGTGTTCTGGTGCGGGATCTTCTGGATTTCGTGAAGGCCGATGGCAAGACGGTAAAGGCAGCGGCGCTGGATGATTATGTGGTTGACATACCGGTGGAAGACTTTCTCGTGCATGATGTCATCATTGCCACTCGTATCAAGGGTAAACCGATGAGAGTACGAGAAAACGGTCCTCTGTGGATAATCTATCCGTGGAACGACGTGCCTGATCTACGGCGCCCCCACTTCTACTCCAACTCCATCTGGCAATTGAATTCCCTGATGGTTCTGCCATGAAGTTGACGAGGGGCGTGTGGCGTGAGCTGGACACCCTTTTGCTGGCCGCTGCATCAGTATTGGCCATCGGTGCGGTAGTCATGCTCTTCAACCTGAACAAGGAACTGAGCGTATCGCGAACCATATTCAACGACGACCTGCCATCGTTTTCGGTACGAGCCGAGTTCGACCTGGCCATGCTGGTTTCCGAAATCAACGAGTTCATCCAGGGAGAGAAGGATGCCGAGGAGATGTGGCAACGCTACGAGGTCCTGATTGCGCGGCTGTCTCACTATGAGGCTGCCTTCCTGACGGAGTATTCCGATCCCGACCCGGAATTTCACGCCATTATCGAAGAACTCACGACGAGGGTGCTGGCGTTCGAAGAGTCGTTTTACGCATTGAGACCTGGCGATGTGAGTTCTGCCTTGCAGCTGAGAAACGAGTTCAAGGGGATGCGGCCCCAACTGGCAACCTTGAGCAATCTGACCCGACATCACCAGTTTCTCCAGTATCAGAAAATCGATGAAAGCCTGGCTCATAGTGCTTTCGTTGGAACATTGATGCTGGCGTCAACACTGATTCTCGGCGCGTTGACCATGGGGCGGTTCTGGTACAGCCTGCGTGAGAAAACCCGGTTCAGTGAGGAACTTGAAGCAAAGATACAGCTGCGGACCCGCGATCTGCAGCTCAGCAACAGTGAGCTGAAAAAGGAAATTGCCGAACGCCAGAAGGCAGAGAAGAATCTGGCGGAGCGTGATCGACAGATGCACCATGTTCAGAAGATGGAAGCCGTCGGCAGAATCACGGCCGGTGTTGCCCATGATTTCAACAATCTGCTGGCGGTCATCATGGGCAATATCGAGTTGCAGATGAATCTGGGCGAGAACCGACACCCCGCAAGGTTTCTCGATAATGCCTTGTCCGCCTCCATCATGGGCAGCCAGTTGACGCGAAAATTGCTGGCCTTTGGCCGCCGTTCTCCGCTGAAGCCCGAGATGGTCGATCTGAATCGGGTCGTTTCAGAACTCAATGATCTTTTCATGCAGACGATTTCGGAAAAGAATACGCTGGAGACGATTCTGACTGACGACCTCAGGCCCATATGTGTGGATCGGTCACTGCTGGAGAATGTGGTACTCAATCTGGTCATCAACGCTCGCGATGCTCTGCCGGATGGTGGCATCATCACGATCAGGACTGAAAACGTCAGGCTGGAGCACGGTCATTCGGAAAGTGATGGCCGACTGATGAAGGCTGGAGATTATGTACAACTTACCGTGTCCGATATCGGATCCGGGATGTCCGCCGAAGTACTTGAACAGGCTATAGAACCGTTTTTCACGACAAAATCGGAATCGGAAGGCTCGGGGCTGGGGCTGTCAATGGCCTATGGCTTTGTCCAGCAGTCGAACGGACAAATGCGTGTCGACAGCAAGCTGGGCGAGGGGACCTCGGTGCAACTGATATTTCCGACCAGTGATTCTCCAGAGTGCCCGGCAGCCTCGACGATGGACTCGATGACCTATGAACCGAATGGACGAACCCTGAGAGTGCTTGTGGCTGAAGACTCGGAGGCGGTGCGAAAGACAGTGGTCAAACAGCTTCAGCTACTGGGTTGCAGCACGGTAGAGGCCGGCAGTGGCCATGAGGCTCATGAATTGATCAAGGCAGACAGCAGTATCGATCTGTTGCTGACGGATGTCGTCATGCCGGGCAGCATGCAGGGACCGGAGCTGGCGGAACAGGTTCTGCAACTTTACCCCGGGATGAAGGTCGTTTTCATGTCTGGTTATCCGAAGGGCATGGATCAGTCGGTGGATGGTCCCAACAACCGCTTCACCAAGTTGATGAAGCCGATCTCGCTTGGCGTGTTGTCGCAGACATTGCGCCAGGAATTCGAAGTTGATCCGGCTCATGAATCGCTCTGATGGTGACTTTGGACGACATCCAGTCTCTGAATAGCGTTGACAACGGCCAGGGTCAGCTGCTCACGAGTATCTAAATAGTGCAATAGTGGTCCACACTCAGTCAAACAGTAACGCCATGGACAGGAAAATCAGTACTCCGCTGGTCAGTATCAATCGCAGTCGGCCAAACCAGGCAGGTAGTTCCTGTCGATTCACCGCTACCCTGTCCATCGCATATTGACAGGCAAATCCTGCAATCAGAAGAATCAGCATGACGCTCGTACTGAACAGCAGAGCGCACCAGGCAATCACACTGGGTATCACACTGAGTGTCAAGGGAGCCCACTGCTGGATATCTGCATTGTCGGCCAGCAGTCTGCCCCAACGTATACCGCCCAGAAAACTCAGGATGACCGCCCCATAGGCTCCCAGGGCGTGCAAGGCCTGTGCGTTGGATATTCCTTGAATCTGTTCTTTGCCATCGATGATCACCGTGGCAAAGGCGGTGGCGATGAACGGCAGCAGGCCGCACAGTCCCAGTATCAGGGCTGGACGGGGTATGGCAGCAGTCTGGTTCTTCATGACAGGCGTGAGCATCCGGAGGTTATGGAAGATACTGGTAGACTTGTTCGGTCAACCTCCAGGACAGGATCACTATCCGGGCAGCTCATTGCTTCGCTTCAGGCTATTCACGCAGGTAGTGTCAACCCGGTAGTGGAAGCGGAACAGATCTTGTAGAGACAGTCCGTCTGGGAGAATTGGCAAGTCAGGTGTGAGGATCGTCGTTCGATCTTGTCGGAGTGCTTCGTTTGCCGGTATCGCCTGATGCAGACTGCGGACATTCACAATGGAAGGGAAGCGGTGGCTTCATCATCGTCAACCACGGCAATGGCCAGCAAGTGATTGGCTTGTTGGACATGTGCTGGGCATCAATAAGAAATAGAAACCGAGATCCAAGGCAGAAAAATGGAACTGAAAGGAAAAGTGATAGTCGTTACCGGCGCTGGTCAGGGGCTTGGCCTCAATACATCTCTGGCATTGGCAGCCAGAGGAGCCAGTCTGGCGCTGGTGGACCTCGATGAGGAACATCTGGCCAATGCCGTCAAGCTGTGTGAGGAAGCGGGGGCACAGGCACGCAGCTACAAGGCCGATGTGGCCAGTGAGTCAGACGTCGAAAGGCTTTTCACGGAGGTGGTGAGTGACTTTGGTGCACTGGACGGCACGGTCAACAATGCCGGTATTACACGCGATGGTCTACTGGTAAAGGCAAAGGATGGCAAGATCATCAAGAAGATGGACATCAAGGAATGGCAAACCGTTATCGATGTCAACCTGACTGGGGTGTTTCTGTGCGCCCGTGAGGCAGCAGCCAGAATGATCGAACTGGGCAGGCCCGGTGTCATCATCAACATCAGCAGCATTTCACGTGCCGGCAATTTCGGTCAGACAAATTACGCGGCAGCGAAGGCCGGGGTTGCTGCGATGACGGTTACCTGGGCCAAGGAGCTTGCCCGATACGGTATCCGGGTGGCCGCCATTGCTCCCGGGTTTGTCAACACGCCAATGGTTGCCAGCATGAACCCGCATGCACTGGAGAAACTGGAAGGCGGGATTCCATTGAAACGATTGGCTCATCCCGATGAAATTGCCCACACCGCTGTTTTCCTGTTCGAGAACGACTATGTCACCGGTCGTGTCATGGAGGTGGATGGTGGACTACGTATCTGATTTCCGGGTCGTGTCGATCTGAAGGGTGTAGACAGGTATGTCCTGCTGCACCGTTCAGGCCGGGAGTCGGGTCAGGGTGATTCGAGCGAGGACCCGGTGGAGCAGACTGCCTGCCGGGCTCGTAGCCACCCGACATTTTCGTAGACAGCATTATTGCGCATTTTCTGTCAAATTCATGGCGAAAAGCCGCTCTGGTCAGGCCTTCCCGTCGCCAATTCATTCTAAAAGGTAGTCTCATTGGTCTATCAGCCTCCCCGAGGGAAGTGATAACTTCATCACGTAATGATTCGAGGTGATGATCATGACCATGAGATTTGGCCTGGTAGCGTTGTCTGCCATCTTCCCTTTGCTGGTAGTAACTCATTCCGGCACTGACACGGATCCGTTGAAGAGCGTTGCATTGCAGCCCCAGCCGATCGTCAACGAGGCATTTGTCGAGGAAGCTGAAGCCCCATTGCTGATGGCTGGCAATACGGCCTGCAACCCCCGCGTCACGGTTTGTGAAGAGTGACTTGCCGTTTCCGATGCTTTGGATGACTGGCATGGAGAAGTGACCGGGTAGCCGTCAATGGATATTCTGGGACCAACTGGCACATACCTGCTCATCGTTGCACTGGCGGCCTTTGCCGTTGGCGTGCATGCCTACTCGATGTACGGGCAACGAGTCCCCCTGGAGAAGGACAGTGCGGTTCGTGATCCGCTGAATGCCCTGACATTGCCGACTGTTGCTGGACAGAATGCCTTTCGACGAGGTTTTGCAGCCTATCTGCTTGCCAACGAGCTGCTCTATTTTCTGCTGATCAGTTCGTCGATCATTCTGGAACTGTCGTTGAATGCCATCGGCAAGGCCGAGTTGGTTGGCGCCCTGTCATCGGACAACCCGCTGAACACTATCGTGCCAATTCTGGCGTCGACGGTCGTGATCACGGCTTCTCAGCTCAGGCCGTTTTCGCGGATCGAGCATTCCATTCGCAGCGTTGCGCACCGAATTGCCGGTATTCCACGAAACCTCGACAGTGTTCAGGAACAGATACGGCTGACATCGATTGACGACATCGGGAGAGACGAGCAGGCGAGCGTTCACAGTTGCCGGTTGATCGATAACGCGCGTGAAAGAGCCGGTGAGGTCTATCAGGCTGCCAAAGTGGCTGGTCTGGGTGAATTCGAGGCCAACAACCTGCGAACTTCTCTGATACGGGTGCACTGCCTGTATGAATGGACGCTGGGGTATGACGGTGAGCAGATCTGGATCAGCGACGAGGTCAAGCAGATAACCACGCTGTTCGAGTCGCTCAAGCTGGAGTTTCGCTCGTTCAAGAGCAATGTAGCTCGTCTGCAGGGCGAAGCCGCCGTTCTGCCCGGCAGCGCCTCGGGCAGTCATCTGGAGTTGTGGGAAAAGGTGGTGAGCGACTGTCTGATGCTCGAGCGCAGGTTGACGGTCGTGCTGTCCCTGTTGCTGATCAACAAGCCGGATGTCGAATTGCACCGATATACTGCTCTGGCCTACCTGAGAGACAAGACCGTCGATGATGGCAACGGTGCTGATCGCGGCGCAAGAAATGCGCTGGGTGTCTCCGTGCTCTTCGGTTCACTGGTCGGATTTGTCTCCATGATTGCCTATCTGTCTCTGGAGAAAACCTATAGAGACTGGGGACAGATGCAGGCCGACGAACTGATGACGAAAGCCCCTTTCGGTGTACCTGCGGCGGAAAGGAGTGCCAGTGATGCGCTTCAGTATTTCAGCGCGCGCATGGACAATGCCTTCTTCGAAACGCTGGATTTCACGCTGATATTCGCGGTGTCCATCTGGATCGCCTTGATCATGCGTGATGCCTTGTTCGAGCAGAAGCGCTGGCCGAAGATGAAGCCCGGTGATATCGCGCCCGTGGGTCTCTACCTGTATATCGGCCTGCTTGCCTATATTCCCAGCGTACTGCTGTTTCTGGTGTTGAAGTTTCTGGTGCTGATGGTGATTTCCCCACTTCGTGCAGGCCTGGAGATACTCGACCCTGTCAGTTTGAAGACCTTTCCAGGCTATCTGCCCGAGATCATTCTGGTCCCTTGCATTTCCTTTGTCTGTGTCTGGTTCATCTGCACCTATCTTGATCAGGATTTGTACAAACGTAGAAATGCGACGGGAAGTATCCTGAAATATGCGGCGGCCTGTGGTGGCCTGAATTTCCTGCTTGCCTCCTTGCGCGGCAACGACATGAACATCGATGATGCCTTTGCAGCGTTCTTCATTCCTGCTCTGGTGATCTATGCCTTGTTGTCGGTCATGTGCCGTGCTTACCGACGACAATGGGTCAGACGCCGCATGGGGGCGAAAGCGTCGGAGGATGCGCTGGAAAAACTGTGGCGGGTGTTTGTCGAGCGTGTTTTTGCACCACTGAAAGGCTCGCTTCGCAAGACAGCCGATCGAGAGCCTTCGAAAGCGGAGAGCGGTGGGTGAGCGGGGTGGCATCAGGAATGGCTCGATCCGTTCACAACACGCAGGCAACCCGGTTGCCAACAGGCGGAGAGCGTCCTCGTGCATGGGTGAGAGTGCTGCTGTTTTTCTCGATCCTGTTGTCTTGCCTGAACGCCGTCGTGGCAGCCAGTGAGATTCCCTATCTTCCCGAGAAAACCATCACCGTTGGTGTGCAGGCAGATGCCAGCCCGTTTTCCTATCTCAGCGCTGCGCAGACAGATGAGGAAATGATGCCTGGTTATACCGGCTACATGATCGAGATCTGTCGTCGTGTGCTGTCACAGATGGTGAGCAGCGGGCCATTTGCAGGTTATACCGTGGATTATCGGCGTATCACGCCTGGAGACCGACTGGCCGATCTGGATACCGGCAGAATCGACATGCTGTGCGGCCCGGACAGTATAACGCTGGGTCGACTGTACAAGTACAACACCTCGCATCCGCTGTTCCTGTCGGGTATCAGTTATGCAACTGTGGATAATGAGTCCTTTCCCAGAGGGCGCTATTGCAGTGCCGTTCTGGGGCTCGTGGGAGGGACGACGGCCGAAACGGAAGGGCTGAGAAAGCTGGATGAGAGCAACGCACTGCAACGATATGATGCGGCCCTGGAGCGTTTTCTGGCACTCTATGCAAACAGGGAAATCGCTCGTACACCGTCGCTTCTGCTCGCTCGCATCAAGGAACTGAAGGAGAACATGCAGAGTGGATTCGCGACGCTTGCCGACGAAGCACGCGGCAAGGATCGCATCGACCCTTCGTTGATTCGTACGGAAAATTGCCCCAATGGGTTCTCGCGCGGACCTGTGGTGTTCTACGACTCCCACCAGCAGGGTATAGAAGATCTGTGCAAGGCCCGCATCCTGTTCTATGTCTCGGACGTGGACATTCTCAGCGGCCGGGTGAAGGGCTGTAATGTCATTCTTCAGCGTGAAACCATGACCCGTGAGGCTTATGGCGTATTCTTCCGTCGCAGTGCGAAGCGCTTGAACGATGCGGACGATTCAGGAGGTGGCAAGGATTTTCCGGATAGCGCGTTGTACGCCGAGTTCAACAATGTGCTTCTGCGCAAGATGCAGACCACGGAAAACATTCTCGACTACGAATTCTCTCGACAGTTCAAGGGCGAGAAACCCACCATGGATCTGCAGAATTTTTTCGATGGCTACAAGTTTGTCGTGGATTTCTAGCCACACACCACCCATGAAAAGGCAGGGGTCAGCCATGAAGTCATCATTGCCCGCCCTGGGGCTCATTTGCACCCTGGCATCAACCACACCGTTGCTTGCTGCCAGTCCGGGTTGTATCGAGGAGCAGAGAACCAGCATCGAACTGGGTCATGCACTGGGTGTCCTGATGTATGACAGCATCGTCAGGGACTATGCAGAGCATGTGTCAGTGGACGATGTCGCGGCAGGACTCCGGCATGCCAGAGATCGCAATGGGTTCCCGTTGCCGCCAATGGACCGTGGCGATCCTGAGGCAGATCCCGAAACGGATGCCGTGTCGGGCGCTTCACTGTCCGTAGCCGATGCTCGCCACATTGTTGCAAATTGGCGTCCTCAGACCGACCAGCTGGATCGGCGATTCCTGAGTGAATACAAGCAACGAGGTCAGCAACAGAACAGTGGCATCCTGACACATCGCCTGACACTTGATGCCAGGGAGATGGATCAGCTCTCCGCTTGCACAGCCAATTTTCTGCTGGCAGTGGACGATGGCGCAACACAAGTCTGCTATCTGCGGCTGAGGATCGATTCGCAGGCCGTTTGTGCCACGGAGACGCATGTCAGGGATGAGATTGCCAGCAAGAGCTGGACGTATGGTGCGTTTCAACCGGATAGTGTCATCGAAGGCTGGGCAGAGGCGTTCAAGCTCTTGACAGACGAGCCGTTGGTGAGAGAGAAAGCGGATTCAGACGGTGATGAGGACCCGGTGGAACGGGTGCAGGAGGTGTTGGAGGTGCTCATTCCTCCGGAGATGGCGTATGGTCGCAAGGGGATCGCGGGAAAGGTCGGACCTGAGGAAGCTCTGTGGTTCGTCATGGCTACCAAGTGAATTACTGTGGTCCGCCATTCAATTCGTCAGGGGGCCCTCAGGTGCCACCGACAGCTTCCATCGCATTGCGCTCGGGCGGTGAGGGGGTACAGGCAGTAGGTCGCTGACACTCGCATGATAGAGTGCGTCATGTGCACCTGATCAACCAATGCAGAGCGAGTGATGAACCATAGGGAAGCGTATCCAGAGGGCTATATCGCCGGGATTCTGTCGGATGTCAAGACCATGGCCATGGTCGGCGCCAGCCCGGATCCGAGTCGGCCCAGTCATGGTGTGTTGCGGGTGCTCAAGGATCAGGGCTACAACATGATTCCCGTCAATCCGAAGCAGGCCGGGGAGCAGATACTGGGTCTGGACGTCGTCGCCTCTCTGGCTGACATCGATGAGCCTGTTGACATGGTCGATGTCTTTCGTGTCTCGGAAGCCTTGCCGGGTATCGCTAAAGAAGCCATTGATATCGGGGCTGGAGTGCTGTGGAGTCAGCTTGGTGTGTACAGCGAGGAGGCTGCCAGACTTGCAGAAGAGGCTGGACTCCGGGTCGTCATGAACCGATGCCCGAAAATCGAACTGTTCCGGTAACGGGGATAGGGAGCAATGACAGTGAACTCGAGATCCGATAACAGCGATAACGGTAGAGATGCTGCGGCAGTCGCGCCAGACAGCGAAGCGCTGGTGCTTTCTCGTCTGGATGACAAGGGGGCTTTGACGCTGACACTCAATCGACCTGCGCAATTCAACGCACTCAGTCAGGCCATGCTGAGCGCCATGCAGGAGGCTCTCGAACAGATCGACGATCATGTGCGTGTGGTGGTCATCGCAGCCAACGGACGCGCCTTCTGCGCCGGGCACGATCTCAGGGAAATGCGCAGTCACGCGGACGAAGCATGGCAGTGCGCCTTGTTCCAGCAGTGCAGCCAGATGATGCAGACACTAGTTTCCCTGCCGCAGCCCGTCATTGCCAGAGTCCAGGGAGTGGCCGCGGCGGCTGGATGCCAGCTGGTGGCCAGCTGTGATCTTGCAGTGGCTGCGGATCATGCCAGCTTTGGTGTATCCGGGATCAATCTGGGTTTGTTCTGCAGTACGCCATCGGTTGCATTGAGCAGAAACCTGTCCCGCAAGCGTGCTTTCCAATTGCTCATGTCCGGAGAATTCATCTCCGCGCAGACGGCCGTGGACTGGGGCCTGTTGAACGAATGCGTCGCGGATGAGTTGCTGGATGCGAGCATCGAGCAGTGGTGCAACACCATCTGCAGCAAATCGAAAGTGGCGGTCAGTACCGGAAAGCGCCTTTTCCACGAGCAACTGGAGCGCCCTCTGGACCAGGCATACGCATTGGCCAGTGATGCCATGGCTTGCAACATGATGGCTGAGGATGTGGCCGAAGGTATCGATGCATTCTTCGACAAGCGCCCGCCGAACTGGAAACACCGTTGAATGCGGTGTGACACGCTGCCAGGGTCAGGCAAGTCAGGTCAGGTGCAGGTAATCATCGCGGATATTCGAGGTATCGCGGCATGACAGACTCCCAAGCAGCACTTCCTGTGGCCGAGCAGCCCGGTGATCGGAATGTTCCGCTGCCTGCACAAAGTGCCAACTACACACCGTTGAGCCCACTGAGTTTTCTGTCCAGAAGTCGCGATGTCTATCCCGATCGAATTGCGATCATTCACGGAGAGCGCAAACTGACGTGGAAGCAGGTTCACGAGCGTTGTCTGGCCGGGGCTGCCCGGCTGGCAGCACTGGGTATCCGGACAGGGGATGTGGTGGCTGTCGTGGCTCCCAATGTTCCGGCTCTGTTCGAGCTGCATTTCAGTGTGCCGCTGTGCGGAGGCGTGCTCAATGCCATCAACACGCGTCTGGATGCAGATACGATCAAGCACATTCTGGAACATGGTGGAGCGAAGGTCCTGTTTGTGGATCGTGACTCCACCGCGGTGGTGAATGAAGCGCTGCAGAGCATGGACAAGGCTCCTCGATTGTTCAGCATCGACGATATCGAGGCCCAAGGTGCACCCATCGCCGATATCGATTACGAGCAGTTCATCGACCCCGAGTCGAGCGTTCAGGAACAGTTGCCAGCCATGGACTCCGGCTTCGGCTGGCAGCTGCCGGCAGACGAGTGGCAATCCATTGCCCTGAATTACACCTCTGGCACCACTGGAAAACCCAAGGGGGTGGTTTACCATCACCGAGGTGCCGCCCTCAATGCCATGTCCAATATCAGTGGCTGGCATATGGGGCCGCATCCGGTGTATCTCTGGACCTTGCCGATGTTCCATTGCAACGGCTGGTGCTTCCCGTGGTCACTGGCTGCCAATGCGGGTACCAGCGTCTGCCTGCGAACGATCAGCGCACAGACGATCTATCAGGCCATCGACGTACACGGCGTTACCCACTTCTGCGGGGCTCCCATCATTCTGAATTTCATCATCAATGCCGGTGCCGAACATGTTCGAGCGCTCAGGCAACCAGTCCATGTCATGACCGCCGCTGCGCCACCACCACCCAGTGTGCTGTCGGCGGTGGAATCACTCGGATTCAGGATCACACACACCTACGGCTTGACGGAAACCTATGGTCCGGCTGTGATGTGCGCCTGGCATCCGGAGTGGAATGATCTGCCCCCCGACGAGCAGGCCAGACTCAAATCACGCCAGGGGGTCCGATATCAGATGCTGGACGGTCTTGACGTCATGGATCCGGACTCCATGACGCCGGTGCCCCGGGATGGCAAGAGCATTGGTGAGGTGATGTTTCGGGGCAATATCGTGATGCGCGGCTATTTCAGGGATGCCGATGCCACCGCCGAGGCCTTCCGCGGCGGCTGGTTTCACAGCGGAGATCTGGCGATCATCGACCCCGATGGCTATCTGCGCATACTGGACCGTTCGAAGGACATCATCATTTCCGGCGGGGAGAATATTTCCTCCATCGAAATCGAAGATGCGCTGTACGCCCATCCTGCGGTACTGGAGGTGGCGGTAGCGGCCCGACCTGATGCGCATTGGGGGGAAACGCCTTGTGCCTTTGTCTGCCTGAAACAGGGCGAAACTGCCGATGAACAGCAATTGATCGATTGGTGTCGTGACAGACTGGCGCACTTCAAATGCCCCAGGACCATCGTGTTCCGGGAACTGCCCAAGACGTCGACGGGCAAGATCCAGAAATTCAGGTTGCGTGAATGGGCAAACGCTCTGGAGTAGGAAGGGCTCTCGTTTGTCAGGTCGTGTAGTCGCGACTATCGTAACCATTGAAGGTGTCTGCCAGAAACTCCACCAGGTCACGTACTGCCGGGACTTGCGTGCGCCCAGCGGGATATACCGCGTGTACGATCCCCGGAAGCGGCTCCCAGCCCGCCAGCAGTTGTATCAGCTTGCCGGACTGAAGCTCCTCGCGACAGACGAATTCGGGCAGCATGGCGATTCCGCTGCCGTGCACGGCAGCCTGTACCAGCATGTGCAGATCGTCGGCAATATACCGGGGGGTGTGCCAGTGAACATGGCTTTGCCCATCCGGCCCCTGTAGTCTCCAGCTGCTGCGACCATCGCTGGCGTTCATGGCAATTGTGATCCGGTCTGCCAGATCAGCCGGTTCGACAATGGGTGGCTGCTGTTGCATCAGCTCCGGGCTGGCGACCACGATGGAGCGGCTGGACCCGAATGTTCTTGCCACGAGAGCTGAACTGTCTTCGATGTGAGTGCGAACGCGCAATGCCAGATCGAATCGCTCCTCGATGGGGTCAACCGGACGATTGAGAACGCGGACATCGAGTTGCACCAGCGGATAGCGAGACTGGAAGACCGGCAGCTCGGTTGCCAGTGTGCCCAGAGCGAGCGTCAGTGGGCAACTCATGCGGACGGTGCCGCAGGGTTCGGAATGCACCTGAGCGACCGCCTCGTAGGCGTTCTGCGCTGCGCTGCGCATGTCCCTGCAGTGTCGCAGGAACAGCTCGCCATCAGGTGTCAGGGACAGTCTGCGCGTGCTGCGATACATGAGCTGCAGGCCGAGTTGCCGCTCAAGGCTGGCGATTCGCCGAGAGAGTCGTGATTTGGGAATGCCGAGTACCCGGCTGGCAGCCGTGAAACCGCCATGCTCGATGACGTCGGCAAACAGCACCATGTCGTTGAGGTCCTGCATCCGCGTATTGTCCTGTTAATGGAACGATGGAACGCATTTTTGACTACTTATCAAGACAACGCAACATCCCTAGAATCTGGTCATCTTCTGACAGCCCGGGATCCCGACCATGAAAGACCAGACCATGAAACTGTTGCATATCGATTCCAGCATCCTTGAGGAGGCCTCCGTCACGCGGAAGCTCAGCGCGGACGTGGTGGCCGAATGGCTGAAGACCAATCCGTCCACGACGGTGGAAACGCTGGATCTGGCAACCGAGGCTCCGAACCATTTCAACGCCGATGCCATGGGTATTCGAACCGAGCGGCAGGCGGAGCCATCTGCTGCGCAACGTCACGAAAACGAGGTTTCCGAGAAGCTGGTGACACAGTTCCTCGATGCGGACGTCGTGGTGATCGGCGTGCCCTTCTACAACTTCGGCATTCCTACTCAACTCAAGGCCTGGATTGATCGAGTGGCGCAGGCCGGCCGTACCTTCAAGTACACCGACAGTGGCCCTGTGGGGCTGGCAGGTGGCAAGACGGTGATACTGGCGCTGGCGCGCGGTGGGGTTTATTCGAACAGTGAAGCGGGACAGGCCATGGAGCATCAGGAAAGCTACCTGAAGGTTGTATTCGGCTTCTTCGGAATTACCGATATCCGAGTACTTCGCGCAGAAGGCGTGGCCATGGGCGAAGAGCACAAGGCGGCGGCCATGAAAGCGGCTGCCGAGGCGATCCCCGGTGTGATCGCTGCCGAAGATGCTCAGGGTATGGTCGCGTAAGGCGAGATCCTGCAAAAGGGCTTGCTGTGGTCGCTTCACGAAACGGGAGTGGACGCAAGAATGGTCGGGGTGTCGGATAGACTGGCACCCGGGCCGAAGAACGTTCGAGCGGCCTCACGCGTTTGCCACTCGTTCAACCAACCAGAACAGTCCGATCAGGCCGGTGACGGCGGACGATCCGATCGCCCAGCGCCATGACGGAAAGCGTTTGCCCAGTAGCCAGATCAGGGGAAGCAGAACTGCCAGGATGATCAGCTGACCGGCCTCGACGCCCAGATTGAAGAACAGCAGGGACAGTAATGCCTGATCACCCAGGCCAATCTCCTTCAGCAGGTAGGAAAAGCCGAAACCGTGTATCAGACCGAACAGGAAGGTACTGATCAGACGTTCCCTGCGTTGCGAACGACTGAGTGACAGCTGGTTCGGTTGGCGCAGAATCATGATCGTTCTGACCGAGATATGGACAATGCTCAGCGCAATGGCCGCTTCGACTATCCGCGGTGGCAGGGTCACGATGTCCAGCACCGACAGCGACAAGGTCACTGAATGCGCGATGGTGAACGAGGTGATCAGGCTCAGAATCGCCAGTGGAGTCATCGGTAGCAGCACCAGGCAGACCAGAAACAGAACGTGATCGAATCCGAACAGGATATGTTCGAGGCCGACGGGGAAGAAGCGCGTACCGAATGGCCTGTTCGCAGCCTGTGTATCAGCGTTGACAGTGGGATCGTCCGTCACAGCCGCCTGTCTTGCGTCGGCAAGTTGCATGACCAGCGCCTTGACGTCCACGGTATGTTCTCGTTGCTGGTCGGAGAATGTCTCGTCCCGCGATCTGCCCAGCAATGAAATTCGCAGAACGTTCGAATGTGATGAGTCCTGAGCGAAGAACAGACTGTAACGCAGGTGCAGCAAAGTGATCGGACGACCACAATTGAAACGGAACGTGAATTGTGCCGATGCGATGGTATCAAGCATCTTGCGAGAGACAAGCACGGGCACGCAGCTGATATTGCCGTCGCGGACGTCCAGACCGGCGAGGATGGCATCAACCTTGTCACCACCGCTGCCTGCCGTCGATGCAGCCGGCAGTGTGTCGAGCAGGGTGTCAGGGACGGTATAGGTCAGCATCACGCTCGAACTGGAAATCACGACTCCGGTATCCGTGATGCCAGCCTCGTGGGCGAGCGCTGTCTGCGAGAAAAGGGATATGAGCAGCAGTGCCGATAGAGCGAACAGATTTTTCATGGGGCTGTGAGTGGTGACAAGAGCGGCTCACCGGCGGTCGGCCCGCCATTGGCGGACAAACCGTTGCGATACCGCAGATGGTGAGCTGTCGTGTATATCGGAGCAGCGCGCCTACTGTGCAGGAGCATCCTGCGGGGGCGGGCCCACACCTTCGTTGTCACCGCCTCCGAAGGACGCATGCGGTGTGCCCGTGAAGCACTTGATGACCCACGGGTAGGTATCCGTGACATAGTAGCCGTACTGGCCATTGATGCTCATGCCGTTACATTCGTCCAGATCACCACTGTTGGTGAATTCCCAGTCGTCATTGTAGGTACCATCGTGATCACCGCCCGGATTGGTATCACTGCGCTCGCCTCGCGAGCCGGGCTTGAGCGTGTAACCCGAAATGGCCTTGCGCACCTGACCGGAATTCTCGTCGTGGAAGTAGCTGCCGTAAATGGGAAATCCATCGGCGGCAAAGCCGATGACCGGCGATCCGTCACTGCCCGGGTTGTCATCGAACATGGCGTTGGGGCCACCATGATAGTGATAGAGTCCGCCGGGCTGAGTGTGAGCATTGTGCAGATCGGCACCGAATTTCGCGTCCGTACCCAGTGGGTCCAGCAACCACGGATCATCGGTTGAGCAGCCGATTCCGGTATTGCCATCGTCGCCGGCATCCGGGCTGTTGGGGCGATAGCAGCCCGCCGAGAGAATGTCCAGCCGCACTCCGTTGAGGAAAACTCCGTTCTTGACCTGTTGGCTCAGTGCGGTGGGTTCAGCGGCGATGGCGGGACTGCGTGTGATGGTCGATACCGTATCAGTGGCGGCGATGGTCGCACCGTCTGCACCACCGGCAAACGCGGCGGTGTCATCGTTGAAGTCGTGGTTGGGCACACTGTTGGAGGTGATGGTGCACTCGGTGTTCGTGGCCGTGATGAACACGTCGGCATTGAAGCTCAAGCTGTTCTGGATATCGACTACTGTGGCGTCGAATGTATTCACGTAGTCACCACAATCGGCGCTTCGTTCCGAGAAAACAGCGTTGTAGATATCGATGATTTCGGTATCGCTGCCGCCTGTTGTCGTATCGGTCTCATCAACGGTTACATCCGTAACGGTATCCCCGGTGGTTACTTCCGAATCGGTCTCGTCAGTGCTTGTATCAGTATTGAGAGTGCCGGAATCACTGCAGCCGCTGACAGCGACGATGACGGCCGTCAGGGTGGCACCGAGCAGGGACTTGCACGCGGCAGTGTTCTTGAATGGTAATGACATGGAGTATTCCTGAACGAGCTTCGAGCTCTGGCTGGCCATCAAGCATAGGGAATCAATGTGCAAGGAATTTGGAGATTGCCCGGTATGGGGTTTGAGCAAGGTGCCGAGTTTGTATCAGTAACGTGAGATGAGGCACAGAGCGCTGCAATGGTGAATACAGGGAGCCGCACAGCTCTGGGTCACCACGGCGCTTGCAGGGGTCTGTAAAGGAAGGTCAAGGGAGTCCGATAATCAGTGAATACGCACTTTGGGCGAATGAGCCAATGGCAGCCATCACGGGAAACGTTCCCTGTGGCTTGTCCATCAGATTGTCGACCATCGCTCATTGCCAGAGAGACAGTGACGGGATATCGAGGCCATTACCTTGATGCAGGGTGCCCATGAGTACTTTCGAGAGCACAACCAGATCATTGACCGAACTGCTGAGAGAGATCGGGGCCGGTGTCATTCAGCTACCCGAGTTCCAGCGTGGCTGGATCTGGGATGATGACCAGATCCAGGACCTCCTGGTCAGTATTGCAGGCCGATTTCCCATTGGCACGGTGACACTGCTGGAATGCGCAGACCAGGGGCTGTTCAAGACACGAGCGTTGGAGGGGTTCGAGAAAATCGTGCCGCGAGGCTGCGACCCGGAACAGCTGATTCTCGATGGACAACAACGCCTGACCTCGCTGGCGCGAGTACTCCTCCTGGATACGCCCGTGGACACTTGCAAGGCGAGCAGGAAATCGATCAGGCGTTACTACTACATTGATATCAGCCGGGCCGTGAATGAGGGCGTTGAAGGCTCCGTGCTCAGCGTGGATGAGAGTCGCGAATTCAGGGACCCGGCTACAGGAAAAGTGAAGTTCAAGCTGAAAAGCTCCGAGCAGGAATGTCGGGCCAAATGCTTTCCCTGCCACCTGATTCTGCAATCGGACGACTGGGAGGCGGAGTACCTGAAGATAAACCCGGGCGATGGGGAGTTGCTCGCCGCTTTTCGGGAAACCGTGCTGAATGCCTTTCGTCAATACACGGTGACGGTATCGCAGCTCAAGCGGGATACACCGATCGAGTCTGTCAGTCGTGTATTCCAGAGGGCGAACCTGGGTGGTGCTCAGCTGACGGTATTCGAGATACTCAACGCCAAATACGCTGCAGCAGGCTTCAGCCTGCGCGATGACTGGCATGGCTCTCTGCGTCAGAACATCGTTTCTCGCAAGGCTCGAATCGCTCGAAACCCACTCCTGGAAGACATCGAGGAAACCGATTTCATACAGGCAGTCACACTCCTGCACACACATGATCTGCGTCTGAAGGCTCTCGCCAAAGGCAGAACCGGCAAGCAGCTGGTGCCGATCAGTGCCAAGCGCAACGATGTTCTGTCCCTGCCGCTGGATGCCTGGAAGAACTGGGCGACGCAGTTGGAGGCAGCTTATGAACATGTTGCCTATTTCCTGCGCGCCGAGGCCTTGTATCATCGCCGGGAGCTTCCTTATCGGGTACAGCTGGTTCCTCTGGTGTCCCTCATGGCGCGAATCGGAGACCGCTGGCGGGAGACACAGAACCGCGACAAGATTGCTCGTTGGTTCTGGTGCGGCATTCTCGGCGAGTTGTATGATGGCGCAGTGGAAGAGCGCCTCGCGATGGACTACGAGGAATTGCTGATCTGGCTGGACAACACGGCAAAGGTACCCACCACGGTCAGAGAAGCCTGTTTTTCCCCGAGTCGCTTCGATGTGCTGCATACGCGCAATTCAGCTGCCTACAAGGGAGTGGCCCTGTTGGTACTCCGGGAAGGGGCCGAGGACTGGTACTGGCGAACCTCCATTCGGGATCTCAAGATCTACGAGATATCGATAGACATTCACAATATATTTCCTCGGGCCTGGTGCGATAGTCAGCGCATCCCACGCAGCCGTTATGACAGCATACTGAACAAGACACTGTTATCCTATAAAGCCAATCGCAAGATAGCCAGCAATGCGCCTGCCGATTACATTGCCAAGTTGCAGGCGGACAAACAGGTGGGCCTGACGGACGAGGCCATGGATGCCGTTCTGGCCACTCATGCACTCTCGCCGGAATTGTTGCGGGAGGGGGATTTCTACGCCTTCGTCGAAGATCGACGTTCAAGGTTGTGTGATCTGGTGGAATTGGCCATGGGGAAGGTGGTGTCGCGTGCTGGTGACTGAGAGTCTGGTGGTGTCCGGATCAATTGACGGCAGATGGCCCGCATGAAGACCCTGCAGGAACTGCTGAATACACTGCCGCAACAGGGAGAACTTCGCTGGATTGGCTTGCGACCCGAGCGGCGCGCTGAGATGATCAGTGTTGATATTGCCGCTGTGTCCAGCAAGTCCGGTCTGGAAGGGGATCGTTATCAGGGGCGTACCGGTCAGCGCCATGTCACCCTGTTGCAGGAGGAGCATCTGCCTGTCATTGCAGCCTGTGTGGGGCGCAGGCATGTTCGCGCAGAAGACTTGCGGCGCAATTTGCTCGTGACAGGAATCAACCTGCTGGCCTTGAAGAACAGGATCATCTCCATTGGCAGCGTCGAGCTGGAAGTGACCGGCCTGTGTCATCCTTGCAGCAGGATGGAAGAGACCCTGGGGGAGGGGGGATACAATGCGGTCAGAGGGCACGGAGGTGTGACTGCGCGCGTGCTGACGGATGGTCATATCCGGGTTGGAGACAGCGTTGCATTGAATGCTTCCGTGTCGGACCGGTAGCGGCGATCGCTCGCAGGGACGCGATACGCCGGCTGCCGGCTATGGACATTGTCCTGATCCGATGCTGCATTTCAGGGCGATGGTGACAAGTCTGTCGGTCAGGTGGTTTGCACATTGCTGCCGAAGTACATGAACTCCTTGCTCATGGAGGCAATTTCTTCGGATGCCAGTGACAGAGTTGGAGTGTCCAGCATCTGGAAACTCTTCTGGGACTTTACCCACTCATCAGCCGTCTCCAGCGTGGACAGGGTATAGGTGGTCGACTCGCTGAGATAGTGGGTGGGGATGACGATCTTGGGCTGCAATCGCTCTACGATGGCATTGCCCTGCTCGTAGGACAGGATATGTTGCGACCCGTCCACGGGCAGAGTGAGTACATCGATCTGCCCGATGGCTTTCCAGAAATCCTCACCCGGATCGGGTCGGTTATCACCCCAGACAAGCGTTCGGATGCCACCGGTTTCGATGACATAGACCACCATGTCCATATGACCGATGTTGTTGGGAGGGCATGCTTCCACACCGAATTCATCCAGAGCATTGGTCCACTGATACCAGCCTGGTGCAATACAGGCGTGCTTGTCGGCATAGCCGGTGATTCTGATGTCCGCAAATTCGAAATTGCCAACCATGCGATCCAGGACCATCGTGGACTGCGGTCTGTCGATGGCATCGTGATCGAAATGCGTGTGGGTGGACAGAGTGATGTCCACGAGAGTTTCCGGGAACTTGGACTTGAACCACAATCCCCAGGCGCCGGAAGGGTCGTCTCGCCAGGGGTCAACGATCACTGTGGCACCACTGGGGGCCGTTATCTTCAACGCGCAATGCCCATAATAGTCCAGCTTCACCTCACCACCGGGAAAACTGCTGGCGGCCTGCAATTCCAGTACATGGTTGTTGTTACCGGGTTGAGTCCAGTCGGTGGACTGTGCGCTGGCTTTTCCGGAGCCCAGAGACATGGTGGCAGCAGACACTCCTGCGGCACCTGCAGCCATGAAGAACGAGCGACGCGACAGGTTGGGGGCCAGTGAATCCAGTTTGCCGTCGAGCCGAACGGGTTTGAGATCGAGCTTCTTCATTGTGTGATTCTCCCTCGGATGTGCGGGCGGCATGCCCGTTGATTACCGAGGCTATCACTGGCCGGGATATCCTCCCCCATGGGGATGGTCATGGCTCGATAGGGGGGATTTCCCCCTATTCCTGCAGAGACATGAGATGGCTGCGCAAGCTGATATCACGCTCGAGCCCCAGCTTGCGCCTGATATTGCTGCGATGGTAATCAATGGTACTGGTCTCGCGGAACATGGCTCTGGCGATGTCCTTGGTGGACTTTCCATGCAGGATAAGCTGGGCCACTTCGGTTTCCTTCTGGGTCAGGGATTCGAATCTCGCTGTATTCGCTGCTGCAAACTGACTCGTGATGGAGGCCAGGCTGGATTCCAGCAATTCCAGATAGACGGCATATTCGGGTGCAACTGCACCCTTGGAGTGCAGGGTGTTCATGTGAGGTTTGACCAGGGCTTCCAGCTGGCGAATGATATCGGCCTCGAATTCCTCGCGTGATGAAGCCATGCGTTCCACCAGTACTTGCAGAGTCGTATTGGCTCGCTTGAGCTCCTTGGTGCGGCTGTCGACCGTTTGCTCAAGCCCTGCCAGCAGTTTTCTCAATTGGTTCTCGGCCTTCTCGCGTCGGGCAATTTCCGTCAGCAATGACAGATCAGCCTCTATCAGGCTACGGAATTCGATCAGCAGATCGCGACACTGCAATGCCCGTTCGTTGCTGGAGCTGTCCAGCACGCAGAGTGTACCCAGCAATGCGCCGTCCGGCCAGCGTAATGGGTAGCCCATATAAAATGACATGCCGTACTCAAGATCTTCATTGTTCTGCCACACCGGGTCGCAATTGGCGTCTTCCACGACCAACTCGTCATCTCGAGCAATGACTTCCTGACAATACAGTTCAGGGCCAAGTTCGAATTTCTGTCCTACCCGGTAGGGGTTTTCCTTACCGGTGGACTTGATCAGAACGGAATGTCTGGGTGGATCGGTTTTCATGATCAGCCCGGCTGGTACCTGAGCCATCGCTGATGCCAGATCGATGACACGCTGCCACTTGGCAAGTATGTCTGCTGGAATCTGCGGCTTTTCCGACGTCTTCATCCCGGTCTCCTGGTAATGTCAGGTGAAGGCCGTTCGGCACATCGAGCACCGAAGCGACTGCTGGTTCCTGCAACCTTACCGAAATACCGGATGCATGACTCACTGACAGTGGGTGAAGCGCCGAAAATCGGCTTGTCGACCGACAATCGCTGTTCGACTGTGGATGGCCACCTGATCAGTGGTTGGACAGCATGATGTCATTCGACTTCGGGCAGGCTTCGTCCCAGTATGGCGCCGGCTGCACTGAGCAGTGACAGCAGCGCAATCAGGGTCACTGGAGGCAGGATGGTGGATAGCCCGCTGGAGATCAAGCCGACGAACAGCAGTATCAGACCGATGGTGGAGTTGCTGACGGCAACATAATCCACCCGATTGTCGTCGTTAGCCATATCCACGATATAGGTCTTGCGCCCGACGCGGATACCCTGATGAGCCAGTTCGAGGCAGAAGTACAACGCAGGCACGAGCCAGGCGTTGCTGAACAGCTCCGGCAGGGTCTGATGCAAGACAACGGTGGACAGTCCCAGAGCGCTGACCAGAGTTGCACTGAGCAACAGGACAAGACGTGATGAGTGGTCGGCCAGACGCCCCCAGAGCGGTGAGGCTATCAGACTGGCGACGCCACTGGCCAGTAACAGTGCGCCGAAGCCTGCCAGGGGATTCTCACTCCCGGCCTGCAGCATGACATAGTAAGGGGCTACCAGCGCCGACGAGGTAAGTAGCGCGCGGGCAATGACAAAGCGCAGAAAGTGCGCGTCTTTGCGTAGCAGTTTGAGCCTCTGCCAGAAACGATTGTCGGCATCCTTCGGTTTCTGCTCCGGTTCGTCGAGAAAGGAGATGACAAGGGTGGCCAGCCACCAGGCGAGTCCGGCCACGGCGACCATCCACATCAGAGGCTGAACACCCGGAGCACCTTGTACCAGGATCAGCAGCACGGCGACGATACACGTTGCCAGTCCGGCTGCGCTGGAAGCCCAGCCATTGGTCTGGCCTCGCAGTCCCTTGGGCACTCCCTTGCCGATCATCGCCTTGTGAGTCAGTGAGCAGAGACATCGCGCCAGGCTCAGAATGGCCAGACAGAGGACGACGGCCCAGCCTGCCAGTGTGCCTTCGAGCGTGGCGACAGAAGCCAGCATGCCCAGTGCCGCTGCTCCCTGTACCAGCGTGCCCAATCGATACAGGCCTGCCTGACGGCTGCGACTGTTGGCAAGGCTGGCAAGTGCCGCCTGTGGTAGCAGAGCTCCGGATTCACGGATGGGAACCAGAAGGCTGATGGCAGCAGCGGAAGCCCCCATGCTCTGCAGCAACCAGGTGAGGGTGATCTTGGGGTTGGCCAGTGAATCCGCGGTTTTGGTCAGGAACGTCGCTGCAATCAATACCAGCGCATTGCGAGCGATCTTGTCGCGTTCTTCGGTCGAGTCCGGTAGCTCAGAGTTCGCCGTTGTGCTTTTCAACCATCTGCTCGCCCAGCCGTTCATGCGACTCCAGTCAATCCGCTTGTGTAAACGTGGGAGCTTGTCGTGATCGATGAACCGAGCTTGCTAGACTCGCCGACTGTACAAGCAGAAGCATTCAGGGGGAGAGGATATGTCATCGTTTCAATCAGGAGACAAAGTGAAATGGTCGTGGGGGCAGGGTCACGGTACGGGCACTGTCCAGTCGGTCTTTACGGAAAAGACCACGCGACAGATTTCCGGTAACGAAGTAGTGCGTCATGGCAGCAAGGATGATCCGGCCTTGTACATCGACTCGGATGATGGTTCCAATGTGCTGAAATTGGCCAGCGAGTGCGAATCGGCGTAAGCCACCGACATGCTCTGCTGACAGGCAAGAGCAGGCAAGAGCAGGCAAGAGCAGGCAAGAGCAGGCAAGAGCAGGCAAGAGCAGGCAAGAGCAGGCAAGAGCGGGTGGTCGCGAGCGGCCGGAGTCGTCTCGACAGGCTCGTCCACTGGTCGGATGGAACTCGCGCGATCTTGCGCAGTGGCGGCGACCGGAGTACGGGTCGCCGCCTTGAGAGTGATCAGCCGTTGGAAGAGTCGACTTTCCCGGTCCAGACGTCACGTTCTATGTCCAGGTCGGGATAATCATCGGGGTTCAGCACCGGACGGGCGACACCCGCCTTGAGCTGAGCGCCGAAGTCGTTGATCAGGCGCATGGCCGTAGGGAACATCATCATCAGAGCCAGCAGGTTGACGACAGCGAGTATGCCCATCATCGGGTCAGAGAAAAAGAAGACAGCCGTCGCGCCCGGGGCTACTGCTCCCAGGAATACAATGCCGACAACCAGCAGACGCAGGCCATGCACGGAGGCTTTGCTCTTCGTCATGAATGTCAGCGCGTTCTCACCCAGGTAGTAGTTGTAGATGATCGAGCTGAAGGCGAACAACAGAATGGCGGTTGTCAGTGCGTATTGCGCCCACTCTCCCAGATGTGAGACCAGCGATTGCTGTGTCAGGGCAATGCCGTCCACATCGGTTGCCCCTGGCACATAGACATCGCCCAGCAGGATGATGAAAGCGGTACAGCTGCAGATGACATAGGTGTCGATGAAAACGGATAGAGACTGGGTGATTCCCTGGCTGACCGGATGCCTGACATCGGCTGTTGCGGCCACGTTCGGAGCCGAGCCCAGGCCGGCTTCATTCGAGAACAGACCACGACGCAAACCCTGCGCCAGCGCTGCCCCCATACCACCACCCACGGCCTGTTCGAAGCCGAAGGCGTTCGCGAAGATCGAACCCAGTACCCGAGGCACTTCTCCGATATTGACGAGGATGACCAGCAAAGCCAGAACGATATAACCGAATGCCATGACCGGCACGACCACATCGGCTACCTTGGCAATGCGCTGGATGCCGCCGTACACGATCAGGCAGGTGCCGATTGCCAGGGCAACCCCTGTCCAGAGACGTTCTATGCCAAGGCTGTCAAGAGCGGCGCCGGCCACCGTGTTGCCCTGAAAGGCGTTGAAGCCGATGGCAAAGGAGGCAATCAGGCAGATTGCGTAGATCGTTGCCAACCAGCGAAAATTCTCACCGAGCCCGCGAATGATGGTGCGCGCGGGTCCTCCGCGAAAGGTGCCGTCCGGCTCACTCTGCTTGTAGAGTTGTGACAGGGAGCATTCGATCAGGCTGGTCGCCATGCCGACAGCGGCAACAGCCCACATCCAGAAAACCGCGCCAGGACCGCCGAGCGTGATGGCTACGGCAACACCGGCAATATTGCCACCACCAACGCGCCCGCCGACTGACACGAGCAGGGCCTCACGGGCGGAGATGGCATTCGGATCAGCCGATTGATTCTTGCTGGAAAAGACGCGAAACATCCGCTTGAAATAGCGAAGTTGCACAAAGCCTGTCGATATCGTGAAGAACAGACCCATGACGACAAGAAAGGGGACGAGCGCCCACCCCCATGTCAGATCATTGATGACGCCGAAAAAGGATTCGAGTAGCTCCATGTAAGACGGACTCCGTTACTGGTTTGGGGAGGGAAGGTCGGGGCTTGTTCGTTTGTCGAAGGTATCGATATACGCACCATGGGTCCGTCGGTCAACGATTCATTGGCATTCACCAGACAGGGGGCTGGCAAATTGCTGTCGTAGCGTGTCCGTGTCCGTGCCTGAGGCGAGCAGGACATGCAGTTTGGTAAAGGCCGCTTCCAGAGTCATGTCACTGGCAGGCACGACGCCGATCCTGTTGAGCATGGCACCAGAGGCGTAGGCACCCTGTGTCACGCCACCGGTGATGCACTGGGATGTGCTGACCATCACGATACCACGTTCAACGGCACTGGCAAGGACGGCCATCAGCTGTTCGTCTGCATCGGGTGCGTTGCCGACGCCATAGCTGCGCAGGACGACACCCCGTACCGATTCACTGGCCAGCATTGCCTCGACCATTCGGGCCTGTATACCCGGATAGAACTGTATGACGACGACAGCTTGAGGGTCGAACTGCGGTACATGAAATGCAGAGGCCGACGATGTCAACAGGCGCTCCTCGTGCAAGGTGATGTCGATACCGATATCGGCCAACCAGGGGTAGTTGGGAGAATCGAAGGCGTCGAAAGAGCGTGTCCGGAGTTTGCTGCAGCGGTTGCCGCGCAGCAGGCGTCGGCCGAAACAGACGCAGACTTCGCAAATGGCGGGATTGGCAGCCAGCAGCATGGCAGCTTGCAGATTCTCGATGGTGTCGCTGCGCTGTTCCACCAGAGGAATCTGCGATCCGGTCAGAATGACCGGCTTGTCAGTGCCTCGCAACATGAACGACAAAGCTGAAGCGGTGTAGGCCATGGTATCGGTGCCATGCAACACGACGAAGCCATCGAAATCATCCCAACGGGCCAGCAACTCATTGGCGATGGCCGTCCAGTGAAAAGGTTGCAGGTTGGAGCTGTCGATCAACTCTGCCAGCTCCACCACCTCGAATATCGGGACCTTGGCGCTGCCATTGTTCAGCGTCTGCTGCAACATCGCGCCGAATCCTTCCAGCGGGCGATATCCATCAGCGGTGGGGCGCATGCCGATGGTGCCGCCGCTGTGCAGAAGAAGTACTCGCGAAGTCATGACATGAGGCTCTGCTGTTCCAACATCGGCGGCGTTCCTTGCGAAAGGCTTGAAGGGGTATCCTACAACAGACCCCGACTGATAGTGAGAACGAACAGTCTGATTGTCATTGCTCCGGATCATGCGGGCCTGCCGCAGGCGCCGACAGGTCTGCGGTGGTTGCGCTCCTGCTCAGCCGACCCAGTGATCGAGGATGATATCCACAGGTTCACTGGTTGCAAAGCAATGCGCATGGCCCCCGTCGATCATGTGAAGCGTGGCGTCGGGCATGGCACTGGCGATATTCTCACCGCGTCGGGGCGGAGCCTGTCCATCGTGCTGGCCACAAAAGACAAGTGTGGGCGCGGAAATCAGCGGCAGCAGATCCCAGGCGTCATGATCGGCACGAGCAGCCAGCAAGCGAGGATACCCCTGTGCGTTCCGATGGCTTTCGCGAAAGCGTTTCTCTACCGCCATGCGCTTACGGATGAGGCGCTCGGCTTCATCCGGAGAGGCTGTTTGCAGCGCCTGGAAGCGCGTATCGAGGATTTCCAGGGTCGAGCGTGCTCGCAGATGCAGGTCATCGATGTCCAGCAGATTCTGCACCGGATAGGAAGAACCACCTTCACCGCCGGGAGATCCTGCCGCCAGAGCGAGACGCTGTACACGTTCCGGTGCCAGAGCCGCCAGGTGCATGGCAACCATGGCGCCGAAACTCTCACCCAGTACATCCACCTGATTCCAGCCTAGAGCGTCCAGCATGTTCAGGGCGTCTTGCGCGTAGTCCTTCATCGACCAGTTGCCATTCGGTGCATCGGTGCCTCCCAGTCCGCGTGGATCGGCGGCGGCCACGCTAAAGTGCCGTGGCAGCTGACTGTCGAATACCGGGGCATTGATCGACAGGTCGAAGTTCGATCCACCGAGAAACAGCAAGGGTGGTCCGGCACCCTCCTGTCGCAGATTGACCGTCAGTCCGGCAGTCTCGAGACGATAGGGCGCGGTCATGTCATGGCCTTGTACAACATGCGCAGGGCGCTGATGGCCAGAAAGATGGCAAAGGCCAGTTTGAGTTTGCGTGGTTCCAGAAGGTGGGCGATCTTCGCGCCATGGGGGGCGGTCAGTACGCTCATGGAAAACAGCACGATGGCAGCTGGCAGATTCACGAAACCCAGTGAGCCGGGTGGGCGTCCGGGTGCATCCCAGCCTGCCCAGACGAAGCCGCAGACTGCCGGCAAGGCAATGGCCAGGCCGAAGACCGATGCTGTGGCCACGGCTCGATGAACCGGAACCGAGAGCATGGACATCACCGGCACCGACAAGGTGCCGCCGCCGATCCCCATCAGGGCGGAGGTGAAACCGATCGGCAAGGCAATGGCACCCTGTGACAGTCGGGATGCAGGCGGCGCCGCGGCCAGCGTGAGGGTCCTGGGGAGTGCCAGGTTGATGGAGACCGCAAGTGCGACCACACCGAAGACCAGTGTCAGGCCATTCGCGCCGATGAACTTCGAGGCGATGCCGCCTGCCAGGGCACCCAGAAAGATGGCCAGGGTCCAACCGCGCAGTATGTCCCGGTCTATGGCGCCGCGTTTGTTGTGCGCGCGGGCGGAGGAGATGGACGTCGGGATGATCGTCGCCAGTGAGGTGCCGACCACCAGCAGCATGGCGATGTCATCGGGAATGTTGAAGATCTCGGCAACCACGACCAGCACGGGGACAATGACGATTCCGCCGCCCACGCCCAGCAGGCCCGCCAGCACACCGGCAATGGCGCCGGTGATCAGCAAGCCGATGGTCAGGCCCAGCAGTACGGTGATGGAAAATCCTGCAATCATGTCAGATCTCTTTTTCGGTGCTTGACGATACGTAGTAGCGGCAGGCTGAGCATGCCGATGGCCGCGATGACCAGAACCACGGCAATGGGGTGTCCCACGAAGAATGCCGCAAAGTTGCCGTCGGTGATGATCAGGCCCTGTCGCAGACTGATCTCCAGAGTCGGTCCCAGTACCATGCCGATGACGAGTGGTGCCATGGGATAGCCCTGGCGGCGCAGAATGAAGCCAATGATACCTGCTGCAGCCATCACCAGGAGATCAAACGGATTGCCCCTCACGAAATACACACCAACCGTACACAGCAGGCAGATCATGACCAGCATGTAGGCTTCCCTGATACGCAGTATCGGTGCGGCCAGGCGTGAAACCAGCATGCCCAGCGGCAGCAGCATGAGGTTGATCACGAAGAATCCCGAGAAAATGGCGGCCATCAATACCGGGTTGTCCGTCATCAGACGCACGCCGGGCGTCACACCGTGAAGGGTCAGCGTGGCCAGCATTACCGCCGTGATCGCATCACCGGGAATGCCCAGCGCCATGGTGGGCACCAGAGCGCCACCGGTAACGGCATTGTTGGCAGACTCCGAGGCAATCAGCCCATCCGGCTCACCTTTGCCGAAGTTCTCGCGGGTTGGAGCGGATCGGCGGGCTTCGGCGTAGGAGATGAAGGCGGCGGTGGCCGCTCCGGTACCCGGTAGCACGCCGATACCATTGCCGATCAGGACGGACTTGCACAGGCCTTTCAAGCGGCCCTTCCACTCGGAGAGCCGGGGCAGTACCATGCCATCGAACGTCACCAGCGTCTGTTCGCTTTCGCGCAAGGCGGCTGCGCGGGTCAGTACCTCCGACAGGGCGAATACACCAATGACCACCGCCAGCAGGTTGAAACCGGCGATCAACTGGAACTGGCCAAAGGTGAAGCGTGCTTCACCGGTTATCGGATCGCCACCCACCGTGGACAGAAACAGGCCCATGAAGCCGGCGATCAGACCCTTGGTCAGCGAGCCTTCCGACACGGAGACGATGCAGGTCAGACCCAGCAGGATCAGTGCGAAGGTCTCGATCGGTCCGAAATTGAGCGCAAAGGCGGCCAGCTGCGGTGCTGCGAAGATCAATACAACAGCGGATACCAGTCCTCCAATCACGGATGCCACGGTCGCCCAGCCCAGTGCCTTGCCGGCTTCACCCCGTTGCGCCATCGGGTAGCCGTCCAGGCAGGTAGCCGCGGACTGTGGCGTGCCGGGTGTGTTGATGAGGATGGCTGAAATGGAGCCCCCATAGACCGAGCCGGCATAGATCGCCAGTAGCAGCAGAATGGCGGGAGCCTGGGACATCGTCAGGGTAAAGGGCAGGATCATGGCAACGGCAACCGTCGAGCCGATGCCGGGCAATGCGCCCAGAATGATACCCAGCATGGTGCCGATGCTCAGAACCAGCAGACCTTCGAGCGTCAGAATCAGGCCCAGAGCCTCTGGAATGGATTGAATCATGTCTGTTCCCTCAGATCCACCAGGTAAAGGGCGAGGTTGGAAGTGGCATTTTCAGTACGTGGTTGAACAAGACAAGCAGTGCACCCGCTGCTAGCACCGGTGGAAGGACGACCTGCAGGGGATGACGCAGACCCAGCGCCAGCAACACCACCATACCCAGTGCCACCGAGCTGACGAAGTAGCCCAGCGGCACGAGAAGCAGCACATAGACAATGAAGGCAAGGCTGATGGTCAGCACCGGCCAGAGCTCGATCGGATCGGATGGAGAAGGCTTCAGCAGATCGAGAACGACATTGAACGCGGCAAGGGCGAGCAGTATCGTCAGAATGATGCGGGGAAAGAACATCGGACTGAAGGCGCCACCCAGGTCGGCGAAGGTCAGTCCGAAGGTGGATGTAACCAGGCCGGCGACCAGGAGAAGAATGACGACGGACACGCATCGCCGTTCGTTGAGCAGAGTTGACATGAGGACTCCTTTTGCTGAATGCACATCCGGCTTGGCGTGCCGGATGTGCATGGCTGGGCGTTTTCTCAGAGACCCGCGGCGTCAATGAGCTTTGCGTTCGACTCGTACTGCGAACGATAGAAGCTGTCGAAGTCGGCTGCGTTGCGGAAATTCAGAACGGTGCTGGTGTCTGCGGCGAATGCCTTGAAACCGTCGGAGTTGATGGCAGTTTCACAGGCATTGCTGAGTGCTTGTGTCACTTCGGCATCCACTCCGGCAGGCGCAAACAGTCCGCCCCACAGATACAGTTCGTTCAGCGGTGCGGCAATGCCGGCCTCGGTGGCGGTGGGCACATCCGGCAGGCTCTCGAGGCGTTCGTCACTGAAGACCAGCAGTGGGTGGAAATCGCCGCGAGTCATCAGCAGTTCCGTATCGCCGAAGAACTGGATGGTGCCGGAAGCCATGGCTTGCAGCGCGGGACCGGAACCCTGGAACGGCAGATGACGCATGTCATCGATGATGCCGAGGCCGGCAAATGCTGCCACCGCCGTCAGGTGGGTGATGGCACCGGGTCCGGATGAACCATAGAGCAACTTGCCCGGCTGCGCCTTTGCTGCTGCGACCACGTCTTCGATGCTCTTGTAGGGACTGTCGGCCTGGGTGAACAGTACGGTAGGTGAAGCGGCCACCGAACAGATGGGCGTCCAGCTGTCCAGGCCGTAGGGTACGTCCTTGATCTGTGGCTGGATTGTCGAGACTGTCACTGACCAGTAGCCCAGTTGGTGGCCGTCAGCTTTCTGTCCTGACAGGGCTGCAGCGCCCACGGTTCCGGAGCCTCCTGCCATGTTGGAGACGTAGGCATCACCACCGAGCGCTTCGGCAAAATGTGGAGCGAATGCGCGCAGCAGCAGATCGGTGCCACCACCGGCGTTGAAGGGTGCGACCAGATTGACGGGGCGTTGCGGGAAATCCTGTGCACTCGCCGAGCCGATGGTCAGCCCCAGAGCCACAACTGCACTCTTGATGATCGGTTTCATGTCTTCCTCCGTTTGATAGTGGTGATGACAACGTTACCATGGAAATTGGTAACGTTGTCAATGATTCTGTTATCGTGTGGTTTCAGTGAGGAGAATCGAGAGAGGCATTCATGGAAAGCAAGGACCGCAGACCCACACTCAAGGACGTTGCTGCCTTGAGTGGCGTGAGTGTGATTTCCGCATCGCGAGTCATGCGCGGTGCTCCCAATATATCGAAGCAACTGCGCGAGAAAGTCGAGCAGGCTGCCCGGAGCATCGGCTACCAGAGCAACCCGATTGCCCGTTCCTTGCGGGGGGAATCGACAGAGCTCGTCACTGTCATCGTTCCTTCGATGAGCAACCATGTCTTTCCCAATATCGTTGACGGGATCGACGATGCACTCAAGGATTCACCGCTGCGCCTGGTTCTGGGCATGACCAAGTACGAGAGTCGCAGCGAAGAGGTGATTCTGCAGGACATGCTGGGCTGGAACCCTGCGGGGGTGGTACTCAGTGGGCTGGAGCACTCGGCACGTTCCAGAGAGCTGCTCGAACATTTCTCCGGACCCATTGTCGAGGTCATGGATGTCGATGGTGATGCGATCGACATGGCCGTCGGGACGTCCATGGTGCAGGCCGGCGAGCTGATAGCACAGCACCTGGTGGCGAAGCACTACCGGCGGATAGGCTATGTGGGAGCCTGGGGTGAGCGGCCGAAACGCTCCCTGAAACGTCGGCTTGCCTTCGAGGCCGAGCTGCAGCGACTCGACGCACCACTGGTGGCTTCGGTCATACTGGATGAAGCGTCATCGTTGCAGGCGGGTGCCAGGGGCTTGCAACAGCTGCTTGCCGAAAACCCCGAGATAGACGCTGTCTTCTTTGCCAATGATGATCTTGCCATGGGGGCACTGTTTCATTGCCAGTCTCACGGTATCGGCGTACCGGGCGACATCGCCATTGCCGGCTTCAACGGGCTGGATATCAGTCAGTCCATCCGTCCGCAGTTGACTACCATTGCCACACCGCGCTACGAGATCGGGCATCTTGCCGGTGAGCTCCTGCGTCAGCGCATCATGGGGGATACATCGAGGAATGCCGGTCTGCACCGGCTGGAGCAGACGCTGATCGAAGGCGGAACGACCTGATGCAAGCGTGTCCTCACTATCTGTCGCCGAACATGTCTCCCAGTCCGCCCAGTACCGAGCCTTCACCCTTGGAACCGCCGATGGATGCCGCTTGCATGACACGATTGGCCAGACGCGAGAATGGCAGGCTCTGCAGGTAGACGGTACCAGTGCCTCTGAGTGTGGCGAGAAACAGTCCTTCACCACCGAACACCATGGACTTGAGATTGCCTGCCCGTTCGATATCGTACTGAATGCCCGACGTGAAGGCTGCCAGGCAACCGGTGTCCACCCGCAAGGTCTCACCGCGAAGTTCCTTCCTGATGACAGTGCCTCCGATATGCACGAACGCCTTGCCGTCTCCTCGCAGGCGTTGCAGGATGAATCCTTCGCCGCCGAAGAACCCTGTGCCCAGCCGTTTCTGAAAGGCGATGTCAACCGACGTGCCGTAGGCGGCGCAGAGGAAGGCATCCTTCTGGCAGATGAGTTCCTGGCCGAGTGTGGCCATGTCCAGGGGGATGATCTTGCCCGGGTATGGAGCGGCGAATGCCACACGCCGCTTGCCGGATCCGGCATTGGTGAAATGGGTCATGAAGATCGATTCTCCCGTCAACACCCGTTTGCCAACGTGCAACAGTGAATCGAAGAGGCCGCCTACAGGCTTTGATCCGTCGCCCATGCGCGCTTCGAATTCGATGCCGTCTTCCATGTAGTTCATGGCTCCGGCTTCGGCAATCACGACCTCGGATGGGTCAAGTTCGACTTCGACGATCTGCATGTCGTCGCCGAAGATTTCATAGTCGACCTCATGACATCGCATGGTGCTGCTCCCTGAGTGTATCCGGGAAGATCATAGCAATTTCGATGCTCGGCAAGCCACTTGCCGACAAGAGCCTTGCGGCAGAAACGCAGCAGCGAACCATTGTCGCCGGCGCCGGTTCACCAGACCACGATGATCCGGTTTATCACATGCTCGACTCCCTCGTATCGGGCCGCTGCCCGAACGGCGGCATTCGAGTCGTATACGCTGGTAACGCGCCCTGTCAGTACAGCGGTCTTGTCGACCAGTCGCACACTGACACTGCCAGAGGACACCGCTGACTGGACCTCGATGGCCAGTGAAGGCTTGCCGAATGCCGCCGCAGTGCAGGCGGTGAGCGTGGCTGCGAGAAAGACGCCAGCGAATGCGATGGCGATCGGCGGTGATGGTCTGGCCGGCATTTGATCATTCATCGGTGAGTGCTCCGCAATTGCAATCTCGATAATGCGACGCCTTGTCTATGGGTGTCCGAGCGCCACGCCGATCGGTAATCGGTACACGAATCCGGCGGACAGGTCCCGGTCATCATGCACTGACAGAAACAATCCCATGCCCCTGGGAATGAACAGAAATCCCGGATACAGATTCAGGCGCACACGGGTGCTGCCCACATCATTCACCACCAGCGAGGCCAGCAGACTCTTGTTCTGATCCAGGAACAGGCCGAGACTTGCTCGCGTGTCGGCCTGAATGTTTCTCTGTCGAACGATTTCCTGTACAGCCACACCCACTCCCCAGGAAAGGGTTCTGCCAGAGGGCAGTCGGTGCGACAGGCCCACCAGATTGTTCAGGCCGGTGTAGACGAAGAGTCCTGCCTTGTCGAAGCCCAGGCGTGGCGGCCGATAGACATAGGAGATACCGGTATTGACGAACTGATTCGTTGACAGGTTCCAGGCGCTGAGGGTTGGCCAGATTGCCGGATTCAGGTGTGTCTGGATGGCGGTTGCAACGCGCGTTTGACTGAACAGCAGAATACCCAGTGGCCGGAACAGATAGACGTCGGCCACCGGGTCGGCGTCGGTGGTGTTCTGGACTTCAAGTGCTTCCTGCAATACCTCGCTCACCATGGCAAGGCTGGCAGCGGCAAGCCTCGGATACCGATAGCCTCTGACAGTGAACCACTCGACATCCCGGCGGTAGGCAATGCCACCGCCCAACAGATGCAACCCATAGTTGGGCAAGGCCGCGTAACTGTCACGGTGATGGTCGGCGTCGATCGGAAAGATCTCGCGATTGACGAAGCGACGGAAGCCGCCCTCATTGTCGATGGCGGTGCGCGGGTGTGACAGGTGCTCCCAGACTAGCTCCAGGTCGCTGGAGAAATCATCGGTGTCGAAGTTCTCGGGCAGTTGCAGCGTATCGAGCGTGTAGTGCAGGAACGCACTGGCCGGGTTGTAGAGTGAATCCGATCCGAT
This sequence comes from uncultured Granulosicoccus sp., assembly GCA_947495035.1. Lineage (GTDB taxonomy): Bacteria > Pseudomonadota > Gammaproteobacteria > Granulosicoccales > Granulosicoccaceae > Granulosicoccus. Next base: position 37,739 of record CANLXI010000041.1, read on the forward strand.
TGCCTGCACCTGATGGTAGTCGTTCAGAGGCGTATCTGATCGAGCATGCTCGGTCGTACGAGTTTCAGCAGAGCCGCAGCTCGACAGGCACAGACACGACAGTACAACCGTCAGGGCTGTGACTGCAAGACCATTGCTGCCAACGGCGGAACTCATTGTTGCTCACCTCTCGACGCATCGTGGCTGTAAAGCTCCTGAGCGGCATCGGACTCGGAGCAGGAGCCCCTGGCAGCTGTGGTGCTCATGGCAGTGATGCAGCTTCGGAACAGGAAGTCGTCGAAATACACTATCGCGGTTGATGACAGCATGACAAGTCGACATCGGTTCCGAATCTTCCGAGTACGCGGCTGCAGGCGCCGGTATGGCGCGAGCGCAGCGCCTCCCGGCCGAAGGCGATTTCCGGTCGTGGATTTGTGTCTCATGGACGTTAACAGCTGTGCAGGCAGAGGTCTGTCGATCATGGTCATCCAGTGGCATAGTCGTGCATCCTGCAACCGCCAAAGGTCACTTCAGCGTGATTCTGCATCTCACTACCATTCTTGTATTTCAGTTGATCGGTGAAACTCTGACCCGCAGCTTCGGCTGGGTTGTTCCCGGGCCGGTATTGGGCATGGCCTTGCTGCTGCTGTTCTTCATGGCCGCGCCCCGGGTAGCGGCAGTCATTCAGCCCACTGCGCAGAACCTGCTGTCTCACCTGTCTCTGCTGTTCGTACCGGCAGGTGTGGGCATCGTGGGTCATCTAGACCGCATGGGCAGCGATGGTCCGGCCATTTTCCTGGCGCTGTTGTTCAGTACAGCCCTGTCGATAGCAGTCGGCGCGCTGGTGTTTGCAGGTATCGCCAGGTGGATGGGGGCCGAGGAATGAACGAGTTGTCGCAGATCTGGACCTATCTTGCCGAAGAACCGCTGTTGTGGCTGACGGCCACGCTGATCGCCTACTGTCTCGGGGACGCCATCTTCAAGGCTTCGGGCAAGCGGCCCTATGTCAACCCGGTACTGATTGCCGTGACACTGCTGGCCGTCGTGCTCTGGTCGACGAGGACGCCCTATCAGACGTATTTCGAAGGGGCGCAGTTCGTGCATTTCATGCTGGGTCCTGCCACCGTGGCTCTGGCTGCGCCGCTCTACGGCAATCTCTCCAGAATCAGGCGCTCTGCCGTTCCGTTGCTGTGTGCCTTGCTGGCAGGCTCTGTCACTGCCATTCTCAGTGCGCTGGGGGTGGCCTACGCCCTCGGTATTCGGGGCGACATGCTGGTATCCATCGCGCCGAAGTCCGTCACGGCGCCGGTGGCTCTGGGTATCTCGGAATCTCTGGGCGGGGAGCCCACTCTGACTGCGGTTCTGGTCATTCTGACGGGGATCATGGGAGCTGTCATGGCGACTCCTCTGCTGAATCGACTGGGAGTCACTGACTGGCGTGCAAGAGGTCTGGCCGTGGGCGTAGCTTCACACGGCATAGGCACGGCACGCGCTTTTCAGGTCAATGAGACGGCAGGTGCCTTTGCCGGCATCGGCATGGGGCTCAATGCCTTGTTGACGACCGTACTGGCACCGGTGATTGTCAGCCTGTTCTTCTAGTTACCGGCAAGTCTGCAAAGGGGATGACATCGCTGGAACCCAGCCTGCATTGACCCGGGTTTTACAATGGGCGATGCTGACCGGTATTCGCTGTCACACTTCTGCGACCACCCTCGGAGACCTGCATGCAGACCTATCTGATCACCGGTGCCAATCGCGGCATCGGTCTCGAAATGACAAGGCAGGCGCTTGATCTCGGACTGCGTGTCATCGCTACCTGTCGAGATCCGTCGAATGCTGCCGAATTGACGGCATTGAAAGGCGCTCTGGATGTGCACACTCTGGATGTCACCGATGAGGCGTCCATCCACGCGCTGGTGGACAAGCTGGGTCTGGTCAAGCTGGACGTACTGGTCAATAACGCCGGATACATGGCGACGCGGCAGTCAATCGATGACATGGACCAAGAGCAGTGGATGAGCTCATTCGCTGTCAACGCCATTGCACCCTGGCGGGTATCCGTGGCCTTTGCCGACCGCCTGGAAGCATCCTCCTGTGCGCGAATCGCCACGATCAGCAGCCAGATGGGGTCGCTGGAGCGGGCTGGCAGTGATCGGGTCGCCTACCGCAGTTCCAAGGCAGCGGCAAACATGGTCATGCGCACTCTCGCTCTCGAATGGCAATCGCGCGGCATAGCCGTGTGCATGCTGCATCCCGGCTGGGTGAAGACGGACATGGGGGGCAGCAACGCCGCGCTGGAGGCATCAGAGAGTGCGAGCGGCTTGCTGGAAGTGATCGACGGGCTGACCCTGAAGAACAGTGGCTGCTTTCTGGATTATTCAGGCGAGCCCGTGCCATGGTGAGCCACCAGGGTCGATGATGGCAATAGCACTGCCCTTGGCTCTGGCGGTGACTGTTATCGTGGCGGCACCTGCCGACGGCCGGTGACGGAACATCGTGCCCCTGGCAGTGTTCCTGTCGAGTCGGGATGGTGCCTAGTGCGCCAAAGTCGTGCTGGAAGTGCACGATTTGCCAGTCAACGGCCAGACTGGCTGATCGCACCGCGCGGAGGCCCTGTTCTCGCTGATGATCCGCACGATGGGCCTGCTTGTGACGGGGCGTAGACACCTGATCAGCGGCAGACATGCGACTCCGTAGGTCTTACAACGTATTCGGAGTGCACTTTGGTGGTGCGCCCACCGGCAGTATGCCAGATATTGCTGATATGTCAGCTTGACAGTAAGTTTTCTGCTTCACATGTAAGCGGCTGTTTTTTGGGTAATCTACAGACTCGAAAGTGTGGTGACTTTCGTTATTCCTCCTCCAAGTGGTATTGAGGCAAGGAGCCCACAGAGGCCAGGGACGGCCATCTTTTTTTCTACCTCATCTTCCCTCCGACAGGCGAGCCCGCTCAATGCCGGTTTGCGCAGAGAATCCCCCTGGATGTCCCTGTCAACGGCTGCCCTGAAGTCTGCCGAGCGTTTGCCTATTGTCCTGCGCCTTGCCGTGATTCTGCAGCAATGGCCTGGCCTGCCACCCAACCTGATGACCAGGCCCATTGGAAGTTGTAGCCGCCCAGCCAACCCGTTACATCAACGGCTTCCCCGATGAAGTACAGGCCCGGTACCGAACGGGTTTCCATGGTCCTGGATGACAAGTCGTCGGTGTCGATACCACCGAGAGTGACTTCCGCTGTCCGATAACCTTCGGAGCCGGAGGGACGCAACGGCCAGGCAGTGAGTGTCTCACAAAGGCGCTGCAATCCGGCGTCACTCTGATCGGACATGTTGCCATGCAGATCGAGCTCCTCCCTGAGAAATTCGATCAGCCGGGCAGGCAGATGCATGGACAGGATACTGGTGAGCGCCTTGCGGCCCGTGGACCGGCGGGCCTCTTTCAATGTATCGAGCAACTCGATGTCCGGCGTCAGGTTTACCGTGATCGCTTCCCCTTCCTGCCAGTAGCTGGAAATCTGCAGAATGGCCGGTCCGGACAGACCTCTGTGGGTGAAGAGCATGGCTTCATCAAAATCGATCGCCGCCACGCTGGCCCGGATCGGTGTCGATACCCCAGCGAGTGGCTTGAACCTGTCATTGCTGAAGCGCAGTGGCACGAGGCCGGGGCGCGGTTCGACAATGCCAACTCCGAATTGCGATGCGATCTGGTAGGCGAGGCCGGTCGATCCCATCTTCGGAATGGACTTGCCACCGGTTGCCACCACCAGATTCTTCGTCGTGACCACCGTCTGCTCGCCATCCCGGACAAGCGTTACCTGAAATCGGCTGCCATCGTGCTGGATATTGCCCACGTCGGTATGCAGCCAGAGCCTGGCGCCGGCCTTGTCCATCTCGGCGCGTAGCATGGCGATGATGTCCTTGGCGGTGTCATCACAGAACAATTGTCCGAGCGTCTTCTCATGCCAGGCGATGCCATACTCGGAGACCAGGGCGAGGAAATCCCACTGGGTATAGCGGCTCAGCGCGGACTTGGCAAAATGCGGGTTCCGGCTGATGAAGTTCTCTGCGCTGGTTCCCATGTTGGTGAAATTGCAGCGTCCACCGCCGGAAATGCGAATCTTCTCGCCAGCTGCCTTGGCATGATCGACGATCAGGACACCATGACCCGCGTGAGCCGCTGCCATCATGCCTGCAGCGCCGGCACCAAGTATGAGTGTGTTGATCTGCATGACGTGGAAGTGGTCGGAAACCACCGAAGTCTAATGGGTCGGGAAGCGAAAGTGTCTGCATAATGCCGCGATCGAGAAAACAGCGGATGAGAGGCGCATATAAGTGATAGTTTGTTGCGAGTAGCAGGTCCTGCGATCAGGTGGCAAGCGAGCTGTGCCGACTTGCCGTGCTGCATGGCTTGGGGTCAGCACGAAAACGACGGAAAGCACGTATGGAAATCGAAAGAATTGCCGAGATAGAGCAAGCCACCTGGGCAGGTCGCAAGGAACTGTTTCGCCTGGGCACGGCATTGCTTTTCATCATTTCCATTGTCTTGTTTGTCGGCACGCTGACAGACGGTGTCAGTAACATGCTGGTTATTGCCGCTATCATCGGCGGCTATATGGCTCTCAACATCGGCGCCAACGATGTGGCCAACAATGTCGGACCAGCAGTGGGCTCACGCGCATTGACCCTGACCGGAGCCATTCTGATTGCCGCGATCTTCGAAGCAGCCGGTGCGTTGATAGCCGGCGGTGATGTGGTGAGTACCATCAAGAGCGGCATCATCAATCCCGATCTGATTGTCGACACGGACACTTTCATCTGGGTCATGACCGCAGCCTTGCTGGCAGGTGCCCTGTGGTTGAATCTGGCTACCGTGATGGGAGCCCCGGTGTCCACAACGCATTCCATCGTGGGTGGGGTGCTGGGGGCCGGCATTGCAGCGGGCGGTCTGGGAATAGCCGACTGGGGGAAAGTCGGTCAGATCGTCATGAGCTGGCTGATCTCGCCCCTCATGGGCGGTGCCATTGCCGCTGCCTTTCTGTACCTGATCAAACACGGCATCATGTACCAGAATGATCGCATTGCTGCGGCAAAGCGCATGGTGCCGGCACTGATCGGCGTCATGGGCTGGGCGTTCGGAACCTACCTGATACTCAAGGGCTTGAAGAAGATCGTGAAAGTCGACTTCACCACGGCCATTCTCATGGGTCTGGTCGTGGGCCTGCTTGTCTGGCTCATCAGTATCATCACGGTACGTCGCTCGACCAACAACATGGAGAACACCAAGCAGGCACTCGACCGATTGTTCGTGGTTCCCCTGATCTTTGCTGCAGCCTTGCTCAGCTTTGCGCATGGTGCCAACGATGTCGCCAATGCGGTTGGCCCGCTGGCAGCCATCAGTGACGCTGTGAGCACCGGTCTCATTGCCAGCAAGGCTTCCATTCCCGTCTGGGTCATGCTGATCGGTGCCATCGGCATCGCACTGGGACTGGCACTGTATGGTCCGAAGCTGATCCGAACCGTGGGCTCTGAAATCACCGAGCTCAACCAGACACGGGCCTACTGCATCGCACTGAGTGCGGCCATTACTGTCATCGTGGCAACCCACTTCGGCTTGCCCGTGAGTTCAACGCATATCGCCGTCGGTGCCGTATTCGGCGTCGGTTTTCTGCGTGAATACATCAAGGCCAACTATGCCGTCATGGTCAGTGAGATCGAGCACCATCATCAAGGCGCCGACCGGGTGGAAGTCGAAGCGTTTCTGGCACGGTTCGAGTCAGTGAATCTGGCGCAGAAAGGGCGCATGATTCAGGAGCTCAAGAAGAACAAGGGCTCGGTCGAGCTGACCAAGAAGGAGCGTCGGGCCCTGAAGAAACATTACCGGCATGAGCTGGTCAAGCGTTCGGCCTTGCTCAAGATTGCCGCTGCCTGGGTCATTACCGTGCCTGTATCCGGCTTCATGGCTGCCATGTTGTATTTCACCTTGCGCGGCATGATGTTGTGAGTTGGGCAGATCATCCGGGACGTACGGACAGGTAAAAGACGGGAAATGACGCAACCGACACCCACGACGATGACATCCTCGTGCAGACCTTCCGCGGATGACCCTGCAGCTCTGTCCGCTGCGCTTGCCGGTATTGTTGACAGAATGTGCCGGGACACCGACAGGGGCAAGGTTGCAGACTATATCCCCGAGCTTGCCTGTGTCGACCCTCGACAGTTCGGCCTGTCGATCTGTCTGTGCGATGGCAGCCAGTTGAATTTTGGCGATGCGGCAACGCCTTTCTCCATACAGAGCGTTTCCAAGGCATTCACGCTCGCCGTGGCACTCGGTCGCTTCGGTGAGGGGCTGTGGCGTCGGGTCGGTCGTGAACCATCCAGCAATGCCTTCAATTCGGTGGTGGATCTGGAGCTGGAACAAGGCAAGCCCCGTAATCCCTTCGTCAATGCCGGTGCCATCGTGGTCACGGATGAAATCATGGCAGGCCGCGCCCCGAGGGATGCACTTGCAGAAATTCTCTGGTTCGTCAGGGCTGCCGCGGGAGACAACGACATCTTCATCGATGAATCGCTGGCAAGATCGGAGAAGGTCACCGGCCATCGCAACTGGTCTCTGGCTCACTTCCTGAAATCCAGCGGCAATCTGAAACATGACTGCGAACTGAGTCTGGGTACCTATTTTCACCAGTGTGCCATCGAGATGAATTGCATACAGCTGGCAAGGGCGGGGCGGTTTCTGGCTGGCCTGAATGCCGGGGATGAACTGGTTTCCAGTAATCATGTTCGCAGCATCAATGCCCTGATGATGACCTGCGGTCATTACGATGGCTCCGGTGAATTTGCCTATCGCGTCGGCTTTCCCGGCAAGAGCGGCGTCGGTGGCGGCATCATGGCCGTTGTTCCTGGCAAAGCCTCCATCGCGGTCTGGTCGCCCGGCTTGAATCGCTTCGGCAATTCCCGCTTGGGCACCATTGCCCTGGAGGAGCTGTCACTGGCAGCGGGCTGGTCGGTGTTCAGTGTCGATTGAAACCGCGCCGGCCGGGTAGCTGCGTACGCCCGAGAGGTCATGGCTGCCACAGGAGTCTGCAGGCTGACGCGATCTACCCGGTGATCGATATGCTGGTATCCTGTTGCTACAGAAGATCTGTGAGTAATCGGTATGGCTTACAAGACACTACTGGCACACATGTCCAATGAGGACGTTTCTCCTGCGGTTCTACAGGTGGCTTCCTTGCTTGCCGAGCGTCATTCGGCGCACCTGGTTGGCCTGCATATTCAACCGCCACTCGATCTGTATGTGTCGGAATTGCCGACACCCATCGATCTGAGCCGAGAGTACCTCGACAGACTGAGACTGAAAGAGTCCCGCCTGAGGGAGCTGTTCGAGGCGGGTACACAGACGCAGAATTATGTCGCCGAATGGCGAACGGTTGACGCCCTGACCGACACGGTTCTGAATGCGCTTGTCGAGCAGGGCAACACGGCCGATCTCATCGTTATCAGTCAGACCGAAGGGGATAACAGTGATGTACGATTCAGGCATCTGCCGGAACATGTGCTGATGGCCTGCGGCCGTTCTCTGCTGGTCGTGCCAGTGGGCAGTGATGTCGACACGGTGGCCGAGAGAGTGCTGGTAGCCTGGGACGGTCGGCGAGAATCCACACGGGCGCTGTTCGGGTCTCTGCCATTGCTGCGTCGGGCTTCCGAAGTACGCCTGCACCGGATCAATCAACCACATCAGGACCGGCATCATCTGTCGGGTATCACCGAGGAACTGGCCAATACGCTGGCACGCCATGGCGTGTCACTGGAACTGGTTCATTCCGATGCGCGTAGCGGCGAAATTGCGGAAGAGCTGATGGGCTTTGCCAAGGACATGGACGCGGACCTGATGGTCATGGGCTGCTACGGGCACAGCCCGTTGCGAGAATTCGTTCTCGGCGGAACGACTCGAACGGTATTGGCGAAAACGCCTATCCCGGTGCTGATGAGCAATTGAGTTCGGCTTCGGGCAAGGGCCATGACAGACGTCGGCAGGTTCCCGCTGTTGTCGCGGCGACTCGACCCCGGCGTCATTCATCGGCTGTAAGCCGTTGATGTGTCGTATCGAGTCATGAGCGAGAGGCAGATGCTCGATGGCGACAGGTTCTGGTATGACAACTTGATCACTGTCGTGAAAATCCGTCTCCGGACGGAGACTCGTTAAAGTTCCAATTTTCGGCATAGGGCGTACAATCAGCTCACTTGATCAAGGTGAATGCGCTACCGTGCGAATAAGAGTGCCCGATGACCTCGTCCCGCTGGACAGCATACTGCCAGAGGAGCCACTGCTGATGATGGGGGCCGGTCCTGTCCCGATTCCGGCGCGCGTGGCGGCTGCCAACGGCATCGTCATCAATCATCTGGGTGACACCATGTCTCAGATCGTGGAGCAGGTGAAATCGATGTCCCGTTATGTTTTCCAGACGGAACACGGTCGAATACTGGGTGTAGCCGGTCCGGGCTCGGCAGCCATGGAGATGGCAGTAACCAATCTGGTCAGCCCGAACAGCCGTGTGCTCAGCATTGTCAACGGCCTGTTCAGTTCGCGTCTGGCGGACATGTCAGAGCGCCTCGAGGCCAGCGTCACGCGTTTGCAGGTCGATGAAAGGCAGGCCGCGCAACCAGAGCAGGTGGAGCAATACCTGCGCAAGTACAAGCCCAATGTACTGACGATCGTGCAAGGTGAGACATCGAATACCGTCTGCAATCACCATTTGCCCGAAATTGCCCGACTGGCCCATGAGCATGATTGCCTGGTCATCGTCGATGCCGTCTGCACCCTGAGCACGATGCCGCTGGACATGGACGAATGGAATATCGATGCCGTCATTACCGGTGGTCAGAAGGGACTCTCCTGTATTCCGGGGGTCTCATTGGTTGCCTTCTCCGAACGAGCCTGGCAATTCATCGAAGGGCGTAACGATACCCTGAAGCACTGGTGTCTCGATGCACGCCTGGCCTATCGCTTCTGGTACGAGAAGTCCTACCACTATACTGCGCCGGTATCAGGCATTCTGGCACTGCACGAGGCACTGCGCCTGATCTGCAGTGAAACCCTGAAAACCCGATTTCAGCGCCATCAGCGTTGTTCTCAGGCACTGCAGAACGGTATCGAAGGCATGGGATTGTCGCTGTATGTGGAAAAGCCCGCTCGTCTGACCTCGGTGCTGGGTATCAAGACACCGCAAGGTGTCGATGCCACCGCCTTGCTGCGGTACATGTCACAGCGTCACCGGGTGGAGATCTCGGGCTCCTTCGGCGCCGATATCGTGCGCATCGGACAAATGGGCGAACAGTGTCGGGCGCACAACCTGTTCCGGGCGCTGCATGCTCTGGGTAGCAGTCTCAATACCATGGGTGTATCGCTGGATCTGCCTGCTGGCGTGGCATCACTGGAAAGTACGCTGGAGCAATACGAGTTTCCGCCCGTGCGAGCCGTCGCCCAGGCGGTGCGGAGCTAGCGGATCGGTTCGGATGGGGCTTGTCGGCAGGAATCGGGTGCGTTCATGAGTTCGGTCAGCCCGCGAGCCCCTGACGCCAGTGGCAGTATGGCTATCTGCCGTGGCACTGCCATCGTGGCCGAGGGCGGTGGGCAGCGCGGTATCTATACTGCGGGTGTGCTTGACGCCTTTCTCGGTGCCGGCTTCAATCCCTTTGAAGTGGCTGTCGGAACATCCGCGGGTGCACAGAATCTGTCTTCCTATATGGTCGGGCTCCCCGGCTATGCGAAGCGTGCCATTGCGGAGCTGTCGGTAACGCCCAGTTTCATGGTGCCATACCGCTGGCTGGGCAAGCGAGGCGTGCTGGATCTGGACATGTACTTCTCTCGGGTTCTGGAAGATCCGGACTATCGTTTTCCGTGTGGGGAAGTCGATCGACTGGCAGGGCGACGCCGTCTGGTCATTGTTGCCACATCTCGCTCGGACCTGTCCGCCCGCTATCTCGAACCGGACTCCGATACGCTGCTGACCTACATGAAAGCATCCAGTGCCATACCCTTCCTCTACAAGGGAGGAGTGCCAGTTGGCGGCGACATTCTGGTCGATGGTGGTGTTGCCGACCCCTTGCCGGTCAGGAAGGCGCATTCTCTCGGTGCCAAGCGCATCCTGGTCATCCGTACGGTGCCGGCGGAAGACATGAATTCGAGTTGGCGGCAGAGATTGAAGATTCTGGGATTGCATCGGGCAATGCCCGGCACCATGTCCGAGATGCTCGCCCGTCATGAACAGGCCTATGAGGAGGCAATGCGGTTCATCAATCGTCCGCCAACGGGTGTCGAAGTCGTGCAGATTGCGCCTGAATCACCGTTGCGGAGTCATGTGATCGGCAGCAGCTCTGATGCGTTGATGGCTGATCATGAGTGTGGCTGCAGAGCGGGTGAGGTCATGCTTGAACCGTTGCGGGACTGGTTCGACCGGACGAGTGAGGGGGAGTCCAGCCGAACTGGTACGGTGTGCCGCGAGTCGAAGCAGAGTGACGTGCCTGCAGTATAAGGAGAGCGACGCGCCTGTAATATAAGGAGTATTTCTGCTGACCACTCCCTGTTACCGATTCTCGTTGATTACCCTGGCAAGGGGCGAATACCTGGTGGTGGGCGTTGCGCAGCGGGCAGACGATAACGGGCTCAGGCAGCAGGAAAATGTTCTATGCGTCGCTCAGCATGGTGCGAATGGCGTCATGTACTGCATCGGCATCTATGCGCTCGGCATCGAATCCGGTGGTGCTGGCAATCTCCAGCAGCACGGGAGGCACTTCTGCCTGTTCTCCGACATAGGCCATCGACCATTGTTCGAAGCTTGTCTTGTGCACCGGGTCACAGGCAAGCAACAGGACTTCGGCATGGCGCTGATCGCACTGGATTCTTTCGAATGTCTCTTCCACGGCTGCTGCTGGTCCTTCGAGTACCTGAGCGAACAGGCCACGATTGAACATGAGCGCACCGGTGATTCCGACTCGTCGATTGTTCTGGCGAGCGACTTGAAGAATGTGCTCGATCTGTTGTGTCAGAAAGGCATCATCACCCGTGATGGCATTGTGGCTGACGTAGACCACGCGAAGCAGCGGCTCGTTCATGCGGCTGCATCGCCTGCCGGAAGCTGTCCGGTGTCGTGGATCAGGAAGTCCGCGATCGAATCCGCCTCCATGGGGCGGGACACGAGGTACCCTTGCACCGCATCGCAGCCGCTGTCCTGCAGTCGTTGATATTGCTCCGGGGTTTCCACACCCTCGGCCAGCGTTTTCATGCCGAGACTGTTTCCCAGACCGATGATGCAATCCACCAGTGCCTGTGTGCGATCGTCAACGGCTCCGCGAACGAATGACTGGTCGATCTTGACCTTGGTGAACGGAAATCGGCTGAGGTGACTCAAGGAAGCATAGCCGGTACCGAAGTCGTCCATGGCAATGTCAACGCGCAGTTCCCTGAGTTCGGTCAGCTGTTCAAGGGCGGCCTCCGGGTTGTGAAACAGCAACCCTTCCGTCACCTCCACTTCCAGTCGCTCCGGGTCGAGTCCACTGCGGCTCAACGCTGTTCTGACGTGTTGTAGCAGTTTGCCATCATCGAACTGCAACGGTGATACGTTCACCGCAACGCTCAACCCATCTGGCCAGAAGCTGGCCTGTTGACAGGCCTGCAGTATGACCCAGGCGCCGATTCTGCGGATTTCCCCCGTCTCTTCGGCAATCGGGATGAACTCGGCGGGAGAAACCATGCCACGCTCGGGATGCTCCCATCGCAACAGCGCCTCGAATCCGACAAGCCTGCCGCTGTGAAGATCGACCTGGGGTTGATAGACGAGCCTGAATTGTTGCAATGCCATGGCTCGGCGCATGTCGATCTCCAGCGCTCGGCGTCGCATTGCCTGTTGTGCCATCTGCGGCTCGAAAGAACAGGCCCGGTTGCGTCCTGTCAGCTTTGCCTGCTGCAGCGCCAGATCGGCATGTTGCAAGAGGGTGGGGCCATCAGCCGTTGCATCATCGAAAACAGCGATTCCGATGCTGACGCCGATGTTGATTTGCTGGCCATCGACCAGAAACGGTCTGCTCAGCAATTCCGCGATACGATCAGCCAGCTTCTCGGCATCGTCGGAACTTTCGTCTGCAGGCAATATCAGCAGGAACTCGTCTCCGCCAATGCGTATCAGGTCATCGCGTTCCCGTGTGACTCGGCGCAGGCGCCCGCTGACCAGTCTGAGCAGAGAATCCCCGATGGCATGACCCAGGGTGTCATTGATCTGCTTGAAATGATCAATGTCGATCAGCAGAATGGCGGTCTTGCCTTCATCGACAGCGTTCGTACCGGAGCGGGACTGCCTGAGGGCTCGTTCAGCTTCCAGTCCGGACAGTGCTTCATTCAAGCGATGACGGTTGGCCAGACCGGTCAGGGCATCCTGCTCGATTCGATCATTCGACGCAATTGTCTCACCCGCACGGGTGACCAGCAGCAAACGTCGACAGGCCTGGAGTCGCCCGAGCTGCACGTGTCGCCTGGCGCCATCGGTGAAGGTGATATCGAGATGGGTGACGTCAGCCTCTGCCAGCGCATGCGCCAGTTCTGTGGCTGAACGATCGTCAATGGCAAGCTTGAACGGATCCAGCGTACCTGTGGCGGGCGGGGCGTGGCCCAGTAGTTCAGCCAGCTGCGAATTGGCGCTGAGCAGCCGGCCTTTGTGGTCGAGCACGGCATGGCCCGTCGGTCCGGTAAAGGATGAGACGTCGAGTTCACTGGCCTGCTCTGTCGGGTCTGACAGGCACGCGGGCTGAGGCTGGCTCATGGATGCTTCTCCCTGTACCACTGCTATCGACGGGTCAGGACAGAAGCTTGAAAGAAAAGCGTGTCAGCAGGTTTCCTGCAGATCAGGAAAAGCCGGATTTCATGCTGGCGTGATTCGCTTGCCGATGATGGCAAACAGAGCGCCCTGAGGGTCCAGGCCCTGGGCAATGAACTCGCCGCCGGGTATGTCGGTTGGCCCATGCAGTAGTCGGCCTCCCTGATCTGATACATGCTTCGTGGCCGCATCGATATCAGGTACACGGAAGTAGTAGATCCATAGCGGGGTCGGCGCCTCCATGGGTTTTTTCATGACGGCGCCAATCAGGTAGTCATCCTGACGCAGCATCTGGTACATCCCCATCTCACCCATGTCCATCTCGTCGGCCTTCTGCCAGCCGAACAGGTCGCAGTAGAACTGAAGAGCCGCATCGGGCTCCGGGCTCAGCAACTCGTTCCAGGCACAATGACCGTCGGCAGGCTGATACTTGGCAAACGACTGACTGGCCTCTCCCGTGGCTGACATGAGATAGAAAGGCACGCCGTGCGGGTCGGTGACAAAGGCAAAGCGTCCTACCCCTTCCACGTCTTGAGGATCCATCAGCAGGCCCCCGCCCGATTTGCTGGTCCGTCTGACCGAGTCTTCGACGTCATCGACACTGATATAGCCTGTCCATTGGGGATAGGCCCCGTTCTCGAGCATCTCATCGGTCAGATTCAGCAGACCGACCACCGGGACATCGCCCATGCTGCCGATGCGGTAGTCCATACCGGGCATGCCACTGTCAGAGAATTGCCAGCCGAGAACTTCCGAATAGAATGCCTGTGCGGCGTCTGCATCTCTGGTCATCAGCTCGTACCAGATGAAGTCTCCTTGTCGGTTGCTCATGTCGTCTCTCTTGTGTCAGTGGATGGCATGTTGATCAGCAGTCTGCCCGAGGCCTCTAGTGGGTATATCAGAAACCCGTCCAACGAGAAAGTAAAGCTGCGTAATTCTGCGCCATTCCGGACGTCGACAAGACTTTAGTATTGTTTGCCTGTCAAACCGGCATCATGTTGTCGGTCGGTCGGTCGGTCGGTCGGTCGGTCGGTCGGTCGGTCGGTCGGTCGGTCGGTCGGTCGGTCGGTCGGTCGG
>CANLXI010000042.1 GCA_947495035.1 uncultured Granulosicoccus sp.
ACTCAAGATCATCGCATCATTCCTGCCGCCACTACCCAAAAACGCCCAAATCAACCCACACGAATCCGCGTAGACCCATAATAGTTATGTATTGCCTGCATATCTATCGCTTGTCGTGTTTCAGGGACAGAGCTAGCATTTTTTCAACACGATGAAGAACGGAAGACGCCTGTGAATGTAGAGCTCGCCAGCATTGATTCCCCTGTACTGAGCTACGCGACCGAGCGCACGGAGTTGGCCATTGCATTTCGCTCGACAGTACGGCTGAACCTGCATGAGGCGGTGGCCAATCATTTTTCTCTTGCTGTGGATGAGAGCGGCAAACGATTTCTGATGAACCCGAATCAGAAGCATTTCGCCACGATTCGTGCCTCAGACATGTTGTTGCTGGATGCGGACGATGACGAGGTCATGAATCAACCGGGCGCGCCGGACCCCACCGCCTGGGGGCTGCACGGCATGGTCCACAGACTGGTTCCCCACGCGCGTTGTCTGATGCATGCGCATCCGATCTTCTCGACGGTGCTGGCCAGTCTGGCAGATTCACGGCTGCCTGCGATCGATCAGAATACGGCCACCTTTTACAATCGAGTCGTCATTGACGAAGGGTTCGGAGGGCTGGCTTTCGAAGAAGAGGGGCGGCGCATTGCAGCGCAACTGCAGGACCCGAGCAAGCTTGTCATGGTCATGGGGAACCATGGCGTTCTGGTGGTCGGTAGCACCGTCGCAGAGACCTTCAATCGTCTGTACTACTTCGAACGCGCTGCGGAGACCTATATTCGAGCGCTGCAAACCGGTATGCCTCTGAGGGTGATGCCGGACGACATTGCTGCCAGAACGGCAGCTGAAATGGCGGACTACCCCGGACAGGCAGATATGCACCTGGCTGGGCTGCGCGCCCTGCTTGAAAGAGAGGGAAGTGATCATGCTCAATAGACAACAGGCTGACGAATACACCACCATGCTTGATACGGATGCCATTGCCGGCAATGCAACCACGCTACTGCCAGGTGAAAAAGGGCTGAATGTTCCTCTGTCATCGGGTACGCATTACTTCAACTACTACTGGCTGCGCGACGCAGATCCGGAAGCCATGGATCCGGCGACACGCGAGCGGGTTTTCGATATCGCAGAAATTGCCGGTGGACCACGTGCCAGCTCGGCTCGTCTGGACGGAGATTCCCTGCTCATCAACTGGGCCACCGAGGAGCATGAGTCACGCTTGCCACTGGCCACACTGGATGCGTTCGTTCTCGAGGGGCGTACACCTGATCCGGCAGCCATCCCTCGGCGTCTCTGGTATGCCGATTCTCACACGAATTTTTCACGCTTCAAGCAGGCAGAGATCGAGTCGTCCGATGCCCTACGACATGACTTCTCGCGCGCGCTCATTGAAGACGGTGTGGCGCTGGTGACAGAGATGGAGAACAGTGACGAGAGCCTGACGCGACTGGCCAATCAATTGGGACAGGTCACGCCGACAACGGATGGATACTATTTTGACGTCAGGCTGGAGATTGCGCCCACCAACCTGGCCTACACCGCCAGAGCGCTGGAGTTTCATACCGATCTGCCATCGGAGGACGAAGCGCCGGGCATACAATTCCTGCATTGCCGGGAGAACAGTGTTGTTGGCGGTTGCAGCCTGTTTCTGGACGGTGCTGCAGCGGCCGAGGCTCTTCGAGAGGAGGACCCGGCAGCGTTCGAATTACTGGCTCATCACGAGATCCCGTTTTTCCGACGCCACGATGGCTGGGATTACCGGGCGCACCAGAGAGTGATCGAGCTGGATCGTGATGGTCGGGTGTCAGGCTTGACCATTTCACAGCATCTGCAGGATGCCATGGATCTGCCCCAGTCATTGCTGGATGACTACTATCCGGCCTTCTGTCGCTTTCTGAGCATGCTCAGAGAAGAGCGATTCGTGAACCGTTTTCGACTGGAGGCAGGCACTTGTATCGTCTTCGACAACCATCGAGTGGTGCACGGTCGTGAAGCCTTCGAGGCCCGCAGTGGCAAGCGTCATCTGCGTGGTTGTTACGTGAGTCGAGGTTCGGTGCGCAGTACCTGTCGGGTGCTGAGCCGACGCCTGGGCCAGACGTCGCAAGTCGCCACGAGTGACGCTGAACATTGATCCGAGGGCCGATGATGTACCGGGCAGGACTGTCGCAGACGCCTTGCCCGGTGAGTTCCTGACGCCTTTGCGTCTGTACGGCGCGAGCTGATCAGTCGATCGTTTCCAGCAGCGCTCTTGGCGACAGCGCCGTTGGGCTGACCTTCAGATCCAGTATGCTGGGCCTGTTGGCCGCTCGGGCACGTGCAAGCGCAGAGACGAATTCCGCCTGGTTGTTCACGGTTGCGCCAAAGCCTCCATAGGATTCGGCGAAGGCTGCGAAATCCGGATTGACCAGATGGGTGCCGCTGGGCCTTTTCGGATAACGCTTTTGCTGATGCATTCTGATGGTGCCGTACATGCCGTTGTTGGACACCAGCACGATGACATTGGCGCCGTATTGCATGGCGGTACCAAATTCCTGAGACACCATCTGGAAGCAACCGTCGCCTGCCAGGCAGATGACGTCTCTGTCCGGATACTCCAGTTTTGCCGCAATGGCCGCCGGTAGTCCATACCCCATGGAGCCGCTGGTCGGGGCCAGCTGCGTACGCCAGGAGCGGTATCGGTAGTAGCGGTGCAGCCAGGCAGAGTAGTTGCCGGCACCATTGGTCAGAATGGCATCATCTTCCAGCACCTCGTTCAGGTGGGTGATGACTTGCTCCATCTTGAGATCCCCTGGCGTCTCAACCGGCTTTTGCCACGTGTCGAAATCGTTGCGGGCATCGCTCATCCACGACGAGGCTGGCAGCGCAGTGGATGGGGCGGCCGCTGCCAGTTGCTTGGCGAACTCACCGGCGTTGGCAACCACGGCAAGTTTCGGTCGATAAACGCGGCCGATTTCCGACGGGTCCGCGTGTACATGAATCAGCTGCTGGCTGGCAACAGGCGGGGTCAGCAGGGTGTAGCCGCTGGTGGTCATCTCGCCCAGACGTGTTCCCAGTGCCAGTATCACGTCTGCCGACTTGACACGCTCGGCAAGCGCCGGATTGATACCGATACCAATGTCGCCGATATAGCAGGGGTGACGATTATCCAGATAGTCCTGACATCTGAACGATGCGCCAACAGGTATGCCGGTGGCCTTTGCAAATTCGCCCAATGCAAGTCCTGCGCTTTCCGACCAGGCTCCACCGCCAACGATGATGAGTGGTCGTTCGGCTTCTTGCAGCATCTCCAACACGCTTGTCACGTCGGATTCGGCGGCTCTGCCGCTGGGTAGTACCGCGACGGGTACGGGCATCGCGTTCGTATCGGCAGACAGTATATCTTCGGGCAAGGCCAGAATGACGGGGCCGGGCCTGCCGGATTGCGCGACGTGAAAGGCGTGGCTGATGTATTCGGGCAGGCGATCAGTGCGGTCGACTTCACCGACCCACTTGGCCAGGGGGCCGAACATGGCCCGGTAATCGACTTCCTGAAAGGCTTCCCGGTCTCGCTGATCGCTGGCGACCTGGCCGATGAACAGAACCATGGGTGTGGAATCCTGAAATGCCACATGTACACCGGATGAGGCATTGGTTGCACCCGGGCCGCGCGTCACGAATGCCACGCCTGCCTCACCGGTGGCCTTGGCATGGGCTTCCGCCATCATGGCGGCGCCACCTTCGTGTCGGCAGATGATGGTGTCCACATCACTGTCGTAGAGTCCGTCCAGCGCCGAGAGGTAGCTTTCACCAGGCACACAAAACACACGTCGTACGCCCTGGTTTTCCAGGCACTCGACCAGTACTTTTCCGCCATGCCTGACGCTTGAGGTAGTCATCGTTGAATCGGGTTCCGTGTCGTGAACTTGATGATGGAGGTGGCGGGGCAGCCTGAATCAGGCAAAATCCTTGCGGCTGGCCAGGCTTCTGGCCGAGTGCTCGAACCTGAGCCGGGTTGCAACGCGGGCGCCTTCGACATCCTTTGCCTGCAGTGCCGTCAGCACCGCGTGATGTTCAGCAAGTATGTCCGGCCCGAATTCCGACGTCGCAGCGTTCTTCAGAAAGGCCGATCTCAGGTTGGTCTGAAGATTCGACTCGATCATGCCAACGACATCTTCGTAATACCGGTTGGATGATGCCTGCGTGATGAGACGGTAGAACAGTAATTCCGAGTCGACGCGCTCTTCCAGTGCTTCGGAAGGGCCTGTCTGGTCAGCGAGTGCAAGCCGTTCGTAGGCGCTCTCGATTTTCGCCATCTGCTTGTTGGTCCGCATTTCAGCGGCCAGTGCCGATGCGCCAGCCTGCACACCGGTTCTGAGCTGTAGCAGCTGAACGATCTGTTTTCTGATCTCGAAGCAGGCCGGGCTGATTCTGAAGGCCGAGCGATTTTCACTCTGGGCGATGAAGGCGCCCACCCCGCGGCGTGAATCCACCACGCCATCGAATTTCAGCAATGAAATGGCCTCGCGTATCACGGTTCGAGCGACACCGAATTGTTTCGACAGTTCGTTTTCGGAAGGCAGTTTGTCTCCCGGGTTCAGCTGTCTGCTTTCGATGGAGGCCAGGATGGATGAGGCGACCTCATCGGGCAGGCGACGGGGTCGATCGATTCGATCAAAAAGTCCGGTAGTGCTCATGTCGACAGCTCCCGTGTTTTGTAGTCAATCGCTAATGTACCAAAAGCAGATTCCAGATCGTGAGTTAATCACATTTACAGTTGTCAGACAACTGACTATATGATTTACTGGTTTGCAACTGAGAGGAACAGCACTATGTCGAAAGAGAAGGTCGGTTTTGTTGGTCTGGGTGGAATGGGCAGTGGCGTGGTCAAGAACCTCGTCGCCAGATCGGGTTGTCCCGTCACGGTGTTCGACCTTGACGATGGCAAGGTGGAGGCCGCCGTGAACAACGGGGCCGAGCGCGGCAAGAGCATCAACGACATCGCCGCGAATTGCAGCATTTTCGCTATCTGTGTCACCACGGCAGAAGTTGTTCAGGAGTTGTCTCTGGGGCCGAACGGGGTGCTGTCTGCCATGCAGAAGGGCAGCGTGTTTCTCGACCATACAACCGTGTCCCCCGAACATGTGGATGTGATGAGCACCGCCTGTGCAGAACACGGGGTGCTCTATGCAGAAGCGCCCATGACGCGTACGCCGATTCATGCGCAGCGCGGTGAGGTCAATGTGCTGTTTGGCGGTGAGGAGTCATTGCTGGAGCGCTTGCGCCCGGTGTTCGATGCCTACGCAGAAAACATCTTTCATGTCGGTCCCATCGGGCACGCAACGCGTCTGAAGCTGATCCACAACTACATCGCCTTTGCCAATGTCGCGTCCTGGTGTGAGGGCTTTGCGCTGGCAGCTCGTGAAGGTCTGGACATGTCCAAGGTCATCGGCATCATCTCGGCCGCAGGTGGCAAGTCCGGCATGATGGATCTGTACGGTGAGGCGACGTTGAAGCGCGACTTCACACCGCATATGTCGCTGTCCAATGCGCAGAAGGACGTTCGCTATTACGCCGAGTGGATCGAGCAGGCCGGGCTGCCCGGCTTCATGGCGCAGACCGTCCACCAGACCTATGCACTGGCTTCCATCATGGGGCACGGCGATGAAGGATGCTCCGCTGTCATCAAGGCCTATGAATCCCTGTCGGGTGTTGAAGCTTGCCTGGAGGATGAGAAACAGAGCTAGCCCGATCTCTGTCGAACGGTCCGGACCATCGCAGGCATGAATCCCGAGGAATAACCATAAAGCGATTGCAATACACACCACACCACTGGAGATAACGATGTACATGAGAACGATATTGAGCGCAGGCGTGATGCTCGCCGTAACCACTGGCGCCATGGCGCAGGATGTCACCCTGCGCCTGGCGCACTTTGCCGCCGAGAGTCATCCGGGACATACGGCTGCGGTGCAATTTGCAGACAAGGTAGCCGAACGAACCAATGGTTCCGTCACCATCGAGCTGTATCCGGCAAACCAGTTGGGCTCGCCACCAGAACAGTTGGAGCAGACCATTCTGGGTGCCATCGACATGAACCTGCCGACCCATGGCGGTCTCGACAAGTACGAGCGAGCGTTCGGCACGGTCATGACGCCATTTGCCTTTTCAAGCTACGAACACGCCCACGAAGTGCTCGATGGGCCTTTCACCGAATGGACGGCGCCGCTGCTGGAAGCGCAGGGTCTCATCATGCTCTCTCACTGGGAGTACGGCTTCAGGAACATCACCAATTCACAGCGACCCATCAACAGCCCGGACGATGTCAAGGGCCTGAAACTGCGTACTCCGCCAGAACTGCAGATAGTCGCTGCCATGGAAGGCCTGGGGGCTGCCACGACCCAGATTGCCTTTCCCGAGTTGCCCAATGCCTTGAATCAGGGCGTCGTGGATGGTCAGGAAAATCCCATTGGCGTGATCTACCACTACAAGCTGGACGAGTTCCAGAAACACCTGGCTCTGACTCGACATGTGTACAACTCGATGGTGCACGTGGTGAACAAGAACAGCTGGGACAAACTGAGCGCCGAGCAGCAAACCATTCTGCGAGAGGAAAGTGCAGCTGCGGCACAGCTGATGCGCGATGCTGTGCTGGCGCAGGAGAAAGCGGAAATAGCCGAACTGGCAGAGCGTGGTATGGATGTGACCGAACCCGACCTTGCACCATTCGCAGCCTTGATGGGGGCGGCACGAGAACGTGTCGCTGAATACAGCGGCGAAGAGAACATGACAACCTTTCTGGGACTATTGGAATAGTGGCTCGTCCACCTGAGAATTCCGGCTTCGAACCGGCAATCATCAGGTGGACATATCACTACCATCAATCCGGTAGTGGGCTGCATTCCGCTGCCCGCTACCGTCAATCGGAGCTGAATTCCAGATGGTTACCTTCCTGATTCTGGGTGTATTGATCCTGCTGATATTCGCCGGAGTCCCCATCGCGATAGCCCTGGGTCTGACGGCGGCAGGGTTCTATATTTTCCTGGGTGATTACAACATCCTGATGATGCTGCCGCAGCGCATGTACTCGGCGACCACCGGTTTTACCCTGCTGGCCATCCCGTTCTTCATTCTGGCCGGCAACCTCATGAATACCGGTGGAATCACACACCGTATATTCCGGTTTGCCGATGCCGTGGTCGGACAGATTCGTGGCGGTCTCGGGCAGGTCAATGTGCTGGCTTCGCTGTTCTTCTCGGGCATGTCGGGGGCGGCCGTGGCCGATGCTGCAGGTCTGGGTCAGGTTGAACTGAAGGCGATGAAGGATCGGGGTTACGATCCCGAGTTCTCGGCCGCGATCACGGCTGCGTCTTCCACCATCGGTCCCGTATTCCCACCGTCCATCCCGTTTGTACTGTATTCCTCGATAACCGGGGTGTCTGTTTCCAAGCTTTTTCTGGCAGGCGTGGTTCCGGGTTTGCTGATGGCTGTGGCACTCATGTGTGCCGTGTACATCGTGGCTTTGAAAAACGACATGCCACGCCGGGATTACACGGACTGGCCGGAGATCTTTCGCAGCTTTCTGGACAGCGTACTATCGCTCGTCACGCCGATCATCATCATTGCCGGCATATTCGGTGGCCTGTTCACCCCGACCGAGGCGGGCGTTGCTGCATCGGCCTACGCCCTGTTTCTTTCCATGTTCGTGTACAGGGAAGTGAAGCCGGGTGATTTGCCAGTCATCCTGTGGGAGACCCTGGTTCATACCATACGCGTCATGTTCGTGATTGCCTGTGCCGGATTCTTCGGCTGGCTTCTGATTCATCAACGCATTCCTGATCAGCTGGTGAGTGGCATGCTTGCATTTTCAGAGACTCCCTGGGTGGTGATGGCGATCATCGTGATTACCTTGTTGATACTGGGGATGTTTCTCGAGGGGATTGCCGTTATCGTGCTGACCGTTCCCCTGTTTCTGCCGGTTGTGAACGAGCTGGGTATGGACCCCATTCAGTTTGGTGTCATCATGATCATGTGTTCCATGGTCGGTCTGTTGACACCGCCTGTGGGCATGGTGCTGTTTGCCGTGTCGTCCATAGCGGAACTCACGGTGGCCAGACTTTCGAAGGCGTTGACGCCTTATCTGCTGGGCATCATGCTGGTGCTGTTGGCGGTCATCTGCATACCTCAAATATCAACCTGGTTGCCGTATGCGGTGATGGGACAATGATGCTGCAATACATCGATACGGTCGCGGGCAAGACTCTGCGCGCCATCGCCATGTTGTGCCTGGTGAGTCTGTTCTTGCTGCTGTTCATCAACGTGCTGGCCAGAACCTTTCAGTTTGCAGGCTTCGCCTGGTTTGATGAGGTGGTGCAGGGCCTGTTTGCCTGGATGGTCTTCATCGGGGCTGCCGCGTTGTGGCGAGAGCGTGATCATTTCGTGGTCTCCTGGCTGCAGGACTCACTGGGTGATACGCGTCTTGCTGCCGTACTGCGACTACTGGTGACTCTTCTGTGCCTGTGCTTTCTGCTGGTCATGACGTACTACGGCTATCTCATATGGGATCGAAACACCGCGCTGACGCCCATTCTGCAACTCCCCGGTTCGTTGCTGTATGTCGTCATTCCCATCGCCGGCACAGTCATGACCGTCTATTCAGCACGTGACCTTGTTGTTTCGCTACTCGATATTTTCAACTCAAACGGAGATTCCGACGCATGATCTACGATCTACGAACCTATGTCTGCCGGCCAGGTACCATCAAGAAGCACATGAAGCTCTATGAGGATAATGGCTGGGCTCCTCAGTCGAGGCATCTGGGCTATCCGGTTGTCTATGGCGCAGTGGAAACCGGAAATGTGAATTCCTACGTCCACATCTGGGTATACGAGAGTGCGGCAGACCGGGCCGAGAAGCGCAAGGCCCTGGCGGCTGATCCGGATTGGCAGAAGTTCCTGAAGCTCAGTGCCGAGGCAGGCAATCTGGTCAGCCAGACCAATACCATTCTGACGCCGGCTTCTTTCTTTACGCCGCCGACATCGCCGTCCTGACGGCGAATCCCGTCTACCATTGAATTGGTTCGGATTCGGCAAACCGACGAACGGGGCGGGTGGTTGTAGTCCCGTTCGCGCTGTCTGTGCGGGTAGTCTGCAGGATCGTTAGCGAAGGTAGTGGGTGCGGGTATTCGGCAAGAATCGGCCGCGAAGGTAGTCGGTCGAGCCGTTCAGTGAGGCTCGTTGGCAAGAGAAGCCTCAGTCAGGGCAGTCTGTTACGGCCTATCACTCAGCTTCCACGGGCAGGCAGTCATCCACATAACAATGACTGCACCCCGCGACATCCTCAACCGTGTGGGTGTTCTCGCCAGTCGTCGTCAGATATTGCGGACCGATCGGTACCTTGCCGGCGCCACCCGGCAGGTCCAGCACGTAATGTGGTTGGCACAGCCCTGACACCGGTCCGCGTAGTTCCTTCATCAAGGCCTGGCCTTGTGCTATGGATGTGCGGAAATGGCGTGTGCCCTTCGCCAGGTCACCGTGGTGCAGGTAATAGGGTTTGACCCTGTTGACCAGCAGTTTTCTGAACAGTCTGGTCAGCACATCGGCATTGTCATTGATGTTCCTGAGCAGTACCGACTGGCTCAGCAGGGGAATACCGGCATCTGCCAGCAAGGACAGCTTCTCGCACACCGGCGGTGTCAGCTCGTCTGGATGGTTGACATGCAGAACCAGATAGACGGCAGGATGCTGTTTCAAGGCCGCGATCAGTTCGTTGTTGATCTTCTCCGGGGCCACCGTGGGTACTCGGGTATGGAATCGGACAATGCCGATATGCGCCATGTCTCGAAGCTGGCTGATGATGTATTCCAGTCGGCGTGGTGACAGAGTCAGCGGGTCTCCGCCACTGAGAATGACTTCCCACAGGTTACTGTCCGCGCGGATGTAATCCAGCGCATGCTCGAGTTGGGAGGGTGTCAGTCCGGCGTTACCGGAGCCGACATTCTCGCGTCGAAAACAGTACCGGCAGTAAACGGCGCAGGTCTGGACCACATTGAGCAGGAGGCGGTCCTCGTAGCGGTGGATGATGCCGGGGACAGGCGAATGAGACTGATCACCAATGGGATCACTTGATTCGGCGGATGATTCGTCGAGTTCGGCCACCGAAGGCAGGAACTGTCTGGAAAGCCCGGAACCTTCCTTCTGCAACAGGGTGTCCATCACGTGCGGCGTGATCGCCACCGAGAACTTCCTGATCACCTGATTGATCTCGTCGCTCTGACCAGGGGTAATGACGTTATTGTCCAATAACCCTTTCACGTCACGTACCGTTTGTTTCTTCACGACCAATACCCGTTATGTCCGACGATGAATGCAACTGCCGCCGAATGCATGGCCATGTTCAGTTGAAGCGACTGTCGCCGTTTCCGTTACTGTGCATGCCCGCTCATTGGCGATGGGGATGCACGGTACCGCAGAAACCGGTCAATTGGCGTCTGGCACTGTCAGAACCGGGGATATTCCTTGTGAATTGTGTGACACAGAGGCCAGGCTGTGTGCGGTATATGCGATTCTTCCGGATCTCGGCTTCCTTCTATCGGGTCATTGTCTGCTGATGCAGAAGCCCGGTGCATCGTTCCCGGGAAATGCAGACCACCGGCCATCAGCCGGAGAACACGATGAGCGGGTCGAGACCGGACAAGGGGAGGGCAGCCAGCGCTTGCGCTGGTACAGACTGATCAAGAGCGGACGACCCTCAAGGCCGTCCGCAATCTCTGGCCTTTTTCTACTGGGGCGTGCTAGCCCACCAGGCCGTTGTCATCACGCTTGACGGTGATGATGGAAGAGCGCGGCAGCGAGCCGGCATCCGGGAACTCACCACCGGGATGCTGGATGCCGACAAACATCGTGCGACGATCCGCAGACCAGGCCAGTCCGGTGACTTCACTGCCTTTCGGTCCGGTCAGAAAGCGGGCGATTTCACCGGTTGCCGGGTCACCCACCAGCATCTGGTTGTTGCCCATGCCCGCGAAATCCTCTTCATTGCTGTCGTCGCCATCGGTCTGGATCCACAGCAGACCATTGCTGTCGAAGGCCATGCCGTCGGGTGAGTTGAACAGATTGCCGGCGGTGATGTTCTCCGAGCCGCCGTACTGGTTGTTGTACAGCTCCGGATTGCCGGCCATGACGTACAGATCCCAGTCAAAGGTCTCGCTGGCGTGATCATCGTTGTGTGGCCGCCAGCGCACGATCTGTCCGTAATGGTTGGTTTCGCGGGGGTTGGGGCCATTGACCGATGTATCGTCGCCGCCGGCATTGGGCTGGACGCCGCGGTTCTTGTTGTTGGTCAGGCAGCAGTACACCTCGATGGCATGCGGGTTGGCAGAGATCCATTCCGGGCGATCCATGGTGGTTGCGCCAACGGCGGATGCTGCCTGACGGGCGAAAATCAGCAGCTCGGCCTGTTCCATGCCGGTGCTCTCTGGCGTCAGCGCGACCCATTGGCCAGTCTGATCGTCATTGAATTTCGCGGCATACAGGATGCCATCGTCGAGCAGGCCTTCGGTGCTGGCACCCGGTGCATAGGTGCCGTTGGAGACGAATCGGTAGATGAATTCACCGCGCTCGTCATCTCCCATGTAGACAACGATACGACCATCGTGTGCCACAACCACTTCCGCGTTCTCGTGCTTGAAGCGGCCGAGTCCCGTGTGCTTCACCGGTGTGGATTCAGGATTGTTCGGATCGATCTCCACAACCCAGCCGACCCGATGAGGTTCGTTGGGTGTCTTGGCGGTATCGAATCGCTCGTCCCACTTGTGATAGTCGTAGCCCCAGCCATCGGCACCGATGCCGTAGCGAGAATAGCCGGCGCCTACCAGTTCGGAGGCAGGGGCCTTTTCCGCGTCAGTGGAGCCGAAGTAGCCATTGAAGTTTTCTTCGCAGGTGAGGTAGGTGCCCCAGGGAGTGCGTCCAGAACCGCAGTTGTTCATGGTTCCCAGGGACTGGGTGCCACTGGGGTCGGCAGCGGTCTTCAACAGGTCATGCCCCGCTGCCGGTCCCGCTATGCGCATGGGTGAATTGTGAGTGATGCGACGGTTGTACGGGCTGTCCTTGACGATCTGCCAGCCATTGTCACCTTCGGTGATCTCGATGACGGAAATGCCCTGCAGGTTCTGCAGTTTCAGTACATCGTCGGCACTGGCGGGTGTCCCTTCCTGGGCTGCAGGCAGGTTGATGTCATTGTTGGTGTACTCGTGATTGACGACGAGCAGTTGATGACCCTGATAGACGAAGGTTTCCATGCCGTCAGTGTTTTCACCGAAAATGCGATCGGACAACTCGGGCGAGCCGCCGTCAGTGATGTCGTAACCGTCGGCATCGGTGAACAGGGGGTCGCCCCAACGCGTCAGCACTTTCCATTGATAGCCTTCGGGAACATGCACGGTGCCATCAGTCTGGATGTCGATGGGCTTGAACGGGAAGCGGGATACACTGGCAAGTTCTTCGGCGCGCGCTGCACTGGCGCTCAGCAGTCCGGGGCCCATGACGGCAGCGGCCGATCCGAAGGCCAGAACGCCACTGAGAAAGCCACGTCGTGTCAGGGTTGTTTCAAGAACACGGTCGAAGTCGGATTCCGCGCAACGTGGGAAATTCACTTCATCCCAGTCATCGGCGGAGAGGCGGTGCGTATGCTTGTCGGTCATTGAATTCTCTCGAAAATGACAATGAATGGCGTTTGCGCCAGTCACTGCAGGTGTTGGCTGCCTGGACTTTGCAGGCATGACAAGGAAGTGTCACCGCCCAATGTATGACAAATAAATGACAGGTTTGCTACAACCGAAGCAGAGTCAGAACTCTGTGCGCTGGTTGATGGCAAGGGTGGCTGTCTGCGCCGAAAACTGCAAGGTCTGCGCATTCGCCGGCCGAGGCGCGCCAGTCATCGCGGCGGCTCGGCGGCGCATTCTCCCGGGTCGAATACTTGCGAAAGCGGTCCCTTGCGAAAGCGACCACTGGCGGCAGGGCCTGATCAGCAGGAAGCCGGTTTCAAGCTTCCTGACATGTATCGTCTCGCCATGTCCGAGAGCGGAATGGCCGGGATCCTTGACGCCATTCCCGCGCAACCGAACCGTTCAAACCGGTCGAAGCAGACCGCCGACATGGCCTCGACACCCGGTGCCAGGTATTTGCGCGGATCGAACTGCCCCTTGTCTTCTGTCAGCACCTTGCGAATAGCGCCGGTCAGTGCCATGCGCAGGTCGGTGTCGATGTTCACCTTGCGTACCCCGTTCCTGATACCCAGTTCTATCTCTTCCAGGGGCACGCCCCAGGTGGGGGCAATCTCACCGCCATACTGGTTGATGATGTCCTGCAGCTCCTGCGGAACAGAGGATGAGCCGTGCATCACCAGGTGCGTGTCTGGCAGTTTTGCATGGATCTTCCTGAGCGCATCCATTGCAAGGATATCGCCATCGGGTTTGCGGCTGAACTTGTAGGCACCGTGGCTGGTTCCGATGGCTACAGCCAGAGCATCGACCTCGGTGCGTCGCACGAATTCCGCGGCTTCATCGGCATCCGTGACCAACTGGTCACGGCTCAGTTCGCCCTCGAATCCGTGGCCATCTTCCGCCTCACCCTTGCCGGTTTCCAGCGAGCCAAGATGCCCGATCTCGCCCTCGATCGATGCTCCGACCAGGTGGGCCATTTCGCTGACTCTGGCCGTGACGGTGGCGTTGTATTCGAAGTCCGACGGTGTTGAGCCGTCCTCACTCAGGGAGCCGTCCATCATCACTGAAGAGAAGCCGTTCATCAGGGCTGACAGACAGGTTTGCGGTGAATTGCCGTGGTCCTGATGCATGCAGATCGGCAGATGAGGGTACATCTCGATCGCCGCGCGGATAAGGTGTCCAAGAACGATGTCGTTGGCAAATTCCCGAGCGCCGCGACTGGCCTGCATGATGACCGGGCTATCTGCCTTGTCAGCCGCCTTCATGATGGCCAGCATCTGTTCCATGTTGTTGACGTTGAAGGCGGGCAGGCCGTAGTCGTGCTCGGCGGCATGATCGAGCAGTTGGCGAAGGGATATCAGGGGCATGACAGGGGGCTCCTTTGTGGCGCCGCGCGCCAGTGAAGGTACAGGGTTCGGAATGTAGCGCCGGTCAGGCGTCGCGGTGGTATCGGTTCAGTACATCGACTTCTTCCCGCGAACCGAGGATCACGGGCACACGTTGATGATGCGAGCTAGGCTGCAGGTCCAGAATGCGGTCCGAACCGGTGGTGGCCGCGCCACCGGCCTGCTCGACAATCAGTGCCATCGGATTGGCCTCGTACATCAGCCGAAGCTTGCCGCCGGCGTCGGCATTACCAGCGTCTTCTGGATAGAGAAAGACGCCGCCGCGTGTCAGAATCCGGTGCACCTCGGCCACCATCGAGGCTGTCCAGCGCATGTTGAAGGTCTTGCCACGCGGGCCGTTGGTGCCTGCGATGCATTCGTCGTAGTAGCGCCGCACCGGTGGCTCCCACAGCGTGTATCGCGAGGCGTTGATGGCGAACTCACTGGTGGTTTCGGGGATCACCATGTCGGGAAACGTCAGGCGGAATTCGCCGGTGCCCTGCTGGTGGGTGAAGCCATTGACCCCGCTGCCGGTGGTAATCACCAGTGAGGTCGATGGCCCATAGACCGAGTAACCGGCGCAGATCTGTGCGGATCCGGCCAACAGGACCGAGCGGTCGTCGCTGGCGTCGATTGCCGAGGGCAGCTGTGAGATCGAGAAGATCGAACCCACGGAAAGATTGACGTCGAGGTTCGACGAACCGTCAAGCGGATCGAAATAGACCAGGTAGTCACCGGGCTGCGGCCTGGCCTTCAGCCAGTAGACCTCGTCGACCTCTTCGGAGACCAGGGCTGCTACCCGGTTGCAGTTCGAACAGTGTCGGACGAAAACCTCGTTGGCGATCACATCGAGCTGCTTCTGCGTCTCACCCTGCACGTTTGTCGAGTCGGTGGCGCCAAGCTGGCCGGCAAAGGCACCGCCGCGGATCTGGTGCGAGATGACGCGACAGGAGGTCGCGATATCCTCCAGCAGGAAGATCAGGTCCTTGTCCAGCGGGTGCTGACCTTGTTTCGACAGCAGGAATTCGCGCAAGGTGATCTGTTGGGCAGTCATGGCAGGGATTCCTGTATCAATGGTGGCCTACACACTGTCGGCTACCGGCCTGTTGAGCCAGCCAAGCGTGTCGTCGGTGTTGCCACCAGGCTTGTATTCCGCGCCGAGCGGGGAGTCATAGCCTAGCCGACGGGTGAGCTCGAACACGTGGTCGTAGTTGATCTCGCCATGATCGGGAGCACCACGATCCGGCACCGAGGCAAACTGGATATGACCGATCCACGGCAGGAGCGCCTCGATTCTGTGGGTCAGATCGCCCTCCATCAGCTGAACATGGTAGCAATCGAACATCAGCTTGAGGGTCGGCGCCGCCACCGCCTCGATGATCGCCAGCGCCTGCTCGGTCGTGGTCAGAAAATAGCCGGCTGCATCGTATTTGTTCAGCGGTTCGATCAGGATGGTGATGTCGTGTGGGGCGGCTTGTGTGCAGGCGTATTGCAGGTTCGCGACAAAGCATTGATGGGCCTCGTGACCATTGGCAAAACCTGCCATGACGTGAATCTTCGAGGTGCCGATGGCGGTGGCATAGGCGATGGCCTCGTCGATCGCGGCCCGCGCCTCGGCCTCGCGTCCGGGAATGGCGGAGAGGCCGTTGTCGCCGGCGTTGACGTCGCCGCGACGGGTATTGAGTCCCAGCATTGGCAGACCTGTCTCGCGCAGGGCAGCCTTCACCTCGTCGGCGGGTATATCGTAAGGCCAGTGGCATTCCACGGCGTCGAAGCCGGCCGCCTTGGCGGCGCGGATGGCCTCGGGCAAGGGCCGGTCATTCCACAGAAAGCCCAGATTGGCAGAAAATTTCATGCGTCCCACTCCACATCGAATTTGGTGATCAGGTCCCGGACCTGAATCTCGGTCAGGGCGCGCGGATTCATGCCGCGCGTCAGCATTGCCAGGCGCGCGGTGTCTTCAAGTTCCTCGATGGCATTGCAGGCAGCCTCGATGTCCTTGCCTGCCACCACGGGGCCGTGATTGGCCAGCATCACCGCCGTGCGTTTGCCGGCCAGCCCGCGAACTGCCTCGCCCATCCCCGGGTCACCCGGCAGGAAGAAGGGCAGGAGCTTGACGCGGCCCAGTTTCATGATGCCGTAGGGTGTGAGCGGCGGCAGGAAGTTGTCCTCGTCCACATCCGGCATCATCGACAGCGCCACCGAGTGGCAGGAGTGCAGGTGCACCACCGCGCCGGCGGTGCTCCTCGTGTCGTAGAAGGCAGAGTGCAGCGGCATCTCCTTGGTTGGCTTGTCGCCTTCGATGTGCTTGCCTGCTGCATCGAAGCGACTGAGTCGGGCAGGATCGAGCCGCCCGAAACTGGTGCCTGTGGGGCTGACCAGCAGCCCTCCATCCTCGGTCCGAGCCGAAATGTTGCCGGTACTGCCGCCGGTCAGGCCGCGGTCGAACATCGACCGGGCCAGCAGGCAGATCTGCTCTCGCAGGCGCGCCTCGGTGCTCATGATGCAAGCCTTTCCTGGGCGTCGGTGAAGAAAGTCTCGCTGCCGAAATTGCCGGATTTCAGGGTGAGCGCGATCGGGTGCCCGCCCGAGTTGCAATAGGTCCAGGGTACGCCCGGTGCGATCTCGATGCCGATGTCGAGTTGTGTGACCCCCAGCGCCTTGGTGACCGCGCCCGAGGTCTCGCCGCCCGCGACGATCACCCGGCGTGCGCCATTGTCGCGCGCCGCCACCGCACAGGCCGAGAGCGTCGCCTCGACGATCTCGCCGGCGCCGGCGACACCGAGCTTTTCCTGTGCGGCGCGCACGCTCTCGGGATTGGCCGTGGCATAGATCAGCGGGGCCTTTTCCAGGTCTTGCTTCGCCAGCCAGTCCAGCGCCTTCTGCGGGCCGTTCTCGGCCAGGGACAGCGGGTCAAGCTGGAAAGCGGGCACGCCGCGGCTGGTATAGTCTGCCACCTGCTTGTTGGTCATCGCCGAGCAACTGCCCGATAGCACGATGGTTCTGGCGTCAATCTGCGGTGTCTCGGCCTTGGGCGCATCCGCCGACAGCGTGCCATCGGCCAGGTACAGTGCGGGCAAGGGCATGGCGACGGCACTGCCGCCGGTCATCAGCATCATGTCGCGGCAGGCCTCGGCGATGACCGTGAGGTCCTCATTGGCCACCGCGTCGACCACCACATGCGCCACGCCCTGCGCCTTCAGCGCGTCCAGTTCCGCCCGCAGTGCCTGCGGCCCCCGAGACACTGTCAAGCGGTCGGCCAGCCCGACTGCCCGGGTGACTTGCGGCTCCAGAAGCCGCATCAGGTTGCTGTCGCGCATCGGTGTCAGCGGGTGATCCTTCATCGGGCTTTCCGCCAACGGCTGACGCCCGACGAAGAGATTGCCCATGAAGATCGAGCGCCCGTTTTCCGGGAAGGCCGGGCAGTAGATCGTCTGGTCGGTGCCAAGCTCTGCCATCAGCGCTTCGGCGACGGGGCCGATATTGCCCTCCGCCGTGGAGTCGAAGGTGGAGCAATATTTCCAGAAGAACCTTTGCGCCCCGGCCTCCCGCAACCATGTCAGTGCTCTGCGGGTTTCCGCCACGGCCTCATCCACCGGGGCGGTACGCGATTTCAGTGCGATCACCTCGAAGGCGGCCGGGTC
Source organism: uncultured Granulosicoccus sp. (assembly GCA_947495035.1). Lineage (GTDB taxonomy): Bacteria > Pseudomonadota > Gammaproteobacteria > Granulosicoccales > Granulosicoccaceae > Granulosicoccus. Next base: position 17,730 of record CANLXI010000042.1, read on the forward strand.
GGCAGGGGGCTCGGAGGGCACCCCGATGCGCAGAGAGACACGCACGCCGCTGCGGGCCAGGAGGCCGGCCAGATCGGTAGCACCGGTGAAATCGTCGGCGATACAGCCAAGAACCGTCGTCATTTCTCTTCTCCCGGCAATGTCAGCCCGGCATTGCGGGCATACACCTTGGCCACGGCGGCATCGTCTTCCCAACCATGGCCCATCCCGGCAGCGGCGAGAAACTGCTGCATCGCTGCGGCCGTGATCGGAGCGCTGAACTGCGCCGATTTGGCAATGTCGAGCACGATGCCCAGATCCTTTGGCCAGATATTGACCGAACTGAGCGGCGTGTAGTCGCCGGCCACGATATGTGGCGCGCGATTTTCCAGCATCCAGCTGGTGCCGGCGCACTTGCTGATGACCTCGACGAACTTGTCCGGTGCCACACCCTGGGTCATGCCGAAGGTCAGTGCCTCGGCCATGGTGGCAATATGCACCCCGGCCAGCAGCTGGTTGACTGCCTTCATGGCGCTGCCGGCACCCGGCTCATCGCCGAGCTCGAACACGGTCTGGGCAATGCTGTCCAGCAGCGGCCGTGCGGCGCTGAACGCTTCAGGTGTGCCCGAGGCCATGATGGACAGTTCTCCGCTGGCGGCCTTGGCCGCCCCGCCTGAAATCGGCGCATCGAGGTAGTGGACACCGGTGTCGCTACAACGCGCCGCCATGTCACGGGCAAACGCCGGTGGCACGGTGGCACAGGCCAGAACAACCGACCCGGGCTTCAGCCGAGCCACGATGCCATCTTCACCGAACAGAACGCTTTCGGTCTGGGCGGCGTTCAGCACGACCACGGCGACTGCGTCCAGCTCTCCGGCGGCTTCGTTCAGGGCGCTGCCCTGACCTCCCTCGGCCTGGAACCGGGCCACCTGGTCGGGGTTGATGTCTGCTCCCCAGACCTTGTGTTCACCGCGCAGCGCCGATGCGGCCATTCCGTATCCCATCGAACCCAGGCCGATGACAGCGATATTCTTGCTAGAGTTTTTCATATCAGTTTCCTTTCACCCATTCGGGCAGCCACAGGGCAACGTCGGGGAAGACCAGGATGATGGCGAGTGCCACGACCTGGATGCAGATGAAGGGGATCAACGCTCGGAAGATCTCCGACAGGCTCATGTCCTTGGGCGCCACCGATTTCAGGTAGAAGGCGGCCGGGCCGAAGGGCGGTGAGAGATAGCTGACCTGCATGTTCATCGCGAAGAGAATGCCGAACCAGACCGGGTCCATGCCCAGCTTGATGATGATCGGTACGAAGATCGGCATGGTCAGAAGCGCGATGCCGATCCAGTCCATGAAGAGGCCCAGCACCACCAGGATAGCCATCATGATGAGCACGATGACCATCGGCGATGCGCCGCTGTCGAGGATGGTGCTTTCGATGAAGCGGTTGCCGCCCATCAGGTTGTAGACACCCACCAGAGCTGCCGCTCCGAGACCGATCCAGATGATCATGCCGCAGGTTTCCAGCGTCTGTTTCAGACTGTCACGGATCAGCTCCCAGGTCACTTCGCGTCGGATCGCTGCTGACAGGAACACGCCGACCACACCCATTGCCGCAGCTTCCGTCACCGAGGCGATGCCGCCGTAGATGGAACCGAGAACCGTGACTGCCACACCGACCGGCAGGATCACGCCACGCAACTTGCGCAGTTTTTCAGACGTTGGAATGTCAAGCTCTTCGTCCGAGATCGGCGGACCCATCTCGGGGTTCATGTGGCAGCGCACAAGGATGTAGATGATGTAGAACGACGCCAGCATGAGGCCGGGAGTGACTGTTGCCAGGAACAGGTCGCCAATCGAGACGCTGGCGGTCAGTCCGTAGACGATCAGTACGATCGAGGGGGGGATCATCGTGCCCAGTGAGCCGCCGGCGCATACCGTGCCGATGGCCAGCGCCCGGTTGTAACCAAGCCGCAGCATCTGCGGCAGAGCGATCAGGCCCAGCAGGACGATCTCGCCGCCGATGATGCCGGAGATTGCCGCAAGGAAGACCGCTGCGACCAGCGTCTGCACAGCCACACCACCCTTGATTCTGCCGGCGATCAGGCGCATTGCGTCATACAGATCACGCGCCATGCCCGATCGGTCCAGCAGCGAGGCCATCAGCACGAACATCGGAATGGCGACAAGTACGTATTCGTTGACGAATGAATAGATTCGGCTGGAAACCAGCGGCACGCCTACCGACCCGAACCAGGCGATGGTGAACAGGATCGCAATCAGCCCTGTCACGAAGGCCAGCGGGATGCCGGTCAGGATCAGGATCATGATGGATCCCACGAGCAGAAACGAACCAGACTGAATGCCCAGGTTCCGTCCTTCGGAAAACAACAGGTAGCCACCGATTGCCAGGATGCCAAAGACGATTGCGATGGCGGCAATGGCAAGTTTGCTCGGCGCCTCGCCGGTGCTCTGACGATAGCCGGTGCCTTTCCAGGCGGTCAGGATTTGGCCGACGGACTGGATTGCCAGCACGATCGACGTCACCAGGAGCATCATCTTGATGATGGCTGGCGTGATCGGATTCCACGCCGAACCGGAGCGTTCGAGCCGGAATTCACCCTGCGGGGTCCACCACGACTTTTCGACCATCGTGTAGGCCGCGTAGGCAATCGCCATGGCAAAGAACAGCGCAAGCAGGCCGTTCACGATATCCAGCAGTCTTCGTGTTCCGCCGCTGGTGTTGAAATAGATCAACCCGATGCGAATATGCTTGTCGGCAGCAAGACACTGCATGCCGCCGTACAGGTAACAGGTCGCAATCAGCGCGATGACTGTTTCGTGCACCCAGATTGTAGGGGAATTGAAAAAATAACGGACAACGATCTCGTAGAGCGAGAACACCGTTGCGATGGCAAACAGGAAGCTGAATGCCGAACCAACCGTGATGATGCCACGATCCAGCGCGTTCTGAGGACCGGCGCTGTCTTCTTCATGAACCTTCTTGAGCGCCTCCAGCTGCGCTTCTATTTCGGCGTCGGTCATCGCCGCGTCATTTTGTGCCATTGTTTCCTCCCGGAACGTAAGCGGTGTGGTGTTTGATGAAGGGGCCGAAGCCGGCCCCTTCCGATCTTGCCGTCAGGCAGTCATCACTCGGCCAGAAGACCCTTTTCGGTCAGGTAGGCGGTGACGCTTTCATAGGCCTTGCCTGCCATCTCGGAGCGCTCTGCCCAGTTGGCCCATTGAGACTTGGCAATGCTGCGGAACTTTGCGCGTTCTTCATCGGACCAGTTGATCACGGTGATTTCCGGGTCGGCCTGCGCCTCAGCGACAGCGGCTTCGTTCTGAACATCGAGCTGCGAGATCATGTCCCGGGCAAACACCGAGACCGAATCGTTCAGGATGCTCTGAAGGTCTTCCGGCAGCTCGTCGTAGATCGCCTTGGTCATGGATACCTCGATAACCGGCATCGAGTGGAAACCGGGGTAGAGCGGATACTTGGCGAACTCATGCATGCCCTGCGCGTGGTTGGTCGAGAACACGGTGTAGTCGGCCGCGTCGATCACGCCCTTTTCCAGCGCGGTATAGACCTCGGAACCGGGCAGGTTTACCGGCGATGCACCGGCGGCGGCAAAGACTTCCTGAACCATGCCCTCGGGTGCCCGCAGCTTGACACCCTTGAGGTCATCAACACCGTGGAGCGGCTTGGTCGACAGAAACGCCTCGACACCGGTCGCCGACGCGCCGAGAAATTGCAGACCGTAAGGGTTCACCAGTTCGTTGAACAGCGCTTTGCCCTCGCCGTTCTCCATGTAGTCGAACATCTGTTCCGGATCTGACCAGGCACCCACGAGGTTGCCAAGCATGGCAAAGGCCGGATCCTTGCCGGAGAAGTAGGAGGGGTCGGTAATGTGGCCTTGCAGGATGCCGGCGCCGACAGCGTCGAGCGTCTCTGTGTGCGCCACTACTGTGCCCACCGGTACAACGGTAATCTCGATACGGCCATCGGAAAGCTCGTTGACGCGATCGGCCCAGGCTTCCTCGATCGGGAAGAAGTTGTCACCAGCCTGTGCCGAGGTCTGGAACGTCCATTGGTACTCCTGCGCCATGGCGCCGGTGGCAACAAGCGACGACGCGGCAATCGCGACGCCTGCAACGGTAGTTTTCAGGAATTGGGTCTTCATGTTTTCCCCCTTTGTGCACCCGGATCAGGTGCTGGTAAATGGCTGATGCGAATTATTTCCAATTCGCGTTTGATCGGTTTGGTTAAAACTGATATCCATACCGGTACCGATACCGGTATTGATAACACTACAACATGCTGCAATGATGTGTCAACACCGAGTTGCACATCTCGGGAGTGAGCGATTGGAGCCCTGCATCAGGGATCGAGGAGAGCGGAGAGAGAACGCAAGCGAGTGAAAACAAGAAAAACTCTGGTGGATGTCGCGGCCGCAGCAGGTGTCAGCAAGATGACAGCCTCCCGCGCGCTGCGGGGCGACAAGGACGTGTCCGAAGCCAATGTCGAGAAGGTGAAGCGTGCCGCCCGCGAGATCGGGTACTACGGGAATCACCTGGCCGCGTCGCTATCCAGCAAGCGCACCGACCTGATCGGGGTTGTTGTTCCCAGCCTGACCAACATCGTCTTTCCGCAGGTCATGTCTGGCGTGACCAACGCCCTGAAGGGATCCGCGCTGCAGCCGGTGTTCGGCGTGACTGACTACGATCCCGAGACCGAATACGACATCATTCGCAACATGCTGTCATGGCGGCCGGCCGGGCTGATCGTGGCCGGGCTCGACCAGCCCGGCGAAACACGGAAGTTGCTGACCGATGCCGGTGTTCCCATCGTGCAGATCATGGATTGCGATGGCGACCCGGTGGATGCCTGTGTCGGCTTCTCGCATACCGGGGCCGGTCGCGACATGGCGTCAGCCCTTCTGGCAACGGGCCGACGACGCTTTGGGTATGTCGGGCGTAACCTTGACAAGGACACCAGGGCCGCCAAGCGAAAGAAGGGTTTCCACGAGGCTTTGCGCGATCAGGGGCTCGATTTCATTGACACGATCGATGGGGCCCAGCTGGAAGGGGGCGCGGCAACGGTATCGGCCATCGCCTGCGGACGGCGCATGACGGACGAACTTCTGGCGCGACAACCAGACCTCGATTGCATTCATTTTTCCAATGACGACCTCGCCTTTGGCGGCTTGTGCCACTGCATCGCTGCGGGCATCGATATTCCGGGCAAGATCGCGTTGGCAGGATTCAACGGGCTGAGCCTGCTCGAGGGGTTTCCCGGGAAGATCGCCACGTCCCGCACCGCCCGTCGCGAGATCGGCGAGACAGCCGCCAGGGTGATTCTGGAGACAGTCGAAGGTGCCAGGACAAAGAGTGGCAAGATCCAGATACTGACCCCGACGATCTCGCTGGGAGTTCTGGCGGTGACTGCAGATTGAATTCATCAGCATGCACGCAAAGGTTCAGTATTTGAGCTGCTGCAGTGTACGGTTGATGTTGTCTTCCGCTTCCTTGAGCTTCTCGGCAATCTCCTCCCGCTCTTTCTGATCCTCTGTCTGTAGCGCATGGTGCTGTTCGATAAACTCGGCCACCGTGCTTTCGGTCACCAGGTCATTCTGACTGCTGCGCCGGGATGTCCCTATCTGGATGATATTGGTTTTCGAATCCGGGTCCTGGAAGTGACTGATGGATCTGATAGGTATCTGCCTGTCCAGCAGGCCGCGAGTGATGTCATCGATGATCCTGGTGGGTACTTCCTTGCCGATCCAGATTGCGTTCGATCCCCCTTCAAGATCGCTGCCTTTGACAACGGACTCGGTCTGCGTGGATTTCAGCATATCGACAATGACATCCCCGTCTGCACTTTTCTGGTAGTAGATCACCAGTGGCGGAATGGGGCTGTCATGGATACCTGGCGATGACGGTGACGTGCCTGTATTATCTGCCATTGCATTGGCGATAATGGCCGATCCCAGTGTATCGAGGATGGTGGATCGCAGAGACGTGCTTTGCAAGCCTTCTTCAATGAATTCGAATTGCACGGGAGCAGCAGCGTCACCATCTTCCTCGAGTGCGGGTTCCGGTTGGTCGACCTGCGTCAGGTTGTAGATACTCAATGCCTTGCCACTGAATGGCAGAGGCAGTTTGCCGACATGTTGTTTGGGCTATATCCGGATCTCGCGATGAGTCAAACATCGGTTGATGCTATTTAGCAAGGCATTTTCGATGTAGTCAGCATGTACGGAAGCGGTGTGGGATCTGTGCAGGAATGTCCACGTCCCCGATGGTGAGAAAGATCATGTCTGCAAATGCGTCCAGGTGACGGAAGCCACTGGCTCGGTTCTTCACGATCTTGGCAATGCGGTTGATGCCCTCGCTGATCGCGTTCGTCAGTCGCGTATCGCTGTAGGCAATCACCGCATCGAGATGCTTGCGCACGGTTTTGACAAACCGGCGTATCGGTTCGATGCGGCTCAGTAGCGCACTCCGTGTCCAGCGTTTGAGAAATCGCTTTGCCCCCTCACCGGCTGCGATAGTTCCACAGTTGCTCGAACTCGTCCTTGAGCCGCCAGGCACGATAGATTCGACGATTGCTCCTCTCCAGTGCCTTCAGGGCGACTGTGTCGGCGCGTGAGCGGGTACTCGAATGTCGATAGAGCATCCAGCGCAGCCCCTTGACCGCCTTCTTGTCGTGTTTCGATGCCTCCCGCCAGGCCTGCTTTCTCACCTGATCGACGGCCTCGTTGAGGGCCTTGACGATATGGAAGCGATCGAGCACGAGAGTGGCTTGAGGGCAATGTTCGCGGATGGCGCCGATATAGCTTGCACTCATGTCGCAGCAGGCGGCACGGACCTGCTGGCGTTGCCATGGGCTGAGCGCTTCAGTGAAGAAGCGGTCGATCGTATCTCGGCCTCTACCCTTGCCGATCCAGACCACTTTGGACGTATCGAGATCGTAGATCAGCGTCGCGTACTTGTGGCGCTTGTGGTAGGAGATCTCGTCGATACCGAGGGTACGCAAGCCTCGGATCCTGTGACCATGACGATGTCGCTCGATGCTTCGATGCAGCAGGTCCGAAAGCGTTGAGGGTGCGGTCTGAAGCAGCTTCGCTGCCGCCTTCTGTGTCATGCTCTGGCAGAGGCTGAGCAAGGTGTGCTCGAAGCGGTAGGTGATGAGCGAATGAGGGGCCGCCCAGGGAATATTCTCTTCGCAGCGTCCATGGGTCGGGCAGTGGATCTCCCTGGGGAAATAGCAGAACACCATGCGGTGTCCGCCTACACTCAGATCCCGCCACTCGCGCAGCTTGGGGCGGGTACGGACAATCTTGCACCGGCGGTCGCAGTCTGGGCAGCGGCACCCGTTCTTGAATGGTTTGACGTAAAGCCGAACCGTGCTGTCCCGATGAAATGAAAAGTCGACGAGCTTGAGATCTTTGAGTTTGAGCAATCGTGCGATAGTCTTGAGGCTGGCCATGGGTCCGATGGAGGTTGATGTTTCGCAACTCCAACGTCACCTGAAGATCCATGGCCTCTTCAGCTACCAAGGCTCCTCTGAAGCCGTTGCGAGATCCGGATAGAACCTTTTTTCAACCTTGCTCAGACACCAGAATCAACCATACCTCTCGATCTGGCTCATGAGCGAGATCGCCTCGAGCGATGACGGTGTTCGTAGAGTCACCTCAAGCACCGGGATCCCCGGTGCTTGTTGCACTATCTCTTGCACATTCAGACTCAAGACGACCTTTAACGATAGAATGTGGTCGGCAGCCACAAGGCAATATCAGGAATGAAGACGATAATAAACAGCACGATAATCAATGGAACCAAAAATGGCATGGTCGCCGCAACACACCGTTCGAACCGAACGCCCGACACTTGTGAGAGTACATACAACACCATACCCACCGGTGGCGTCAGTAAGCCCAACATCAGATTCAGGATTACAATGATCCCGAGATGTACCGGATCAATACCCACCTGGTTCGCAATGGGCAGTAGGACCGGTACCAATATGGTGATGGCCGCAATGGTTTCCATGAACAGTCCAATGGCTAATACCAGAACCATCATGATGAGTAAGATGACGTTTTTGTTCTCCGAGATACCCAGTAATATATCGCCCAGAGAGGCTGCTACCTGGTTGGCTGTGAGAATATAGGCAAAAATTGAAGCGGCTGCGATAATCATCAGGATCGAAGCCGAGGTCTCAATGGTATCCATTGACACACGGATCAGGTGTTTGAAACTCAAGGTTCGATAAACTACCAAGCCCAGGAACAAGGCATAGACAACGGCGGCTACTGCAGATTCAGTCGGTGTAAATACACCCGTGACAATACCGCCAATAATGATCAGTGGTGTTAACAACGGCAGAAACGCAGCCTTAAACGTTGATTTGAGACGCGAGAGCTCAAACTTCGAATCACGAGGGTAGTTTCTGCGACGAGAGTACCAGGCCACCATGATCATCAGCGATACGGCCATTAGCAAGCCCGGTATCAACCCGGCAGCAAACAGCTCACCAATGGATACCGACGCCATCACCCCGTAGATAACCAACGGCAAGGAGGGTGGAATAATAGGACCAATTGTGGAGGAGGCTGCTGTAATACCCACCGAAAAATCAATATCGTAACCCGCATCACGCATGGCCTTGATCTCGATCGTCCCCAGTCCACCAGCATCGGCAACAGCCGCACCTGACATTCCTGCAAAGATCACACTGGCACCGACGTTGACATGGCCCAATCCACCATGCATCCAACCGACCAACGCACGAGCGAAGGCGAAGATCTTGTTAGTAATACCGGCGGTATTCATTAAATGTCCTGCCAGTATAAAAAATGGTATGGCCAGTAGCGGGAAGCTGTCCACACCGTTGATCATGGTATGAATCAGTACCACCGCCGGGCGGCCTTCAAGAAGGATATACACGAGCGACGCACCCGCCAATGATACTGCCACCGGTACACCCAAAACCAGCAGGATGACCAGAAGAGCGAACATGAATGTGAGTTCCATGGTCAGATACCTGCCATTTGTGTGGGGTCAAGTTTCTCAGCTGCCACTTCAGCAGCGGGCCTTCGTGCAAGCTTGATGAGGTTGAACATCGACACCAGCGCCATCGCAAAGCAAGCCACAACGACCACCCAGTAAATGATGCCCTTGGGTAGATCAATAGAGATCATGCGCTGCGAGAAAGTCCGCTGTGCCAGACCGATACACAGGTAGCCCGCTGCGCTGTAAAATACGGCCACCACCACCTCACAGAACTGAGCGATCGGCTTGATCATCGTGGCTGGCAGGTAGCGGTAAAAGAATTCAAGATAGATGTGAGAGCCTTTGCGAATGCAGGTTATTGATCCGACAAAGGCCAGAAAGATCAGAAAGAAACGTGCAATCTCCTCGGTCCATGCGAGAGAGTCATTCAGCACATAGCGTGTAAAGAACTGTAGCGCGACAATAAAGAACAAAATCCAGAAAATAAGTAATACCGGTATGTCACTCCAAAGCACATCTGAGATGTCATCAGTGACTTCATCGAATTGCGCCGTGTCCAGATCGAGCGGTGCTGAGTTGTCGTCCGGTGGTGTGGTCATAGTCTCCTCCGTTTGTGAGTGTGGCTGAAGCCCGGTATCGCATACCAGGCTACAGAGTAAGGGCATTGCTTGAAACTGAGCGAGTAAGGCGTGTATCAGGAAGCGTCTGGAATCGCTTGCAGACGTTCGTACACATCCGCCTCCCAAGGCATGTCATCACTGACAAGGCTTGGCTTGACGGCTTCGATAAACGGTGCGCGGTCCACTTCATTCACCGTGTTTCCTTGCTCACGAAACCACTCCACCAACGAGGCCTCTGCGTCGACGATTTGTTGGCTTGCATCAAGTGCAGCTTCCTTTAACACCGTGATGAAAATCTCACGATCTGCCTCGTCCATTTTTGACAAGGTGTGTCCAGCTACGACGGTGATCAGAGAATTGGTGATGTGACCGGTTAAGTTGATATTGCTTTGCACCTCGTAGAATTTCTTGAACTGAATGGTCGGTAATGGATTCTCTTGAGCATCGACGACACCTTGTTGCAATGCCAGATACACTTCAGCGAATGCCATCGGTGTGGGGTTGGCTCCAACTGCTTCGGGAAACAACATGTAGGCTGGCGCATTGGGTACGCGAATCTTCACATTTTCCATGTCAGCAGGGGTTAGGATGGGTTTGTTGGACGTCACGTGCCGTGCACCGTAGTACGTCAGAGCCACGACCTCGTTGCCCGTTGCATTCTTGTAGCCTTCCGACAGTTCAGCGAATAGATCGCTCTCGCCATAGGCTTGCCAATGTTTGAAGCCTCGTAAGGTGAACGGGAAATCAGTAATGGAAATAGGACCGTAGGAATTCGCCGCAAATCCAGCCCCGGTGTAGATGGCATCGACCGTGCCCAGCGACAATCCCTCATTGATTGCGGTCTCCTTTCCCAGCGATGAGGCAGGAAACACCTTCATCTCGTAGCGTCCTTCAGTACGTTTCTCGAGCTCTTCAGCAGCCTTTACAATGGCTTGGTGATAGGGGGTTGCAATCTCATAGACGTGCGCAAATTGCAGTGTCTCAACCGCTTGCGCGGAAGAGGCTATCGTTAGTGCAAGGGTGGCAACCGTTAACGGTTTTACCAGGGTTCGGTATGACATGATCGTACGCTCCTTGATAGCAGCCAAAGGCTGTCTGGTTTATGACGGAATTTGCGGATCCGCCGATTTGGTTTTTTTATGAAAGTGGCATTGACGCCACTAACGAGTTGGTGGTTCTGACTATCGTTCAGCGACCCATCCAGCCACCATCAACGGTGATGATGGTGCCGTGCAGGTAGTTGGATGCTGCCGAGGCGAGAAACACTACGGGGCCACCGAAATCCTGTGTCTCCCCCCAACGCCCGGCTGGAATGCGCTCCAGAATGGCATCGTGTCTTTCCGTGTTGTCTTGCAGGGCTTGTGTGTTGTCGGTGCGAATGTACCCAGGCGCAATCGCATTGACGTTGATCCCTTTGGAGCCCCACTCATTAGCTAGCGCCATGGTCAATTGACCAATACCGCCTTTACTCGCGCTATAACCTGGTACGGTGATACCGCCTTGAAATGTCAACAAGGAGGCTGTGAAGATGATCTTGCCGCTCCCTCGCTCGATCATGCCTCGACCGATTTCGCGCGACAGAATGAACTGTGCCGAGAGGTTTACCTCGATGACTTCGTCCCAGAGCGCGTCGCTATGCTCCGCGGCGGGGGCGCGCTTGATCGTGCCAGCGTTGTTCACCAGGATGTCAATCGCGGTTGATCGCTGTTGCAGAATCTCGATAAACCCTAGCAATGCAGCACGATCTGAAAAATCACAAGCATGCCCTTCAAATTGACGCCCCAATCCGGTGACCGCTTTCTCCACATCACTCCCGTTGGACTCAAGTGTGGCGCTGACACCGATGATGTCGGCACCAGCCTCAGCGAGCGCGATCGCCATGGCCTTGCCGATGCCGCGCTTGCAACCCGTAACCAGGGCTGTCTTACCACTAAGATCGAATTGCTCAAGTACGCTCATGAGGCCTCCGCTGCGTTACAACGAATCAGCGTTTTCATCGCTTTAGGGTTTCCAGCCAACTCCTCGAACGCAGATTGAATGTCGGGCAGTGCCTGAACGCTGGTGATCAGGCGTTTCGAATCAATCGCCTCGGTGGCCACCAGTCGAATAGCTTCTTCATAGTCAGAAGGTTCATACACACGTGCACCAACCATCTCAATCTCCTTCCAGAAGAACTGGAACAGATCTACCGTTGGCTTGTTGGCGTGTATGGCTACCATGACGACTCGGCCACGCGTTGCTGTAACGGCTGTCATCAGGTCAACACCAGGTTGGGTCCCAGAGACCTCGAAGACCACGTCAACGCCTTTACCACCGGTGGACGCCATTAGCGCAGCAGCAGCATCCTCATCCTTTGGGTTGACCGTGTTGATACCCATGGCCTTTGCCATTGACAGCCGATGTGTGTTGATTTCCGAGACCGTGACATCGGCTCCTGCTTGCTTTGCCACCATGGCGATCAACATCCCGATGGGGCCACCACCGATAACCAGTACATCATCACCAGCCGCCACTTGTCCACGGCGGACATCATGAACGGCCACCGCCACCGGTTCGATCAATGCGGCGTGTTCGAGTGAGAGCGTATTGGGCAGTTTATGCACCGTGTGCGCAGGCACGGACCACTGCTGCTGAAATGCCCCGTTGGTGTCCAAGCCCAAGAAGGTCAGTTTTTGGCAGACGTGTGGGAAGCCACGCAGACACGAAGGACACTCACCACAGGCATCCAGAGGACGTACCACGACAGGTTCACCGATGGCGTATCCGTCAACGTCTTTGCCGATCGCACTCACTGTCCCTGACATTTCATGGCCGATTACGCGATGGTCGCCGATGCGTTGATCCATGTGACCAAGATAGACATGCAGGTCGGTACCGCAAATGCCGCAATAGGCCACATCGATCTGTACCTCACCGGTACCGGGTGGCACAGACTCAACGGTTTCGAGTGAGAACTGTTTGTTGCCCGTGTAGAAGGCGGCGTTTAGACTCATGATTCTTTCCTGTAAGTAGTTTGAAGGGAGGGTTTGAGTTTTTCCCAGTCGAACTGCACACCGATGCCTGGTGTATCGGGAGCGATCGCCAAGTGTTGTTCGACGACCAGGGGTCGGTGTGTGTATTGATCGATCGGAAAGGAATGCACTTCGATTAATCCGGCATTGGATTGGGCTGATACCAGGCTGACGTGCAGCTCTTGCATGCCATGGCTGCACACGGGTATGCCGTGTTTGTCAGCCATTTTGGCGGCTTGTAGCCAGCCGGTAATACCGCAACAGTTCGACGCATCCGGCTGAAGATAGGACAATCTCGCCTCGTTAAGTGCGTGTCGGAATTCATGGTGTGTGTGCAGATTTTCACCCATCGCCAACGGCATACCGGTCCGCTCAGCGATAACGCGGAAGCCGTTCAAATCATCCGGCTCGATGGGCTCTTCGAACCAGGTCAGATCAAACGGCTTGAATGCTGCGGCCGCAGCCTGGGCCTGCTCGATGCTCATTGAATAATTTGCATCGACCATAAAACGAATGTCAGAGCCGATCAGTTCGCGAACGGCTGCGACGCGCTCAACATCTGAGGCCAGATCCGGTTGCCCGACTTTGATCTTGACGGCGTTGAAACCGCTATCGAGGTACCCCTGTATGTTGAACAGCAGCTCTTCAAGAGACAGATTCAGATCAATTCCACCACAGTAGGCTTGACAACGGTCGGCGTGTCCTCCGGCCATTTTCCACAGTGGCTCCTGACGGTGCTTACCTCTGAGATCCCACAATGCGATGTCAACGGCCGCTATGGCAAAGCTTGCTATACCACCGCGCCCGACGTAGTGCAGATGCCATTGCATTTGCTCATTCAATGACTCGACATGGGTTGCGTTCTGTCCAACCAGCCAGGGAGCCAGATCATGTTGAATCATCGCAGCGATCGCATGACCGCCTTTGCCACCGGTGTAGGTGTACCCGGTACCGCTCTCTCCGGTTTTCAGCTCCACGGTGACCGTCACCAGCTCGAAATGGGTGTGGTCACCGTGCATTGCATCGCTAAGTACTTGGGCCAGGGGGATGCGAAACACCTGGGTTGTCAGAGCGCAGATGGCGCCTAGCTGAAGATGTGTGGCTTTGCTGTGAATCATACGGCGTCGTGGATCCAAATGAGGCAATGTGTTGCTGCGAAGTATTGTATGACAAAAAATAAGATAAATGTGTTTTTATTGGGCATAAAGCCTCTATTAGGCGCTTTTGGTATGACACAAATGTATTATATGTATACAATGAGCCTAATATGATGGTATTAGATGTACAATTTTCATGAATAACACCTAGAGTCAAAAGTCCTGACCATGAGTTCAATGACCCATGCCGGACACGTTGCGTGTATTGGAGAGGCTATGGCCGAGTTGATGCTCGGTCAGGATGCTCAGTATCCAGCGGGGTTAGGCTTCGCCGGCGACACGCTCAATACTGCTGTGTATTTGAAACGCTTCCTGGCAACACCTGCTGAAACAGCTTTCATTAATGTTCCAGGGCAGGATCCGCTGTCGGGCCGAATGCTGAGTTTTATAGAGGCGGAAGCGATCAGCACCGGGCGGATTCGACGCTCATCCGATTGTTTGATCGGGCTGTATGCGATCGCCGCTGACGACACCGGTGAGCAAATGTTTAACTACTGGCGCAACAAGTCGGCCGCGCGGACGCTCTTTCAAAGTACCGTTGGTGTCGAGTTCACAGCGTTGTCAGGCTTTGATGTTCTGTGTCTTTCAGCGATCACTTTGGGCATTCTTCAATCGCATGTGCGCACGTTGCTGATTAGGGCATTCGACAAGCTGCGTCGTGAGCACAATGTCAAAGTGGTGTTTGATTCGAACTATCGGCCAACGCTCTGGGAATCGGTTGAACAAGTACAGAACAACATCGCGGACGCGTGGCGTGTCACCGACATCGCGCTACCGTTCGTGGATGATGACATGGCATTGTTTAACGACTCTGATGAAGTTGCTGTGCTAGCCAGACTCAAAAGCTACGGCATCATTCGAGACGCGATGAAGTGTGGAGTCTCAGGTCCGTGGTCTTTGGGTGAGCCAGGCAGCAACGACACTTCTTGTATGACAAACATGGATACTGAAAACATAACGATCGTCGACATGACAGCCGCCGGTGACAGTTTCAATGCAGGCTACCTGGCGGCTACTCTCAACAGTGCCAACGATCAGGATGCCATGTCGGCAGGGCGCCAATGTTCGCTACGAGATATCGCCCACGCTGGCGTTATTTTTACTTAGGAGAAATGGTGAAACAAGAACGAGCAGCGGATGCTATCGCTCGCGATCTAGAGCGACGTATCATTACCGGTGCGTTGCCGGACAATAGCCCATTGCCTGCTGAAAAAGAGCTCGGTGTAGAGTACGGGGCCAGTCGTACCGTCATTCGTGAGGCGATTACAGCATTGACCAATCGAGGCATGTTGGAAAACCGACCTCGTTTTCGTCCGACGGTTAGAAAGCCTGGCTATGAGGCAGCGTTCGACACAATGGGTGGGGTGGTTCAGCATCTGACCCATGGACGCTCCGGAGTCAAGACGCTCTACCAAAGTCGGATATTTCTGGAGCGCGCCTTGGTTCGTGAAGCAGCGCTTCGTGCGCAGACTGACGATATACGCCAGCTGCGTACTGCGCTGGGTAACAACCATGACTCAATTGATAGCTCGGAAGACTTCTATGCAACCGATGTTGCCTTTCACCAAGTCTTCTATCGAATACCTCGCAATCCGATCTTTCCGGCCTTGCACCAAGCCTACACTCAGTGGTTGGCTGAGCACTGGCAAAAAATGGAGCGCTCGCCAGAGCGCAATGCATTGAACTATGAATATCATCGAACCATATTCCAGGCGATACTCGAACGAGACGTCGACTCGGCAGAGTCAGCACTGGAGCAGCATCTAAACAACGCATGGGAACATGTGAAGACCACGTTTGATGTGGATTGAGCGCTTCCACGCTAATTGAGGGCCTATCTTTCACGCTAATCGAGGGTCATTGTCCCGTCGCTTGAGCGGAACGACGATCCTGTTTTTCAGAACGGGGACGGTTTCTCCACAAAGTCATCGAACAAATCCGGCCGTTCACTGCGCAACTGCTGCTGAAGCTGAACCTGATGATGCGCAACGAACGCATCCGTGATCACGCTCAGCACCCGGATCATGTCGATGAACTTCCCCCGGTTTCGTGGACACCCATTTCCAGTCCTGACCTATCGAAGCGGCCTGTCAATTCCCATCGACTGATCCTGTACATTCGTTCAGCGCACACCGTCATTGAACAGGCGCGTGAATGGGCTGAGACGGGCTGAGACGGGCTGAGACGGGCGGAGACGGGCGGAGACGGGCGGAGAGACGAGCGGAGACGAGCGGAGACGAGCGGAGACGAGCGGAGACGAGCGGAGACGAGCGGAGACGAGCGGAGGCAAGCGGAGGCAAGCGGAGACAAGCGGAGACTGGATGCTGATGGGGCAGGGCGATCTGCCGGTTTCCTGCTTGAATGAATAGCGGGAAGCGGGGGATGACAGCATCATCCCGGAGCTATCGGAACCGTGGTGTCGGTCTGGTCAAGTAGCGCGCCAGCGGGGGGGGGGTAGCTGCGTCGCTGAAGAGGGGGCGTGGATGTCTGGTGAGAGGTTGGCGCAGAAATCATGGATCAGTCGGAGAGGTCTCGACATGCCATTGATTCCATTGCGCCACCACAGACTCATGGTGGCGCAACATTTCCAGAACTCTATCTGAAGCAGTCAGATAGAGTCGATCTGCATCAGCAAGAGTAGTACATATCGAATTCAACCGGATGCGTGGACATGCGCATGCGAGTGACTTCTTCCATCTTCAGGTTGATGTAGCCATTGATCTGATCGTCAGTGAACACACCACCGGCAGTCAGGAAGGCACGATCGGCGTCCAGAGCTTCCAGAGCCTGATCCAGAGAAGAGCAGACCTGTGGAATGTTGGCTGCTTCTTCGGCTGGCAGGTCGTACAGATCCTTGTCGGCAGCGTCGCCAGGGTGGATCTTGTTCTGGATACCGTCGAGGCCAGCCATCATCAGAGCCGAGAATGTCAGGTAAGGGTTGCCGGTTGGGTCAGGGTAGCGAACCTCGATACGACGACCTTTGGGGTTGCCTACATAAGGAATACGGATGGAGGCAGAGCGGTTACGAGCGGAGTAGGCCAGCATGACCGGGGCTTCGAAGCCTGGAACCAGTCGCTTGTAGCTGTTGGTAGAGGCGTTGGAGAAGGCGTTGATGGCACGCGAGTGCTTGATGATGCCGCCGATGTAGAACAGGGCAGTTTCCGACAGTCCGCCATACAGTTCACCGGCGAACATGTTGTTGCCGTCCTTGAACAGAGACTGATGCACGTGCATGCCGCTGCCGTTGTCGCCAACGATCGGCTTGGGCATGAAGGTGGCAGTCTTGCCATACTGGTGAGCCACGTTCAGTACCACGTACTTGAGGATCTGAGTCTGGTCGGCACGCTTGACCAGAGTGTCGAATTTGGTGCCGATCTCGCACTGGCCGGCAGTACCGACTTCGTGGTGATGAACTTCAGGCGTCACACCCATCTGCTCCAGAACCAGGCACATGGTGGCGCGCAGGTCGGACAGTGAATCGACAGGAGGAACCGGGAAGTAGCCGCCCTTGACCTTGGGACGATGGCCTGTGTTGCCGCCTTCGATCTTCTTGTTGGAGCTCCACGCCGCTTCATCGGAATTGATGGCGAAGCTCATGCCCTGCATTTCGGTTGACCAGCGAACATCGTCGAAGACGAAGAATTCAGGTTCTGGACCGAAGTAGGCTGTGTCTGCGATACCGGTGGATTGCAGGTAGGCTTCGGCACGACGGGCAACCGAGCGAGGGTCACGCTCGTAGCCTGCCATGGTGTCGGGCTCGACGATGTCGCAACGCAGGTTCAGAGTGGCCTCTTCGGTGAACGGGTCGATGACCGCAGTCTCCGGGTCGGGCATCAGCAGCATGTCAGAGGCGTTGATGCCTTTCCAGCCAGCAATGGAAGAACCATCAAAGGGTTGGCCGTCTTCGAAGATGTCCTCTTCGAACATGGCGACCGGGATTGCTGTGTGCTGCTCCTTGCCGCGCGGGTCTGTGAAACGAAAGTCGACAAACTTTACGTCGTTTTCCTTGATGGTCTTGAGAACGTCACTGGCAGACATGTGTAGTTTTCCTGTGAAATATAATTTGAGTATGGCCACGCGCGCGTGGTGCGTGCTCCCACCTATATGGTGCAGGGTACGTACCAACCCGGTTGAGGATAAAAATACCTGTTAAATCAATGAGATAATATTTTCATGGGTACATGTTACGCACCAGAATGGCGCATTTTGATTCTGAATGCACCAGAATGGGGCGCAAATTTGGTGCGGCAGGCCATGCAGGACCGGACGTAACGGACGAATCCGGCCCGGCCAATGCATTCTACCGTATCGTCGCACGTCGCCGGATTAAGTACACTGACACACTTTTTACAGAACCCAGAGCTGGAACCGACCATGACCGAAGCTGCAAAGCAGCCTGATGTGAAAACCTTTCAGGGCATGATTGCCGTGCTGCAGAACTACTGGGCTGCCCAGGGTTGTCTGGTGCAGCAGTCCTATGACATGGAAATGGGGGCAGGTACCTTCCACCCCTCGACCTTCCTGCGCGCCATCGGGCCAGAGCCCTGGTTTGCCTGTCACACACAGTCTTCCAGACGTCCCACGGACGGACGTTATGGCGACAATCCCAACCGCCTGCAGCATTATTACCAGTTCCAGGTGGCCATGAAACCCTCACCGGAAGGCATGCAGGATCTGTATCTGGGCTCTCTGGAGGCGCTGGGATTCGATCTGCTGGAACACGATGTGCGCTTTGTGGAAGACAACTGGGAGTCTCCGACGCTCGGTGCCTGGGGGCTGGGCTGGGAAGTCTGGCTCAATGGCATGGAAGTTACGCAGTACACCTATTTTCAGCAGTGTGGCGGCCTTGTCTGCAAACCTGTGCTGGGGGAACTGGCCTACGGTATCGAACGTCTGGCCATGTACATTCAGGGGGTGGAAAGCGTTTATGACCTGGTCTGGGGCAACACGGCCGAAGGTCCGGTGAGCTACGGTGACGTGTTTCACCAGAACGAAGTAGAGCAATCGGCCTACAATTTCGAACACGCCGATGTCGATGCCCTGTTCCGGCAATTCGACCAGTGCGAGAACGATTGCGCACGTCTGTGCGATCTCGAATTGCCACTGCCGGCCTATGAGCAGGTACTGCGTGCCTCTCACTCCTTCAATCTGCTGGATGCCAGACATGCAATATCGGTGACCGAACGCCAGCGTTACATTCTACGGGTGCGTACCCTGTCCCGGCAGGTTGCCGAAGCCTGGGTCAACAAGCGTGAGGCCCTGGGCTATCCCTTGCTGAAAACCGATACCGCAAGCCCGGCTCAAGAGGGTGTCGTCAATGTCTGATCTGATCATCGAACTCGGCTGCGAGGAACTGCCAGCCGGATCTGTCGTGCCGATGGCAGAGCATCTGGGCAAGGTGCTCGCGGCAGCGCTGCAGGAGAATCAGCTGTGCAACAGTGACGCGCAGATCTTTGCCACCCCCCGGCGCATCGCGGCCCGCTTTACCGATGTCGGAGAACGCCAGCCCGATACCGAAGTGGAGCGTCGCGGACCAGCCAGTGCGGCGGCCTGGAAGGAGGGAAAACCCACCAAGGCGCTGGAAGGTTTCATGCGTTCGGCAGGTGTCACCGTTGAGCAACTGTCCACCATCGAGACCCCCAAGGGAGAATGGGTGGTGGCCCGTCAGGTGCAGCCCGGCAAGACCCTGACCGAGGTCATGGAGAGCTGTGTAGCGGAGGCGATCAAGACCATGCCCATGCCGCGACGCATGCGCTGGGGACGCTCCACGCACGACTTTCTGCGACCGGTCAGCTGGTTGCTGGCGATGCATGGCGAAGCTGTATTGCCATTGCAGGTTCTGGGACTCGAGGCGTCCAACCGCACTCATGGACATCGTTTCCATGCACCCGATGCCATCACGCTGGCCTCTCCTGCCGAGTACGAAGCTCGCCTGGAGGCCGTCAAGGTAATGGCCGATCCGATACGTCGACGCGCCTGCATCGAGGACGCGGTCAGGGGAGTGGCGAAATCGCTCGACGGTGAACCCGTCATGGATGAAGAACTGCTGGATGAAGTGAATGCCCTGGTCGAGTGGCCGGTGGCGCTGGCTGGCCGTTTCGATGCGACGTTTCTGGAGATTCCCAAGGAAGCCCTGATCCAGACCATGCAGGAGAACCAGCGTTACTTCGCACTGCTCGATGGCAAGGGTGCATTGATGCCGGCCTTCATCACCATTGCCAATATCGAGTCCAACCACCCGGAAACGGTGGTCGATGGCAATGAGCGTGTCATACGTCCGCGTTTCGCCGATACCATGTTCTTCTGGAATCAGGACAAGAAGCAGCCATTGTCTGCCCACCAGCCTCAGCTGGATCGTCTGCTGTTTCAGGAAAAGCTCGGCAGTGTGGCCGACAAGGTGGCGCGCATGACCACGCTGGGTGAATGGCTGGCGGCCGAGCTGTCGCAGGATGCCGCCGACGTCGCGCTGGCCGTGAGTCTGTGCAAATGCGATCTGAATACCGAGATCGTCAAGGAACTGCCCAAGATGCAGGGTATCTGTGGCCGGTATTATGCAACCCGTGATGGTCATCCGGCCTCGGTGTGCGAAGCCATGGAGCAGCATTATTTTCCCAACAAGGCCGGTGGACCTCTGCCAGCCGGACTTGTCTCGCAGATCGTGTCATTGGCTGACAAGACCGACACGCTGGCGGGCATCTTCGGTCTGGGCATGAAGCCTACGGGGGCCAAGGATCCGTTCGCACTGCGCCGCGCATCTCTGGGTATCGTGCGCATCATGATCGAACAGCGGCTCGACCTGGATCTGGAGCAGGTACTGGAGCAGGCTCTGAGCATCTACGGTGATCGCCTCGAGGCACCGGACAAGGCCGGCATGCTGGCCTATGTCATCGAGCGCATGCGCGGATACCTGATCGATCAGGGCTATGCCGCTGATGCCATCGATGCGGTACTGGCCAAGGGCCTGACCCGTCCGCTGGATATCGTTGCAAGGCTGGCCGCCATGCAGGAGTTCCGTTCCACCGAGGCTGCCGTTTCACTGGCTGCGGCCAGCAAGCGCATCGGCAATCTGCTGAAGAAGGTGGACGGTAGCGTGCCCGATGAGGTGGATGACGCCCTGTTGAGTCAGGGGGCTGAAAGCGCCTTGCTGGAGCAGTTGCTCAGCCGCCGGCCCATCATCGAACAGCATCTGCAATCTCGCGACTATCAGGCATCCATGCAGGAAACCGCCTCACTTCGCCAGCCGGTGGATACCTTCTTCGATGAGGTCATGGTGATGGATGATGATCTGGCTCTGCGAGCCAATCGCCTGGCCTTGCTGCGACAAGTCAATGAACTGTGTTGCAGTACCGCTGAGCTGAGTCTGTTGCAACCTGCGGATTCGGCTTCATGAAGCTCATCGTGCTGGATCGCGATGGCGTCATCAACGAGAATCTGGAGCGTCCGATCAGCGAGCCCAGGGAATGGGTTCCCATCCCGGGTAGTCTGGAGGCAATTGCCCGTCTGCATCAGGCAGGCTGGCATGTTGCCGTGGCGACCAACCAGAGTGGTATCAGCCGTGGGCTGATCACGCTGGAGGAGTTGCATGCCATTCATCAGCGCATGCAGGAAAAAGTCGTGCAGGCCGGTGGTCGAATCGATGTCGTTGCCTTCTGTCCGCACAGCGATGGCGATCAATGCGACTGCCGCAAGCCGGCGCCCGGCATGCTCTATACCATCAGTGAACGGCTGGATATCGATCTGAGTACGGTCGTGGTGGTGGGTGATTCGCTGCGTGACATGCAGGCGGCAATGGCGACGGCTGCCACACCCATCATGGTACGTACCGGCAAGGGGCAGCAGACACTGGACAGCAACAAGGGCCTGGAACATGTGCCGGCCTATGACAATCTGGCCAGCTGTGTGGATGCCTTGTTGTCCCCGAAGGAGGAAACCTGACGTGTATCGTTACTGGCTGTTGTTCAGGAGTGTCGTGTTCTGGCTTTGGCAGATCATCATGACCCTGATACTGGGCATTCCGGTGGTTGTCATCGGATTGTTCTCGTTTCGCATGGGCTATGCCCTGGCGATTGTCTGGAATCGCAGCAACATCTACGGGCTGAAATACATCTGTGGTGTCAACTGGCAGGTGGATGGTCTGGAGAATACGCCTGACACTCCCTGCGTCATCATGTCGAAGCATCAGTCCACCTGGGACACCTACTTCCTGCCGACGCTGTTCTATCCCAGTGTCTTCGTGGCGAAGCGGTCCCTGTTGTGGATTCCCATCTTCGGGTGGGCGCTGTACGTACTGAAGTTCATCATGATCGATCGCAAGAGCGGCCGTTCGGCGATGTCACAGATGTGCGAACAGGCCGCCAATCGCCTGTCTCTGGGGCGCTGGGTGGTGGTGTTTCCGGAGGGAACGCGGCGTCCAGTGGGGGCCGAGCCGCAATACCGCATCGGTGGTGCCATGATTGCGCACAAGGTGCCCTGTGATGTGTTGCCCGTTGCGCTCAATGCCGGTGAATTCTGGCCGCGCATGGGCTTCATCAAGTGGCCCGGTACGATCACGGTCAGCATTGGTCCCGTCATTCGCAGCGAAGGCAAGTCGGCGGCGCAGATCCTGGCCGAGACGCAGGCCTGGATTGAAGGGCGGATGGAAGAGATCACGGTCAGGAACCGGTTTCCCTACTGATCGCGCCCATTGCGGCATTGCCGCTGCCGCTGACATTGGCGTCAGGTCATCTAGGGCCCTGCATCTCGGGACAGGCTTGTATCAGTGGCGGAGCGGCAATCTGAACAGGTCGATGGCATTGCATGTCGTGGCGTGAGCAATGGCCTCCGGGTCTTCCGGGCGCATGGCACTGATGCTTTGCCAGACATCCAGCAGGTAGGCCGGCTCGTTGCGTTGGCCGGCATGTCCGGCGTCCGCCTGGTCGGGGGCGTCGGTCTCCAGTAGCAAGGCATCCAGTGGCAGTCGGGACACCAGTTCTCGCAAACGTGTGGCCCGATCGTAAGTGACGGCACCCCCGAAGCTCAGGTAGTAGCCCAGATCGATCAGGCGATCGGCCTGCTGGGCCGAGCCATTGAAACTGTGAACCACGCCGCGCTGGTGGCCCGAGGCACGGATCAGGCGGATGACATCCTCAACCGCCTTCCTTGCGTGAATGACAATGGGCAGATCGAACTCGCGGGCCATGGCCAGCTGCGCACTGAACAGGTGTTGCTGGCGGCGTTTGTCGGCATCGGCAATGAAGT
This sequence comes from uncultured Granulosicoccus sp., assembly GCA_947495035.1. Taxonomy (GTDB): domain Bacteria; phylum Pseudomonadota; class Gammaproteobacteria; order Granulosicoccales; family Granulosicoccaceae; genus Granulosicoccus. Next base: position 40,752 of record CANLXI010000042.1, read on the forward strand.
AGTCGAGTCCGCATTCACCGACCGCGACCGGGCGTTCGCGACCCAGCCACTGCGACAGCTCGAGCAGATGGGCATCGTCATGCTCATCGCAGAAGCAGGGGTGCAGACCGTAGCAGGCATACAGCTCCTGCTCGGCCGCGCAGATTTCCCTTGTCCGTGGCCACAGTCGCTGCGAGATGGCCGGTACAATCTGGGCAATGATGTTGGCCTCGCGGGCAGACTGCAGAATCCTGCTTCTGTCCGAGGCGAAACGCTGGTCATCGGTGTGCACATGACTGTCGATCAGTGCGGGGGTCGGTTGCCGGGACATGAGAGTTTTCGTGACTGGAAATATGAGTCGGGAAACGTGCAACAATCTAACCTCAATGAGACATGAAGACGCGAACCAGAAACGCGATAGATCGGTGAATGCAGTCGCGCACGGAGGTTTTTTCGAGCCGTGGCCTGGTTATCCAGGTGAGGCTTGGAAAAACCGAGTACGCGGCTGTGGCGCCGGTATAGCGCGAGCGGATCGCCGCCCGACCGAAGGCGATTTCCGGTCGTGGATTTGTGTCTCATTGAGGTTAACATGCAGACCCTTGCGGGGCGCCGGCTGTATCGTGGCGTAATGACAATGACGGGAGGCCAACCATGCGTTGGAGACAGGGCAGGCGCAGTAGCAATGTAGAGGATCGACGTGGCATGGGAGCGGGCAGACGCCGCCTGCCCGGCGGCGGCGGACTGAAGATCGGTGGCGGCGCAGGCATCATCGTGCTGCTGATCAGCCTGTTTCTGGGAGTGGACCTGAGCGGCTTTCTGGGATCCGGCTCTGGTGGTGGGGCATTGCCTCAGTTGTCTCCGAGCTCGCAGGGTCAGACACGCAGCAATGATGAGGCAACCGACTTCGTCTCGACCATGCTGGCCTACAACGAGGATGTCTGGACCAAATTGTTCCGCGATGCCGGTCAGCAGTATCAGCCTGCCAAACTGGTGATTTTCGATGGTGGGGTGAACTCGGCCTGCGGCTACACTTCGTCGGCGGCCGGACCTTTCTACTGCCCGGGAGACTACCAGGTCTACATCGACCTGAATTTCTTCCGTGAACTGCAGAAAATGGGCGCAGGTGGTGACTTCGCACAGGCCTACGTCCTGGCTCACGAGGTGGGTCATCATGTGCAGAATCTGCTCGGTGTTTCCATGGCGGTGCAGAAGCGGCAGCGATCGGTCGGCAAGCTGGAGTCCAACCGTCTGTCGGTGCTGACCGAATTGCAGGCCGATTGTTACGCGGGTGTCTGGGCACACCATGCTCACAAGGACAATCAGCTGCTGGAACCCGGTGATCTGGAAGAGGGCATGAACGCGGCTGCACGCATCGGCGACGATGCACTGATGAGTCGTGCCGGCGCCAAGGTGCGACCCGAGGCCTTCACGCACGGATCATCGAAGCAGCGCCAGGAGTGGTTGTACGTCGGTCTCAATACCGGCGATCCGAATCAGTGCGATACCTTTGGTAGTTAAGGGCCGATAGACATGAGAATGGATCGTCAGGAGTTTCTGGACTGGCAGCAGAAGCGCGTCACCTTGCTGGGTATGTCCGGTGTGGGCAAGACTCGTCTGGCCAACATGCTGCGTAATGATGACTGGTTCCACTATTCGGTGGATTACCGTATCGGTACGCGTTATCTCGATGAGCCGATACTGGACAACATCAAGCAGCAGGCCATGCAGGTACCTTTCCTGCGCGATCTGCTGCGTTCGGATTCCATCTATATCAGCAACAACATCACCGTCGACAATCTCGAACCACTGTCCACTTTCCTGGGCATGCTGGGCAATCCGGATCTTGGCGGTCTGGCCCTGTCGGAATTCAAACGCCGGCAGGCGCTGCACCTGGAAGGGGAGATCGCCGCCATGCGTGATGTCGAAGCCTTCGCCGAAAAGGCTCGCAGCATCTATGGCTACGATCATTTTCTGAATGATGCCAGTGGCAGCTTCTGCGAGATCGATGACGCCTCCGTCATCGAGTCAGTGGCCGACAACACGCTGATGATCTACATCCAGACGAGTCCTGAGGACGAAGCCTTTCTGATCGAGCGTGCTGCGCGTAACCCGAAGCCCTTGTATTACCGCGACAGCTTTCTCGATGCACAGCTGGCCAACTTCTATACCGAAAGGGGCGTCGAGTATACGGCGCAGATCGATCCATCCGACTTCGTTCGATGGGTATTCCCGCACCTGTTCAAGTCACGCATTCCACGTTACGAAGCCATTGCCGACAAGTATGGATACGTCATCTCGGCGCGCGATGCCTTCGAAGTGCAGAATGCGGAAGAATTCCTGTCGCTCATCGGCGACGCACTGAGGGTCTGAGCCATGCCACTGGTCGCCCATAACGATCTGCCTACCTATGAGCGCTTGCGCGAAGAAGGTTACCGCATACTGTCGCCGGAACGTGCACGGGATCAGGATTACCGGGCACTGCATATCGGATTGCTGAACATGATGCCCGATGCGGCGCTGGCAGCAACCGAGCGACAGTTCTTCCGTCTGGTCGGTTCCAGCAATCCGATTTCCCAGTTCTGCATCCACCCGTTCACACTCGACGAAATTCCCCGTGGGCCGGCAGCTCGAAGTCATATCGAGCAGCACTACGAGTCGTTTTCGCAGTTGCAGGAGCTGGGGCTGGATGCACTGATCATCAGCGGTGCCAACGTCACCCAGCCCGATCTGAGCAAGGAGGTGTTCTGGGAGCCGTTGCTGAAGGTCATCGACTGGGCCGATGAACATGTCACCTCGACATTGTGTTCCTGTCTGGCCACGCACGCCGTGGTGCTGGCACGGCATGACATTCAACGTCGTGGCTTGCCGAAGAAATGCTGGGGCGTCTACGAGCACGATGTGGTCAGAAAGGATCATCCGCTGGTGCAGGACATCAACACGCGGCTGTTCGTGCCACATTCTCGCTTCAACGAAATCACCGAGAAGCAGTTGCAGGACGCCGGCCTGCATGTACTGATCGCCGGTGAGGAACCGGGAGTGCAGCTGGCGGTCAGCCCGGATGGCTTCAGAACCGTGTTCTTCCAGGGGCATCCCGAATACGACAGCATCAGCCTGCTGAAGGAATACAAGCGTGATATCGGCGCGTTCATCAATGGGCAGCTGGCAAGTTATCCACCGATACCACAGCATTACTTCGATCGCTACAACAAGGCCTTGTTCGATGAATACAAGGAGCGAGTACATCAGGCGCGTGCCCGGGGGATGGCCGTGCCGGTGTTTCCGGAGCATCTGGCGGTGGATCGTTTGTCCAACACCTGGCATGACAGTGGTGAGGCACTGGTTGGCAACTGGATCGGTCTGGTGTATCAGGTCACACACCGACAACGGGAGTTGCCGTTCATGGACGGTGTCGATCCGGACGATCCACTGGGCTGGCTCGCCGGAGATGTGTCCCGGCTCACGTAAACGAGGGTCCGCTACCAACAATTCGCCAGTCCCGCCGACAAGTGACGTTAGAAACTCGAAACAGTCGCTGTAGACATCATGGCTTGTAGAGCAATTGCCTGCTTGGCAGAACCCGGTGCGGGCCGTATCGCCCGGTTTGCCACGCTGGCACTGATCCTGATGGTGAAGACGGTGTCGGCATCACCGGAGCCGTTCTCCATTGCTGCCGTGCCCGATTGGGTCAAGCCACTGCCGGCCTTCGATCCTGCCTTGGAGAGAACAGCGGAGCCTTTTCAGGGCTATCGCGCACGGCTCCGGGACTTCCAGTTCAACGGCTTGCAAGCCGGCCAGAGCCGCTGGTTTACGGCGGTGGAGTATGAGCTGACCAATCGCCATGGGGTCGAGAATCATTCGAATATCGAACTGTCCTTCGATCCCGGCTACGAAACCCTGCTGCTGCACGAACTGTGGGTTCTGCGCGGTGACACGCTGATCGACAAGCTGCCCACCGCGCGTCTCGATCTGCTACGCACCGAAAGCGACCGGGATGAACTGATCTACAACGGAACCCGGACGCTGGCAATCGTGCTTGATGATGTGCGTCGTGGCGATCTGATTCGCTATTCCTATTCGGTCGAGGGGGAGAACCCCATCTTCGATGATCAACGGGAATTCCAGGTGTTCACCGAATTTGCAGTACCGATGGATCGCAATCACGCCCGTATCCTGACGACCACGGATCGCCCACTGAGTCGGCGGGTGCGCGGTGCCGATGTTGCCGTGCAGGTCAGCGAGGAGAACGGTGTGCAGGAGCTGATCGTGGATCAGCAGGGAGTCCCTGAATTCGTTCAGGAAGTCGATGTGCCCAGTTGGCATTACGATCGAGGCACGATGGTATTCAGTGACCTGACAGACTGGCGTGCCGTGGTTGACTGGGCGGAGCCTATGTACCGCCTGTCCGACGTGCACAATGCGGAGATCGCGACCATCGCCAGTGTGATTCGCAGTTCCCGGGACGATCTGCAGGGACAGATCGGCGCGGCATTGCGTTGGGTGCAGGAAGAGGTTCGCTATTTCGGCGTGGAACTGGGCAAGAACTCGCACTGGCCGTCACGACCGGAAGAGACGCTGGCCCGGCGATTCGGTGATTGCAAGGACAAGTCGCTGTTGTTGATGGCCTTGCTGCGTGAACTGGGCGTGGAGTCACAGGCCGCACTGGTGAATACCAACCGAGGGCTGGAGTCGGGCAGTTATCCGTATCGACTGCACGCTTTCAATCATGTGGTCGTGCACCTCAGGCTCGGCGATACCGTGCATTATCTGGATCCTACCCTGCGCAATCAGGGTGGCGCTCTGGGCCAGTTGCGAGAACCGGATTATGGCCGGGCACTGGTGCTCTCGCCCGAAACGAGCTCCCTGAGTGACATGAGCAGTGTTCAGCCGCTCTACCGGATGTCCGTTCACAAATCCCTGACTCCCGGAGTCGAGGAAACGCAACTGACCGTGGTGACCAGCAAGCAGGGAAGCTGGGCCGAGAATGTCCGTCACGACCTGGAAACCGAAGGCAAGCGTGGGCTGGGGCGGGTCTTTCATTCCTACTATGCCGATTATTTCGATTCCATCGTTTCCGGCGGAGAGCCTGAGTTTGCCGATGGTCCTGGTGACAGCGTTCTGGTCACCGAACACTACCGCATACCGCAGCTGTGGCAGTCGGATGAGAATGTGAGTCGCTATCGCTGGATATACGCCGATGAGATCATTGCCTATCTGGACATGCCGGAAACCACGACCGGCAGACGACAGCCGTACGAGCTGATTCACCCGATCAGCATCGATGAGCGCTGGGATGTGTCTCTGACCATGCCACTGCGTCTGGACGATCTGGATGCCATTGTCGAGAATGACTGGTTCCGCTTCAGCAAGCAGTCGGAACTGGATGACGATGGTCAGTTGTTGAGCGTGACCTTCCGCTACCGTACGCTGGCCAATGAGGTGGCCGCCGCGAGTCTGGACGAGTACTCGGCGGCAGTGGCCGAGGTCTACGACCTGGCCTCATTCTACATCGAGGAAAAACCATCTCTGGGAGCTGCCGTGAAGGAAGCCACCAGCGAGCTTGCCCAGGCTGGCAGCCTGCATCCACTGCTGGTGCTGCTGATCATGCTGACAGGGCTTTTGCGACCTCTCATCCTGCGCTCATGAGGCCGGTTCTGGCCTGGCTGAGCGCCAGTGCGATTGTGGTTTTCGCCCGGCTGATCACGGCGGTCCATGCACGCTGGCAGGGCTGTGAACCTCGGGCCAGGCAACGCATCTATTACGCCAATCACTGCAGTCATGGCGATTTCGTGCTGTTGTGGACCGTGTTGCCGGCATCGCTCCGCCAGCTCACACGCCCTGTTGCCGGTGCCGACTACTGGTCCGGATCGGCGCTGAAGCGATTCATCGGTCGTGATGTTTTCCGATCGGTACTCATCGAGCGCAATCCGGCTCACAGAGAGCAGGATCCTGTTACGCAGATGACGCAGGCGCTGGATGCCGGTGACTCACTGATCCTGTTCCCGGAGGGGACGCGCAATACCGGTAATACACGCCTGTTACCCTTCAGGAGTGGACTGTATCATCTGTCCGAGTCTCGGCCGGAAGTCGAGCTGGTACCGGTGTGGATCAGCAACCTGAACCGCGTTCTGCCCAAGGGAGAAGTCATTCCCGTGCCCTTGATCTGCAGCGTCACCTTCGGGGTGCCTCTGGCACGCATACCCGAGGAAGGCAAGGCCGCCTTTCTGGCGCGTGCCGAACAGTCCCTGCTGGCACTGGCCATGATGGAGGCCGGTATCGACAACGAGAACCAATCATGAACGAATCGCGCTCCGACCTGCTGTTGCTGCTGGCAGGCGTGGGAGGGGTCCTGATCATTGCCACGATCATTGGCCAGTGGCTGGCCATGCGGCAAAGAGCCAGTAGCACGGACGATCAGACGCAGGTATCGGTCATCGACAATCTCAATGCCAGGATCAATGCCTGGTGGGCCATGGTCATTCTGATCGGACTGGCTTTCATGGGAGGCAAGGCCGGGGTCATCATCCTGTTTGGTTTCTGTTCCTTTGCGGCCTTGCGCGAGTTCGTCACGCTGACGCAGACCCGGCGTGATGATCACTGGGCGTTGGCAGCAGCGTTTTTCATCGTGTTGCCCGTGCAGTACGCTCTCGTCTGGTACGAGTGGTACGGTCTGTACTCGATATTCATACCGGTGTATGCCTTTCTGCTGTTGCCGATGCTGGCGGCCGTGCGTGGCAGTACGGAACATTATCTGGTGAGGGTGGCGGAAACCCAGTGGGCGCTGATGATCTGTGTGTTCTGCGCCTCTCATGTGCCGGCGCTGCTGACCTTGCAGATTCCCGGCTATGAAGGGCGTCAGGTGCTGCTCATCGCCTATCTGGTGGTGGTCGTGCAGATCAGTGATGTGTTGCAGTATGTCTGGGGCAAGCTGATGGGTAAACGGCGTATCGCCCCGGCACTGTCTCCGTCCAAGACTGTGGAGGGTGCTGTCGGTGGCATCCTCAGTGCAACCCTGATCGGTGCTTTGCTGTGGTGGATCACGCCGTTCACACCATTTCAGTCTGCACTCATGGCACTGGCCTGTACGCTGATGGGATTCATGGGAGGGCTGGTGCTCTCGGCCATCAAGCGTGACCGCGGCGTCAAGGATTGGGGACACCTGATTGCCGGACATGGTGGCTTCATCGACCGCATGGATTCGGTACTGTTTTCCGCGCCGGTGTTCTTTCACCTGGTGCGTTACGGCTGGGACGTATCATGAGCGGTCAGGGAAAGCAGCCGGACCTGATGCCTGGAGACAATACAGGAGACAAGGCGCCTGGGAAACCGGTGAGAGAGCCACAGGGGATACAAGGACCCGCTGGAGAGAGAGAGACGTCGCCGGATAGAGCGCAGGAGCAACGGGAGCAACGGGAGCAACGGGAGCAACGGGAGCAACGGGAGCAGCGGGAAATGCAGGTGCGGATAGCCATACCTGCGGACAGGCGTCCACTGGCCAGTCGCTCCACACGGTGGGCCGTGAGTCTGTCGCGCCGTCTGGCCGCCACGACGATCACACCCAACCAGATTTCGTTTGGCAGTATCCTGGCCGCCTCCCTGGGGCTGTTGCTACTGTTGACAACGAACCATCTGGAGTCGGCTGGCTGGATCTGCCTGTGCCTGCTGCTGGCAGCTGTGACCTGTCAGCTACGGCTATTGTGCAATCTGATGGATGGCATGGTGGCCATCGAGGCTGGCAAGCAGACTCCTGATGGTGCGGTGTGGAACGAACTGCCGGACCGAATCGCCGACGTGCTGTTGCTGGTGGGTGCCGGCGCTGCTGCGGGGGTAATCTCGCTGGGGTGGGGCGCTGCCACATTGGCGGTATCTACAGCCTATGTACGTGAGCTGGGCAAGGGCATCGACGGGGTGGTCGACTTTGCCGGGCCCATGGCCAAACCTCATCGCATGGCACTGCTGACAGTGGCGTTGTTGCTGTCCGCCGCCGCCAGTATCCTGGTGGACTCAGGAATCCATCAGCAGATTCTGGAGTGGGCCTTGTGGTTACTGTGTGGCGGCTGCCTGCTGACCCTCTACCGACGAGTCAGTGTCTTGCTGCATCGCTTGCAATAGATGCCTGAAACAGACATTTGACCAGCTGAACTTGCGGCTCTGGCCTCATCATCGATCACGGCCATCGACAACAGCGGGGTTCGCCCGGAAACGATGCCGGGCGTCCCTTTCCGGCATCATCAGGGCAGAGGGGCAATCATCGTGTCGCCCATGCAACACTTACCCTGCCGACAATCAGAGCTCAATCAGAGCTCAATCAGAGCTCAATCAGAGCTCAATCAGAGCTCAATCAGACCGTGGAAGCCGGTTCGTCAGTCTTCGAATCCAGCTTCTTATCAGCCTTGCTCAGGGCATCACTTGCCGATTCCCTGACATTCTCGGCGGTGTTCTGCAGCTGCTCACGAGCAGCGCTTGCACCTTGTTTCAGTTTTTCATCGGCCAGCTGTTCCACGTCATCGGTGATGGCGTCGGATTGCTGCCCTGCCAGGCGATCCTCCACGCGGGTTGGCGGCAATAGCGCACCGATGAAGGCACCGAGTGCAATGCCGGCTGCGCCGACGACCAGTGGCTGTTCGCGCATGAAGCGTGATGCATCATCGGCTGTAGAGCGCATGGAGCCTCGGAAGTCCTGCATGTGATCGCCTGCGCGATTGCGCCAGTCCTGAGCGGCATGACGCGCACGCTCGGCTTCTTCCCGATAACGATAGCCGGCTTCGTCTCTCACATCCGCCAGAGTGTCGAGCGCATCGTTGCCAGCCTCTTTCGCCTTGTCGATCAGTGATTGATCGTCATCCTGTGAGCGCGTCGCGTCCACCGAGGCGGACTGCATGCCGCTGTCAGTATGGGTTGCCGGGCGGCCAGTAGTATTCTGGCCGGGTCGGTAGCTGTCCGTGTCAGCACCGTAAGGTGTTCCACCTTGCCGATAGCTGCTGCGACCCTGCAGGTAGCGAGGATCTCTCTGGCGATAATCCGTGTCGGAGTATCGATCGAATTCACTCGCACGATAATCAGGGTAATCATCATACCCTCGGTCATGCATCCTCGAGCGCGACGAATTCTGCGACAAGGCCATCCAGGCCAGGCCAACGCCGGTCAGAATCACAGGGACCGGGTTGTCCCGAACGGTGCGTCCCAGGTTGTTCGCCATCTCGCCACCGTTGCCTCGGAACATGCCCATTGCCTGATCAATCATCTGGCTGGGTGAGAAGTGATCTTCTATCTGTGACAGCGTCCGGTTGATTTCGGAGCGCTTCTCATCGGCATGCTGTTCAAGATCGCGGGGATTTTCACTATGTGTATCGGAAATGCTCATGACAATTTGTTCTCCACCAGTCGTTTGTCCTTTTGCAAGGCATTCTGAGTTCTCGAGGGTGTCAGGTTCTCTGCAGACAGTTTTTTCTTGCCGGCCTGCAGCATGATCACGCCGACGATCGTGACGATCGCGCCGACGATGAGCGTGGCTACCCAGGGCGCCATTTGAGTCAATTGCGCCAAGGCAAGACAGGCCGCTGCCAGCAATACCATGACGCCAGCCAACAGTACGACACCCGACATCAGCAGACTGACGGCACCGGTCTTCAGGTCGTCCACCGAGTTACCGATTTCCGCCCTCGCCATGCGCATCTCGGTACCAACGAGATCGCTGATGTCGGTGCCAAGTTTGGACAGCAGGCCACCTATCGATTTTTCGTCACTATTCGTGGCGTGACGGGAGTGTGGATCCAGAGTTGCGTTTTCATCATGCATCATGTTCAGGCTCCTTCAGGCTCTTTGACAGGCTTGTTGCCAACACTCTTCTCGGTCGGCGAGACAGGTGTATTGACCCGAGGTTTTTCCTCGGTCACACTCGATCCCGCAACCGGGGCTGTAGCGCCCGCACCACTGTCTCGGGTCCGGATCTCTGCCTCTCGATCCTGCTGGCGGGATGAGGCTGTGTAACGATGCGATCCGGAATGAGGAGGGGTGCTCCTGACGCTGGTACTGCGGCCATAGTCCGGCGCGTACCGCTGACTTTGGTCTGCATCACTGCCAGGATAATCGCGCGGGTCGCGATCGGCACTGGCCTTGAAGAAGCGGGATGCAGCGACGCCGATTGCGATACTGCCCAACATGAACAGGCCGGGATTTTCCCTGGCCAGTCTGCGGGTGTCATTGGCCAGTTCATCCAGCGAACTGTTGCTGATCTTTTCGGACAGACCCGACATCGAGTCGGCGATTTCCCGGGTGTAGTGCCCCAGTGGATGATCCTGCTCGTTCAGGGTGCTGGCTGCATCGTCCATTGCCGATGATAGGGTGTCCACCTGTGAGGCGATGACATCCTGACCTTTTTCGAACTGCTTTTCGGCCTGCTGTCGTGTACTGTCCTTTGCTTCCCTGGCCAACTGGTCCGCCTCTGAACGGATGGTGTCCTTCGCCTTGTCGGCTTCCTCAGCGATATGAGCCGAGGTATCTTTCGTTGGATTCTTGTCGTTCGTCATGACTGTTTCCTCTGCTGAATCAAGTGTTCAACTTCTCAACGGTATAGAGAGTCCGGCCATGTCCGGCTCTTCCACAGTCATACTGAAGACCTTTGTGAGCTGTTTCACATGGCTTGCAAATTATTCGCGAGACCGTGTAATAGCTTCACTTTGATCAGGCAAGCGCCTTGCGAGCCGGTGCAATCACGACTCTTGGCAAGCAGGCAAGCAGGCAAGCAGGCAAGCAGGCAAGCAGGCAAGCAGGCAAGCAGGCAAGCAGGCAAGCAGGCAA
>CANLXI010000043.1 GCA_947495035.1 uncultured Granulosicoccus sp.
CCAGTGCCAGTGCCAGTGCCAGTGCCAGTGCCAGTGCCAGTGCCAGTGCCAGTGCCAGTGCCAGTGCCAGTGCCAGTGCCAGTATCGATATCAGGCAGTACGCCTAGCGCTCGAGCAACAGAAAACCTTGATTGGCATCATCAATGGCTCGCTTGATCAGCTCTCGCATGGCGCGCTCGGCCAATGGCGCATCCCCCGCGGCAAAGGCGTTGTATACCTCTTCATGCAGCGCATGTCCTTCATCCATGCCAATCAATTCCGTGGTATAGCCCCGCGCCTGCATCTGCAGATCCAGCAACAGACTCAAGGCGGCTTCGATGACCGCATACAGCTGGTCCAGCAACTCCGATCCAGCGATGGAAAGAAAGGCGCGATGAAACTGCAGATCGGCTCTGATGAATTCATTGCGACGTTCTTCATGGCTGAGCCCCGGCGCATCGAAGATCTCGACCTTGGCCGCCCAGGCGTCATGCACTGCCTGCTTGCCTGCGTCATCCGCATGCACCGTTGCATGATAGGCGACTCCCGGCTCCAGGATAAGCCTGACACGCAACAGATCGCGCAGCAGACTTTCCGTCTCTCCGGCCTTGATGCGCCAGTCCATGACATCCGGGTCGAGCAGACGCCATTCGCTGCGAGGCTGCACCCGGGTACCGTCGGAGGTACGGCTGCGAATCATGCCCTTGGCGCCCAATATGCGAAATGCCTCTCGAATCACCGATCGGCTGACCTGCAGTTCCTCGACCAGGTCTGCCTCTCGCGCCACCACGCCGCCTACTGGCCAATCCCCTCTGACGATACGGGTGCCCAGTATATTGACGGCCGAGCCCAGGATGCCCCGGACTTCGATGACGCCTTCGAATGAACCAGCGAACACGGGTGACTTGTGTCTGCTCATGAGCCGGATGAGTGTCTTGACATTATCTTATTATCATACATTGTCGGAGAATACCCGATCTCGTACAGGGACGCGAGTCGCATCTTCTCGGGACCATCACCTCGCGGAGACTTGCCGACCAATCGATCATCCTGATCCATTGCCTGCTAGCCGAGCCTTGTCGCCATTCGAACAGGAGACTGGCGCAGCCGGAGAATCGCATCAGCGGCACCAGACTGATGCGGACTGTGCGCCAACACACGACTCACAGCAGCCGTGACTGTATGACAGGGGTCAGCGGGCTATCCAGTGATAGAATACCCGGCTACTTTTCTCATCGGTGCGCCTGCGTACCCAACCGCAGGTATTTGTCGTGATTTCTGCCGCCAACGTCACCATCCAGTTCGGCTCGAAGCCGCTGTTCGAGAATATTTCCGTCAAATTCGGTGACGGTAATCGCTATGGCCTCATCGGGGCCAATGGCTGTGGCAAGTCCACCTTCATGAACATCCTCTCCGGCGCGCTTGAGCCGACTGCCGGCAATGTCTCGCTGACACCCAACGAGCGTATCGGCAAACTGCATCAGGATCAGTTCGCGTTCGAGGAGTTCACCGTCATCGATACCGTCATCATGGGTCATGCCGAACTGTGGAAGGTCAAGCAGGAGCGCGACCGCATCTACTCCCTGCCGGAGATGACGGAGGCCGAGGGCATGCGTGTTGCCGAACTGGAAGTGGAGTTCGCGGAAATGGACGGCTACACCGCCGAGAGTCGTGCCGGAGAGTTTCTCAGTGGTGCCGGCATCGAGGAATCCCTGCATTTCGGGCCCATGAGCGATGTAGCACCGGGCTGGAAACTGCGGGTATTGCTGGCGCAGGCACTGTTTGCCTCACCCGATATCCTGCTGCTGGACGAACCCACCAACAACCTGGACATCAATGCCATCCGCTGGCTGGAAGGTGTCCTGAGCAGTCAGAAAAGCACCATCATCATCATTTCGCACGACAGGCATTTCCTGAACACCGTCTGCACCCATATTGCCGATATCGATTATGGCGAGCTGCGTGTCTACCCCGGCAACTACGACGACTTCATGATCGCCTCCACGGCTGCGCGTGAGCTGCTGCAGAACGAAAATGCCAAGAAGAAGGCGCAGATTGCCGACTTGCAGCAATTCGTCAGCCGCTTCTCGGCCAATGCCTCCAAGGCCAAGCAGGCCACGTCACGTGCCAAGCAGATCGACAAGATTCAGCTGGCCGACATCAAGCGCTCCAGCCGCGTCAGTCCGTATATCCACTTCTCGCAGGACAAGAAACTGTTTCGTCAGGCGTTGACCTTCGAGAACCTGAGCAAGGGCTTCGATGAAGGCCCCCTGTTCGAAAAAGGCGATCTGATGCTCGAAGCCGGTTCGCGTCTTGCCATCATCGGTGAGAACGGCGTGGGCAAGACCACCCTGCTGCGCTGCCTGCTGGAGGACATCAAGCCTGACACCGGCAAGATCCAGATGTCCGAGAATGCTTCCATCGGGTATTGCCCGCAGGACAACACACGGGATTTCAGCAACAACCTGAGCCTGTTCGACTGGATGAGCCAGTGGCGCAAACCCTCGCACAACGATCAGATCGTACGGGCGACACTGGGCCAGCTGCTGTTCTCGTCCGACGACTTCGAAAAACCAGTACAGGTCTGCTCCGGTGGTGAGAAGAATCGTCTGTTGTTCGGCAAGTTGATGATGAGCTCCCCTAATGTCATGGTGCTGGATGAACCCACCAACCACATGGACATGGAAGCGATCGAAGCGCTGAACCTGGCACTGGTGCATTATGAAGGCACGATCATCTTCGTCAGTCATGACCGTGAATTCGTCTCCTCACTGGCCACGCAGATCATCGAGATCAAGGACAGGAAGCTGGTGAACTTCGCCGGTACCTACGACGAGTACCTGGCCAGTCAGAACCAGACGAAGAAGGCTGCAAACTACTGATTGACCGGGCAACATCTGCGACCTGGGCTGGCAGGCAATCGAGCCTGCCGGTCGCACTTCAGATGTTGCCCGATTGCCATTACCCGGAATTGAAGGACGGCTTGCGTTTCTCCAGAAAGGCCTGCATTCCTTCTCGAGCATCCTTCGTGGCCCACAAGGCATGATAGGTGCGACGCTCGAAAACGAGTCCATCGTGCAGGCCGGTCTCCTCGGCCCTGTTGACAGCATCTCTGGCAACCATGGTGGCGATCTTGCCGAATCCGGAGATTTCTTCCGCCACCTTGACAGCCTCTGACAACAGCGTGTCGACAGGATAGACTCGCGATACCAGTCCGCATTGCAGGGCCTCATCGGCATCGATGAAGCGACCGGTCAGTATCATGTCCATCGCCCGGGCCCGTCCGATCAACCGGGTCAGCCGCTGCGAACCGCCCATGCCAGGTATGAGGCCAAGCTTGATTTCGGGCTGACCGAATCTTGCATTTTCCGCAGCAAGGATCATGTCGCACATCAATGCCAACTCACAACCACCTCCCAATGCATAACCGGCCACCGCTGCAATCTTCGGTGTTCGCAGTTGACTGAATGCCTGCCAGCCCGATAACACATCGCCCGTCAGCATGGAGGAATAATCATTCGATGCCAGCTCACCGATATCGGCACCAGCGGCGAAAGCCTTGTTGGAACCGGTGATAACGAAGCACCCTGTGTCCTGGAGACTGTCCAGCGGTGTCAAGGTATCGATCAGCTCACGCATCACATCGCTGTCGAGGGCATTGAGCACTTCGGGGCGATCAATGACCACCACCACGACTCTACCCATCTTCTCGATCTTCAGATAGCTCATTTCAAGAATCCCATATTGCGCCGTAGGCAGGTATGCCTCGCGATTCCATGCCGTGGACAACCAATCTGGTGACCTTTTCGTTGGCGATGACGATGACCGCTTCGGCATCGAAGCTCTGCACGGCCGAGTAAGCCAGATGAACCAGGTCCGGCCGCCCGCGAGAGTCGGTATCCCAGATCAATGCATCGGGCTCGACATCGAGAATCTCATCGACCAGTGCATCCCCATAGGTCGTTCTGGCGTTTCGAGTAGACCAGATCAGGTGTGCCGGTACTTCCTGCGCCAGCAAATGCGGCAAGGCGGGACCAATACCACTGCCAGTCGCCACCCAGACGACACGACGGAACAGTTTATCCACGTTGCCCACACCGGCGGTTGGAATACCCTTTACCCACACATGCGATGGCATGTCGTCAATGAGCTTCCCGGTCCAGTCACCAGCTCGCGATATGGTCAGCCGAAATCCACTTTCCCGTGGCGACGGCACATTCGCGAAGGAATGCCACTCCGTCAGGGGACTCCTGCTGATGGTGGTGGATGAACCGGCAAAGGGTTTGACGCCATAATCGAAGCGAACGATCGCCACGTGATTTGACGGCCGATCGATTTGCACCGGCACTTTCTTCAGACGCAACCAGGGCAACACGATACTGCAAGTCACGAGCACCAGACACCAGAAGATCACTGAATCGGACAATGCGCTGAGCATGTTCTGATTGCCCCGAAAATCATGGATGAACGAGAATGTCAGGGCCCAGAAAAGCAGCAGTGCCGTCCAGCCGCCAAAGCGATGCATCATCTCGAAGCCGTTATGAAATCGCGCACGAAAGGAGGGTCGTGCCATGATCAGCATGAGAAGCAACACTAGCGTGATCTGCACACTCAATACCAACGTGGCAACCGACGCTGATGTTGCTTGTCCGCCTGCCAGAAACTGCCAGATCAGGGTCGCGGTAGCCAACAGCATCCATGCTGTCGCGGCAATGGCGCCACCCAGATGCAAACCACCAAAATGATACACCTTGCCCATCAACTGTCGAAAGCGCAGCGGCATCCATAATGGAGTACTGGTGGCCGCCTTGAACAACAGATTGATCACGTATTGCTGTCGGAACACGACGGCAATGGTGAGATTGGCCACAACCATATGCATGAGGGGTGACAGGCTGACGGCACCAGTGGACCACCAATGCCCCGCCGTCAGGCCATGAATCAGCACCATGATGTTGGCGACCAGCATGACAGCGGCGAGTCGCCAGTAGTGATATAAGGTATGGTGCGCCAACCTTGCAACAAGACGATTTCCCGGCGCAGGCAGCGGTGTTGCGAGATAAGCGTCAGCTCTTGCGGCGTCATCTACACCAGTCGCATCCCTGCTCACCATCGTGTTTCGCTGGTCTGACTGGCGGTTAGTCGCCTTTTGCCGATCCTTGCTGACAGGTTCAACCATCTCCATGCCGGCTGCCGATGCTCTGGCCTGCCTGGCCAGAGCTCTCTTGTCGATCTTCCCCCTCTCGGTCAGGGGCAGCTCGGGCAGTGCCTCGATGAATGCCGGGACGCAGTAATAAGGCAGAGCTTCCGCAATGCGCCGCCGTGCCTTGTCTGTATCCACTGTTTCAGGCGCTACAAATGCCACAAGGTGACGGCTGTCATATTTCAGTGCAGCCGCACGTTGGCAACCTTCAACCGACTCGAGTATTGCAGAAACGGAATCCAGCTCGACACGAAACCCCCTGACCTTGACTTGATCATCCGTACGCCCCAGATGCTCCAGTAAACCATCCTCGGTCCACCGTGCAAGATCTCTGGTATTGAACATGACACGCCCTCCTCCGAGAAAGGCATCGGGCCGGTAGCGCTCTCGTGTCAGAGTTGGATTGTTCAGATAGCCGGCAGTGACACAATCGCCCCCTGCCCACATTTCCCCCACTTCGCCTATTGGACAAGCCTCACCAGACTCATCAAGAATGTAGACGGTGTTGTTGGGTGTAGGTTTTCCGATCGTCATGACAGACGCAGTCTTGTCATGCGGATACATGGTATTGACGATGGTCGTCTCGGTTGGTCCACAGGCATTGAAGAAGGTAGCCTGTTCAGCCCAGGTGTCGGCCAGGTGCCTTGGACAGGGTTCGCCGGCCACAGCCACTTTTCGGACATCCCTGCTTTCAACAGGATCCACCAGGCTCAGGATGGAGGGAGTGGCAATCAGCACCGTGGCATTCTGCGCAGTTTCAGAAATACTCGAGCCTCTGATGAGAAGCGAACCGCCATTGACAAGACAGCCAAGTATCTCCCAGGCTGCCATATCGAATGAAATGCTGAGCAATTGCGCAACCCTGTCACCCGATCGGATTCCCAGATTACCGGGACTCGTCAACAGGATATTGCAAAGATTCTTGTGAGTCACTTGCACGCCATTGGGCTTGCCCGTGGTTCCTGACGTGAACAGGACAATACACACCGCACTGGATCGCGAGTCATACGTCGGCCTGGGCTGCTCTGCCCACTTGCATGTCAGATCACCGCTGTATTTCTGCAGATCATCCACTGCCAGACACAGCACCGAGGGAATCTTCGGCATCTTGTCCATGAATTTGCCAAGCGTCAACACGAACTTTGCCCCAGTCGTCCTGACGATGTAATCCAGCTGCGTTGCCGGCGCGACACCGGCATCCTGTGGAGCGTATGAGGCACCCGTTTTCAGAATGGCCATGATCCCCACCACCATTTCGATGGACCGTTCCAGAAACAAGGGAACACAATCACCTGGGACGACACCAAGCCCGATCAGCAAGCCTGCAAGGCGATTGGCCTGTTCATCCAGCTGCCGATAGGTAATGGACTCCGTGAGGTGTGACACCGCGATGGCATCTGGAGTCTGCCGAGCCTGATGCTCGAAGGCATGGTGAACGGCTGAGTACGACACCTGCTCCGGTTGTCCCAGGCCGTATAACCAGAACAACCGCCTTTGCTCCCATGGCAGGTGAGCCAGGGAGCCTGAAAATCCACTTTGATCTTCATTGCCGACCGACTCTGCGCGTTCTGACGCGGGACGAGCCGATCTGATCTCGAACCGCGTGTGCTGCTCGATGGCACCTGCGACTTCCGGGTATGAGGCTGTTACAACATTCTTTGCCATTTCTGCACTCCATTGTCTCCTTTGTTTGAGGTATCAGGTCTTCAGCTTGAAGAGACTGAAAAGTTCAAACCGTCGGACAACGGGAGTGCAGATAAAGCTTTAACAGAAATATAACAAAATCAATACGATTTCATGACGGGTCAGAAGTTGATGCCTCGAGATACTCATCGACGACTTCCGCTTGCCTGACCGGCTGACAGGAAACGGCAATGAACCGTTTCCTGTACCAGCACCTGGCTACCTTGCTCAACCCACCTCTCTGGCAATACCATCGTAGACCTCGCTGACTTGGCGATGCTGATAACGACCCGTCCCGGCTGTCGCCACCACCTTGCCCTCCACGGCGATGGTCTCGCCACGCAGGATGGTGCGCACCGGCCAGCCGGTAATCTCGATGCTCTCGTAGGGCGTGTAGTCGGCGCCGTGATTCAGATTCTCCTGACGGATGGTATCGATACGCCCGGCATCCCACAGCGTGATATCGGCATCGGAGCCCACCGCCAGCGTGCCTTTCTGCGGGTAGAGTCCATAGAGCCTTGCAGGGTTGGTCGATGTCAGCGCCACGAACCTCTCCAGTGAAATGCGCCCCTTTGAGACGCCTTCGGAGAACAGCAGTGGCAGACGAGTCTCGACACCCGGGATGCCATTGGGTACCCATTTGAAGGAGGTTCTCGCCTTCTTGTTGTTCTTGCCGATCTCGCCTTCTGCTTCGAAGAAGAACGGGCAATGATCGGACGAGAACACATCGAAGGTACCATCACGCAGTCCTTCCCAGATGGCCTTCTGACTATCCTCATCACGCGGTGGTGGCGAGCAGACATACTTGGCACCCTCAAAATCCATGTTCAGACCCTTGAGATCATCCCTGGTGAGCACGATGTACTGCGGACAGGTCTCGGCGTAGACCTTCATGCCGCGCTTGCGCGCCCACTGGATCTGTTCCATCGGATCGCGGCCGGATACATGTACGATCATGACCGGCACATCGGTCAGTTGCGCGTGACTGATGGCCCTGTGTGTAGCTTCACGTTCGGCGATCTGCGCATGTGCTTCGGCATGGTAGTAGGGTGCTGTCTTGCCTTCATCCTCCAGCGTACGGGTCATGTGCTTGATGGCATCGTGTCCCTCGGCATGCACCATCACCAGGGCCTGCTCCCGACGGGCCACTTCGAATACCTGTAGCAGCTCGGCATCGTTCAGAACCAGATCGTCGTAGGTCATGAAGACCTTGAATGAGGTGTAGCCGTCACGCACGAGCGCCACCAGTTCCTGACCCAGCACCTGCGGTGTCGGGTCGGAGATGATCAGGTGAAAGGAGACATCGGTGTAGCACTTGTCCTGCGCCTTTGCGTGATATTCGTCGACACAGGCTCGCAACGATGTGCCCTTGATCTGCAGCGCAAAAGGCAGCACCGTTGTATTGCCGCCAGCCGCAGCCGACCTTGTACCGCTTTCGAAATCATCGGCCATGACGGTGCCGTCGGACGTCGGCTGAGCCAGATGTACATGCGCATCGATACCGCCAGGCAACACCAGCAGGCCGCTGGCATCGATCTCCTCGGTGGCCCCGGTGATTTCATCGGCAATGGCTACAATGCGACCATCACGAATACCGATATCGGCTCGATAACGATCTGCAGCGGTGACGATTGTGCCACCGCGTACAGCCAGGTCATAAGTCTTGCTCATGTGCACTACTCCGTAACGATATTAACCAGGGCTTCAGTGAGTCGATCCACCTGTTTCCGGGTAGGAGCGGCTGTCTCCAGCCGCGCCCCCCACAGATCCGTACGTGACCCATTCGGTCATACGGTTCCTCGGCAATCAGTACCTTGGCATACTGATGTATGACTATCATCCCAGCAAGCTCGTTAAATCGCATGAACTACGCGTGGCAGGGGAAGTGGATAGCGCTCCAGAAACTTTGCAAACGCCTTTATCTTCAGGTAGCCCTTGCTGGATCGTTTACCTAACCAGCGACGCCAGGTTCTCAGCGTCTGTTCATAGACAACCTCAAGCATCTTGTAGTTGCTGCGGATACCATAGTAACCATAGTGCCCTTGCAGCTTTCTGCTCAAGGTTTGGTGTTGCTCATGAACCCGTATATGACGGTTATTGCGACACCATGTCCACAACGCCCTCAGACTTCGGCGCAACCGATTTGAAGCCGTCTTGCGCTTGACCACCCAGTGACCACTTCTTGCCTTGCCCCAGTAGTGGGTAAACCCGAGAAAGTCGAATGTACCAAGCCCACTCCTGTGTGTCATACGTTTCGATGGGCGCCAGAATGGCACCTGTCGAGTTTTCTCTGGATGAATCTGTAGCCCATACCTGGCAAATCGTTTCGGTATGACCACACCGAGACGATCCGTATCGCTTGCCAGCTCGCAACCGATGACAAAATCATCGGCAAACCTCACTAGAAACGCTCGGCCATGCAGTCTCGGCTGTACTTCGTGGACAAACCATTCATCCAGCACATAATGCAGATAGATGTTGGACAATAAAGGGCTTATCACACCACCCTGTGGCGAACCATCAGGAGGATAATACAAGCTATCTCCATCAACCACGCCTGCCCTTAGCCACTTGTTTATCAAACCCCGCACCACGCCGTCTTTCACCTTCCTATCCAGAAAGTGGTTCAACTGCTGGTGATCGATATCATCAAAATAGTGGCTCACATCTGCATCATAGATACTGCTCACCTCGCAGTCAAAGCAACCCTCCCTGAGCCGGCTTAGCGCTTGGTGCGCGCTACGCCTCGGACGGAACCCGTATGAGTGATCATGAAACTCTCCCTCATAGATGGGCTGCAGAATCATTTGCACCGCTCGCTGGAGAATCTTGTCCTCCAGTGACGGAATACCCAATGGCCTCCGCTTACCGTCCTCTTTGCCTATCCACACTCGTCGTACCGGTTGTGCCCGATAGCGATGAGTATGAACCCGAAGGTGAAGTTCTGTCAGTCGTTGCACCAGACCTTCTGAATACTCTGCTGCTGTCATGTTGTCGATCCCTGCCGCCGCCTCCTTGCGTAAACGCAAAAATGCCTCTTGCAGGAACTCCACATCAATCAGGTGATGCAGCGTTGTGAACACCCGTTCCGGGTGTCGTTTTGCTTGCTCTGCTAATCGATGAAGTTTTGTTGAGACAGTTTCTGGTCTCATGTGTACCTCCTGTCGGTCTATTCACCAATACGTCATACCCGGCTTCACCTTCCCTACAGTGGCTCCTTAGGGCTTTAGTCGTTCGCCACCTTCCCGATCAGCGTCAACCTGCACACTAACCCTCGGTACTATGATCCGCTAAGACTTCCAATCGCATTTCTTGAGGTCCTCCGCTATTCGCTTGTTCCCCAATACCTGCCTGCCCGTATCGCTTCGTTTAGTGGTTCCCGTAGGCTCGTCAACTCATCCGATACATGACTCGTTGACGCCAGGTGTTTTCTATTCCGGTGTCACCCATCCGGTTCCTCGCAACAGGATACGATCGGATCTCTCCAGTTCCCCGGTTACCCCTCTATTCACATGCCCTGGTCTCAGATCCCGGTGGTGTCCAACATGCTTGCCATCGCGCTTGCTGAACTGCTGCCTTCCGACCAATGAACATCGTCGGCTTTCACCTGAATGCTCAGGCTTATCCTTGTGGGCCACCATTTACATATTTCGGGACTCAATACACGGCCTGCGAACTCGCTACACCCTGCTTCAGACACCACCTGTTGATGATCGCCCTCGGGTTCACTACTTGCCTGCTGGCTAAGCTTTGGCGTGGCGGGATTTACACCCGCTGGGTAACATCAATCAATTTCAGGACTTCTACCTCCTTCCCAAGATTCGGGATTTAGCTGGACACGACCATCGTATTGTAATGAACCATCGACACCCGTACACAGCCGTTGTTGCCCGGCTCCCCGAGATTTTCAAGCAGACGCCGGGAAGGTAAAGTCGCCGAAGCGCCAGCGCATTCCGCACACCGAGCCGGAACGCATGGCGCAATCGCACAGCGAACAGCGAACAGCGACTGATACTGGAAGCGCTCAGACAAGGCGATTCGGATCAGGCCTGCCAGGCCATGCGCAATCATATCGGCAACACGGCCGTGTGTGCAGGCGTTCAGCTCTGCTGATTCAGCCCCTGAATTCCGGTTGGGAGTGCACTCGGATCTCCGGCACTTCACCGTCGAAGCGGCACAGCTCGACGAAAGCGGAATGTGCGGCGGGCCCCTGAGACAGCCTCGATGTACGCAGATCGTGCGTCAGCACATTGGGATTGCCATGTCGGTCGCGCTGCTGAGGTGCGGCGAAATCAGGGTCATACCAGGCCCCCGTCCAGAGAAATACAACCCCTGACATGACATCATCCGTGATACGGGCGCCGGCCAGGCAACGGCCTCTGTCGTTGAACAACTCCACCACATCGCCATCCTGAATGCCACGTTGGCGTGCATCATCGGGATGGATCAGCACAGGCTCTCGCCCCTGAATCTTGCGGCTCTTGCTGTAGTCACCGTTATCCAGTTGACTGTGCAATCGCGTGGCCGGTTGCCCCGATATCATCTGTAGCGGGAAGCGCTTGCAATCGCCATTGCTGATGCCTCGCGGTGGAAGCCAGCTGGCCTGACCCGGGCAATCGTCGTAGTGGAATCCGGCAATGGTCTGCGAGTACAGTTCGATCAGTCCACTGGGAGTGGGCAACGGCGACGCCTGCGGATTCGCTCGAAAGTCAGACAGGAACACCCTCTCCGGTTCAGGATCCTGCAACTCGATGATGTCACCGGCAATGAACTCCGACCACGTCGGCAATTCATCGCCGTGTTTGCGCGCCTCCGTGCGTGTTTCTTCCCACAGACGCTCCACCCACTGATCACCACTGAGTCCTTCGCTGAAGCGGGTATCGTCCGTCATTCTCTGCTCGAGCGCGCAGAAGATGTCGAACTCGGTCATGGCCTCGCCCGGCGGGTGGGCTAGCGCAGGCATGGGTAGCAATGCAGGATCGTACTTGCCGGCGGCGAAGTCCATGCGCTCCTCCGGGGCCGCCACCGGCAGCACGATATCCGCGTGCCGCGCCGTACTGGTCCAGTTCATTTCATTGACAATGACGGTCTCCGGGCGTTGAAAGGCCTGCCGCAGGCGATTCAGATCCTGAGCATGATGGAAAGGATTGCCACCGGCCCACCACACCATGCGTATGTCCGGAAAACGCATTCGCTCTCCAGCATAGTCATAAGATTCATGCGGGCGCAGCAATGCATCTGCCACCATGGCAACCGGCACGAAATTCTCCACCGGGTTGTGCCCTTGAGAGAATGATCCTGCGCGGTAAGGTCTGCCGGCAGAACCGAAACTGCCATTGACGGCATAGCCTATCCCGAATCCACCCGCTGTTCCGATCTGTCCCAGCAAGGCGGCCAGCGTGACCGTCATCCACAAGGGCTGCTCACCGAAGTCGGCTCGTTGTATGCCGGCCGTCGTCGTGATCAAGGTGCGATTCGCGGCCATTTCCCGGGTCAGTTCAGCCAATCGCGTTGCATCCAGTCCCGAGAGTCTGGCTGCCCAGGCAATGTCCTTGACAACCCCATCGGTTTCGCCAAACAGATATTCCCGCACCTGCTCATGGCCAACGGTGTAGCGATCGAGAAAGGCCTGGTCGTGCAGACCTTCCGATATCAGCAGATGCGCCATGCCCATCATCACGGCGGTATCGGAGCCCGGTCGTGGCGGCATCCACTCGGCATGCAGTTCATCGGCAGCATCGGTTCGCAAGGGGCTCAGATTGACGAATCTGACACCCGCCTCGGCGCAGGCACGCATGTCCGACGATGCACGATGCCGACCGATACCGCCGTCTGACACCTGCGTACTGCGTGCCGGGATACCACCGAACATGACCACCAGATCCACCTGTCTGGCAATGACCTTCCAGCGCGTGGCCTCGACCACCATTTCCCGGTAGTTCTTGATCACATGCGGCATCAGTCCCAACGCAGCGTTATAGCTGTAATTGCCTTCCGAGCGTACGAAGCCACCGCACACGTTCAGGAAGCGCTTCAGCTGGCTCTGTGCATGATGAAAGCGTCCGGCACTGGACCAGCCATAGGAACCGGCGTAGATGGACTCATTGCCATGCTGCTGGCGTACCCGGTCGAGCTCTGCTGCCAGCAATTCCAGTGCCTTGTCCCAGCTGACCTCGACAAACGGTTCACGACCACGTTCACCGGCCCTGGCCAGTGGTCCCTGTTCGAGCCAGCTCTGACGAACCGCGGGACGTCGAACACGCGCATTGCCGTTGAGACTGCTGGCGACATTGCCGTTGATCGGCGAAGGCTCCGGATCCGATGGATGTGCATCGACGGCCAGCAGTCTGCCATCCCTGACCCGTGCTCGTCCCAGACCCCAATGGTTGACCGTGATACCGGTATTTGTCATGTGTTCTCCATCAACAACAGGTGACCTTGTGATCCGGGTGGATCGTCAGCAAAGCTGACAAGGACATCGTGAGGCTCTCATCGGAATACTGCCGACAGCATCATTCTTCCTCAGCAGGTGTAATTCATCCCCAGGCGTCCCCCATCGACATAAATGGTTTCTCCGGTCACATAGCTGGCCTTGTCACTGGTCAGAAAGGCCACGACGTTGGCTATTTCCTGCGCCTTGCCCACCCGTTTCAACGGGGTTCTGGACATGACCATCTTCATCGCCTCCGGATTGGCGTTGACACCTGCCATCATCGCGGTATCGATGGAGCCCGGTCCGACTGCATTGACGCGGATGTTGTGAGGAGCCAGTGCCAGTGCAGAGGCCTTGGTCAACTGCATGACGCCGCCCTTGGACGAACAATAAGCTGCAATGGAGGGAATGGCCACCACGGCATTGATGGACGACATGTTGACAATCGATCCCTGAATCTTGTTTTCCACCATGGTACGAGCTGCGCGCTGCAAGGCTGCGAAGGTGCCCACCAGATTGATGTCGATGACCTTGCGAAATTGCTCCAGAGTTGTATCCAGAAAGTCGCCAGGTGCCGCTATACCGGCATTGTTGACCAGGGCACTGACGGGCCCGTAGTCGCTTTCCACCGTGTCGAACATGGCACTGATGGCATCGGTATCGGCCATGTCGCAGACCATCGACACGGCGTCACCACCGAGTGTCTCGGCGGCCTTTGCCACCCCTTCCGCGTTGATGTCACTGAGGATGACGCGATAGCCATTCTCCGCCAGCGCCTCGGCACAGGCGTAGCCGATGCCCTGAGCCGCACCGGTGATCAATGCCAGTGATTTAGCCGTCATGATTTCAACCCTTTGTCTTTGCTTCGCCAAGAGCCCCAATCTTGCTTGAACGACAGGCGCTTGTACAGTTCGCGACAGGTTTCACGGGTCGGTATCCGCACCTGAATACAGGCGGTATGCACGACAGGGCATGGCTTGCACCGGCAATTCATCAGTGTCACTATGGATGACAGCGAATTCCAGTACCGGAACAGACTCATGCAAACGCTCAAGATCAACACTCGGCAGATGGTTGCCGAGGCGCGGCAACGTATCGAGGAAGTCGAGACCAGCGATCTGATTCGAATGGTGGATGACCCGAACGTCGTGATCGTGGATATCCGGGATATTCGGGAACGTCAGCGCGGTGGATTCATCCCCGGCAGCTTCCACGCCCCCCGCGGCATGATCGAGTTCTGGATCGATCCGGACAGCCCGTATTTCAAGGACATTTTCGCGCAGGACAAGAAGTTCGTGTTTCACTGCGCATCCGGCTGGCGCTCTGCCCTGACGGTCGCCACCCTGCAGGATATGGGATTCGAGGCGGCTCACCTGAAAGAAGGATTTTCCACCTGGGAAAAACAGGGAGGACCGGTCGAGCGCATGGAAGAGTCTTCCTGACCGGACGCTGCGGCACCATGGCCGCAGTGTCATTCAGCGAATCAATGCGCCCCACCGGCAGCCGCACTGCCACCACTTCCCTTCCCGGGTCCAACCTGGCGAACCAGCCACACCAGCGGAATCATCGCCAGAAACAGGATTGCCGATGCCAGAAAGATGTCATCGGCGCTCATGGTGAACGCCTGTTGACTGACCAGCCGATCCACCAGCGACAGGCTTTGCATCTGACTCAATCCACGTTCTGACAGGGAACTCATGGCCTGGTTGAATACCTCATTGCCACCAGTCAAGTGCTCGGACAGCTCCGCGTGATGCAAGGCCGCGCGATGCTCCCAGGCGGTGGTACTGACCGAGGTCCCGATCGCCCCAGCGGTAATCCGGGCAAAATTCGACAGACCCGAGGCTGCCGGCAATTTCTCCGGCGGCAGGCCGGAGAGCGTGATCGTGACCAACGGGATGAAGAAGGTCGCCAGGGCAAGCCCCTGAATGAAGATCGGCAGCAGTACGGCCTGCGGCGTCGAGTCGGTACTGAACTGCGAACGCATCCACATCACCAGCGCAAAGACCGTGAAGGAAAAGGTGACGATCTTTCGGGCATCCAGTCGCGCGATATTGGCACCCACGATCGGTGAGACGATGATGGCCAGAATACCCACCGGCGCTGTCACCAGTCCGGCCCAGGTGGCTGTATACCCCATCCATTGCTGGAGCCACAGTGGTAGTAATACGATGGAGCCGAAGAATGCCCCATAGCCCAGCGATATCAGCAGTGTGCCTACCCAGAAGTTGCGCCCGGCAAACAGGCGCAGATCCACGACGGGATGCTCATCGGTCAACTCCCAGATCACGAAAGCGATGAAACCGATCACAGCCACCAGAGCGAGCATCACGATCTGTGAAGATGCGAACCAGTCCAGCTCCTTGCCCAGGTCGAGCATGATCTGCATGGCACCGACCCAGATGACCAGCAATGCCAGACCGATCGTATCGATCGGCAGTCGTCTGGTGGGCGTTTCCCGCGTGCGGTAGATGGCCCAGGTGATGGCCGCTGCCAGCAAGCCGATGGGCACATTGATATAGAAGATCCAGGGCCAGGACATGTTGTCGGTAATCCAGCCACCCAGAAGCGGACCGCAAACCGGCGCAACCAGCGTGGTGATACTCCACATGGCCAACGCAAGTCCGGCCCTGGCTACCGGATAGCTGGACAGCAACAGAGTCTGGGAAAGCGGAATCATAGGCCCGGCCACCGCACCTTGCAGAATGCGAAAGGCGATCAGCATTTCGATACTCGATGCCATGCCGCACAACAGCGATGCCAGGGTGAACAACAATATGCTGCACACGAACAAGCGAACCTGCCCGAATCGCTGGGTCAACCAACCGGTCAGTGGTACCGAGATGGCATTGGCCACGGCAAAGGAGGTGATCACCCAGGTACCCTGAGTCGAACTGACCCCCAGGTCGCCGGCGATGGCGGGAATCGATACATTGGCTATCGAGGTATCGAGGACGTTCATGAACGTCGCCAGAGACAGCACAATGGTACCGACGACCAGTTTCGGCCCCGTCAGAGGCTGTGGGCGTTCTTGAGTGGTTGCCATGATCAGTTACCGACAGAGGTGCCAGACAGAATGCGAGCGTGCATCATGAATCAGGCTCTACGACTCATCCTTCATCAATTGGTGACGCCGCTCACCGATAGATCATTCAATGCATCCTTGATGGTGCCGTCAGAGCTCGTCGTCTCCGACACGGAACCCGTCATGTTGCGATGGATGATCCTCTGTATCGCTTCCTCGGCGCCACGACTGGCTTGCAATGCAGTCTGTGGGGTGATCAGTGTCTCCGGCTCGGTCACACCGACCGTGTCCGACACTCTTGCACCACTGGTGTCGTCGGTATCGACGCGGGCCGTCATCGACAGTCCGATACGCAAGGGATGCTGCGCCAGCTCCGCCTTGTCCAGACGGATTCTGACCGGTACCCGCTGCACCACCTTGATCCAGTTCCCGGTGGCGTTCTGTGCCGGCAGCAGGGCAAATGCAGCTCCGGTACCGGCACCCAGTCCCTGCACGGTTCCGGTGTAATGCACGTCTTCACCGTAGATGTCCGCTTCCAGCTCGACCTGCTGACCGATTCGCATGTTCGCCAGCTGGCTTTCCTTGAAGTTGGCATCAACCCAGACATCCAGCAGAGGAATCACGGACATGAGAGAGCTTCCCGTCTGCACTCTCTGACCGAGTTGCACATGACGCTGGGCCACATGACCATCCACTGGAGCCCTTATTTCGGTGCGCTCCAGTGCCAGCATGGCATTGCGCATCTGCGCCGCGGCGCGTTGTACCCGAGGATGCTGATCCGGTTCGGTATTGGCAGTCAGCAACAGGCTGGTGGTCAACTGCTCACGCGCGGCCGACAAGGCCGCCTCGGCCGCTCGCGTGGTGCTTTCCGCCACGTCCAGTTGTGCCTGATTATGCTTGAGCTCCTCATTGGAGATGGCCCCGGATGACGCCAGTTGCACCCGTCGGGCCAGATCTCCGCGATACTGTTCGGCCTGAGCACGTGCTCGAGCAAGATCTGCTTCTCGAGACCGAATCTGAGCACTCAAAGTGGCATTGTCACCGTACAGTGTCGTGACTTCTCGGACGGTCTGGGCAAGATCGGCTTCTGCCTGATCCAGAGCCAGTTGCGCATCCACCGGGTCCAGACGAATCAGCACCTGACCGGCCTGTACGTAATCGGTGTCCTGCGCGGCAATTTCGACAACTGTACCCGGCAACTGGGGAGTCACCTGGACTATCGGCCCCTGTACATAGGCATTGTCGGTGGTCTGCGAGGACGGTGCCCCGATGGTTTCCCAGACCAGGTAGCCGGTGCCACTGAGCAGTACAGCTACCGCGAGGGTTCCCAGACCACGCCGCCGCTTGCGCTTGAGATCCTCTCGTGACGCTCGGGCGCCATCATTGTCCTGCGGCATGGCTGCTGTGGTATCTGTCTGATTCATGAACGCTTCCCGGTCTTGTTGCTGCTGCTGGAAGTGGAAACAGGTGTGGATGTGGAATGTCCGCCGTGTCTGGCGGGCAGACTGGCAAACCCTGCCGCGGACCCGTTTTCGAGCATGCGCAGCAGGAAGCCTTTCAGGGTGTCGGCCTCCTCTGCCGAAAAGCCCTGCAGATGATCATTCAACACCTTGCACAAGGCCTCGGGTACTACCGACGCCGACTGCCTGCCCAGGCCGGTGACCTGCAGATTCACGACACGACGATCCTGCTGGCAGCGAACCCGTTCGACGAGTCCTTTCTGTTCCATGCGATCCACCATGCGGGTCACTGCCCCGGTATCCACCTGCATGCGTCTGGCAACCTCGGCGGAGGTCGTGGCCAGACCATTGGCAATGATGTAGAGCGGCTGCCACTGCATTGCCGTCAGATCATGTGGCTCCATGGCCTGATCGATCTGCGATTTCATGGAGTTGAGGACCAGGCGCATCAGATACCCGATGGATTGCTCGGAATCGAATTGCTCGGGCACGAACAACGGAGACGAATTCCCATCGTTTTTTTCACTGCTCTGCTTCGACATGGCATGACGCCCGGGTGGCAACGACTGCCGACAATATGATTGCCCAGGCAGTTATTGTCAAGACAGCAAAAAGCCGGTTTCGATGCCGTTCAGTTCATTGACTGGTGCACGTGAATCATGAGTCGCAAATCCGACTGTCGTTACACGGTGGGTGCGTAACGATGCCTCAGGAAATGACTGATACTGTCGGCCAGCGCCACCAGCACCACGATCACCAGCACGCAGGCTGCCACCTTGTCGAACTGGAACACGCTCAGGCGCAGATACAGCTCCTGCCCGACACCACCGGCACCCACGATGCCCATGAGTGTTGCCGCTCGCAGATTGTGCTCCCAGCGGTACAGGGAATAACTGATCAGCTGACTGCGGGCCTGCATCAGCGTGCTCCACAAGGGAGCCAGAGCCAGAGGGCTGCCGTTGACCACCAGATTGTCCAGCGCACTCTCATCCTGATTGTCCAGACATTCGCTATAGAGTCTGGACAGCACCCCGACGCTGGCAAGAAACAGAGCCAGCGTACCGGTGAAGGGACCAATACCCGCGACAATGATCAACAGCATGGCCCAGACCAGTTCCGGAACCGATCGCATCACGATCTGCAGCAGGTGCAAGGCAGCACTCAACAGGCGCACTACCGGACCGGCGCCCCGCAGATTGACCGTGAACAACAGATAGCTCACGACAATGGCGACGATACTGGCCAGCGCCGTACCGGCGAATGCCATGCTGAGCGTCTCCAGTGCATCCCCCCACAGCCTTTGCCACAGACCGGCAGAGAGGTCCGGGGGAAAGAAGCCCTGGATGAATTCCTGCGTCCGGGCGAAACTGCTGGGGCGCAACCATTGCTCGAGCTGCCAGTCAACTGCATGGAAGCAGGCAATCACAGCCAGAGCAACAAGACAGGTTTGTCCCCATCGACGCAGCGGTGATGCAGGTCGACTGCCTTCATCCCGAGCGGACGAACAAGACCGATCACCGACACTTCTGTTGTCGACACCCGAATCGGCCTGTTCCATCAGACTGTCGGGATGTCGGACGGTGTTCGAGCGGGCTACCCGGCTCAACTGACGACGCAGGGATTTGCTGATGGCATCTGCCACCGACACCAGACCTATGAAGACAAGGATGATGCTGAAGACCTCCGGGGAGGCCAGTTGGCGAATCGATATCAGCAGCTCCTGCCCCAATCCGCCTGCGCCCACGAACCCCAGTACCACCGATGTTCGCAAGGTACATTCCCATCGGTAGATGGAATAGGACAGCAGTTCAGGCAGACATTCCGGCAAGGTGGCATGCAACAGAGTCTTGCACCGACCATTGCCGTTGTCCAACAGATGCCCTGTTACCGCGGCCTCTCCGGATTCGATGATCTCCGCATAGTTCTTGGCAAGAATGCCGATATTGGTAATCAGCAATCCCATGATTCCGGCAGTGGCACCCAGTCCGGTCACACCGACAAACAACAGCGCCCAGATCAGCTCCGGCACACTGCGCAAGAACAGCAACAGTCCGCGCAGACTGCGTCGCAGCAGACGCCCCGGCCTCTTCATGCGTCGGCCGCGAGCCGATAGCGACAGCCGGCTGGTAATGACAACGGCCAGCGGGGTCGCCACCAGCATGGCAAGAACAGTGGCCACCGTGGCAATCGACACGGTCACCACCGAGGCATCGAACAGGCGCTGCAGAAAGTCGGCGTCTGCTCGCGGTGGCCAGAACGTGTCGAAGAAATCGGCTGCCGTGCGCAGGGAATCGTGATCGAGCAGCAAGGCCGGATTGAACTGCGAGCCCGCCAGAGAGGCCAACAGAATCAACAGAACACCGGAACCGACCCACAGACGGCCAGCACGCTCCGGGTCTCGGTGCTGCAGGCTCGCTGGCAAGGTGTCAGCCTCCGAGTTCGGCTTCATGACCACGGTACAACTCATCCACCATGCTGTCGCTGAGCTCGGCCGCCGGGCAGTCGAACACTATTGCACCTTGTCGCAGGCCGATCACCCGTTGCAGTTGCTCTCGGGCCAACTCGACCTGGTGCAGAGAGCACACCAGTGCCTGTCGGCGCGCAGCCGAGTGCTGACACAGAGTTGCCAGGCATGACGCTGCGTTCGACGGATCCAGCGCAGACAAGGGCTCATCGGCAAACAACATGGAGACATCCGCTGCCATGGCACGGGCAATGGCCACCCGTTGTCTTTGACCGCCCGACAGGGTCTCCACCGGTCGCCACAGGTGCTGGTCCACGTCCAGTCTGGCCAACAGTCCGTGGGCCAGAGCGATGTCGGATCGTGACGGCGAGATCAGCGAGCGCAGGGCAAACAGCATGGAACGAGTGGGCAACAGACCCGACAGTACGGCAAGCGCCACTCGCTGTCTGGCGGGCAATGAAGCAGCCTGTGGACACAGATGGATACGGCTGCGCAGTCGCTGCAGGTTCGCCGTTTTCAATTGCCAGGGGTCTACCTCATCCACCAGCAGATTGCCCGTGGATGGCGCCAGAGCCATACTCAATACCCGCAGCAAGGTGCTCTTACCGGATCCACTGGGTCCGATCAGCGCGACTTGTTCCTGCTCACCGATACTCAGACAGATATCGTGCAATGCCGGTGCCGCGCCATCATAGCTGACGCTGACACCGCTGGTCAGAAGCTTCAATGCCAGGCTCAGGGCTTGGCGAGCAACTCTGCCTCGAATGCAGCCTGCTTGATTCCATCATAGAAGCTGGCCTGGCTGGGTATGAATCGCGTGGCACGCTGCAGATCCAGAATGTCCTTCTGCTCGGGATCCGCCATGTCCAGCGACAAGAAGGCATCGATCAACGTCTGTCTGAGTTCTGGTGACAGCCCGGATCGTATGGTCCAGTTGTAGTCGTGGTACTCGGGAGTGGTGTAGAACACACGGAGCTCACTGGTATCCACCTTCTGTTCATCGACAAGCTTTTCCCAGACCTTGATGTTCAGGGCACCCGCATCAACGCGGCCACCAGCAACAGCAAAAGCCGTGGCGTCGTGGGCACCGGAGAAAGCAACGGTGAGATCGTTATCGACATCAATGCCTTCCTGCGTCAGATAATGCCGAGGCATCAGGTGTCCGGAAGTCGACGAAGGGGATCCAAAGGTGAAGTTGACGCCTTTCAGGTCAGCGATAGACTGTATCGGCGAATCCGCCTGCGTGATGAATACGGACTGGAAGCGCTCATCCTCTGCCCGCTGGACGATGGGCTCCACCTTGCCATCGGAACGCTGTGCAGCCTGTACATAGGTAAAACCGCCCAGCCAGGCCA
This sequence comes from uncultured Granulosicoccus sp., assembly GCA_947495035.1. Taxonomy (GTDB): domain Bacteria; phylum Pseudomonadota; class Gammaproteobacteria; order Granulosicoccales; family Granulosicoccaceae; genus Granulosicoccus. Next base: position 21,603 of record CANLXI010000043.1, read on the forward strand.
TATCGACCTGATCGCTGACCAGGGCCTCGACGGTAGCGGCATAATCGGTAACCGGCACAAAGGACACATCCATCTGCAGTGCGTCGGACAGATAATCGGCCAGCGGTTCGAACTTGCGGATCAGTTCGGTAGGCGCTTCATCCGGAATGGCACTGATGCGGAACTCACCATCGGCCTGAACCGTCGAGGAACCGATGCTCAGACCTGTCAGCAGAAGCAGTGTGGCGGCAAGTGAGCCGGTGCGCCCTGAAACGGACGAACGGCAAACAGTCAGGCAGCGAACAGCCGCTGCCATGAAACGTGATCGAGTCATGTCGAGATAATCCACAATTGCGGCAAGATTAAATGGGCTTGCCAAGGCGGCAGGACTATAGCAAATTACGACAGACTCAAGTAGCCTGCTTGCGAAGAAGCTCCAGCGCCGATTCGGCACATTGCAGACAGATGCAGACATCCAGCTGATCCGGTTGACACAGCGCGCCTGCCTTCGAACTCGGTCGATGGCAGAAGGAACAGCGATGCTCGTGGTCGGGCGAGCGCAGACTGTGCCGGGCCCGCTCTTCGATCTCCCGGATCTTCTCGCAGGTCTGACGAAACTGTGTCTCCGCGTCCTCCGGCTCGGACTCCATCGGTCCACGCGCAGAGCCCTGCTGGTCACTCGACAGAGGATCCGTCAGCTCCCGCGGAGTTGCACCCTGTTCTTCGCCCGTGCCAGAGCGAGTCTTTGCGTCACTGTCTTCACCACTCATGACCGCCTCCGCATTGCCATACTGATTCATGAGGTCGCAGCGTCATGATGCCGCTCGTCAGCGACCGCAACCCGTGTGCATGAGCAGGGTATCAGTCTGTGACAAACGCACCGCAACCGCGACGCCTGTCCAACAGGATTGTCGTCAGTCTACGACAATCGCGACGGACCGTAGTCTCAACTGGCCGTTCGGAACAATGCGCCGATCAATCCGGCCAGCATCAGTATGACCGTTGGAATGATCGTCAGCAGGAATCCGACGGATCGTTTGCCCGGATCGACAATATAGGCTCGTCTGTAGAGTGTGCGTCCCACCAGGTAGACAAACCCCACCACCGCAATGAACGGCGGTGACCAGTACAGCGACGCAACGAACAAGGCCGGCAGAAAACACACCAGCTGTTCCAGCGTGTTCATCTGCACACGGAAAACACGTTCGAATTCCTCGTTACCGCTGATCGCGGGTGCCTTGATGCCGAATTTCCCCCTGGCCTGCCCCACCATGAAACTGAAGTAGAAGAACTGCAAGACTGCCAGTATGGCAATGATGTGAACGTAATTCATGGCAGGTTCGAACCTCTGGTCAGTGGAGAGACAGTCTATGTAACCTCAATGTTCCTTCATTCTGAGGATCATCAGAAATCGGGATCGAAATGCTCGACGGTACAGCACGAATGCCACCCAGAGAGTCGCCGCCATGAACAACCAGGCATTGATGAACCAGGTGAATGCTGCCAGCGCAAAGAAGTAGGAGTTCAGACCGGTGGTGAAGTGCTTGGCCGCCAGGGCATGCAGCAAGGACAGCTTCCTGGCATAGAAGTCCAGTACACGCTCGTCTTCATCCTTGTCGGGAGCCGCACCGATCATGATCAGAATATAGTTGTAGAGCCGGTAGCTCCAGGCAAACTTGAAAAACGCAAAAACGAAGATGAAAACGATCAGAAGAATCTTGATTTCCCACTGAAAGCGCGAACTCGTGGTGGAGAGAGGGATTTCCTGCAAAACGGCAACGGCGTTGTCTCCCGACCCCAGACCGGCCACCAGACCACCGATCAGCAGCACCGAGGTAGAACCGAAGAACAGCACCCCCTGCTGCAGACCGTTCTGTATCAGTGCATCAAACGGCGACCCTTCGCGCTTGATGACGTTGCGCATCCACTGTTCCCGCATTTCCACCATGGCCGTGGTAATGGTCGCGGGGCTGTAACGTGAATGATTGACGACATAGAAGTGCCCTATCCAGGTCACGAAAAACAGTGCCAGAGCAAAGAGATCGAGTATTGAAAATCCGTAGAAGCTCGGCATGTGTCAGGCAGTCGGATGAGACCCGGAGGAAATGGCTGGCTTGCCAGTGAGGATAGCGACAATATACGGCTTTGCCTCGTGAGCCGCAAACAGACGGGTTACCACCAGACGAACCATGGTCATGTTCTGAGGCATCAAGCCCGATCATTCAATGCAGGGTTCAGATGCGCCTTACTCGCGAACTGCTCAACAATTCCCGCGTGCTGTCCGGCATGATGAGCCCATTGTCGACGGCAGCATCGAGCGATGCCTCCAGCTCCCGAACCGTCTCCAATGCCGTGATGACGTCATCCAGTCGATCGTGCGCAATCACCACCGCACCATCTTCATCACTGACAATCACGTCGCCACTGCTGATCCGCATATCGCCGAGCTGTACATCCGTACCGACCTCGCCGGGGCCGTTGGCATAGGGAGAATTGGGCGACACACCCGCACACATGACCGGCAGGCCCACCTTGTTGATGCCGGCGACATCGCGCACCAGACCATCGGTGACAAACCCCTGACCGCCCGCATTGCGAAGCATCCCCATGACCCGATCGCCAATGACAGCCGAGCCGTCCCACTGCCCCGTCGACGCGACCATGATGTCGCCGGGTTGAACCTCGCCCAGACCTGCAAACACCGCCAGGACATCAGCCGGTCCACAAAGACAAGTCAGTGCAGGACCGCACATTCTTGCCGGGAGAATACCGGGACTGACATGGCGAATGCCGGCCGGCAATGCCCCGCGTCCCTTCATGGCATCTGCCAGAAAACCGGTGGGAGTCCCTGCCAGTGCCTGCAACTGCCGAGCGCTCGGTCTGGCGTGGTTCTCTCGAATGATCAGTAATGGCGGCTCTTCTATCATGAATCGATTCCAGCTCGGGAATGGGTAACGAGCCCCAACATTACACTGTCCAGCCGGTGATGTGTCCTGACGACAGCCTGGCATCTTCCACAAGCTCCTGTCTGAAGTCTCGACAGAGTACTTGTGGTATACCAAGGCCATCACGCCAATTCAATGGAGCGCACACGAGATGAAGAGAATCGCGATTCTCGATGATTACAAGAATGCGTCGCGAACGTCCGCCGCCTGGGAGAGCCTGGCCCGGACGGAGGTCACTGTATTCAATGAGCACATTGCCGGCGAGGATGCGCTGGCTGAGGCCTTGGCTCCCTTCCAGATCATCGTCATCATGCGCGAACGCTCCCCGTTCCCGAAAACACTGCTGGATCGTCTGCCCGAGCTTGAACTGCTGATCACGGCAGGCATGCGCAACCTGTCAGTGGATATGGAAGCTGCCCGTCAGAATGGCGTGACCGTCTGCGGCACGCAGATGATGCGCAACGCCCCGTTCGAACTGACCTGGGCATTGATCATGGCGATCATCCGGCAGATTCCGGCCGAGAACGCATCCATGCATGCCGGCGGCTGGCATGAATCAATAGGCATCGGATTGAAGGGCAAGACGCTGGGCATCCTGGGCCTGGGCAGACTGGGGAGTGAAATTGCCGGTATCGGTAATGCCTTTGGCATGCGGGTCATTGCCTGGAGCCAGAATCTGACGCCAGAGCGAGCGGCCGAAGCCGGCGTCACCCACGTCGAGAAGGATGAACTGTTTACCCAGTCCGATGTGCTCAGCATCCACCTGCTACTCAGCGATCGAACGCGGGGCATGGTGGGTGCCAGAGAATTATCCCTGATGAAGCGAAGCGCCTATCTGGTCAATACAGCTCGTGGCCCCATCGTCGACGAACGAGCATTGATCGATGTGTTGCAGAACAGGCAGATCGCCGGTGCTGCTCTGGATGTGTTTGATGTGGAGCCTTTGCCAACGGATCACCCGCTCCGAGCACTCGACAATACCGTGCTCACCGGGCATGTCGGTTACACGATCGAGGAGCTCTATCCCCTGGTGTATGGTCAGGCCGTGGAGGACATTGCACAATGGCTTGACGGGAATCCGGTACGGGTTCTGAATGCAGTCGACAAGGATTGACTCGACCTCATCAGGACTCATCAGAACTCATCAGGACTCATCAGGACTCATCAGGGCAAGGATCTGCCCTGATGCACATCCGGATGCGCAGATGGCAGTGTCGGATCACATCCTGTCGGCGAACAGACCATCAATGTCTTTCTGCAAGAATCCTGCTTACCAGTCGATCGAGCAAATCGCCGCCGGCGTGCTTGTCGGTCAGCTGCTCGGCCTGCATGCCGAATGCGATGGCAGCAGTGGTGTTCTTTTCCATGTCATCAACGAATACGCAGCTCTCGGGCGTCAGTGAAAACCGTTCGCACAGGTGTCGGTATATCGCGGCATCCGGCTTGATGCATCCCGCCTCGCAGGAAACGACTATGCCTGCGCAGGCGTCCCAGCAATCATGATTGGCTGCCAGGTAATCCCAGGCATGCTTTGGCATGTTCGAAAGGATGTAGATCGGTACGCCGGCGCTGCTGGCACGTTGCATGGCATCCATGGTAGCGGGTAGCGCCAGCAAGGAAGAGCCCAGGTTCTGGTAGATGCTGGCAATTCCATCGGGATTCAGCGCTGTTCTGGTCTGCGCCCTGGCAATACCTTCCTCCATGCTCAGCAGGCCCTGATCCAGTGCCAGCCAATCGGCATGCCCGACTGTGACCCGCAATGCTTCCTCCTGCTCTACCGGGCTGTCAAAGGCTCCGCCGACGAGCGCATCCGGGTTCCAGTCACAAATGACATTGCCGATATCGAGAATCAGATTGTTGAGCATGGGGCCGTTCCAGCTGCCAGATTGAAGGGGCCAAAGCATACCGCGAGTGACTGGCTGACGATAGTGTCGCGATCGTGCAAGCGATGAATCACGGAATCACAGAATCACCAACTCACCAACTCACCAACTCACCCACTCAACTGGCTACGGCTGGACGGTGCATGTCATGCGCACGCCCGCGTCCGGGCAGCCTGGCCCTCCCCCAGAGTGTATTCAGTTTTCACCCAGATTTCCTTCAGAACTCTCCTCAGAACTCTCCTCAGAACTCTCCTCAGAACTCTCCTCAGAACCCTCCTCAGAACCCTCCTCAGAACCCTCCTCAGTACTCTCCTCAGTACTCTCCTCAGTACTCTCCTCAGTACTCTCCTCAGAGCTTCCTTCGGAGCTTCCTTCGGAGCTCCCTCAGAACTCCCCCAGAGCGCATACAGAGTCTACCCAGGGCTCCCTCAGACCTGTCCGCCCCCCGAACTGGACCCATGCGCCAATCATCCACACTGCCACACAGACCTCATTCCCGACACCTGAGCCTCTCATGTATCCCTCGATGACTTGACCTTCGGCATGATAACTGTATTAATAAACAGTGTATGAACATACAGCTATCCAAGGATTATCCGGGCCCGTATGCCGAGCTTCACTGTGTCTCCAACTTCAGCTTTCTGAGAGGGGCATCCCGCCCGGAAGAACTGGTGGACACGGCGGTTGCACTCGGCTACTCCGCTCTGGCCATCACCGATGAATGCTCCATGGCCGGCGTGGTCAGGGCCTATGGGCGAATGAAGGAACTGTGCAATCGCACTCGCACCGATGTGGCGCCGGGAAAATCGGCAACCCGGGTCATGACGCAGAGTGACTTCAAGCTGATCGTCGGCAGTGAATTCGCACTGGATGACGGCTTCAGACTGGTGGCACTGGTACGAGACCTTGCCAGCTACGCCAGATTGTGTCAGCTGATCACGGCGGCGCGGCGCGCAGCTGACAAGGGCAGTTACCGGGTCACCCTGAACATGATCGAAAATGCAGGCCTTGAAGGCTGCTGCCTGTTGCTGGTACCGCCGTACCTGCCCAATGGTCGCCAGGGCATGGATCACTGGTTCAGCTGGCTACGGGCCCTGGGACCTCACACCTTCATCGCGCTGGAACTGCATTATGGCAGCTATGACCAGAAACACAGTCACTGGTTGTTCGAGGTTGCCGCACGACACGAGCTGGCTGTCGTGGCCAGCGGTGATGTTCACATGCACGAGCGTAAACGACGTGCCTTGCAGGATATCGTGACCTGCATCCGCCACAACTGCACCCTGGACCATGCCGGGCGGCGGCTGTTTCAGAATGGCGAGCGCTATCTGCGCGATATCCGGGCGCTCTATTCCATCTATCCGGAACAGACGCTGAAGAACACCACGGATGTGGCGGACCTGTGTCACTTCGATCTGGGCGATCTGGATTATCGGTATCCACGTGAAGTCGTACCTGCAGAGCTCAGCGCCGCACAATACCTGCGCAAACTGACGTACGAAGGGGCGTCCTGGCGCTGGCCTTATGGCTACAGCGCGGATGTCCAGGCGCAGCTGGAGCATGAGCTGACACTGATCCGTGACATGCAGTACGAGTCCTATTTCCTGACCGTGCATGACATCGTGAAGTTTGCCCGCGACCAGAACATCCTGTGTCAGGGGCGTGGCTCGGCCGCCAATTCGGCGGTCTGCTACTGCCTCGGGGTAACCGAGGTCGACCCGTCACGCACGCGCATGCTGTTCGAGCGTTTCATCTCCCGCGAACGCGATGAACCACCCGATATCGATATCGACTTCGAACATGAGCGACGTGAAGAGGTCATCCAGTATATATATGCCAAGTATGGCAGGCACCGGGCTGCCCTGGCCGCGACGGTCATCACCTATCGAAAACGCAGCGCCATCCGCGACCTGGGCAAGGCCATCGGTCTGCTTGAAGACCAGATAGAAGCCCTGTCGAAATCCATGGCCTGGTGGGATGGCAGTGAAGTGGTCGGTGAGCGCCTCGAAGCCATGGGCTTCGACCCTGACAGTCCACTCATCAAACGCTTTACCTGGTTGCTGCAGCAGTTACTGGGTTTCCCGCGCCACCTGTCTCAGCATGTGGGCGGCTTTGTCATATCCGACAGGGACCTGTCCACACTGGTACCGGTGGAGAACGCCGCCATGCCCGATCGCACCATCATTCAATGGGACAAGGATGACCTGGAAGAACTGGGACTGCTGAAAGTGGATGTACTGGCGCTGGGCATGCTCACCGCCATTGCCAAATGCTTCAGACTGATCGAAGCCTATCGTGGAATCACTCATACCATGGCGCAGATTCCTGCCGACGACACTGCCACCTATGACATGATCTGCAGGGCTGACACCATCGGTGTATTCCAGATCGAGTCACGAGCGCAGATGTCGATGCTGCCAAGACTCAGACCCCGCAACTACTATGATCTGGTCATCGAAGTCTCCATCGTCCGGCCTGGTCCCATTCAGGGGGGGATGGTCAACCCCTACCTGAAGCGGCGTCAGGGGCTCGAACCGGTGGCCTACCCCAGCGTAGAGCTGGAACGCGTGCTGGAGCGCACCCTGGGGGTCCCGGTGTTTCAGGAGCAGGTCATGGAAATCGCCATGGTGGCGGCCGGCTTCTCGGCCGGTCAGGCAGATGAACTGCGTCGTTCCATGGCCGCCTGGCGACGCGGTGGACAGGTCGCGCAGTTTCATGATCGAGTCGTCGGCGGCATGCTGAAGAACGGCTACGAGCCTGAATTTGCCGAATCCATCTTCCGCCAGATAGAAGGCTTTGGTGAATACGGATTCCCCGAATCCCATGCTGCCAGTTTTGCCCTGCTGGTCTATGTGTCCTGCTGGCTGAAATGCCATGAGCCGGCAGTCTTTCTGTGCGCCATGCTGAACAGCCAGCCACTGGGCTTCTACGATCCGTCCGACCTGACGCAGGATGCCCGACGTCATGGCGTCACCGTGCTGCCGGTGGATGTCAACGAGAGTGACTGGGATCACACGCTGGTGGAAATGGAGATGCCGTCGGACACGCACCCGACGACTCCCCCGTGCACATCAAGCTCATGTGACAGTCATTCGGCGTCACCGGCGATTCAGTCCTGCACAACGACGCCAACTCAGGGGCCTGCCATCGAGAACACAGCAACCCCCTTGCCCCAGGCAGCCGTGCGACTCGGCTTGCGACTGGTATCAAGGCTCTCCGGCAGTGGGGCCGACCGCCTGCTGGCAGCACGGGGCAATGGCCCCTTCAGCAGTGCTGCCGATCTGGTGCGTCGCTCGGGAATCAATCAGAGCGATCAGCAAGCGCTGGCCATTGCCGGCGCCCTGGAGAACATCAGTGGCAATCGTCATCAGGCACAATGGGATCTGCTGGGCGTGGAGGCGCTGCCCGAGCTGCTGGCCGATGCTTCTGCCGTCGAACCACTACAGACCCTGCCTGCACCAACCGAGGGGCAGAACACGGCTGCGGATTACATGAGCACCGGTTTGACGCTCAACCGCCACCCTCTGTCACTGCTTCGCCAGCAATTGACGAAGCGTCGCATTCTGGACTCGATCAGCTGGGCTGCGATTCCGGATGGGCGCATGGCCCGGGTGGCGGGTCTGGTCAAGGTCCGGCAACGGCCCGGCACGGCCAGCGGCGTGGTGTTCCTGACCATCGAGGATGAAGGCGGTCCGATGAACATCATTGTCTGGAGCCAGGTAGCAGAAACGTTCCGCAAGGAGGTGCTCGGCGCTCAGCTTGTGTCGGTCTATGGCCAGACCCAGCGCGAACAGGGGGTGTCTCATCTGGTGGCGCGCAAGATCGAGGATCTATCGTGGATGCTCGGCGAACTCACTGTTTCCTCGCGGGATTTTCACTGAAAACTCCGTAGAACGACTCGAATTGCCACTCCAGACCCACCTGACACCACCTTGACTGAAAAAGACCCATCTTCTCCCATCAAAAACCACTCATTGGTCCGGATCAACCACCGTCTCCCGCCCTCTGACACCATCTCGGACCGAAAACACACGAATTGCCCTTTTCTCCCACTCAGCGCCCTACCCTTGTAGTCCCGCTCTATCAGGACCGCGGACGGAATCCGCCCGCAAAGCGCCAGGCACAGGCTTCATGTCTGGTGAGGCCGTGGACCGATGCCGTCGGGTGTGGGTCAGGCCGCAGACAGGGCTTATCGAGGCGCCCGGGTCCAATCGATGTCGGCCTCGCGCGGAAAGACAGCGAACCGGGATACATTTCGCTCGGTAACCGATAGATACTCATCCCGGCTCGCCTTGCTGCCGCCCGGATTGCGAAGGAACAGGGCACAGTATTCGCGCCCCCCATTGTGCTCCGGGTCTATCGAGCAGGCCTCCAGCACCAGCTGCTGGTCTTCATCCAGAATCAGCCTCGTGCCCTCGCCGGTAAACTCGAACTGATGCCCATTCGGTGACTGCCAGGTCGAATGGTAATCACCGTCCGCCGAGTTCACGGTACGAAATCGCCAGCCGTTGTTATCGAAACCGATTCGCTGAACATCCGGATGCATGACATCGGCCAGCTCCGCTTCAGTCAGCATGTTCTCGGGCATCGCCACCACACCCAGAGGATTTTCCGGCACACCTGCCAGGCGAAGACTTTCCAGCAAATGTTCGAGGTTGGACGCGGGGCGAACATAGTGAAGATAATAGCGATAGTGACGGAGGCTGATCTCGGGCCAGACCTTGAACAGCGCCTTCATGGTCAGAGCCAGATTTTCCTGCCTGTCGAGTCGGGCATAGGCCGGTGCCAGAATCTCCAGTGCCCAGGACGGATTGACCTCCATCGTCAACGCCAGTTCGCCGTACTTGATGGCCTCTTCGTATCGCTTTGCGTGAAAATAGCTGTGGGATATGACCGCAAGTTGCACAGCCGTCGGATTGGGTTCCAGACGTAGCAGCAACTCAACCGTAGCCACAGCGTCACTGTGGTGTCCGCTGCGTGACAGGATGTAGGCCTGGCGCCCCACCGTGTCGATGTCACTAGGTGCGGCCGTGACGGCCTGGTCGATCATGGCAATGGCCTTTTCCGCCTCGCCAGCTCTCAATGCCTGATCCGCCAGCGTCGACAGGGCCATTGCATTATCCGGTTCAAGCTCCAGTGCTTTTGCCGTGTGACGCTCGACCAGAGCGTAGGCCTCTTGCTGCGGCATGATCCAGAAGTGATCCAGGCGTGCCACATCGAAGGCGACATTGGCCAGATGGGCATGCGCCTGTGCAAAACCCGGATCCAGCTTGATGGCATGGCCATAGAGTCGCAGCATCTCAGGTCGGTCGGTCAACTTGAAGGTTGAATGCAGCTTTCTCGCCTGCAGGTAAAGATCGTAGGCCTGAGGATCGACACGCGTGCCGTTTTCCCGTCGTCGCTGCTCGGCACTGGTCATCCGGACCTTCAGTGCATTGACAATATGTTGCGTCATCTGGTCCTGCAGCTTGAATACGTCTGCCGTTTCGCCATCGATCCGGTCGGCCCAGAGGTGACCTCCCGTAGCGACTTCGATCAACTGCACATTGACTCGCAGCTGATCACCGACTCGCCGCACCGAACCTTCCAGCACATGGCTGACTCCCAGTTCCTGGCCAACCGTTCTGATATCAACACTCTTTCCCCGATATGCAAAAGACGAGTTGCGCGCAATGACAAACAGACCGGAAACTTTCGAGAGATCCGTGATGATGTCTTCCGTCATGCCATCCGCGAAATAGCGCTGACTCTCGTCTGGCGTGAAGTTGTCGAAAGGCAGGACGGCAATCGACGGTTTATCCGACAGCACGGATTGCTCATCTGAAGCGTTTCTGAAACCTCCGGACTGCCAGACGATAACGGCGCCTGACACAAGCAGCACAAGAGAGGCAATCGAGACCAGACGCCGCAGACGGTAGGTCGATTTCCCCGGCGATTTCATGGCAGTATCGCCTTCTTTCAGCACCTGAAAGGCCCGCACCGCACGGGTGATATTCTTGACCGAAATCTCGCCGAGATCCGACATGTCCAACTCCAGACGGTCACGGACCTGATCACGGACACTTCGACTGACGATGATGCCACCTGGTGGCGCCAACGCTTCCAGACGCGCCGCCACATTCACACCATCGCCCAGCAAATCACCTGACTGGTTGACGACATCACCGACATTGATGCCTATGCGATACTCGATACGTCGGTCACGGGGAATCTCGGCATTGCGTTCCGCCAGACCCGTTTGCAGTGCCAGTGCACACCGTACAGCCTCGACCGCACTCGGATATTCGACCAGCAGGCTATCGCCGGCCGTATTGGCCACCCGGCCACCATGTTTCTCCAGCAATGGATCGATGAATTCCTTGTGATGAGAACGCTGGGCTTCCAGCGTGCCCTCCTCGTCCAGCCCGATGAGTCGCGAAAACCCCGCAATATCAGCTGCCAGGATTGTTGTCAGTCGTCGCTCCACCGGCTACCCCCGATTTCGATCAACTGGCTTGTAGAACCACCAGGACTTCTTCCTGGTCTTCCACTTCCCGGTAGATCGTCGTTATTCGTACGCTGAAGTCGATGACAACCCCCGACACTGATGGTCACTCCTGAGCGCGTCACATGCGCAGAACCATCGGATTGGCAGGCAGTCAAGACTGGCGCCGAGGGTTTCGGCGAAAATTCACCTTTCAACAGCGCGCGCACGATTCGTGTGGCTGTACAGATTCGTGCAATCCTCGCGAATATTCTGTAACAACACATAGGCAACAGAATTCACTGACCAGCAATTCGATTCGGGCTTTCCGGAAAAGTCTCCGGATGGTTGATTCCGATATCACCATCATGCTGCAAATGTGGTGATAAACACAACAGGGAGTTGCTCACTTGCGAGAAATCCTGAAAATACAAGCGGAACTGCCTCTTGCCTCTTGCCTCTTGCCTCTTGCCTCTCGCCTCTCGCCTCTCGCCTCTCGCCTCTCGCCTCTCGCCTCTCGCCTCTCGCCTCTCGCCTCTCGCCTCTCACCACTCGCCACTCACCACTCGAGATGGCGTTGCCTGCCCAACTCCCTTTCAAGACACGCAGGCAGGCTGCCGCCACCTTCTTCCAGTATATTGATCCAAAAAAAAGACCGGATCACCATGACGCGTGACCTCTTCACACTGGTTTTCGACGAATAGAGCACAACAGAGCAAGCCCATGAGCAAGCACGCTGTCTGGCTACGACAGGAAATTGGCGACTGGCTGAAAGAGGGTCTGATCGACCAGACCAGCGCCACAGCCATCGCCGCTCGCTACCCTGTCTCGAACGAGCGCTCCTGGGGTTTGTTCATTCTCACGGGCATCGGCTCCCTGATATTCGGACTGGGTGTCATCCTGTTCTTTGCCTACAACTGGGCTGCACTTCCCAGGGCGGCCAAACTGGCACTGATATTCGCCGGCTTGTTGCTGAGCCACGGCACTGCCTGGTGGTTGCGCCGCAAGCCGACAGACCATGCCAACCTCGTCGAAGGTCTCCATTTGCTGGGCACCATGATGTTCGGCGCCGGTATCTGGCTGATTGCGCAGATCTATCACATGGACGAACATTACCCCACTGCACTGCTGCTCTGGGGCATCGGCGCTCTGATGCTTGGCTGGACCGTTCCGTCGGTCATCCAGGGTCTGTTGGCTACGCTATTGATATCGATCTGGGGATTATCCGAGACGATGGACTTCAACCGTGTTCATCTCGCCAGCATCGGCATCATCGCCCTGACCCTGCTGCCGCTGGCCTGGGTACAACGCTCGCGCACCCTGCTGAGTCTGACGATCCTGGCGCTCTTCGGACTGCTGTTGCTGACCATCGGCTATCACTGGACCTACGCCATCGTATTCAAGCTGCTCTTCTGCAGTGCACTGATGATTCTTGCCATCAGCCACTGGAGCAGGCGGTCGAGCTTTCCGGGCAGTGCCTCTGTCCTCAGAGCCATGGGGGCCCTTGTTTACGGTGCCTGCCTGCTGTACATGACCTTCGTCAGTGAGTTTTCCCTGTATCAGCTATCTCTGTCCGATCTGCCCAGCGGATCGGAAGAATGGTATCGGCTCACCATCTGGGGAATGCTGATCTCGACTGCCCTCGTGTGGCTGGCCCTGATGATCCTCGCCAGACCCGGCCAACACGCGACTGCCGCGGATCGAACCATCGAACTGCAACGCATTGCCGTGCTGTTCTCCCTGCTTGTCCTGATGGCCTATCAGCTCGATATCACGGCACGAGGGCACACAAGCCTGAATCTCTTGAGCAATGCGATTCTGGCCCTGCATTGTGTTCTGCTGATCATCCGGGGCACCGACACGCTCCAGTGGCGACAGGTGACCCTCGGTTGCCTGACGCTGTGTGTTCTGATCATGGCGCATTTTGACGACCTGTTCCAGAGCCTGCTGATGCGATCTGCCGCCTTTCTCGTCATCGGTGCATTGCTGTTCCTCGTGGGACACCGCTATGCGCAGCGCAAGGCCAGGGAGCAATCGAATGCGTAGCACGCTGATTGCCGCCTGCATTGCCGCTCAGGCATTTGTGTTGGGCTATATGGTGTATGAGCGGGAAGCCGTCATCGCCCATGGCACAAGCGTGTCGATTGCCACCGCCCCGATTGACCCGCGCGACCCGTTTCGGGGTGATTTCGTGCGTCTTCGCTATGGCCTGAATTCCCTCGATCATGCCCCCGTTCGCTGGACGCCTGCGGACACAGTGCCACGCAAGGGAGACAGGATCTATGCCGTACTACAAGCACGCCCCGGTGGACTGCATGACGTTGCCTACTTCACCAATGTCGAGCCCGATCCTGCAGCAGACAACCTCTTTCTGCGTGGACGGCTCCGCACCGATAGCCCCGGTATTGGCCTGAATCGCGTGGATGTCGGTTATGGCATCGAGCAACTGTTTGTCGAGCAGGGTCACGGTATCGAAATCGAACAGCGTCAGGGGCTACGCGGCGGCTTGCAGACTGCCTTGCACGCTCGCATCTCGGTCAACGCCTATGGAACAGCCGTATTGACTGGATATGACTGGAATGCGCTGGCCATCGGTATCGAGATAGCTGACGATTTTGCCTTGAATCGGAACATTCCTGCCGACGCCGATCCGGCTACCGGCACGGGCCCCGATAACAACAACAACAGCGACAGTAATGCAGCTTCAGCCCCATTGACATTGACCGTTGTCAATCAATCGGACCAGACTGTCACCTTGAACAACCCCGGCGAGAACTGCGGCTTTCATCTGGAGCCGATGAACCATGTCACGTCCGGCTACCGGGAGCCCGATGGCGTGTGTAGCGGGCTGGCAGCCGAACCGCTGACTCTGGCGCCGGGGGACTCACTGGTGATTCCTGTCGATCTGGCAGAACCGCGCTGGCAGATGAGTCTGCTGCTCAATGGTGAAACGGTCACGGCAGACGTTCGCTCGTTCCGCAACAACGGCGAATGGTTCCGTCTGGTCTACCGCTCACTCGATACAAGCGGTGTACAGTCAGACAGCCCCCCGGGAAAAGCCATGAAGGCTACGGACTTCTGGCAGGGAGAGCTGGTCAGTCAGGCCTTCAATGCGCTGGGTCAGCTTGACTGAGCCGAACGGCGCCAGCCACCGGCCATGGATGGCGCAAGAGACGCCTCCCGACTCAGGCTGCCTGACGCAACTACCGCAGCGTCAGGAGCCCATCTGTCATCGCTGAGCGGTTGCGCCTTCTACGTTCGACAACCGATCTGGTGATGCGCTCGGGCAGGAACGCTTATCGGCAACTACTTGCCGAAGGCCTCGAACCCGGGCCAGGCATCGGCGGCCTGAGAGATCATGGCCAACTCTTCACTATCCAGTTCGATGGAACCGACGGCGGCATTGGAGGCCGCCTGGTTGATATCGCGTGTGCCCACCAGTACATGACTGACACCCGGCTGCTGCAACGTCCAGGCAAGTACCAGCTGTTCAGTGCTCACACCACGATCACGGGCCAGTGACTTGACCGGCGCCAGAACCGCTTGCACGGCCTCCAGCACGGGTGGCGCAAACCGTGGATTGCCGGCGCGCAGGTCGTTGTCCGAAAACTCGCGCTTGCCATCCATCTTGCCCGTCAACAGCCCCTGGGCAATTGGCGAATAGCACAGAAAACCCACATCGAATTCTTCGCAAACCGGCAGATTGGCACTGTCCTGTTCGCGATCCAGCAGACTGTAGCGTTCCTGGTCGGTACTCAGGGTACCCAGTCGGGCCGCTTCGGCAATCCGTTCAGCCGATTCATTGCACAGACCCCAGGCACGAATCAGCCCTTCATCACGTAGTTTCTCAAGTGTTGCCACAACCGCTTCCAGGTCAGTCTCCGGGTCTGGCCAGTGGGTCTGGTACAGGTCGATATAATCCGTTCCCAGACGCGCCAGACTCTGCTCCAGTTCCCAGCGGATGGAGGCTTCATCCAGTGTTCGGAAAATGCGCTTGCCCTCACTCTCGGCATGCAGGTTGGGCGTTTCGATATCCCAGCGCAGGCCGCATTTGGTTGCCAGAACGATGTCTTCGCGCTTGCGTCCTTCGATGGCCTTGCCAACGATTTCCTCGGACAGGCCGAAACCATAGACAGCAGCCGTGTCGATCAGATTGACACCGGCATCCAGTGAGGCTCTGACAGCCTGCACCGAGCTCTCCGCATCGGCGCCACCCCAGCGCCAACCGCCAATTGCCCAGGCACCGAAGGCCACCACGGAGGCCGGCATGCCGTGTTTTCCCAGAGAACGGAATTTCATTATTTGAGTCTTTTTATCAAAGGTTGTTCGTATTCGAGACGAAATTCATCAACGGCACGTGCCGCTGACTTGGTTGAAGCGGTTGTTGCCACGTGATACAGGGCTTCGCCTTCATGTACCAGAGGCAGCTTGGTGATACCGATCAGCACGCCGGACACATCACTGACAACAGCCTGTTCGGCCTCGCCGAAGGGATCCGAGATATAGCCCAGCACCACACCCTCTTCCACGATACCGCCCAGAGGAATGCGCGAACGCAGGATACCGCTCTGCGGTGCCCGCATCCAGACGCTGTTGTTGGCCAGCCAGGGTTTGCTTTTCTTTTCGTCGCTCTTGCTGGCGGGCAGCATGTTCAGGTGCCGCATGACGCGCAACACACCTTTCAGACCGGCGCGAATGGCCAGTTCATCAAAACGCAGGGCTTCACCGGCCTCATACAGCAACAGTGGCAATTTGCCGGCAGCGCTGCGCAGAGTACCGTCCCGTGTGTGCGAATCGAGCAGGATCGGCGGCGCGAAGGCTTCAGCCAGCTCCAGCAAGTCCGGGTGTGCATCCAGGTCGACACGAATCTGGGGCAGATTGGCACGACCTTCGGCAGCCGTGTGCAGATCGATACCATGCGTGCATTTCGCCACGATTTCGCTCATCAGGGTATCGGCCAGACGCGCCGCCATGGAGCCCTGCTCGGAACCGGGAAACGATCGGTTCAGATCCCGCCTGTCCGGCAGATAGCGTGACTGGGACACGAAGCCATAGACGTTGACCACGGGCACCGCAATCAGTGTACCGGCAATCCGGCTCAGCGATCTGGTTGCCAGCAAGCGACGAATGATCTCGATACCATTGATTTCATCGCCATGAATCGCGGCGGTGACAAACAACACCGGACCCGGCTGCTTGCCATGGATGACATGCACCGGCATGGCCACCGAGGTGTGGGTATACAGGGGCGGCAACGGCAAATCCACATAGCAACGCTGCCCGGGTTCGATGCTGACATCGCCAATGACGATGGGGTCGCGAGCGACGGCAGCTGCTCGGCTGCCCGAACGACCGGTCTTGCTGTTCTGCCCCTCCGCGGGGGCAGTTCCAGCAGTCTTGCTGATTGCGTCTGTTTCGTCCTCCTTCAACCGCGAGCTCCCCGTGTCTTGGTATTACCCGGCCTGGCGTTCTTTTCCAGCTCCTCGATGATGATGCCTGCCACATCCTTGCCACTGGCAGATTCGATACCTTCCAGCCCCGGAGAGGAATTCACTTCCATGACCAGTGGACCCCGTGATGAGCGCAGCAGATCGACACCAGCCACGGACAGCCCCAGCACCTTGGCCGCACTGACCGCTGTCGCCCGTTCGTCAGGCGTGATCTTCACCAGACTGGCAGAACCACCTCGATGCAGGTTCGAACGAAACTCGCCGTCGGCGGCCTGGCGTTTCATGGCCGCAACCACCTTGCCGCCGACCACCAGGCAACGAATGTCCGCACCGCCGGCTTCCTTGATGAATTCCTGCACGAGAATATTGGCCTGCAGACCCATGAAGGCCTCGATGACCGATTCCGCCGCCTTGTTGGTCTCGGCCAGTACCACGCCGATCCCCTGCGTGCCCTCCAGCAACTTGATGACAACCGGTGCCCCACCCACCATCTTGATGATGTCCTTGCTGTCACCGGGCTTGTTGGCAAAGCCGGTGACCGGCAAGCCAATGCCCTTGCGCGACAGCAATTGCAGCGAGCGCAACTTGTCACGCGAGCGCGACAGCGCAACAGACTCTATCAGGGTATAGGTACCCATCATTTCGAACTGCCGCAGAACCGAGGTGCCATAGGCCGTCACGGATGCACCAATGCGCGGAATGACCGCATCGAAACTGTCTAGCTCCTTGCCTTCCAGATGGATACTGGGTTTGCGCGACACGATGTTCATGTAACAGCGCAGCACATCGATTACCTGGACTTCGTGGCCGCGCTGTTCGGCGGCTTCGATGAGCCGTCGAGTGGAATACAGACGCCGGTTCCGCGAAAGAATGGCAATTTTCAACTTTCAACTCCTGCAGGAGGTTCTGCATACAGCAGACGGGCGGACACCCGTCCGAGAGTGAATGACAAGGATGGATCGACCTGAATGCCGGGCACCATGGCAGTACGGCCCAGCAGCATCCTGAACAGCATGTCATCGCGTTGTGACAGTGTCATTTCGATGGTCCGGCTGATGGACCCCAGTTGCAACTCGGTGGCGATGAAGAAGCGGTCGGAGGCGTGACCACCGGAATCGGTCACGCGCCGGATGTCCAGCAGCTGGGCTTCACAGCGACGTTCGATGGTGCTGTCTCGCTGTATCGGCTGAACGGTGAATTCCACCCAGTCCTGGCCACCGTCGCGTTTGACGCGGCGAATATCGCGTGCATGAATGGCGGAGGTTCGGGCGCCGGTATCCACCTTGGCCTTGACGGCAGGCAATCCGAGCTGCGGCAGGCAAACCCATTCCCGCCAGCCGATCATCAGGCTTTCGGACGTGTTATCGGACCGGGTGTCGTCGGCCGCTGCATTCTGTTCTTGTTGACTGGAGGCGATCATGTCGTATCCGACAATGGAGATACCTTATTGTCGCACGCTCTTGAAGTACAGGTGAGCGCCAGTTGATTCTTCCTGCACGATGCGTGCGTTTGGAATGTCATTGGACAAGGCGCGCTGCCTGGCAGCCTCGGGCTCCAGACCATGGTACAGCCAGCGCTGGACAAGGCGCTCCTCCAGTGTCTGCAGTGGCACATCCAGCATCACACTCAAATGAAACAGGGGTGCCAGACGTTTCCAGCCCTTGCGTGGCAGTAACAGATAGTTGCCTTCCACGATGATCACGGAATGCCTTGCGGTCACACAGTGGGCGGCGTTTCTGGACAGGTCGGCGTCACGATCGAATACCGGAATGTAGACATCTGCCCCGTCGGGTACGGACAGACGGTGCAACAGAGCAACAAAGCCATTGATATCGAACGTCGGTGGCGATCCCTTGACGGCCATCTGCCCACGAGCATTCAGGATGGCATTGTCCAGATGAAACCCATCCATCGGCACCACGATGGCCATCTCGGCGGCGTGCTCCACGGTGTCTCCGGCAGTAGCAGCGCCGCCGACAGCGGTCTCCGCTCCGTGCTGTCGTGCATCGCTATCGCCAGCCAATGAGCTGTCCGCCGAGACTTCTGCAGAGTCCAGCCCTGGTGGCGAGTTGCCGGCATCCGCTGCAGCCTGCTCTGCCGAACGATTCAGCAAGCTGCAGACCTGCTCGGCCAGCGTGGACTTGCCCGCACCGGGAGCCCCGGCGATTGCCACGACCAGTCGTTGGCCATGCGACTGTTCAGCCAGCATGATGTGAATGCGCTGAACCAGCGCAGCGACAGAATCAATGGTATGCGTCATGTCAAAACTCGCTCATGATGGTCTGCGACAGGTATACAGTCTGACTGCCAACAGTGCCAGCTGCCAGCGTCCAGTAAGCTCAGTTGCGTGATACCGCCCTGAATATCTCGATATAGCGTTCGATCATGCGCTTTTGGTCGAAATGCAGCAGTGCGTGATGTCGCGCGAAAGCGCCTCGCTCGGCTCGCAACCGGGGAAACAGGATCATCTCACGCAGCGCTGCTGCCAGTGCCTCGGTTGAACGTTCTACCAGAACCCCGCCACACGACGCCCCTTCCCGGGCAATCGCCTCGCTTGAGCCACCGGCATCGGTCAACACCACCGGCGTCCCTGCGGCCTGCGCTTCCAGGGCTGTCAGGGGATGCCCTTCCCGGTCAGAGGAGAGAACGAACAGGTCGAATGCCGCCAGCACATCGGGTATATCCCGACGTGCACCGGTAAAGGTCACCGCATCGAGCAAGCCGGTCTTCTGCACATAGGCTTCGATTTCGTCACGATCCTCGCCATCCCCGACCACGATCAGGCGAATGTCATGATCCTGCAGCGCGGGGTCATGTCGCAGAAGACCAAGCGCATCGATCAGCCGTCGATGGTTCTTGGCCAGAACCAGCCGTCCGACAGTGCCGATCAGCACCCGCCGATCCTCCGGCATGTCCAGGAATCGCGGCTCGTTGCCGAGCCATTCCTCGCGCAGGGAACGGCCATCTCCCGCCGCATATTTACGGGTATTGACCCCGTTGTTGACCACCGTGACGAGTGCCGGATCCACGCCTACCTCTTCGCGATAGAAGGCAGCCGTATCCCCGGATACTGCAATCATCGCCGCGGTTCTGTACGCCAGGATGCGGTCTATCCAGCGATAGTAGCGCGGTTTCCAGACATCGCGCGAATGCTCCGTGACCACCACCGGCAGCCGATCGAGCAACAGGGCCAGGCGCGTCCAGGTATTGCCGACCCACAGATGGCTGTTGACAACCAGGGGGTTGATCCTGTGCAGACAACGATTCAGGCGCCACGGCAGGAACAGATCCAGACCGGGTTTCTTGTGCAGAACATGCACGACAATACTGTCATCGAGCTCGGCGGCGAGTGCGCCGGCATCACGCAGACACACGACATGAACCTGCCAGCCCAGCTGCACCAGCTGATTGGCCATGGCCACCACCATCTGCTCGGCACCACCGATAGACAGCTCTTCGATGACGAGGGCTGTGACGGCGCCACCGGTGGATACGGGCGGCGAGGACTCTGACGCTGGCTGGTTCATCGAGAGCTTGTAACAGCCTGATCTGCCAGCGGTACGCCACCGGGTACATGTTGCTGAAACAGCGCCATCAGATCATCGATATTCTGTTTCTGATTAAACAGTCTGGCGACGCGTTCGTTTGCCTGCTCGCTCAGACGGCGTGCCAGCTGCGGATCGGCTGCCAGCCGTTCGATGGCTGCAGCAAAGCCTTGCACATCATCGACTTCCACCAGTTGTCCGGTCTCGCCATCGCTGACCAGTTCGGGAATGGCACTGACTCGAGTGGTCACCACTGGCAGACGCAGGGCCATGGCCTCTGCAATCACGTTGGGAATGCCATCTGGTGGGTGCCCCGGAATCAGGCGGGGCGCCAGGCAGAACACATCGGACCGGTCCAGCGCTTCGAGCACATCGGCGAATGCCAGAGCACCACGAAAATCGACGCTGTCGGCGATACCCTCGGCTTCGACCAGTGCCTTGAGCTCCTGCTCGATGGGACCTGAACCGATGAGGGTCAGTTGCAACTCACGACCGTTCCCGATCAATGCGGCGCAGGCGCGAATCAGTACATCATGGCCCTTGGTCGGCACCAGGCGTCCGATACTGATCAGCCGCAGGGGGTCCTCGGGTGCTCTGTCCCGAAACGGCTTGTCCGGCACATGTTCCAGCACACGAGGATCGAGTCCATGATAGTTCAGGTGAATCTTCTCGGGACTGTCCAGCCCCATCTCGTTCTTCAGATGGTTGCAGAAATATCCGCTGCAGACCACGGCAAACCCGGCGGCATCCAGCTTGTGTCGCAGAAACCGGTTGGGCGAGAAGATGTCTTCACCATGAATCGCAGCTGACCACGGCTCGGCGTAGATCTGTTGCAGATACCAACAGGCCGTCGTGGGGATATTCGCCCAGTGTCCGTGCCAGTGGTTCACGCCGCGCTGCCTTCCCTGTTCTCCGATATACAGAGCCAGCGGCAGAATAGCCAGATTCTTGACAACATCCATGGGGCGGTCGCGGCCCTTGATCACGACCTGAGCGATGGCCTTTGCAAGCCTTGCAGGATGCCGAACCACCGCACGCAGCAAGGCTCTGGCGCCTGCCAGGCTCAGCAACGGCGAGTAGAAAGTGCGTTCCGTGGAAAGTCGAATGGCATCTTCGATCGTCACAGGGTCACGCGGGTACTGGAGCGAGTAGATATCGAACTCGACACCGCGATGTTCCAGCGCCACCAGTTCACGCAGAATGAACGTCTCGTGAAGTTCGGGAAACATCGAAATGATGATACCCAGTCTGGGCCGCGGCTGGCTCGCGTGCTGGTTCATAAGAGTGTTCGTCCTGCTACGATCTGTTGCGAAGAGAACCTGACATTATCAGCTATTGCCCGATATCCTGCGCATGCCAGCCATGTTAATTTGACCGCAGCGTGCCTACAGGTTCACGAAACAGACCGCTCAACTCGTCCACAACGGCGTGAAACGGCCAGATTCTGTCCGGATATGCACTGATCTGGCACGAAACTATCATTGAAGGCAGGTCTCTACTGACCACGTCAATGTCTTGCCCAATGATTCTGGACTGTGCCGGCGTCTCCACGCACCTGAGTTACTGCACCAACATCCATTCCGGCGATGCCTGGAGTGATGTCTTGCCTCAGCTGCAAACCCAGCTGCCGCGAGTACGCGAGAGTCTGGGAAAAACCGGTCCGATGGGAATCGGTCTGCGACTGTCGCGCAACAGCCTCGACTCGCTGGAAAAGCCCGATGCGCTGGAGGCATTCAAGAGCTGGCTCGCCGATCAGGATCACTACATCTATACGGTGAACGGCTTCCCCTATGGCGCCTTCCACGGTCAGCGTGTCAAGGAAGATGTCTACAAGCCGGACTGGACCGAAGCGTCCCGACTGGAGTACACCTGTCGCCTGGCTTCGCTGCTGTGCGAACTGTCACCACCAGATGATCTTGGCTCGCTCAGCACCCTGCCCGGCACCTACAAGGACTGGATGATGCCGGGTAGTGAGCAACGCATCAGCCACAACCTGATTCGAGCCGTTGCGCATTGCGTCGGGCTGGAACAGCGTACCGGCGTGACCATTGCACTGGCACTGGAACCGGAGCCCTGCTGCATGCTCGAAACGGTTGCCGAGACGGTGTCATTCTTCAAGGAGCATCTGTTCAGCACCGAAGCCATCGACAAGCTGGCCGACATGACTGGCCTGTCCAGATCAGCTGCCGATGCCGCCATGCATCGGCATATCGGCGTCTGTTACGACGTTTGCCATTCCGCGGTGGAATTCGAAAACCCGGCCCATGTCATCGCCCGTCTGCAGTCGGCAGGCATCGCCATCATCAAGGTGCAGTTGAGCTCTGCGCTGGAAATACCTCAGGTCAACGAAGCGTCACTTCGCCACCTGGGACGGTTCGATGAACCGGTCTACCTGCATCAGGTTGTCGAGAAGTGCGGAGATCGCATCACGAGATACAACGATGTACACGCCGCAACCGTCGCCTGCCGTCATCGCCTGGAAGCTCGCTCCACTCTGGATCCGACACTGCAGATGGCTATTCATGGCGGGCGTGCACCCGTCTCGACAACCCGGTTTGCACCGATCAGCGAACCGGATAGGCAGTGGCGTGTGCATTATCATGTGCCGGTCTTCGTGGACAAGACGGAACACTTCTCGACCACGCAGTCTTCGTTGGCCCAGGTACTGCAGTTGCAGAAACAGAGTGGTTTCTGCAGCCACCTGGAAGTGGAGACCTATACCTGGGATGTATTGCCCGAGGAACATCGACAACAACCCGTGAGCCAGGCCATTGCCAGGGAACTGAGCTGGGTTGGCGAACGCTTGGGCAGCGAGTAAGTTCTTTATTGCACTGCTGCCTGTCGACAGTCGATGTAATATTGCGGTGGCTGCCGTTGGCAGCAGTGGACATTGCTGTCAACAGAGCACGTTTTCATGATGAACAACCCGATGATCGCCATCGCCGCCATAGGGGCGCTGGGCGGATTGTGCCAGTGGCTGGCATGGCGATTCAAACTGCCATCCATCCTGTTCCTGCTTGTAGCCGGCATTCTGGCTGGCCCGATATTCGGACTGCTCAATCCCGATGATCTGCTCGGCGAATTGCTGTTCCCCATTGTCTCGATCTTCGTCGCCATCATTCTGTTCGAAGGGGGGTTGACGCTCAAGTTCAAGGACATTCGCGGTCATGGGGTCGTTGTCAGACGCCTCATCACCGTGGGAGTCCTGCTGACCGGACTGCTGATAGCAGTTGCCGTTCATTATCTGTTCGAGATGCCCTGGCCACTGGCCTTCGTATTCGGCTCCATCACGGTGGTCAGTGGACCCACGGTTGTAAAACCGTTGCTCAGGGCGGTGCGCCCCTCTGACAAGGTCGGCCATATACTGCACTGGGAAGGGATTCTCATCGACCCTATCGGGGTATTTCTTGCCCTGCTCGTCTTCAACTTCGTGATGCTGGATGCACCCGACAAGGGCTTCGGCTACATGGCCATTCTGCTGCTCAAGCTGGTCGCCATCGGTGGCAGTATCGGTCTGGCAGCCGGGGCGGCGACGGCACTGGTACTGCGACGGTATCTGGTTCCTGACTTTCTGGTCAATGTGCTTACGCTGGTCGTGGTGGTCTGTGCCTTTACCCTGTCGGAGACCCTGCAGCATGAATCCGGGCTGCTTGCAGTCACCATCATGGGGGTGTGGCTGGCCAATACCCGTGGGCTGCACATCGACAGAATCCTGCATTTCAAGGAAGATCTGAGTGTATTGCTGATCTCTTCCCTGTTCATACTGCTGGCATCGCGCGTCGACATCAGTCTCATTCCTCAGTACGGCTGGCAGATACTGTTGTTGCTGGTGATCATACAATTGATCATCCGGCCGCTGAATGCCTGGTTGTGCACCATCGGCTCCGGGCTGAGTCATGGCGAACGAGCCTTCATCGGCTGGATTTCACCACGCGGAATCGTCGCCGCCGCCGTATCGTCGGTGTTTGTCCTGAGACTGCAGGAAGCCGATATTCCCATGAGCGAGCTGCTGGTGCCGCTGACCTTCAGCGTCATCATCGGTACGGTGGTCTTCCAGAGCCTGAGTGCCAAACTGGTTGCCGACAAACTCGGCATCAGCAACCCCGAACCCAACGGCGTTCTGTTCATCGGCGCCAATGACATCGCCATTCAACTGGCTACCGCGCTGCGCGAGCATTCCATCTCGGTCATGCTGGCTGACAGCTCCTGGCGTAATGTCAGCCAGGCACGCCAGGCGGGTTTTCCGGCCTACCACGGCAATGCCACTTCCGGGCACGCCATGGAGAACCTTGACCTGCAAGGTATCGGCAAGATGATTGCGGTGTCGTCCAACCGGGATACCAATGCGCTGGCCGGCATGCACTTCAGGCAGGACTTTGGCAGCAGTGCGGTCTTCGCTCTGGAAGGCACATCCAATGAAGAGGCTTATGAACGCTTCGATACAGCCAATAGAAATCGGGCCAACCCGCTGTTCGACGCTTCCCTGTCCTTCAGCGGTCTGTCCAAGCGTCTGCGCAATGGAGAAATACGCCATCTGACCATCCCGGAAGAGGCCGAGGATGTGACGACACCGGCGGTGAGCGACAAGGCAGAGCCACAGGACACGAATCCGGAGGTTACGGACGACAGCCCCGAAAATACGGATCAATCGCCTGACGATGCTGCTGACGGCTCATCGGTAGGCGAGTCGGATCCGAACGGCAACGGCAACGGCAACGGCAACGGCAACGGCAACGGCAACGGCAACGGCAACGATGATGACGTCGGTACGAAAATCATCGATTCCGTCGATGATGCCATGTCAACCGCAGTGGATGGATTGACCGAAGGAGGCAACAAGGAAGAAGAGGAAGCGCCAGATTCGGAACCCGAGACGGCCAGGCCCACCGATCCCCTGTACAGCGAAGACGACCTGAAGCTCTTTGCCATCGACAAGGACGACACACTGTACGTCTACGGCGCTGGTGAAAAAATCACTCTGAAAGCCGGCTGGCAGTTGATCGTGCTTTCACCGAAGGACTGACGGGTCGGGCAAAGGCTGGCGGACAGGTTTCCGGGATCTGAACGGTCTCTGGCAGCAGACGCGCTGCCAGAGATTCAGCGACGAACCGATCGGTTCTTCAGCTGAGGCCGGATGCCAGTTCTTCCGCCTGCTCGTCCGTCAGTTTCTTGGCCAGGGCGCCCTGCTTGAAGCCACTGCCACGGGAGTTGATGATTTCGGGCAATGCAATGCCATTGTCCTTCATGCGCTTGCACGCCGCAGCGACCGAGCGGCCGCCTCTGGCTGTCAGGGAACCCTTGAGAATACGTACCGGATCACCGACCTCGCCTTCTTCGTCCTGAAGGGTGGCATTGATGACCTCGTCAATGGTAGCCTGCCAACGAATGCCATCGCCATTGCAGCCGATGACTTCGTCTCCGGCTTCGATGGTCAGATAGTCACGCGCCAGCGCACGAGTCTCGCATGATGCCGGGTTGGCTGTCGCCAGACCACGGATCATCCCATGCTCAACGGTATCAACCTTCTGTGCCGTATTGAGATAAAGCAGGAAAACACTCACAAAGGCAGTACCTGTAGTCGACCAAAATACCAGTTTAAAGCAAACTGACCCTGTCGTCCAACAAGGTTGCCTTGTGGGTGGTTATACGCTGCCGGCTACGACTAACGCTGCAACCTGACTGGCTGCTCACTCAAACGGCGATAATACTCCGCCGCAGACTCGGTCGTCTCGCTCGCCTGCAACTGGTTTTCGGTTCCGCTGACTACCGGCCTTGCATTGTTACTGATCTCTATCTCCAGCTTTTCCAGCTGTTTCAGTATCTGACGGTACTCGGCTTCGACTCGCGCCGCATTGACAGCCCCCTGTGCATCACGCAGCCGTTGAGCGCTCTGCTGCAAGGCCTCGATGTCTTCCCGGCTGACACCCAAGGTATCAAGATCGGGCGTCAGTTCGTCCAGTCTGGCTGCTGTCTGCTGACGTTGCGACTCCCTGCTCGCACCGGCAGTACCACTGTTTGCAACCCCTGTACTGCCACTGCCGGAACCAGCCTGACCCTGGCTCGTACCACCAGCACCCTGCTGACCCTGCTGACCCTGCTGACCTTGCTGACCTTGCTGACCTTGCTGACCTTGCTGACCTTGCTGACCTTGCTGACCTTGCTGTCCTTGCTGTCCTTGCTGTCCTTGCTGTCCTTGCTGTCCTTGCTGCAACTGTTCACGCAACTGTTGCAGTTGATCCAGTGCATCAGCCACCTGCAGATCATTGTCATCGCGAGATTGCAGCTCTTCGCTGACGGCGGCATCACGTGCCTCACCCAGGCGATCTCGCCATTCTCGCAGGGAGTTCGTTACCAGACTCTCACCCGGCAACACCGTGACCAGAGAACCGTTGTCGATGGCATCACCGGCAATACCCAGCATCTCGACAACACGGCCTTCATCAAGACGTTGCAGAGCCTGTTCCAGCGCACGCCCCGTCCGCGGGGCTTGTGCCCCATAGCGTTGTTCCAGTGATTCGACGACGTCTCTTGTCGCTTCCAGTTCCGTCTGCAATTCCCTCTTGCGTTGCGAGAGCGACTCCATATCCTCGCGTGTCAGGCCCGGATTGAAGATACCGCTTTCACGTGAGCGCATGGCGCGATCCACGGCCTCGCGCAGAATTTCCTCGACGTCGCGTTGCTCTTCCAGCAACGAGTCCGCTGACGCATAGGCCTGTTCAAGACTCTCGGCCAGTTCGCGGGAACGCTGCTCTCCCAGACCTTCAAGCGCTTCCTGCAAGGCCTGACTTGCATTTTGTGCGGCGGATGAGTTGTCGCCTTCACCCTGGCCTCCTTCTGCATTCTGTACATCATTGGCATCGGCACTACTCTGCGAATCCGACCCGGATCCGCCCCCGGCCTGCTGACTTCCCTGCTGACTTCCCTGCTGACTTCCCTGCTGACTTCCCTGCTGACTTCCCTGCTGACTTCCCTGC
>CANLXI010000044.1 GCA_947495035.1 uncultured Granulosicoccus sp.
TCGGGAAGCTCGGGAAGCTCGGGAAGCTCGGGAAGCTCGGGAAGCTCGGGAAGCTCGGGAAGCTCGGGAAGCTCGGGGTGATATGAATAGTCGACACTTCCTGCTGAATCGAATCGCCAGGATCTTCAATGAGGAGATCTACATCAGAAATGATGGGATCACATCATTTGAGGGATGTCATCGAAGAATCGACAGATAGATGTTCTAAAGGCCTGTTTTCAAGCCGCTTAACGTGTGTCTGGCAATGCAGTTATCAATTACTGATTGATAATTTGAGCTGAATCAATCAAAAAAAGATTTGATAACGTCAAATCGTGTGTTATGTTCGCATCACTCTCTGTAATCAGGCATCCCGATGTCGAAGCCCACCCTCCAGGACGTCGCTTCTCGCGCCGGTGTCAGCATGGCCACCGTGGACCGCGTGCTGCACGCACGCGACGGAGTCAGTGAACGAGCGCGTCGCAATGTTGCGGAAGCCGTTCGTGCGCTCGGTTTCGGCCGTCTGGATGGTATCGAGGTCGGCAAGGTTCGCGACTCTATGCGCTTTGCCTTCCTGCTGCCAGAGCACGACACGGGCTCGGGTTTCACCAAAGCCATGCACGCGGCCGTGGAGCACTCACCGGCGGCCGTCATGGACGTGGACGTACTGCCGCAAGTGCATGAATTGCCAGTCGGAGACGGTCAGGCGGTTGCAGCGGCGCTTGACGCGCTCGATCCACGCGAAGTGGATGGCGCAGCCGTATTCGCCGTCGATACGCCTGGCGTTCGCCAGGCCATCAACGCCGCCGTCGATCGCGGCATCCCTGTTGTCACGCTAGTCACCGACATCCAGGGATCACGCCGCCAGCGTTACGTTGGTGTCGACAATCTGTCGGCAGGTCGTGTCGCAGGCACCTTGCTCGGGCGCTTCGCCGGAGAACGGCAAGGACCGGTCGCACTGGTCACCGGCCCACGTCGCCAGCGCGACCAACTCGAGCGCCAGCTCGGCTTCGAGCAGGTCATCGAGGAGCGGTTTGCCGGGCTGAAGGTATTACCCGTCGTGCAGGGCGATGCGCGCGGCGACGTCAACCGCAAGCTGGCAATCAAGCTGCTCGAACGCCATGAAGATCTTGTGGGAATCTATTCGCTGGCCGCCGGCAATGCAAGCCTGCTCGAGGGCTTGAGCGACGGCATGGCTGCTTCGGGGGCCGAGCGCAGGCAGCCGCTGTTCATCGCGCACGAGCTGTCGCCGGCGATGCGCGCCGGGCTGCTCGATGGTCGCGTTGACGCGATCCTCGCCCAGAGTATCGACCACATCGCCAGAAGCGCCGTTCGAGTGCTGCGCGCGTGTTCCACCAACGCAAACATCATTGATTCTCAGGAACGTATTCGTATCGACGTCTACTTCGCAGACAACCTGCCTTGAACCAACGCGTCACGGCCTGATAGCCGAAGGGGTCCTGGATGCCCCGACTTCTTCCACCACCACAAGCCAGAACCTTTCCACAGAGGAGTACCAACTCGCATGAAGAAATGCAATTGCGCGATCGGCGTCGCCGTCGCTCTCACCGCTCTGACCCTCACTCCGGTCATGGCCGATACCGAAATCACGATTCTCGCCGTCGAGCTCGATGACCAGGCACAGAAGCAGTATTACGCCGATATCGCAAAGAGTTTTGAAGAGGCGAATCCGGGGATCAGCGTCAACCTCGAATACATCGCCAACGAGGCCTACAAGACGAAACTCCCGACGCTGTTGCAATCCGATGCTCGCCCCGATGCATTCTACAGCTGGGGAGGTCTGACACTGAGTGAACAGGCCGAGGCCGGCTTCACGAAGGACATCTCGACGATAGTGAGCGAAGATCTGAAGGCATCGATACCGGACGGTACGCTCGACGCGTTTCGGGTCGACGGTAAACTCGTCGGTCTGCCACTGTACGTCTCGGATGTACTCTTCTGGGTCAACACCAGGCTCACCGAGAAAGCCGGGGTTGACCACAAGGCGATCGAGACCTGGGATGACTTCCTGGAAGCGGTGAAGACACTCAAGGCCGCTGAGATCACACCGATCATCGTTGGTGGTCAGGACAAGTGGCCCCTGCACTTCTACTGGAGCTACCTGGCGTTGCGAATGGGCGGTGGTGATGCGTTGCCGATGGCAGTGTCCGGTGAGGGCGAGAACTTCACCAGCAAGCCATTCGTCGAAGCAGGCGAAAAATTCGTTGAACTGATCGAGCTCGAACCCTTTCAGCCGGGTTTCATGTCCGCGAACTTCGACACCGCCGGTACGCTGTTCAGCAATGACGAGGGCGCATTTCATCTCATGGGCGGATTTACCTACCCCGGCATCATCAAGCAGGCAGAGGAAGGTGCGCCTCTGACAGACGAGACGCTCGACGTGATCAGCTTCCCGACGGTCGAAGGTGGTGCCGGCGGTGATGTGACTCTCGGTGGTGTCAATGGCTATGTCGTGACACCGGGTGCACCTGATGAGACGGTTGCCTACCTCGAGTACATGCTCAGCATCGACAACCAGAGAAAAGGGGGAGCGAGCGGTTTCTGGCTGCCTATTGTCGAGGGGTCTCAGGATGCCATCGAGAACCCCTTCTTCCGTAAACAGGCCGATGATGTCGCTGCCGCGTCGCACCACCAGATCTATCTCGACCAATACCTCGGAGCCTCGGTAGGCGCTACGGTGAATGACATATCGGCAGATCTTGCTGCCGGTGCAACCACCCCCGAGGAGGCCGCAGAGCAGATTCAGGAAGCCTGGGACTTTCGCTAAAGGCCTGCTCGATGCGTTCGCCCTTGCGCCGAGCGCATCGAGCCCCCTTCGACTCAAGAGAGCCAGACATGTCATCAACAACAACGGAGTCGTTCCCCGAGCGACTGGGGCGTACGCTGCGAGACGGCCGCTTTACGGCAGTTGTCCTGCTGCTTCCGCCTGCACTTGTATTATTCAGTCTGTTTGTCATCGTGCCGCTCGCCGAGTCCGGCCGCTATGCCTTCTTCGACTGGAATGGCTATGGTGAGCCTGCAGACTGGGTGGGAATCGAGAATTTCGAGCGCATGTTCGGGCACTCGGTGTTCCATCAGGCTGTCTGGAACACCATCAAGCTGGTACTGGTGTCCTTGCTGGTGCAAATGCCGCTCGCTCTCGCCCTGGCACTCATGATCTACCGAAAGACACCAACCAATGCCGCGTTTCGGTTGATTTTCTTCCTGCCCTTCATTCTTGCAGAGATTGCCGCTGGTCTGATCTGGAGCTTCGTGTTCGATGGCAACTATGGGGTTGCAGCGGGTATCACACACGCCTTCGGCGGGGAGCCCTACTTCGTTCTGGGTGATCGCACCTGGGCGTTTGTCGCGATCATGACCGTGATCGTGTGGAAGTACTTCGGTTTCCACATGATGATCTACATCGCCGCCTTGCAGGGAGTACCGCACGATCTGGTGGAAGCGGCGAAGATCGAGGGTGCGAAAACGCTCGACGTCGTGCGCCACGTGCAGATCCCGCTGATCAAGCCAGCCATCATGGTCAGCGCCTTCTTTGCCATCATTGGCGCTCTGCAGGTGTTCGATGTCATCATCCCGCTGACCAACGGGGGGCCATCGAACAGCACGCAGACCGTGGTCACCTATCTCTATACCTTCGGATTGTCGCGCCTGAAGATAGGCTTCGGTAGTGCCGTCGGAATTGTATTGTTCGTGGCGGCGGTGCTGATTGCCGTGTTCTACCAGCGTTTTTCCAACCGAGCGGTGTCGACATGATGAAAGGCGGCTTGGCGCGCGAGCTCATGCGCTTGACAGTGTTGTGCATCGTGGCGGCCTTTGTGCTGGGCCCGCTGATTGCCACAGCACTGGGTGGCTTCAAGAGCAATCTGGAAATACGTACCAATCCGATGGGATTGCCTGCCTCCTGGGAGCTGACGCACTACCTCAGCATCATTCGCGATCCGAGCTTCTGGAGTTATCTGGGCAACTCGCTCGTGATATCGCTGTTGACTGTTTTGCTGACGCTGCTGGTCGGCGCGGCGGCTGCCTATGTTTTTGCGCAGATTCGATTCTTCGGCTCTCAGATGCTGTTCTCCTACCTCCTGCTCGGACTCATGTTTCCGTTTGCGACAGCGATACTGCCACTGTTTCTGAAGGTGCGCGATCTGGGCATCCTTGACACCTACTGGGCGGTCATTCTTCCGCAGACCGCATTTGGTCTGAGTCTTGCGATTCTGCTTTTCCGTACCTTCTTCGAACAACTTCCCAGGGAGCTTTTCGAGGCCGCCTATGTCGATGGCTGTGGATACGTGCGTTTCTTCTTTCGATTCACTCTGCCACTGTCCACACCGATTCTTGCAACGGTCGGCACCTTCGTCTTCGTGCAAAGCTGGAACAACTTCCTGCTGCCGCTTGTGGTGCTCAATTCTCGCGAGGCCTTCACCTGGCCACTGGGCATGATGCAGTTTCGCGGCGAGTACATGACCGCCTGGAACCTCGTGCTCGCCTTCGTGACGCTCACTATCCTGCCCGCGATCGTGTTCTTCCTTGCGGCCCAGAAGTACATCGTCGCGGGTTTGACCGGCGGCGCGGTGAAGGGATGATGTGCATGCACCGTTGTACTCAAGCACGTCAATCCCGTGCCGTTGTCCGCCTCTTTTCCACTCTCAATGGAGTCGCATTCCATGGCTGATGTACAACTGAGGCAGATCGCCAAGAGCTTTGGCTCTGTCGAGGTGATCCCCGGACTCGATCTTGATATTCCCGACGGTTCTTTTACCGTACTCGTCGGACCTTCCGGCTGTGGCAAGTCGACGCTGTTGCGCATCATCTCGGGACTGGAGCGCCCGACTGCCGGAAACGTCAGCATCGGTGGGCGCGACGTGACGCGTGATGAACCGTCGAAACGCGGCATATCGATGGTGTTTCAATCCTACGCCCTGTACCCACACATGACCGTTGCGCAGAACATCGACTTCGGGCTTCGTCTGGCAAAAATGCCCGCCGACGAGCGAGAACGACGGGTGGCCGAGGCCGCCCGGATTCTGCACCTCGAACCGTTGCTCGACAGGAAGCCCGCCGAGCTTTCCGGCGGTCAGCGTCAACGGGTGGCCATTGGACGCTCCATCGTGAGAGAGCCCGGTGTATTCCTGTTCGACGAGCCGTTGTCGAATCTTGATGCAGCGCTTCGAACGCAGATGCGCATTGAACTTGCTCAGCTGCACGAGCGCTTCGACGCAACAATGGTTTATGTGACGCATGATCAGGTCGAGGCGATGACACTTGCCGATCAGATTGTCGTCATGAATGGCGGCAGCATCGAGCAGGTTGGCGCGCCCATGGAGCTTTATGAGCGTCCCCGCACCGAGTTCGTCGCAACCTTCATCGGCTCGCCGAAGATGAACCTCCTGCCGGCGAGGGCAGTGGGCCGCAACGACGCCAGGAATGCGGGCGTGCGCCCCGAACACATCCGCCTCGACGAAAATGGCGGTGACTGGCTTGCCGAGGTTGTCGTCGTGGAAAATCTCGGCAGTGATACCGTCGTCTATCTGGAGTCCGAGGACTTCGGCCCCCTGACGGTACGGGTTGCGGGCCACCAGAGCCTTGCGACTCGCGCTCGCGTCTGGCTCACTCCCGAGCCCGGGCACGTGCACCTGTTCGACGCCAACGGCGTACGCTTACCATAACCTTTCCGAAGAGCTTCCGACAGAAATGACGACCTACACCTACCTTGACTCCGCACAACCAATCGAGGCGCGTGTGGAGGATCTTCTCGCGCGCATGACAGTCGATGAGAAGATTGCTCAGATGCATGCCCTGTGGCTGTTTCTTTCCGAAGACGGTCGCCATGAGATACGGTCGGACCAATTCACCGGCGCTGGTGGCTCGGACACGGCCGAGCGCATGCTCGAACACGGACTCGGCCAGATAACGCGTCCGCTTGGAACTGCAAGTGTAGACCCTCGGTCAGGTGTGCGTGCACTGAACCAGCTGCAGAAATTCCTCGTCGAAGAGACCCGGCTCGGCATCCCGGCACTCTCCCACGAAGAGTGTCTGACCGGGCTCATGGCGCGCGATGCAACGCTGTTTCCCTCGGCGCTTGCGTTCGGCGCAAGCTGGGATCCCGAGCTGATCGAGCGTGTCGGGGCTGCAATCGGCGATGAATCGGTATCGATCGGAGCGCACCAGGGGCTTGCTCCGGTGCTCGACGTGATACGCGACGCTCGCTGGGGGCGTACTGAAGAGGCGTTCAGCGAGGACCCTTGGCTCACGGGCGTGCTCGCGACTCGCTACGTGCGTGGTCTTCAGGGACCGGACCGGCGTCTGCTTGCCACGCTCAAACACTACGTCGGGCATTCGTCCAGCGAAGGTGGCAGGAACCACGCCCCCGTTCATCTCGGCCCTCGCGAACTCGCCGATGACTTCATGCTACCGTTCGAGATGGCCGTGAAACTGGCCGACGCGGGCTCGATCATGCCAGCCTATCACGACATCGACGGCGAGCCGGTGCATGCCTCCAGGCGCCTCCTGACCGAGGTACTCAGGGATGAATGGGGCTTTGATGGGATCGTGGTCGCCGACTATATCGGGGTGAGCCTGTTGCACAAGCATCATGGCATCTCTGCCAGCGAAGCAGAATCGATAGCCTTGGCCGTACGCGCGGGACTCGACATCGAGTTGCCTGGCAGTGACTGCGCAGTACACCTGAAGCATGCGCTTGAGCGCGGACTGATCACCCTTGAGGTTATCGATCTGGCAGTGTCGCGAGTACTGCGCGAAAAGTTCCGGCTCGGCCTGTTCGAGCACCCCTACACGGACGATACCGCTGTGTCATTCAGATCCCCTGCAACGCTCGAACTCGCGCGTGAGGTGGCCGCTCGTTCGATCACGATTCTCGACAACGATGGCACGCTGCCGCTGGCCACGTCTGCGCGCATTGCGATCGTCGGACCGACCGCCAATGATCCACTTGCGATGCTCAGCGATTACAGCTTTCCGGTTCATCTGATCGGACACGGTGGCAAGGAAGACGTTGCGAGCGTCGTGACGCCATTGGCTGGATTCGAGGCTGCGTTCGGCAAAGAGCAAGTCCGCTTTGCCCAGGGTTGTTTCGTGCTGGAGGAACGTGGAGAGGGTGGCGCAGTATTCCCTGGCGACATGGATGACAGCGTTGGTCTCGACATGCGTTCGAATGTATCGACCCGCACCGATCTGTTCGACGAAGCGGTTGCTGCGGCGAGCGAGGCCGACGTGGTCGTGGCCTGTCTCGGGGATCTTTCCGGTATTTTCCTGACCGGAACCGTCGGTGAGGGCTCGGACGTTGACACGCTCGAGCTGCCGGGTGTGCAACGTGAGCTGCTCGAAGCACTGGTGAATACCGGAAAACCGGTGGTTGCGGTGATCACCAGCGGGCGACCCTACAACCTCGGTGGGCTGGAATCCCGTCTCGCCGCCCAGGTCATGGCCTGGTTCGGCGGTGAGCAGGGAGGATTTGCCCTGGCAGATGTGCTGACAGGTGTCATTGAACCGTCTGGTCGTTTACCGCTGTCAATACCTCGCAGCGCCGGTGCATGCCCGTACTTCTACAACCACAAGCTCAAGAGCTCGGGTACACCCATCGCGCGTCACTTCGGTAGTGACTACCCCTTCGGCCACGGACTCTCTTACACCCGCTTCGAGTATGCGGATCTCGAGCTCGACACCGACTCGGTGGCCAACAATGACGCCGCCGATGTCACGCTGTCGTTCACGGTCAGAAACGTCGGAGAGCGGTCGGGATTCGAGCTGGCTCAGCTCTACATTCGCGACTCGGTGGCCTCGGTGGTGCGACCCGTCAAGGAACTCAAGGGCTTTGCTCGCGTGGAGCTCGCTGCCGGGGACGCCGCCAGAGTTGCAATCACGCTGCCTGTGGACATGCTTGGTTTCACGGGACTCGCTGGCCGGCGTATTGTCGAGCCCGGTAGCTTCGAGTTCATGATCGGGGCATCGAGCAATGACATCCGGCTGCGAACCGAATTCGAGATCACCGGCGAGGTACGAGAGCTCCCGCGTGACTGGCGCATGGAGAGTACTGCTCTTGTTCGACCATCAAGAGATGATGTTGCCTGACCAGGCGCTGTGCGAGGCGAATCCTGCTTGAGATTCCTCTTGCACCACTGAGATACCAGCAGCAGAATTCGCTGGCATTCCCGGTTTGTCCTGACATGGGCAGACCGGGTTCGAAGAAGGCCGTTACGGGAAACATCCCGGCGTAGCACCCGTTGTCGGTTTGCGTTTCCATCAGTCCGCAGTTTGTCGCGTTGCCGAAAGAGGAAGGTGTGATGCAGTGGAAATAATGCAGGCTTGGATATCGGTGAGGAGATAAGTCTGGATGTAAATCGACTCCATGGGGTATGGTAAGGATCAATCGGGTAACTGGGGATGGCGTTATGCGTCGTATCGTCAACACTCTGCTGCTGGTATTGCCGATCCTCGTTGTCAGTGCTTGTTCCGATGGGTCCTCCTCGGTGGTGGACGACGGCATCAATGGTGAGGACGGCGGAGATTCCGGGACCGTTGATGATGGTGTCAACCCGGGAGATCTTTCGAATCCGGAGCCTGTGACGGCGGATACTGCCGTTTTCCTCGACTTGCCATATCGGCAAGCGCTCTCAGAGCTGGACGATATCGTCACCGGGGATATTCATCCAGGGGGTGCTTCATTCAGCGATTACTTCGAGTTTGCCGTGAGTCCTGCGTGGATCGATGAACTGATGGCGAACGACGTGTCGGATTGTTCCGGTGGTGGTACCGTCGAGTATCTCTACGCGGCAGATGGCAGCGGTAACGAGAGCGGTGGGGTATTGTTCACTGAGCAGACCTTCCGATACGCCAACTGCGTGACGAATGCCGGATTCGTCAATGGTACGATCGTGATTCGGCAGGATGAAGTGACATCGGGCACGGACAGTGAGCGCAGAGCTAGCACCTCGTTCACTATCGAGTTTTCCCAGCCGGAGGCTGAAGGTACGTTGAACGGCGTACTGGTGATCGAGCAGCGTTCCACGTTTCTGTTTATTCCTGTCTGTGGCAGCACGGAGTCGAATGAGCGGACAGTCTCGCTGACGCTTGAGAACAGTTCTGTGGTGAATATTGCCGACTCTGAAACAACGCATTATTACGCCACACTTGATCACGCTCAAACGGATGAGACCGAGTTGATCTGTGAAGACGGTGTGGAAAGCTCCGAGGAGTCAAGCCGTTATGCCAGTGCGGCAACTTATACGAAAACTTCGGCAGACGAGGTGATCGCCTATCAGATCGACAAGACCGGAGAGGTCAACACCGCGACAGCCGAATCTGATGAAATCAATGACCTGGCACGATTTGTCGCCAGAGTTGATATACAGGATATGCCAACGCAGGTAATGACGATCACCGCTACCAGCCCCGCGGGGGAGGCCTGGAATGTCGTCATTCAGCAAGGAGAATCCAGCGTTCAGTTCACTGACGAGCAGAATTTCAGGGAGCTGACAGAAAGTGCTTTGCGCATCTACTGAGGTCTTTGCTGATGCTTCAACCAGCGACGAACAGGGGGAAGTCGAACGCCACGACATCGAATTGCCGGAAGCAGGGAAGGCGTGCGCCATGAAGTCAGGCGGTGACATGCAGGGAAGTCGTTTGCCACGCTGACATGAGGCGGCCTGTGTTGTCGGCTTCTACATTCACTGAGCAAGGGAGCTGGATGCCTGAAGTGGGTGCAACGCGTTCGCCATGATTGCTCTTATTCGAGTTGTTCCTCCATCTCGGCATCTTCCACGTTGATACGTCGCCATATGGCTTCAATGAAGGAATAGGCCGCAAACATCATCAGGCCGCATCCCAGCAACACCAGCAGAAAGGCGCCAAAGGGAAGCTGTTGTACGAATGCAAGGGCTTCATCCAGGCCGGGAGCCTGCGTCTCGCTGGGTGAGTAGGTCATGATCCGGTAGAACAGGAGTACAGCAATGATGGCGAAGACGGAACCCCTTGCCGTCAGACCAGCTATTGAAATCGGATGCACATATTCCATCGGTGCGTCTTCAGTGCGGAGATGCTTGGCATAACCGCAGGTCACGGCCTTGTACCAGTGTGACAGCGCAACCCCGGAGAACACCAGCAACATGATGATCAGCACTGGCTTGGTACCGATCACCCCTGCCAGGCGGTCAGCAATGCTCGGGGATGAGTCGGAGCGGGCAAATGCCAGCAAACCTACGAGTGACAGCGCATAGGTTGTCAGCAATGAGTAGGTAATGGCGCTGGCCAGCAAGCCGCCTCTGACGGCAAGACCCTTGGGTGACCAACCGTGTGAGTCGGTGTCCAGCAGGGACTGGATCAGCCGCCAGATCACCAGGCCGACCAGACCCAGTATCAGAATGCCGATCAGCACCTTGCCGAAAGGTTGTTCCAGGATGGTTCTCAATGCGCCGCGGGAGTCCTTGTTGCCTTGTGTTCCCAATCCGGACAAGACGGCGAAGAAGCCGATGATGACGTACACCACGCCTCTGGAAGCGTACCCGATGCGTGCCAATGGTCTGATCCAGTCGTGAGGTAGAAACGCCAGTCCCGGCTTGTCGCGTTTTTCCGTCACGTGGATCTCCCGTATTGTCCGATTCTGCGTTTGTTGTCAGCCAGATAGTGCGCGCACAACCAACTACCGCAGGCCCAGGCGACGCCCAGCAGCCAGCCCGCGAGTACATCGGTCGGCCAGTGCACACCGAGAAAGACGCGGCTGAATCCGATCAGTAATGACAACCCGATGGCAAGGCCAAGGAGTAGAATTCGCAGGCGATTCTCCTGAATGAAGCGCGTCATCACCAGTGCCAGGGTCAACCAGACCACCATGCTGACCATGGCGTGCGCACTGGGAAAACTCGATGTATAGATCTGGTCAAGATGAACGAACAGATCAGGTCTGGGCCTGTCGAATACCAGTTTCATCAGGCTTGACAGTGCACTGCCGCCGGCCACGCTCACCGTCAGAAACAGTGCCGCCTTTTTCTTGCCTACCGATACAAGTCCAGCGACGGCGGCGAACATGACCAGCACGATGATCGGATACCCTCCCAGCGCCGTGATCTCGATCAGTGATTCCCGAATCCATACCGGTCCGCTCGTTTCCCCATCCTCGTTTCTGAGCCAGCTCAGGACCGTGCGGTCGAATCCTGTCGTCATGTCCCGACTCACGATCAGGGACAGACCCGCGAATGAAACCAGGGAGAAAAGAGTCAGACACCAAGCCAGTGTCGTCGACGCGCTGATCTGGCTGCTATTGTTCGTCATTCATTCACCACTGGCCTGATCGGGCAAGAGAACTCTGAGGGATCGAGGGTGCGTCTGCAGGGTCATGGTGTTGCCGAGATTGATGATTTCACCATCCAGCATTCCCCAATTGCGCTTGCGCGGTAACTGCAGGATCACCTTCCTGCCAACCGTGTCATGCAGATAGGGATTGTCATTCGTGGCCCCCATCATGGTGTCCACGATCAAACGGATGGCAGCCATGAAGCGAATCGGGTCACTGTAGTAGACACCCAGTACGCCACCGTCAGGAATGTCCGCGTAGGGAATATGCCCTTCACCAAACACATTGTTGGTGACTGACAGGGCGGACACCCGGCGCGTGCCGAACGATTGGCCGTCGACCACCAGGCCGACCTTGAAGCGGGGCGGATGAAAGACCACGCGGCCGAACGCTCTGATGGAGGCGATGATCTTGGACAGTCGAGAACCGTACGCCATGGTGTTGCGCAGACGAACGGCCTGAGCATGCAGACCAACGGTGAACTGGTGCAGGAAGACCTGGTCATCGATCGTTGCCACATCCACCTCGGTCAGATGCGACGCCGAGTAGGCCGCTGCGCATTCGATGATGTCCTGAGGCAAGCCCAGCGTGCGCGAATAGAGGTTCATGGTGCCGCCTGGAAGAATCGCCAATGCAATCTCGTTGGACCATGCCATTTTCGCTGCCGCGGATACGCTGCCGTCACCGCCTGCGACCAGTAGGCAATCAGGATTGTGACGCATGGCAGATTGCAGGGACTCATTCACGGACCTCGCTTCGGTGTGCCACGATACGAGGTCCAGGCCCGCATTGCCGAGCGCCTGCCGCAGCGTGATTCTGAGCAGTTCAATATTCACGTTGCGCAGCGTGCCGCTTTGCGGATTCAGAATGACGCTGACCTTCATGACGCCCACAGAGACAGCACGCGATCCATCGAGAACATCTCTAGAGTAATCATCACAAGACCGAATCTCTGGCGACAGGCAGACTCTCGGTCGCGGGTTGGTTCCCGACATCAGATTCTGCGATAGCCTTGCCTGGCAACATGTTCCGGATCCTGAGCACTACCCATGGTTGGAAGAAACAGGCAGGATTCTTCACCCGCTGCTGAGTTGTTCAAGCGGGCGACAGGATGTCACTCGATTGACATGCCCATGTTTTCATCATTCCCGAAGGTCTGCCCGAGGTTGTAGTGTTTGCACACCTCGAGTGAGCAGGTTCCTTGGCTGGGGTGGCTGCGCTTGTCAGTCTGTCGAGTGGGCACCTCTGGAACGGCCATGGCGCTGGTGTGGCAGAACCGCTCCACCTGTCTGTTCGCCTGACGCGGAAGAAGTACCAACCATGATGCGGGTGTTCACGTTG
Source organism: uncultured Granulosicoccus sp. (assembly GCA_947495035.1). Taxonomy (GTDB): domain Bacteria; phylum Pseudomonadota; class Gammaproteobacteria; order Granulosicoccales; family Granulosicoccaceae; genus Granulosicoccus. The sequence continues at coordinate 12,644 of CANLXI010000044.1, forward strand.
GAAAGTGACCCATGGCCTGGTCCAGAACATGCGAAAACATGCCACCCTTCTGCAGTACCAAAGCCTCCATTCGCGTCTCGACGGCCGCTACCGCCGCGACCGAAGTGACTTGACCATTCTGGTGCTGTATGTCGATGTGGCAGGCGTTGCCAGGTGTGAGAGTCTCTCCGGCAAGCTTGACATGCAGACAACTGCTTTCGGTGAGTCCGTTGCTCAGGGCTTCCGACAGAACCAGTGGTAACACACCCATGCCGATCAGGTTGGTGCGATGAATGCGTTCGAAGCTCAGGGCAATCACGGCACGCACTCCCAGCAGGGCAATGGCCTTGGCCGCCCAGTCCCGGGAAGAGCCCATGCCGAAACGGTGCCCTGCAACAATGACAGTGGAACGGTGTTCAGAGCGATAGCGTCGAGCAGCTTCGGTCAGGATCACCAGTTCACCGGTTCCAGCATGGCGTGTATACCCGGCGGGAATGTCATGGCCCAGATGGTTGACCACGGACATGTTGGAGAACGCACCCCGCAGCATGACCTCCCAGTTTCCTCGATACGCGGCATAGACCGTCATTCCGGATTCGGTTTCCCCCGCAGCCCGCAGCCATTGGCCTGCAGCGCTGAGCGGGTCGACCCAGCCAGCTGGAGAGATGTGATCGGTGGTGATGTCGTCTCCCAGAGCGAGGAGCGGATTTGCCTCGAAATGGTGGTGATAGTCTCGATACTTGCGAGCCGCGAAGGGTGGTGGCCTGAGCGAGCTGGACTGCGCAGACCAGGGGAAGCACTGTGAATCCGAGACCTTCAGAGAATCCCAGGCGGGATGTCGTCTGGCAGCCAGGTATTCTGTCGTTACGTCATCCTTCAGGCAGTTTGCAAGCAGTGTCTGTTGTACAGCCTGCGCTGACGGCCAGATGTCATGCAGATAGACAGGCTTGCCATCGTTGCCAATGCCCAAGGCTGTTTCCTGGATATCCTCGAGTACATCGCCCTTGAGTGCATAGGCGATGACCAGGGCCGGTGAGGCCAGCAGGCCAAGGTTCAGTTTCGGGTGAACCCTGCCGGGGAAGTTGCGATTGCCCGAGAGAACGGCAACAACGGCTTTTTCCTGTTCAAGTGCGCTTTCGATGATCGCCGGCAAGGGGCCAGAGTTGCCGATGCAGGTTGTGCAGCCGAATCCCACGATATGAAATCCGAGCTGCTCCAGGTCAGGCAGCAACCCGGCCCGAACCAGATACTGACGTGCGGATGGCGAACCGGGGGCCAGGGAGGTCTTTACCCAGGGCTTTGACTGCAGACCTCGTTCACGGGCCGCTCTTGCCAGTAGCCCAGCGGTTATCAGCAAGGCGGGATCGGTCGTGTTGGTGCAACTGGTAATGGCTGCGATACCCACAGCGCCATCCGGCGGTGTATTCCCCGCTGATGGCTCATCCGCATTCAGCTTGCGTTGTAATACGCGTTCGATGGCGCCACGGGCTTCCTGGCTACTGAGCAGATCCTGAGGTCTTCTGGGGCCGGCAAGGCGTGTTCGGACCGAGGCGAGATCCAGCGTGAGGGTCTTGTCATATCGGGGGCTGGCCTGTGGGTCGAACCACAGGCCCATGGCGCTCAGGACCGTTCGCACGAGGTCAAGTTGATGGGCTGGTCTATTGGTGGCTGCAAGGTAATCGATGGACATGCCATCGACAGGGAAGTAACCCGTGGTGGCACCGTATTCGGGCGCCATGTTGGCGACGACGGCCCGCTCTCCAACAGACAGTCCGCTGACGCCGGGGCCGTGGAATTCGACAAAGTCCCCGGTGACATCCAGCATTCTCAACTCGTGGGTCAGGCGCAGAGCCAGATCGGTGGACTGCACGCCCGGCTTGAGTTTTCCAAGGAGCTTGACGCCTGTCACACGTGGCAGTTTCATGGTGATCGCCTGGCCCAGTGCGATGCCTTCCGCCTCCAGGCCTCCGATGCCCCATCCCAGCACACCCAATCCATTGACCATCGGGGTATGACTGTCTGTGCCGACCATGAAGTCAGGATAGGCCTGATGGTATCCATCGCTCCCCTTGGAGTTGCCTTCGAGGTGTACTACGGACGAAAGTTGTTCCAGGTTGAGGGTGTGCATGATGCCTGTCCCGGGTGGGTGTACCGTGATGTTGCCCATGCAGTTGGCCGCCCATTTCATGAAAGCATATCGTTCGCGGTTGCGCTCGTACTCATGTTCCAGATTCATGGGCAAGGCAGCCGGACTGGCGTAGTGATCGACGGCAGTGGAATGATCCACCGAGACATCCACTGGTAGAGTCGGCTTCAGTGAGGCCGGGTTCAGACCTTCATGAGCGAGTACATCGCGCATCGCTGCCAGATCGACCAATGCTGGTGTGCAAGTGGTGTCGTGCATCAACAGCCGGTTGGGACGCAGTGTCAGTTCATGCTCGCAAGGCTTGCCCTCCAGCCAGTCATCCAGTGCGTGAAGCAATCGTGGGATCACATCTGCGCCTTCCAGGCGGATGTGGTTCTCTACCAGAATGCGCAGTACCATGGGGAGTTGCACAAGTCGGTGACCCAACAGGGCCGGCAGATCGAGGAGTCTGACCGGCCCTGATTCGTGCTCTACATCGATATGCTTCATCGTGAAGAAGAGGCCGGGCTATTGGACATTGGCAATTTCCTTCAGGCGCGTCATGACTTCTTCGCCGACGAGTTGGTCGCCGAGCTCGTTCCACACCGGTTGCATGGCCGTGACCCAGGCCTGCTTCTGCTGTTCATCGAGCGTGTGAACCTTCACGCCTTCTGCTGCCATGAAGTCGACCGCGGCATCATTGATCAGAACCACATTCTCGATGTTCCAGGCGGTGGCCACATCCAAGGCGGCCTGTACTTCGGTTTTGATGTCTGCCGGCATATCGTCCCACCATTGCTTGTTGGCGCCAACGAGGTAAAAGGAATACTGGTGGTCTGTCATACTCAATTGGTCGATCATCTGATAGGTTCCCGAGCCTTTCCAGGAATTCGGCGTGACCTCCCCGGCATCGATGACACCCTGTTGCAAGGCAGTGGGTGCCTCACTCCAGTTGATGCCCACGGCGTTGGCCCCGACGGCCTCCCAGGTCTTGACGAAGATCGGTGCTGACTGGACACGAACCTTCATGCCATCAACGTCCTCGGGCAGAAGTACTGGCTTGTCACCTCGATAGCCGAGATCGCGGGGGCCATTCATCCAGACCGCGATGATTTCGATATTCTGCGCATTGAGCTCCGGCATGAAGGCACTACCCACGACAGGGTCGGCGATGGCATTGCTGATCTCTTCCGGAGTGTTCAGCATGAAAGGCAGATTCAAGGCACCGACCTTGGGAGTGACAGAGCTGTATATTCCTGTCGTGGGAGAGATGATATGAGTGCCGCCGAGTTGCAGACCCTGAATCTGGCTCTGTTGATCGAACAGAGTGCCACTGTGGTGCAACTCCAGATCGATGCGATCGCCCAGGCGCTGTCTGATTTCGCTGGCCAGCAGTTCGAATGTCTGTCCCTTGAGACCTTTGTTGTTGTTGTCATTGGACATGATCATCTGATAGTCGGCAGCCGTAGCCGGACCTGCAAGCAGCGCGCAGGTCAAAGCGCTGGCAAGCATGGGCAGATATCGTGGTTTCATGGTGGTTTCTCCGGTGGTTGTGGTGTCTTGTCGCGAAGCGGTCGAGTTCACGTATGGTTGGCTGAAGACGTTTCCGACTTCGCTACTGCATCAGCCCTGGCAGGTAGAGTGATATGGCTGGCACGAAAGTAACCAGCATCAAGGTGATCAAGGTCGCGATAGTCCAGGGCAAGGCCGCCTGGAATACCTTGAGAACCGGAATGCCGGAAACACTGCTGGCAACGAAGAGGTTCATGCCTACTGGCGGTGTGATGAGTCCAAGCTCGATGTTGACGACCATGATGATGGCGAATTGCACCGGGTTGATGCCCAGCGATTCGGCGGCAGGGACCAGCAGTGGTGAGAAGATGAGAATAGTGGGTACGCCTTCGAGAAAGAATCCGACGATCACGAGCAGGATATTGACGCAGATCAGAAACACGAAAGGTGAGAGGTTCAGGTCGAGCACCAGTTGGGCCAGTGAGGCTGGCAATCCGATCTTGGTGATGAAGAAGCCGAACAGCAGGGCATTGGTGGTTATCCAGAAAATCATTCCCACGCGAGGCACTGCATCGGCCGTGACAGCTGGAATATCGCGCAGGCGTATTTCCTTGTAGATGAACAGTCCGATACCCAGGGCCAGTACTGCAGCGATGGCAGCTGCCTCCGTCGGCGTGAAAATGGCACCACCGTCGTAGTTGAGGCCCATGAAGCCGAATGCCGGAAATCCGTAGATGCCAATGATGATCAGAACTGGCAGGGACAGTGCTGGCAGACTGTTGCGCAGTGCCGAAGTCAGCTCAGCGGCGGAGCTGCGAGAGCGCAGGCTGATGGAGGGTTCGCCAATTGCCAGTATCCGTGCGGTGAACAGCAACAATGCGCCGTAGATCAGACCCGGGATGATGCCGGCAATGAATAGTGAATGAATGGGTGTCTCTGTAACAAACCCGTAGAGAATCAGAGGAATGCTGGGTGGAATGAGAATACCGATGGAGCCGGAAGTGGCCAGCGCGCCTATGGCATATCTTTTCGAATACCCTTCCTTGAGCAGTGATGGATAGAGAATGTTGCCAACGGCGGCGACGGTTGCCGGACTGGAACCGGAAATGGCTGCGAAGAAAATGCAAGTCAGTACCGTTGTCATTCCCAACCCGGCCTTCAGGTGGCCAACCAGTGCCTGTGCCAGTTCGATCAGGCGTTTGACCAGGCCTCCTCGCTCCATGAAGCCGGCAGCCAGAAAGAAAAACGGTATGGCCATGAGTGTGAAATGGTTCAGGTTGCTGAACAGTTTCTGCCCGACGATGCCCGTCGGTATCGGGGAGAAGATCATGGCTGATACAACTGCGGAGCCACCCAGTGCAATGGCGATTGGAGCGCCGATGACGATCAATGCCAGAAAAAGCAGAGCCAGAGTTGCCACAATCATGGTGTCTGATCTCCGTCAGCAGACTGATTCAAGGAGGATTGGAAAGTCTTTTCCAGGCTGTGCGTGTCTGCTTGCTTGCGTATACCCCAAATGATCATCAAGTAGCGCAATGAGAAAAACAGCATGGTTACTGGAATGATGATGAAAAAGTAGATCTGCTTGAATCCGATTTCCGGGTGCAATGCTCCGATCCTGTTGATGAAGCGCGCATAGAAGATGCTGTCATACAGGTAGTACAAGCACAGCGCTGCGGTGACCAACAGCATCAACAGGTTCAATATCGCTCTTGCTCTGGCACCGACCATCCCCGGTAGCAGGTCTACTCGGGGGTGATAGCCTTCTCGAATGGCTCTGGATGCTCCGAACAGCATGGCCCAGATAAGCGCTGTAACCAGACCCGCTTCCAGCCAGTGGATGCCGGTATTGAAGACATACCGCAGTACAACCTGTACCACGGCCATGGTCAGACCGGCCAGTGTGAGAGCGATCATCATGAATCTCTCGACACTACTCAGTACACGATCAAGCATTCTCATTCGAAGACCCCTTGATGGGCTTCATTCTTCAGAGCGGTCTGGAGAACGGTGCATTGTCATGCGAGCCCTTGATTGGATTTTAAGCTCTAATAAGCCAATTAAGCAAGTTTTGCTTCCAATTCGCCTGCCTGATTCGATCAGGCGTGTGCAAACATGGGGGCGCCGCCGACATCCAACTCGATTTGAAGAATCGAACTGGATTCGGCTTCAGTGATGAACAGGGTTCGGTTATCCTTGCCACCGAATGCACAATTGGCCGTCAGCAGCCCGGCTGGTGAACGAATGCGAAGCAGAGGTTCACCAAGCCGACTCATGTGCCAGACTGTGCCCATCCCCATATGGCCGATCAGCAGGCTGCCATCACTGGCAAGAGCAAGACCGTCGGGGCCGGCCAATCCACCAGATAGCTGGATGAAGGTGCCACTCTTGGCAACTGTTCGCCCATCGGGTAGAAAGCGTATTCGCCATACAGAGTTCGAGCGAGTCACCGCCAGATACAGCTGCGACTCGTTCTCGTTGAACACCAGCCCGTTGGGACTGGCGAGGTTGTCGATCAGGCATTGCAGAACACCGTTCTCCTGCAACCGAAAGAGCCTTCCATACGGGGCGTGTAGTCCGCTTTGACCCTGGTCGGTGAAATACAGATCACCGTTGGATGCGAAATGCAGATCATTGACGCCATGGAACCGTTCGAGGCCCGGTCTGGTCAGCAACGGTTCCACCTTGCCATTGACAGGGTCCATGACCAGGATGCCGTGTGCATGATCTGCGATGAAGATGCGCCCATCTCGATGAATCTTCAGCCCATTGGGCTCGCCGTCATAATCCGCCACGATGCTGACATCGCCATCGGTGTCGAAGCGCAGGATTCGGCCATAGGCAATGTCCACGCAATAGAGCCTGCCTTCGCGATCAAAGGACGGGCCTTCGAGAAAGGCCTTGATAGGCTTGCCGGGATGTTGCACGGATAGCCAGTCGGATTTGGCGGGATTGCCTGCCAATTCGTCCGGAACAGTTGCAAACACAGAGGCAAGCCTGTCAGGTGGGGCTGCAAACATGGCGTTCTCCTTATTGTATTTATATATATAAATGTGCAATATTGTCATGATCCTTGAAATAACTCGTCGGTGCAACAGCAATGAGCGATGCCAATAGGCGTTGGGCCTTTGATGACGAAAATCCTGTCTGCGATACCCATGTGCATGTCTTCGACACCAGAAACCATGCAATGGCGGATACGCGCAGCTATACGCCGGGAATGGCGACAGTGTCGATGCTGCGGTCGATGCATCATGCCAACGGCATCGGGCGTACAGTTCTGGTGCAGCCCAGTGTTTACGGCAGTGACAACAGCTGCCTGCTGGAAAGCCTTGCGCGCGTAGGTATCGAGAAGGCGCGTGGTATTGCAGTGATCGACCCACAGCATGCAGACAGCAAGCTGCTGCTACGTATGCATCAGTCTGGTGTTCGTGGACTGCGTGCCAATTTCAAGACAGGTCATACTGCCGAGGTGGCTTCAGCGAGGGATTACCTTCAGGCTCTGGACGAACTGCCGGGAGAGCTTCCCTGGATCCTGCAGAGCTTCAGTCGGAGCGAACAGTTGCTGGAGCTTGCAGACTGCATTGCTGCCTGCAAGCGGCCCTTTGTTCTGGACCACTTTGCGGGACTGAAATTCGACGGCGATGACATCGGGAGGCAGGTTGATGGCATTGTTGACTTGCTGAACCAGCCGAACGTCTATCTGAAGCTGTCAGCCCCTCATCGTGCATTGAACTATGGTGGCTTTGATACGCGAATGCCCCTGTTTGTCGAACGTTGTCTGTCAGTGGCCCCGGACCGTATCATCTGGGGGTCGGACTGGCCCCATACCGGTCCATCTGCAGCCAGGGCCGGGCGCACTCTTGAACAGGTGGAGCCCTTCATGTGCATTGACGAGCATCGGGAGCTGCTGCAATTGTCGAGCTGGTGTGGTGGTGAGCTGTTGCAGGCGGTTCTGGTGAGGACGCCCGAGAGGCTTTTCGGCTTTGACGACCCAGGCGTCATGAGCGCAGGCTTCTGATGGTCCAGCAAACTGCTTTGACGAACGGCAAAAGCCGCAATGGCGGTACTCTGAACCGATGAGACTGCATTTGTTGCGTTGAGAAGAGCAGTGATATACTGGAAGCCAGGTTCGTGACGGATCGTGGATGTTACGTTTTCCAATCTTGCCAGTGATGGATTGATCCTTGAACTTTCCAATGTCGGGAATGCTTGCATGAAAACAAGAACGGGCGCGCTTGCGCTGGAGATAGCGCATGACATCTCCAGCCAGATTGCCTCAGGATCCATCGAGGTTGGTGCACATCTCAGTACGCAGCAGCTCGCCGACAAGTTCGGTGTGTCTCGATCGCCGGTCAGACAGGCACTGGTGCTACTGGCCGAACGCGGATTGCTCGAGCAACGCGCCAATCGAGGCTTCTTCGCCAATGAGCTCAGTGTTTCGGCCAAGTCGGAACTCGTTGGCGAGATTGCCCAGGCGGCGGTTCATCCGAATCACTATCATCAACTGGCCGATGACTGGTTGCATGACCGTATCCCGGCTGAGGTCACCGAACAGTTCATACGTGAACGCTACGAATTGACCAAATCCCAGCTCAATGATGTACTGGTTCGAGCTGTGCGTGAAGGTTGGGCAGAACGAAAGCAGGGCTATGGTTGGCGTTTTCTGCCAGTCGCAAAGACTCCCGAGGCTTTTGAACAGATCTACCGGTTTCGCATACTGATCGAACCTGCCGGCATGCTGGAGCCCGGGTTCCGTATCGATCATGACGTGCTGAATGAGCTTCGGCGTGAGCAGGAGCATGTATTGGCGTCGGATATCGACTCACTGCCTGCGGAGTACCTGCTCGACTGCGGAGCGCGATTTCATGAAGAACTCATGAGAATGTCGGGCAACCCCTTTTTTCACATGTCTCTGATTCGGGTCAACAGAATGCGTCGTTTGCTCGAGTATCGGGCGACGTTGAACCGCAAGCGTTTTGTTGGCCAGTGCGAAGAACATCTGGAAATCATCCACATTCTGGAGAAAGGCGACGTCACCGAAGCGTCCTTCCTGATGCGCCGTCATCTGGGTGGGGCGCTCTCCAGCAAATCACCGGTTGCCTGGCAGAATTCTACCGGCGAGGATAGCGTCGGTAGCGAGGAATTATTGTCGATCGAGCGTTGAACCGCCAGCGAATTTGCAAGGAGAAAGAAAGCAGTTGATCGCGATGCTTCTGATCCATGTATTGTATTTGTATCAATTCCGGGTCGAGCTGCGATACGGCTTGCCGGAGGGCGACCTGATGTTCCGATTACTGGTCAGGCGTTTCGTTGAGCATCCCCAGTGCCCTTTCAAAGAAATCCTCTTCACCGAAGTTTCCGGATTTCAGTGCCAACGCCACATTCTCGCCTTGTCTGCGTGAGAATGTCCACGGAACGCCGGGGGCGATTTCCTGACTGACTTGCAGTGTTGCCACACCAAGAGCTTTTACCACAGCTCCTGATGTTTCGCCACCAGCAGTAACCACTCGTTGCACGCCGTTGTTGCAGGCGTGGACTGCCAATGAGGCGAGCGATTTTTCAACAAGTTCTCCGCCTCGTTCTCGGCCCAGTTGCTCCTGTGTGGCACAGACACGTTCCGGGGCGGCTGTCGAGTAGATCATGACACTGTCATGCCCATTCTGGGTATCCAGCCAGCGCTTCGCCTGCTCAAGCTGATTTTCCGTGGCCAGTTTGAGCGGGTCCAGTTGAAATGACGGAACCTGCTGACAATAGCGGGCCACTTGTTTGCGAGTCATGGCTGAGCAGCTACCACTCAGAACGATACTGGCGTTGCGAGTCTTCGGCATGGCCTGTATCGATTCAGACTGATTCAGCCAACCGCGTTGTCGATAGAGTTCAGGAAGATGCAGTGCCAATGCGCTACCACCGGTGATCAGTGGCATGTCGATGGTTGCCTCCGCGATGGCGCGCAGGTCGCTCATGTCGATGGCATCAACGACCACATGCACAATTTTCTGTTCGGCAAGGCTGTGCAAATGACGACGGATGGCGTCGCTGCCATCACGAACGGTACTTCTTCTAATTGCACCGACGGCCATCGTTGTCTGGGGTTCCAGCAGCGCAAGCAGATTGCTGTTTCGCATGGGTGTCAGTGGATGGTCTTTCATGGGACTGTCGCTCAGCAAGCGGGTGCCCACAAACAGATGGGAGTTGTAGACAGAGCGACCATTTTCGGGAAATGCAGGGCAATAGACAGTCTGACGTTTTCCGGCATCATCGGCGGAAAGTTGCTGGAGTAGAGATTCGGCAACCGGTCCGATGTTTCCCTGGTCGGTGGAGTCGAAGGTGGAACAGTATTTCCAGTAAAACTGACGAGCCCCCTGAGCCTGCAACCAATGCAGTGCGTTCCGCGTTTCGCTCACCGCTTCCTTGACCGGAGAAGTGCGGCATTTCAAGGCAATGATCTCGAATGGCGCTGTGGCGAACGCAGCGACTGGATCGTCACCGACACTGCATTCCATGGAGGGGGTGCCCAGTCTGATGTTGATGGGAACGCCAGAGCGGGCAAGAATGCTTGCCAGATCGGTCGCCCCGGTGAAATCATCGGCGATGCATCCGAGTATCGTGTTCATGAAGACAGGTCCAGTTCGTATGCCGTTGTATGGGGTCGGTGCTGCATTTAATTTGTCAGGTCACTGGCAGGCGGCATGCAGGCATCTGTCACCTGAAACCGTCCTGCCAATACCGGTGGCTTGGTCAGATTGTGGCAGCCACCAATGCGGCGAATTCACTGGTTGACGTATTGCCTCCCAGATCCGACGTGTGGTGCCCGGGGTTGCTCAGTACGGTATCCACTGCGGCAGACAGTGCCGCGCCAGCCTCGTTGTAATTGCTGGCAGAGTGCTTGTCACCGAGCCAGGAAAGTAGCATCGATACCGAGAGAATCATGGAAACCGGGTTGGCAAGGTCCTTGCCCGCGATATCCGGTGCTGACCCATGTTGTGCCTGAGCGCAGCAGTGAGTGTCGCTGGCCATGATGGAACCAGCCAACCCGAGACTTCCGGACAGTTCGCTGGCCAGGTCGCTGATGATGTCTCCATAGAAATTGGTGGCTACCAGTACATCGAATCGCTCTGGTGAACGCACCATATGGGCGGTAGCAGCATCAACCAGCAGGTCATCCAGTTCAACATCCGGAAAATCCTTGCTGACATGCCTGACGCATTCCAGAAACAGGCCATCGGTCATGTGGAAACTGTTGGCCTTGTGGATGGCGGTCACTTTTCGGTTACGGGTCATTGCCAGCTCGAAGGCACGTCGCGCTATGCGCTCTGAACAATGGCGAGTGATCTTGCGGGTGGACAGAGCCATGTCCGGATTGGGCATCACCTCTCCCCAGCCGCGGCTCATGTTGCGGTCAGGATAGAACCCTTCGGTAGCCTCCCGCATGATGACAAGGTCCATGGTCTTGCCCTGTTTCATGTTGGATTCGAGAAAGGGGCGGGTGCGGGCTGGACGGACATTGGCATAGAGATCCAGACCGATCCGAAAACCGGCTGACACATTGCGTCCGCCTTCTTCAGGGGATGGGTAGTCGGCATGCGACTGCGTTCCCAGGATGACCCCGTCATAGTCTCTGGCACGTATCAGGACGTCTTCACGCAGGGTGGTGCCATGCTTTTTCAGGCTGTCGAAACCGACATCCTCGTAATCGAATGACAAATCGAGCTCGAAGCGTTTGTTGGCCTCGGTAAGCACCTTCATCGACGCCTCGACGATCTCGGGGCCAATGCCGTCACACGGCAACACCAGCAGTTTCATGTTTTTCACCTTGAAGTATCGATATCAATGGAAGAAAAAAGAATCCATTATTGAATTTTAATCACAATCTAATGCAATGTCTTTTTTCGGTAAGTTTTGTAAGTACTTGTTATTAAGGTTTTAAATATTTATTTGTGAAAATATCCAAATCCTAGATTGCATTTATACACCAAAAAAGACACTATGGCCATCAGTTGATCAATCCCGGACCGGCCGTAATGTGCGGTGACTGTCACCGATGAGTCAGGGTGAATTCGGGAAGGTCGACAGACATGTTCGTGAAGCCGTTCGGTGGCAGACCCGGGAGATGATTCCTTTCGGGCGCGTCGGCTGAACCTTCATCAATCAATATGGAGAGGAGCAGGTTGTGACTACAACGATGAAAAGCTATCTATACGGTTCGGTACTGGCGTTTTCGCTGGGATTTCCGCTGGCGCAGGTTCAGGCAGACAGTTATCCCGCTGAAGAGCTCAACTACACGGTTGCCTTCGGGCCTGGTGGCGGCAACGATCTGATGTCGCGCACGGTCGTGGATATTCTGAAGACGCATGAATTGTTCAATGGCCAGAATATTCGTGTGGAAAATCGCGATGGTGGCAGCGGCGCGATTGGATTCAACTACGTTGCTCAGCAACGCGGCAATCCCTACCACGCTACATCAACCAGTGGTAACTTCCTGGGAACACCCATCGTTTCCAACACTGGTTGGACTTACCGGGATTTCACACCCATAGGCTTGCTTGCACGTGATGCCATGGTGCTGGCCGTTCGCAGTGATTCGGGCTACGAGACATTGCAGGCATTCGTTGATGCCGCTGCTGAAAAGAACATGAAGATTGGCGGAACCGGTGCAGCTGGACCTGAACGGGTGGTTGCGGGTCTGTTTGCCAAAGCGGCGGACATCGACTTCACGTATGTGCCCTCCCAGGATGAAGGTGGTCTGGTGACCTCACTGACATCCAGTAGCATCGATGCCATCGTCGCCAACCCGTCCGAGGTCATCGGACAGGTATCTGCGGGCAATTTCAGGCTGCTGGGGTATTCAGAGCGTGAGAGAAGTACCGTTTTTCCGGATGTTCCCACATTTGCAGAACAAGGTTATGACTTCGAGTTCTCATTACCTCGCGGTGTGGTCATGCCCGCCGACATACCGGTCGAAGTTCGAGACTGGTGGGTCGAGACACTGAAGCAGGTTGTCGATACGCCGGAATGGAATGAATACCTGACGACCAAGGGACTCTCCGGCAATACCATCTGGGGTGATGAATTCGGTCATTACCTGGAAAGGACTGACGCAGACTTTCGCGGTGTTCTGACCGAGATCGGTGTCATCAAGTAGCTCCTGCAGCGGGCGAGAGCTGATCGTAATACAGCCCGTGATGGTTCAACGCCATTACGGGCTCCATTCTTTTCGAGGGTGTCATGCAACTACTGTTTTCCATCTCCTTTCTCGTGGCGTCACTGGCATTCACACTCCATGGCTGGACCACACTTGATGTTCTGGATTCACTAGGCAGGCCAGGAGCAGGTTTCTTCCCGGTTCTCATTGGTGTGCTGCTGATACTGACGACCGGATGGAACTGCGTCAAGGAATTGGAGGCAAAGCGCGCGCTTGTGAACGTTGACAAGTCGTCTGGTGCGGACAGTCACAACGGGTCGCATGGTCTCGATACCCTGGTGGTGGCTGCCCTGATTGTTGTCTTTCTGCTGGGTTTCAAGGCCCTGGGAAGTTTTCTGTCGATGGTGCTGTTCTGCCTGCTTTTTCTGTCCTGGTTCAATCGACAGAAGCTGGTCTTCAATCTGCTCTACAGCTTGCTTCTACCTGCGGGCGTCTATCTTCTGTTTGCCGTGGTTCTGCGCGCAGGGTTGCCAGCAGGAATTCTGGACTTTCATTGAGTCGATCGCTGGTTCCGGAGCGTCTGACGTAGTCTCTAATCGTGCTTATTTTCGAGTATCAAACAGGTCAGGATAATGGGTGACATATTTGCAAATCTGGGTTTGGGGTTGTCTGTAGCGGTATCGCCAGGCAATCTTGTATTTCTCATCATTGGTGTGTCCGTGGGCATGGTGGTCGGTCTGTTCCCCGGATTCGGACCAGCTGCCGGTATCGCCATACTCATACCGATGACGTTCGGGCTGGATCCAACTACCGCGATCATCATGTTGTCCGGTATTTATTATGGCGCCATGTATGGAGGAACCATTACCTCGATACTGATCAACACGCCAGGAGAGTCGGCCACGGTTGCATCGACACTCGATGGCTATCCCCTGGCCAGAAACGGACGTGCGGGTCCGGCGCTGGTGATGCAGGCCGTTGCATCGTTTTTTGGTGGAACCGTGGGGGTTATCCTGATTTGTGCCTTCACGCCGGCATTGGCAGGTTTTGCAGCCTCCTTCGGGCCATCGGAATATTTTCTCATCGTGGTTCTCGGCCTGCTTCTGCTGACAACGATGATGGGGGATAACCTGCTCAAGGGGGTCATCTCGGCGTTGTTCGGTTTTGCGATCGCGATGGTGGGTGTGGATGCCGTCAGTGGTGCGCAGAGATTCACGTTCGGTTCACCGGAGCTGATCGGTGGCATCTATTTCGTCCCGGTTGCCATCGGGCTGTTTGGTATCGGTGAACTTCTGCATTGCATACATATCGGGCAGCATCGACAAGAGGTACAGAAACTGAGTTTCTCCTTCATGTCGAAGGATTTCTGGCCGTCGATCAAGGATTACACCGAGTCGAAGTTCACTTTCATCAGGGGTTCTCTCATCGGTTTCATCGCCGGAGTTCTGCCGGGTTCCGGGGCGACAATCGGATCGATACTCGCGTATTCCATCGAGAAGAAGGTAGCAAAGGATCCGGAGAAGTTCGGTCAGGGAGAAATGCGTGGACTGGTCGCCCCGGAAACAGCCAATAATGCCGCATCAGCCGGTGCCATGGTGCCGCTCATATCGCTGGGTATTCCGGGTTCCGGAGCAACTGCAGTACTGCTGGGCGCATTGCTGATGTGGGGCTTGCAGCCCGGCCCCATGCTGATCGTCAACAAGCCTGATTTTGTCTGGGGACTGATAGCCAGCATGTATCTTGGCAATGTCATGCTGGTGATCATCAGCATTGTGGCCATACCGTTGTTCGTCAAGTTTCTCGATGTTCCCTATCGGCTGGTCGTTCCTGTGATAGTCATCCTGTGTGTCATCGGCACCTTCGCGTTGCATTCGAGCATGATCGAAACCTGGCTGCTGGTTGTCACTGGTGTCGTCGGCTTCGGCATGAAGAAGTTCGGATACTCGCCAGCGGCTACCGTTCTTGCACTGGTTCTGGGGGCGATGGCGGAAAACACGTTCCTGCAATCGCTGATCATCGGGGACGGCAGTCTGTCCATTTTCATCAGTCGACCCATTTCTCTGTTCCTGAGTTGCACCATTGCCGGGATCATCATCATGGCTGTGTTGCTCAGGGCAAGACGAGGCAGGATCAGAAGACAAGCTGTGGCTGCCGGGTTGATAGACTGAGGAGTTGATGGTATGACGGGCTTGCGGGCTTGCGGGCTTGCGGGCTGGCGGGCTGGCGGGCTGGCGGGCTGGCGGGCTTGCGGGTTTGCGGGTTTGCGGGTTTGCGGGTTTGCGGGCTTGCGGGCTTGCGGGCTTGCGGGCTTGCGGGCTTGCGGGCTTGCGGGCTTGCGGGCTTGCGGGCTTGCGGGCGCGATGAGTGGTCGGGGCACCTGTCATTCAGTTGTTGCCGCTGGTGGCAGGGGAGCCGGCGCTGATTCACGGTGCAGCCGCATCCACGAGGCTGTGCCTGGCATCAGTCGGGCGTCGCAAGATCTGCCGCTTCTTTTCGTGCCCGGATCGAGGGAAGGTCAGTTAGTCGTTGGCGGTTCCGAGGGGCCCGGCATGCGGCGGGAAGTTTCTCGACGCAAGAAGTTGCCGATCTGATCGTCTGGATCTTGAGCGTTTGATAGCGTGTCGGTGTAATCGAAGATGTCGAAATCCGCCTCGTACAGCTCATGTATCCTGACGGCACATTCCTGGCTCATGGGAGTGTCGTCAATGCGTGTTGTACCGGTATTGCGGTGTGGCAAGTCAGCTAGATTCCAGCCCTGTTCCTGCGCCAGAGCACTGAATTCCTTGTTCAGGTTTTCAAAGCGAAGTATGCGATCGGTCATGATGTGCCCAAGCTCGTCACAGACGAACCATGCCTGAGGCATGAACAGGTTATGCAGTACGAGGGAGCTACGCGACAGGTAATCCATGATGAAGGTCTCGAATGTCGGGGCGCGACGTCGGATGTCTTCGCATAACGCGCTGTCGTTGGCACCGCAGCCGCCTCGCATCAGGTAGTGATAGACCGACCTCAGCCTGTCATGTGGATGTCTGACGACAGCAAACTTGTAATATTTCTGGAAGCGGTATTTGTTGGCGTGCCTGTAGATGCGCCAGTTGAGATGCATTCTGTCGTTCAGTCCGGCGCCCAGTGCGTCGAGAATGCTGGTGCCGCCGGTTTTCGGTATATGAATGAATACAATGCGATGCCTGTTTGCATAGCGGCGGTAAGGGTAGCGATTCGAGAAGCTCCGAAAATCCTTCAGTCTCGCTCTCCACAAGGTGGTTGCAGTGCGCATGGGATACGTCTCTGTCGTCAGGGTGTGGACTTCACGAATCGAGACTCCAGCTGGTCTCGTGTCAATGGCAGGGCCTACAGTACAAGAGCTTGTGGCTTGTCGGGTTGCCACCGGCAGCTTTCCTCATAATCTGCACAATTGCCGAAGTGGCCCGGGGGGACGCTGTTTGGCTTGTTTGGCTTGTTTGGCTTGCTTCTCTCGCTGTGCTTGCGGGTCAAGACTGAGGCGTCTACCAGGCCAGGTTGTTTGCACGGCCGAGAACGCTGACGCCGGCTGAGGTGTCTACGAGATCAGGACTATTGCACCATCGAGGAAGGACTAGGCGGATTTGCCAGTTGCCGCCATTATTGTCTGTGCAAGGGGAGGCGGAATGCCACGCTTGTTGCCGCCCCCCTGAAACAATGGCAACCGGGAGTCCAGTACCAGCATATCCATGAACGCCGTCATTGCGCGAGCAGGCGTTCGGGAAGCCAGGTTGCCAGAGAAGGGAAGGCGACCATGATGGCGACCATCAGCACCATGATGGCAAACATGGGCAGTGCGGTCTTGGCTATATAGGTGATGTCGTGCCTGGTCATGGACTGCAGCACAAACAGATTGAAGCCGATGGGTGGCGTGATCTGCGCCATTTCGACCACGACGACGATGAAGATGCCGAACCAGATCAGGTCGATACCGGCTGCACGAATCATCGGCTCGATGATTGCCATGGTCAGCACGACCGCTGATATTCCGTCAAGAAACATCCCGATGATGATGTAGAACACGGTCAGGGCCGCTATCAGCGCAATGGGAGACAGGTCGAATTCGGCAATCCATGCGGCGAGTGCTCTTGGTAGCCCGGTAAAGCCCATCGACAGAGACAGGAATGCGGCTCCCATCAGTATCAGTGCAATCATGGCACTGGTGCGTGTGGCGCCAAGCAGGCTTGCCAGAAAGGTACTCCGGTTCAGTGAGCCCTGCATCGCTGCCAGCACCAGGGCGCCGACCACGCCAAAGGCAGCAGCCTCAGTGGGGGTCGCATAGCCTCCGTACATGGAGCCGATGACGACCACAACCAGAGCGATGACCGGAATCAGCAGTGTGGAATTCTTGAGGGCGTCTACAAAGCCCACTCTGGCTTCAGGCGCTGGCCTTTGTGAGGGACGCAGGTAGTACCAGGCCACAATGTAGAGCATGAACATGGCCGCCAGTACGAGGCCGGGAAGAACGCCAGCCATGAACAGCTTGGTGATGCTCTCCTTCACGGTAACACCGTAGACGATCAGAGTCAGTGACGGTGGAATCATCAGGCCCAGAGTAGCGGCCCCCGCCAGCGTGCCAATGGTCATGAACTCCGGATAGCCGCGTTTCTGCAGCTCTGGAATCGACATTTTTCCGACTGTCGTCAATGTGGCTGCCGAAGAGCCGGAAACCGCTGCGAATACCGTGCAGCCCACCACATTCGTGTGCAGGAGGCCGCCGGGTATGCGTGCCATCCATGGCGCGAGTCCCTTGAACATGTCCTCGGACAGGCGTGTCCGGTAGAGAATTTCACCCATCCAGATGAACAGGGGCAGGGCAGTCAGGGTCCAGCTACTGGAGCTGGTCCAGACCGTGATGATCATGGCATTGCCCGGATCACGGGAGGTGAATCCGATCATGCCGATATAGGCAACCCCCATCAGTGCCAATCCGACCCAGATGCCGGATCCGAGTAGAAAGAACATCACGAACAGGAAGATACCGATCTTCAGCGCTACCGCATCGCGATCAAAGCCGGTCATGGTCCGCAGGGACAGGTAAACCGCGATCAGCACAGCGGCAAGCATGATGGCTCTGCTGATTCTGGAATGCAGCAGGGCATCTGACCAGTCCTTGCCGTGTTCAGCGGCATCCACACCCTGGAAATCGCTCAGCAGAATTCGGGCAAGATTGTCGACAACGGCAATGGCGAAGATGACAGCGCCGATGGCCATGAATGTCTGTGGCATCCACAGCGGTGTTGCATCCTGGCCTTGAGAGATGTCATTGATGCGGGCCGATAGCATGGTGGCTTTCACGGCGTACCAGGCCAGAAACAATGCTGCCAGGCTGGCCAGTGTGTAGCACCAGACTTCCATCGCGCGCTGATATCGTCCGGCCTTGTTGACAAACAATGCAACCCGGATGTGGGCATTGTGATTGAACGTATACGCCATGGCCAGAAAGGATGTGGCTGCCATGGCATAGCCGGCATACTGGGCCCCGCCGGGGAACAGCAGCCCACTCCAGCGGGCAACCATCTGTGTGATGACCAGAATGAGAATTGCAACCAGGGCAACAGCTGCAGCCATTCCGGATGCATGGTAAAGACCGTCCAACAGGCGGCGCATGGGCGACTCCCAGGGGTTGTCAAGTATCGGTAAAGGGCGCCAACCTGCGGGAGGTCGGCGCCCGCAGGCAGATTACTGCTGGTAGGCATCCACGATGGCGGAACCGGCGTCGCCAGCTTCTTCCAGCCATTCCGCCGTCATTGTCTCGCCGATGGCTGCCAGATCGGCAGATAGCGCTTCACCCGGTTCGGAGACCACAAGACCATTGTCGGCCAGTGTCTTGACGAACTCGCCTGACAGTTCGGCCGCCTTTGCAGATCCGCGGGCTTCCGCTTCAGCGGCATTGCTCATGAGGCACTCCTGAGATTCAGCGGGCAATGAATCATAGGCATCGCTGTTGACGAACACGGTATTGCGCGGCAACCAGGCCTTGGCGTCGTAGAAGTTGGTGAGATCTTCCCAGACCTTTTCGTCGACACCTGTGGAGCCGGATGAGATAAAGGCCTCGACCACGCCGGTGGCCAGTGCCTGCTTGAGCTCTGCAGCTTCAATCTGCGTGGGTACCATGCCGCCCAGTTCAGCAACCCGAGCCGTGGCGGCGTTGTATGCGCGGAACTTCAGCCCCTCAGCATCAGCCAGGCTGTTGACCTCCTTGGCGAAATACAGACCCTGAGGCGGCCATGGCACGGAGTACAGCAGCGTCATGTTCTGATCATTCAACAGGGCATTGAGCGTGGGGCGAGCAGCGTCCCGCAACGCATCCGATGCTTCGAAGGACGTAGCGAGAAAGGGGACAGAGTCATAGCCGAAAACCGCGTTTTCATTGGCATGGGCCGACAGGAGACGCTCACCGATCTGGGCTTCCCCGACCTGCACAGCGCGTTTTATTTCATCTCCCTTGAAGAGAGAGCCGCCAGCATGAATGGTGATATCCAGTTCGCCGTTCGTGCATTCGCGAACGGCATCCACGAAGATCTGCGCGTTTTCCGTGTGGTAGTTGTTGGCAGGGTAGGCCACCGGCATATCCCAGTTCTCGGCTGCTGCCACGCCACTGAGGGCAAGCGTTGCAACGCTGGTGGCTAGCACGGTCTTCATCGTGATCATTGTCAGTCTCTCCTGGTTGGTAAGGAGCCGAGGTAGCCCGGCTCGTACGACATGGGAAAAGGCGTCGAGAAGGTATTGCCTACCTGATGATAAATTAACCCAGAAAACAATGTTGTGCTTCTGTGATTCGATCCATGACCGTGTCAGGAGGTGAATTCAGGCAAGCGACAGGTTGTCGACTGCTGCGTGTCGTTGATGGTGCAGCTGCTCCGCTATGAGGCAAATGCAGGCCGAGAGATCAGGCTGCATGGAACGCCACTGCCGGTTCGTTGAAACGGTCTGGCAGGCAGCCGTCGACCAGTGCCATTTGACTGGGTGGCGTCAATCATTCACAACAGTGTGCAATGAAAGTACAGGAGAGGACCGGTTATTGCCGCCGTGTCGTTGGCACGCGCGGGCCACCGCCAGCGCGGATTGACGAATATTCCTGCAAGACTTGATGCCCGCCCCTGGAACCATCAAGGCGTTGCTGTCGGTCATGCCAACACGGCTCGAGTGTCGGTATGGTCAATGACAGGTTCTGTTGCACACCGTTGACGTGGCGACAGATCAAGGTGGGCTTGTTCCAGGTGTCCGTTGGTAGTAAATAGAGCATCAGGCCGCACCGAAGGGTATGGTAAACACGTACTGCATGCTCTGACTTGTATTGATACCTGCAAACACTGCTGAAGTGATATTGGGCTGCAAGTCAGTCTGTGCCAGAGTGGTTTTTCAGTTTTATTGGTTTGTCGGGGAGTTCGTGGAATATTGGATGAATGCTGGTAACTATAGTTCTGGCTTGTATTGAGAGAATGAGTGTCAGCGTGACCACGAAAACCGATAGCTGATGGCTGATGGCCGATTTCTGATTTCTGATTTCTGATTTCTGATTTCTGATTTCTGATGGCCGATGGCCGATGGCTGAGTATCGAGTATCGAGTATTGAGTATTGAGTACCGAAAAGCGCTGACAACGGATGATCGAGACCCGTGTAGGTTCGGTAAACTGTTCTGAACCAGACGGTCTGATCGCCCTGTGAATATCGTGTCTTTGCGGGTGTGCCCGTTCGATGCTTATGTATTCACCGATATATCGTGTTTCCGGTTCGCGTCCACATGTCTCATTGAGATTGAAGAGTCACCAAGCCCTGGTGAAAAGTCTTGTGGGCCATGTCCGAGGGCTGCATACCCACCTGTCTCATCCATCACTGGTTCGGGGCAGTGTTGTCAGGCGAGACAACGATACCTTGCGCGCGGTAAATCGCCTGTCCTTGATGGCAGTGAAGGTTTGCGGAGCCACGGGTATCGCCTTGAATCTGCAGCCGTTCAACTGACATTACGCGGCGCAGTGTATGACTGGACGGTCTGTCGTTTTCATCCTCGTTGACGTTGAAGATCGTGCTCAAGTTCGGAGCTGTCAGGGTTGGCTTTGACGGCGAAGGTCGTGATCAAGTTCAGACCCGTCAAGGCTGGCATTGACAGTGAAGCGACACCGGGCCCGAGTGAAGGTTCGGATCGCCTCACCAGGTCAGGCAAAGAGGATACCGGCATGGCCGGATTCGTCCTTGGCGGTGCTCCGGTGGCGCTGTACCAATGGATTGCTCTTCGCGTTCGTTCTCCGAAACCGGGTATGGATGGGCGCATCGAAGATGAATCGCAGGTGTCAACGCGTTGGGTAATTGGTACCAGCGGGGCGGGTTGCCTGCGAAGACAAGAGCCTCTAAGGCGTTGTTTTCAATCGACTATACTGGCCGCTGAACAATAGCTCATAGGGCGTGTCAGGTGTGCCCGATCTAAAACTGGTGACGGCCGGGCTCAGGCACTATAAGATAAAAGTTCGCGCAGTCATTCGCGATCGGCGGGTAAATTTCGTTGATCGGATCATTCGAAGCTGGCGATACATCATCCGACGATCCTAAAGAGGAGATAAAGTCACCATGAAATGGGAAACACCTAAAGCGATAGACGTTCGATTCGGCTTTGAAATCACCATGTACTTCGCGAATCGCTGAAGCCTGTCGCGGTTTGTCGGTAGTCCGGCTAACACCGGCATCCTGCCGGCAAATTGACCAAACGTGAAGCCGGGGATTCTCCCGGCTTTTTTACAGGTAGAAAATACAGTGTTCATCAGAATTCTCGGTTCGGCAGCCGGCGGTGGTTTCCCGCAGTGGAACTGCAATTGCCCGATGTGCACAGGTGTCCGAACCGGCTCGATCAATGCGCGAGTGCGTACCCAGTCTTCCATTGCTGTCAGCCATGATCGCTGTGATTGGGTGCTGTTCAATGCATCCCCGGATATTCTCACGCAGATTCAGCAATGTGGCGTGCTGCAGCCCGCAAGACAGTTGCGTGACACCGGCATCCAATCGATTGTTCTGATGGACGCCCAGATCGATCACACCACAGGACTGCTGATGCTGCGGGAACACAGACAGGCTCTGTCCATCTGGTGTACCGCCGCGGTCAGAGAGGATCTCAGCGAAGGTAATCCGCTGTTCAGGGTGCTTGATCATTACAGTGGCATCGACTGGCATGAGCTGACCACCGATGGCAACGTCTGCCAGATCCCGGGAGCGGCTTCGGTGACGTTCACGGCATTGTCGCTGACCAGTAATGCGCCTCCCTATTCGCCACACCGTGACAAACCGGTGGACGGTGACACCATTGGCATGATGATGAGTGACACGGTATCCGGTAGATCCGTGTTCTACGCCCCCGGACTTGGCGAAATGGAGACGCATGTCTGGGAGGCCATGCAGAGCGCCGATGTGGTGTTGATCGACGGTACCATGTGGACTGATGACGAGATGATTCAGAGAGGGGCATCGAACAAGACCGCGCGATCCATGGGGCATTTGCCACAAAGCGGGTCTGGCGGCATGCTGGAGTGGCTGGACAAGTTGCCTGAGAGCACACGCAAGATACTCATTCACATCAACAATACCAACCCGATACTCGATGAAGACAGCGAGGAGCGATCGATACTCGACGACCATGGTGTGGAAGTGGCCCATGATGGTCTGGAACTGGAAATCTAGGCGCATGCAGGCAAACGGCAAGTCCAGGAGCATGTGAGGGTGATGAGCGAAGACAACAAACCATGGTCCAGAGAAGCGTTCGAACAGCAACTGCGTGAGCAGGGGCAGGCCTACCATATTCACCATCCTTTCAATGTCATGCTGAATACGGGAGAGGCAACTCCAGAGCAGATTCGGGGTTGGGTCGCCAATCGGTTCTGTTATCAGGTAGCCATCCCCATCAAGGACGCGGCCGTGATGTCCAACTGCACGGATCGTGACGTACGACGCGAATGGATCCAGCGGATGCTTGATCACGATGGGTACGAGATCAATGGTGTGCGTGACGAAGGCGGCATCGAAGCGTGGATCCGTCTGGGGCTCGCCGTGGGGCTGAGCCGGGAGGAAATCACGGACCTCAGACACGTCACACCCGGAGTGAGGTTTGCCGTGGAGGCCTATGTGAATTTTGCCCGCACGCGTCCCTGGCAGGAATCGGTCTGCGCCTCATTGACCGAGTTGTTCGCACCGGCAATACACAAACAGCGACTGGCGACCTGGCCGGAGCATTACCCGTGGATCGACAGTGAAGGGTTGATGTATTTTCGCAATCGCGTCACCCAGGCACGACGCGATGTCGAGCATGGTCTGGCCATTACGCTGGATTATTTCAGGACGCGGGAGCAGCAGCAACGAGCTCTGGATATTCTCAATTTCAAGCTCGATGTGCTCTGGCAGATGAACGACGCCATGGCTGTTCGTTATGGTTTGCCGGGTCAGGCCCCCATTCCTGACAGGCCGGCGGCCGTTCGATGAACGATTCAGGGTCAGAGTGGGGTCAGACGGGATACAGAATGCAATGTCAGCGATAGCGTCAACACAGGTGCCCAGGATTGCCAACGGTTACCGTCTGCAGTTCGAGGATGCTCAGGATATCTGGGTGTTGCTGTACCCGGAAGGCATGGTGAAATTGAACCCCAGCGCAGCACAGATACTGCAACGCTGCGATGGCAAGGCCAACGTGCAGGACATTGTCGATCAGCTGGAAAGGGCTTTCGAAACAAGCGGGCTGAGCGACGATGTTCAGGGTTTTCTCGCCATTGCACACGAACAACACTGGATCACACTGGGCTGATATGTCTTCGTCCATGCTGGAACACGGTCATAAACACGATTCGTCGGCTAACCGGCCGGGGCCGCCGCTGTGGTTGCTGGCTGAACTGACCTACCGCTGCCCCTTGCACTGTGCATTCTGCTTCAACCCGGTGGACTTCGCCACGCAGGAAGCGGAGCTGGATACCCAGGGCTGGATCAAAGCGTTGCGACAGGCGCGTGCACTGGGTAGTGTTCAGTGTGGATTCTCGGGTGGGGAGCCCATGTTGCGTGATGACCTGGAAACACTGGTTGGCGAAGCACACGATCTTGGCTACTACACCAACCTGCTGACCACGGGCGTCGGTCTCAACGCGAAACGGGCCAGAGCGTTGAAGGATGCCGGCCTGGATCACATTCAACTGTCGTTTCAGGACTCGACGCGGGAGATGAACGATTTTCTGTCCAATACCCGTACTTTCGATCTGAAGAACAAGGTGGCTGCTCTGATCAAGGACCATGAATGGCCCATGGTGCTCAATTGCGTCATTCATCGGATGAATATCGATCATGTTGACAAGATCATCGAGATGGCGCTGGAACTCGGTGCTGAAACGCTGGAGCTTGCCAATACTCAGTACTATTCCTGGGCTGTGGTCAATCGCGATCATCTGCTACCGTCGAAGGCTCAGCTGGAGAAGGCCGAGCAAGTGACCAATGAGTATCGCGAACGCTTTGGCGATCGGCTGCGCATTGTCTTCGTGGTTCCGGACTATTACGAGAATCGTCCCAAGAAGTGCATGAACGGCTGGGGCAATGTGTTTCTGACAATAGCCCCTGATGGCACGGCATTGCCCTGCCATACGGCGCGCATGTTGCCCGGAGCGGCCTTTCCGAATGTTGCCGAACATTCCATTGAAGATATCTGGTATGGCTCCGAAGGGTTCAATCGCTATCGAGGCAAGAACTGGATGAAGGAACCTTGTCGCTCCTGTCCGGAAAGTGATGAGGATCTGGGTGGATGTCGCTGCCAGGCTTTTCTGCTGGCCGGAGACCCGGCAGTTGCCGATCCGGTCTGCGACAAGTCACCTCACCGCGAGGTCGTGGATCAGGCCATCGCGAAAGCACAAGACAACAATGGCTTGCCGTTGAAGGATCAGCCATTGATTTTCAGGGATCCGGCGGAGTCACGTCGGTTGAGTGTTGACAAGAGCTGACCGATTCGGCTCCCGATCACAGAGCCGGTCAGTTGGCAGAAGCGTTTCTTCGAACACGCGGTTACACGATCTTCCACCATCAGGTATCCTTTCGGGCCAGCCAAGCCAGCCAAGCCAGCCAAGCCAGCCAAGCCAGCCAAGCCAGCCAAGCCAGCCAAAGGCGATCATTGACAGTATTCCCTGAAGATCATGAGCCACTCCGATAGACCTGACCCGGACGCGGTTGTGCTGGCCAATGGCGAGCTGGCTGCCAGCGTCGAGCAAGTACTCGCTGCCTTGCATGCCTTGCACATCGAGCAACAGACGATCAGTCATGAACCACTGTATACCGTCGATCAGGCCAAGGGCATGGTTTACCAGGAGCCCGGTGCGCACACCAAGAACCTGTTCCTGCGCAACAAGAAAGGCCGGATGTTTCTACTGGTGGTGGAGCAGGATCATACCGTTGATCTTCGCGGTTTGAGAAAATTGATTCCGGTAAGCGGCGGGCAATTCGCGTTCGCCAGCACCGAGCGACTGGGGCTCTATCTCGGCGTGGTTCCTGGCTCGGTCTCCCCGCTGGCACTGATCAATGATACACAATGCAAGGTGGGTGTCTATTTCGAGGCAAGCGTGCTGGAACATGAATGGATCTATCTGCACCCCTGTCGCAACACCCATAGTACGCGGCTGCGTACCGCTGATCTGATGCGGGCGCTCGAAGCCTGGAATCACCCTCCAACGGTTTTGAACTTCCAGGCGGAATCCTGACGAGACCGTTGTTGTCCGATGGCAGGTGTCAGGCTATGCCTTGCTCACCGGGGAAGACGATACCGATGCCGTGCTCGAAAGTGTGGCCCGGTGCAAGGGTTTTCAGGTCCGGCTTGTTCGCAAACTGCCCGTTCGAGTCGACAAAGTCGCAGGTGCCGAGCCATGGCTCGATGCAGACGAATGGTGCTGCCGGCTTGGCCCAGACACCCAGATGTGGAGCGCCACCCGTATTGACCGTCAGCATGGTTCGGCCATTGTGGCTGAGCCTGATGGACTCGGCCTTTATGTCCCGGAATACCAGGGCGTCATTGTCGAACAGGCTTTCGCTCAGGGGAATAACGTTGGGATAAGACTCTGAGTCCGTTTCCAGAAGTCCGGATTCGTTGAGGTCGTAGCGTTGCAGCGGCTCGCTCTGTTCTATCGCGACGGCATAGTTCTCGAGCTCCCGGGTGTCACCGATGTTCAAGGCGAAGGCGGGGTGTGAGCCCAGTGTGAACAGCATCGGCTTGTCGTCCTGGTTGATGACTTCATAACGAATGTCCAGGCCTGACTCATCCAGAGTGAAGTGCACAAGCAATTCGAATTGCCAGGGGTAGTGTTGCAGGGTGGTGCTGTCCGATTGCAGACGCATCGATACGACGTTGGCACTGGATTTCACGCGGTCGAAGCGAGCATGTCTGGCGATGCCATGTTTGGCCATCTCATAGCGAGTTCCCTGATGGATCATGTGGCCGTCCCTCAACGCACCTACGATGGGGAACAGTATGGGAGCTCTGCCGCTCCAGTAACGAGCATCACCCTGCCACAGGTATTCGACCTCGTCGACTTTCAGACTGCTGAGTTCAGCACCGACAGGGTTGATGGTCGCTTCAAGGTTCTTGTGGCTTATCGTGTACACGAGTGGCAAGGGTCCGCTATCCGGAAAGTGAGATCAGGGTTCCGTGCCCAGTCTACCCCAGACGGGCCTGGCATTTCGAAAGTCTGATTCCCATATCAGACACCCATATCAGACACCCATTTCCCTGCCTCTCGACAAGAACAGAAACAAGAACAGACACCCATATACCCACTTCGCACCCGACGTGCGTTCGTGAGATCCGGTGAAATCTGGTCGCTGACGAGCCAGGTGCGTTGTTCACAGGGTGACCGCGGTCACGTCTGCCGGGTGCACATCTAAAGACCAGACACATCCGGGCGATGTCAGGAAGACGAACAGCCAACCAGCTCGGACGCTTCACTGATGAACCGACGATCGATTTCCCCTGTGGCTCGACCGCTGCCCGGTTATGCCTTTATCCTGGCTGCCAGCCTGAGTTTCCTGCTGCTGTGGGCTGTTGCCTCGATCACCGATCATTCGGGGTTGTCGAGCAATCCGCGACTGGAGGCTGCGAACCCCGGAGAAGTGGGTCCACGGCTGGTGAGCAGCGTCACCGAGATCGATTTCGGCACGGTCGAGGTCGGAGAGCGTGATACCCGACGCCTGGTTCTGACCAACAGCTCCCTGGACAGGGAAATCACCGTCAGTGCGAACTGGCTCAGTGAGCCCGATGCGCTGGAATTCGCCAGTGATTTCAAGGGACCGCGCACCTTGTCGGCTGGTGATTCCCTTGTCATCGAACTTGTTTTCACACCAGCGGAAGCCGGTCATCGTGTTGGCGCCTTGTACGTGTCGCACGACGGCGAGTCCAACCTGGACATCTTCACGCTGAGTGGTAACGGCGCATTTGCAGAGGGCTCGGAACCCGCGCTGGGTAGCGCCATGCCGTCCAGTGAGCCGGCATTTGGCAAGGCCATTCTGACGGACCACTCCAAGGTCAAGCCAACATCCCTGCAGTTTGGCCCGGATGGTCGCTTGTATGTGGCCGACATGCTCGGATTGATCAAGGTCTTCGACATCGAGCGAAGCGGGGCCAACGACTATCGCGTGGTGTCGGAAGAGACAATCAACCTGATCAAGAACATACCGAATCATGACGACACCGGTGATGTCAATACCGCGATCAACAAACGTCTGGTGACGGGCTTGCTGGTTGCAGGCACCGCATCCAACCCTGTCGTCTATGTCGCCTCAAGTGACCCGCGCATCGGCGGTGGTCCATCGCATACGGAGACCGGTCTGGATACCAACTCCGGTGTCATTTCGAGACTGACGCTTGATGTAAACGGCAACTGGAAGAAGCTCGACCTGGTACGCGGATTGCCGCGTTCGGAAGAAAATCATCACGGTAACGGCATGGCGTTGAATGAGGCGACGCAACGGCTCTATCTCGCCGCGGGCGGCAATACGAATCAAGGGGCGCCGTCAAACAATTTTGCGAAACTGCCAGAGTATGCCTTGAGTGCCGCGATACTCGAGATCGATCTTGGTGCAATTGGCGAATCGACATATGATCTGCCGACGCTGGATGATGAAACCCGATCAGGGAAGAAAGACAAGAATGACCCCTTTGGCGGCAATGATGGGCTGAATCAGGCAATGCTGGTGCCGGGCGGCCCCGTACAGGTCTATGCCCCCGGGTTTCGCAATGCCTACGATATTGTGCTCACTGATGAAGGCAGGATGTACACCATCGACAATGGCTCGAACTCGGGTTGGGGTGGCTCGCCGGTTGGCGAGGGTTCGAATGGCCAGTGCAGCAATCAACAGAGTGAACCGGGCAAGACCTATCCGGACGCCCTGCATTTCGTCAGCGAACGCGGCTATTACGGAGGACACCCGAATCCGACGCGAGCCAGTCTGTCGAACACATTCAATACTACCAATCCACAGCCCGCGGTCAGTGAAGCGAATCCGGTCGAGTGTGATATGCGCGCCGCCGGCAGTGCCGCCAGCCAGGCTTTGACCACCTTCAGTTTTTCGACCAATGGCCTTGTTGAATATCGTGCATCGAACTTCGGTGGTGCCATGCAGGGTGACTTGTTGGCCGCGGGCTGGAACAACTCGATACAACGACTTGTACTGAATGGTTCAGGTAACAAGCTCCTGAAGAAGGACAAGTTGTTTGCCAATGTGGGAGGGCTGCCTCTGGATGTGAGTGCTCAAGGCGATGCACAGCAATTTCCCGGAACGATCTGGGTTGCCGACTTTGTGAAAAAGCAGATTGTCGTATTCGAACCCGTTGATTACGACGGTGCAGTAGCAGGCATTTGTGGCGGTACGCCCTCCAACGATGATGACAAGGACGGTTTCTCGAACGCGGATGAACTGGCCAATGGCACGGATCCCTGTTCACCTGCAGATCTTCCTGCCGATCTGGACGAGGACTTCCTGTCGGATCGCCAGGATACGGACGATGACGGTGATGGAATCGCAGATCTTGAAGACCCCTTCGTTCGGGATCCGGACAATGGGCGTAAAACGTCGTTGCCTGTCTCTTACGAGTGGGAGAATGACAGCGAGACGGCAGGTTTTCTGTTCAATCTCGGTTTCAGTGGCCTGATGAACAATGGATCCAGTGAGTATCTGGACTTGTATTCTCTGGCAAATCTGACGACCGGTGGAGCCGCTGGAGTGCTGACCATCGACGATATTCCGGATGGTGACCCGGTGGGGAAACTGAACAGCCAGGAGTATGCCTTCCAGTTCGGAATCGACGTGACGCCGGAAAGTGCTGCTTTCACCGTACATACTCGTCTTTTGAGCCCCTTCTCCGGTGCTTCAATAGGGGGTATCCAGTCGATGGGTTTCTATATCGGTACCGGAGATCAGGACAATTACATCAAGCTGGTCATGAATTCAACCGGCAAGACAGGTGGCGTCCAGTTTGCTGCTGAACGCAACGGTTCGTTCAAGGGTGTCGCCACGGTAGCGGCTCCCATTTTCGGACAGGAGGAGGTTGATCTGTATCTGTCGGTGGAACCCGCGACGGGTAGCGTCCAGGCCTACTATCGCAGTGGCGAAGACGGTGAGATCGTCTCCGTCGGTCCTGCCACATCCTTCCCGTTGGAGTGGCTCGAGGCGGACAGCGGATTGGCAGTCGGCATCATTGCGACCTCATTTCGTGGTCCCACTTTCGACGCTACCTGGGACTTCATACGCGTGCTGGACGGTGCGACAGAGGGATCACCTGAACCAGAGCCGAATGAGGAGTGGGTGGAACCTGTAGATCCTGTCCAAGCGGCGGCCAATGAGTTGATCGTGATCGAGGCCGAGCACGCCGTGACCAATGTCGCCGCTGCCGGTCATCATTGGAAAGCAGGCAATCGACAGGGGGCACGCGGCAACGCATCGCTGGTCACCACTCCCGACGACGGCCTGCTTCGTCGCAGTACTGTCGACACGCCCCATGTGAGTTATCAGGTGAATTTCCCGGCTGCAGGCAAATGGCAGGTCTGGGTCCGAGGCTGGGGTGATGCGCATGACGGCGAGGGCAAGAGTGACAGCGTCCACGTGGGACTCGATGGAATACTTGACGGGGCAGCTTCGGTGCAGGGCTTTCCTGCAGGTGGGTGGACCTGGTCCAATACAACTCGTGATAGTGGTACTGCCAGCGTGCAGGTTGACTCGGCCGGGGTGCACACGATCGATGTCTGGATGCGCGAGGACGGTTTCGAGTTCGACACACTGGTACTGAGCCGGGACAGCAGCTTTGTTCCCACTGGAATGGGGCCAGCGGACCAGCAGTCGAGCGGCGGAAACGATGAGGGAAGTGCCACAGACTCCGCTGCTGGAAGCACGGATGACGATGGCACCGGTATCGGTGATGAAAGTGGTACCGCCGACGACGGTGGTACGAGCGGGGATGAAGCTGAGAACTCGCAAGCGGAGAGCGGTGAGGATGCCGGTAGTGCCGATGACGCGACGAGCGATGGGGATGCCGGTGGCGGCAATGATACGGCAAGCGATGGCGGTGACGGTTCCGGCAGTAATGGCGATGATGCCGGCGAGAGTGTCGTAGACGCAGGTTCTGAGGGTTCTGAGGGTTCTGAGGGTTCTGAGGGTTCTGAGGGTTCTGAGGGTTCTGAGGGTTCTGAGGGTTCTGAAGGCGATGCACAGGCGGCAACAGGCGGCGTCATTGTGATCGAGGCTGAACATTCTTTCGGTTCAGTCGTCGCCGCCGGTCACAGCTGGGCACCTGGAAGTCGCAGCGGTGCGCGTGGTAATGCCTCGATGATTGCCACTCCCGATTCCGGAATGATCCGGCAGAGTCATGTCGATACACCGCAGCTTCGTTATCAGGTGGATTTTCCCGAAGCCGGCAAGTGGCGAGTCTGGGTTCGCGGCTGGGGCGATGCTGTAGATGGTGAAGGCAAGAGTGACAGTCTGCATGTTGGTGTCAATGGCACGCTTGCCGATGCGGCGGCCTTGCAGGGCTTTCCGTCCGGCGGATGGGTCTGGTCGAGTTCGACTCGTGGCAATGGCATTGCCGCTGTGCAGATCGATTCTGCCGGGGTGCACACGATTGATGTCTGGATGCGTGAGGATGGCTTCGAGTTTGATGCACTGGTATTGAGCCTGGACCAGACTTATGTACCCAGCGGTTCAGGACCAGCCGAGCAGCAGGTGGGCAACACCGGTGAAAGTGAGGCGGAAGATCATGCTGGCCAGGACATTGATACGGGCACTGATACGGGCACTGATACGGGCACTGAAACCGCCGATGGTGGCGGGCACGGTAACGGCGAGGGAGATTCCGGCAGCGAGAGTGACACGGATACTGACAGCGCTAGTGAGCAATCCGAAGACAACGGTTCGTCGAGCTCTGTCAGTGAGGTGGTGCTCATCGAGGCCGAGTCGTTCTCATCCCGAAAGGCTGCTGGTGCACATGCCTGGGTCTCGGGGAAAAGAAGTGGGGCAAGCGGAGGGTCCATGGTTACCACTCCGGATACTGGCGCCCTGAAAAAGAGTACCAACGGGTCGCCGGTCATGCGCTACACGGTTGACTTCCCCACGGCAGGCAAATGGAGAGTCTGGGTGCGTGGATGGGGCGATGCCCACAATGGGGAAGGGAAGAGCGACAGCATTCACGTCGGCATCGACGGTACATTGGCCGGCGCAGCTGCAATGCAGGGTTTTCCATCTGGTAGCTGGACCTGGTCGAACAGTACACGTGGCAATGGTGTTGCCAGCGTGCAGGTCAGTTCACCCGGGCAGCATACGATAGACGTCTGGATGCGCGAGGATGGACTGGAAATCGATGCACTGTTGTTGACGACAGATTCGGATCTTGTGCCGGATACCAAGCTCTTTGACAATGGCGAATGATTCGGGAAGAGTCTGGGTTTTCCTGTTTCTGGTAACGGAGTACCTCGCTTATCCGGTTTTCATGTCCTCCTTTTGTCCGGAGTTGCATTTGTGAACTGTGGGCGGTGTGGAAACAGAACCTGAGTGAAGGAATGCAAGCGTCTTTCGGAGAAAGAGCAGACGGAATATCCAGTAAAGTGCAAGACAGACTACCAGTATCTGTGGGATCAGCAGAAGTGGGTTTCCTCGCAACGACTCCGGTAGCAGCACCGAACCTGGTCCGGTGAAGAGGGTAGAGGTTGCGAAAAACAGTGCACAGTGCATTCTCCAGACATGCCTGATGATTCTGTGCCTGTCTTGAACGCCACCGATGCGCAGGTTGTTGAGATCCAGTCCCATCGACAGAGTTGCCAGTATTGCGAAGAAGATACAAGCCTGTCTCTGAGTCGCTTGCGACGCATCAGCAAGGATACTGTGCGTGTGCAAGCCAAGGCCGAAACCCGCAGCGGCGATGGACAGTGCGACTACCGGCGCTGCATGATCCAGTACGGAGAGCCGATTTGCCTGGTGATTCACG
This sequence comes from uncultured Granulosicoccus sp., assembly GCA_947495035.1. Lineage (GTDB taxonomy): Bacteria > Pseudomonadota > Gammaproteobacteria > Granulosicoccales > Granulosicoccaceae > Granulosicoccus. Next base: position 44,895 of record CANLXI010000044.1, read on the forward strand.
CTCGACCAGGCGGAAATCACCAGGTAGCACATGAACGCGGTAAATAGAAGACCGGTTGCCGAGACACTACCCGGTAATAGCCAGGTGCTGGCTGCCACTACCAGTCCCATCAGCAGCATCGACACGGTGAAGATGCGACCGGAAGTTCGGTGCGGCCTGGATCCTTTGCGCAGTATCAGTGCTGCCGCTCCGCTGCACACAGTCGCCGATCCAGTCAAGGCATGCAGTTGCATGACAATTGATGTGTCCAAGAGAATTCTCCGGCTCGCAAACATCTGAGGGGCCAGTTTATGTATGCTTTGAAGCATAGGCAATATGAGTATTGCGTCTATTGGATATGCGTAAACGCATGGATTGGAGCGCGACACATTTCGATTGGAACCGGGCGAGAGCATTCCTGGTCACCGCTGAAGAAGGCTCCCTGTCGGCCGCTGGTCGAGCGCTGGGAATGGCGCAACCAACGGTGGGTCGTCAGGTGGCTGCCTTGGAGAAGGAACTGGGTGTCGTTCTGTTCGATAGAGTCGGCAAGCAACTCCGGTTGACGCCGAGTGGCCTGGAACTGGTGGACCATGTTCGACAGATGTTCGAAGCGGCCACGCGCGTATCCATGGCTGCCAGTGGTCAATCTCGACAACTGGATGGCGAGGTTTGCATAACGGCGATCGACAGCATAGCCGCACTGTGTTTGCCGCCAATGATCAGACAGGCGCGCAGGCAATACCCGGGTATATCAATCGAGATTCTGGCATCGAACGAGCTCAGCAATCTTGGTCGGCGAGAAGCTGACATTGCCGTGCGCAATGTACGACCCTCTCACCCGGATCTGGTTGCAAAGAAGGTCTGCAACGTTGCCGCTCGTCTCTATGGTTCACGAGACTATCTGGATGGTCTTGGCAGGCCGCTCACCACCGAGGTACTCAACAAGGCCGATTTCACCGGTTTCAACCGGGGGGGCGAGATGATCGATGCGCTGCGAGTATTCGGTTTGACACTGACTGCCGAAAACTTCCCCGTGATCTGCGAGAATCATCTGGTGCAGTGGCAGATGGTCAGGCAAGGGGTCGCCCTGGGATTGATGATGGAAGTGATCGGCGACAAGGATCCGCAGATGATACGAGTGCTGCCTGATACCGAGGCAATCACGTTCCCGATATGGCTGGTCGCCCATCAACAGCTCAAGAGCAGCAAGCGTATTCGGGCAATCTTCGACCTGCTTTCAGACTCGCTGGCGGAGCTGGCGGCGACGTGATATTCATGCTGACAGTCTCAGCGTGGAATCAACTGGCCATGTCGTCTGGCAAGATCGCTGGGCAAGCGTCGCATGGCAAGGTAATGGGGCGGGGTGTCTCGAACAGGCATGACGTGAATTGCCGAGTCGGACTGCACGGGCCGGGCGCCGTGCAGTCCGGTTTCTGACTTCGAGCGGCTCAGGCGGCTCGTCTTTTCGGGGTGGACAAGGCTTCCACGGCTTTCAGCTGCTCGCGAGCGATGTTCTGCGCATCTCTGGATCCCAGTGCGAAATCCTGCAAGGTCAGCAGCGGAGAGAGTTCGAGTAGCCACTTTGCATGCAGATCGTCGAGTGCGGGGAGCCCTCGCGCTGCGCGTTTCGAATTGATTTCCTGAAGTCTGGAGTGCTTCGCTGTGATTGAGGTAACGTTGTTCATGTTCAGAGTTTTCCCCGTAATCTCATGTGAACTCAGGCACTTGCCTGCTGTTGCCGACAAGGCGGCCGTTTTCGGGTTCTCGGCAATGATGCAACGGTATTCAGCAATATTATCGGTTATGTCGTACAGCTCACAGACCAGGGTCAGTTCGGATCAGAGGTCGAACGGCGGAGCACCTGGGCAGATACGGTAGAGACGTGGCGGTTGTGGCCGAAGCCGGACGCTCGTCAGCCTGGCTGGCTGGGGTATTGATCAGACAACAGTTCCCTTCTCGACCGTCTGAACACGGATGCAATGGACGCTCAGAACACGCGGCCACTGCAAGGAAAGCAGCGTCATGCTGCAGCTTTCCAGCAGATGATGATCTTGCTACCTGCATGTGCAATGTCACCCGAATGCCTGCGAGGCCGAGACAACGTGGGGTCCGCATTCAGCTTCTGCGAATTCGTACCACCTTCATTATCTCGAAATCCATGCCGGCAACCGTTTCCGTTTGAGGGTAATAGGTGAGATTGACGGGGGCTCCCTGCAGGCTCCGATATTGTTCCTTCCTGTTGTACTTGAACGGCACGTCGTATCCTTCGAGCATCAGGGTATTGACGATCCAGTCGCCGCTTTGTCGCTGTACATGGCTAACCACTTTCACTGAATCCAGCTGGTTGAGTTGTCCATGCTTTTTCAAGAGCTTGTCGGCGTCGGATTTCACGGTCTCCGGTTTCCCTTCATTGTCATGTGTGATGGTCATTGTAAGTCATGAGTAGTCCAGGAGATGTGTCAGCAATGTGAGCTCGTTCTCGTCTGGAAGCGCCGGAACGCTGCGTTACCGTGCTTTGGCATATTCGGGTAGATCGCATCAGCTGCTGCTTCATCTGGCGTATGCTTGACTGAAGGTCGATGAGGTCGATGAGGTCGATGAGGTCGATGAGGTCGATGAGGTCGATGAGGTCGATGAGGTCGATGAGGTCGATGAGGTC
>CANLXI010000045.1 GCA_947495035.1 uncultured Granulosicoccus sp.
GACGGCGTTGAAGTGCAGGAGGTCAACCAGAGCGTCGCTTGATTCAACTGGCTGGACACTACTATTGACTATATCTCCTACAATTTGTCCAACAGGAGTTTCTTGGCTGTATTCACTTTCGCCGCAAGGTAGGTACTACCCCCTTTGTCGGGATGCAAACGACTCATCAGAGACCGATGCGCTTGCACAATGTCTTGTTTTCCCGCAGATGCGCTGACTCCCAGAATTTGCCTGGCTTCGTCTACCGACATTGCCGCTGTTGAACCTCTGGGGGATTCATTGCCATTTTGTTGCGCATCTTCATCTTGCCATTCTTCTGCATGAGTGCGGCTGACATACGTCTGGACCAGGCGCAGTGCATCGATATCGTGCTGTTGGCAATGGGCGTATACCGATCTCAGCTCGTTGATCGATAGTTGGCTCAGGTGTCTACCCGTGCAAGGTCCGCATTTCACGAGTCCGTCCATGGTCCCGGAGCCATGATCGAGTGTCATGTCTATGGTAGCCGTTGCCACCCTGGAGACGCCTGCGTTCGCATTGCGGCCGTTCGCACCCGCTGAGCTGGTTCCCCACAAATTGCGCAGCGCTGGTGCGAAACGTATCAGTAATGGGGCTACTCTGAAGAGCTGGGTCATTGCCGCACCAATAAGGGCGAAGAGTGCGGGAGCTCTTCCTGTCACAGCCATCAGCAAGAATATGAGCCCTAGCAGGATCAGGGCAAGCTTCAACTTGCCTGGGCCGCTTTGCTGCAGAAATTTCTTCAAGTGGACGTTGTAAAGTAGCCAGCCAACGACCACCAAGGCGATGAAGAACAATAAACTCACTTGTCAGGTATCTCTCTGCAGACAGGTCGTGAAAGGGGTAGAGGATATCACTCCCGCTGACGTACAGGATTCGGGTGCTGTGTGGCGTTGATAGCCTCTTGCTCCAGCGATTTACCTCGATAGTAGACCACGCATGGTGTGGAGTAAGGCAGCCGCTGGGAAAAGTTGATCGTTTGTGCTTGGTTGGCTTTGAAACAGCCCGATACACGCGGATCATTTCAGTTCGGAAGCCCTTCTCTGCAAGCTAACCTGGTTTGAAGACGGTACCGTTGCGAAGTTTTGGAGTCTATCGCTGCACAAGCACGATACTTGCGTCGAGTTTGTAAAACATACAATAACACCCTTGTCAAGAATTGACCCGAATTAGCGGTACCAATTCGGCGCAGCATCATCTAGTTTAGATCGTGTGGTGTTCGACGTGCGAGGCTATGGGGCGTGCTCAGGTTTCGGTAACAGTAGGTAAAGAAATAGTCTGACAATTCGACATCACAGAAGGTAAAATATGTGATTTAGTTCACAATAAATCTCTAAAGAGGTGATTGTATGATACCTGTGATCGTGTTGTGCACGTTGACCTACCTTGCATTCGTCTTTTTCTCCGAGAGCGTGAATCCCTTTGCCAGGCCAGCGGTTTCCATGAGCCGGCATCGTTGGAAATATGGCCGTCGCATGGCTCTGGCCGTCCTGATAGGTGGTTTGTGTGCTTTGATTTTACTGGATCTGGCATCCATGCCCGTACATAACGCGGTTGCGTTCGGGGTCGTAGTAGCCGTGATACTGGGCCTATGCTTTTCAGCAAAAAAGATCGGATATTTTTTGAGACGCTAGAGTCCGCATGGTCAGGTAATAGTGCGCGGTGATTCTCGGATGCGCGAGATGACGCGTATCTGATAGCTGGAAATGTCCAACTGTTCCAGTGAAGTTCGCAGACATGACTGTGCTGGTGGTGCCAGTCACGCGCTGGTCTACTTTTAGTCAGGACGCGATACTTTATCTTCGAGGACCCGGCCAATCGACTCAGATGATTGGATGAAAGCCGGTGCAATGTTCTACCTTGCCAGATAAAGTTCAAGGCAAGGAAAAGACGTCGTTTCGCTATTCGGGCTAGATTGTCTTCATTGCCAGACCAGTAAAAAAATATTTCGCTCGAGCCTGATCCGGGGTCCGAAAATGGTAGATGGGCGAAAGTCAGAGTATGGGGTGGCGACCTTTCGCGCCGTCTATACCTCAACCGAACATGCATAAGATGCTTGATTGGTGTTGTCTGCGACGATAGTCTGGTGACCAAGTGAAGATCGATTGACTATTACGCGGTTGAATCGGGTAAGGGTGGCTTGCTGTGTGGTCAATTGGAGTTGCAACGTCAAGCAGAAGCTGTTGTTGATTTCCCGCGACTCAAGCGACGCACATTCGGTCTACTGCCGCTTAGGCGTTCCTCGACAGGTTCGCGCGTATTTGTTGACGGATCTGCCAGTCAAGGCAGCGTTCGCATTTTGATGTTTGTTATCGAGGAACCAAGCGTATGGGCTCATCAGTGTTTGTTTTCGGTGCCGGTGGTTTTGCCAGAGAGGTTGCATGGTTGATTGACAGTTCGGCAAATTCTCCTTTCAAAGTAATAGGCTTTATCGACGACAATCAACCGCAGCCTGCCGACTGGCCTGATAGCCGTCCAGTAATGAGCTTTGAGGAGGCTGTATCGATGAACTCCCAGGCCAGTTTTGCGATCGGAGTGGGTAGTCCTGCTACCAGAAAAGCCATTGCGGCGAGGTTGATTGAACGAGGCCTTTCATCACCGGTTCTGGTGCATTCTAGCGTGGCGGTCAGTAGCAGGGTGCGAATGGGGAGCGGCAGCATAATATGTGCTGGAAATATTCTTACCGTCGATATCGAAATTGGTGAACACGTGCATGTCAATCTGGACTGTACGGTAGGGCATGATGTCGTGATCGGTGATTACACAACAATATCGCCCGGGGTTCATGTCTCAGGCAACGTGACAATGGGCGAGGGAGTCTTTGTGGGGACGGGGGCGAATATCCTGAACGGTAGTGCAGGCAATCCTCTGGTTCTGGGCGATGGCGGGGTTATTGCCGCGGGGTCTTGTGTCACGAAATCGACGGAGCCTTACACCTTGTATGCTGGCGTACCAGCTGTTGCAAAGAAGAAATTGGCGTGAGCTTGGTTTTTCACGTGAAGTCGAAGTCTACGGTGTGTGACAGGGAGGGGAGTTATGCGGGGTTAGGATTATTGCTTGAGCCTCCAGACAATTTGTATTGATAAACTGCATCTATCAGATACAGGCAGATGTTTGCACAAACAAAAATCCACAGTACAACGTCTATCGACAGCTTGAAGCTGTATCCCAGTAGCCACAATGCGGAGAAGCATGAAAATCTACCGATGTTCCATGCAAGGTCGTAGCGTTTCGCTCCAACCACAATTGCGCCCTTGTTGAGAGGAGTGGTGATGAAAGAGAAGAAAGTTGAGACTACCAGTATTTGTGCATAGTCACCTGCCACTCGCCATTCCTCGCCGAACACTACAGCGAACAGAAATGGAGCAAACAGGTATAGCGCCGTGAAAGGTATTATGGAGGCCAATATAGTGATCAGCAGCGTCCGTTTGTATATATGTCGATAATGACCGTGTTCGTTATATGACTCCGAAATTTTTTGTCTGTAGACATTGCCAATTGCGTTGGCAATAATGGATGTTGGTAATGCAACTAGCTTGTACGCTATCGAGAAAAAGCCAACGGTTGAGATAAGAAACAGATTGGATATCATAAGCACTGGTATCTGCAGTGCAAACGTATTGATCAGTCGAGATGGTGTAAAGTATGTAGGGTGGGCAATGTAGCGCTTTGCCAATGGCAACACCTTGGTTCTGAATCCCAGTATCAGAATTTTCTTGTCCGTTTTGTATACGACGCGCATCATGCAAAAGGCCGAGCTTATTCGGCCCAGCGTGACGCCAATAATCTGGCCGCCGGCAATTGAGGCAAAGCCAAGAGCAATGCTGGATGTTACTGTCACAGCACTGAGCTGAAAAGTCTGTTTTGCAATGTGTCCATAAGCCGCGCGTCTATTACACCAGAAAGTGAAAGTAGAGAAGAGCCCGGACGCAAATACGGAAAAAGGTATCAAGTAAAGCCAGGAAGCGATTTCTGGGTGTCCGATCCACTGCGCCAGAGTATGATTGAACAGTAAAACCAGAAGCAGCAATAGAAGGCTGAAAATGCCACAAATTCTGATACAGAGAGATACTATGGTTGCTGCATCTTCATCTTTTTCAGGCAGTGTGATGGCCTGATCATACTGTGCTGATGAAACGCTGATAAGAATACTTGCCACAGAGGCAAAAATCGCTAATACGCCGAAATCTTCAGGCTCGTACAATCGTGTCAGTATCGGGCTTGCGGCGATTGGCAGAACCTGAGCAGCAGCTGTACCCGATACTAGTATGGCGACTTGTTGTCGGTAGGAGCCATGCTTAAAGCTTCTTAACATTGATTGTAAAATTTTGGCGATGCGCGTATCAAGACGTCGGAGCAATACGCGCAATAACCTCCAATGCCGATTGGATCCAATCAGTCCACAGTCAGTGAGCTCTGGAAATTTTTCAGTGAATGCTGGGGGCGCTACTGGCGTGAGCGGGTCGAATTTTATACGATTGTGTCGAACATGGCAATCCGTGTTTCTCAAGTGCTTTAAACTATATTTTCTTGGCAGTTGGGTGGGGCTCGATGCCACCGATCCAGCGACTTACTCGTTTTGCAATCTCTGACAGCTTGTAGTGCTATAGGGGCGAGGATGTCGAGTGCTGAAAAGCAATGATCATCATTCTTGTCGAATTGCCACAGTTGATGAGCAGGGGAGTTGGAGAATATACGGTTGGCCAGGTTTTCTGGAATATCAATGTGCCAAGATTGTAGTAACAAGCACTTTGGCTTGGAGTTCTTAATTCGCGTTTCAAATTTTTATGCATGCAAATCAGTGGGCCCAATGCTCGTATGTGGGAATAAGAATCGATTATAGAAAATGACGTCGTTCGGTAGCTATATGTTGTGGCTTTTGTTATCGGCTTGGATCGATTGGAGCAGGCGTGTTCGCTGGGACAGGGCATAACACAACAGGTCGTGGGTAACGGTTCATGTAGCTTGCATGAAATGATGGCCGATAGAATAGATCAAAGTCGAGAAATTTCGAGCAGAAAGGCATCAATGTCGGAGAAGGATCGAGTGAGCTTCAACTGGTTCTTGAAGCTTTGAATCTCATACTTGGCTCATGGCTCGAGAACTCTTATGTGCAGTACGGGTTAGCCTCGGCCCTGGCTCAGCGTGTTAGCAGCTTGAGTCGATCTCTCGATTGGCGAGGAAGCTGGTCTACGTGCTTCAGTGGTCTCACCAATCACAAGTGCTGTCCTCACTGCCGCGTTTGTCCTTTGTGAAGCCCTACTGAAAAGAGCGCTAGCGGGTCATAGGCACAGTCACGCCAGCTGGTACTTTTCAGTTACAATTCAACGTTGCGTTTGCTGCGGGGCGATGGCGAGGTTGCTACGCAAGTTGTAAGTCATGCGTTATTGAATTCGGATTCGGAGGCCCATCAGGTGCCTCGTTCGAGAGAGGCGCTGGTTGAGAGTGCCTATCGTTGCAAATTATCGTTACTCGTTCTGATTTAGCAGGCGAGAACAGTTTTACAGGAGATGTATGAAGCGTTTAGTAGTGCAGTCGGCGCATGGCTCGATTCATGTGCCTTTCGGGATCATGCTTAGGCTTTACAACTCCACAGTCTTTTTTTTGAAAACTATCAAAACGCCATCTGGTTCTGGCCTCGGCAGGCATTCCAGTGTACGGCAGTATGAGTCAGTCTGCGCATGAAACACCATATTTGTCAGATCACAACAGTACACAGACGCAAAGATGGTCGAATCTTCTACAAGGAATGTCTGAGTCTTGTAGAGGCGGGTTATCGAGTGACGCTGATCGTTAACGATGGCTTGGATGACGAGCAGGATCAGAATGTTCAGCTGATTGATCTTGGCGGATATACAGGCCGTGTCAAGAGGATAGTCTTCGCCCAGCCGAAAGCATTGCTGACGGCTTGGCGACTCAAGGCGGACATCTATCACTATCACGATCCGGAGCTGTTTGGTATTGGTCTTATCTTGAGCCTGTTTGGCAAGAAAGTGATCTACGATGTTCACGAAGACTTGCCTAACGACATCATGTTCAAGCCTTGGATAAGGCCTCGTTTGCAACGGTATATCGCTCGTATTTCTGCCTACCTGGAAGGTGTATTAGCGCGACGTCTGGCTGCCTGTGTTTGCACAACTCAAACCATTCTGGATCGATTCAAGTCGGCTGGTGGACGAGACGTGGTGTTGTTGCGTAACTATCCAGTCATTGAGGGTTCGAAACAGCCTGTTCCCTGCAATGATGATTGTTCAGATAGGATTGGTGCGTTGAGACTCTGTTACGCTGGGGGTATTTCTGACTCGAGGGGGTTGCGCCAGATGATCGAACTTGCTGGTGCGACGCAGACTCGTTTCTGTCTGATGGGACCCCTGCGAGGAGTAACTATTGAAGAGCTCGAAGTAATGCCGGGATGGCAGTATGTTGACTATCTCGGCATGCTGACCAAGGAAGAAGTTGAATTTGAGTATTGTCGACAGCCGGCAATCGGGTTGGTTATCTTGTTGCCTGGCTACGGGTACGACGAAGCACTACCCATAAAGTTGTTCGAATACATGCAATTTGGTTTACCGGTATTGTGCTCGAATTTCCCGCTTTGGCAGTCCATCGTTAGTGATGACGAATGTGGAATCGCGGTTGATCCTGAAGATATGCCTGCTTTGTGTGCGGCAGTGCAAGAGCTGAAAGAAGATCCAGATCGGTTCAAGGCAATGGCTGTCCGTGGAAAGCAGGCGGTAAGGGAAAAATACTCATGGGCCGCTGAGAGAACCAAGTTGTTAGATCTTTACAAAAGTCTGCTTTGAGTTTCAAGGCATGGTTGCGTAAACAGCTAGTGCATGAGTAGTTTGTCAGGCCGGCTTGGTATGACAATTGGAAGTAGTGCCTCAAGCGAGCTGCGTTAACATGATCGTAAATTTGTTGGTTCGGTAGTGATCTCCGTTTAGGCTAGGTCCTATCAGCATGCGAATTGAGTTCGTTATGGTGCTACGTCACACGTCAGGGCCAGTTCGCAACAGAGTTCGCATTTCATGTATTTTCGGCTTTGATGCCCTTGTTGGTTCATCAACAAAACGGTGTGATATGCATTACAATTTCAATTAGGAGGCGTAGTGATTTTACACTGCAAATTATGCAAATTATGCAAAATATTGCATTGCTTGTCTGCAATGTAATGCGTTAAAAAGATTGTTTCGTCGCGACGTCGACAAGGTGCGGACGGTGGGCGCTAACAGTATGGGGATGATTTGCAGGGCCGCCCATGCCAACCTTGCATACTATCGGTGAGGTTGTTTTTCAAGCAACCAAACTGGTTGAGTTAGCACCACAGTTTGAGAGGCAGGGGCGTAGCGTAATTTTACAGCCACCTGTAATGAGGTTTAATCTGCTCTTGTGCGCCGTCGTGCTCGAAACTCAAAGCCCACTCGATTGCTGCAAATCAAATCTTGATGGCAAGAAATACGGTTCACGACAAGCGATAATTTCGACTCTCCAAAGGATGTAATCATGAATTTTGCCAGAGCTATGTCGTCTTACGCCATACTCGTATTTTTCTCGCTATTCGTTTATCTGAACACAATAAATATAGAAGGATCGCACGGATTCGTGTTTCTGTTTGCAGGCATGGCTGTATACGGAATTTTGATTGTGATCTCTGGAAATCTCAGCAATTTCTTGATGTGGCGCATCCCTGCCATTTTTTTGGCCACTTTTTTCATTTACTTTGCTACGAAGTTGTACGTGGAATCCGGCACCACGTGGGAAGTCAGGCGGCATATGCTCAGTACGACTTCCGGGGTGCTGCTGACTTTCATAATGGGGCTAATGGTTTCTCAAGCCTTGTCTGCAATCTATGATCTGAGAAAGGACACTCAATCTTCGGCTGTTTTGTACCTTATGACGACCCTTTACGGAATACTCGTACTCGTATTCGCGCTGCTGGTATTCTTCGCGAACCGGGAGAATGTATCTAGCGATGTGTTCCGTACCGAAGAATTAGTGGGTTACCAGCGAGTAGGTGATTATTTCTCATTGCAATTTCTGGCTCTTGCCGCACTTGTCTGCGTGATCGCTGTAACGTCGAAGCGAGATGGGGCCAGGTTGTTACTAATACCCTCGCTTATTCTGATGGCAGCCTGTGGGATATTTGCGTTCACATCTCAGTTGCTGGGAAGTAACAAGGGGTTTGTCGTGCCAATTGGCATCTTGTTCATCTATTTCGCCGTAATTTTCGCCGCTCCCGCATCCGGGACGCGAGTCCGGCGTACGAGTATCCTCAATATTCTTCTCAGCGGGATGGTATTCAAGCTATTGTTTGCCAGTCTCATAGGGCTTGTTCTTGTTGTCGTACTAGGTGGAACAGTGCTGCAAATACTCGGAATCGATGCTGACGCATTGCGAATTACTGGTTTTGGAACCGGGGAAGTAACGTCTGTTACAGGTAGAAGCGAACTATTCAGTCGGAACTTCATGTTGCACTTTGCGCACAGCCCGATATTTGGTAATACTCAAGTGCATCTTTTAACAACCGGCGAAGGCACCTACGTGCACAGCACACTGTCGGTTCTTACGCACCTTGGGGTGGTCGGGTTTGTTATATTTCTTTGTATATTGGTATCTATCTATCTGGAAATATCACACTCATTCATTGCCCGACATTCATCGATCTATGGAAATCAGACTTATGGTTTGTTCAGGCTGCTTTGCATCTTTGCGGTTCTGACGATGGGTATGTTTTCTGCCTTTTTTACCTGGTCGCCATTGTGGTTTTCTCTTGGCTTGTTTGGTAACTGGTACCACCAATCACGTGTAAATTCACAATTATTCAATAAAGGGACTCGTTCAACTAAACGACGTCGGCATCGTAGGTCACGACTCGCTCCTGCGCACAAGTGATAGAGTGGTATGCAAGCTCGACTCGGTTAGTCTGTCGGGTCCAGGGTAGTTGGTTCAGTCCTGAACACAAGAATAGTTCTACCGATAGTTTCTTGGCACACTGAATGAGGGCATATCGTTGAAGTAAGTCTTATGATTGAGATGGAGAAGGTAGCTGATCGTGTGGGCAATCTACCGTCGTCATTCGGTACAAGGTGTTTGGACAGCTGTAACTCTATTGAAGGAATAAGCATTTCTCATCTTTCGCTCTGAGAGAAATACGTACAGGTTTCTCGTACTAAAGCAGTTCATTGTTACGTCTCTACGTATTTGCGTTTAAGTTATGCTTTCTTGCTATTTTGTTTATTCTGACTGTCGCTGATGAATTCAGTTAGCTCAGCATACTGAACGGTGTGCTTTTCTGAATATCGACTGTGAGCCTGCTTGTCAGGTTTCTCTCGTATCATTAGGGTCACATATCTGTTGCGATCATTGTCTCTTGTTTGCGTATTCGTGATGCTTGGAGAAGGCTGATAAGCTTTCACGCATACATGACAGGCCCCTGCCATTTATGGTATTTCGATTAAGCAGCTATATTGGAAAGCACACTTCAGGACTGTGAATAGTTTTATAAATGTTCTAACCGTCGGCATCGCGTACAGACAGTGCAGAAGAATCTGGAGCTGATGCTGAATGCTGACTTATCAAAAGCCATAATGGCGTAATCTTGTGGTGGTAATTCAAGCATATGCTGAGTCGTGCTACAGGGTGCAGCTGTCAGCGGCAACAGGCAAACTTCTGTATCATTGATCAGGCTGACGGCTGTCTCATCACAGCGTCGAAAGTACACTTAAAGACTCGGTAACTACTTAGTGAAATCAATTCCGTTGCAACGCAGTTTCTTCCTTTTGCCGCTGTTGACTTTTTTCGTGGTTCTATTCGTTTGCGCGGCGTATGTCTACTTTGTAGATGGTGTGCGTGGCAGTGATCAATTCTGGTATATGGCTGACACTGAAACGTTGGCTAGCGGTCTCCCACCGTTGACAAATACTGTTTTTCCCGGAGACGTACTTCGTGCTGGTACTCCAGATATTGACACCTATTTCGCTCACAACGGGCCACTCTTGTACATTAATGCGCAAGTAGCTCAGTTTACAGGCGCGTTCTACGCGTGGAAGTATACAAATCTGCTGTTCTTTCTGTTGGCGGCTCTCTTCACCGGACTAACGTTGGCATTCTTGACCAATGTAGCTTGGGGTTTGGTAGGTGTGATTGTATACCTGCTGACACCGATCAACGTTTGGTTGGCGGGGAATTTTTTGCAAGAAACATTTTTCGGTCTGCTTAGTGCTGCAGTGTTATACGCGTGTGTGACTGACGAGGGGGGGCGCATCAAGAGAGTCTTGTTATTGTCGGCCTTGTTTATCGGGTCGTTGTCGCACCCTTTATATGTGATAGTTGGCGTTTTCTATAGTATTTATGGTTTGACGGTGTGTCGTGTTTGGGTCATGCCAGTGCTGGCCACGGGGTCGGTTGTTGTTGCGAGTGTGTTGAAGGGAATATGGTTTCCTACATCGTTTCCGCCCACTATAAAGGATCTCATCGTCTCAACAGCCCCTGGTGTGACGAATTCGATCTGGCAGTTATCCGACGAAGTACCTCGGATTACTCTGGAATTTATATTCGGCAAGTTTCTGCATGCGCTACAGATACAATTTATACCCTCTGTAGAGTCGCCACTGTTTCTGGTAACCAATGTGGGGTTTATCGCCTTGATGTTGCTGTTCTTTAAACGGCATCATAGAGATTGGAAATTTCTTTATATTTCCACCATATTCATGCTGAGTTACGGCGGAATGATTGCGTTGATGCAAAACCAGGTGCGGTATCAGTTGTTCATCTCCTCGGTCGCCATTTGTTGCACTTTAGCGTGGTTGTCTGGTTGGAAGCGTGAAAATCTTCGTGCAGGTGTGATAATCGTTGTTCTGACACTATATTGTATAATTGATGTAAGGATGTTTCAGAAAATTCAGATTGAAGGGCGAGAAGGAAGGCAGGGGCTACTGGTATTTGAAAGGCAGTTTGAGTTTATTGAGCCCGAGGCTCGAGTAGCATTGCTCGGAAATACGTTGGGAGGGTGGCTGTCTGTGATTTCTGCATTGAGACCTGTAGATGCGATGCCAATCTTCAGAAGTGTATTGAATGATGAAAGCTTCAATAAGGTGATGAATATTTATAGTCCTGATTATCTATTTACACGAGAAGGCTATTTGTTGGATGAGTTGCCAGGGGCTGAGTACATCACGACGGTGGAGAATCCTGAGCTATTCAATGTCATGATATATCGATGGAAAAATAGTGAGTAGACTGTAGAAGTTTCTTCTATCGATAAGCGATGTGTATAGTCTGAAGTAATTATAAGCTAGTCCCGTTCAGAAAAACGCATCGGGGCATTCCGAGTTCAATAAAAAATGGTGTAAGCAATTGATTTAGTTTAAGGTGCAATTTGGAGTGACCACCGCGGTAGGGATAGGTGCTGGGGTCGGTTGTTTTGCAGCGCTCAGGAAGTCAAAGAGCGAGCTATGCTGCTTGAGCGCGGTAGATATTCCCGAGTGGAGTTTCTCGTTGAGCGTGATTTTGTATCGCTGTTATCAATGTAGTGATTGCAGGGCGCGCTCAGAGGATGAAGTGGCCTGCATGCTCTAGGCGATTTACTCGCAAGAAAGTCTTGAGACGGCTCAGAAAAAACCACGCGAAGTCTCTCAGACATAAAGCGATATGCAGTTACCCAAGGCAGCAGAGCTGTTCGAGAGAAAAATCGACGACCCATTGACCTACTATCGATTCCTGGTTAATCACTGGACGCGTATCGTATCTAACAACCCGCTGGTGAGACTGGTGCTTGAAATTCTACATCGAACGCAGGTAGTTTCAGCCCTTTCCTGACGGTCAACCGGCACTGATGCTGGTAGCGCCCCAGACTCAGGCATGTGACGAGTAGCAAAAATGGGGTACTCGCCGATACTTGACCATGGACGAGCTTTATGAACGGGACGAAGAGGCATTACAAACAGTCTGAGGCGATCGCCGAGAAAGTGTGAAATAAAGTTGGCGTTATCCGCGGCCGCTTGATCTCTTGTTGTTGCGTTGGTCAATGCTGTTCAAGTCGGACGCTTATCCTGGTAAGCGGTGTTTCTGATCTTGACCATGAGTCAATCAACTAGAGGAACACCACTTACCATAGACGCAGATAAGAAGTCTGTTACAAAGGTTAGGCTATTATTGGCTGCTGTCTATTGCATACCCATACGCTATGTGAGCAGTGGTTATCCATGAGCGATTGGAATTTCCATATTCAGAAGGCAATGCGATATGCGAAGCAATTGCGCTGCTGAATTTAACCAGCTCGCCATAGCTCTCAGTGTAGGGAGATACACTGGCGCTATAGTTGCTATTGTTCATTCTCGTTGCCGCACCGCGTGCAAGCGCAGTAATCAGGCTATTATCGATGGAAGATAATTCAGGCAAACTCAAGCCTCTCCGGTTGGATTCGTAGACATAAAACATTGCTTGTTCTGACTGTGCCGCATGGCTGATGTCTGTCAGGTCCCAAGGATCTACCTTTGCTGCTGTGATATCTCTCAATGAAGTTACAACTCTGTCCTGAACCTCTGCCATGTATCCACCAATTCTTCCCAACATGAGCCCAGCTAATGCAGTGTGCGCTGCCATGTGTGCATTTCTATTGGGTGCAACTCCGGAATCAAGATATGGCTCCATTATTGTTTTGAGTCTATCAGCGTAGCCCGAGAATTCTTCTGCATAGCTGCTGTCCGCATAGAGAATGCTGTCCATCAAATATGCCATCCAGGCAAGGGCTCGAGAAGCATCAAGAAATCGCCATCTGTCAGTTGCGGCGTAGAATATACTGCTTCCTCGATTCGGTGCATTCTCTAGCCCTGTGTGGCCGACAAATATTGCGTAATGCTCACGTAATGTTTTCAGAGCAAGTGTCTTGTAGTCCTCGTAATGTGCCGGTTTTTCAATATGAGTCAGACGAATAACCTTGCCCAGTGAAAACATTTCGTCATACAGGTGGTAGAAACGAGCGCCGTTGACTCCTGAATAACCTGTCTCGTACAACTTGGCTTCGTTATGGTTTTTATATACCGAATCTACATACGACTCGATGGAATCTAAGTAGCTATAGAACTTGTCTTCGTACTCGAATGCCTTTGCTATATCGTTTGCATTGTTGGTAAAAGCGATATCGTTATTCAGTCGTCCTGTTGTCTTTAAGGATGGTTTGTAAGCTGTGTATTCGAAAAGTACTTCTTTTCTAAACTCGGCATTATATGTGGCGTCTGGCCACTGCACTAATAGTCCGTACCTCGTAGTTCCGTCTGATGGGTCATCCGTGAAAGTATGACTCGTTGCTGTTCGTATGCCTGCAGTATCGAAAATGACACCATTTGTTCCCACAATTTTCTGGGTTCTTGCAGCATCACTGTAAACGTGCAAATCGTAAACAGCATCCGAATTGCTCGGATCTTCCCATGAAAAATAGACTGAGGGTGAGTCAGCAACATGGTCGGAAGCTGGCGAAAGTATGCGCAAACCTTCTGTGGTCTCCACTACAGGATTTACGTCTAGTGTGAAAGAGCTCTTGGCAAGATTGGTACCTGAGTGTTCTCCTACCGATGAGATATACCAAACGTTATCGCCTTCAGGAACTGGCACATCTGCACTGTCTAGCTCGTAGGTGCACAGTCCGCTATCGCTGCAATTTGACACGCTAACCAGGTTGTTTCTATAGAACACATCGCCTTCAGGCGAAGTTACCATCGTGATATCAAATCCGGTTACCGCTCCTCCAAGTAGCGTAGCTGGAATAGACCATGCAAAACTTATCGTGCTTCCAAATGGCACAAGTTCACCCATTGCAGGAGATTCAATTACTGGTGTGTAGTCTACACTAGCCGATTCGGACTCGTCGGTGACTGGCGGTGTATCAGCCTCTGACTCAGAGTCTGTCTTTGGAGGGGGCGGCGCTAAAACCTCGTCTACATCTGTTTCAATTGCTGGTTCTGTAGGTACTTCGGGATCCGTTTCTGTTTGTGCGTCGGTATCCACTTCAGAATCGATTTCTGTCGGTGTATCGGGAGATGCTTCAGGGGCGGCTTCTGACGGTACGTCAGTGTCTACTTCCGGTTCGATTTCTGTCAGTGTATCGGGAGCTGCTTCAGGGGCGGCTTCTGACGGTACGTCAGTGTCTACTTCCGGGTCAATTTCTGACGGTGTATCTGTAACTACTTCGGGGTCAATTTCTGCTGGCGTGTCAACGTCGGGTGCACCAATAGGCGTCGAATCGGGCTGCGTTTCCTCATCTGTGATTGATGGTGGGGGAGAGGATGGCAAAAGAGTTATGTTGTTGACTATGTAGTTCGATATGGTGGCAGGGGGCGTGGTTTCAGCGTTGGTTGGATTTGCTGCTCCAATGGAGATTTCGGGAAGATCAGTAACTTCTGCAGAAGCATTTTCAATTGCCTCTTCTGCCGAGTTGATACCTTCTGAACAAGCTTGGAGCGCAAGCGTCGACGAGATTGCTGTCAAGACAGCGAACGATTTTGATTTGGCCATTTTTTGTTTTTATTTGCCCCGCAAATCCAACCGGGAAGGTCGCAATGCGTTTTTTTATTGTTGTAAGCTTACTTCGTCTTGTTTTCCGATTTTCTTGAACCGTATCGTCGTGAAGGTAGGGAATACATGAACCTGGTTGTCAAAAAGGCTTGCTCGCTTGACATATCTGCTGGCTGTGTCCAAAAAAAATAAAGAGTGTTGGCGTGAACTATCTACAGGAATGGAGGCGAACCTGAATGCTGGCTTGTGATGGGGCGCTCAAAATAAGTAAAGCGGTGCATTGGCACACAGTGTTGCCTACACAGCCTGACGCTGAACCTTGACTCTAGCCGTTACCAGCTACATGGGCACATGAAAATAGACAGGCAGTGCCACCATTGTAATAACATGGTGGTAGTAGACAGGTCTGTGGTGGCTACTGCTTGAGTGCAGCCAGGTTCGAACGTAGGATACATCCACATATTCGAATATCCGCAGTACAGCCTCGGCAGGATTCGCATAGTGGTGACGGTTTATATGCTCTTTTTCGAAGTCGCGAAAAAGCTTTCTGCACCTTGTTATCCTTACGACTCATGCCGCCTACGATGCCATGCTTGTCAGGGTTCTCAAGTTATAAGTACTACTTCGGTCTGAATGGTGTATCAGCCGCTTGAGAGGCGCCGTGCATCGCGATAGCGACCTCCAGTGCTATCAGCGTCAGGTTTTGATTGATCTGCTCACCGCAGGCCAAACTGATCACTTCTGGATTGAACGGATCTATCATGGGAGCGACAACATGCAACCGGCCCTCATCACGTGGACGGTCCGACGCGGCAGGGGGAGTCCCATGTCGACTCATTGGCGACGAGGCCGCCTTTCCCATGTGTTCGCGCTCCTGCGACAGTGCGCGGTTCTCAGCCCACAACCGCCTGAACGCTTTGCTCCGGCCTCGTGCGTAACCAGTCTACCCTTGCCACTTTACTCGGCCAGCTTCATTCAGCGTTTGACTGCTGTTTCGGGCAAGCCCAGACCCCGGCTGGCTTCGTTGGAAGACTTCTCACTTCGAGTCACCCGATCTAGCCCATTCTATTTGTACTCTGCGGTGACATTACGCCGTGCTCTCTAGCTTTTCAGGTTTTTGATGGGGCATTTTTGAACACTAACTATCGCTCCAACAGGGTGTCCACGAAACTGGGTGAAGTCCAGTTGGATCCTCACCAAGGGGCGCTGACAGCAATTGCTCTCGAATCAGGCACTTCCCGATGGTGCGAATCGAATTGGCTCTCGAGATCGAGAGCGTCTTGCTATCGAGTTTCATCAGCCTGCTGATGGTAACTTGGTGGTCTGGCAACTATCAATCACCAGAAACGACACCTTTTTCAATTTTGCTTAGCTACCACTTTCAACCATGCCGCGGGAGTGACTTCTGGGCCCTGACCTAGCTCTCGAATCCACATGTGATGTGATATGCTTGCGCACTGATTTCAGTCAACATCAATGGTTGAGAAAGGCCATTTGCAAGCTGAATATACACATTTTCTGCGTAAATCAACTTTCTGTGAATTGATCGAGTGCAGGCGATTGATCATCATCACATTTGTAATATAGGGAGACTGGCTTGCTAAAGGTAGCTTTGGTCGGATGCGGCAGGATTTCGCAACGGCACTCTGAGTTGTTGGGCAAGAAACAAATCGATGGGATGGAGCTAGTTGCCGTATGCGACTTGAAACCAGAACGCGCCAAGGCGGTTGCTGAGCTGCACGGCGTTCCCGCTTACTTTGACATGCATGAAATGATGCAGAAGGAGCAAGTCGACGTTGTCACCGTACTGACCGAAAGTGGCAATCACGCTCGCCATGTTATCGAGTTGGCACCCTATGGAAAACACCTGATCGTCGAGAAGCCCATGGCTCTCAGATTGGATGATGCTGATCGAATGATCGAGGCTTGCGACCGCAACAGATGCAAGCTGTTTGTAGTCAAGCAGAATCGATTCAATGTCCCTGTAGTCAAGCTGAGAGAGGCTCTGAAGGCAGGTAGATTTGGGAAGCTGGTGATGGGCACCGTTCGAGTAAGATGGTGTCGTACTCAGCAGTACTATGATCAGGATGACTGGAGAGGCACTTGGGCGCAGGACGGTGGCGTGCTCGCAAATCAGGCAAGTCATCATGTGGACTTGTTGCAGTGGATGATGGGTGATGTGGAATCCGTTTCAGCCATTAGCAGCACCGCGCTGGTCGACATAGAAACAGAAGATACGGCAGCTGTAATTCTGCGCTTTACCAATGGCGCATTGGGCATCATCGAGGCTACTACAGCGACACGCCCCAAGGATCTGGAAGGTTCCCTTTCAATTATCGGCGAGAGCGGATCGGTCGAAATTGGCGGGTTTGCGGTTAACGAGATGAAAATTTGGAATTTTGCCAATCCAGAAGTTGGCGACGATACGGTGCTGGAAGAATTCTCTGTCAACCCCCCTAACGTATACGGGTACGGACACAAGGCGTATTACGAACAGGTTGTTCGGTCTATTCGCGAAGACACTCGGGCTCTGGTCGACGGGTTGGCTGGGAGGCGTAGTCTGGAGCTTATCAACGCAATCTACGAGTCGATCGAAACTCGTAGGGAAGTACCGCTGCGATTCATTCCTCATCGCAGTCGACTCGGCTATTGACGGACAATAAAAAAGAATGACAAGGATCGAAACCGTGGACTCAGTTCCGTTCAACGATTTGTACCGACAGTATCAATCCCTCAAATCCGAAATCGATAACGCAATTTCTTCGGTGATTGCCCAATCAGCATTTGTTCGAGGCAGTCAGGTTGAACAGTTCGAAGAAAGCTTTGCTGCATTGATTGGCGTGAAGCATTGCGTCTCGTGCGCGAATGGTACCGACGCAATCTATGTGGCTTTACGTGCGCTGGGCGTGGGTCCAGGTGATGAGGTCATTACTACGGCTCACACATGGATCTCTACTGCAGAGACGATTTCGCAGACAGGGGCTAAAGTGGTTTTCTGTGATACGCAGCCTGACAGCTTTTTGATGGATCTGGAAGATGTGGCTCGCAAGATCACTCCCAAAACAAAATGCATCATTCCAGTGCATTTGTTTGGTCAGCCCGTGGACATGAATGCCCTGATGCCTCTGGCCAAAAAGCATAATCTACGCATTATCGAGGATTGCGCACAAGCGCATTTGGCTACCTTTCGTGGGCAACAAGTCGGAACTTTCGGGGATATTGCTACCTACTCATTCTATCCTGGCAAGAACCTGGGCGCCATGGGGGATGCAGGTGCCATCGTGACCAACGATTCTGAGCTGGCTGATTGGATGGCACTATATTGTCGTCATGGCGGCAAGGGCGATCATCAGTTGGAAGGCATCAATAGCCGAATGGACGGAATTCAAGCAGCCATTCTGTCTGTCAAGATTCCACGACTGGAAGCCTGGACAAAACGTCGTGTAGAACTGGCCAAACAGTACGACGATGCATTGGCAGATGTCAGTTCAGTTGTCACACCTGCTCTGTTGCCGGAACGGTCACATGTCTATCATCTTTATGTCATCAAGGTAGAAAACAGAGATGCGGTAAAGGATTTCTTGACTAAGAAAGGTATCGCGACAGTAATTAACTATCCGCTGGCTTTGCCCAACTGCAAGGCATATGCATATTTGGGTAATTCGGCAGGCGCCTTCCCCAATGCGACCGAAAACCAGGGAAAAATACTGTCACTACCCATTTTTCCGGAGATGGAGGATACAGAGCTGGACTACATTGTGGATGCTTTGAAAGCGTCGAGTGCTGAAATCTAGAACATGCATGTTTGGCTTGTCAAACTGGAAGATCCTTTGCCTGCGGATGAGGGCTTCCGTGCCTACCGCATGCACATGCTGGCCGAAGCTCTTGTCAAGAGAGGTCACAAAGTAACGCGCTGGTGCTCGGACTTCGATCACCAGAATCTGGAGAATCGTTTTGGGGGCGATGCAGCAATCGATATAGCTGAAAATTATCATGTCAGGCTGCTTCACTCGCCGGTCGTTTACACCAAGCGAGTATCACTGGCGAGGCTGATAAACAATTGGATTCTCGCCAGTAAATTTCGTAGAGTGGCTGCCAAAACACAGGAGCGGCCTGACATCATTGTTTGTTCCATGCCGACGCCTGCTCTAGCTGCAGCTTCGGTGAAGGTTGCCAGGCAATTCAATGTGCCGGCAGTGGTAGACGCACGCGATCTGTGGCCCGACATCATTTCAGACGAGCTTTCACTTGGAAAAAGGCTGCTAGCGGCACCTGTTCTGAGCATGATGAAGCGCGAGATCACCTATGCCGCTTCAAACGCGACAGGCTTGGTCGGAATAACATCTCATTATCGTGACCATCTGCTTAAGTACGCTAGCAGAAGCAAAGGGCCTGAGGATAGCTATTTCTACATTGGTTATGAACAGCCGCCGTGTTCGGAAGGTGCTACAGGCACTGATACCATCAAGGCATTTCTTTCGGAGAGCTTTCAATATATATTCTATTTTGCTGGCCGGATGAATTCGACCGTCGCCAATGCTATTGACCCTGTCATATCGGCTGCGAGGCAGCTGCAGTCGGTGGCACCGGATGTCGCATTCGTAATGTGTGGCGATGGTGACCAACTGGAAAGCCTGAAATCTAGAACGACAGATCTGTCGAACATTGTCTGGCCTGGAAAGTTGTCGCAACCGGCCCTTGCCCAATTGAAGAGCAGGGCTACTGCAGGCCTGTTACCTATTGAGCGTCGGCGTGACTATCAGATAAGTCTTTCAAATAAAATATTTGAGTACATGAACGCCGGTCTGCCGATTCTGAGTTTTCTCGATGGAGTACCTGCGGATGTCATCAGGGAGCACAACTGCGGAATGCTGTACGACGATGGAGATGAGCTTGTGCGTTGTGTCATGCGACTGAAGGATGATACCGTTCTCCGAGAGTCGATGTGCGAGGCTTCCAGATCTGTGTTTGCATCCACGTTTACGGCGAATGCTGTTTATGGCAGTTTCAGTGATTATCTGGAACGTCTCTCTAGCAATTATTTGCGTAAATACAATTGATAGAAATCGACCTTTAGCGCTTGCTTTGGGCGTTGATTACTTCGATGTCTGAAAGTGGAGGCGGTAAATGTGAGTGATGATCTTTAGTGTCCATCGCTAGGGCTTACAGGGTTTTCAAAGGTTGGCTGCCATAGGGACGAAATAATCAATCAGTACCGAATTTGATTGACCTTTACCGCTCTAGCTTGCTCTATGTCGTTCTAGTGTGAAAATTCTGTTTTTCATCGGTATGAGCCACGGGTCGACTGCGCACATAATTTCCAGTTTGACGAAAGGGCTCGGTCAGTGCCTGTGTTTTCTTGTCTTGTGTCTGGGAGTTGGCCCGATGCTGAAGCGAAATTGCCGTGCATCTGCAGATAGCCTTGCATCTGGCGGATCGTCAAATGATATCGTCCCAAGAGAGGGCAGCCGGCTGATGCACTGACGGTTGGTTAGGTGCCTGAGAGCGCACGCCTGATGTCGTGAACGGTTATACTGAACATCCCCAAACCGGTTGAATCACGTCAGTTATCTCTGTTTCAGTGGCAAGTTGTAGTCGAACTTCCTATTTGTTCAATAATTTTCGTCGTTTTCTGTCGAGCTCGGTTGTGCTCTGGTAGGCATCAGACAGGTCAAATGCTTAGGTACTTCTCTTGCCAAAATTCGAGTATGAACCCTGAGTCAACGCGTGATCAACATCGGTACGGTGGTACTGAGAAACACGCGCCGAATCGAGCTTCGACTCAGCAGCGTATGCCTTAAGAAAATCGACTTTCTACCCGCCATTCAATGACCTCAGGCAACATGTTCATAGACCAGCGGAACGAGCTGACTGCCTATTGAGGAAGGTAGGTCGTGGATGATTGATGGGTTGCAGAATGGTATAAACAAGGTACAAAATCACGACAACCAATCAGGTCGAAGGAACAACACTGTATTGTCCAGTGTGGTGAAATATTCAGGTTGGCTCACCTTTCTCTGACGGTCGAAGCTATTGATCGCGAAAATTTTCATAGACAGAAATCAGATTCTTCTCTTGCTCATCCCAGTTGAATTGAGAAAGATGGAGTTTTTTCATTCTCCCTTTGACGATGCCTAGTTTCTCGTTGTCCCAGTCAAGAATTATCTTTATTCCTTGGGCGATGTCGACTGGGTTCTCGGGACTAACTGTAACACCAATCTCCCCATCCGGGCTGTTCTCGACTATTTCGCTCATCGCTGGAAAGTTGCTGGTTAATGGCGGCACTCCAGCAGCAATATAGTCGAACAATTTTGTTGGGGTAGAGTGGTAGTAACTCAAACATGTGTTTTCATAAAGACACAAGCCTATGTCAGCAGAAGTTGTATATCTTATCAATTCCTTGTACGGAAATGGTCCGATTGCAAATACACGATCGTCAAGTCCAAGTTCATTTTTCGTTTTATTGAATACACCATTATCTTGAACAGTGCCTATTACTACCAATATGACTTCTTTCGGAAGGTGTAAGAGCGATTCCAGTGTTTGAATCGTTCCTCTACCAGGCCCTATGTTTCCAACATAAAGCAAGATTCGTGAGTTTTCAGGGACTCCAAGTTTTTCCTTGAGGTTGATCTGGATGAGGTCTTTGTCCGTGACTCGTGGTGGACAATTTCTGACGTAGGTTACTGGCGCATGTAGCCTGTGCACGTCATGCATTACCTCTGCTCTAAATGCGCCTTCTGAAACAATTATTTGAGACGCCTTCCCGATTAATAACTTTTCATAGTAGCGGTTGAATAATTTAAGAGCCTTGCTTGATAAGTTTCGGTCGTATTCCAGTTCGTGTGAATCGTACACGATAGGTATCTTCTTTCTTAGAGATACCAGCCAGGCAACGAACATCGGACTGATGTCGTGGCAGTGAATAACATGTACGTCCTGTTGCATCAGGAATTGGTAGTTTCTGAATATCAATTCTGCAAACTTCAATGGCAGGAATATTTTAGAACGATACTTTCGTGATTTCAGGTGAATCAGTGAAATATCGAATGAGAAATTTCGAGAAGGAATTTCACGAGAGTCTTCGAGCCCAAGAATTGTAACTTCACAATCGTTCTTTTCAAGGCTTTCTGCTTCCTTCAATACTCGGCTGTCTCTATATACACTGTTGAAAACCAGCATAGTTACATTAATCACGCATTCTCACCGTTGTGTCGTATTGCTACCTGCTCAATCCAGTAGTGTACAAGATTTATTTATGGAGATAAGCGTGTGGTGAGCCAAAAGTCGGGGGATGGACCGCCTGTTTTATATCTGGAAGAGAGTTCGCCACGTACGTGAAGGCAGGTTGCTTGATCAGTGATATGCACAGAGATGGTTGGTTTAGTCTCAAAATTGCAGCGCGCCGTGCATAGGTGCTACTTATCAGAGCGGTGCCAATCAACGTAGTTGCCCTTCATCTCGGGACACTGCTTGCACCTTTTTCTCGGTTGAATCCGCTTTTCGCAACGATTTCGTAGCGGTATCGGGTAGTTGAAATCGAATCGATGCATCGGTTTGTCTTGACAGTGCGAAAGCGTCTCGATGCAGTGATTGCCTACAGCGACTTGTGGCCGACGAACGCGATCAGCGAAGGTGTCAGCCGCACAGCCGGGACCCTGAAGAATCGCGCTAGTGGTTTCCGTCACTTGGGCGCCTTGCCGACATGAACTTCCACTCCATCGGTGACGTGGATATCCCTGCACAAGTCCCTCGTCACTTCCCAACCTGCTGACTACATCGATAAGTCCTTGTCCAGTAGCATCAACCGGCGCTCAAATTGCTGCAAAATCAGGATATAGCCATGCAAATGCTCGCGTCTGTTAGTGCCAAATTCAGGGATTACTTGAAGTCTTTGTGCAACAACAACTTTGGCGAATCCATACGATCGAGTTCCGGTCTTTTCCTGGGCTGTCCAATGATTGGGGTCCACCTCTGCATGTGCTTGCTGCTTCGAGATTGTATATCGCGCCTGCAAGCACTCATGACAGCATGCAAAGCTACGATTGCTCGTGGTAGCTATTCGATAATTTTACCGCCTATGCGTCTGCAAGGCCGCTTGGATTTTATGGCTAGTCTGGCTCGATAGCTTTTGTTCAGACACTAATCATGTGCTTTTACAATCCAACTGATGTCACCCTGTAGTCATCCATACCTCGATGCCTGAGTTTGTCTCATCCATGAATGAAACCGCCATCGGTAAAATTGTTTGCTTTTGCAGGGGCAAATTACCACTCTGACGCGTGGAGGGTGCTACTGCAAGGTTCAAATGCAGCGCAAGTCAAGCTGGGGGACGTTTTGGTAACGTCTTCCACGATTGGAAGTATGCAAGCTTCGAGTATTGCGAAGAGGGAGAACTGCGTCTGAATTCTTGCTCTGGCAACAACTTCTGTAGCTTTTGTCAAGATGGCAGATCCGTACTTGTCGCTTGTGCTGAACAAACTTCATGGAAGTGTGCGTTCGCAGGCAGGCTTTTGAAGTCATTATTCTATACAATTTGCGTCCTCAAAAAGGAATACTCCACTGTTGGATGACAGTGGCGCTGCAAACAACGAATGCTGGCTTCACACTCGGCAACGTTGTAACAAAGGATCATATATTTAGTGAATACCGGGCAAGAAACTGTCGATTGGAAACAATCGGTACTGAACAACAAGCTGCTGATGTATTTTCTCATCGGTGGCGTCGCATCAGCAATCGACGTCGGTCTGTTCATCCTGCTATACGAATGGCTCGGTACTTCCGCGTTGGTCGCGCACTCCATATCGATACCGGTATCGGCGCTGTACAGCTTCACGTGCAACGCAGTCTTCAATTTCCGCACTACCGACCGAATCCTGAGCCGCCTGCTGTCGTTCTCGACAATCGTTGCACTGGGCTATGGTCTGGGCGCACTAATCATCTGGCTAGTGGTCACCTACACCGGATTCGGTGGAACGGTCGGTAAACTGCTATCGCTGCCAGCCGTATTCTTCTTCCAATTTTTCCTGAATTCCAGAATTTCCTTCAAAGAGTGAACATGCAAAAGTCAATGACCGGCACTCGCGTTGCCATCGTGGGCGGTGGTTTTACGGGTTTGACCGCGGCCTGGAAGCTTTCGCAGAAAGGGGCAACCGTCACGGTGTTGGAGGCGGGTGATACCGTTGGTGGTTTGGCGGGAGGCTGCGAATTGCTCGGCCAACCGGTGGAGAAGGCGTACCACTTCCTGTACAAGACAGACGAGTACATGCTCAAGGCGCTGGATGAGCTGGGATTGCGCGATCAGCTGACGTACCACAAGTCGTCAGTATCCACCTATTACGATGGTGTGCTGTATCCAATGGAAAGCCCACTGGATCTCATTCGATTCAAGCCTCTGAGTTTCATCAACCGTATTCGTGCGGGCGTCTCGGTCTTGTATCTGCAGAAGGTGCGCAACTGGGATGGGCTGACAAAGATCAGTGCGATGGACTGGCTCAGGAAATTCGCCGGCCAACAGGTGGTGGATGTCATCTGGGAGCCACTGATGCGTGGCAAATTCGATCGCTACTACGACAAGGTCACAATGTGCTGGCTCTGGGGCCGTATCAAGCAGCGAGTGGAAAGCCGCGACAAGCAACTCGGTGGTGAAGCGCTGGGCTATATCGAGGGCGGTTTCATCACACTGAGCAACGAGCTGGAAAAGCGCATCAACAGCGCAGGTGGAAGCATCGAAACCTCGTCGCCCGTGTCTAAGCTGAGCAGAAACGAAGCAGATGGCACGGTGTCCATTACCGTCGGTGAACAGACCCGCGAGTTCGACCAGGTATTGATGACCGTTCCGTGCAATGTCGCAGACCGGTTGCTCGGTGATTTCAAGGCAGACGCGCCGGAATACTTCGAAAGGCTCAATTCCATCGACTATCTGGATGCGGCTGTGTTGCTGTTCGCGACAGACAAGCCCATCAGTGACTACTACTGGCACAACATCAATACACCCAACTCGCCATTCGTCGTCTTTCTGAGCCTGACCAGTCTGATTGGCACGGAAAAGTTCGACGGAAAACACGTCTACTACATCGGAGACTACATCCCTGGCGAACACCCTTACATGAATCAATCCGAGGATGAACTGCGGGAGCACTGGTTCAAGGCGTTGGGGGAGATGTTCCCGGCTTTCGAGCGGGATTCAGTCATTGAAAGCCACGTCTTCCGGTTCAAGAACGCACAACATATCGTCGATGTGGGATTCGAGAACAAGATTGTCGACTATCAAACGCCATGCCCCGGCGTTTTTCTATGTAATTTTTCGCAGATTTTTCCCATGGACAGAGGCACCAACTATGCGGTTCGAGACGGCGTGAGGATGGCTGATCTGCTGGAAGAATCACTGGCCTACAAGGAGAGCTGAGAGCGTGACTCAACCGGCCGCTCAATCCTGCGACCTCAGCGTCATCATTCCGACCTACAACGAGTCGGAGAACATTCAGTTGCTGCTGGGCCGATTGGCAGATGTTCTGAACGGAATAGACTACGAGATCATCGTGGTCGATGACGACAGTCCAGATCTGACCTGGAAGGTAGTCGAGCAACTCGGTCTGAAAGACAAGCGTGTACAGGTGATTCGCAGGCTGGATCGCAAAGGGCTGTCCAGCGCCGTGACCACGGGCATGCTCGAGTCTCGGGGTAATTGCCTGGCTGTGATGGATGCGGATCTGCAGCACGACGAAACGATCCTGCCTACCATGTTCAAGCGAATTGCAGGTGAAGACTACGATATCTGTGTTGGTAGTCGAGAAGCCGAAGGCGGAGGCTACGGCGACTGGTCTGCCAATCGCAAATTGGTCAGCAGTGGGGCCCGCTGGTTGGCGAATGTGATGATGGGTGAGCTGGTACTCGATCCAATGAGTGGCTACTTTGCCGTGTCGCGTCACTACTTTCAGCAGACCATCGACAAGGTGAACCCGCAGGGTTTCAAGATCCTGCTTGAATTTCTGGCGCGTGGAGAATCGCCTCGTGTCTGCGAAGTCGGCTATGAATTTCGCAACCGTATCCACGGTGAAACCAAGCTCAATGCGTCGGTTGCGCTGGAATACTTGTTGGCGTTGGTGGATCTGCGCTTCGGTTGGCTGGTACCGAACCAGTTCGTGAAGTTCGGACTTGTGGGGATCAGTGGATCGCTGGTCAATTTCTTCGGCTTTGCGCTGGCACAGGGTCTGGGCATGTCCATCCCGTTGGCGGTCGTCCTGGGTGTGGAACTGGCCATCGTGTGGACGTACTTTGCCAACAACTTCTTTACCTTCACGCCCATGACTTTTCGTGGTCGAAACTTCTTCATGGGTCTGCTGTTGTACCAACTGGTGTGTTGCTACGGTCTTGTGGTGCAACTGTCGGTCGTGCAGATGCTGCTGACCAATTTCCCTTTCATGCGAGAAGGCCTCGCAACTCTGTATCTGGTGTACATGGTTGGTGTCGCCTTCGCTGCGGTAGGCAACTACTTCCTGCACTCGTACTACACCTGGAATCGCCTCGGATTTTCCCTGTCAAAACCCAGCAAATCGGCACCAGTCGCTATCGTGTGAGGCCTTCATGACAACTCAATCCCAACTGACCGTGGTAGTGCCCGCATACAATGAGTCGGCGAATATCAAGCCGCTGATGAAGGCGTTGGTACCGGTTCTGGAAGGCCTGGGGTTGAGCTGGAATATCATTTTCGTCGACGACGGTTCAAAGGACGACACCGTCGGACAAATTGAGGACTTGCACGCAGCGGAAGCGCGTGTCGGGCTGTTGAGCTTCAGTCGCAATTTCGGCAAGGAGATTGCCATAGCCGCCGGTCTGCAGCGAGCTACCGGTGACGCAGTCGTGATCATGGACGCAGACCTGCAACATCCTCCTGAATTGATTCAACAGTTTGTCGGTCTCTGGAAGGACGGTTACCAGATGGTCTATGGGCAGCGAGTGGATCGGGATGCCGATAGTCTTCTGAGGCGTTCTTCCTCTCGCGCCTTCTACAAGGTTTTCGAACGCCTGTCAGGCACTCATCTGCCGGAAGGGGCAGGGGACTATCGTCTGTTGGATAGAAAGGCTGTCGATGCACTGAACAGCATGCCGGAGCGCGCTCGCTTTACCAAAGGCCTGTATTCGTGGATCGGTTTTCGTGCCATTGGGGTTCCGTTTCATATTCCGCCAAGGGAAGCCGGGGAGTCCCGGTTCAACGCAGCCACCTTGTTGAGGTTTGCCACCGACGGTCTGGTCTCCTTCTCGACGCTCCCTCTGAGGGTATGGTCATACCTGGGCCTGGTCATATCCGTGATCAGTTTCATCTACGCCGCCATTCTGGTGTTCGAGACTCTGGTGTTCGGTATTGATGTGCCCGGCTATCCCACCATTGTAGTGTCCATCATGCTGTTCAGTGGTGTGCAGTTGATGTCTCTGGGGATGATCGGTGAGTACATCGGAAGGATTTACGAAGAAGGGAAGGCAAGGCCCTTGTATATCGTTGCCGATGAGGTTGGTGTGCCACCGGCAAACGAATCGAGTGCTGACAGAGAAAAATCCGCATTGAGTGTCGCGGAAAGCACGGCTCTTGAAACAGGCCTTGAGCCTGGCATCGAGTCTGGTCAGAGTTCGTCCGGCAGGGCAGCGAAGAGCTCTGAGAACAGGTCGAAAGGTCGGGAAACGGGTAGCTCCATCAGCAATTCGGAGCGGGCGTCAGGATCAGGCAAGAGTCGGAAGGAACAGGAAGAAGTGACATGAGTGGAAAAATGGATATGACTTGCGTAAATGATGTCAGCTGATCGAGGCACCGCGCCTCAGGAACCTGCGAGATCGTTCTGGCGCCAATTGATCTCATTGCAACAGTCGGTGTCTGATCGCCCTGCTGACTGGCTTCGTTTCATACTGGTCATGGTGCTCCTGAGTGTAATCACCCACGTACCGCTACTCGTTTCCGGCTACCCGCGTGGACATGATGCTTCTTATCACCTGAAGTGGTTGTATCACTTCTCCACGCAGCTCAAAGGTGGTGACTTGTACCCACGCTGGCTCGCGGAGATGTCTGGCGGCCTGGGTGGTCCATCGTTCTACTATTACCCACCTGCGTCATATTATCTGGCCTCCGCAGTCAGCCTGTTCATCGACCCGCTGACTCACGGACACTACGTGATGGCTGTCAATGCGTTGCTGATGGCCGTGATCGGTGCGCTGGGAACCTTCCTGTTCTGCAGGGCTTATCTGTCAAGAGGGGCGAGCCTGTTTGCGGTCATCGTCTTCCTGGTAGTGCCATACAGAATCGTGATTGATCTGTACCTTCGGGGGGACATTGCCGAGCTGGCGAGTATTTCGGTCATACCTTATCTGTTTCTGGTGGGTGTACACCTGGGTCAGTCGGTTCGTCGTGTATTCGTGATCACTGCACTCAGTACGGCGCTGATAGTGCTGACACACCCGTTGGTTGCCATGATCATCCTGCCGTTTTCGTTCTCCTTCCGCTTGCTCGATGCGCTGCGCAGCCTTGAACGTATCAGGTGGCTCCTGGTGTACTCGATTGCCACGTTTCTGGGGCTTGCTCTGTCCTGCTTCTATATCCTGCCGGCTCTGCTGGTGGAGAACTCTGCCAGTGCAGGGTGGGACCTTTTCGTGGTGTACGACAGCTTCCTGTTCAAGCGACCGGTCAGTCCGGTCCCACAGATTGCGTTGCTGGCGTTGGCAGCCATTCTCGTCTCGGCAGTCATCTCATTGCTCGGATGGCTGGTGGTCGTGTGGTTGTCAGGCAAGGACAGGATACTCCCCATGTTCTTCACCGCCTGCGCTCTGGTTTGTACGTTCATGCTGTTTGAGGTGAGCGCGCCTGTATACCGCTTGTTCTCTCCCTTGGAACGCATGCAGTTTCCGTGGCGTTACACTACGGCGCTGACGTTCTTTGCCTGCATAGCCATGGCCTTCGTATTCGATCGCGTGAGCCATCGTCTGAACAAGGGGGCGGGCGTGATCAGAAGCGTGATGCTGGTAGTGGTCCTGGTCTGGCTGGTTCTGGCATCGGTAGTCGGTGGCAGTCGTGCGCAGAACGGATTTACCACAAAGGGCAATCTGGCCAGCATTCAACGCTCACATGACGCTCCGGAGTACCGTCTGTCAGAACTGGCTAAACTCCTGCCTGATAGTAAAGAGCCATTGGATTTCGAGAAGGTGACGAGTGATGTCGATGTCGATTACTCGGTTATCCAATGGACAGAAAACACGATGGAAGTTACCGCGCTGTTTGAGGCGGGTCACGAGTATCAGTTTGCCCGGCAGTACTTCGGCCATTGGCGGCTGGCGACTGCTGACGGTAATAATGCAAGTGGTTCCGTACAGAACACGGAAGGATTGGTTACCTATGTACCGCTACAGAACACGAATAGCGTCTTGCTGGTTCGAGACGAGTTTCAGGCAGTGACGTGGGGAAATCGCATAAGCCTGATGGCTGGCATTGTTATCCTGATATCTCTGATGCTGATATCGCGTGGAAAGCAGGGTGGGCGAACGCAGACCATCGAGTCGTAAACCGTAGGTTTGCCCCGAAAGCTAACGAGCTAACGAGCTAACGAGCTATCACAAGCTTGCGAGATGTCAGTTGGCATTGCGAAAGACGCCGAAGCGCATGCCCAGGTAGGACACGACCATGGCTACCGCCGATGAGAAAATGATGGCGACCGAGCCGGGTAAGCTCGGAATCAGGTACAGGGCAAACAGAAAGCACACATAATTGACACTGACGGAAATCCAGGCCACGCCGGCATAGGTGATGAATTCACGCAGGACAGGCGGAGTCTTGATCTCGAATGTGAACCTGCGATGTGCCAACCATCCCACTACCATGGCAAGCCCAACGCTGAACAATCGAGAGATTGAGGGCGGCGTCTGCAGAACACCGTGCAACAGCTGATAGATCAGGATATCCGTAGCGGTGGCCAGCAGTCCGCAAGATAGAAACGCTGCCATGTGGCGCGCACGCGGGGTGAGATTCATGAGACTGTCTTCATCGCTGATACGGCTGAGGGGCTCATTGTCATGACTGCTTGCTACCACGGCTATCGCTGCAAACGTCATCCCACGCAATAGTGCCATTCGTCGTGTCTCGCACCGGGTACCAGATGTCATGTTCCAGAGGCATGGCCATCATGGCGGCTCTTTCATCCTCGCGTCGTTCTACCACGGAATCATACAGAGCGATCTGGTCATCAATGTAGCCCGGATGGCACATCACCATATGCAGCCCCTGTCCTGACGTGAGTGCCTGTTTCAGTTCTTTTTCGAACGGTACTTCGGTATGAAAGGAAGAAAACCCGGCGAAGGAGTCGTTTGTATGGAATCCCGCCGCCGCTGCCGCATTGCCGGTTCCGGTTGACAGCGCCTTTATCAGCGTCGATTTGAGCCTTGAACCCGGCGAATTCACGACAGCGCGCCAATCGGGAGATGGGTTGCGGAACAGTATCGGGTGATTCCCGTAACGCTCCTGCAGGCATTGCAGGAATATCGGACGCACAACCGGAAATATGTGAACGTGCTGGTGACCGTCAACATGGTCGGGCGGGTTGCCGGCCGCTTCTTCGAATCGTTGGAGTTGCGCCTGGATTTCCTCGCGCAGCAGCGCTTCATTCCACCGTCTGGCCAGTGATGTCAGCAGTACAGTGTTCAGAGATTGAAAGCGACCCTCGGGTAATTGCCTGCGCAAGGATGACAGTGGCTCACCGGTTGTGAGGTTCAAGTGCAGGCCGACAGCGATGTCATTTCGAAGAGTCGGCAGTTGAGTTCGGCACTCGTCCCAGTCGGGCAGGTTGGTCATGACGCTGGTGGCTGAGAGCTTTCTGCTTCGTGCCAGTTCTTCAATGGCTCGCGACACTTCCGACGTCAGTCCGAAATCATCCGCACACAGAATGGTGCAGCGTTTGCTGGGATTCAAGCTGACACTCTCCGGATAAAGTCGAAATACACGGCTGTTGCATACCGCGCTAGCGCTCGCCAAATAGGGAAATTTTACCACTTCAGGCAATGATCGCTTTCAGGCGCACGCTCATACTAGACAATAGTCCAGTATCGGCAAACTAGTAGTGCAAGCAGTATCACAGTTAGTGTCCTTCGTAGTACGTTTACACCAATTCTGCTCACCTGCCAAGTCTGGTTATGAGAGAATCTGGTTACAGATTGTGAATGTGCAGGACAGGTTCAAAGCAATCCACAATATTGAGAAATAACGTTGTCAATGACGGGTAGACGCTCAATCAATCAAGCCACGACGATCAGCAGTCGCTTACGGTCGCCTCTGGTATCTCTCATCGTCCCCGTTTATAACGAGGAGGCTGCGATCGGCTTGTTCATGGCGCAGGTCAACGCCATGGTGCGGAGAAGTGATACACACTTCGAGCTCGTCTTTGTCAATGATGGCAGCAGCGATAATACGCTGTCAGTCATCAAGGCCTTCCCATCGAGTTGTCCAATGCGTTTGGTCGACTTGTCCAGAAACTTTGGTAAAGAGGCTGCGATGACAGCCGGGCTCGCCATGTCCAAGGGTGATGCGGCTGTGCCGATAGATGTCGATCTGCAGGATCCGATCGAAGTGATCGATCAGTTCATTGTCGAATGGAAAAACGGCCATGACATGGTGTACGGAGTTCGTGAGAGCAGAGGCTGCGACACCCCGATGAAGCGAAATACATCGGTCCTTTTCTACTACATATTCAACAAGCTTTCTCGCGACAAGATTCCGGAGAACGTGGGTGACTTTCGCCTGATGGATCGCAAGGTGATCGATGCGGTACTCAGTCTGGAAGAAAAGAACCGATTCATGAAGGGCATGTTTTCCTGGGTTGGTTTCAAAACCAAGGCGGTCCCCTACCACCGAGCGCCGCGCGCAGCAGGCAATACCAGCTGGAACTACTGGAAGCTTTGGAATTTCGCGCTGGACGGCGTAATCGGTTTCTCCTCGCTACCACTGCGTGTCTGGACGTATATTGGTGCGTTCATCTCGCTATTCAGTTTTCTGTTCATTGCCAATATCGTTTTCCGCAAACTGGTGTTCGGGAACCCGGTCGATGGTTGGTCTTCACTGATGGTGACTGTACTGTTTTTCGGCGGGATTCAACTCATCTCCCTCGGCATCATTGGTGAGTACCTGGGCAGGTTGTTCATTGAATCGAAGAATAGGCCTGTTTATCTGGTGGATACGGTCGAAGAGTTTGAAGCTCATGCGGAGAATGTCGATGAAGCAGAAGCAACCGAGTTCAGTCGTCGTTCTTGCAGGGAGACTGCCTGACGAATCGTCAAGGCCAGGCGTTGAAGATGCTTGTCACAGGTATGCGCCGCTCCGGAATTACTGCTCTGAACTGCTCGTGTCGTAAATGAATAGCCAAATTGATCACCATGAAAAGCTTCGTTGTGCCATGACTTCGTCTGTTGTCCGGAATGGAGCACTGGTACACGCGGGTCCCTTCAGAATCTGCATTCTGCTGTTTCTGGCAGTAGTTGCATTGCTGTTGACCTGGTTCAACGGCATCAGTAACGCTCTGCACCAGAGCATGATGGACTTCAATACCCTCTATGCCGGCACGCGCCTGTTCATGGAGGGGGGCAATCCGTACTTCGCGGCGCCACTGCATGATGTGCTCGGGCCCATCGTTCCAAACAGAATGGGTGTTCAGATTACGCTTCCGGGCGTTTTTGGCGTGCTGACTCCCATAGGCTTGATCGAGCATCACACAGCCTCGATGATCTGGTTGGCGATGAATATCGTCAGTATTCTTCTGTCCATCGCCGTATTGCTGAAGCTGACCAAGTTGCGCTGGGATTCCTACTACGGGGCCATGTTGATCGTTGCTTGCCTGCTGCTGGGGCCAGCGCGCATGGGCATCAGACAGGGTCAGCTCGACAATATGGTGTTGCTGCTTGTGTTGTTGTCGGTGCTGTGGGTCTGGTCTGTAAAGAGGCGTGTCGCCTCGGTTGTCATGCTCGGTCTTGCCATGACATTGAAGCCGACCAGTGCCGGACTGTTCAGCATCTACCTGTTCTGCAGAGGCAGAAAAGTGCTGGCTATTGCTTCTCTGGTACTCAGCGGGCTCATCATCCTGGTATGCGTTGCGCTTCTGACGCTACGGGTCCCGGAGTGGTGGGTGGTGTGGGCTGAAGTCGTGGCCTCGGAGGAGAATAATTTCAACAAGATCAATGCACTCAACCCCAGTCTGAAGCTGTTGACACATCTGGAAGCCGGTTTCTTCGCAGCTTTCAAGTCCACCACCTGGGCCAGCCTGGCAGGGTACGCAATCTGCCTGCCCATTCTTGCCAGAACGTTGTTTTCGAAACCCGTTGGACAGGATGATTCTCGGGAAACCTTTCTCAGAGAATTGTCCATCATCGCCATGGTGGGGCTCCTTGTTGTATACCACCGTTTTTACAGCGCCGTCTTTCTTGTCTTTCCCGTTGCCTGGGCGGTCTATGTCATCAGCCGGGATAGAGCGTCGCTGACATCCTGGTTGATGCTGTCAGTCCCCTTGCTGACGATCGTGAACGGGCAAGCCGCTTTTGGTGCAGTGGTGGATCGACACCTGGTTCCCTTCCTGACAGGTGAGACTTGGTTTGAGCAAGTGCTGTTGCAATTTCACTTTGTGTGGCTGCAACTACTGGTTTTATTGGTCTTGTTTGCCGAGCATGTGCGCAAGACGCGTTTTACACTGCATGTGTTTGACAGGTAGGGCGCATCGTTCGCTCTACGGGGTGATGCATCGGTATGTCATCTGCAATTCCCTGTCAACGCAAACTACAGGGTGAATGCGCTCGGTGCATTTTACGGAAGAGCAAACAAATTCTTACATCATCTTCTGCCTTCAGATAGTCTGGTTGACAGTCAAATCTCGATAGCTATCCCAGAGGGCTTCAGATACCGAACAATTGATGTCGTGCCCTCAATCATCGATGAAAATATACTGCACTCTACTGTTGGTTAGTCCATCAAAGCTATGCAGATCATCGGCACCGCTCTCGGCTCGGTCAAGATAATTGAACCGGACGCGTATGGAGATGACAGGGCCAGTGCGAAATGTTTGACTCGTAGATTTACTCGTCAGTTGCTTCAGTTGCTTCAGTTGCAAAAATTCGTCTGATTTGTGAGAGACTGCAGAAATCCGGTACTTGCGGTGGCAATTGGAAAACTCAGATGCATGGGATAACAACGTTGCAATCAATTGCTTGTCGCTACCTTCTGTTCATGCTGCTGGCCTGGCCAGGCATATCCTCTGCGATGACTCTGACGGGAGGCGATGGACAGCTATCCTCGTCGATATCTGTCGTTGGTGAGATCGATACGTATGACATCAATCTCGACGCGGGAGACAGTCTGTTTGTAAATGTTGCAGACACCGAAAGCACAGAGTTTGTCTCCTCGCCGTTTCGGCCACGGGTCGAGCTATATGATCCTTCAGGCACCCTTATCGCCTCTGGCGAAGGTTCGTTGGTAGGCAGTCTCTTCAGGCGCGCTGTTGTGTCTGGCGACTACGAGATACGTGTATTCGATGATAGTAGTGGCAATGACGAAACCGGCTCATACGATCTGTATTTTGTAGTGGCCCCCGGTGCAGACGAAGGCGGGAGTCTGCCTGACGATGGTGTGATTACTGACCAGATAGATCTTGGTGATCTGGACTCCTATGTTGTCGAGCTGGATGCTGGTGACAGTCTCTACGTCAGCATGGCAGATCTGGACACCGATGATCTGGTGTCATCGCCTTTGCGGCCCAGAATCGAGCTGTTTGCACCCAATGGGGAGTTGCTGAGCGGTGGGGAGGGCAGCCTGGCTGCCAGAGTCTACCGTCGTGCCCAGGTTTCCGGCTCGTACACCATAGTGGTCTATGACGATAGTACCGGCAACGATGCAACTGGCAACTACAGCCTTCATTTTGCGAAAGCGCCGGGAGTGGCTGATGGTGGCTTTTTGCAGGACGTGACGGAAACCAGCGGCTTCATGGAGAGAGCCGAATTGGAGGTATTCAATGTGTTTCTGAATGGCGGAGACAGTCTGTATGTCAGAGTCGCAGAGACGGATACCAATGAACTGTTCAATTCGCCTTTCAGGCCTCGAGTCGAGCTCTTTGGTCCAGATGGTTCCTATCTGGCTGGCGGGGAGGATTCGGTGGTGGCAAGCCTGTACCGCCGCGCCGTTGTCACCGGCAATTACACGGTGATTGCCTATGATGACAGTACCGGAGATGGCGAAACCGGTAATTTCGATTTCTATGCGGCCAGGATGCCTGGCGCCAATGAAGGCAACGGGATCAGTGGTGGGCAGACTCTGGCAGATTTCATCGATCTGGGGGACCTGGATACCTATGCATTTCAACCACTGAACGCCGGTGTCAACATTGCAGTAACCGTAGCCGATCTGGACGATGGTCCACTTCGTCCACGTGTTGAATTGTTCGGGCCTGACGGAGCCTATGTGACCGGGGCGGAAGGCTCGTTGACGGCCAGTTTCACGAGCACACTGAACGTTGTCGGCCGCTACACATTGATTGTCTATGACGACAGCACCGGAGATGACGCGACAGGCAATTACCAGCTCAGTCTGGTTGGAAACGTGGTCGGTATCAATGATGGCGGCACTACAGCCTTGTGCAACGGGCTGACAGTAACGGTCGACTTGTCGATGGGGCAGTCTCCCACACCGGGGAATGACGTGATACTCGGCACGCCCGGCAATGATGTGATCAGGGCCCTGGGCGGAGACGATACCGTGTGCGCCTTGCAAGGGAATGACGAAGTCTACGGTGCCAACGGTCAGGACTGGATAGATGCCGGGCCGGGTGCCGATTTCGTGACCGGAGGGGCGCATAACGACACGATTCGCGGTGGCAGCGGCAACGACCGGCTGGTGGGCAATGGCGGCGACGATGATATCGACGGAGAGGCCGGTGACGATGTGCTCTTCGGCAGTGCGGGCGATGACGTGCTGATGGGCTCTGCCGGTAACGACCGACTGAATGGCGATAACGGCGAAGATACGCTGGTAGGCGGTGATGGAAACGACATTCTCAAGGGGTATGCGGGCAATGACATGCTCTATGGCGGGCCCGGTATAGACAATATGTCGGGAGGCTCAGGCGATGACTTTCTGTCCGGAGGTCTGTCGAATGACACCATGGGAGGCAACACCGGAGTGGACATATTGAAGGGCGATCAGCAGAACGACAAGATGTATGGCGGACCGGGCGGACCCGATGAATGTGACGGTGGTGTAGGGGGTTCGGACTTTGCGGGTCCAGATTGTGAAATCGTGGCAGGAGTGCCCTGACTCCTGCCAAAGGCCTGTGACTATCGACTCTCGGACTGTTCTGCCCCTGTCATCAATGGCACTTTCCGAATCCAGCGCAGCATTGCGTCGATTCTGCAAATTTTCCGGGGACGGCTTGTGAACATCACATTGCCTGATGACCTTTTTGTCCCGCAGTAACAAGTACCATTTTATTTGTGGTTACGATTTATGCGAGACTGCAACTCTGAGAACTCTCGCAACGTGAAAAGGAGTATGCAGATGGACGCTGGCTCATCAAAAAAGTTGACTGTCCGTTGGTACGTTTTCGCCCTTTACGGAATCCTGTCTTTCTGGCCACTCACCTCGGCGGCCGTGACGCTCAATGGTGGTGATGGACTCATTTCCGCGTCAATCTCCGTCATCGGAGAGATTGATGTCTATGAAATCGATCTGGACGCGGGAGACAGTCTTCTATTGCGGGTCGCGGAAACCGAAAGTACAGAGTTTGTCTCCGACCCCTTCTATCCCAGAATCGAGTTGTATGATCCTTCGGGGGCCTATCTGACCGGCGGTGAAGGCTATCTGGTGGGCACTGCGCATCGGCGTGCCACTGTGTCGGGTGAGTATGAGATACGCATATTCGACGACAGTTCGGGCCAGGACGAAATCGGAACCTATGACTTCTACTTCGCAGTTGCACCCGGTGCGGACGAGGGCGGTAGTCTGTCTGATGATGGGGTCATCACAGATCGCATCGATCTGGGCGACGTGGATTCGTATGTCGTTGATCTGGATGCTGGAGAGAGTTTCTATGCGGCGGTTGCAGATCTGGATTCCAACGAATTTGTTTCATCGCCTTTCTATCCAAGAATCGAGCTGTACGCGCCGAATGGTGAATACCTGACGGGCAGTGAGGGGTATGAGGCCGCACGCCTCTACCGGCGTGCGCTGGTGTCCGGTTCCTATACCTTGGTGGTCTTCGATGACAGTGCCGGTAGCGATGCCACCGGTAATTACAGTCTTCACTTTGCGAAAGCGCCGGGGACTGCCGATGGCGGTTTCCTGCAGAGTGTCACCGAAACCAGCGGGTTCATGGAAAAAGCCGAACTGGAGTCATTCAATATCGCGCTGAACGCTGGGGATAGTCTGTATGTGAGAATGGCGGAGACCGATTCCAACGATCTGGTCAGTTCGCCTTTCTACCCGCGCGTTGAATTGTTCGGCCCAGATGGGGCTTATCTGACAGGAGGGGAAGGCTATCTGGTTGCGGGCCTCTATCGGCGCGCGCAGGTGGCAGGTAATTACACGGTCATTGCCTATGATGACAGTTCCGGAAGCGCTGAGACCGGCAACTTCGACCTGTATGTGGCGAAAATTCCGGATGCCAATGAAGGCAATGGCATCAGTGGTGGCCAGAGCAAAACGGGTTTCATCGATCTGGGGGACCTGGATACCTATGCATTCGAGCCGGTGAATGCCGGAGTCAACATTGCGGTAACCGTTGCCGATCTGGACGAAGGTCCCCTGTATCCCCGTGTGGAGCTTTTTGGCCCCGATGGCGCGTATATAACGGGAACAGAGGGCTATTTGACAGCGAGTTTCACACGGACGCTCAATGTGCTTGGTCGTTACACCTTGATCGTCTACGACGATAGCTCGGGATACGATGCGACGGGCAACTATCAACTCAGTATGGTTGGCAATGTTGTCGGCGTCAGCGGCGGCAATGCGAACCTGTGCAACGGGCTGACAGTAACGGTCGACTTGTCGATGGGACAATCTCCCACACCGGGGAATGACGTGATACTCGGCACGCCCGGCAATGATGTGATCAGGGCCCTGGGCGGCGACGATACCGTGTGCGCCTTGCAAGGGAATGACGAAGTCTACGGTGCCAACGGTCAGGACTGGATAGATGCCGGGCCGGGTGCCGATTTCGTGACCGGAGGGGCGCATAACGACACGATTCGCGGTGGCAGCGGCAACGACCGGCTGGTGGGCAATGGCGGCGACGATGATATCGACGGAGAGGCCGGTGACGATGTGCTCTTCGGCAGTGCGGGCGATGACGTGCTGATGGGCTCTGCCGGTAACGACCGACTGAATGGCGATAACGGCGAAGATACGCTGGTAGGCGGTGATGGAAACGACATTCTCAAGGGGTATGCGGGCAATGACATGCTCTATGGCGGGCCCGGTATAGACAATATGTCGGGAGGCTCAGGCGATGACTTTCTGTCCGGAGGTCTGTCGAATGACACCATGGGAGGCAACACCGGTGTGGACATATTGAAGGGCGATCAGCAGAACGACAAGATGTATGGCGGACCGGGCGGCCCCGATGAATGTGACGGTGGTGTAGGGGGTTCGGACTTTGCGGGTCCAGACTGTGAAATCGTGGCTGGGGTGCCGTAGAAGTCTGTTGTTACTGCGCCTGAATAGACTTCAGCAGCAACTGGGATATCTCACGGCTTCTCATCGCAACAACGTCGTCTCGGTGCAACCCTACTGGAGCTGACCGGCTCCGCCATAGCTGGGGACCTGTGCAAAATCTCCTCAGGGGAGCAGCCACCGGTGTCCTCTGTGGAAAGCCCCCGCCGGCTGCTGGACAGGCAGGTTTTCCAGTCGGCGGCCGAACGCTGCGCGACACGGCAGTGGGAGGGTTTACTGAGCGATTCCCATGGCGGGTTGGTGTGGGAACTGGAAGTGCGGCTGACGGCTTGGCCTGAAGTGGTTATGTCAGCCCTCGGGTGTTTGCGAATCTGATTGCCAGGGTGATGAGGATCGATTGATAGCGAAAGGCAATCGTGGCAATCCAGGGAACACAATCAAGAGTGTGATGTGTTTCACAACAATCTTTCCAATTTGACATGGCCTAAATAAGTGTTTATCTGAAATGGCACAAGTAGCTGCTTTGATCTGTACTTGTTAAAAACGACAGGCTATCCACTTGTTGTCTATTTACGTTCGTGAACAGGGATTCAGCAATTTGTTGCCACTGCGATGGTACTGATGCACTGCATGCATATGAGCTCGGAGAGGTTTGGGCGTAGCTGGTTTTCCATGTTCTGGTGTTCTGACTTCATGTATTATCCAGCAGCTTATCTCGTGGTTTTCTGGTTGTCGTTCGTATCATTTGGGTGCGGCTCAAATCTCTTCTGGGTCCGGTAGCTTTCCTGCACGTCCACGCTGGCTCGCTGGACGGTCAATGAATTGTTCATGTGTACAACCTTGTTCTGGTCGAATTCGCTGCGATAGTCGGTTGTTTCAGAATGTATCACTGCCATCAGCGTGAATGAGACAATCATCTTACTTGCTGATATCAGTTCTCATCATTGAAGAGTCAGAGTGCTTGGCGCATTGGCCATGGGGCTGGCTGAGGAGTGAGGAACCTGATCGGATATTCTGAACACTGGATGCTCTAGCATGTTCATTCAGTCCCTCATCAAAGGCTACTGTGCAGTCTTGCTGCTGGCCTTGAGCTCATCCGGCTGGCGTAGTTGATGACATGAGCTCAAACCTTCCGAATCGCTGCAGAATCTCGAGGAGGTGTTGACCTTCCTTTTCGTTACCAACGCTCCCCAAGGACTCTGCCCTGGGATGGACAGAGCTGCTGCTGTGTGGGGGGGGGGCTACACGATTCGAGAAAAAGTTGCTACCTAAGGATAGTTATATCTGGCAACATCTTTCACCCGCTTCGGCAACGCCATTTTTGATAGGTAAGAATGCCTACCTTGATGCTGTGGGTAGGCCTCGCTACCCTCGCCAGCAATTAATTCAGATCGTGTTGCAAAGTCCTTGTGGGCATAAGACTTTGTTTCGACTTGAGTTTGATTTTTTTCACGTGTTGATGGAATCTGAATAGAGATATTCAGCTTTCTCCCTGCGTGTCGAGCGAGCGTACCGATCGAGATTGGTCGTTTGTATAGTTTTCTGATTTTGTATTTTGCAGTGCAAGAAGCCTCGGTCATCCACAAGTGACCGGTACGCCATTGGCCTCATTCAGGGGCCTTGAACGACAAGGGAAGTCTTTGAAATATGGGATTACAGATGCTGATTGTTGCCTTTACGACAGTGTTTTGCGTGGCGGTCATTCCCTTCCTGGGCAGACTTGCCATAGAGCATGGATTGACTGACAAGCCGGATTCCCGAAAACGACATGTCGGAGAGGTGCCTCTGGTGGGGGGTATTGCCATCTTCCTGACCCTGGCTGTGGGTGAAGTGCTTACTCAAGGACAACTGATGCCGCCGCTATTGCTGGCGCTCTGTCTGCTTCTGGTCGTTCTGGGGGTGGTAGACGATCTCAAGGATTTGTCCGCCAGGTGCCGATTGTGTTTCCAGATTGCTGTTGCCCTGCTGATGGTGGTGCTGGGTGATGTGCGCATTGAATCTGTTGGCGCGGTACTAGGGGGCACAGACGTCGAATTCGGATACGTTGCGTCGGTGCTGTTCACCGTTGTCTGTACGGTGGGAGTGATCAATGCCATCAACATGATCGAT
Organism: uncultured Granulosicoccus sp.; assembly: GCA_947495035.1. Taxonomy (GTDB): domain Bacteria; phylum Pseudomonadota; class Gammaproteobacteria; order Granulosicoccales; family Granulosicoccaceae; genus Granulosicoccus. The sequence goes on from CANLXI010000045.1 coordinate 40,307, forward strand.
GGGCTGGATGGGTTGTCCGGTTCACTGCTTTCGATGACTCTGTCTTCCATGGGGGTCCTGGCCCTCGTGCACGGCGATACGAGCACGGCACTGACACTGTTTGTTGTCACTGGAAGCTTGCTGGCCTTTCTCTTCTACAACAGCCGAGTGGTAAGACGTAAAGCCGCCGTATTTATGGGAGATTCCGGCAGCATGATGCTCGGATTGATTCTGGTCTGGTATCTGGTTGAGATGACTCAGGGAAGCGCTAGATCGCTTTCACCCGTGGCCGCTGGCTGGATGTTCGGATTACCGTTAATGGACACGGTGGTGGTCATGATGGGGCGAGTTCTTGAAAAGCGTTCTCCCTTTCAAGCGGGTAGGGACCATTTGCATCATCGGTTGAGAAATCGGCAGTTGACAGTGAACTCGACTGTACTGGCGATGTTGGCCATGCATTCTGCTCTGGTTTTGGTAGGCACCATCAACGGCTCCAATGCGGATAACGAGACCTGGTTGTTCTGGGCGTTTGTGGCCTTGGTTTTAGTGCACTTTGTTATCGGCAAGCGATATTTCAAAGCTGCAACGGGTGGGGTGCTTGAGGCGGACTAGATGTTCGCACTCGGTTTTGTAGAGGTTTCGCAGTTGCTGATCGTCATAGCCGTGTCATCGTCTGGGCAGCACACTCCATGAGTGCCATCAACCGATAAGTCAGGGCAAATGGCGTAACAGATTCCTGATTGTCTGTATTGCTGAATCGCGGCGATTATTCAACACGTTCATACAGCTGTTTCGGCTCGTACTTGGGAGGGAATTCATGTCTCAGTGGTATGTACTGCAGACAAAAGTGAGGCATGAGGTAATCGCCGTTCAGAACCTGTCGAACCAGAGTTTTGAGACTTTTCTTCCCATGTTGTGTACTCGGCAATCGCGAAAGGGGATATTGAGCCCGGCATGCGAGCCACTGTTCCCGGGTTATCTTTTCATCAAACTGGATCTGGAGCGTCAGAACACAGCGCCCATTCGGTCGACACGTGGCGTTATTCGGCTCGTTCGTCTTGGTGCCACACTCCAGGCATTTCCGGAGAAATTGTTGAATTCGCTGAGGCAGGAGCAGGAGCGCGGTAACGGTGCTATTGATCCGGCTACGGTATTTGTGCCTGGCGAAGACGTGCAATTGATCAGCGGTCCCTTGGCAGGCATGAAGGCGATATTCAAGGCGCGTAATAGTCAGGAGCGCGTCGTCTTGTTGTTGAATGTGTTGGGCAATGAAACGCAAGTGAGTGTATCGCCGAATCTGATCAAGAAAGTCAGTTGATGTGCTTGTGTTTGGCAGTGTGATCGTGGCCTAATAGCCGCTGTGTTCATTATTTGAACGCAGTAAGACTATTTGGCGAAAGACCTTTTGATTGAAGTAGGTCAGCAGTGATATCCCAACAGCCTGTCCGGTTAGCTTGTGCAACGGAAGGGCGGTAGCGTGTGTTTTCCGCTATTCGAGGCAACGGAGTGATTCAGTTTCTCGTCGTGTACATCTCACTGTGAAAACCCCTGCGAGGTGCTGTATCCGCATGGTTAGTCGACAATCCAAGTGCTTATCCGCAAGGTTGGAGGCCCAGTTCAACGTATTGAGGGCTATTGAGGCCAATCCCTCGTTAAGTCAGAGGGAGATATCCAGGCAATTGGGAATGAGTCTGGGCAAGGCGAACTACTGCGTTCAGGCCTTGTTGAGGGAAGGATTGATCAAGAGCCATAACTACAAGAATGAGAACAACAAGATTGCCTACAGTTACACAGTGACGCAACGTGGAATGGAAGAAAAGCTGCGACTGGCTGTGGCTTTCTTGAACGAAAAACAGAGAGCGTTTGACTTACTGCGGAGTGAAATCAAGCAGCTTCAGCAGGAGACTATTGAGAAATGATGTGCGAATGGGAAGTAGCAAACAATGAATAAAGTCGCGTTAATCACTGGTATCACAGGGCAAGATGGGTCCTATCTCGCTGAGTTGTTGCTGGAGAAGGGCTACGAAGTGCACGGTATCAAGAGGCGTGCCTCCTCTTTGAATACTCAAAGGGTTGATCATATTTATGAAGATCCGCATACCAGTAATCAGCGATTCCAGCTGCATTATGGAGACTTGTCGGATTCATCGAACTTGACTCGAATCCTGAGTCAGGTGCGGCCTGATGAGGTCTACAATCTCGGTGCACAAAGCCATGTGGCCGTCAGCTTTGAGGCGCCGGAGTATACGGCAGATGTGGATGCGCTTGGGACGCTGAGATTGCTGGAAGGTATTCGGTTTCTAGGGCTCGAGAAAAAGACACGTTTCTACCAGGCATCCACCTCTGAGCTGTATGGGTTGGTACAGGAGACGCCGCAAAAGGAAACAACGCCCTTCTATCCCAGAAGCCCTTATGCGGTTGCCAAGATGTATGCGTATTGGATTACGGTGAATTACCGTGAGGCCTACGGGATGTATGCCTGCAATGGCGTATTGTTCAATCATGAATCTCCGAGGCGTGGTGAGACTTTCGTTACGCGAAAGATCACTCGCGGATTGACGAATATTGCGCAGGGTCTGGAAAAGTGTTTATTCATGGGCAATATAGATGCTCTTCGGGATTGGGGGCATGCGAAAGACTATGTGCGTATGCAGTGGATGATGTTGCAGCAGGACGTGGCAGAGGACTTCGTGATAGCCACAGGGGTGCAGTATTCGGTGCGTGAGTTCATCCAGTGGTCCGCCGCAGAGTTGGGTGTGACGCTACGTTTCGAGGGTGAGGGCAAGGATGAGAAGGCAGTCGTTGCAAGAGTCGAAGGTAACAAGGCGCCAGCGCTGAAGGAAGGCGATGTGATCATGCAGGTTGATCCGCGTTATTTTAGAGCGGCCGAAGTAGAGACGCTACTGGGAGATCCTGCGAAGGCCAAGACAAAGCTGGGTTGGGTGCCTGAGATAACGGCGCAGGAGATGTGTGCCGAGATGGTTGCGGAAGATCTGAAGGTGGCTCAGAGACACGCATTTCTCAAAGCGAACGGGCTCGACATTCCCTTGTCGGTGGAGAATTGAGAGAGTCCATGAGTCACGAGAAGAATATTTTTGTTGCTGGCCACAAGGGGATGGTAGGTTCGGCGATAGTCCGGCGGTTGCAGAAGCTGGGTTACGTAAATGTTGTTACAGCTACACGGTCTGAGCTGGATTTGCTGGATTCATCAGCAGTACAGACATTTTTCGCGGACAGGAAGATTGAAGAGGTCTATCTGGCTGCGGCAAAGGTAGGTGGCATTCAGGCTAACAATAGCTACCCGGCAGAATTCATCTACGAGAATCTGATGGTGGAGGCCAATGTGATACATGCCGCTCACCTGTTTGATGTACAGAAATTGCTGTTTCTAGGTTCCAGTTGTATCTATCCGAAGAATGCAGAGCAGCCGATGCGCGAGAATGCATTGCTGACAGGGATTTTGGAGCCGACCAATGAGCCCTACGCGATCGCCAAGATTGCTGGCATCAAATTGTGTGAGAGCTACAACCGGCAATATGGTAGAGACTATCGGAGCGTGATGCCGACCAATCTTTATGGCCCGAACGACAATTTTCATCCTGAAAACAGCCACGTGATACCGGGCATGTTGCGCCGCTTTCACGAGGCGGTAATCAATCAGTCGAGCGAGGTTGTCATCTGGGGTAGTGGCAAGCCCATGAGGGAGTTTCTCCATGTGGATGACATGGCGGCTGCCAGCGTGCATGTGATGGAACTGCCGCTGCAAACCTACAAGGCCAGCACGGAGCCCATGCTAAGTCATGTGAATGTTGGCACAGGTGTCGATTGCACGATTCGTGAGCTGGCTGAGACTATTGCTGATGTGACGGGTTTCAAGGGCTCGTTGGTCTTCGATACGTCGAAACCCGATGGCACGATGAGAAAGCTGATGGATGTAAGCCGTTTGAGTGAACTGGATTGGCGAGCTGACATTGACCTCAAACAGGGCTTGACTGATGCATATGCCTGGTATTTGCGAAATCTGAATGATGCAAGAAGCTGAATCAGCACCTGAGAAGAAAGTACTGTTCATCAACAGATTCTTTTATCCCGACCATTCGGCGACCAGTCAGCTATTGAGTGATCTTGCCTTCGACCTGGTGCGCGAGGGATACCAGGTCGAGATTGTGACCAGTAGGCTAAGATACGATGATTCCACAGCCCGGCTTTCCAAGTCAGAGACTGTAAATGGAGTGCTGGTTCACCGAGTCTGGACGAGTCGTTTTGGTAGAGGAAACCTTGCCGGAAGGGCAATCGACTATTTGACGTTCTATGTAACAGCGGCCTGGACGCTATTTGACCGAACGGACAAGAACACGATAGTGGTTGCGAAGACAGATCCCCCGCTCATTTCAGTAGTTGCTGCGATTGTCACTAAGCTACGAGGTGCATTGCTCGTCAACTGGCTGCAGGATGTTTTCCCGGAAGTTGCCGCAGAGCTTGGGGTGAAGTTCATGCGAGGTCCAGTTCTGGCTCTGTTGAAGCGTATAAGAAACACAACTCTTCGAGCGGCCTACATGAATGTTGTGCTGGGTACACGAATGGAGCAATTCATTCGTGAGGAGGCGGGTGATGATATCAATATACGAGTCATACCCAATTGGGCTGATGGTCAGGCTCTCAAGCCGGTACCCAGAGAAGAGAACAAGCTACGAAGTGAGTGGGGGCTGGACGGGAAGTTCGTGGTTGGGTATTCCGGCAATCTTGGGCGAGTGCATGAATTCGACACGATTCTTGGCGCCGCAGAGATTCTTTCTCATCGTGACGATATTGTATTTCTCTTTATCGGGGGCGGTGCGCAGCGCGAGGTTGTGGAGAATGAAGCGAACCGACGTGGTTTAAGTTCCATAGCATTTCGACCTTATCAGCCGCGAGAACAGCTGAGCGAAAGCCTGAGTGCTGCTGATGTGCATTTGGTATCGTTGAATCCGAAACTGGAAGGTTTGATTGTTCCTAGTAAGTTTTACGGAATAGCGGCTGTCGGTAGAAGCTCAATATTTATTGGTGCCTCGGATGGAGAAATCGCCACAACGGTTCTAACTAATAATTGTGGAAACTCGGTAGAAATAGGTAATTACGCCAGCTTAGCTAATTCAATTGTGCTTCTGTCAGAAGATTCAGAGTACAAAAAAGAGCAGGAGTATTACGCTCGTTCGATATTCGAAACTCTTTACGATCGTGATAAAGGTCTGCAGCAATGGGTAAATATAATTCGTGGCTGAACGCTTAGGTGCTTTTGCATAGACAATAACATGTGTGGTGATATTTATTTCGTGATTCGCGGATGCTAAACTGCGCTGTTGGGGCTACAGAAAAATTTTGTTTTAAGTCGGTCGGCCGAAATCGAGACTAGTCATGTTGAACATAATATGGACTCTAGTAGGCGTGTTTTTCATTATGTCTATGTTGCGGTGGAGTTCGCCTTTAATATTTCTCGCCCCAAATATAATCATAGCTACACTATTCACAGATTTTTCTGGGGGGAATGGCGATTTAGTGGGCATGATAATGTTTGGTTGGTTTTTCACTCTGCTTCTGGTGACTTTGTATTTTCGAAAGAGGAGAATCAGGATCGACCGTTATTATGCTTCAGGTATTGATAACGCTAGATTCGATAAAAAAGGTAGGCGATATTTTTATCTGGCTACGGTAGTTCTAATGGTGATTATTGTGTTTTGGATCTCGCAGGCTGGCGTTGATTCGTTTGAAAGCCAGAAGCGATCTAGGGGGGGGGGGTTATGGTTGAATGCGCTCAACTATGCTTTGAAAATATATACGCTTCACGCTGTTATAGTTTTCTCTTTTTCAAAAATAACTAGGTCGAATCCACATGTGGTTCTAGCGATGCTTTCATTGCTGGTGATAATGGTTATCGGATTTATGTCTAGCAGTAGAGGTGTTTTTGTAGTGCCGATACTCACGATTTTGATCTTTAGATTCATGCGTGTGAAGGATCTGAAAGGCAAATTATTTCTAGCAGGGAGAAGCATAGTCGTATTGGTAGTTTTGGTACAGTTGATGTCCGTAATTTCGGAGGTTCGCAAAGGCAAAGGCGAGCAGAGTGGCATATCACTGATTATAGAGCAGCTAAATAATAACGAAGCTGGCTATGGCCTATCCCCTGCGAAGGATGCAAGAATATATGATTATGGCGAGAGAGATACAATCCCATCCCTTAGGACAGTGATATTCGGGGGTTTCTACGGTTATATTCCCAGAGTTTTTTGGTCCAATAAGCCTAATTTTGTTTCTTCAGGTCCACTCGTGGGTGCGTTTGTATTTAGGGAGCAGTATTTCATCACCGAACTCGGGGCAGGAATTCCAGCTTCATTTCCGTCAGAAGTCGCACTTGGGTTTGGAAGCGAATGGTTCTTCCCTAGTTTTATTCTGGTTATGATTATGATGATCTTAGTGGGTGAATTCTCAGTTAGGTATCCATATATAATTACTTCTTCGTTTAGTTTTTACGCCGGCTTGCCGGCCCACGGTCTACCCAAGAGTCAGCTTGAGCTGATAATGAGTATTGTTATTATGGCCCTGTTATTGAGATTGACGGGTTTCAAGGTGATGTTTCGCTGAGTGAAATACACATTTATAGTTCTATAGCGAGTTGCTTTGGTGGTAACCGTTCACGACATGGGGCTGGCGTTCTGGCGCATGTAGTCTATCATCAGTGCATCATCCGCACTTGCTGCCTGCCCGAACGTGGTCGACTTCCTGCGCCCAGCTCCGCCTAAATCGTTCGACCTGTATAACTCGTTTGAGCCTATAAAACTAGTGGTTCTGGCGCTAATCGTCTTCAGGAAATTGCAGCTTT
>CANLXI010000046.1 GCA_947495035.1 uncultured Granulosicoccus sp.
GCTCGAACGGCTCGAACGGCTCGAACGGCTCGAACGGCTCGAACGGCTCGAACGGCTCGAACGGCTCGAACGGCTCGCCCCAGCGAGCCTGTCGAACCGCCGGTGATCTACTCGGGTCCGTTGTTGTCGATATCAAGGACCATCTTCCACGCACCGTCGGCGTCACGCTGGTAGACCAGCACGAGGCGACCTTCGGGTTTGCGGATTTCACCTGTCTCGCGCATTTTCATTGTGCCGTAGAAGCGACCGGAAACTACCGCGACGTCGCCGAAGAATTGCAGATCTTCGATGTCATAACCGGAGGTGATTTCGGCGGCTGCAATACGAGGCAAGTACTTGTCACGGATGGCCTGAGTGCCGACTGTCACCGGCTGCCGCTCGTTGACCGTCATGACGTCTGCATGGCAGGTGCTCAGCATGAGCTCGATATCGCCGGCATCCAGCCCCTTGTTCCAGGTGTTGATGACGGCTTCGATGTCGCTTTGTTTGTTCATGGGTTTCTCTTCTGTGGGTGATCGATGGGCCAATGCAACGCTGGCTGATTACTGCCGTGCCTCATGGCTTGAAGAGACTATAAGTGCCTGCTATTATTAAATAAACCCTATTAATGGATAACACAGTGATCGGAAAAACGAACAATGGGCCGCAGTAACTTTGCCGACATCCGGATTTTCGTTGAAGTTGCACGCAGGGGCGGGTTTCGGGCTGCGTCCGAGCACCTTCAGCTTGCACCCGCCTCGGTCAGCGAAGCGGTGCAACGCTTCGAAGACCGATTGGGTGTCAGATTGTTCGAACGCTCAACCCGGGCAGTGGCGCTGACCCCCATTGGCGAGCGATTCTTCCAACGCAGCCTGCCCGCAGTCAATGACCTGGAAGGGGCCATCAGCGATCTGCATGACCAGAAAGGGCGGGTGGCGGGCACCTTGCGTCTATCGGCACCCTACAGCGCCGGTCCCTTCTTCCTCGATGAACTGGTCGCCCGATTTGCGCTGGAATATCCGGAAGTGGATGTCAGGCTCATCTATGACGACAGGAAAGTGGATCTGCTGTCCTCTGGTGTCGATGCAGTCGTGCGTTCCAGTACACTGTTGGAACCCGAAACACATGCAGTTCCCGTGGGGCCGGAGCTCGCCATGTCGATCGTTGCTTCTCCGGACTATCTGGACCGACGTGGCGTACCGCAGCAACCTCAGGATATCCTTGCTCATGATGCCATCTGCTATGCCTTCGGTCTGAGCGGGCGGCTTGCACCTTGGGGCTTTCAGGGAAGGGAGGGTGCCTATACCGTGGAACCGAACCCCAGAATGGTGGCGAACGACATGAGTTCACTCATGCGCTATGCACAGCATGATCTGGGGCTGGCTTATGTCTATCAGGAGATTGCCTCTCCGTTCATTGACTCAGGCTCTCTGGTCGAAGTCCTGACCGAATTCTTGCCGCCGCTGCCACGCTACTCACTCAACTACCGCAGCAAGCGTCACATGAGCAGTCGGCTCAGGGCGTTCGTGGACAGGGCGAAGCAGGGTATCGATGATTGACCGGAAAGCGTATCTCGTAGCCTGACTACGATTCCGCCGTTCAACCGTTCAACCGTTCAACCGTTCAACCGTTCAACCGCACACCCACACACCCATACCGCCATACCGCCATACCGCGGCAGTTCGAGTTCAAGTAGTTGATGTTATGTTATTACATATCCTGTAGACTGCGTCGCGGTTGCATGGGTCGGTCGATCGTATCCGGAAGACGAGATTGCGCAATGCGTAGTGACGGCGAGCGTCTCTGACAGAAACATCACTCTGACAGTGTCGCGCAGCCTGAGCGCAAGCTGGTGGCGGTGGATTCATGCGATTCAAAAAAAGATATGTTATAACGTAACTAAACGGAGAATTCCCATGTCTGTCAGCAAGACCAGTTCAAGCACTCCTCCACGCTACGGCAGATTGCTGTGTGCAGTCAGCGTCGCTTTGCTCCTTGGTGCGTGCAGCGATAGCTCCACGTCGGAAGAGGAGGACACTGGTGCAAGCATCGACTCGGCAGGTCGCCTGGCCTTGTTCGACAGTGAGGAATCAGCCGTGGTGGTCTACGATCTCGATACCGAAAGTGAGCTGCAACGCTTCGCGCTGACGGGCGATCAACCCAGTCTGTATGCCAGCCCGGACAAACGCTACGCGGTGGTTGTTCAACGCAATGACAATCAGGTCTCCTTTGTGGATAGCGGCCTGTACACCGAAGATCACGTTGACCATTTGCACGACTATGCAGAGGATCCGGTCATGCTGGACTTCACTCTGTCCGGTATCAGGCCCACTCACTACAGCGCTTTCGAGGAATACGGTTCGGTCTTCTTCGATGCCGAGGAAGGAGCGACATCGACCGTCACTGTATTGAGCGATGCGGATATCGGAGCCGGAAGCGTGACGGGAGAATTGACGCTTGCCAACAACATGCACGGTGCGGCACGACTCATCGATGACACGCTATTTGCCACCTATCGGGATCCTTCCATCACCGATACAACCCTGCCGGCGGCTGTAGAGCGCTATTCGTTCGAAGACGGTAGCTTCACGTTCGAACACCGTTATGAAGAAGCATGCCCTCTGTTGCACGGCCATGCGTCCAATGAGTCATACATCGCATTCGGTTGCGGTGATGGCACCTTGCTCATCGATCTGACAGAGGAAGACTATCCTGCCCGAAAATTGCCGAACCCCGAGTCGATCGCCGAGGAAGGCCGAATCGGTACCGTGATTGCCCATGAAGAGGCTGACGAACTCGTCGGCGTTGCCGGTCAGCAGGTCTTCGTGATCGACCCGAACAATGAGCCTGCCTATCAGGAGCTGTCGTTTCCGAGCGAGGTGTCGAAGGTGGCGCAAGGCTTCAATGTGGACGGGGAAACCTACTACATCCTCGGCGATGACGGCATGCTTTATCTGTATGACGTGGAAGCACAGTGGGCAGCTCTCGAGCCGGTTGCGGTGGCCGACAGTGTCGGCGAAGACGATGCTTCTCCCAGAGTGGTCTCCTCTGCGGCGGCTGAGCGGCTGTACGTGCTGAATACCAACGGACAGAAAGTGATCGAAGTGGACAGTCTCGACGGCAGCATTGTCCGTACCCTTGATCTGGATTTCACGGCATCCGCTGTCACCTGGCTGGGGCTGAGCGAATCACACGATCATCAGAACTGACAGATCATGAAAAGCGGAAGAATCAACGCGCCGGATCTCGGCGCGTCAGTGGTCCTGATGCTGGCCATGGCGGCAGGGTCCGCTCATGCGGAGAACCCTGAATTGAGTTTTGTCCTTGACGGGTTCTTCAAGTCCGAAGGCAGCGCCCTGTCCGAACGCGGCAAGGGGTTCGGTCTGGGCCATACCGAGCTGTCGTTGAGCAGTGCGGTGGATGATGTCTTCAGTGGCCGCCTGACGACGGTGCTGGAAAGTCATGAAGGTGAAACCGAACTGGATATCGAGGAGGCCTTCGTGGACAGCGTGGCATTGCCTTACGGTCTGGGGATTCGAGCGGGTCGCTTTCTGTCGCAGGTGGGCTACCTGAATTCCCGGCACACGCATGCCGACAGCTTCGCCGAACGTCCGGCCCTTTATCGCGCCTTTCTCGGTTCGCATTATTTCGACGACGGTGTCCGTGTATCGAGTCTGTTGCCGGTACCGTTCTTCTGGCAACTTGGCGTCGAGGCTTTCAATGGTCGGGAGCTGGCCGATGGTGAAGGTGATTCTGCCATCGGTGTTTTCACGCTCAAGTCCAGCTGGGGTGGCGATCTGTCCAATGGCAGTAGCTGGCAGGCTGGGGTGTCATACTTGCGAAATCGTCTCGATGCAGTTCAGGAGGAGCTGGCTGCCGAAGAGGAAGCGGATGAAGACGCTCACGGCCATTCGCACAGCGCAGCCTACAGTGGCGAGAACCTCTACCTGGCGGACCTTGTCTGGAAATGGTCGCCTCAGGGTAACGCCAGAGATAGCCAGCTGACGGTGTCGGCCGAGTATCTCCATGTCGATGAACTCGGTGAATTCGCTCAGGACAGCGATAGGCAGAACGGCTGGTATGCCTCGACGGTCTATCGCTTCGATCAGCAATGGTCGGCAGGAGTGCGTTATGGCGAAGTGGACCTGAAGGCCGCTCACGGCGATCACTTTCATGATCAGTCACTCCGGGAAACCGACATCATGCTTACCTGGTCGCGTTCCCATTTCTCACAGCTGCGCATGCAATACAGTCTGCAGGATGCGGAAGGCTTCGATGATGCCAACGATACACTCAGCCTGCAATACGTCATGACCCTTGGAGCGCATGGTGCCCATGAATTCTAGTGTCCGGATACTGGCCCTGTGTGCATTGTGCTGGTCGGCAAGCGCATCGGCGCAGGCTTCGTTGAACATCCTGGCCTGCGAGCCGGAGTGGCAGGCATTGGCAAAGGTGCTCGGTGGCGACAGGGTGGAGGCCGAGTCTGCCACCAACGCCTTCCAGGACCCGCACCACATCGAGGCCAGACCATCACTGATCGTCAAGGCGCGTGATGCCGACATGGTGTTCTGCACCGGTGCCGAGCTGGAAATCGGCTGGTTGCCTCTGTTGCTGGAGAAGTCTCGCAATCGTCGTGTGCAAGTCGGTCAGCCGGGATACTTCCTGGCCGCCTCGCAGGTGGATCTCATCGAGGTTCCGGTAGAGGTGGACCGCAGCCACGGTGATGTGCACGCAGACGGCAACCCGCATGTGCATCTGGATCCGCACCGGTTGCTGAGCATCGCCGAGGCGTTCAGCGCACGACTGCAGTTGATCGATGCCGAACACGCTGAGTATTATCAGCAGCGTCTCGCGGCATTCTCCTCGTCATGGACAGAGGCGATGGAGGGCTGGAGAGAGCAGGCCGAGCCCTTGCAGGGAAAGCGGGCTGTGGTCTATCACAAGAACTGGAGCTATCTGCTGAACTGGTTGCAGATCGATACCGTTGGTGATCTGGAACCCAAGCCCGGCATCCCGCCCGGCAGTGCTCATCTGGCCGATCTGTTGCAGACCACTCGAGGGCAGGATACCGACTTCATTCTGATTGCAAACTATCAGAACGATCGCGGTGCTCGCTGGCTGGCAGACAACAGTGGCGTGCCATTGCGGGAACTGCCCTTCACGGTCGGAGGCAGCGACGAGGCCGTCGATCTGCAAGGCCTGTATGACACGATATTGTCCCTGCTGCTGACTGGGAACTGACATGGACAGCTTGTGGCTGCAGATCGATGTCCTCTGGCCAGCCATGCTGGCGGGTATTCTCGTGGTCGCCACACATGTGCCATTGGGGCAGGAAGTGCTGCGTCGCGGAATCATCTTTCTGGATCTGGCCATTGCGCAGATTGCCGGCCTGGGTCTGATTGCGGCGAGCAGCCTCGGCATGGTGGAGCATATGCCAGTGCTCGGGCAGGCAGTTGCAATACTGACGGCGGTGGTGGCGAGTCTGTTGCTGTATCAATTACGCAAGCACGACCCCAGGGAGCAGGAAGCTCTGATTGGTGTTGCCTTCGTGCTGGCGGCTACCGGCAGCATTCTGTTGCTGGCGTCGGACCCTCATGGTGGTGAACGTCTGAAGGATCTGCTGGTGGGGCAGATTCTGTGGACCAACACCACGCAGCTGTTGTGGGTGTCCATCGTCTACGTCTGCATCCTGTTCGCATGGTTTCGCCTGAGTGGGCAGGGTGGCTGGCTGTTCTATCCGCTGTTTGCCATCACGATTACCCTGTCCACGCAGCTCGTCGGAGTGTACCTGGTGTTTGCCAGCCTGATCATTCCGGCCCTTGCGGTGCGCCGCCTGTCGGGGCGGCAGGCACTTGTCTGGGCCTACACCGTCGGGTTCAGTGCCTATCTGCTGGGTCTGTTCGTGTCTGCCTGGAAGGATTGGCCATCAGGAGCCACCATTGCCTGGTGTCTGGCATTCATCGGGTTGGCGGCTTGCGGGGCGGTATCGCTCTTGCCGCAGGTTCGACGCGAGGGTCAGGTGTGCAATGAGATCGAGGCTGATGCTGGCGATCACAACGAAAACGAATCACGTCTTTCAACATGAACATGACAGAGACAATGAACGACAAACTTCCCGTTACCGTGTTATCCGGATTTCTCGGGGCCGGAAAGACAACTCTTCTGAACCACATCCTGAACAATCGCGAGGGACTGCGCGTTGCGGTCATCGTCAATGACATGTCCGAAGTCAACATCGATGCAGCGATGGTGAATCGGGAGGTGCAACTCAATCGAGCCGAGGAGAAGCTGGTGCAGATGAGTAACGGCTGTATCTGCTGCACCTTGCGCGAGGATCTGCTGGTGGAGATCAATACGTTGGCACGAGAGGGTCGCTTCGACTATCTGGTCATCGAGTCCACCGGCATTTCAGAGCCACTGCCGGTCGCCGAGACGTTCACCTTTCGGGATGATGAGGGGGGTAGCCTGAGTGATGTGGCGCGCCTGGATACCATGGTGACCGTGGTCGATGCGGTGAACTTCAGCATCGATCTGGATGGTGCGGACAGCCTGCAGGAGAGAGGCGAGCATCTCGGTGAGGGGGATGAGCGCACGGTGGCGGATCTGCTGATCGATCAGGTGGAATTTGCCGATGTCATCATCCTGAACAAGATGGACATGATCACCGCGGCGGAACGCGAGCGGCTCGAGCATGCCTTGCGTCAACTGAACCGGCATGCCGAGATCGTGCATGCCCGCTTCAGTGATGTGCCATTGAAGACCGTGCTGGATACCGGCCGTTTCGACTTCGAGCGCGCGGCACGTTCGCCCGGCTGGCTGGCGGAAATGCGCGGGGAGCACACGCCCGAAACCGAAGAATACGGTATTGGCAACTTTGTCTACCGTGCTCGCCGTCCGTTTCATCCGGCTCGCTTCGCCGCTGCCCTGAAGGAGGAGTGGCGTGGCAATGTGCTGCGGTCCAAGGGCTTCTTCTGGCTGGCTTCACGCGTCCAGGTGGTGGGTGAGTGGTCGCAGGCCGGCGGCATTGTCCGCCATGGACCGGCCGGCTACTGGTGGGCGGATACCCCTCGCGAGCACTGGCCGGACGATCCCGAATATCGTGCGTCCATCGAAGCTGCCTTCGACGGTGAGTTCGGGGATCGTCGTCAGGAGATCGTGTTCATCGGACAGAACCTGGAGCCGGATCACACACGCGAGGTGCTGGACAGTTGCCTCCTCAGCGACGAGGAGATGGCTCTGGGTGTCAAGCTCTGGAAGCAACTGGATGATCCGTTTCCACCCTGGTTCGCCAGCGACGAAGAAGAGGAGGCGGTCGTCCATTGAGGCCTGCTGTTCAGGCAAGCCTCATCCGTTCACCGGTCGGGTCATAGGCCGGTGCCCCGAGAATCTCGGCATCATGGAAGACGCCGAGAATCTCCACTTGCACCATGCTTCCCGCAGTGGCATGTTCAGTCGCCACATAGCCCATGGCCATGGATTTTCCGATTCGGTGAGCATACCCGCCCGAGCTGACATAACCGATGGCCTGGCCGTCTTTCAGAATCGCTTCATCGCCGGAGACGTCGATTCCCTCGACGTTGATGATCATGGTGACGAGCTTGCGCTCTGGTCCGTTCTGTCGAAACGACAGCGATGCCTCTTTGCCGACGAACTCCTTGTCCCAGTTGATGAAAGCGTCCAGATTGGACTCGATGGCGTTGAAGTCGGGACGATACTCCAGACTCCAGACCCCCCAGCCCTTTTCCAGCCGCATTGACATGAGTGCGCGGGCTCCATACCAGCGATAGTCCAGATCGGCGCCAGCCTGTTCCAGTGCGTCAGACAGGCGTAGCAGGTACTCGGGTCGACAATGCAACTCGAAACCCAGCTCCCCCGAGAAGCCGATCCGGTTCAGGATAACCGGTACACCGGCCACGAAGGTTTGCCGTACATCACGAAACTTCAGAGCATCGGCACTGACATCCTCACGGGTCAGTCGTGCCAGCAACTCACGTGATTTCGGTCCGGACAAGGCAACGCCGTGCCAGTGGTCACTGACATTGCGGTACTCGACACCGTCTGTCAGACTTTTCTCGAACCAGCGTCGGTGTGCCTCCTGCATGGCGCCGGAGCCGAAGAGCAGGAAATGCTCCTCGCCGAGGCAGGCCACCGTCAGGTCGCCATACAATCTGCCCTTTGGCGTCAGCATCGGTGTCAAGGTCAGCCTGCCTGGTCCGGGAATGAATCCTGCCAGGACATGATCGAGAAAGGCTCGGGCGTTTTTCCCCTTGAATTCGTGCTTGGCAAAGTTGGCCGTTTCGACGCCGCCGACAGCACTCTGCACAGCGGCCACTTCGCGCGCCACATACACGTGACTGCGATTCCGTTCGAAGGTCGGCTCTTCATGCGCATCCTCCGGGCCATCGGCAAACCACAGGGCGTGTTCCAGTCCGAAGCTCTGGCCCATGCGTGCACCCCTGGCACACAAGCGGTCATACAAGGCCGTGGTCTTCTGCATGCGTCCCTTGGGCAGGGTTTCATTCGGGAACGTCATGACAAAGCGACGCTCATAGTTCTCGGCAGATTTGATGGTGCCCCAGTCTGGCGTTGCAAACTCACCAAAGCGAGCGATGTCCATGGCCCAGACATCGATTGACGGCTCACCGTCGATCATCCACTCGGCCATGGTCAGCCCGACCCCGCCGCCCTGACAGAAACCTGCCATGACCCCGACCGCTACCCAGTAGTTCTTCATGCCCGGTACCGGGCCGATCATCGGGTTGCCATCGGGCCCGAAGGTGAAGGGGCCGTTGATCATGTCCTTGATACCGGCATTGCCGATGGCAGGAATTCGTTCAAAGGACATTTCCAGTCGCTCCGCTATCCGGTCGATGTCCGGTGCAAGCAGTTCATGGCCGAAATCCCAGGGCGTACCATCGACTTTCCAGGGCGTGGATGTGGGCTCGTAGGTGCCCAGCAACATGCCTTGCCGTTCCTGGCGGAAGTAGATGTTGGCCTCGTAATCGATACCGGCAGGCAGCCGTACAGCATCCGGCTGATTCATTCGTTCCACGATCTCGGGAATGGGTTCGGTAATCAGATAGTGGTGCTCCATGGGCTGGACAGGCAGATGCAGCCCGGCCATATGGCCCACTTCTCGACCCCACAAGCCGCCGCAATTCACGATGAACTCTGCATTGATGGAGCCATTGGGCGTGCTCACATCCCAGCTGTTATCGGGGCGTTGTGTGCAGGCTGTAACCGGGGTATGGGTGAAATACCTGGCACCATGTACCCGTGCCGACTTGGCAAAGGCATAGGTTGCGCCGGATGGATCAAGATCGCCATCCTGATCATCCCACAGTGCCGCATAGTAGTGTTTCGGGTCAATCAGCGGGTGACGCTCGGCCAGTTCAGCGGGACTGATGAATTCCTGGTTCAGCCCCATGTAGCGGGCCTTCGACCTTTCTCGCTTGAGGTAGTCATACCATTCCCGGGTAGATGCTGCGTAGAAGCCGCCCGTGATATTCAGGCCGACGCTATGACCACTGGTCTCCTCGATTTCCTTGTACAAGTCTATCGTGTAGCTCTGCAGACGGCTGATGTTCGGATCGGAGCTGATCGTGTGGATCTGGCCAGCGGCGTGCCATGACGAACCCGATGTCAACTCGTCACGCTCGAGCAGTACGACATCCTTCCATCCGAATTTGGCGAGGTGAAAGAGAATCGAGCAGCCAACGACACCGCCGCCGATGACGACCACCTTGGCATGAGAGGGCAGGGATCTGGATCCGCCGCTGCTTTCCGTATGAACTTCAGGCATCAGTGATTTGCTCTGGTTGCTGTGATCGTGTTGAACAGTGCCTCGTGAGTCTGCTGGTTCCGGGCCTGTCAGCTCAATCTGCAGGCCATTGCACAGTGGCTCGATGACACCCTTTGCTCCGTTCTGATGGATAATTCTACAAAATGCTTTTTTGACTGTATATATTTAACTCAGGCATGTTCTGGATAATCTGAGGTTATGCAAGATCTGTGGAAGCTGGTCTCATCCCCGCGTCATCTGATGGTGTTCGAAGCTGCGGCGAGGCATCAGTCCTTCACCCGGGCTGCGGAAGAATTGCACACTCATCAGCCTGCCGTGAGTACGGCCATCAAACAGCTGGAGCAAAGTCTCGGGGTTGTGCTGTTCATTCGTGAACACAGGAAGGTGGCACTCACCTCGGCTGGTGCGCGCTTGCATTCCGATGTCACCCGTTCGCTGGAGCAGATACTTCTATCCGCCCGGTCAGTGCAACAGCTGACCGTTGCCGATCACGTCACTCTGAACAGTTCATCGGCATTCAGCCATTACTGGTTGATGCCGCGTCTGGTGGAACTGCATGCGCGTCACCCGGATATCGACTTGCGAATCCAGTCCAGTGATCGGGAACCCGATATCGATGCCGAGAACATCTCTCTGGCGGTTCGACGCGGCAATGGTGACTGGCTGGGCTGCCATGCAGCGCTGATTGCCGATGAGGCAATCTACCCCGTCGCAAGCCCTCAGGTCATGTCAAAGGTGCAGGACGTGCACGGCAGGCCGAATCTGGAAAAGCAGCCATTGATTCATCTGGAAGAACCTGTGCGCGATCGACCTGGGTGGCGGCAATGGTTCGAACATTTCGACTACACCACAAGACCGCCCGACAATGGATTGATCCTGAACGATTATGCCCTGGTGCTGCAGGCTGCCATTGCCGGTGAGGGGATCGCTTTCGGCTGGTGGCATGTGACCGATCGGCTCATCAGACAGGGCGTTCTGGCAGCCAGGAAGGACTGGACGTGGAAAACCGGGCTGGGATTCTATCTGGTGTGGTCGAAAAAACATGAGCTGACGGGGGCTGCAGCACAGACCAGAGACTGGATTCTCGAAACGTGCCGATCCGAACCGGGGCAGAGCCAGCCGTGAAATTCCTGCAATACAGCCCTGTTGTCACGGTGAGTCCGGGCGTACTTGTTAGTATCGATATCACGCGTCCGGATTCATTCATCAAATGCGGCGTTCAGTCTGTTGCAAGACGAATGGGACCGGCAGGTGTTCGATTCAATGGATGGAGGTACGTATGGAAATTCGACAGACACAGCTGGAAGGGTGTGGCTTGCATGTCAGGGATACGGGTGGCGATGGTCATGCCGTGGTACTGGTGCATGGCTGGCCATTGTCCGGCGCCGCATGGGAGGCGCAGTTTCCGGCGCTTCATTCTGCCGGTTACCGTGCCATTGCCTATGACAGACGCGGATTCGGGCAAAGCAAGAAGCCGGAAACAGGCTACGGTTACGACGTGCTTGCCGATGATCTGGCGGCTATGGTGGATGAGATGGATCTGGCCGAATTTTCTCTGGTCGGATTCTCGATGGGAGGTGGCGAAGCTGCCCGCTACCCGGGGCGTTATGGCGAGTCGAGATTGAAATCAGTGGTGTTCGCTTCAGCGGTACCGCCCTGCCTGATGCAATCGGAGGATAATCCGGATGGACCCTTGTCGCCGGAGGACTTCAAGCAGATGCGCGATGCTGTCAGCAATGATCGCGATGGCTTCCTTGAACAGTTCACTCGGGATTTCTTTTCGGTGGAGGGTGAGTTGAAGACCAGTGAAGAGGAGCGACAGAAAGCCCTGCAACTGTGCAAGCAGGCAAAGCAGAGTGCCATGGAGGAGACCATGGACGCCTGGGCCGAGACCGATTTTCGTGCTGATCTGGATACACTGTGTCGCCCCGTGCTTGTACTTCATGGTGACAGCGATGGTATTGTGCCGTTCGAAGGCTCTGGCAAACGGACGGCCGAGCGCATCAGCAGCGCGCGCTCGCAACTGATCGAGGGTGGACCACACGGCATCAATACGACGCATGCCGATGAATTCAACGAGGCGCTCATCGGCTTCCTGAATGCGCTATGAAAACAGTAGGGATTGCGAGTACACGACCATGCGCCATCTCGCCTCGTTCGCTCTGCTGCTGAGCAGTTGTCTGGGCCTGGCAAATGTGCCGGCAACGGCGGCCGAGGATACCGAAGTCGGATTCGGAGTGTATGAAAAGCCGCAGTATCCCGGCGCGGACGAGCAGGAGTGGGTGCTGTTGCCGTCCTTCAGCTGGCAGAACGACAACGTCGCTGTTGCACTGCGAGCCGAGCGACTGTTTCTGGATTTCGTCTCCTCTGATGCTGTCAATGCCGGTTTCATGGTCCGGTACGACGAAGGCAGGGATGAGGGAATTGATGACGTCGTGGTGCGTCAACTGGCCACCGTGCCAGCTGCAGCGGAGCTGGGGCTGTATGTCGAGTCCGGTCTGCCAGTCCGCTGGCTGGGCTGGGATGATCCTGCGCTGGTGATCGGTTCGGTCAATCTGAGAGACGCCGTTGGCGCAGGGCACAAGGGCCAGGTGCTGGAAGTTTCAGGCGGACTGATGCGTGATTTCGGCTCATCCACGTCCGTTACTGTCCAGTTCATCGTGACGCGTACCGACCGCGATTACAACCGGGCCTACTTTGGCGTGAGCGAGTCCGAGTCAGCTGCGACGGGGTTGCCGGTGTTCAATCCGAAGGCCGGTGTGAAAGACACCCGAGTACGTCTGGTCGTGAATCACGAAATCGGACAGCTCTGGAGTGTCGGGATTACCACGAGCCGTGGACGGCTCTCCGACGATCTGGCCGACAGCCCGGTGGTCAGCTTGCGTGGGGAACGCGAACAATGGACCAGTGGCCTCTTCGTGAATCGTCGCCTGAAATAGTCGACCTACTCACTGTCTGCCTCCACCCCACCCCGTGATCGTATCTCGACGCGGTGCATCGGCATGCGTCTACCCTTTGTCCTTGGCTTGTAGTGCTGACAGATAGTTTCCTACCAGCGAGTGCAGTGTCGTCATGTAGCCATGGCTTCTTGCCGGGCGCGAGGTATCCGAGGTGATGGCCACCACAACACCTGCCTGCGGTGCCACGTGAATGACCTGGCCACCATACCCGCGTGCATAGGCAACGGCATGAGTGTCCAGCGTGCGCAGAAACCAGCCATAGCCGTAGGAATCATTGGACCAGGGCGATACGGTACGCGGTTCGAAACTCTGCGTGGCCCAGTCGGCGGCCATCACTGTCTCGCCTTGCCAGCGACCACCGAGGCGGTACAGTTCACCAAAGCGCACCATCTCCAGTGGTGACATCGACATTTCGTTACCACCGAGGTAGCGTCCCTGAGGGTCACGTGTCCACGGCGCAAACTCGATGTCCAGTGGTTTGCCCAGCCATTCACGAGACAGCGTCAGCAGACTCTTGCCAGTCATGGTCGAGAGCATCGCGCCAAGGACATGCCAGCCTGCCGTCGAATACAGCATTCTGCCGCCGGGCGCTGCCGTGAAGGGCCTTGTCAGGGCATGGCGAACCCAGTCGTCGCTCGCGGCCCAGCGGCCATAGTTGCGGCCGGACTGGCGCTCGAGGCCGATACGCATGGTCAGAAAATCCTGCACGCGCAATGCGGCGACACGAGGGTCTGCGCCTGTGGGTATCAGGTTGGCGGCAACCTCGTCCAGTGTGGCGTCGATGCCCGCCAGGCTGCCGTTCTCGAGCGCACAGCCGACCAATGCTGCCACCACCGACTTCGATACGGATTTGATGTTGACTGCCTGCTCCGGCGGCGGGCCATTGAAGGCTTCTGCGAGCACGATTTCCCCTTGTCGCATGACCACCAGTGAGTGCAGTCGATCAATGCGTCTCGCGGCATCAGCGAGGGCGTTGATGCCTGCCGAGACATCAGCCGCCGAGCCAGTGGGCAACGGTGGCTTGTCGTTCAAGGCCATCGCTGGTAGAGCCGTTGCAGCCAGACCTGTGGCGACGCTCTTCAGCAGGGTTCGTCTGTTCATGTTGATACGCAGGTAGCCACGGCGGCTTCAGTTCGCTCATTCAATGATATCCGTAATACGTGGGTTCGACACCGACTGGAAGATTACGCGCATCCGCTGGCGAGCAATGCTAGCGACCGCGTGGGTCTGCCTGCACCCGTGTCAGCGTATCGTGCCAGAGTGACCAGGGTTGCTGGAAGGTTTCCAATACCACGTCGTCCTGCATCAGCGATATCTCGGCCGTATCCACGTTACCGCTGTCAGCCTTCAATTGCAGGGCGCTACCATCTTCTGCCGTCATCTCGAGGGTTCCGCTGCTGAAACTCCACGCCTCAGGATAGGCGGTGAGGAAATCTCCGGTGGTATGGGCAGTCATGGGTTCGCTGGTTGTTACCTCCAGTTCCTGATGATCCGTCAATGCGGAGGTCAGGGTGAAGTTGCCGCGCAGCGCGGCCATGAATTCACTGTTGATGCGAGCCAGCCAGGTGTGACCAATGTGAGTTGTCAGTCGCGGGTCACCGGTCGACGGTCGTGGAGGGTCCTGTTGTCCACGTGGCCGCCGGTTGCTCGAACCTGAGTGATAAGTATTGCTTATCGCTTGGTAGAAATAATTACGATTTGATTTTATACCCGGCTCGCAGCATGCTAGGGCTTCGTCGATTGCACCACACCGGCTGACGGCCGGTTCGGGCATGGACCGACATGTCAGTCCCACACTCGCGAACGGAGAATGAATCATGAAGAGACAACTTGTAATCATCGTTTCTGCCTTTCTCAGCAGCACCGTTGTTGCAGATCAGGAGCTGTCGGTTGTTGGCAGTTGGTCCGGGCTGCCGCTGCACAAGCAATACGAAGCGCCATTCTGGAACGACACCCTGCCTGCCGCCAGCGACGGCACGATCACGGCCAATCTGACCACCCATGACCAGATGGGCATTCAGGGCAGTGATGTCTATCGCATGCTGGGCACGGGGGTGTTCGATGTCGGCATGACCGTGGCTGACTACGCGGTGTCGGATTCTCCTGCGCTGGAAGGGCTGGATGTACCACTGATTGCCAACGATGCCGATGCGGCCAAGGCCATGGTGGAAGCTGCCAGGCCCATGGTGGATGATATCTACAAGGATGTCTTCAATGCCAAGGTGCTTGGTATTGCACCCTATCCACCGCAAGTCGTGTTCTGCAATGCCGAGATCGCCAATCTGGCTGACCTGAAGGGCAAGAAAATCCGGGCATCAGGTCGCATGACCGGCAAGCTGCTCGAGGCTCTCGGCGCAGAAGCCGTCAACGTCGGTTTTGGCGAAGTTCCTGGCGCCCTGCAGCGTGGTGTGGTGGACTGTGCCGTCACGGGTGCCGGATCCGGCTACAGTGCCGGTTGGTGGGAAGTCTCCACTCATCTGCTGCCCATCCCTCTGGGAGGTTGGGATCCGGTGGTCACGGCGATGAACCTGGACAAGTGGAATTCACTGAGCCCGGAGGAACAGACATTGATAGCGGACCAGGTTGCCGCTGAACTGGAAGCCCCGGCCTGGGCATCGGCTCAATCGGCATTGAGCACCGATATTGCCTGTCTGACAGGCGGTGAAGGCGACTGCCCCGGGGACAAGCGCGGCATGATTCTGGTTGAGGCCAGTGAAGCGGATATGCAGACGGCCAGTGATGCCCTGGTGTCGACGGTATTGCCGGACTGGGCCGAACGAGCCGGCGGAGACTGGGCGCAGCGCTGGAATGACAGCGTCGGCAAGGTAGTCGGCATCACGATCGACCAGCCCTGATCGGTCATCGTTGACATGTTCAAGGCACTCGCAACGCTGCAACGCATCAATGAGGGCGTGGCGGTGGCCGCAGGAGCGCTGCTGCTGTGCAGCGTTCTGGTCACCGTCTACGATGTGTTCGCTCGACACTTTGCCCTGTCGCTGGGAGGCACGGATGAGCTTTCCGGTTATGCCATGGCCATCTCCACCAGTTGGGGCATGTGCTATGCATTGACGCATCTGGCACATGTGCGTATCGACCTGCTGCGCAGCCGTTGCCAGTCCCTGGGGCGGGCCATGTTCGATCTGATCGCCATCCTCTCTCTGACCGGTACGGCAGTGATCATTGCCTACCGGGTCTGGCCTGTATTGTCAAAATCGATACAGAACAATTCCACGGCCAATACCACTCTGGAGACACCCTTGTGGATTCCGCAATCCCTGTGGATGGCGGGTTGGGTCTGGTTCGCAGTCTCTGCGCTGTTCATCAGTCTCTGTGTCGTGACGCTGATCTTGCGAGGGCAGTTCGACGACATCAATGAGATCGCCGGACTGCGAGACGAACCATGATTCTGTTCACCTCTACCGGACTGCTGGTTCTGCTGGCCCTGTCCATACCCGTCGGTATCGTACTGTTCCTGCTGGCATTCGGCATCGATACACTGTTCAGTCCATTCCCTCTGATGCGAGGCTTGGGCCAGGTGGTCTGGTCATCTTCCAACAGCGCCACGCTCATTGCCATCCCGTTTTTCGTGTTGCTCGGAGAAATACTGGTCAGAAGCGGGATTGCCAAGCGCACCTACGCTGCCCTGGATGCCTGGGTATCCTGGATGCCGGGCGGATTGATACACGCCAATATTGCCACTGCAACTCTGTTTTCGGCCACGTCCGGTTCCTCGGTTGCCACGGCCGCCACCGTTGCTTCCGTCGCCATGCCGCAGGCCGACCGGCTGGGGTATGACCCGAGACTGTTCTCGGGGGCCATCGCTGCCGGTGGCACACTGGGTATCATGATTCCGCCCTCGATCAATCTGATCGTCTACGGATTCCTGACAGAAACCTCGATACCCAAGTTGTTTCTGGCCGGCTTGATTCCGGGTTTGCTGCTCGCCTTGCTGTTCATGGCAGTCACCGCCTTGCTGTGCAGTGTCCGACCTTCTCTCGGCGGCCCGGGCATCCATGCAGACTGGTCACGTCGCTTGTCGGGTCTGAAGGATCTGATACCCCTGCTGGGGCTGTTCGGCGCCATTGTCGGCTCCATCTATGCCGGCTGGGCGACTCCTACCGAAGCGGCAGCCGTTGGCGTTGCCATGGCCTTTGCCATCGCCATGCTGCAAAAGGCTCTGTCGGTTCGCATGATCCTTGAAAGTCTCAAGGGCACGGTTCGCACCACTGCCATGATCATGCTGGTGGTCATCGGCGCCTATGTACTCAACTTCGTACTCACGGCCGCTGGTATCAGTAGTGCCCTGCAAGGGTTTCTGCAAGGTCTCGGACTGGGGCCACTGGAAACCCTGCTGGTGATCATCCTCATGTACATCGTGCTGGGTTTCTTCATCGAGACACTGTCACTGATGGTGGCCACCATTCCCATCGTGGTACCGATTGTCGTGCAGCTGGGTTATGACCCCCTGTGGTTCGGCATTCTGATGATCATGCTGGTCGAGATGGCCCTGATCACACCACCTGTCGGCCTGAACCTGTACGTGGTGCAAGCGGCCAGAAAATCCGGCAGCTTCAGCGATGTGATGATCGGCGTCATTCCTTATGCCATAGCCATGCTGCTCATGGCGGCACTGCTTGTCATGTTCCCGGCCATCGCACTCTATCTACCGACGCATCTTTGAGGACACTAACCGTGATTTTTACATGTGACAAGCAATCGATCACACTGCAACCGCAGGCACTGACAATTGCCGGCTGGACCGGTAGAAACCCGGATGCCGTGCAGCATCATATCGATGAGCTCAAGGCGCTGGGCATCGCGCCTCCCTCACAAGTGCCTCTCTACTACCGAGTCTCGCAGGCCTTGCTGACGCAGGACGAACACATCACGGTACTCGGCTCGGGAAGCTCCGGTGAAGTGGAGCCCTTGCTGATTCATGCAGAGGGCGAGCTCTGGCTGGGTCTGGCATCGGATCATACCGACCGCGAACTGGAAGCGCATTCGGTGGCCGCATCCAAGCAGGCCTGTGCCAAGCCCTGTGCCCGTGACGTGTGGCGTTACGCCGATGTCCGGGATCACCTCGACGAGCTGGTATTGTCTTGCGATATCCGGGAAGAGGGTGAATGGGTCAATTACCAGCAGGGAAAGCTGGACAGCATCCGGCCGCTGGATGAGCTGCTGGCGGGTCATGCGCTTGCTGCGGGTGCTGCCATGTTGTGCGGCACTCTTGGCGCCATCGGTGGTGTACGTCCTGCCCGGGAGTACCGCATGAGCATTGAGGATCCCGTGCGCAATCGTCGCATCGACATGAGCTATAACGTATCCACATTGCCCATCATCAACTGACGATACACCGCACCCCGGGGGAGATTCTGACATGACACTCGAGCAGCTCAGGACCTTTCTCTGGGTGTCTCGTCTGGGCGGCGTTCGCAAGGCAGCCCAGGAGATGAACATCACCCAACCGGCTGTCTCGGGACGCATCGCTGCGCTGGAAGAGTCATTGGGTACGACTCTGTTCGAACGTACTCCGCGCGGTGTATCGCTGACCAAGCAGGGGGTTCTGCTTCGAGACTATGCTGAAAAGATCGCTGACCTGGTTGAACGCATCAAATCCAATGTGGTTCCTGCCGACAGCGTCAACAGTCTGTTACGCATCGGCGTGGCGGAAACAATCGTTCAGTCCTGGCTGCCGGCCTTCCTGTCATCGTTGTATGAACGCTACCCCAACCTGAATGTCGAGATCACGGTCGACCTGACTGTCAACCTGCGACAGCAGCTGATGGAGCGATCGCTTGATCTGGCCTTCCTGATGGGGCCTGTCTCCGAGTTCTCGGTTGACAATATCGAACTACCGGCCGTGGAACTGGCCTGGTTCACCGCCTGCGACAAACCAACGCCCGACCTTCGTTTGACACCGATCGTATCGTACAATCGACACTCACGACCCTACCGGGAACTGAAGCGTCAACTGACCACACGCTATGGTGATGACATCAAGATCTTTCCGTCCAGCTCGATCTATGCCGCGCTGGAAATGGTGGCATCGGGCATCGGTGTGGGTCTGTTTCCGCGCAGGCTCGGTGATGCCTTGATTCGACAGCAGCGCATTCGCGAATTCGATCCGGGGTGGAAACTGCAACCGCTGAGATTCACCGCATCCTTTGTCGGTGATCCAGTGAACGAACTGTGCAAACAGGCCGCTGAACAGGCTCAGAGAGTTGCGCAGGATTATCTCAATAGCTGAGTGAGAGAAACAGACATGAAAGTCACCTTCCCCTGGACGTCTGCGAGCCCGCAGGAGCGAGTAGACAGAGCCCTGTCTCGAGTCCGGTCCGATGAGCCAGTGCTGCGTCATGTATTCACGCAGATGTTCGAGAAGCGGGCTACGGAACGTTCACGAAGTCTGGTGGTACCTGGCAGCCACCCCATCAGCGGCGCGCTGGTCTCCGTGAAGGACTTGTTTGATGTCGCAGGCTTCGTGACGAGAGCCGGTACCCGTTTCATGGAAGACGATGCGCCTGCCGAACAGGATGCATCAGCCATTCGTCGAATGGTCGAAGCGGGCGCTGTGCCGATCGGTCACACCAACATGACCGAGCTGGCCTATTCGGGGTTGGGCATGAATGCTCACTACGGCACGCCCGAAAGTGTTCTGTACCCGGGTTGCATTGCTGGAGGATCAACGGCCGGTGGGGCGGTGTCGGTAGCTGCAGGTGTCGCCGATATTGCCATCGGCACGGATACCGGAGGGTCCTTGCGCATACCGGCCGCGTTCAATGGCATCGTCGGGTTCAAGCCGAGCCAGTCCGCCATACCGCGACAAGGTTGCAAGCCACTGTCGCAGAGTCTGGACAGTATTGGTCCCATGGCTGCGTCGGTTGAAGCCTGCAGACTGGCCTTTCAGACCATGCGCGATCACCCGGAAACCATCGAGCATCACCTCGAACCGCGTTTCATTGTGCCGGACAACTATGGCATGGACGATTTGGAACCCGAAGTGGCAGCCGCATTCGAACACGCCATTGCCCTGTTGACGGAAGCAGGCTACAGCGTCGAGAAGCGTCATCTGCAAAGCCTTGAAGCACTGAAAACGCTCCCTGTCTGGCATTTTTCAGCGGTCGAATCGCGTGCCAACCATGCATCGGCCTACGAAAACAGTCACGCTGCCATCGATCCGCGCGTTTCCAGCCGCATGGCACGAGCTGATGGTCTCTCGGCCATTGAATATCGCCATACCCTGAATCTGCGTCAGCAGTTGATACGCGATCATCAGCAGGAGATGCAGGGCCGAGTGCTGCTGATGCCAACGGTACCCATGCTGCCGCCGCGCGTGTCAGCACTGGCGGATGATGAGACCTACAACCGCGTCAATCTGCAGGCCTTGCGAAACCCCAGTATTGCCAATGTCATGGATGGCTGCAGCATCTCGCTCCCCCTGACACACGGCAAGGACACCATTGGCGTCATGCTTACGGCGGGTGCCTTGTCCGATCAGGCACTGCTGGATCTGGCTGTTCGCTGTGAAGCGCTGTTCCTACCCTGAATACACCGGCACCTCTGCCTGATCATCGATATCGGTGATCAGCATATGTCCGGGCTTGTGGGTGATCGACAGCGGTAATCCTGCTCGCATCAGAACCTGCTGAGGGGTGACGCCGCAGGCCCAGAACACCGAGGTCTGTTTTCCCAGTGGGGGTGGAGCATCCCCCCAGTCCGGCTTCTGCAGGTCGCTGATACCGATGTCCCGTGCATCGCCCACATGCACCGGCGCCCCGTGTGCCAGCGGAAACCTGCGGCACAGCTCAATGACCTCGTCGACCCGGTCAGCTTCCACCGCACGCATGGTAACCACCATCTCGCCCCCGAATACGCCTGCAGGCTCGGTCATGATGCTGGAGCGGTACATGGGAACGGTCTTGTTGTGTTCGATATGCCAGATGGGAATGCCGGCTTCGATCAGCGCATTCTCGAAAGTGAAGGAACAGCCCAGTGCAAAGGCCACATGGTCTGGTTGCCAGTACGAGTTCAGGTCCGTGACCGTTTCTGCAAGTGCTCCATGGCGGTAGATGTAATAGGCGGGAACATCGGTACGGATGTCGATGTCCGGTCCGAGTGTGTGCATCATGGCATTACCGGTATCCGATACACCGACCAGAGGGCAGGGTTTCGGATTGCGTTGGCAGAAGCGCATGAAGTCCAGCGCATGCTCGGCGGGCAGAATCACCAGATTGGCTTGCAGAAAGCCCGAGGCCATGCCCGCGGTATGGCCCTGATAGTCCGCTTGGCGAATGGCTTCGCGCAACTCGGATACAGAGGCATGGCGCAATCGGGAATACAGGTCAGAGTTCATCACACAAGGTGTATCGGTCGGTGGATGGTGACAGACTCTCGTATACCAGCGTAATGGTCAAATACTTCCTTGCCCCAAACTCGCCAGACCGGAAGATGCCGGCTCCCGGCCTGGCGTATGGGCGTCGGACGCCGCTGGCAGAGGATCTGCCACGCGTCGCTCGAAAAGGCCCGATGGCAGCCGAGTTACCGAGCCACTTCTGCGTCGAGCACGGGCAGAATCAACCGTGAGGGATGGTTGACAATTTTGCACTCGCCGTTTCCGGATAGCCAATTGCTTCATGCTGTGCGCACTCTCAGACCATCGCAATAACGATTGTCTTGCGACAGGCGTGAGTCACTTTCATTTGATGATGGAGTATTGGACATGATGTACAGACACCTGGTATTGGCATCTCTTCTGGTCGCGTCAGGCGTGGTTCAGGCTCAAGCCACCCGCTGGATAGAGATTGAAGACGGTGCAATGATGATCCCGGGATTCAATCTGACGGTTGATGAACTTGACGGAATGGATCTCTATGACAGCACAGGAGAAAAAGTGGGCGAGGTCGACGATGTGCTGATAGGGGAGGATGGCACGAGCATGGCCGCGTCACTGGATATCGGCGGCTTTCTGGGCATTGGTGAAAAGGATGTCGTGGTACCGCTGGAAAGTCTTACCGTGAGTGAAGAAGGTCTTGTCACCAGCATGGACAGGGAAGGGTTGGAGTCTCTGCCGGAGTTTGACGACTAACGGCAGTTTGCCCGCATGTCTGGCAGGATGAAAACGGGAGATTTCTGTCTTGCCGGGTACTGGTCAAGGTTTCAATGAGTAGGTAGTTACTTGTTCCTGACAGACGGTTGTCACGTGATGAAGGGGTGTTTCCCGCTCCTCTACCGACGCGTGACAGCCGTCACAGCGCAGTAGACCGAGCTTGGGAAAGTACGTGACAAGGTAGCTGTGTGTGGACGATACTTAACCTGCTGGTGAAGTGAATGTCGCGCCCACCGGCAATATCAACGTTTGGAGGAAGCTCATGTTGCTCGACGAGAATCAAGCTGCGCTCAATGAGCTGATTGTCCATTTTCGGGAGTCGGCGGATCATTTCGAAGACGCTATCGATCATCTGGAGGACACGCAGCTGCAGGCAACATTCCAGGATATTCTGACCGGACATACCAAGGCGGCAGATGTTCTGTCAGAGGCCGTGAGGAAAACAGGAGCCTTGCCCAGAGCTCAGCATGCGGATCGTGAAGAGGTGCATCAGATCATCACGCATGTGAAGGCCGCCATCGCAGATGACAGCACGCAGGTCTTCCTGCAAGACCGCATCGATCATGAGCAACAGATAGAACGCTTGATTGCCGAAGCGCTTGAATTGGACATGCCGGCTGAGACGCAAGCTCACCTGAAAACACTGTCGGCAACCGAGGCTGTGGTTTTAACCAGATTGGAGAAGGCTCTGGCAGATTGTGCTTCCTGACACGAACTGCCAGTTGCCGACACGATCGAATACTCAGGTTGTCATTCCTGAACCACTGTCCACTGCTTGAGTGAGGCATCTACTTCTTCGCAGGTTTCCAATACCAGTGGACGTTTTACCCAAGGTCCTGCGGGTACGGTTTCCGATACCACGCTGACGCAACGTTCGCTGTCTTCTGCCAGGTGCAGCGTCATGTCGTTTTCGTCGTAGACGAATTGCTGACGTGGATGATCGGAACACTCCAGCATGGCGAACACGGTCAGGTCGGTGGCAATCAGGGCCTGCATGCAGAATCCTTCAAAGGTGTATGACGCTATCTGCCCGGTTTCCACGTTGTACATGAAGCGGGTGTCGTTGCCCATGCTGTCATTCGGTTGATCGGGATCTTGTGGCTTGCACGTATGCGTGTGCATCAGATCCGTTTGACCTGCGCCATAGGTGTCAATGCAGAAGCCGAAGCCATTCGGTTCGTCAAGATTATCGCTCAGTACGATGTAGGGAGCGTCTGTGGGTACCTCTGGCGCATCCGCGAAGGCGAAGGTGCTCAATGCTGCCAGCGCGCCGAGCGCTAAGATGGTTTTCATTTTCACTCTATCCTGACTTGTATTGGAGATTGGAAGCTGGAAAAGCAAGCTTGCCGTAAGCACACGAGCGTTCCTCGTTCAAGGTTCGATGTTGCAAGCTGCTTTTACCTGCGGGTTGGGTTTCTGAACCACGATCAACTCTGCTGCCGTTCGCGCGAAAACTCTCCGCTTGCCACTGCAGAATTCTAACGATTCCGGTGCCAATCAGCTGCGTCTTCCTGGTATGTTAGCATACTATCAATAGAGTGCCACCGTCCAACTGACGGTTTGATAACGATTTCCTCTCGGAATGTGGATGCATTTTTTGGCAGAGTACGGAACGAAATGTCCATGACGTGGTAGTGCGATCGCCCTTAGCGTATTGGATCCGGACTTGTAGAATAAACAGTTTTAGAGAGACGATATATCGTTCATCACGAATACGGGGTCGGATGATGCGATGGCGTCGCGGCTACCCATCAATCGTCACGCAAGGCCTTGATGAGCTGCGATTTGTTCATGGTTGAACGACCACGGATTTCCCGTTCGCGCGCCAGTTCCTTCAATTCGTCCACGCTCCGTTGTTCGTAAGGACGTGAGTCGTGATCAACCGAGTCGTTCGCCTGGGCATTGGCAATTGCCGCGGCCTTCTGTTTCGAGGCCCCTTCTTCGCGAAGCGCCTCATAGGTGTCTTCCTTCTTGATGCGTTTAGCCAAGTGAGTGCTCCCTGCTGTTACGGGTATTGTTTGAACAGAAGCTATCAGATATAGCTCGGCGCTCGACAGGCGTGGTATGAATGACAGACTCATTCTGTCGATGTTGACATACTCTGCGTGCTGCCTTCATCGACGGTACTCAGGATAGTCATGGGCTTGTTCAAGACAGGACGAACGCATCTGACACTGACGAACAGTCCGAACAGTCCGAACAGTCCGAACAGTCCGAACAGCCCGAACACGCTGGAGACGTAATCAGGAAGTGGCCGCCGTGGTCAAGCTGCCGTGGCGTTGCTCGATTCGGTCAGCCTGAAACGGCTTCTCCTCCATTCGGATGCAGTACCTGTCCAGTCATGTAGCTGGAGTCTTCACAGGCGAGAAACAGAAACGACGGCGCTACCTCGTTGGGCTGCCCCGGACGGCCCAGGGGGGAATCCATGCCGAACTCGGAAACCTTGTCCTCGGAGAAGGACGCCGGAATGAGTGGCGTCCAGATGGGACCTGGCGCCACTCCGTTCACGCGAATACCCTTGTCAGCGAACTTGGACCCCAGTGCGCGCACGAGCGCCAGGATGGCGCCTTTGGTCGACGCATAGTCCACCAGCAGGTCCTGTCCTCTGTAGGCGGTTACCGATGTTGTACAGATGATCGATGCCCCACGCTCCAGATGTGGCAACGCCGCTTGCAGGGTGAAGAAGTTGCCGAAGATGTTGGTCCGAAAGGTCTGTTCCAACTGGTCTTCGGAAATATCCTCGAAATTCTCCACAGCATGCTGCTCCGCGGCGTTGGCAACCACGACATCCAGCGACGCGAATTTTTCAATGACCTGTGTCACCGCATTCATGCAGAACGTCTTGTCGCCGACATCCCCTCGAATCAAGAAGCCCTGCGCGCCTTCGGCTTCAATCAAGGACACGGTTTTTTCAGCGTCCTCGTCCTCATTCAGGTACACGATGGCCACATTGGCGCCTTCCCGCGCGAACAGTACGGCGGTTGCTCGTCCAATCCCCGAATCACCGCCGGTAATGATGGCGGTCTTGCCCTTCAAGCGACCGGACCCGGGGTACTTCGGCATGTAATCCGGCACCGGATTCATCTCGTGTTCGTGGCCCGGTTGCTGCTCCTGATGCTGGGGAGGATTCTTGTCAGTGCTGGAATCGTTCATAGGCGCTTCTCCGTATCTGCTGTGGAAAGGGCACCGGGAAGTTTCCGCCGCGTTGCACCTGTATGGCTCGAACGATGAAAATACCTTTTCCATCGTCGGCTCTGCAGCGCTCGACGCTGTCACAACAGCTATCGTTTCCGCAGTGGTGTTCTCATCCGGTTTCGGCAGAAGCTAGCTCAACCGGACGGCAAGACCATCCCGCTGCAATTTTTACTGGATGCAGTGGCCTGATTGACCGAATGTCCGATTGCCCGATTGCCCGATTGCCCGATTGCCCGATTGCCCGAATGCCCGAATGCCCGAATGTCCGAATGTCCGAATGTCCGAATGTCCGAATGTCCGAATGCATCGAGCAGAGTCGGCTCTATCGCCGAGATGATCGCAAATTGCCAGTCGGGTAAGCGTGTGACAGGTCATCGTGTCGTTGCCACCGCAGTCGGCGAGCGCTGGATATTTCTACTTCGAGAAAACAGGCAGGGATTTCACCTTGCCACCCAGCAATATCCCTATCAGCATGGCGGGGAGGAAAACCAGAACACCGGGAGAACCGATCACCAGTGATGTCCACGCAGGACCGGGACAGAAGCCTCCCAGGCCCCAGCCGATCCCGAAAACAGCGGCGCCGCTCAGCAGCGGCGCATCGATGGTGCGCTTGCCAGGGACATCGAACTCCGATGCCATGACCGGTGACTTCATGCGCCAGACCCATCGATAGCCGACAAAGGCGGTGAGCGACGCTCCTGCCATGACGAAGGCCAGACTGGGATCCCAGTGACCGAAGATGTCGAGAAAATTGAGGACCTTGGCCGGATCAGCCATGCCCGAGATGATCAGTCCCAGACCAAAGACAAGGCCTGCGAGAAAGCCGGTTGCGTTGCGCATGTTTCTCTCCTCAGAGGACGTGACGAATGACTGTCGTGGTTGCAATGGCCGCGACGACAAACGTCACGACCGCGGCGAACGAGCGCGGTGATAACCTGGCAAGTCCACACACACCGTGACCGGATGTGCATCCCGAACCCAGCGTGGTACCCACGCCCACCAAAAGACCGGCGATGAGCATGCCGACAAGATTCGACGGCACGCTTTGATGCGGGAACGAGCCGGATACCACCAGATACACTACTGGTGCGACGATGAGTCCTGCCAGAAAGGATAATCGCCAGCCGCGATCGGATGGCCCTTCCTGCCCGGGAATCAAGCCGGTCAGTCCCTTGGTGATACCGCTTATTCCTGCAATCTTGCCGAACAGCCCCATCAGCATGACAGCGCTGAGGCCAATCAGCACGCCGCCAGACAGCGATAGCCAGGGAGTGAATTCAGTGCTTGTTGCGGGTTCCATGACGTTGTTCCTGAGTCCGGTTGAGTGGGCCTGCGGCCTTGACGGGCAAGGATAACAGTATGGTTCGGATAAGCTCATCACCTGCAAACATACGATCATGTTCTCTGATCAGTTGGCAGGTGCACAAGGTCCTTGTTGCACCGCGTGGCGGGCTGCAGTCAGATGTGACTGTCGCGCAAGTGTCACTGCTTTCTTCAGCCTTGCGATTTCCAGCGAAAGCTCGCTCGGGCGTAATCGCACGCGTTCGAGAACCGAACTGTGTCTCTCTATCCAGTGCCACCAGGCAGCGCAGGTATCCATGCCGGGGGGAGCGATGCCGGGATCTATGGACAGTGCTCTCAGGAGCGGTTCGAGCGAGCAGCCTGCATCCAGAAGCTCACGACATTGCACGCGACCGGTGACTCGACGAATTCGGGTATGCGCAGGTTCCAGCGCTTCGTCCACCAGGCTGTCCAGGTCTGCCACGCGTCTTGCCAGCGCGCACGCCATGCCGTCGGGTGCACGTCCCTGCAAGCGGCAGGATGCCTCCACCAGCACGTCCGAGGCATAGCGAATACGATATCCTGAACTTGCCATGCGGGAAATCAGCTCTCTGTCTTCCCCACTGGGTATCGGAGCAAATCCCTTGCTACGCCGATAGGCCGTTCGGGTGAATCCGAGACTTGCCCCGGCGGCGCGGCCATGATGGGGCCACGGGTTGTGCGGATCGGGGTCGACAATCGCATCATATTCCAGTGATACCTCCCAATAGTCATGTTCGAGTTTGCCCGGTGTATGGATCTCCACCGGCAATTCGATCACTTCGCCCGCAAGGGGCTTGACCAGTCCGCAAACGGCATCCATGCTGTCAAGCGCGCGCATCGAACGTGCTATCCAGCGATGGTCGACCAGACAGTCTGCATCTGTGGTCAGTACGTTTCCGCGCTCCTGCAAATAGGGCATGGCGTGATCGATGCCCAGTGAGCGGGCTCTGCCGACACCTTCGGAACGACTGACTACGGCCTCGATGATCAGTGCGGGCAGGCCCGTTTTCTCGATGATCGATTGTGCTACCTGAACAGTCCCGTCCGTACAATTGTTGGCAATAATGACTACCAGTACCGATGACCTGTCCATACCTGACTGTTGATGAAGGGCACTCAGACAGGCATCGATACGACGTTCCTCATTCATGGCGGGGATGACAACCGCGCAGGCAAAACGGCGATACTCCCGGAATGATCGATACACTGTGATCGATGTCTGCCAATCTGTGGAGGTCATACTCACAGGCGTACTCCTGCAGCGGCGCGCGGAAGTCGGTCTATCCGATAGTCACCGGTGCGGGCAACTTCAACCAGTGGGTAGTCACTCTTCAGCTCGTTGATGAAATGCTGCAAGGCGTCTTCTCCTGAGAGCGCGTTGCCGGTGTCCCCGAGCATGTTCACGAACAGCAGTTCCGCCATTGCCCATCGATGATTCAACTGTGCCGCGAGCATTGACAGGCATTCTCTATCCAGGAAATACAGTATCTCGGAAAGCACTATCAATTCCGGGTCGCATGCCGGCAGTTCATCCGGCAGGTATACCTGGCTGAATCGCCCCGAGGGTACTGCCCGTCTTGCTTCGTCCAGTGCAATGGCAACAGCGTCGACACCGACGTAGAGTTCACAGCGTTGATGCAGTGAACGAGCGAGCTCACCATTGCCACAACCGATTTCGAGAATGGTCGAGTAGTGCTCTCGATCGAGGGCTGCCAGCGTCGCAGCATATTTTCTGCGCTCATAATCGCTGGTTCGAAATGACCATGGGTCTGATGAGCGACGATAGAGTTCGTCGAGGAATGCCTGCGTCACGGAGCTCATTGTCAGTCTGTCTGGAAAAACCACTCGTCTCCCGACTCGAAAAGTGCCACGAACCGGGCGGGCATCACGAACCCGTCAGGGTCATCGGTCACCACCTGGCCGAGCTGGGAACGATGGCAGGCTATCGCCTTGCGTTTCTGCGTCAGCCAGCGCGTCGTGTCAAACCGCACCGCGCCGGATACTTCATCCACGCCGGTCGTACGAAAGTTCTCCCAACGCGACCACACGGGATATTCGAGCAGGGACAAGCTTGCGACTTCCTCACACAGTGTCCGGGCCAGTAATGCGGTTGACTGGTGATCAGCATGTGCATCGGCGGGGCTGGTCGCAAACACGCGACGAATGCCGCGACTGGAACAATGCTGTGCGAGCCAGTCCACGGCACCCTGAAGTTCGTGAACATGGTGTGGCGCCGCACCATCCTGGAAGCCCAGCCAGAAGACATCCTCATGTGTCCCGCCAAGCGCAGCCACCGCATTGACCAGCTCTCTTTGACGCTCGACGGCGAGCCGGGTCTGATCCCACCGCTGGGAGCCGGGGTGAGAGCAACCCCCGTCGGTCACACAGACCACACTGGCACCGGTGTCCGCAAACGCCGCTGACAACAGCGCACCGCAGCCCAGGCTCTCGTCATCGGGATGCGGTGCGAGCACCAGTATCGGGGCGCCCAGTGTCAACTCCTGAACGCTCATTTCCTGCGCCTCGTTCGAGGCACCTTGCGATGCTGCATCGGATACGTTCATGGGTAGTCTCTTCCAGAGAGTGATTCGTTTCCCAGCAGTGCCACACGTCCCGCCAGCTGCAACAGCCCGTCGGGTGCAGCCTGTCGTAGATAGGTGGCAAGATCACGGCATTGTCTGCCCACGTGAGAATTCGATTCGAACAGGGGCAGGCCGATGGAGCGTTGCACCGCGCTGATCGCGTCGAGTCCGATTTCCTCGGTGAGCAGTCGGGTCGAAATGGATTCGGCCATGAGCGTGTCCGGATCAGCCGGAGTTCGCATTTCATCCACATGCGACGCCACGGTGGTGATCAGTTCACGTGCTGCACGTGCCCGAAAGAGTATCGGGGCGAGTCGCGCCACCTGCGCATCATTATCCAGCCGGCCGAGTTGTCGCAGCTCGTCGCGAGCCAGTTCAAGTGCGCCAAACACTCCACCGATCTGCACTGCAGCGATGCGCCAGACGCCACCATGAAACCACGGTTCTATCTGGTACACATTGGGCTTGCCGAAGGGTTCGACAGAATCCCCAGCCAGGTTGCTGAAATCATAGTGGCCGGACGCACTGGCCCGCATTCCGTTCATCTGCCAGGGCGACACATCGGCGCGTTCCTGATCGCTGACATCGACCAGGCAGAGTTGCACACCAGCGTCGGTTCTGGCGGTGATGACGGCCTGTCCCACATCGCCCAGACCTGAGGCATAACGTTTCTTTCCGGTGAGTCTGTTGGTGGCAGCGTCGAGGCTGACAGGGGTCTCCATATCTGCTCCCCAGACACCCAGCAGAAGACCATTCCTGACCTGATCCGCCACCCGAGACTGCAAATCCGCAGTTCCCCATCGACAGACCAGACCCAGCGCATTGACATGCCCTTCAAGCAGTCTCGCCAGGGGAAGGCTGTACTCGGCAATGTGGCTCAACGCCCGAACGGATGCGCGCGCAACTGCTCCCCCGGCACCCAGCGATTCTCCACCGAGAGAGAGGGGCAGGCACCGAATCAACCAGCCAGCGGCGCGCAGTGCGTCGACCGAGGCAGTTATACGACCATTGTCCTGATCCTCTGCTGCTGCCAGATGCCGAAGGCGTTCAACCGGCATAGGCGCAGAACGACTTTCCGCGGCCAGGGCATCCACAGTGGCGACACTTGTCATGATGCAGTTGATCAGGCTTCTCCCGGTTCAGCCACAGCACGATGATGCTTCTGGACAGTGGTGGTGCGTGAGGACTTGTCGGTATCCCGGCGACCCATCAACGTCATCCAGTGTCTGGCGACGGACTGAGGGTCGAACTCGGAACGCCCGTGTACAGGCGGGGTAAGCCCGCTGCGCCATTTTTCCAGCTGATTCAGGATGGCTGCCGTGTCGATCGATCTCAGCAATTGTTCTCTGCCGCCCAACACCTCCGACAGCGCACCCATTCCGGCCGGTGCCAGTACCGGAGTGCCGAGGGCATTGGCCTCCGCGCCGACGAGACCGAAGGTTTCACGAAAACGAGTCTGCGGATAGAACACACACAGCGCTCGGGCCATTTCAGTGTGAAGTTGTGGCCGAGTAAGCGCGCCCAGAACCACGATGCCCGAATTCTTCACCACGGGGTCGCGCAGATAGCCGGGATTGCATATCCTCAACTGCAACTCGGGTATCTGCCGGCGCACCTCGTCAAATCGCTCGATCACCTGTTCCAGGCCCTTGTGAGGCGAGCTGCAGAAAAGAAGATGATTCGGGTTTCGCTGTACCTGGCGCTGGTGATACACCTGCACCGGATTCGGTATGAATGAAGTGCGATCCGATGTCATGAATCCGCGCTGCGCGCGCCGACTGTCCATTTGATGGAAGCGGGAAACGCAGACCATCCTCGTATCGAACTGTTCCAGCTCATCGAACAGACGGCGATGACGATTGCTCAGAAAGTTGTGGCGCCACAGGATGATCTGACAGCCGGGATCCTTCCGTCGCCACAGAGCCATGAGTTTCGGCGAGTTGATGATGATGGTCACATCTCTTCTTGCCATGGACGCCTCCGTGCGCCAATCGTTGCCGATACGGCCCCTGTAGCGCACGTTTCCCGGACTGGTACAGCTATCTGTCCGGCAGTGCTGTATCACCTCCACACAGGCATTGCCAGCCAGCGCTTCAGCGAGCAGTACGACAGCCGATTCGGTACCCCCCATGGGCTCGGTGGTCAGGCTACGATGGTCATACGCTCGTGGACAGAATCCATCGACGATGCTTACGCGGAGCATTGAAATTCTCTCGAATCCGTGCGCACTCGGGCGATCTCCCGCTGCATATTGCGCCGCGATGCGGGAGTCATCGGTACGTCCGACAATCCGAGATCATCGGACAGGTACTTGAAGCGCACATCAGAGAGATCCATGACAACCGGGTCTATCGACTCGCCCTGGCGGAAGGCGCTGGCATCTGACCAGATCGATGCCCGATCACGCGAACGGCGCTCGCTGTCGTAATTCGTCTCACCCTGAACCGTCAGGGAGTCCTCACACTCGTATTTTGTCAGGAGAATCTGTGGCACCAGCCAGAGCACGCCGCCGTCGAAAATGAGACGATTGCGTATTTCGCGGTCCTCTTCAATGCAATTCCTGAAGCCGCCGACCTTTCTGAATACCGATGACCGGAACAGGCCGCAGTTGATCAGAATCCAGTCGCCTGGTACCCCCGCCGCCATTTGCAGATTCGGGAACACGTCATCAACAAGACTCAGTGCACGACGTATGTGATGACGTGAGCCATCGGCTCGGACGAGCGTATGTTCGCTGACCACCAGATCTACATCAAGCCTGGAACCGGGCTCGATGCCTGACAATCGCCAGTTGAGGATCGGGTGTGCTTCTATATCAGGGTTGGCAGCGACAGCCACCTGAGTGGATATCTTGTTGCTGTGGGGGAAGTCATCGCTATCATGAAACGTGATGAATCTGCAGTCGTTCAGGGCAATGGCGACATTCTTTGCCTGTGCCGTGCCGACATTGTGCATCAGCGAGATGTAGCGGAATCGCGGGTGAGGCAGGTAGCCAGCAACGGCTTCCGTTGTCTGGTCACTGGAACCATCATCGACTACCGTGACCACCAGATCCTCATGATCCTGAGCCAGAGCCGCTTCGATGGCATCACCGATGATGGATTCACGATTGAACGTGGGTATGACTACATTGACGCTATTTTCCATGACTGCTTGTCACCCCTTGAGGTTGATTCATGCATTGAGCTGAGGACGATATTCGGAGTGTGCGGTCGAGTGAGTGTGTTGATGCACTGCCCAACGCGCAGAGAAGAAGAGCAATTGTGGCCATGAACCACGACAG
This sequence comes from uncultured Granulosicoccus sp., assembly GCA_947495035.1. Lineage (GTDB taxonomy): Bacteria > Pseudomonadota > Gammaproteobacteria > Granulosicoccales > Granulosicoccaceae > Granulosicoccus. Next base: position 32,231 of record CANLXI010000046.1, read on the forward strand.
GCTGAGAGCGCAGATCGCGCTCGTGAGCAGCAGCAGCGGCACCAGCACCTGGCATGTGTCTATTCGAGCGACTGCGGTACTGCTTCGTCTGGTGCAACGGAAACGCATCCGCCGCATTGTCAGGCCGCTCAGCGTTGCCATCCCACTGCTCGACGCCAGAGTCCATCGCACGAACCACAATCCGGGTACGGATCGTGAGAGCCACACGGTGACCAGAAACTGCGCGATTATCGTGCCTGCTGCCATCAGCGATACACGGTGCCAGGCGGCGGGGTCGGACAGTTCGGCGAGGGACAGGAACACGCCAGCAAGGAGCGTCACCAGCGGTATGGTGACGAAGCTGCACCACGCACTCAGCTGGGCCAGATGTTCGGCAGACACCCGTTGACGATGATCCATCACGGACTGAATCAGTGCACGCAGCAGTGTCTGAAGATTTCCCACGATCCAGCGATGCCGCTGGCTTTGCAGTTCATGCAAACTCGGCGGCAGCAAGCCGCGTCCTGCCACCTGGGGCACGAAGACTCCCGCGAAACCGGCACGCTGCAGAGACATGGCCAGTTCGGCGTCCTCGGTGATGGTCTGCATCGGCCAACCGCCAACGGTTTCCAGGGCTGTCGCATCGATCACGGACAGGGTGCCTGTCAGTAACATCTGTCCACGACGATCAGCTGCTACTGCGTGCCGATGAAAGTAGTCGCCCAGCTCAAGCTCGACACACTGTTGCTGCTCAGTGACCTCGCGGTATGACTGCGGGAATTGCGCGAATTGAGCACCAGACTCGTCAAGTGCGGTAAAGGCCAGTTGCAGAAAGTCAGGCGTGACCTGATAGTCGGCATCCACCACGGCAATATGGCTCGTTCGGTCATCCATCAGACTTCTTGCTATTTCAAGCGCCCCTGCCTTTGCGCCTTCAACGTCCTCCCGGTGAACAAATCGAAACTCGGGTCCCAGCGCACGACAATGACTTTCGATGGGACGCCACAAACCCGGATCATCCGTGTTGTTGTCGATGACGATGATTTCCATGGCGTCATGCCTGAGTCTCGCCAGAGCGTTGAGCGTGCTCTTGACGATGTCCGGCGGCTCGTTGTGGATGGGTAGATGCACGGACACGAAGCGATCGTCAAGACTATCTCCGCTACCGATGTCATGACGACGGGTAAACCTGGCAGCATCATTCATCTTGTGGCGGCTGGCAGAGAGACTGTCGAACTGCAGTGCGATCCAGAGTGCCAATGCCGTAGCGTTGATCAGTACCAACCCTGTCGGCCAGAGAATGAGCGTTAGAACAGCAAGACTTGCCATGCAGATGCCGAGGGAATATTGCGTGGTGTGGGCAGGTTTCATCGACACGACATCTCAAGATAGAAACGTAGTCGCAAGCAGATAGTTGCGTTGCTGACTGTGTACTGATTCTCAGTCCTGCCTGATCGTTGGCGATATCTCGTGAAAGACTTACACCCGACCGGGAGAAATTTTCAAATCAGACCTCTGGTCAGGTGTACCAATGACCGGGGTTGGAGTAATCAATCGAAATTTCAATGATTCCCGTTATCCAGGGATCAACTCGCGTAGAACCAGGGGCATGGTGAGCGGACATGCCAAGGCTGCACAGCGACCGACAGTACGTCGCTAGCGAGCCGCAGAACAGCTGACGAGGATAGAGTGTCCGCCAATCGTGCCGTGTGCCTATACTCTGCGCAGGCAAGCCCGTAACAGAGACATGAAAAAGACTTCATATACTGACGAGAAAGGCCGAACACGCTGGACGCGCAATGATGAGGTAGCTGCCGTGGTCAAGCAACTGGGCGAGTACCTGATCATTGGCGGCTATCCGGAAGAGCATGCCAGGCGCTATGGACAACTGGCGCATGCGATATCCCGCTGGCCTGTCTGCATCGATCAGCTGGCCGAGGCCGGCGAATTGCACCGGATCAATGGCGTGGGTGGTGTCATTACCGGTTATCTCACCGAGATCGTGAATACAGGCACCACCGAGAAATTCAATGATGATCAGTACGGCACACCTCCGCCGCGGTCCGTGCTCGAACTCACCGCCATCGACCGGCTGGGTCCCAAGACCGCGCGTACCCTGTACCAGGATCATGGCATCGACAGCCTGCAAAGCCTGTGCGCGGCCTTGAAGTCCGGCCAGCTGGCAGGGATCAAAGGCTTCGGGCCGAAAATGCAGACGACGATTCGGGGCTTGTGTGGCAATTGATGGCGTTCGGCGGCCATCGTCAGGACCGTTGATCTGAACGGTAAAGGCCGATCGAATGTTGGCCGTTCTCTCGCCGATCAACCCAGCCTTGCCTGCTGTCGAGCAGGCAGCTACAGGACCATGGCTCAGAGATGCGTCCGCCAGAACATGTGTTCTGGCAGTGACGTCGACATCTTCCAGAGCCACGCCGTACGGCACGAAACAGGGGATACTTCTGGCGGAGCAGCTTGCCGACAGCACGAGCGCTCTTTCACTATCGAATCGTTGCCGCGATCACTCGTTTATAGTAGCTTGACTGACAGTTTCTGCTGATTTCTGTTTGAAGGAAACGCCTGCAAGGTCTTGCCTGTGGACCATCTGTTTGCTGCGCATACATCGAGTCTGGAGCACGTGATAATGGTGGCACCGCATACTGACGGCATGACCCGGTTCTTTGATGGAACCCACCGACAAACATACCCGGCCAACTCGGTCATTCTGTCTGGCGGAGACGTTCCCCAGTCCGTGTATTGCATTGACAGCGGCTCTGTTGCTGTCGTGGTCAATGATCTTGATGATAGAGAATACGTACTGACCTATCTATACGCTGGCGACATATTCGGAGAGTCGGGCTTGTTTGACCAGAAGCCGCAACCATTCATTCGGGTAGAGACTCGTGTCGAATGCACGTTGGCCGAAATGAATTGCGATTATTTTCGCCGCCTCGCCGAGAGCAGTCCGAAGCTGTGGTATGAACTATCCGTTCGGATGGCAGCACGGCTCCACACAAACTACAACAAGGTGCATGATCTGGCATTTTTCGATGCGACAAGGCGAGTGACATCCGCCTTGCTGGATCTCACCCTGATGCCGGATGCCATTGATCATCCTGACGGTAGGCAGCTTGACATCACCAGAAAGGAACTTGCACGCGTTTCCGACTGCTCTCCCGGCACGGTCGGTTCCGTACTCAGGGAACTGGAAGACCGTGGCTTGATTCACGTCAGAGGTCGTGCAGTTGTGGTGTATGGTACGCGCTGATCGCAGCAGCAGAGACTGGATGACGTCGAAACGCCTTGTAAAACGGTATGAATTTGCCGCTTGCTGACTCGCTGCGGACTACCATGAAGACTGCCTATGCCCTGTGTGAGTAGCAGGGCATGGACAGCTTGCAGTGGCCTGAGTGCCGCATCAGGATCGCGTGATGCCGGCGGCGATCACACGCGATCGCTACATCCTCTCTGGCGCCCGTATGCCCAGCAGTGACAAACCGGTTGCCAGTGTACGTGCCGTCAGGCGACACAGCGCCAGACGACTCAGGCGTGTTTCCGCATCCGGTGCATCCACCACGGGGCAGGAGTTGTAGAAGCTGGAGTAGGCCGTGGCCAGGTCGAACAGATAGGTGGCCAGGCGATGGAACAACAGCGAACCGCTGACTTCCTCGATCACATTGGCAAAGCGCAGCAATTGCATGGCAAGTGCCTTCTCGGCCTCGTCCGCAATGACCATCGGTGCCTGATCGATTTCGTCTTCACCGATGCCGTGGCTGGCCATGGCGCGGCGTACGATCGATTGCACCCGTGCATGCGCATACTGCATGTAAGGGGCAGTATTGCCTTCCAGTGCCAGCATGCGATCGAAATCGAAGACGTAGTCTCGGGTGCGTTCGCTGGACAGATCGGCGTATTTGACCGCACCGATGCCCACCATCTGTGCCACTTCCGCTCGCTCCTCGGTCGAGAGTTCCGGGTTCTTTTCCTCGATGGTGGCTGCCGCCCGTTCAATGGCCTCGTTCACCAGGTCCGACAGGCGAATGGTGTCCCCGGTGCGGCTCTTGAACATCTTGCCGTCGGCACCCAGCACGGAGCCGAAGGCGATGTGTTCGGCAGTGGCGGGCGGTTTCAGCCAGCCAGCCATGCGTCCGGCCTCGTAGACCATCTCCAGATGCTGTGACTGGGGTGAGCCCACGACATACAGCAGGCGATCGGCGTGCAGCGCCTGGGTGCGCTGGCGCAGGGCGGCCAGATCGGTTGCCGCGTAGCCATAGCCGCCATCTCGCTTGCGCACGATCAGGGGCAGGGGCTCGCCATCGCGATTCCTGAAGCCGGGAGGAAACAGGCATTCGGCACCGTCGCTGGTCTGAATCAGGCCCAGATTGCGCAGTTCTTCCAGGGTCGGGGCCAGTTCGTCGTTGTAGGCACTCTCACCCACGAATTCCGAGCCATCGAGACGCACTTCCAGCTGTCCGTACACCTGCATGAAGTACTTCTGGGATTGCTCGATCAGCAGCTTCCACAGTCGCAGGGTTTCCGCATCGCCCGATTGCAGTGAGACCACGCGGTTGCGGGCGCGGGTCTGGAATTCCTCGGAGGCTTCGAACTTCTGCCTGGCAGCACGATAGAAACCGTTCAGGTCGCCCTGTGACAGCTCCTGAGTGGCCTCGGTTTCCCCCAGGTCCAGCAGATGCTCGATGAGCATGCCAAAGGGGGTGCCCCAGTCACCCAGATGATTGCGACGCAGCACCTCATGTCCCTGCCATTCAAGCAGCCGCACACAGGCATCACCGATGATGGTGGAGCGCAGGTGGCCGACATGCATCTCCTTGGCAACGTTCGGAGCCGAGTAATCGATGACGATGGTCTGGCGCTCCGGTGGTTCGAAGCCCAGCAGCGTATCGGCACGCTGTTCTTCGAGCATGCCGCCCAATGCGCCGGCTGCCAGAGTGATGTTGATGAAACCGGGACCGGCGATCTCGAGCTTGTCGATCAACTCGTCGGCTTCCACCACCTCGATAACCGCCGCGGCGATCTCACGCGGGTTCTTCTTCAGCGCCTTGGCCATGGCCATGGCGGCATTGGCCTGAAAGTCGGCATGGCGACTGGCCTGCAACACCGGGTCGACCGGATGGACGGACGCATCGGAACCGCTGTTCCTGGCCACTTGGGTGAAGGCTGCGCTCATTGTGGCGCGCACACGTTGTTCGGGACTGATCACGAGATGACGATATTGCGTATTGGCAGGTCGCGCAGCATACCGTACAAGGCAGGGTCAGGCGTACCCTCAGGGTCAGGAACGGCGTTCACAAGCGACCGGCGAACACGGCCGACCTGCGGTTGCCAGCCGCGACTGGGGGGGCTTCAGGCTGCCCTGGATGTCTCGCTGGTATCCGCGCCGGTATCGGTATTGGATTCGGTATCGTTGCCCGCCTGACGTCGGAAGCGCACCGTGCGGATCATTTCCCGGATGCGCGGCTGAATCTCCGTTCGCCAGCGCGTGCCGTTGAATACCCCGTAATGACCGACGCCCGGCTGCACGTAATGCCAGCGACTCTCGTCGGGGATGTTCGGACACATGTCCTGAGCGGCTTCCGTCTGACCCAGTCCACAGATGTCGTCGCGCTCACCCTCGACCGTCATCAGGGCAGTGTCCTTGATGGCACCGAGGTCGATGACTTCACCCTTGTAGGTGAATTCACCCTTGGGCAGTGCGTGCTGTTGAAAGACGCGCTCTACTGTGTCGAGATAGAACTCGGCCGGCAGGTCCATGACCGCCAGATACTCATCGTAGAAGCGGTTGTGCTGTTCGACGCTGTCACAATCGCCCTTGATCAGGTCGTTGAACACGTTCTTGTGGGCCTCGATATGACGGTTCAGGTTCATCTGCATGAAGCCGGACAACTGGATGAAACCGGGATAGACCCGGCGCATGCAGCCGGCATTGGGCCAGGGCACATGCTCGATGACGTTGTTCCTGAACCATTCAATGGGCTTGGACTCGGCCAGTTCGTTCACCGCCGTGGGGTTGCGCCGTGTATCCAGCGGGCCTCCCATCAGGGTCAGGGAGGCGGGGGTGCACTCATCCTGCATGGCCGCCATGACCGCTGTTGCTGCCAGTGCCGGCACCGAAGGCTGGCAGACCGCGATCACATGCACATCGTTCCCCAGCCAGCGCACGCATTCGATGATTTCGGTGATGAAGTCGTCCAGACTGAACGAGCCCATTGCCACCGGGACTTCCCGGGCGTCCCGCCAGTCGGTGATGTACAGATTGTGTTCGGGCAGCATCGCCTTGACGGTGCCACGCAGCAAGGTGGCGTAATGCCCCGACATGGGCGCTATCAGCAGCACCTTGGGGTCGTAGCGCTTGCCGCAGACTGTCTCGTCCCTGTCGAAGTGCAGCAGATCACACCATGTGCGCTGCAGCACGATCTCTTCGGTGATAGGCACATCCAGTCCGTGAATCCGGGTGCTGTCGATGTCCCATTCCGGCTTGCCATAGCGCCGCGTCATGTTCTCGAACATGGTGGCCGAGGCAGAGATCCAGCGTTGTGCGTAATTGTCAGGCCAGGGGTTGAAAGGGGAGTTCACCATACGTCGCATCCAGCGACCCTGAATGCGCAAGGGCATCAGTGCTGAACGGGCCATCTCGTAGGTGTGATATTTCATGCAAAACTCCCAGCCTGGAGGGTGGTCTCAATATGTTGTATGCAGTGTGCAATAGTCAATCGTGAGGACGATTGCAGACGCTCACAGGAGTCGTGACCGATTTTCTAGTTGAAGCCGTCGAACCAGTCCCGATCTGCGACTACTGTCAGGTATTAGCGGCCTGAGGAACAAAAGCCTTCGGCAAGCATTACCGAGACAGCCTCCAATGCACCGAAATTGTGCGGTATATCAAGCGCTTTCAGATCGATTTCGAGAGTAGCAAGCGAGAGAACTGGTATGGTAGTGGGCAAATGGCCCATTGACTATTGAGAAAAGCGTCGTTCTTCCTTCTGGCTGGTTCGATGTTCAGTTCGTTGCTCGGTTCAATTTCCAGGTCGATTTGCAGCTCAATCTGCGGTTCAGTGCGCAGTCTGGCGTGCTGTTTGGCGTGCTGTTTGCCGTGCTGTTTGCCGTGCAATTCGCCTTGCAATTCAGCGTTCAGGTCGTCGCGCAGTCCAACGCACAGCCCAACCTGCTGTTCGACGCTCACATGCCTCGTCCGTTGTCATTCCATCCGGACGAGGCAAGTAACAGGCGTTCAGGCGACGCCAGTTCCGCCAATTCACATCGTGAGGGCGATCGCCCTGTCAGCCGTTGCGATAGGTATAGCTGTAACCGTTCAGGGCCGGCGCGCCGCCCAGGTGGGCGTAGAGCACCTTCGAGCCTTCCGGGAAGAAGCCCTTGCCGATCAGGTCGATCATGCCCTGCATGGATTTGCCTTCGTAGACGGGGTCGGTGATCATGGCTTCGGTGCGGGCAGCCAGACGGATGGCCTCATTGGTCTCCTTGCTGGGCACACCATAGGCGGGGTAGGCGTAATCCGGGTTGATGACGATTTCATCATCGCGCACTGGGCGTCCCAGTTCCACCAGTTCGGCAGTGTTGTCCACAATCTGCCGAACCTGCCGACGCAATTGCTCGGGGGTGCCTGAACCGTCTATGCCGATGACCCTGTCGGCGCGGTTGTCCTCGGCAAAGCCGACAATCATGCCGGCCTGGGTGGAGCCGGTGACCACGCAGACCACGATGTAGTCGAAGCGGATGCCCATCTCGGCTTCCTGGGCCCGTACCTCTTCGGCGAAGCCCACATAGCCGAGTCCGCCATACTGGTGTACGGACGCACCTGCGGGAATGGCATAGGGCTGGCCTCCGGCGTCACGCACCGATTGCATGGCCTCTTCCCAGCTCTGGCGAATGCCGATATCGAATCCCTCGTCCACCATGCGGCTGTCAGCCCCCATCAGGCGCGTCATCAGGATGTTGCCGACGCGATCGTAGACAGCGTCCTCGTGTGGCACCCAGCTTTCCTGGATGACCACGCATTTCATGCCGATCTTGGCGGCGGTAGCGGCCACCATGCGGGTGTGATTGGACTGCACTCCACCAATGGAAACCAGGGTGTCTGCGCCCGAGGCAATGGCGTCGGGCACGATGTACTCCAGTTTGCGCAGCTTGTTGCCGCCCATGGCCAGGCCGGAGTTGCAGTCATCGCGCTTGGCGTAGATCTGCACCTTGCCGCCCAGCGCGTCTGTCAGACGAGGCAGGTGCTCGATGGGAGTGGGGCCGAAGGTGAGTGGGTAGCGTTCGAATCGGGACAGGTTCATGGAGGCAGCCTCTGGTGTCGGTTTCCGTGAGATAAAGTCTGCTGGAAATCGCATGGAAGCTGCTTTCAGAATCAGCTACCTGAGTGATCATGAATGGGTGATAGGATGTTCCGAATTGCCATGATTGCTCGAAAAAGAGGCTGAAATTGGAAGATTCCATCATCACCATCGAGCTGGATCGTATTGACCGCAAGATTCTCAAACTCCTGCAGGCCGATGGACGGCTGAGCAATGCGGAGCTGGCGCAGCAGGTTAACGTCAGTGCGGCCACCTGTCACCGACGAACGCAGCGGCTGATCGAGGGAGGCTGCATCTCGGGATTTCGCGCCATGATCAATCCCGCGAGCGTTTCGCGCGGCGCTCTCGTCATGGTAGGTGTGGTGCTGGATCGCTCGACGCCCGAGAGTTTCGCCGCCTTCGAGGCCGCCATTCTGAAACTGAGTTTCGTGCTGGATTGCCACCTGGTAGCCGGTGACTTCGACTATTTCCTGAAAGTGCGGGTCAGGGACATGGCCGATTTCAACAAGCTGCACGGGGAGCAGCTGATCGCGTTTCCGGGTGTGCGGCAGATCCGCAGCTTCTTCGTGATGAAGGAAGTGACGGACAACGCGGAGCTGGATTTTCAGGTGGAACCTGCCTCAGCGACGATGCGCAGGGCAGATTGACGTTATTGATCAAGGCGAACAATTCCTTGGCGACAGCCACAGGGCATTCGGACCACGCCCCTGATGTCCGGTCAGCCAGCGTTTTCGCTCAGAGCCTTCAACTGCCCGGAGGACTGTCTTCCCAGCTGTCGAGCTTGTCCGCTATGGCATGTGCGTCAGTGGTACTGAACGGCTTGACCAGATAATCGGCTACCCGGGCATTGCTCAACGCCTTTTGCCTGTCGGTGTCAGCGCTGGAGGAGGTCAGCATCACGATGAATCGCGGATCGTCAGTCAGCCCTATCTCCTTCAGACGTTCGAGGAAGTCAAATCCGTTCATGACCGGCATGTTGATGTCCAGCAGCATCAGCAGCACCGGAAACTGTTCCGGATCCTGCAGACGATTGGCCGCATGATCCTGCAAAAGCGCGAGCGCCTCCTTACCGGACTGGGCCGTGTCGACCGTGTCGAATCGACCACTGCGTTTCAGCGCTCGGCTATGCACCATGAGGTCGATCGCATTGTCGTCGACAATGAGTACGCTATGCCTTTTCATGTCGAAGGCCTCGCGTGTTCCGGCAGGTGAATGCTGAACACCGTCGGCTTGCGAAGACTGGCAATCCGAACCTGACCGCCCAATCGGTCGACATGCTTCTTGACGATATACAATCCGAGGCCATGGCCGATATGCTGCGACGAGCCACGGGTGAACATCGTGAAGGCGTCATCGCCCAGTTCCTTGTCGATGCCCAGTCCATTGTCACTGACTTGCACCACGACCTGATCGTCTTCTCTGAATGAGCGTATCGAGATCGTCGGATTGTCCTCGGATTCATCACGAAACTTGCGCGCGTTCGACAACAGGTTCGTCATCACCTGCGTAATGCGTGTCCTGTCGGAATGAAGTGTGCTCACGTCCAGATGCAGCTCGACTTTGTCAGCCGGATCCGGATCACAGTCCGCCAGCTGCGTGGTAATGATATCCTCGACGACGGCGGCCAGATCGAACTCGGTGGCGTTGACCGAAGCGGTATCGGCTCTGGCGAGAATCATCAGGTCAGTGACCAGGTTGTTCAGCTTCAGCAGTCGCCCCTGTGCCATGCTTATCATCTCGGGCAATTGCTCATACTGCGCATCGCTGATGTCCTCGGCGATGGTATTCAGCAGGCCGCGTGTGGTGGTGATTGGCGCTACCAGATCGTGTGACACATGGTAGTTGAACTGGGACAGTTCTTCGTTGGCCTGCAGCAGGTTTTTCTGGTCAAGGTGCTGTTGGGTCACGTCGTAGAGTACGGCCACGCTCCCCGAGACGGCGCCATTGGCGCCACGCCAAGCCCTGCATTCGATCTCGATCCAGCTCTCCGCGCTGTCCGCCGGCGACACGGCTTCGATGCGCCTTGGTGGCTGCTCGCCCGCCATGCTTGCATCGATATCGTTCAGCAGGGGCAATCTGGCTTCCAGCCGTTCAGCATAGTCCTCTTCCAGAAGCTCTTCGATGCTGATGGGTTGCGAGAGCAGTCTGGATTGCAGCTGCGCAAATGCTTCACTACAGGCCAGAATACGGTGAGATGCATCAACCATGACCACCGCACTGGGCATGGCCCTGACCAGGGTGCGCAGTGACTCGGTGGACTCCTTGCGCTCCGCCCGGTTCCTGGACATTTGCGCAATCAGATCCGGATCGGTCACGGGGCGGCTGACGCCTACCTGCCTGACCACCTTGCCATCTTCGAAAATCGGGTTCTTGATCGTGTGCATATAGCGCACGACACCGTCGGCATCGGTGACCGGTTCTGCCGGTATGTCGAGCATCTTGCCGGTCTGGAAGACCTTGTGATCATCACTGACGTATTGCAGGGTGTCGTCAGGGTCGCTTTGTTCGCCGTCGATCAGCTCGCGCAGCTGTTCATTGCTCAGGCCATAGTACTCACGAAATTCTCGATTGGCCCACAGCAGACGCGACTTGGGTCCCTTGACCAGAACCATGTCCGTCATGGCGTCGAGAATCTCCTCGAACCAGGCAGCGCTGTTGGTCGATTGCGCGTCAGTCATGTGGCCTCCGTACTTTGGGCTTGAGAGAAAAACCGGACTCTGGTTGCCATCAGCCGAAATCCAATGCCGGCCGAGCGGGTGTTGCCGATGACAACAGCCCCGACTTTCATGATATCGACGACGCGATTGTAAACATGAGTGTCACGTTACTGATATGGGCGTCACGTTACTGTATGGCCCGTGTAACTGTTTCTGGCTGCGTCACAACAGGCTGCTGACGATGCACGTGGTGATGATCGGATTGCCGTCATTCAAGGGACCGCCTGGAAGCTCGGAAAGTCAATACATCCGATTGTCGAAGTCGTCATCGATCATCGCCTGCATCTCCTCCACACTCTCGGTCAATGCCGCATGGGCTACGGTGGAAACGGCATAGGAAGGGATGTCGTCAGTCATTGGCCATTTGTTCGGATGCCAGATATTGGAGCGGGCAATGGACTTGGCACAATGCACGAAAGCCTCTTCGACAGTGACGGCGGTAATCAGATCCGGCTCCTTGCCCTTCACGGCAAATCCGGCTTGAAGTGCATCATCCCGCACCACCTGAGCGGTTCCGCTCACTCGCAAGATGAAGGGGAAGCCCGGGATCAGGAAAATGATTCCGATCTCGGGATTGGTCAGCAGATTGTGGAAGGTATCGGCCCGCTGGTTGCCAAGCCGCTCGGGAATGGCAAGCGTCTTGTCATTGATAACGTGAACGAAACCGGCCGCATCACCCTTGGGCGACATATCCAGCAATCCATCACTGCCGCGAGTGGAGAGCACGATGTAAGGGGAGGCGGCGATATAGCGCCGGCAGATATCGTCGATATGGTCAATGCATTTACCGGCCATGCGGTGGCTGGGCGTGCCGACAATCTCGCGCAGACGTTCCTCGGTCGTGATGACTTCGTCGAACATCAGCGAACTCCGTGGCGTAATGCAATGGGTGATTCGTTTACCGTACTCCTTGCCGGCGGGTGCCTGCAACCCTTGACGACTGCCGAGCTCAAGACGATGCACGCGCCTCAGCTCTGCACGGGTACCAGGTCCAATGCAAGCGAGCGACACACAGCAAGCAACTCCTGCGCTGGAGTTTCATCGGTCAGATTGCGAGAAATTGCGATACCGCCGATCAGAAGTACCGCTGGTTGCATTGCCTGTTTACGATCAATTACATTGGAGTCAGTGGGTTGGCAATGGTGAACAGCTACGGAATCACAGCCTTCGCTTGTTCAGCGATGCATTTCATGTGTCGCATGTCCGTTCCACAGCATCCGCCCAGAATGGATAGGTGTGGAAACATTCGCCGTAGATCCGCCAGTTGTGCGCCGAGCTCAACAGGATCGCCGTGATCAAGAGATACGGCTTCGTCAAGTTCGGCATGGCTGCAGCGCGAAGCATTGACAACCAGCCCCTTGACCCTGTGAAACCAGGGTTCGTCGGCCAACACGTGTGTGAAGTGATCTGGATGAGCGCAGTTGACCATGAAGTAGATGGCGTCGGTATCGGTCGCCTCATCTACGGCTATGATCGCATTCTTCAACGATATTCCAGTTGGCAAGCAACCATTTTTCTCAACCGTAAAGGAAATGGCAACGGGTTTTCCAAATGTCTTTCCGCTGCGGACAATTCCAATCGCCTCTTCCGGGTAGCATAACGTCGTCGCGCAGATGAAGTCGGCATCTGTCCGGGACAACGTTTCAATTTGTTCGTCGTGGTAGTTTTCGGCCTCATCCGCTGTCATCAATTCTTCAGGGGCGTATCCGTCCCCGCGCGGGCCAACCTGGCCGCACAGGACAATGGGAACATCGTCATGCTGTTCACGTATCTGAACAATCAGTTCTATTGCATCCAGGTTCAACCGTTCCAGCGATTGCCGGCTCTGGCCAATTTGTGCGCCTCTGTCACGGTTGGCAACCCACGTAGCGCTGTCAATGATTACACCTACCTTGAACTGTTGAGCCAACTCGATAAGGCTTGAATAGTATCCTCGCAGCATATCTCTTCCATTTTCTGATTCGAGCAATGGGTAAGACGCAAAACCGGGCAGGTCAACTCCATGATTGAATTTCAGATCGGTTTCTGCACCCATATAACTGAGATACAGGTCGTGGCCCAACTGTGGCATCGTATGACTGTGTGCCATTCTAATTCCCCTGTGTTTCACACCGTCAGCTTACACTTTCGGGGTGAGGGGGAAGTCCAAGCCAGTTCTGAGCAACGTTGGGCGGATAGAGGTGAACGTAATCATTATCCGGGCAAATACTTGCATCAACCTCTGGTGCCTGTCGTCCTATCTTGATCATCTCAGGTTCGATATTCGGCTTTGCCAGAGTGCTTGGCCCGGGAGAAGTGGCTCAGCCCTGCACGGGTACCAGGTCCAATGCAAGCGAGCGACACACAGCAAGCAACTCCTGCGCTGGAGTTTCGTCGGTCAGATTGCGAGAAATTGCGATACCGCCGATAAGAAGAACCACTTGTTGCATTGCCTGGTTACGATCAATTGGATTGGAGTCAATTCAGACCCGCATGTTCCATCACCTTGTCGATGCTGATACCGTCGAAACCCAGTCGGCTGAACAACACTGCGACGGACTCCGGAATGCGTTGGCGAGTCAGGGATTTGTGATCTTCTTTCCAGGGCATTGTCGGCTCTACAGCGAATGTCGAGATCTGGGTGACACGAATACACTCTATTCACCCCTTCGGCAAGATACCGGTACTGGTGCACGGCGACAGGCATCTGATCGAGACCCCGAGTATCTGCCGCTATCTGGATACTACCTTTACAGGACCAGCGCTGCAGCCGGAAGACCCCTGGTTGCGAGCCCAGGTGGATCAATGGACTTCAATGCTTGCATTGTATGTCGACCATGTGATCGTGCGTAGCTACCTGCTGGAATTCGTGTTCCCCAAGGGCAAGGAGGGTGCCGTACGTCAGGAGGTGGTAGATGCTGCCAAACCGGAGTTGGCTCGCGTACTGAAACTGCTGGACGAACAGCTTGCCGAAGGCGATTATCTCGTAGGAGACACCTTCAGTATCGCCGATGCGATAGCCGCGCCGATGCTCGATTATCTGTCAGGTTTGCCAGCGGCTGAAGGATTTCTGGTTGATCTACCGCGACTGATTGCGTATGTGGACAGGCTCAGAAAGCGCCCATCCGCGGGCAAGGTGCTGGTGGCACCGACGTTTTGATAAAGGCCGGTTGCATATTCCCCGATGGAAAGATCAATCGGTAAATCTCTCAACGATAGAGTCACAACCATGTCAGCACCCTTCGTGCCCGATGACTTTTCCGTGCCGCCCGGATTGAATACCGACCACTTTCGGTTGGAGTCGCTGGGCCCGCAACACAACGCGCGTGATCACGACGCGTGGATGTCGAGTATCGATCACATCCGGACAACGCCCGGGTTTCCTCGCGGCAAGAGCAGTTGGCCTTTCGCGATGCCACTGGAGAAAAATCTCGCCGACCTTGAAATGCACGCGGACGATTTCGCAGCCCGGCAGGGATTCACCTACTCGGTGCTGGATGGTGATGAGGTCATTGGATGCGTCTACCTGTACCCGGCGAAGCAGGATGACTTTGATGTGGAAGCAGCATCATGGGTGAGGGCCAGCCATGCTCAACTGGATGTCGTGCTCTGGGAGACTGTCTCAGCGTGGTTGTCGGATGTCTGGCCGTTCAAGCGCGTGCTCTACGCGCCGCGCTGAGTGAGAACAACAGCGTGAAAACGCCCGTCAGTAACGATCCTGCGTCGTGACGGACGCTGGCTCTGTAAACGCATCATCACAGACGCACAGACGCACAGACGCACAGACGCACAGACGCACAGACGCACAGACGCACAGACGCACAGACGCACAGACGCACAG
>CANLXI010000047.1 GCA_947495035.1 uncultured Granulosicoccus sp.
CACGCCCGACACGCCCGACACGCCCGACACGCCCGACACGCCCGACACGCCCGACACGCCCGACACGCCCGACACGCATTGTATGCGGACAGTCTGATGCCATCGTCTGCGGCAGCGATGATTGTAATATCGCCTTGCCTGCGGAGACTTTTCGGGCATCGACGGCACTTCGACAACCGACCCGCCGGCTATTGCAATACCGCTTCTTTCAAGCACGCACGACTGTCAGCAGCCGACCGGGTCAGGAGAGGTCAGGTAGTTGTGTTCTTGCCTTCTTTTGATAAGTCTGCAGAAAGGCGCCGTCAATGGTCTGCTCCGGATTGGCCGCCTGAAGCCTGTCCAGCATCGTCGCCAGAATCACCGTGGTCACTCGCGCGTCATCCAGTGCCCGGTGGCTTCTTCCAGTGTCGATTCCCAGGACACGCGCAATTTCTCCCAGACGATGGCTGGTGAATGACTGGAAAACACGTCGTGCCAGCATCAAGGTACAGACGAATTGTCGCTGGCATTCAATACCCAACTCCTCCGAGAGCTCGCGCCGCCAGAACTTCCGGTCGAAGCTGGCATTGTGAGCCACCAGTTGCGCATCACCCACGAATGCCAGAGCTTCTTCGAACACCTCGCGAGCCGTAGGCGCGCTAGACACCATGTCATTGGAGATGCCGGTCAACTGCGTGATGAAGGAAGGTATGCGCATACCCGGGTTGATCAGTGATGCATATGTGCCGACTTCCTTGCCATCACGAAACATCGAAATACCGATTTCAATGGCCCGATCACCCTGATGCGGGCTCAGACCGGTGGTTTCGAAATCCACGACAGCGTAGCTGCCTGCACCGTTGAGCGCTTTGCCGGATAACACGTTCGGAACTGTCGACAGATCGTTCATGACAGGACGGGCAGACAGGACAGAGCCATGGGTCACGGAAAATGCGTTGAATGGGGGCTCATTATCCCGTGCGAAAGCCCGAACAGCAACGAGTCCTTGCCTTTCAGCCGTTCCACCCGCCGATATCAGCAACAGCCGCCCCACTTCCGCCTTCCGCCTTCCGCCTTCCGCCTTCCGCCTTCCGCCTTCCGCCTTCCGCCTGCCCGCCTGCCCGCCTGCCGGCCTGCCCGCCTGCCCGCCTGCCCGCCTGCCCGCCTGCCCGCCTGCCGCATGCTCCGCCCCTGCTCGAGACCGACGCGGTGCCGGACGGTTGTTACAGTTGCCATTGAGCTTCATGGCAACGAGAGCAGAAACTGCTCCATGTGAAATCGGCAGTGAACGGGCTCATAGCGAGCCTCAGCTGCCTGCGGGCAGGCCGCACGAGCCAGGCAACCCAGCTGATGACAAGGCGCTTCGTGATTCTCTCGAAGGTATGCGGCGCAGGCCACGACATCGTAATTCCCGTCGCTGAAGGCACCGACCGGACAGGCATGAAGACACGGTTTTTCTGCGCAATCATCGCAGGCATGAGCAACCGGCATCCGGCGCGCCTCTGCTTCTGCTTCTGCCTCTGCCTCTGCCTCTGCGTGCTGCCACTGCCTGCTCAGCTCGGCGTCTGCCGGCAAGACGATCGCAAACCGGTAGGCGTGCCACAGACCATGATCCGGATGCATCAGGATACCCAGTGGAGACGGCTGCAGGTTTTCCGCACGCTGTGCCCACTGACCAAAGGGGTACCAGGGAGGCCCTTCGAACGGAAAGCAAGCCGTTCCACCCAACTCTTCGGCCAGAGCCTTGCCTACACGGGCACTCCAGCGATCCAGTGGATCGGCCTCGCCATCCGCGTATTCGGCAGAGTGCGAGAAAGCAGCCCAGATGTCTGAGCCAGCCTGACCGAACAGCAGCAGTAGCGCAGCAGGCTCACCAGAATGGCACACCGGCAAGGCATCACCGGGTCCGACAGTAAAGCCACCTCGGAGAACCAGCCCATACCCGGCGGCCCGTGCCTGTACGCCTTTGCTACCGTTTTCTGCCTTCGCCATGGTCGAATCGCCTGCCATCGATCAGAACCCGCGAACGTGGTCCGACCCCCGGAATAGACTACTATTCATGGACTCACTCTGAAAGGGCCTGCACCCGGTTTCGCTCATGACGCCTGATTCAACAGACCAAGCCTGCCGTATCAATCGGCCTGTGGCGGCGGTACTCGCAGAACCGGAACTGGATGCCAAGCGGACCAGTGAAACCCTGTATGGCGAAAGTGTCCGCATACTCAACGAACATGGCGCCTGGTGCCATGTCAGACTGCTCAAGGATGGCTATGAAGGATTCATGCAGCGTGACCATCTGGAGACTGGCGATGCAGCGCGGATCGCCAGCACTCACCGAGTCTGTCAGCGCAGCACCCTGCTCTTCGCCAGAGCCGATCTGAAAAGCCAACTCTGTTACCGCATCCCTTTCGGGGCAGAAGTCGCATTGACCGAGGAGGCCGGCACCCCCTTCAGCCGCACGAGCTGTGGCCATTATCTCTGGTCCGAGCATTGTCTGCCATTGTCCGATACCCTTCCGGCAGACCCGCTGACTCTGGCCCGCAATGTGTTTCTGGGCAGCCCCTATCTCTGGGGTGGACGCAGCCCGGAAGGCGTTGACTGTTCCGGCCTGGTACAGGCCCTGGCACTGTCGCAGGGAATGGCCATTCCGCGCGACAGCGGTGATCAGGAAGCCTTTCTCAGCGTCGACGTCGGCCCTGATGACTACCAGGCCCGGGATCTGGCCTACTGGCCTGGGCACACAGGCATTTTGCTGTCACCCGGTGAACTGCTGCACGCCACTGCCCACTCTCTGTGCTGCGTCATCGAGCCTTTACAGGCCGTCATCGATCGCGCCGGCCCCATGAGTTCGGTGAAACGGCTCTTCTGACCGGCTGCAGCTCAGCTCGTACCACCGACTCCGAGGCGCACTGCCAGTGGGGCGGATTGCGTCTTGCGAATCCGCAACGGAGACATCTTGCCCTGCTGTATCAGCAGGTCCAGCTTCAGCCCGAAGAGGAAGGGATACCATTCGCGCGACAGCGGCGTCTTCCAGCGCCACAGACAGGTCTCGATGGCCGCGAGGGTTGCCGCATCCGGCGGTAGCGGTGGATGAAATTCCTCGCCATTGAACACCGGGTGAGCAAAATACCCGGCGACAGCCCGAAACTCCTCCGGCACCCCATGACGAACCATCACCTCACTCCAGACGCCTTCAGCATCACCGCCCGGGCCGCGGGAATGGGTCGTGGCCATCATGTCCAGCAACAGACAATCCGTGTGCAACAGGCCCGTCGGATTCAGGACACAGTCAGTGACGTGATCTCGGCCGGACCAGGCACCAACAAACAGTCGTTGTGGACAATAATCATTGGCATAGAGATTGTCCCACAGCACCAGTGAGTGCGCGCTGGTCGGTGCTACCTGTCGAATGTCGAGACAATCAGCCCGGCGAGTCACGATGTCCCGGCCGCAATACAGTACCGTCTGCGATTCATACAGGGTCGCCAGAAAATCCGGCAGATAGTCCGGTGCCGATGCTGCCAGCTCGTTGGCATAGATTCTTGGTGTTACCCACAGACTCCGGCCCAGTTCATCAGCCAGCGCATTGGCCAGTCGGGCATGCGCCAGCCCTTCGGATGTCATGCCTCCACTGCGGCTCGGAAAATCCTCATCGATATCATCCATCAGCAGCGACAGACCATCGGCGCCGTCAGCCAGTAGTTGCCTGCACTTGTCGAACAGCAATCGGCGATCCGGCCCACCCTGCAAATCCTTGAAATCGAAGTCCAGTCCCGGTGCCACACCGGCAACAACACGAATACCAAGCTCTCGGGCGGCGTCGCAGAACAATGCAAATTCCCGACGCCACTCGCTGTCGTACGGCTCCCGCCAGTTCAGGCGGTGCCGGGCATCCTCCTTGGGTGCGTAGTAATAGGTGTTCTGTCCGTGGCGCGCCAGCGTGTCCAGCAACACACGCCGCTCCTGCCAGGAGGGCAGCCGCCCGTAATACCCTTCCGCATACCCCTGCACTGCCTGAGTCATCCGTTCGAACCGTTTTCCGACATGTCCCGTCAGAGTAGCCGAGGCCGGTATCTGAAGCTATAGTCAGTCAGGCAATTCAACCGATCAGATCCCCATGAGTGACACTGCCAGCGCGGAACGAGCATCCCTGGATGTCTATGCCGACAAACGCATGCTGAGAATTCTCCTGCTGGGAGCGATGAGTGGCTTTCCCTGGGTACTGATCGGCAGCGCGTTGTCACTGTGGCTGAAGGAAGAAGGGCTGAGTCGCAGTACCATCGGTTTTGCCTCGCTCATCTTCGGGGTGTACAGCATCAACTTCCTGTGGGCACCCTTGATCGACCGGATTCGCATTCCGCTTCTGACCGAGCGCGTCGGTCAGCGCAAGGCCTGGATTCTGTGCCTGCAGGCCATCATCGTCATGGCCATGTTGCTCTGGGGCAATCTGAATCCGACCGACAATCTCGCCCTGATCATTGCCATCGGTCTGGCCATTGCCATCAGTTCGGCCTCGCAGGACATCACCATCGATGCCTTGCGCATCGAGCAGATCGGCCGCTCGGAAACCGGCGCCATGGCAGCCGGTGCGGCCGTGGCCGTGGTTGGCTGGTGGACCGGCTACAAGCTGGGCGGATTTCTGGCCCTGCTCATTGCCGATGCGCTGCAAAAGCAGGGCTTCGAAAACTACTGGCAGCTCACCTTCCAGGCCCTGGCCGTGCTGGTGCTGATCATGAACGCGCTACTGCTGCTCATACCCGAGGCCTCCTGGCGTGAACGCCAGGCCGCCCAGCACCGCGACCAGGCGGCTTTCGGTTCTGCCATCGGAGGCGGGGAACGGGGCATCATTGCCTGGCTGGGCAGCACCATCGTGGCGCCATTTGCCAGTTTCTTCCGGCATAACGGTGTGAAAGTGGCTCTGGCCATTCTCGGCTTCATCTTTCTGTTCAAGATCGGTGAAGCCTTCGTGGGCAAGATGTCCATCATTTTCTACAAGGAAATCGGCTTTTCCAAATCCGACATCGCCATCTACTCGAAAGGTCTGGGTTGGGTGGTCACCGTCGTGTTCACGCTCATCGGCGGCTGGTTTGCCGTGCGTCAGGGTATCGTTCGAGCCCTGCTGCTGGCCGGTATTGCGATGGCCGCCACCAACCTGATGTTCTCTTTCATGGCCTGGAGTCAAGAGCCGTCGCAGTGGCTGTTTGCCGCCGCCGTGCTGGTGGATGATGTGACCGCCTCGGTAGCGACGGTCATCTTCGTGACCTTCATCTCCCTGCTGGTCGATCGCACCTATACAGCCACGCAATACGCGCTGCTGGCCTCTCTGGGCACGGCTGGTCGCACACTGCTGGCGGCCACTTCCGGCTGGATGGTCGACTCACTCGATGGGGACTGGGGTCTGTTCTTCATCATTACGGCCCTGATGGTCTTGCCCTCACTGATCCTGCTGTGGTTCATCCGCAAGCGTTTCAGCGTCATTGAACAGGCAGAGAATGAACGGGATGACACGGTTGCAGTAGGCTCTGGCTGAACGCTTCTCCGAACGACGACTGTCAGTCACTGCCGAACCAACAGTAAAGGGATTTACTTCAGCCACAGGTAGCAACTGTCATCTATCGCGGAACAGACAAGGAGGGAAAATCCCGAGCCTGCAGATGCAGGCCAAGCCCAGCCAGCAAACGGATGATGGGCGATGGCGGAGAGCCGGAAGTCATCAGGGCAATATCCGGTGCTGGTCGAGCCGAGCCGGGCCTGTCATGCAGAGCCTCCGGCAGATCTCTGGCGAGAACCGTTCGAGCCTGACGAGCCACGGCCTCTGCCGGGTCCAGCCAGTCGACCGGCCAAGGGGCAAGCTTGCGCATTTCATTGACGAGGAATGGGTAATGGGTGCAGCCCAGCGTGATGATGTCCGTACGCTTGCCGTCCAGTTCCACAAAGCAAGGACCGATCTCCTCCTGCAGGATGGCCGTATCGATCTGTCGCCCCTGCATGTGTTCCTCTGCCAGGCGTGCCAGACGAGTCGCACCCACCATGTTCACCTGTCGATGACTGGCAAAGCGCTTCACCAGCTCCTTCGTATAGGGTCGTTGAATGGTTCCGGGCGTGGCCAGCACGGTGATCAACCCCGAGGCCGTTCGTTCTGCCGCCGGCTTGATGGCTGGAACAATGCCGACGAAGGGGATATCGAAGCGTGAGCGCAAGGCCGGCATGATGAGGGTTGACGCCGTATTGCAGGCAACGATGGCCAGCTGTGGCTGATAACAGGCAAGCAGGGTTTCGAACAGCCCGACCATGCGTTCGGTCAACGCTGCCCCGTCCCAGTCACCGTAGGGAAAACCGGCATCATCCCCGACATAGACAAACTGATGGTCGTGCATCAGCATGCGCGCCTCACGCAATACCGACAGACCGCCGATGCCGGAGTCGAACACGAGAATGGTCATGGGTGGATCCGGTTCACGCCAGCAGCTGCCGAGAATAGCGCTCAGGTACGGCAATGAGCATGGAGTGATTCTTCTCCGGTACCTTTTCATCGTAGACAATACGATGCCTGACACCGATGAAGTATTCGCGAATGTTCACCAGATTCGACAATGCCCTGACACGCATCGCACTCCCTTTCTGGTGCCAACAGAAACGATAGCCCCGATCGCTCAGGAAACGCAGCGACTCGGTGCTGCCATCATGAAATTCTCCGGCATGTTGCTCGAAAACGATGATCGGCTGATGCCTGGCAATGAGTCCGGACGCACCTGTCAACACATTGATCTCAAAACCTTCAACATCGATCTTGATCATCTCGATGCAGTCGATATCGGCCGTTGCCCGGTCCAGGGTTTCAATCTGCACGGGAATCTGCCGTTCATCAGCGCCGGCCTTTCTGACGATGGACGATGCTCCCATGTTCATCGAATCCTCTACCAGCAACAACGTCCCTTGCTCATCACCCAACCCCTGATTCACGATGCTGATGTTATCCACCTGCTCGGTATTGAACGCCAGTAATCTGCAGGTGGACGGGTTCGGCTCGAATGCCACTACCTGCTGGAAGTAGTGTGAAAAGAACAGGGAATGATTTCCGATATTGGCGCCGGCATCGATCACGGTTGCTCGGGCGAAGGCATCTTCCACGGGCTTGAGAAAATCGAACAGGACCATCAACTCCTGTCTCTCGTACACCCCGTATTGATTGATCTGTATACCCACGTGCTCGTTGGCGAAGATGGCCATCCGGGTGCCGCGAAACTGGCGATTACGCGCCGCTCGCCGGTTGAGGTACTTCACCATTTTTCGATCGATGAGCGATCCGAGCTTGTTGCCGGTCGTCAGACGATGAAGGGTTTTCACGGGCGTCGCCTCCGAATGTGCGATTGTGCAGAGGACGACCAACCGGAATCGTTCGTCTGCCCCAGACCGCCGCCCTGAAACCTCGATCCTATCGCAACGCGTCGTCAGCCGTGGGTACGAATCGGAAGGATTTGCGGGAGCCGCCTCGACCTGGCATCAGCGGTCCGGGAAAAATCTCGCTCAGGCCGGTGATCAGCCACCGATAAACGACATCTCCACCTTGGGACGAATGTGGATGACGGAAGTCTGCGTACGGGTTTCGGAATAGCGATCGGCGCGCACGGACCACAGCTTTCGCAGCTTCTCGCGCACGGTATCCGTGTCACCTTCTCGCAGTGCGGGACGCAGGTCATGACCGCTGGAAGCGAACAGGCAGGTATAGATACTGCCCGTGGCACTCAAGCGAGCGCGGCTGCAATCACCACAGAAAGGCTCCGATACGGAAGAGATGATACCAATCTCGCCTCCACCGTCCTGATATTCCCAACGCTTGGCCACTTCACCGCGGTAATTGGCTTCAGCTGGTCGAATCGGCAATTCGGCATTGATGATGTCGGCTATCTCGCCACTGGTGGTGACATGCGACAGATCCCAGGCGTTGCTGTTGCCCACATCCATGAATTCGATGAATCGCAATATCTGACCAGTACCGTGGAAAAAGCGCGCCATTGGCAGGATGGAATGATCGTTGAGGCCCTTCTTGACCACCATATTGACCTTGATGGAATCGAAATCGACCTGAGCGGCATTCTCGATACCGTCGAGCACGGTCTGCACGGTGACATCGACATCGTTGACCCGCATGAATGTCTCATCGTCCATGGCATCCAGACTCACATTCAATCGCTGCAGACCCGCATCGCGCAGGCTGCGGGCCCGGGCTCGTGTCAGCAGGGAGGCGTTCGTGGTCATGCTGACATCCGTGATACCGGGCACATCGCGCACCTGAGTGATCAGGGTTTCCAGGTCGCGCCGTACCAGCGGCTCGCCACCTGTGAGGCGAACCTTGGTCACACCCAACTCTGCAGCGGCCTGCACCACCCTCTCGATTTCCTCGAAGCTGAGCAGCTCGGAACGCGGCAGAAAGCGATAGTTCTTGTCGAAGGTCTCCTTGGGCATGCAATAAACACAGCGGAAATTGCAGCGGTCGGTTACCGACACGCGCAGGTCACGCAATGGCCTGTCGAAACGATCGCTTGTCTGATTGCTACTCACTTTCCTGACACCATGGTTGAACTTCTGCGGGGCTCTCAGCCACCACCTCTCTGAAAGTGGAGATCGAAGTGGGCCTTGAACGCCTGCTGTTGTGCTTCGGTTACACCCTCGAAGCTGAAGGAAACCAGCGAATAAGGCAAGCGCAACAACGCTATGCGGCGCTCCTGGGAAGGTCCGATCGTGATCTCCAGCTTTCCATTATCCACATTTGCCACCACCCGGTTGCCTTCCACCGAATAGGGATGACTCCCCATGGCCCTTGGTAACAATCGCCAGAAATCAGCGTGAGTCAGGCCCATTTCCCGACTATAGGTGATTGGCGGAATGGCACTGACATCACCAGTCTCGATTTGTGAACTCGACACTCAACCTCCTGCGACTGGTGGCCAGATGGCGAGCACGTCGTTGTCTTTCAACACGCCCGTTACGTCCCGATCTTCAGTGCATTTGAAGATGCCGTTGACCAGAACCAGATGGGCAAGTTCCCGTGGCACCTTGTACTGGTCGATGATCTGGTTCAACGTCACCGAATCGGGTACCTCGATGGTGACTGCGTTCTTGACAGATCCGGGTGGCAACAGGTCCTGCAGCGTGGCATACAGCTTGAAGGTGATCTTCATGACTATGTTCTAGACCGGCCCAAGGGCCTTGTGCTGGCTCTGGGCGCAAGCCAGATAGGCTTCCGACAGGCGATTCGGCTCCCTCATCAGTTTGTCTTTCCATTCGCCAAGATGACTGCCGGTCTGGATGAGACCTCGCATCACACCCACGTGCTGCGTCATGCCGAGGCTGCTGGCACCCACCAGAACGTCATCCCGAAACTGCAGATTCAGGTACTTGAAGTTTTCGCTATCACTCATTTCCGCCTCATCGCCCCCTTCCACCCCCATCCACAGGCCGAAGGACGTGGATATCAGTCCTGCCGTATCCAGAATGTTCATGTTCACATTGCCCGGGTGCGGTGTACCGTGCCCATAGACCATATTGTGGGCAGCCAGTCTGCCATGTTCAACCGCCGTGGGCTGAATGGCCTGTACATGATACTCGCCGGTGGACAGATCGCGCCCCTGTGCCACATCGCCCGCGGCATAGACATCCGGCACACTCGTCTGCAGATAATCGTCCACCACAATGCCCAGATCGATCTCGATGCCACTGCCATCCAGAAAGACGGTATTGGAACGCACCCCGGTGGCACAGATCACTACATCGGTCGGCAGACTCTCGCCCTGATCGGTATGCACCATCAGGGGTGAATCACTGCCTTGTTCGATGCTCGTCACGCCGGTGGAGGTCTTCACGCCGATGCCCTTGCCAACGCACCAGTCCTTGATCATGTTGCCCATGGCCTGATTGGTCATGCGTGCAACCATGCGGTCCTGCATCTCGATAACAGTGAGTTCCACACCGCGCTCTGCCAGGGCTTCGAGAATGATGCAACCGATGAAACCCGCCCCCATCAGAATCACCCGCGAACCACGCTCGGTACCGGCCACGATCTTGTGCGCATCCTTCAGGGTCCAGCAGTTGTGAACATGGTCCAGGTCGATACCGGGGATCGGTGGGCGGGTCGCCGTGGCACCCGTGGCAATCAGCAGCTTGTCATAGTCCAGTTTGTCACCACCCGATAGCGTGATGCGTTTGGCCGAAGTATCGATGGAACTGGCACGACCTTGCAGCAAATCGATATTCAGCGCCTCGAAATGTCCCGCCTGCTTGCGCAGATACGTGCCTTCCGGTGGAATATTGTCTGCCAGATAATACGGCAGGGCCATACGTGAATAGGGCGGCACATCCTCTGCCACCAGCAAGGTGATCTTTCCCAGAGGATCATACTGGCGCAGATGCTCGGCTGCGTTAACACCGGCAGGTCCGGCACCGATAATCACGTAATGCATAAGTTGCGTCCTGAAAGTGAGTGATCGACTTCAGACCTTCCCGTCGCCGAATGACAGAAAGCCCGCTTCACCCGACCGTTGACAGGTCTGAAGACCAAGCGGGCGCAGTCAGCCTGCGCCCGTGAATTCAAGATTGGCGCCTGCCGGAATCGGCAGGCGCTTCGCACTACCTGACCGTCGCGGCCGGATAGCACAGCCGTTGATTCAGGCTGGCAACGACCACTTCTGACGGGTCTCATCCGTCATCGAGCCATCAGCACCATAACCTCTGAGCTGGTAATACTCGGGCAGCATCTTGTCCAGATCATTGACCCGTCCCTGAGCAGGACCGGTGCCGGCACCCTCCTTCAGCAGACGCGCCGGCAAGGTGTCATCAGCACCCGTGATACCCGCTTTCTGGTTGAAATCACGTTCCAGGTTCCAGATGCGCTCACCCACTTCCATCATGCGTTCGGTAGACCAGTCCCCCTCACAGGCGGCATCAACCTGGGGTGCAATGTCGTCCATCGTCCAGGCAAAAGTGGTGAAAACGCACAGTCCGGCCGAATCCACGGCTGCCGTGGCGTCCTGAAAGGCTTTGACCAGCCCGGCCTTGCCGTCCGATTCCAGTGGGTCGGTCTTTTCGGGAATGCCGAGAATCTCGGATGCAACGGTATAACCACGCAGATGACAGGCACCTCGATTGGATGTGGCATAAGCCAACCCCATCCCCTGAATGCCACGAGGATCGTAGGCCGGAAATTCCTGACCCTTCACCGTCATGGACAATTCGGGACGACCATATTTTTCGCACAGGCGCCTGGAGCCCAGGCCCAGATCCTTGCCGAATCCTTCACCCCTGGCAGTAACTTCCGCCGCCCAGCACAAGGCTTCGGCTGATCCGAATTTCAGTTCCACACCGCCGGTATGTTCGGTGGTGATGATGCCTTCTTCGTACAGCTCCATGGCCGCAGCCACCGTAGAGCCGAAAGAGATCGGATCCATACCGTCTTCATTGCACAGGAAGTTGGCATAGGTCAGGGCGTCGATGTCATCCACACCGGTATCCGGTCCCAGAGCCCAGGCCGCCTCGTATTCCAGGCCTCCGGAGTTGATCCAGTACTCGGGCTTGTCCTTCACGGAAAAATGCGTGCGATCGATCGTGGAGATACGACCACAGGCGATGGTGCAGGCATAGCAGGCACCGTTGGTAGTGAGGTTCGGCTTGCCATCGGACTTGCGCGGCTCATGCATGGCCTCGCCTCCAACATCGTTGGCACCTTCGAACTGGATGTCGCGCATGTTGCGAGTCGGCAGTGCACCCACTTCATTGATGACGTTCATCAACACCTGTGTGCCATAGGTAGGCAAACCCTGACCCGTTACGGCATTCTCGGCCAGCACTTTCTTGCCGGCCTTCGTGGCCTGCATGAACCCGGTCGGGTTGTCCACATTGCCGATTCCGTTCGTGCCTCGTACCACCACGGCCTTGAGATTCTTCGATGCCATGACGGTGCCGACACCGGAACGCCCCGCAGCACGGTGCAGATCATTGACAATGGCAGAGTACAGACATCCCTGTTCGGCAGAACGGCCGACACAGGCGATACGCACTTGCGGATCCTGATGTTTCTGTCGAAGCGAATGATCGGCGGCCCACACGGACTGGCCCCACAGATCGTCAGCCGGCATCAGGCGCGCCACCTCGTTTTCGATGTTGAGGTAGACCGGAGTTGCCGATTTTCCTTCGAAGATGATCATGTCCCAACCGGCAAATTTGAGTTCGGCACCAAAGAAACCACCGGAATTGGAGCAGGCAACCGTACCGGTCAACGGGCTCTTGCACACGGCTGAATAGCGCCCGCCGGTCGAGGCGATGGTACCGGTCAGTGGACCGGTGGTCATGATCAGCTTGTTGCCAGGACCCAGCGCATCACACTGAGGGTCGATCTCATCGACCAGATAGCGAGTGGCCAGGCCGCGCTGACCCAGATAGTCCCTGGCCCAGTCCATGTTCAGCGCTTCTGATTCAGCCGTTCCATTGGTCAGGTTGACGCGCAGTATCTTTCTTGTCCAGCTCATGTCTCGTCTCCTCAGGCGCCTGCTGCGTTGTCGGTCTTTGCAGCCCAGGCGCGCATCTTGTCAAGACCGGTGGCATTCGCATCGACATAGGTGATGGCCTGAGTCGGACAGGCTGCGACGCACTCTGGATCACCGCCGCACAGGTCGCACTTGATGACCTTGCCGGTGGATGAGTTGTAGTTGATGGTGCCGAAGGGACAGGCGATCGTACAGACCTTGCAGCCCACACAGACATCGTTCAGCACATCCTTGGAACCGTTCTCCGGATTGAGAACGATCGCATCCACCGGACAGGCCTGCATGCACCAGGCTTCATCACACTGCGTACAGGTATAGGGCACGAACCGACCTTCATCGTGGAAGTTGAATACCTTGATTCTGGACTTCGACGGGTTCACGGCCCCTTCGTTGACCAATGAGCATGCGGCTTCGCATTGCAGGCAGCCGGTACACTTGCCCGGATCAATGTGCAGGGATTTCTGCATTCGTCTTTACTCCCGATTCCATGTGTGGTCTTGAGGGTCAAGTGCCCTGTTCTCGCATCATGGATGACTCGGGAATACCCATACATGGGGTATGGGTACCAAAGCGAACTGCATGATTTACCGTGAATTCGAAAAATCGGGAATTTTTTGCTTGATTATGCGTATTTACGACAGTTCTGGCGACGAAAATCGTCTTCAGGAAGGGGGCGTTTAACCTGACAGAGTTGCTGAGGTGCACCGTCGCACAATCAGCAAGCCCTTGAGCCCTTGAGCCCTTGAGCCCTTGAGCACTTGAGCACTCAGACACTCAGACACTCAGACACTCAGGCTTGCATGCACGCGGTTTCGCAAACAAGGAACAAGCGGCACACGAACCCTGACGACCAGTGATGCCTGACCTTCGCGCTAACCAGCAACACACAAGATTCAGGAATCATCCAGTTCCTCCTGCAACCAGGTCAGCAGCGCGTCAACCGCTCCGGCGTTGCCTGAACGGTTGCCCCGATACACAGACAGTTCGCCGGGACGCGAGACACTCTCGCGGCACACCCGCACCAGCTTGCCATCGGCAATGAGCCCTTCGACGCTGCGCCGCCAACCCAGTGCCACACCCTGCCCCGCAACCGCTGCCTGCAGCACCAGCGGAAAGTTGTCGAAATCCAGCGTACAAAAAGGCTGGTGCAACGGCAGTCCAAGCTCTCGGTACCAGCCTTCCCAATCCATCCACATCTGCGGCACGACCCGGTGGGCAAGCAGGGTGAAGTTCTGCAGCTCGCCCACCGAAAGTGGCAAGCTCCGGCCAGCCATCGTTGCGGGGGCTGCCACCGGAAAGACATCGTCGTCTGCCGTGAACACACGTTGCGCAGCACCAGAAGCTCGCCCGCTGGTCTGAATGGCGACGTCAAACGCCTCAGGGGCCTCGGTCAGCGGTGCGAGCAAACTGACAACGCGCACCTCCAGTGATGGATGGCGCTCGTGAAAACGCGACAGACGTGGCATCAGCCAGTAGAAGGCTTCACACAGTTGACAAAGCAGGATCAGCCCATCATGTCGCAACGCGCCGCGTACCCGAGCGGTTTCGTGAGCGATCTCAGCCAGCGCACGACCAACCACTTGTCCGTAACGGCGCCCCTCCTCGGTCAGAAAGACGGCACGGTTGCGACGTGTGAACAATGACGTGCCCAGATGATCCTCGAGTGCCGCAATCTGTTTACTGACGGCCGTTTGCGTCAGCGACAGCTCATCGGCCGCCATCGTGAAGCTCTCATGGCGAGCGGCAGCCTCGAAGGCTCGCAATCGCCCGAGTGGTGGCAGACCTCGCAATTCATCCATGCCGAAAACTCATGCATTCTGGAAGAGAAATCATTATACGCAGCCATTGATAGCTGTTTCCATTGCCAACCGGAACGTATTCCCACGAGGTTATCGGCATGTCCCTGTCACCGCTGCAACTCGGCCTGAGCTACTGCCTTGGCTTTGTCACCTTGCAGGCTTTTCAGGCCGTCTTTCTCGGCTCTCTGTTCCAGCAGTTGGACTCCTTCCGCGTCGGTGCCTGGGTATTCGGTCTGGCGTGTCTCGGCTGCACACTGCTGGCAGCCGTGTTCCGGCCTGCCGAACTGCGCGCCGCAATGAACAGCGGCTCCACCCTGCTGGCTCTCAATGCCAGTGTAGCTCTGACCTGGTGCTGCTATTTTCTGGCCGTACAGCTGGTCGAGCCGGCCATCGTCTTCACCATCTTCTCCGGGATGGTCCCGCTGGGCATCCTGTTGACGGAGCGTCTGGGTCTGGTGCCAGCCCGGTCGGTGAGAGCCCCACGCGAGCAAATCGCCCACAAGCTCATCATCATCGCCATGGTGATACTCGCGCTGGTGACGCTCACGGGCCACTCAGGCTTCGTGCGTGGCGGCTGGGCCAGCGCCCTGGCAGGTCTGTTGCTATCCGCTGTATCCGGGGCCACCACAGGCATAGTGATTCAGCTATCCGTGCGCTGGCATCAGCAGGGAATCGGGCCGCTAGTGCAGTTCGGACTGCGGTTCCTGTTGTACACACTACTGGCCATCATCGCCTGTCAGCTGGGGCTGGACGCAAAGCCTGACGCCATCCAATCCCTGCCCTTGCCACTGATCATACTGGTGGGCCTGGGTGTGATAGCCCTGCCGCTGTTCCTGATGCAACACGCTGTCACTCTGCTGCCCGCTCATCGCATCGCTGCGGTGACCGTCCTGGGCCCTGTCATGGTATTTCTGATGCAATTACCGGATGGGCGCATCGGTTATGCCTCGGGCACACTGGCCGGTCTCGCTGTCTACATGAGCGGGGCGCTGATTGGCGTTTCAGGTGGCAGGACAGAACAGGAACCGGAAGGTCACTGCTTGCATTACCGACGCAATGACAGCTGAACAGAGGGTACCCGACGAGGCTTTCGACTGGCCCGGCGGAACACAGGAACTGGTCAGTAGCTACAGAGGATTGCTCTTCAAGGAGCGAAGAAACAGGCCCAGTCCGCCAAAGGCCAGAACCAGAATCACGATAAGATCGAACGAGCTCATGCCCCGCAGGCTGAATTGCGCATTGGCCAGCACACCCACAATCAAGGCCACGAGCGAGCCAATGCTCAGCACCCAGCCAATGACATTCCTGACGTTATGGAAGATGAAAATGATGCCGGCGATCAGCGGAATCATCAGTATGCCGGAGGTAATGCCCACACCACCAATGCCATAAAGCCTCATCCCCATGCCAAAACGCGTATCGATGGAGATGGCGTTGAACAGCAGATAGAATCCGGCAACCATCATGACGATTCCGATCAGGAACTGTAATTCCCCGCCTTGACTGCCGCCTGCTCCGCGCATCCTGCCATCCTCATGCTGTTCTGTTCAGGGCCAGAGTATAACGGCAAAATTTCGCAGGAGTTTCGCCGCTGCGGGCTGTTCGACACCGGGGTAACTCGACCCTGTCCTGCGCAAGCGGCCAAGAACTGTCGAGCATGATCCGAACCCTCACTACGATCCATCACTGACTGCACCAACGTACGTGCGCGTATCCGCGGGAAAACGCAGACTGTCAGGGTCGAGAAAACACAACAAGTCAATCAGTGCATGCTGGACGGCGACAAGTCGAGGAAAGCAAGACACGATATCGGTACAGGCCGAGGCGACGTCCGAGCGCAGACTGTTCAGCAAGGCGACCTCCTCCGTCTCGACAAGCTCCAGAAAACGCGCGTAACCGATGCACGTCAGTCGATTACCTCGTTCTTCCACCATCGATTCGCCAATGGCCCGTTGCTCGCCAGCCCATATTCGCAAAGGTCCCCTGAACGCATCCGTCTGCCAGAGTGAGTAGATTTGATTCTGCAATGTCGTGAGCGCTTTCGTATTCCCGGACGTCGAACATTCGATGAAATGAATCTCGGTCCGGATGATTTCCGACCAGGCGAAATACTGCGCGATAACGTATGCCGTGTTATCCACCACATACTGCTTTTCGTGCTCATCACCCTTCAGATAATAGGTCTGAATGAAACCCTGCGAGACCACGTTATACAGACGGCTCTGTAAATCGTAGACTGCGTGCTGCAGTGGTCCTTCATAACGACGCATGACCTGGGCATACTCATGACGACGTTCGTCGAGTCGGCCCTGCTGTGCTATTTCCGCCTTCAACCTTTCAAGGACAATGGCATTCTCCGTGGCCATTTCCGCCTTGAATACGGCCATTTCACGATTTACATGCCTGTCCAGCAGGTATCTGACAACAGCCGTCGTGGCTCCCACCAGCACCGTGCCGCCTCCCAGAGTGGCCAAAGCGCCTTCCAACCATTCCACCTGTGTACTCCGCTGACAACCTGCTCGGAAACTTACTACCTTATCTGGCAGACATCGACCTGTCGAAAGTCGAGTAGAAGGCTCGAAGCCGGACCAACTGGACTACTCACACGGCATGAGGGTCAACAGACTATTCACCACGAACAAACACTCCGGTCAACTGTTTTTGATGCATTCATGCAGAACCAGTGCTATTTTCTGTCTGAACGACCGAGACGTCGAACAGACTGCTTCTGTTCGGTTGACGTGCAGAATATTGATATCCGAGGCGTCGCCATCCTTGCAGCTTGCTCGGCGATCACACTCCTCATCACGACCTGCATGCCTGGTATTGCCCGCTTCAGGTCGATGAACGACCATGGCGTCAACCCACAGCCAGACGGATCGGTTCTGCAGACCGGTTTGAACCTTGTCTACTGAATCTGCTTGCCAGTGAATTCGAACTCTCCGACGTACAAGCAGAATCTGATATCGATAACCATTCTGCTTCTCGGGTTGCTGCTGGTCCTGATTCTCGGTCTGATCAGCAATAACAGGAATACCGAAAGAATACTGCTGGAAACCCGTATCACGGCGGAACAGGTCAGGATTCGACTCGAGTCCTGTGTCGATTCGAGCATCAAGCCGATCCTGGCGCTAGCCAACTTTCGCGGGGGTAGCCCTGAACAGGCAATCGACAGCTGGGCAGATTCCGCCGGTACCCTGTTCCCCATTTTCAGCGGTGTACTGGCACTCAATTATGTGGACCCCGACGGGGTCATACGTGTCGTGTATCCGCCTGAAACGAATCAACGCGCCCTGAACGCCAATCTGCGCGACCATGCGAACGCCTCCGTCAGACAAGCACTGACCACCGCAGAAGCCTCTTCCGGATTGATTCGTACGGACATTCTCGATCTGCTGCAGTCCGGTAAAGGCTTCGCCTTCTACAAGCGAATACTGTCACCCGAAGGGCAATTGCTGGGCTTTGCCAATGGCGTGATTCGCGTCCAGGAACTCATGGATGCCTGTCTGTCGGAGAAGCCACTTCGAAACCAGTTCGTCTTCGGAATACTCGAAAACGATGAGCTCATCTTTTCCCAGCCTCCATCGAACCTGTCATTGCAGAGTCCCTATCGCGTGACGTTGCCCATCCAGGTCATCGGGCGACCCTGGCAACTGTCATTTGCCCCCTTGCAATCCTATCTGGATGAGACCAACAGCTCTCTGGATGAAATCGGGATAGGGCTGGGAATCCTGATGGCAGTGCTGCTGGCCCTCGCCAGTCGCACCTTGCTGAAACAACAGAACTTTCTGACCGAGAAAGAGGACAAATACCGCCTGCTCGTCGAGAATCAGACGGATATGGTGGTCAAGGTCGATCCGCAGGGCAGCTTTCTGTATGTCAGCCCCAGCTATTGCAATACCTTCGGCATACCGGAAAGCCAGCTCCTGAACCGACAATTCCTGCCGCTGGTACACGAGGACGACCGGGCACATACAAAGAAATCACTGGCGAGCCTGAAACACCCGCCCCACACCTCGTATCACGAACAGCGGGCGATGACGAAGGAAGGCTGGCGCTGGCTTGCCTGGTCGAACACGGCCATCATGGACGGTAACGGTCGTATCGAAGCCATTACGGGAGTGGGTCGAGACGTGACCGAAATCAAGCGTCTCGAGGAGAATATCGCTCGCTCTCAGAAGATGAAAGCCCTCGGAGAAATGGCCGGGGGTATCACCCACGACTTCAACAACATGTTGCAGGTCATCATCGGCAGCATCGAGGGGCTGTTGATGGTCGACACGCACAGCAAGGCCACGCGACGTACCCTCGAGCAGATCGGCAATGTCGTCCTGCGTGGCATGAACCTGACCGAAAAGCTGTCCACACTGAGCCGACAGGAACAGACCAGAAAGGAGACATTCAACATCAATCTGCTGGTGGAAGAGCTGACCACCCTGCTCGAGCGGACTCTACCTGCCTCTGTCTCCCTCTCATCGGCACCCTCCGATCAACCCTTGCACATCTTCGCGGACAGGGCGCAGATCGAACAGGTTCTGCTCAATATCTGTTTCAATGCCAGAGACGCGATCGAGTCCAATGGAAACATCAAGGTCAGCACAACCACACAAACGGTCGATGGCAACTTTCTGAAACTGATCCCGAATGTGGATCCTGGCGAATACAGCGTCATAACCGTAGAGGATGATGGCTGTGGTATAGAGCCCGAGGTTCTACCCAGAATCTTCGATCCCTTCTACACCACCAAGGACACAGGTTTGGGAACGGGTCTGGGTCTGGCCAACTGCTACAGCATCGTTGAGCAACACAAAGGCATGATTCTGGTGGATTCAGAGCCGAGCTCCGGCTCTCGATTCTCGGTCTATCTCCCTCTGTCACTCGTGACTGACGACTCCCCTCAGGAGACTCCGTCGAGCATTCACAGGCTGGAAAAAACCGATAATACACTGGTGCTTGTCGCCGATGACAATGCCGAGATCCTCGAACTCACCCGCTTGTCACTGAATTCGATGGGGTTCCAGACTCTGGCGGCGGCAAACGGTGTACAGGCTCTCGAGCTCTTTCATCAACACCGTCACGAGATATCCCTGGTGATACTGGATGTGGTCATGCCGGAAATGGGCGGTGAGGCGGTTGCCGAACAGATTCGGCTCGTTGACAGTGATATGAAGATCCTGTTTGTGACAGGCTATATTCCCGACGAAATGACCGCTGGCCTCACCGAGCCGATCATCCGCAAACCCTATCAGCGAGGCGATTTTCTGAAGGCCATCGAAAACCTGCTGGGTAGCTGAAAGAAGCCACCCCGGATGAGCCGCCTGTTCTCGCCGTGCATCCTGGTGATCGGCGACTGGCGACTGACGACTGACGACTGACGACTGACGACTGACGACTGACGACTGACGACTGACGACTGACGACTGACGACTGACGATCAGGGACGAGTTTGACGAACCGTCAGCCGGCCTGCGACTACCTCGACGATGCAGACAGAGTCGCAATCATCGGCGCGCCATGCGTGACTATCACGGTGTGCTCATACTGGGCAGACAGATTCTTCGGATCTCCAACCAGGGTCCATCCATCAGCAGCCGTTTCAACCTGATCGTTCCTGGTTGACAGAAACGGTTCAATGGCGATGACCTGACCGGCTCGCAGTCTTCGCCTGTCGTGACGATCGTGGAAGCCGACAATACCCTCTGGCTCTTCGTGCAATGATCGGCCCAGTCCATGCCCTGCCAGATTGCGGATCACCTTGAATCGATGCTTTCTGGCAACTGTTTGAATGGCCTTCCCGATCCGGTTGATCGGTGCACCAGCCGTCGCCTGGACAAGCGCACTGTCAAGCGCGATTCTGGTCGCGTGACACAAGCGAGCCTTGGTAGGGGAAACCGGTGGCACCACCATGGTAGCGCCAGTATCAGCAAAATACCCGTTCAGCTCCGCTGACACATCCACGTTGACCACATCCCCCGCTGCCATGATTCGCGCTCCCGGAATGCCATGCGCAGCCTCTTCATTGATACTGATGCAGGTGGAACCCGGAAAGTCATAGCTGGACTTCGGCGCCGACCTGGCACCGGCCTGCTCCAGCAGCGCTGCGCCCAGTTGATCCAGCTCAAGCGTCGTCATGCCCGGTTCAATGGCCGCCAACATGGCATCCCGCACGGCGGCAACCACACTACCTGCCAGCATCACGCCATCGATGTCAGCCTGATTCTCGATTGTCATTCAACATGCTCCATGGGCTCCACCCACCATCAGGTGCCGGGTACACGACCACCCAGTGAATCTCGCAGCAATCGCGTCAGTTCAGCCAGCTTATCGACATTGTCACCGCCGATTCTATTCTCCATGAAAACGTCGACCTGCGCCCACGTTTGGTCTATGTCGGCAATCAGGGCTCGGCCATCATCCGTCAGACTGATCAGATTTCTCTTGGCATTGACCGGATCCTTCTCGGCTGACACGTAGTTCAATGCAATCAGGCGCGTTGTCATGGTGCTCATGCTGGCAGCCGTGATACCGAATTCTCGAGCGAGTTCGATCTGTGACACCGGTCCCATTCGATTCAGGGCCTTGATGACACGGGCCTGTTGAGGGCTCAGATTGAACGGCGACAGCTGAGTACGCAGGTGATCATGAATCAGGTCTGCAGAATGCAGCAGATAATGAAACTTGAAGGAATCTCTTGCTTTGTTCATGCCAGAAAGATCATCGCGTGCCCTGTCCGGACTCCGAGGGGGTAGACGAATGTCATTGTACAGTCATTATCCTGCTCATTCGAACCTTGACGAACAAGGCTTCACCCTGCCTCGCCAGTCGCACCTGGTGGCGAGAGGAGTTCCCGGGTTCAGCCACGCACTCCCTGTGCGTGACAGACCCGCTGCGAAACGGCATTGAGAGGAAAACGCTTTTCAGTGATTTCCGACAACACGCCTAGAATCTTTCGACAAACGCTCTGACACGCTCGGCATTCTTGCCGCGATCACTGCGTCCAATTCGCGAATGTGAACGAATATCGACGATGCTGCTCGCACCACTGCCACTGACTCGGATGATGACGTCATCCTGAAAGTTGAAAAACCGAGTGGACGCAATTGCCTCGATGATTCCGCTGTCGGCATCCTGCGCGACTATTTGCAGGTCCATGTCGTTCGCCACTTCCAGGGCGCGGTCGAAAGCCTCGGTTTTACTCAATAACGTGTCAATGGGTTTGATATCAGGGAATTGCGCCGCTTGAGCAGCAGCGGCATCTGGCCCGGCGTACTCAATCGCATTACTACCCTCGGGCCGCAAAGCAACGACAGCCGAGAAAACGGGTGGGTTCTGTGTATCCGTGCTGATGTCGTTGATCGGTGCCGTGTTCGGATCCGCAGGTCCCTTGGCCCCGGCGCCGGGAGGAGGCCCGGCGGGCGCTGCGCCGAACAGTGCAGTGCCAGCAGGCATGTTCATTTTCATCACCCCCAACGGCACGAGAACAATCGCCCCAGCAATCAGGGCCTTGAGCAGTGAAGCCTTGTTCTTCCAGGACAACAACGCGACGATGAGGCAGAAACCCGCGACGAACACGCTGATCTGAGCCGCCGTGCGTAGATAGCCCGAGGCTTCTCTGAAACCGAAGCTATCGCCACGATAGGCCAGCACGATGCCCGCCATGGCCAGAACGCTGAGTACGCTCGCGAGCAATGCAAGGGTGGAAAAGAGCTTCATGTTTTTCATGGTTGACATTCAATGGTCTCCGGCCAGGGGCCAGGGTTAAAAAATCAGGATTGAAAAGTGCGACTTGCCAAAACCCCGGTGTCGGGAGCAGAGTGAAGCCGCACAACGGTTGTCTGTTCTGGAACATGGCTCCATGCGTCCGGGAACGCTGTTTGCCAATGCAAGGTGCTCTCTGCATGATCAAGCTTCTGTTCAGAACAGGCTCGGCTAACGCCGCTCATGGAGCGGCGAATAACCGAATGACTATCAAGACTGCCAGCCACCACCCAATACACGGTAGAGGGTGACCCAATTGGTGGCTTCCGCCAATCTCGCCGAAATCATGTTCTGCTGGGCTGTATAGAAGGAACGCTGTGCGGTCAGTACTGACAAGGAACTCTCCAACCCCTTGCGGTAGCTGGCGTCAGTGAGATTATAGATTTTCTCGTTCGCCTCCAGCAATGATTGGCGAGCAGACAGCAACAGTTGCATGTTCTCCTGCTCACTCAGAGCATCAGAGACTTCCTGGAAAGCTGTCTGAATCGCATACTCGTACTCGGCCAGCGCGACCTCACGCTCCACCTCGGCAACACGCACCTCCGCCTTGCTCGAACCTCCGTCGAATATGGGCACGGACAAGCTGGGAATGAAATTCCAGAAGCCGCTACCACCACCAAACAGATCTGACAGCTCACTGCTGGCACTCCCCACACTGGTAGTCAGAGTGATACTGGGAAAGCGTGCCGCACGCGCCGCTCCGATATTGGCATTGGCCGCTCGCAGACTGCGCTCTGCCGCCAGCACATCGGGGCGACGTTGCAACAACTCCGAGGGTGCCTCCGCCACCGGAGCAACGGTGCTGATCAGGGGCGTCAACGGATCATCCACATCGGCACCCACGTCTTCCACCAGAGCCGGATCGATGACCTCACCGACCAGCAAGGTCAGACTGTTGAGATCCTGCGCCACCTGCGTCCGATAAGTCGCAATGTCTGCACGCGCCGTATCGACACTGGTTTGAGCGGTAGCAACGTCCAGGCCCGAGGCCGTCCCGATCTTGAAGGTGTTCAATGTCAGGTCCAGCGATTTCTGCTGACTTTCCAGCGTATTCTGCGCCAGACGCAGACTCTGCTGATCGGCAGCCAGCGTGAAATAGGCGGTGGCGACCTCCGCCACCAGTGTGATACGCACGGAAAGCAGCGTTTCCTCGTAGGAGAGGTAGGTCTCCAGAGCCTGGTCACGCAGATTATTGAGACGACCGAAGAAATCCAGCTCGAAGGCACTGATCCCCAGAGTTGCAGTATACGCGTGCGTGGTGTCACCGTTGGACCGCTGCGCCGTACTGCTACCGGCGGCATCGACCGTCGGCAGTGTATCGGCACGAGCTATCCTGTACTGGGCACGGGCTGACTCGACGGCCAATGCACTCTGGCGCAGGCTACGATTGTTGTCCAGCGCCAGCGCGATGAGCTGGCGCAAACGTTCATCACCGTAGAACTCACGCCAGTCGAGTTCATCCACCGCCACAGCGTCAGCATCGCCTACTTGCGCCGTTGGCCAGCTGTCCGCTACCGGTGCAAGAGGCTGGCTGTACTCCGGCGCAAGACTGGCACAGCCTGTCAGGGTGACGCCCAGGGCACTACTCAGCAAGGTAAGGCGAAAGATGTTCATGGCGCCTCCTGGCGAGTTGTTGTGGCAAAGGATGTGCTGCTGGATGACGAACCGCTGTTACGCGTGAACAGCTTGTGTATCAGCACATAGAGCAATGGAATCAGAAAGATACCGAGCAAGGTGGCCGAGATGACACCACCAATGACCCCGGTGCCGACCGCGTGCTGACTGCCCGAACCCGCACCGGAGCTGATGACCAGCGGCAAGACACCCAGACCGAAAGCCATCGACGTCATGACGATGGGGCGCAGACGCTGACGACAGGCATGCAGTGTGGCAGAGACAACCTCTTCCCCTTCATCCACATGCGCCTTGGCAAACTCCACGATGAGAATGGCGTTCTTGGCGGTCAATCCGAGAATCGTCAGCAGGCCAACCTGGAAGTACACATCGTTTTCCAGACCACGTAACTGCGTGGCCAGTACGGTACCCAGAACACCCACAGGCAGTACCAGCAGTACCGACAAGGGAACAGACCAGCTTTCATACAGCGCAGCAAGGCACAGAAAGATGACCAGCAAGGAGAACACATACAGGCTGGTGGCATTGGAGCCGGCTTCCTGCTCCTCATAGGACAATCCGCTCCAGGCAACACTGAAGTCTTCAGCCGACTCCCCTGCCAGTTGTTCCATGATGGCGATGGCCGTTCCCGAGCTGACACCGGACGCGGCATCGCCCTGTATCTGAATGGAAGAGTCACCATCAAAACGCGAGAGCGTCGGCGAGCCCGTGGTCCATCGACCCGTGGTGAAGGCGGAGAACGGCACCATGTCACCATTGCTGTTGCGCACGCTCCACTTGTTCAGGTCCTCAGGCAACATGCGAGCATCGGCACGAGCTTGCAGATACACCTTCTTGACGGAACCGCGATCGATGAAGTCGTTGACGTAGCTTCCACCCCAGGCAACGGACAAGACGCTGTTGAGGTCACTGACCGACACACCCAGCGCCCCGGCCTTGGCATTGTCGATGTCCAGCACATACTGCGGCGTTTGATCCGGGGTGCTGATACGCACACCCTGCAACTGAGAATTGCTGTTGGCGGCAACCACCAGTTCATTGGCAGCAGTGGTCAGTGCCTCGTTACCCAGTCCGCTGGGATCCAGCAATTCCATGGTGAAACCACCGGTTGAGCCCAGGCCAGGTATGGACGGCGGCGCCAACGCCAGCACCTGCGCATCCTTGATCTGCCCCAATGCAGCCATGGCACGTCTCTGCACAGCCGTGACACTCTGCGACGCATCCGGGCGTTCATCCCAGTCCTTGAACCGAATGAAGCCCAGGCCGACATTCTGGCCGCTACTGCTGAAACTGAAGCCCGCCACCATGAACACAGAATCTACCGACTCTGTTTCGTTTTCCAGAAAGTAGTCCTCGACCTGCTCGATCACCTTGTCGGTGCGTTCTTGCGCGGCACCGGCGGGCAATTGCAGACTCACGAACATGACGCCTTGATCCTCGTCCGGAACAAAGGATGTCGGCAGACGCATGAACAGCATGACCAGCACAACGGCCAACAGGGTATACAACAACACGAAACGCCCGACGCGCTTGATCACATGCGCAACACCCGTCTCGTATCGGGATGTCGTTCGTTCCACCAGCCGATTGAAACCACCGAACAGCTTGCTCGATGAATGCCCACCCGTCGGCGTTGCCTTCAACAAGGTGGCGCACAGCGCGGGGGTGAAAATCAGGGCAACCAGCACCGAGAGCGCCATGGCCGACACGATGGTGATGGAGAACTGCCGATAAATGACCCCCGTGGTGCCGCTGAAGAATGCCATCGGCAGAAACACCGCCGACAACACCAGTCCGACACCTATCAGAGCGCCGGATATCTGGTGCATGGATTGACGGGTGGCCTCCAGTGGAGAGAGTCCCTCTTCCGTCATCACGCGCTCGACGTTCTCAACCACAACGATGGCATCATCCACCAGCAAGCCGATGGCCAGCACCATACCGAACATGGTCAAGGTATTGATGCTGTAGCCAAAGGCCGAGAGCACGCCAAAGGTACCCAACAGAACTACCGGTACAGCCAATGTGGGAATCAGTGTTGCCCGCCAGTTCTGCAGGAACAGGAACATGACCACAAACACCAACACCACCGCTTCAATCATGGTGTGAATCACACTCTCGATGGACGCCTCGATGAACGGCGTGGTGTCGTAAGTGGTGACCACCTCCATGGTGGATGGCAGGGTTGCTGACAGTTTTGCGACTTCGGCATTCACGGCAGCCGCTGTTTCGGTCGCATTGGCACCGGTTGACAACAGGATCCGGATACCCGCAGCCGGCTGACCATTGTAGGTACTCTTGACGTCATAGCTGACGCTGCCCAGTTCCACGTCAGCCACATCCGACAGACGCACGGAGGCGGCACTCGTACTGGTCACGAGAATGATGTTGCGGAACTCTTCAGCCGTTTGCAGACGACTCTGCGCGGTGATGGTGGCGTTGAGCTGTTGGCCTTCCACTGCCGGCAAGGAACCAAGCTGACCAGAAGAGACCTGGGTATTCTGCGCCGCAATGGCAGTGCTGATATCGGAAGGCGTCAGCTTGTATTCCTTCAGCTTGACAGGATCGAGCCAGATGCGCATGGCGTACTGCGAACCCAGCACCCCCACACTGCCAACCCCTGCGACGCGGCTCAGCGGTGTTTTCATGTAGGTGGAGAGATAATCAGCCAGATCTGCCGACGTCGTACTCTCGTCACTGGACACCAGACCCAGTACCATCAGCATCTCGTCACCTGACTTGATGACCGTCACCCCTTCTGTCTGTACCGACTCCGGCAAGGACGAGGTAATCTGCTGCACCTTGTTCTGCACTTGCACTTGTGCGGTATCCGGATCGGTACCGATCTCGAACGTCAACTGCACACTGGCAGATCCGGATGATGTCGATGACGAGGAAATGTAACGCAGCCCATCCAGACCGGTGAGGTTTTCCTCGATAACCTGCGTGACGGATTGCTCCACGGCACTGGCGGATGCACCGTTATAGGAAGTACTGATGGATACGGTAGGTGGTGAAATGCTGGGGTAACGCGACACGGCCATCGACGTCATGGCCATCACGCCAGCCAGCATCGTACCGATGGCCAGTACCCAGGCGAAGATGGGTCGATTGATGAAGAATTGAGACATGATGTGTAATTACTCCGCGGCCTTTGGCTGGGTCGGCTCTTCTGCGGAACCGGCCGTCGCATCCCCTGAATCAACGACGCTCACCACGGAACCGACTCGCACCTTCTGCAGGCCTTCCACAACGACTCGTTCGCCTTCCTCCAGGCCGCTCTCCACCACCCATTGGTCACCCAATGTCTGCCCGGTGGTCAGCGTGCGTTCTTCAACCGTATTGTTCTCGTCGACCACATAGGCCAGAGCATTGCCCTTGACGTCGCGACTGATGGCCACCTGAGGGACCACCAATGCATTTTGCAGGGTGGCACCTTCGAGTCGTATCTTGCCGTACATGCCGGGAATAAGTTCATTGTTCGGATTCGGAAACTGCGAGCGCACCGTCACCGTGCCCGTGGTTTCATCCACGGTGGCATCAGCCAACTCCAATGTGCCAATCGGTTCGTACAGGCTGCCGTCATCCTTGATCAGTCTGACAACCGGATCGCCATTGTCCAGCTTGATCTTGCCTTGTTCGAATTGCTGCCGAATATGGTTGAATTCGTTCGCCGATTGGGTTGCATCCAGATAGACCGTGTCCAACTGCTGCACGGTGGCCAATGCGGTCGTCTGATTGGCCGTCACCAGTGCACCTTCACTGACCGTGGAGCGCCCTATCTGGCCACTGATGGGAGACGTGACATTCGCATAGGACAGAGAAATCGTCGCCGATTCCAGATTGGCCTTGGCCGAATCAACTCTCGAAATCGCCTGCTGATAGGCGGCTTCGGCCTCTTCGGCGCTTTCCTGACTGACGGCCTCGATCTTGACCAGCTCACTGTAGCGCGCGGCCTTCGCTTTGGCGCTGATCAGCGCCACCTCGGCACTGGAGAGTGTGGCCTCAGCCTCCCTGACCGCTGTCTGTACCGATGTTGGATCGATCTCGTAGAGCACTTGTCCAGCCTCCACTTCGCTACCTTCAGTGAACAGGCGCTTGCGAACGATACCGCCGGTCTGCGGGCGGATTTCGGCGGTGACTGCGGCAACCACACGCCCGGTCAATTCGCTGCTGACCGGCACCTGACT
The DNA here is from genome assembly GCA_947495035.1 of uncultured Granulosicoccus sp. Lineage (GTDB taxonomy): Bacteria > Pseudomonadota > Gammaproteobacteria > Granulosicoccales > Granulosicoccaceae > Granulosicoccus. The sequence goes on from CANLXI010000047.1 coordinate 27,901, forward strand.
GCTCTCGACGGTGTAGGTCACGACCTCTACGGGGGCGTCTGCTCCCCCCGGAGGACCACCCTCTGCGGCTTCCTGGTTGCAGGCGACCAGGGTCACCGACAGGGCAGCCGTCATGATGCTGGCAAGCCATGCTCGGTTCGGGTGAGGGCACGCTGATGTGGTGCCGGTGATTTTTCGCATGATATCGTTCTCTGGTTGTATGGACGATGATTCAGCTTGCAGCATGCTTTTACTGTTCATGCTGTCGTCCGGGGACTGGGTGACACTCCCGTGTCGTGTTCCAGGCTGTCATCGCCCGGCGGTGAACCACCAAATGCCTTTAGTAGCTGTAGGGAAAATGCGGCAAAGCTATCGGCGTTCTCGTCACCGATGAACTCGTTGATCTCGCGATCGATTTCGTGCCATTGCTGATGTATCTGCGCCAGCAGGCTGTTACCGAGCGGCGTGAGGCTGAGCACATGACAACGATGCTCCCGTTCGTCAACCCGCCTCTCGACCAGCTCGGCTGCCAGGAGACGAGACGCCATGGTGCTCATGCTGGCAGCACACAATCCGAACTCTCGCGCCAACTCCACCTGAGAGGCTTGCCCCATTCGGCCGAGCGCATCAAGGATGCGGGCCTGCCGTGGATGGATGCCGAAAGGCGCCAGCCGGTGACGCAAGCGCTCTTCGAGCAGATGCGCGAAGTGAAGATGGAAGTGAAAGTGGTAAGTCTGTGGAAACACGATGGCAGAAGCACCATAATTAGTATGCTATTTGTTAGCATACAAACATACACGAGTCGGTGCAATGCATCTGTCATGGTTACAAACCTTTGTCGGTGCAGGTTGAGAGTACGAAGGGAGATGGCGATCAGGCTGTCAATCCAGCCCTGCCGAGACGAGAACACGTCTGACGGACGCCTCAGAGGATGTCCTGCAGGAAAAGTTCAGACAGACAGTCTTGAACGAGAACCGGGTAATGTCACCGTACCCTGGCGACTGACACAGTGCCTACCCGCCTACCTTGCCTCCCAGCCGGCGCCTTTTCATTGGCCAGTCGGCTCATCGAACGACCGTCAGCCCACTCACCGCCAGATGGTCACAGGAACAATGACGGCCAGCGGCCGTGCGCAGATAGTGCTCTTTCAGGTACCGGGGAGTGTTTCAGTATCGCAAGCGATTGTTTCGGTATGTTTCCAGCAGGGCACCGCTAGACTGCCGGGCACTCGTCGTCGAACGTCCGAGTCTCCGTTTGCTGTCTATCAGAAGGGGCCGGAAATGCCTTCTTGAAGGTAAAGGCCTCAGCTGTCGGCCCGCGGGTCCTGAGCAGATCAAGGCGTGATTCAGCCTCTTGCAGGGTGGGCCTGTGACCGCAAGGGACCCACCAAAGCACGGTGTAGGCATCCCTCATCAGCGTGAACCACTGTTTTCTGCGACTAATGATTTCAGCGTGAGCGGTTCGGTAGACATAGTTGTGCAGGCTCTCCACCGACTCCCACACCGAGGCATTGGCAATCACGTCGTCTCCGAAGCCGTGTTCCAGGTTCGTTGCATTGCCTTCATCGGATTGAAGACGCCAGACAAACCCCGGAGACTGTTCGGCGAGATCGTTTATCCGATCCAGTGCCGCGACGAAGTCTGCCAGTGTCGGCGAGTCTATCGGCGCAAGCAGTGTCGCGATATTCAACTGTGCAAGTTGCCAATCCTTCATGATATTACACTCGACGTTTCGGTTCTTTCCGCCGCTTTCCAGCAGGCAACGGGCGATGGTGTGAAATCAATATACCGCCGAATTGATCACGTACCAGTTTCCATCTTTCTTGTAGATGCCCAGGTCAATCAGCGCATCACGTTTCTCATAGATACCTTTCCAGGCAAATCGGAGAACTTCCACGCCATCCAGGCTGCCACTGCGCAAGGTACACAGGAATTCGCAACCCGTGTTCATGCCGTTTCTCTCGTGCATATGCCGTATATCGTTGGTAAATCGCTCCCGAGTAAAACCCTCCAGATATCGACGTTCGAAGCGTTTGGTATAGAGTTCGAAGTTTGCCGTATCATCCGCCTCCAGCATTTCCTTCAGATACTTCTCTGACATTTGAAACGCTTCCGCGGAGTCGCTCATGTTCATATCCCGGTATGGCGCAGCCAATTCCTGCGCATTGCTTTACCACCCGACAATGGATGGACAGACACCACCCCTTGCGGTGATACCCACTCTGCCGGAAAAAGGTGACCCGCTCATGTAAACAAACCTGGTCAGGAAACTCAATGTATTTTTCCGACTGCGCAACACCAGGTGTCTTGCCGAGCACTGATCACCACCTTGCATTGAAACACTTGCGACCCAATACCAATCAACCGCAGACCGACTGGCGGTGTGGCGACCTGCCCTGACCACAGTGGCAATGGAATCAGCTGCCGTGCCCAGCAATCACCCACCGTTGTATTATATGCAGTAGCTCTCCGTCTATCGGCTCTTTCATCAGACCCGGATAATGAAAAAACGAGGGCTCCCGATGGTCACGCCTCAACAGATGAGTCATGTCGGCGATCACGTGCACTTCGGTGCTTTCCTTATCCAACCATGTTCGGATCTGATAAACATCCTCCGGGTCACATTGAATGTCTTTCTGCCCACCGACAAGCAACGCTGGGCAAGAGAGGTTCATGTAAGCGTCCTTCATGTTCAGCGCAAACAATTCCCTGAACCATTTGGCATTCAATTTCTTGAACCCATATCGAATGCAGGGTTTGGTTGAATTCTCCAGCTTCTGAACCAGTTTCCGGTGCGATGACATCGGACCTCCCTGTATTTTCATCGCCAACCTGATGAAGCTCCCCTTGAAGCCGCCAAGACCTGAGACGTCTGCCTGCACTTTGAAAGCTTGAGCCTGCAAGATCTGTTTCAGCGATTTGGAAAAGGGGCAGAGCAATAGCACGCTGGCAACCCTACTGTCATTTCTGGCAACTTGAGGAGCAATCACACTACCCTCGCTATGCCCCAGTACATGGATCTCGGCTTTTTCCCCGAAGTCTTCTTCCAGCAAAAAGGCTACGGCCGCTTGCGCATCGTTGACAAGATCCAGGTGGCCTGCCGTGAGATAGCTGCCAGTGCTCTGCCCACACCCGCGCTTGTCGTACCGAAGGCTGCCAATGCCATGTTCAGCCAGATAATGCGCGATCTGATTGAATACATCGAGCTTCCCACTTTGGGTGTTTTCGTTTCTGTCCAACGGACCGGATCCATGCACGAACAGAATCACCGGCACGGATTCATCGCCATCTGGCAGGCAAACCGTTCCAGCCAATGTGTTTTCACCAGCCGGAAATGACACCTCTTTCTCGATCAATTCAGGGTCTCACAGTGTCAAGGCAAATAACGGTATCCAACTGCATGACAGGCAAGAGATGGCAACGCTTCGATGCTCATTGACCAGGTTGCGCCTTGAATCAGTATACCGCCGTTTCATCTTTCTCTCGGTTCAGCGCCATGACTGCCGTTGATCCCGGCGCCTCGCCATTGCCATTGCCATTGCCATTGCTTCGAATTATGCGTTCTGGCCTGATGAATCTGACTGGGTATTCAACGCCTGGCTTTCTTGTCAATCAGTACTGCCTGCTGCCATTTGCTCGGCTTCTTGTCGGTGCGGTGAATACATCCCGCCCAACAACAGGGTCTCTTCTTGCCTTCGAGAAGTTCCTCCACGGTTCGGTGAATTCGTCGATGCCTCGTCTTTTCCTGCTTGGCATCTTCAACCCAGCAAATGAATTCGTTCCTGCCGATCGGAGTCAGACTTTCCCAGAGCTCAGTGATCTCTGGGGTGTCAGTAATTGCCTTGATCAGATCATCAGGCAAGTCATGTACAAGACCTCCGGAAATTTTCTGTTTCATCGATTCAATCCGTTCAACGTCGAGATAGTATCCTGTGGCCTTTGCATTTCCCACAGCGTATTCAAATTTCACGGGCCACTGTCAGACACTCATATAGGCACTGAACAGAGAAGTACTGCTTTTCTTCTCTTCTCCAACGCCATGAAACAGGATTGTACGCACGCCCAGGCCATCCGGACGCTCGTACTTCACCTCCAACTCTACCTTTCTACCTTCCACAAATTCGAACGAATCATCGAGTCGATGACGATACAGCGCATGATTGTTTCGATTCCCTATTTCAGAACCACACAAGCTCAATGACAATGGCGAGGGGAACAGTTGTTCTTCGACCAACTGGCTATCGGCCGTGAAACGAAAGGAATGCAGCAAGTAGTGGGTACAGACATCAGCTTTCACGTTAGCGGAAAATACAATACTGTACGGCCCACCCCATGTCCTGGAATAGTAGAACAGGGGTACATGTGTTGATTCAGCGGTCGGCACTACCTGTGCGCGCAGTACCGGCTCTGGTTGCGGTTGCCTGTCACTCGATACTTCTTCGATATAGTAGGTTTGTTGCTGATGCTTGAACGTACCGCACCCGGCAACAAGCAGTGCAGCTACACCGATGACAATCCTGAGCCTCATAGGCGATCTTTCAACTTGCATCAGTCAATGATCTTCGCCTTGCCAGAACCATTTGTAAAGTGAGTAATACTGCCGAAACGACCACGACTATGACCCCGGCACCTCCGATGTAAATATCCCCCTTTTGAGGAGTCAAAGATCTGGTATCCGACCAGATAGCACTCATGTCTGTTTCAATGTAGCCACCAGTCATGTCGTTCAAGATTGCCGTCACGACAGGAAACGAGATGCCTTTGACGATCAATCCGATTGCCGATGTCAAGAAAAGTCTGCCCATGCTATTTGCGCGATGTATACCCACGAACAGGTATACCAGTGACACAAAGAACATTGGCACCAGCAGTATCGCCATGACAGCCTCCTATACCAACTGACCTTCGCAGTTGATCCTTGTGATCTCCGGGTATCACTGGCAGTACCCGGCCCAATGTACTGTGCCGATTCCGTACTATCTGATCAGCCTCAACCGCTGTTTCGCCCCAGGTGGTTCGTAGGGCAGAGTTTTCTGACTTCACGGCAACGAGAGGAATGATAGAGGAATTGCGACATGTCGGAATCGCGTCATTCACTTCGCAGCAAATCGACAACCCGATTGTGCAGAGCGTCATTGTTCGAGCGAGGATGCCAGGCGCATATCACATCAAAACTCAGGGGATTCTCTTCCAGGTGTATGGCGGCCAGCTTGCTGTTTACCAGGGCTCTGGATAGCAGAAACGCGATAGTGTCAGGCGCTTCCAGGAACAGGGGCACAATCGAAAAACAAGGTGCGGAAATAACCACGTTTCGCTCCAGGCCATACTGTCCAAACCAGGAGTCGATCGAACCTCGAGAATTCGGCCTTGATGGCGAGGTGATTATCTGTGGGTGCTGCTCCAGCTCGTCGAGACTGACCGATTTACCCGCCAGGGAAGAATCCTGTGAGGTAACGCAAAAGTGGATATCACCGACGAATCCTCGATTCGCACGCTCTATGAGTCGGTTGGGAAATTTGACGCTGTCGTGAACACAGTGGGTGTGTGTGAATACGCACCGTTTACCGACATGACAGACGAACAGTGGACAAGCAACGTCATGTCCAAGCATATGGGCCAGATCAAACTGGTGAAGATCGGCACTGAATGCATCAGGGACAATGTCTCATTCACATTGATCACCGGCATCCTCAACGTCAAACCGATATCCTTCGCCGTTGAAGATGCTGTAACCAGCGGCGCAATTGACACATTCGTCAAGGTCGTGGCTTTCGAGCTACCGCGCGGCATACGCTTCAATTCGGTGAATCCCACTGTCCTTGCTTCTGCCTGGGACGTCTACCGAAAAATGATGCCCGGATTTTAGCCCGTGGAAGACAAACTTGTCGGCAAGGCATTCGAACGTTCCGTTGACGGATTCATCAGCGGCCAGATACTTTACGTGGACGCGTAATCCATCTCGTACCCGGTTTGATAGCCGACGTAACGGCCAGACCGGGCAATGGCACCGGATGCCCTCTGTCACTCCTGACAATCATTCAACCATGCACTCTGTGATGGCTGCCTGTATGGGAGCTTGACGAGGGCTTCGGCATGCCTGGCACTCATGGCAGTTCTGGCAATCAAGTGATGACAGACACACGTCAGTCGATGTGCCCCGCTGTTTCTGGCCTATCCTGGTCGATCCGGAACCGGAACCGAAGGGAGAATCGCAGCCAGGCGCAAGCGTCATCAGGCAGCTGTCGAGGCGGCAGCCACCGTGCTCGGCTTGCCTGCGCTCACCATTCGGGATGCCACTACCACGCCAATCAGCACCAGCACGCAACCGGCAAATTCAATGCTGTTGATGCGCTCCCCCAACACCAGTGCCGCTGCACTGAGCCCGAACACCGGCACCATCATGGAAAATGGCGCTACCGCACTGGCCGGGTGACGAGACAGGAGCCATGTCCAGATTCCACTGCCGACAACGGTACCCAGTACACAGGTATACAGCAGCCCTGTGACTGCCCATGGTGCATCCAGAGACGTCATCAGGCTCTGGCCGATGCGCTCCAGGCCTTCCCACTTGATGGCCACGAGCAGCATGGGAATCGGCGGCACAACCGTCATCCACAGCGCCAGATGCAGTGGGTTCTCGGGCTTGGCGGCTCGCGATGCCAGATTGCCCAACGCCCAGCCTAGACCACCGAGGACAACCAGAGCAAACGGCCAGAGTTCATCAACACCGGCACGCTGACTGCCCACTACCATAAGCCCGACAGCTGCCAGGATGACACCGATGATGCGCGTCTTGCCGAGCCTCTCACCGGTAAACAGTACCGCGAGAATCACCGTGAAGGGTGCGGAGCTTTGCAGCACCAGAGAGGCCAGACCGGGTGGCATGCCTTCGGCCATGCCCCAGTACAGAAACAGGAACTGCAACAGCCCGAATCCCAGGCCGTAACCCACGAGATAGCGAACCGGCACCTGCGGTCGAGGGATGAAAAACAGAGTGGGAATGGCAACCAGCGTCCAGCGCAATGCCACCAGAAAGAACGGTGGATAGTGCTCCAGCGATGCGTGAATCGCAAGGAAATTCACGCCCCAGAGTACGGCGACGAGCAGAGCCAACAGGCGATGTTTGATAGGCATGTGCGCAGAATGAGCCTGTCGACCCTTCAGCACAACTGAATTGTTCTTTAGTTACAATGAAATATTTCTTAAAGGACAGGTCATGGCGATAGCACTCGATCCTCGTCATCTCGCCCTGCTACGCGAACTATCGGCTCGCGGCAGTATCACCGCTGTCGCAACGGCAACGCATCGCACCCCATCCGCCATCTCGCAGCAGCTACGTGCAGCCACTCAGGATGTCGGCACCGCCTTGGTGGAACGCAAGGGCCGAGGTATTCAATTGACGGAAGCCGGCAGGTTGATGGCCGAGGCTGCCATTGAAGTGGATATTGCACTGGAACGGGCGCGTTCGCGGGTGGAAGCCCTGTTGCATTCTCCGGAGGGCACGGTACGCATTGCAGCCCTGCCCAGCGCCGCCGAATATCTGCTCGCAAAAACCATCGTCGAATTGGCAGACGAACCCATCGACATCGCCTTTCAGGACGAGGATGTGGCGGAGCGTACGTTCGCCGAACTGGCGCGCGATAACGATATCGTCATCGGACACAGTCTCGTGAGTCCAACCCCTGTCGGTGCCGAGGATCTTCACTGTACCGTGATCTGTCAGGAGCCGATTGACATAGCCCTGCCGGGTTCGCACCCGCTTGCCAATGCGAGTGCCATCCGCTCGTGCGATCTTGTCGGGGAATCATGGATCAGCGTACCGATGGGCTTTCCCTTCGACACCATTCTGCAAACCATCGAACAGATGACGGGCAATCCGGCCACCGTCACCCAGAGAGTGCGCGACAACCGCGTGGTGGAAAGTCTGGTAGTGGCCGGCGTGGGCATTGCCTTGCTGCCCCGCTACACCACCCGGCAGCGCAAAGGCCTGGCACTACGCCCGTTGGCTGACATTGCTGCACAGCGCTGGGTGGTTGCCCTGTCCAGAGCGGACAGAGCGGAACGCGCCGTGGTGAAGCGTGTCATCGAGATACTGCAACGCGTGGGGCAGCAGCGTGAGAACAGCTAGCACGCTGCCAGCAATGCCAACGCGGTAGATTGCTCGTCAACTCATCAATACAACAGCCATTCAAGCGCAGTTCCAGGGTCATCATCGACCATTCACCGACCGGCACAGCTGTCTTCGCACGCATGGCACTGCTTCAAGCCACAGGCGAAATGCAGGCCGGGGAAACCTGTAGTACGCGCTCCATTCTCGTGTCCGAATTTCAGGAGAGGATTGTGAACACCACGACTGTGGGCCAGTCATCCGCCATCATTCAGAAAATCTGCGGTCAGACAGGGAGCTTCACCTCGACGGGTATTTCTGCGGCCTCGTCGGGAAAACCGTTGCACCAGTCTTCTCGACTGAGCTCGTGCACCAGGCAATCGTCGTCATCAAACATCCGGCGGCCCAATGATTTGAAGCCAAGGCGACAGTAAAACCGGTGGGCGCGTATATTACTGGTCAGCGGGTCGATAACGATCGCTGTAACCGCTGGATCGCTGAAACAACGTTGAAAGGCAAGACGCATCATGGTTTCACCATAGCCCTTGCCAAGGCAGTCAGCTTCTCCTATCCAGATATCGAGAGCACGAAGATTCGGCTGAATCTCTCCCCAGTAGTGCGTGCGTTCCCGGTGCGGATCGATAATCTGCATGGCACCAATGGCACGACCGTCATGTTCGGCTATGAGAAACTGGCTATGCTCGTCCTGCGCAGCGATCTCATCCGGCCAATTGGCATCTTCAAATGCCTTCAACGCTTCCGGATCATCCGTTGTGGCCGATATGACGTGAGGCTGTTGGTCCCAGCGATCAAAGAGGTGCACGTCTGCCATAGTGGCGAGTCGAAGAACGATACTGGCGTTCAGGGGTTTCCCACCATCATGAGGGTGCCGTTGTCTGTTCATTGGATATTCTTCACCGTCGGTGCCAGTGTCGCTTTCGTTTACAGACTGTTGTCAGCTCCAAAGGCTCGCCATGTGCTAATTCGCAAACTGTCTTTCGATCGACTTTACTGGGCAATCTCATCTGTTTCAGGCTCAGTGAATACGAGGCGATTACCATCCGGATCCTCACACATGGCGATCTTGACTATTTCAGATGATAGAGTCTGATCCACCGCAATATTCAGCTCCTCAAGACGGGTGACTACCTCGGCAATTTCGCCTGTTGGAAGGGTGACCGAGCTTCTACCCGCTCGATTACCATCCTCCGCTACCTGAAGCCAACCGCCGCCGGGGAACTTCCACTCAGTCACCGAAGGCATGGGTTTGCTATCCGGTTGCCGGCCAAACAACGCCGTGTACCATTGTGTGCTTGATGCGCAATCCGATACTGAAACGGTGGCGATAGCGTTGATGACGTTCATCTTCATGTGACCCCCCTCAGTTCTGAATGAGATGATCAATTCTATCTGCGAGCTGTTCATGAAAATTACACGGAGCTCATTTTACCCGCCACAAGGCAGTGGCCACGGTATTTCGGGCACGCAAGCCTCAGCGGATGAAACAGGCAGAGCTACTGCCCCAGCGCACTCTTCCCGAGACCTGTCTGGCCCATTGCCGCGCCGTCGGAAGCAATCTGCCAGCAGCAATGGATCTTTTGCCTCTTGATTCACTTGCCATTGATCGCCTTGTAGTCGATTTCCATTATCTTCCAGTCAAAACCGTCATGAATATATCGCTGATCAACAAATCCGAAGTCCGGTTCATCCGCGAAGGCGAGTTGCACATCGAATGTGCCATCCTCACGCAATTGGGGTCCGGAGGTGATGACAAGATCGCTGGTTTTACTCAATTCGTGCATCTCCCCGGCCTGATCGTACATGTACCGGTATTGGTAACCGATGGTATTGGCAGATCCGCGATGAACAAACTTCCCGGAAACAGAGTCGGTGAAGTCCTTGAAATCACGCGCGAACAAGGAATCGGAGAAGGCTTCCACCGAAATTGCAAATAGCAGCGTGGTGCTCTTGAGAAGTCTGTGCAACTCGATGCCTGAAGGCAGTGCAGGAGCGTACGCATACCTGTCCCCCTGGGGTATCGAACTGGGTGTCTCGACGGGTATATATGCCGAATTGAGCACCACCATGGTGGAGTTCGCAGGAATCCTGACCGAGGGTTTATCATAATTCAAACCGATAACACGCTTTTCCGCATTCGAGTCAACGACTTCATAGATGGCGTTTCGATTATAGGCCACGTTCTCCGCGCTGCTCTCGCTACCCTGCAATAACTGCCAGGACTGGAGCCTCATCAAACCGTTCTGCTGGACGAATTTCCTATATTTATCTCTACTACCATTTCGAGTTGTCACTGACGGACCGAACATGGCATATGCCTTGAACTCATCGCCATTTTTCAGGTGAATAAAGAAATCCTGTATTCCTGATATCTCATTGACAGGTGTGCTGCTCGAATCCGTCGTATTTCCTGTGGAAGAAATGCTACATGCCGACGTGGACAGTACGAAAAACAGAATGATTGTGCGGATATGGAATGGCATGTTCTACTCTCTGATGCGCAGACGGTCCTCCCATTGACTGGTTGAAGTACGCCCGAAGCTCTATCGAAAATGTCAGGAACACTGATCTCGCACGGTGAGCACAGTAGTCTCCGATTGATACACGTCCTCTGAACTACCGGCAGCCTTGTTCAAAGCCCGTACTTCCATCAAACCCTCCGCCATGGGAAGGAGCTTGTCACAGTCCACTCCGAGCCAGCCCTCATTCAAGAGACTGACCTGAAGCACCTTCTCTTGCATCAGTAGCTGGTTTCCCCTGCGCTGGATCTGCTCAACCAGGGGCACTGTCTTTCGCAAATGATCCCGTGCGGCTTCAAGATCCTGCGCTGGCCCTACCTCAAATTGAATGCGGGCTTTGAGAATCAGTTGATCAATCGCATCGATAGGTGTGAGCCCGTCGGTTTCAACGGTTTCAGCCACGCGCAGTGCATCATCGGTACGGTACTGAACCAAAAGCGCCTCAGCCAAAGCAATCAGATCATAACGCTCCAACATTTCAGGCTGCTCAGCCCAGGTCAGGAAAATCGTATCTGTCAGTCGCGCGATTTGTCCGCGTTTGGCTTCGATCAGAGCAAATGCCTGCCGCCCCTCTCCTCGGGTCTGAAGCTGGTAGATTTCGCTATTGATATCCTGGAGGAGGTCAAGTCGTGCAATCGCGATGTTGCGTTTTTCTTCGTTCTGAATTTCGCTACGACTGAGCCAGTATCTATCAAAGTTCACGACCCCAGTGTACAGCAACGTCGGAATGGTCAGCACCCATAACAGATCCCTGACTCTGTCAAGACAGAGCTTATCCCAAACGGATCTGGGCCCGGGTTCGGATAACTTCGTGAGAAGCAGCACGGCCTCTTCTACCTTTTCCAGTCTATCCATACTTGCAACCTTCCATGCGACTCCAGCCATCGCATCATCAACTTCCTAGCCTGTCAACACGCTGAAAGGATAGCTGCAACGTGCTCGATGACTTGGGCAATTCTGCCTGACCATTCTGCAACCGTCCGGGATCAGCTAATTCCTGTAGCGCAATCGGGCAGACCGATCCGTTGCCCTGCCACTGCCACTGCCCCTGCCCCTGACGTGACGTGACGTGACGTGCGGAGCTGAGCCAGGCGGTATCGAGAAATTGCGTTGTCTCTTACTTGACTCGCAATATTTTCTCCATCTTGCGGCCTTTCGCCAATTCATCCACTAGCTTATCCAGATACCGGATCTTCTGCGTTAACGGGTTTTCGATCTCTTCTACTCGCCAACCGCAGATGACTCCGGTGATGAGGTGCGCATTCGGGTTCAAAGTCGCCTCTGCAAAGAATTGCTTGAACGTCACGTCTTCGTTCAGCAGTTGCTCGACTTTCTCTTTGCGGAAGTCTGTCAACCACTCAATCACTTGGTGAAGCTCTTTTCTGGTACGCCCTTTTTTCTCTATTTTTGCAACGTAATGTGGGAATACCTCTGCGAGCTTCAACTCTGCCATTTTCTCATGATGGTCGTATTCTTTTTTCATGGATTGCCTCTGAAAACCATGCAACTTGTGACCGCACATCTCACCCTGAGACGGTATACACCCCATTTCGATTGAAGAATGATATCAAAGTCGAAAGCACAACCCATTAAGGGATATTCGGCGTCTACCCACATGAGACTACTCTCGGCAGGATCTCTGCTATTTTGCAGCACAGCCTTGTCCGCAGCCCCCATTGTCAATGGCAATAGAATCAACTGGCCTGTCGATGGCTGGCATCAAGTCCAGGCGGTACCGGGTTACGAATCCATTTGCACTGTCGGATCCAGTTGTGTCGTAGAACCGGGTAACTACGTGGTAATCAACCATGTCAGTGGTACCCGCACCGATGTCCTGGTAGAGAGCAATGATCCGGTGGTACCGTCAACTGCCACGATCAACTCAGGCAACTACAAGGAGATCATCTCAACGGTTCTGCAAGTATTCACCGGTATTCCCGAGTACACGGATGATCTGTACGCCCTGCCCAACTTCATCGAATTCGATGACGATACCGCGCCCGGTGTCCATTACTGCCGATCAGCAGGGTCGTACACCATCGATAACTACAATACAACTCGTGGTAATGGCCATGGTTTCGTATTCGATGAATGCTTAGTCAACGCAAGCCTCATGGAAGGCTCACTGACCAGCTACGACTTCCTTGGATCCGAAATCGTGGAAGGTGATTCTTTCAGCGAAAGCTCAGCCAGCAGATACGGCCCTTATCTGACATATTCCGTATCCGGCTCCACTTCCCGCGCTCAAGGTCAGTGGTCTGCACAGGCGCTGGATTATTTCTCACATGCCTTTGCTCAAATAGAGAATGGTGACTATTCCTGGAGCCGAGTCGTCAGTAGCGGCGGGGCCTTTTCTACCGCCATCGAAGGCACGTTCTCTTATCAGGAGGTCTACACCCACAATGGCACTGACACGAGCGCTGAGGCTGTCGACATGTTCATCCAGTTGTCTCCAACAGAGACTTCAGAACTTCAGGGCGACTACGACTATCTGGATGCGACCCCATTCAAGAACGTATTCCCCGATCAAGGCACTATCGAGATCACTGCCAAAGATGGAAGCAGACTCCTGATGAACGCCGCAACCGGAGACATGAGCACGGTAAGCGTAAGCCTTGAGAACGACGACGTCAGCTTCTCCACTCTGGAAAACTGGGCGGACTGGAGTAGCGAACTGCGTACGAACGTGGTAGGAGCTACGCGCTAGTTCATATTCCGAAAAGCGGGGCTGGGAGTCGTTGTCATCGATTCAGATGAGACGGCATTCAGCAGCCAGGCCTATCATTGCAGTATCAACCATGATCGAAAACACATACCATGGCCTGGTATTCCTGAGCGGTCCAAGTGACAGAGACGGTTAGTGAAAAACACTCGCCACTCAACCCTCAACTGAGGCCAATCACTTTGGCACTTCTGGGAAGTCTTGCAACGGCCGTGACAGGAGCGCTTGTTACTCAGACAGGTACGGGTCAAGATCATCAGGCGCAGACGGAAATCGTCGAGGTGAGATCCGTAGACGGATCAGCCAGTAAATCATGGTCAGGAGAATCAAGGGCTCGGGCACTGACAGCAGCCCGGATACTTGCAACCAGTCGGGAAAAGCTGTTGCCCCCGGCCCAGTAAACAGTGAGCCTGCCGCGATAAACAGCGCGACACTCATTCGCCAGATATGGCGGCAACGTCGAGCGACAATCGTGGTGCCTGCATCCAGCCTGTGCCTGAGGTCAAGCGCGGCGACAACCAACATCAGTGCGCCGAAGACCCCATACGGCGTAGCCGTGAAATCGTCCTTGAGCCCATCGACGCTCTCCCAGGCCTCCCAGGCAAAGGCGAGACTGGTCAGGCCGATGACCAGTGATACAAAGGGTGCGGCTGTGTCGATCACATGCAAAGCACCTGGCCTGGCGCGTGTAGCCAGCGAGCCCGTGATCACCAGATGAATGATCGTAGCACCGGCTACTGCAGAGATTGCCATGGATACCTGTTGTGCCAGCGCGATGCCAGTAACACCCAACAGAATCATCGCGCAGGTGAAGACACGGCCTGCAATTCGGTGAGTCACTGATCCCTTGCTCACAAAGAGGCCGAGCAGTCCTGATGAGACGGCAAGCGTACCGGTGATCATGTGTAGAAACGTAAGCATGTGAGTTTACGACGAGGAGACGGGTGATGGAATTCCAATGTCTGCCATGAAGGCAAGAGGCGATAGCAGCCAATAAGGCAGGGCTGCTATCATCAATTGACTGACTAGAACCGCCAACGCAAACCGATCCCGGCATAGGCCGTATCCAGCTTACTGGCTGCTTTGCCTCGCGACTCGGCTTCAACAAATATCGAGGCCGCCTCGTTGACCTGATAGTTGATTTCCAACCCCGGCGCAACAACTTGAGTGGAATTGCCGCTCAGGTTCGGAAACTGTGCAGGATCGCCTGTCACCGCAGTCTGTTTGCTCCTGTTGTGGGTCAAGGTCAATTTTCCGATCAGACTCCAGCGATCAGTGATGGGCACCCTACCGAGTAGCCCGAGTCCGAGCGAGCGAACGTCTCCGCTAAAACTCCCGCTGGTATAGGTTTGGGTAAACTCTCCCATGTCGATATAGGAAGCGGCTACGCCCCAATGTGGAGAGAACCAATAGCCAGCGGTGAGCTTGCCAACACCGTTGTCATGTTCGGTCTCGCCGGTTTCGGCCAGACTAATCGAGCGAGGCATCAAGCCGGCGCCGCCGAGCGAGAGCCCAACGAACGGGCCTGTAGCAGAGGGCGACTCGGCACGAACGGATGCGGAGGTAACGGCCACCGAAGCGGCACATAAAAGAGCAATGGGCAGGTGTTTCAATCTACTGGTCCTGAATCTGAGGTGAATGAACTCGTCTGGTGGTGCTTGCTTGTTGGTCAAGCAAGACCTCGTCAAGCGATGCAGTGACTTTAAAGTTCCTCCCGATCGCTCACCATGACCGCTCGTAACAGGCTATTGGCTTTTGGTAACAACCTCGGTATAAACGGTGAACACTCCACCGGCTAAAGCCGGTGGCTTCGGGTTCCGGCTGAAGCCGGGACGTCGGCCATGCGGCCGACCCTTGCTCTCTCCCTACACCACGTTGAAATCATCATCGGGCTCGGGGGGCTTCTGATTCTTGATGTATTCCTTCCACATCTCGTCCGTTACGTTTCCGCTGCTACAAACCCAGTACCCCCGAGCCCATAAGTGCTGGCCCCAGTATCGCTTCTTCAATATGGCAAACTCCGAGAGCAATCTATGCGAACTCTTTCCCTTCATGAACTGAACTGCCCGTGAAACCGACAGCTGCGGCGGTATCGAGATCAGAACATGGACATGATCGCGGTTGATAGATCCCGCGTGGATCACCATCTCCTGGCTCTGCGCTATCTCCCTCAACAATTCACGCGTCCGAAGCCCAACATCACCCGCTAACACCTTGTACCGGTATTTCGTGGTCCAGACGATGTGATACTTGAGATCCCACACCGTGTGCCCACCTCGTTTGTAGCTCTCCATGTTCTCAGGCTACACCACTACGCTCCTGCACAGTACTGCCCTCCGCCTAAAGGCGTGGGGTTTACGGATCCCCTATCGGGGACTCTAAACGGCTTTGGATAGATTCATGAAAGACGCAACCGTATCAGCGGGCCTTGCCTGCAGCTTCCTGCAATTTGCTGTCGATAATGGTGCATCCAGGGGTACGCTGTTAGCGCGCAGCCAGCTGACAGAGGCGGCGCTCGAAGATCAGGATGCGCGGGTCTCGATGCTGGCTTACCAATCCTTGATTCACGCAGCCGTTGATCTGACCGGCGATCAGGCCATCGCTGTTCGGTTCAGCGTGGAAACTCGCATAGAGAAAATTTCAATCGTCGGCCTGATCGTTCACTCCTCGCGTTCCATGCCAGACGCGATGACTCAATTGAATCGTTACGCAAAGCTGGTGGTCGAAGTGGACGTGATGGCGGCCGGTGAGCGGTTCTCAGTGGAGCCTGCCAACGAGCAGATCTGGATCGTGGATAACCGACCCAACCCGAATGATTTCCCCACGCTTGGCGAAATGGCATTTGGCCGATTCATCGGTGAATTTCGACGTCATTTTCCGGAAATGGAGTTTGCGCTAGCGGTCGAATTGACGCATCCCGCGCCACCGTACGCGGCTACCTTGGCGGAAATCCTGCGCGTGCCCGTGTCCTTCGGTTGCCGGCGCAATGCCATGCAGATTGCCCCGCAAGCGCTGCATGTTGAATTCGATGAGCCCAATGCCTACGTCTTCGGGCTGTTCGCTGAGCGGGCCGATGCGCTGCTTGCCGAACTGGAGCGAAACCCTACGCTGCGAAGCCGCATCGAGGCCTACCTCATCAAGCACCTGCACCGTGGCGAGGTCACGATGGAGACGGTGGCCGCGGAATTGGCCATGAGTCGTCAAACCTTGTACCGGCGCCTGCGCGACGAGAATGTGACCTTCGCCGAGATTCACGATGAACTGAGGCAACAGATGGCGCTGGATTACCTGGGCGCGAAGAAGGCTTCCGTCAATGAGACGGCATACCTGGTGGGTTTCTCGGAAGCATCAGCTTTTGTCAGGGCTTTTCGGCGCTGGACCGGCATGACGCCCCTCGACTTTCGCAGCGAGCTTTAGACAACACTGGTGGATGACGACTTCAGATCCGGTGTTTGGGTCGAAATGTCATCTACTTGATACCAAGGGTCATGGCGAAGGAGGACTCAGCAACAGAAACTTTCTAAGTTGGCCGGTGCTCAGTCATTTCAATCGAGTATCGGGCTCATCAGAACTTTCTCTGAGGCGATTCGTGATGCCGATCAGGATATTCACCTTCCTGGGTGTCTTTACAGCAGTTCCCGGCCAGTGAAAACGGCCCTGACTATCAACGAGTTGCAGAGTTCTGACAAGTCGCCTTTCGTAACCT
>CANLXI010000048.1 GCA_947495035.1 uncultured Granulosicoccus sp.
GCACACGGCACACGGCACACGGCACACGGCACACGGCACACGGCACACGGCACACGGCACACGGCACACGGCACACGGCACACGCCACACGCCACACGCCACACGCCACACGCCACACGCCACACGCCACACGCCTTTCGATCAGGGCGAAGTCAGCCGAAAATGCAAGTCTGGTGAGTTGGGGCGTCGAGAATCAGCAAGGGAGTTGTCGTGAGTGTCTTGCGTGATTGAAACTGCCCTGGCTGATCAGTAGATCCAGATGCCGTTTACCCAGCGCCAGTAGTAGCGATAGCCTGAATACCAGGAGTTGTAGAAAACCGGACGCCAGCGAGTTCGCAATTGATAGGCAGCATCTTCATTCTGGCGGGCTGCACTCGCTTCGGCCAACAGTTCTTCGGCTTCCTTGTCACCACGTCCTGCTGCAATGGTCAACCATTTCTCGGCTTCCCGGGGGGCGGCCCCCATTTCTTCCAGACCGGTCAGATAAAGCCGGCCGACAGCTTTTTGTGCTCCCAGGTCGCCGCGTTCGGCGGCATCACGCATCCATTGCAGTGCCTGATAACTGTTGCGCCTCACCCCATCGCCACGAAAAAGCCGCAGCGCCAGATCATGTGCTGCGCGCGGATCCTCTTTTGCAAGCTTTTCCAGCGCTGGCATGCGGCCTTCCGGGTCGGCATCAGGGACCGTGCTTGAAGGGTCGAAACGCGCCGTGCTCTTGTCTACTTCTTCACACCCGCTGGAGTCGCAAAGACGCACCGTGTTGCTGTCAGGCGCTGGTGGTGTCGCACAACTGGCCAGCAGTCCGACCAGCAACAGTATGAGACTTTGGTTTGGTTTCATCGAAGGCTCCGCTTGTGATGTCAAATTCCAAGTGTATAAAACAGTGGAATTCTGTATATTTGACGCACACTTGTCCTTTGTGTCAAGACGACTACGAACAAAGAACGGAGCTTTACATAGTCATGAAATGTCCTCAACAGAAAGTGGCTGGCGCCATGCGCCTGAGTCTGATGGCGCTGTCTGCCATGGCTTTGACGGGCTGTCTTGCCAGTACCGTCACACAGGGAACCGGGGGGACTTCCATCAGTGGTGCTGCTGGCGGTGGAACCAGTGCCGGTGCCAATTCCACGCTGGAGCGTTGCGATCAGACGCTGGGTACGCTGGCTGTTGACGATGGTAGTGGCGCGGCCTGGTACACGGATTTCAACTCGCGCACCAAGGTCACGACAATCGAACCGCTGCTGCGTCTGGCCGTTCAACAGTCAAACTGCTTCGTCATTACTTCCATCGGCAACTCGCGTACAGAGTCCCGACTGTCTGCCATCACCGACAAGCAACGCAATTCCGGAGAGTTCAGAGCCGGGTCGAATCAGCAGAAGGGGCAGCGGGTTGCGGCAGACTATTACATGGAACCGGCCATCATCATCGACGAATCCACGGTCGGCAAGGTGGCAGGTGGTATAGCCGGCATCCTCGGTGGCTCTGCGCTTGCAGGTCTGGCCGGTGGTGCGACATCCAAGGAATCGGTTGTAACCCTCTCCCTGTATGACATTCGCTCCTCGGTACAGATTTCGGCTGCCGAAGGCAGTTCCTCTTCCAGAGATTACGGCGCTGCCGTCGGTCTGCTTGGCGGTGGTGGTGCCGTGGGGCTGGGAGGTTTCTCCCGCACACCGGAAGGCAAGGCCACCGTTGCGGCATTTCTTGATGCCTATAACGGCATGGTTGTCTCACTGAAGAATTACCAGGCACAGGAAGTCGAAGGTGGCCTGGGTACCGGCGGTACATTGAAGGTCAACTAGTCTGAACGGCCAGCCCCGGGTAGCGGGGCTGGCTGTTGCAACAGGCAGTGTTGCCTGTCAACCGAGCGGCAATGCAACTGCGCCGGGTATCTGCCAGTCACTGTCATGGTCAGTCAAGGGCCGGGCAGGTGTCGGAACCATTCAATGTTGATCCTGACGAGCTGGCGTCCGTGAGTTCGATATCGGCATGAGATTCCGCCCAGCGTCTTGCTGAATTCCCACAACGGGCAATAAGCGCTACTGTCGATAGTCAGTAGGAGGTTGCCGAGCAACCCCGTGTTTATCAACCTGCTCCGAGTGCGCCGAGTGCGCCGAGTGCTCCGAGTGCTCCGAGTGCTCCGAGTTCGCCGAGTGCTTCAAGTACCCCAAGCAGCCCGGCTGGTCAAACAGCCCAACCGTCGTGCTGCGATCCCACCAGTCATCTCGGGACGCTGACAAGCCTCCCATTCATCAGACTTGTATCTACCTTTGATTGACGGCAATCATTTTTTGATTGACGTCAATCATCTTGCGTTTCATACTGCCTGCCAATGAAAGCGAGCAACAGCAAATCGACTGGCGATGCCGGCAGAAAGCCGACCCTGAGCGATGTTGCGCGCACGGCCGGGGTCAGTTATGCAACGGCCGATCGGGTAATCAACGAGCGTGGCAATGTCGCCCAGAAATCGGTTCGAAAAGTCCAGGAGGCGATGGCAGAGCTGGGCTATGTGCGTAACGTTGCGGCGGCCAATCTGTCACGCCAGCGAACCTATCGCCTGGCTTTCCTGCTGCCCAAGGGGCGCAACGCCTTCTTTTCACGTGTGCGTGCCCATCTGGATGGGCTGTTGGGTCATCTGATCGCCGACCAGGTCAGTGTTGATGTCATCGAAATCGATGCCTTCGAGGTGACAGGGCTGAAGAACAGTCTTGTTGGCATTGCACATACCGGCTACGATGGATTGGCGGTGGTCGGCTTGCAGGCCGCCGAGATCGAAGAGCCACTCAGAGCCTTGCAGGAACAGGGTACGGCCATCGTCGGCCTCGTATCGGATCTGCCTGCGCAATTCCGCGCTGCCTATGTCGGCATCGACAACGTTGCCGCAGGCCGTACCGCAGGCCGCTTGTTGGGTCTGTCACATGCTGGCCGCAAGGGACGAGTGCAAGTGATTGCAGGATCGCTGGAGGCCCGTGACCACGTGGATCGCCTGAGCGGATTTCGCGAAGTCATCGGCCAGGATTATCCGAAAATCGAATTGCTGGAACCCATCATGACGCGTGATGATGCGCGCCTGGTTGGTGCCGTCGTGCAACAGGCCCTGACTGCTGACCCGAAGGTCACGGCGGTCTACAACGTGGGGGCCGGCAATAGCGGGCTGGTTGCCACGCTGGAACGAAGTGTTCGCCCCAAGCGTTTCTTCTGCATCGTGCATGAGCTGGTACCGCATACCCACAAGGCACTATCGAACCGACAGGTTGATCTCGTGATCGACCAACGACCGGATGTGGAAGTCAACCGCGCACTCACGATTCTGAAAGCCCTGATCGATGGACGAGACATACCTCCCATGCAGGAGCTCGTACCGACGATTTACGTCAGGGACAACCTGCCATCCCATATTCCCGACACCAAGTGGAACGACATAAAAGACCATGACTGATTTCTTTACCGGTATTGACAAGCTGGAATACAACCCTGACTCCACATCGCTGGCGTTTCGACACTACAATCCCGAGGAAATGCTGCTCGGCAAGCGTATGGAGGATCACCTGCGCTTTGCGGTAGCCTACTGGCACAGTTTTGCCTGGCCGGGTGGGGACCCTTTCGGTGGGGCAACCTTCGAGCGTCCCTGGTTCGGCGAGACGATGGAACTGGCGCGCCTGAAAGCCGATGTGGCTTTCGAGATGTTCGATATTCTGGGGGCTCCCTACTTCTGCTGGCACGATGCCGACATTCGTCCCGAAGGAGACAGTTTCAAGGAAAGCCGCAGAAATTTCGAAGACATCATCGATTATCTGGCGGAGAAGATGGAACACAGCCAGACGCGCTTGCTGTGGGGTACAGCCAACATGTTCAGCCATCGCCGTTTCATGTCCGGCGCTGCCACGAACCCCGACCCGGAAATCTTCGCGTGGTCTGCAGCCACGGTCAAGTTGTGCATGGACGCCACGCAGAAACTTGGCGGCGAGAACTATGTCCTGTGGGGTGGTCGTGAAGGTTACGAGACGCTCCTGAATACCGATCTGAAGCGCGAAAGGGCTCAGGCCGGGCGTTTTCTGCAGATGGTGGTCGACTACAAGCACAAGATCGGTTTCAAGGGGGCCATTCTGGTGGAGCCGAAGCCGCAGGAGCCATCGAAGCATCAGTATGACTTCGATGTCGCGACGGTTTATGGATTCCTGAAGGAATTCGGTCTCGAGAGCGAGGTGCAGATGAATATCGAACAGGGACACGCCATCCTGGCAGGGCATTCGTTCGAACATGAGCTGGCACTGGCGGCTTCGCTGGGCATTCTCGGCTCGATCGACATGAATCGCAACGACTACCAGTCAGGCTGGGATACCGACCAGTTCCCCAACAATGTGCCTGAAGTGGCCTTGGCTTATTACGAGGTTCTGCGAGCCGGTGGCTTCAAGACCGGTGGCACCAACTTCGATGCCAAGCTGCGTCGTCAATCGCTGGATCCGCTGGATCTGATTGCTGGACATGCTGGCGCGATGGACGTCTGCGCTCGTGGGCTGAAGGCGGCAGTGGCAATGCTGGAAGACGGTACGCTCGAGAACAAGCGCAATGAGCGCTACGCCGGTTGGGACAGCGAGTACGGCAAGTCGCTGCTGCAGAGCGACCTTGCCAGCATTGCCGATGATGTCGAGTCCAGCGGCATCGATCCACAGCCCAGATCAGGTCAACAGGAAGTGCTGGAAAATCTTGTCAATCGTTTCGTTTGATTGATCAGTTCAATTGCCAAACCGGAGGAAGAGATCATGAGGAACCTGAAAGGCCCAGCGCTGTTTCTGGCTCAGTTTGCCGGGGATGAAGCCCCGTTCAACAGCTGGGACAGCATCACCAAGTGGGCAGCGGACTGTGGTTACAAGGGCGTGCAGGTGCCCAGCTGGGATGCGCGCCTGATCGATCTGGACAAGGCCGCAAGCAGCAAGGACTATTGTGATGAATTCAAGGGCAAGGCATTGGCAAACGGTGTTGAAGTCACTGAACTGTCCACCCATCTGCAGGGTCAGTTGGTAGCCGTACACCCGGCCTACGACACGGCATTCGATGGCTTTGCCGACCCATCCGTTCGTGGCAACCCGAAAGCGCGACAGGCCTGGGCTGTGGATCAGGTCATGAAGGCCGTCTCGGCATCAGCCAATATGGGTATCAGGAATCATGCATCGTTTTCCGGCGCTCTGGCCTGGCCGTATCTGTATCCCTGGCCACAGCGTCCCGCCGGGCTGGTAGAGACCGCTTTCGATGAGCTGGCTGCCCGCTGGCGTCCGATTCTCGATCATGCCGATGAAAACGATGTCAATATCTGTTACGAGATTCATCCGGGTGAAGACCTGCATGATGGCGTGACCTTCGAGATGTTCCTGGAGCGGGTGGACAACCACGCGCGTTGCAACATGTTGTATGACCCATCGCATTACGTACTGCAATGCCTGGACTATCTCGACAATATCGACATCTACAAGGACCGCATCAAGATGTTTCATGTCAAGGATGCCGAGTTCAATCCGACCGGTCGCCAGGGTGTGTACTCCGGTTACCAGTCATGGGTGGATCGTGCGGGGCGTTTCCGATCATTGGGCGATGGTCAGGTTGACTTTGTGTCCATCTTCTCCAAGATGGCTGCCAACGATTTCGATGGCTGGGCCGTTGTCGAGTGGGAGTGCTGTCTGAAGCATCCGGAAGACGGTGCAAGGGAGGGGGCTCAGTTTGTCGCCGACCACATCATCCGTGTCACCGAGCGTGCCTTTGACGATTTCGCGGACGGGGGAACCGATGAGGCTGCCAACCGCAAGATGCTGGGGATCGACTGATGGCACATTCGGGTAGAGTTCGTCTGGGAATGGTCGGTGGTGGCAACGACGCTTTCATCGGCGGTGTTCACCGGATTGCATCGCGCATAGATGATCGGTTCGAGCTGCTTGCCGGCGCCCTGTCATCCACGCCTGAAAAGTCACAGGCCTCGGGTGAGGCGCTGGGTCTGCCGCGCATCTACGATGATTTCACGCAGATGGCTACAGCGGAGGCGGCTCTGGATGACGGCATCGAAGCGGTCTCCATCGTGACACCCAATCACATGCACTTCGCCGCGGCGAAGGAATTTCTGGAACGCGACATCCATGTCATCTGCGACAAGCCTCTGACCGCCACGATGGAGGAAGCCCAGGCCATGGCCAAGGCGGTGGAGAGCTCCAAAGCCCTGTTCGTGCTCACGCACAATTACACGGCCTATCCCATGATTCGTCAGGCCAGGGCCATGATTACCGCTGGTGAGTTGGGGGAGATTCGTGTCGTTCAGGCCGAGTATCCGCAGGACTGGTTGACGGAGTCTCTGGAAAAGGAAGGTCTGAAGCAGGCGGAGTGGCGAACCGATCCGGCGCGCTCGGGTGCAGGTGGTTCGGTAGGAGATATCGGTACGCATGCACACAATCTGGCCTGTTTCGTCACGGGCCTGACAGTGGAGAAACTGGCCGCCGATCTGCAGTGTTTCGGCGCAGGCCGGGAACTGGATGACAACGTTCATACCTTGTTGCGCTTTGCCGGTGGCGCGCGCGGCATGCTGTGGTGTAGCCAGGTCGCGCCCGGTAACGAGAATGGCCTGAAGCTGCGGGTCTATGGCAGCAAGGGTGGCCTGGAATGGAGTCAGGAGGACCCGAACTATCTGTGGTTCACCCGACAGGGCAAGCCGAAGCAACTGGTAACGCGATCCGGGGCCGGGGCCAACGAGGCCGCAGCCTCTGTCTCTCGTGTACCGGCAGGTCATCCGGAAGGTTATCTGGAAGGGTTTGCCAATCTGTATACAGAAGCCGCTGAGGCAATACGTGCCGTACAGTCCGGCGCCTCGCGGGAAAGCGCGATGGGCCTGTTGCCGGGGATCGAGCAGGGTATGGCCGGCATGGCGTTCATTACTGCCTGTGTCGAGTCTTCAGCCCGGGATGCTGCCTGGGTGAGCCTGTAATGACCACCTCCGTTCTCGCTTTGCAGGGCGTCAGCAAGCGTTTTGGCCCGATCGAGGTGCTGCACGATATCGACCTGACGCTGCGTTCGGGCGAGGTGCATGCCCTGATCGGCGAGAACGGGGCGGGCAAGTCCACCACCATGAAAATCCTGGCGGGTTATCAGCCGGCAAGCGAGGGTGAGATTCTGCTGGACGGCAAGCCGGTCAGATTCGGCAGCCTGCACGAAGGTGAAGAGGCCGGCATCGTCATGATCCATCAGGAATTCAACCTGGCCGAACAGCTGACGGTGGAACAGAACATCTTCCTGGGACGCGAGCTGAAAAAGGGCTGGCTGCTGGACAAGTCCGAGATGCGGCGTCTGACCCGACGCTATCTGCAACGAGTCGAATGTTCGGTCGATCCGGATACTCTGGTGTCAGACTTGTCGAATTCCGAAAAACAGATGGTGGAGATTGCCAAGGCCCTGTCGCGCGACGCACGCGTACTGATCATGGATGAGCCCACCGCCGTGTTGACCAACCGGGAAACCGGAGTCCTGTTCGAACAGGTTCGTGCCTTGCGCTCTGCCGGTACGGCCATTCTGTTTACCTCGCACAAGCTGGATGAGGTGGCGGAAGTCTCCGATCAGATCACCGTCATGCGCGATGGCTCCGTGGTGTATTCGGGACCGAGCGCGGATATTGATGAGGATCGCATGGCCACGACCATGGTCGGCCGGGATGTCTCGGACCTCTACCCGGTTAAGCCGGCTCTGCCGGATACCGGGGAAACGGTACTGCGCGTAAGGGGGCTGACCGTACCGGGGTTTGCCAACGACCTGTCGTTCAGCCTGAAGAAGGGGGAGATACTGGGCATTGGCGGCTTGATCGGTTCCGGACGAACCGAGGCCATGGAAGGGCTGTGCGGTCTGCGAACGGCCACGGCCGAGTCGGTGGAACTGTTCGACGAAGAGGTGCAGCTGAAGACTCCCGGTGAGGCTCAGCGTCGCGGACTGTGCTATCTGACCGAAGATCGCAAGCTGCGAGGTCTGGTTCTGGACTGGGGTATGCGCGAGAACCTGACCTTGCAGACCCTGTACAAGTTCGGTTCGTTCATGATCGACAGTCGTGCGGAAGATGTGGCGCTCAACCAGGCCATTGCCGAGTTCGATATTCGTTCGGGCAGCCGCACGGTGCGGGTAGGCAATCTCTCCGGCGGCAATCAGCAGAAACTGTTGCTGGCCAAGGTGATGCTGTCCGAACCCCGGATCCTGATCGTCGATGAGCCAACCAGAGGCATCGACATCGGTACCAAGCAGCAGATATACGTGTTCCTGCGCAAACTGGCAGCGCAGGGACATGCCGTCATCATGATCACATCGGAAATGCCGGAACTGATCGGCCTGGCAGATCGCATCCTGGTCATGCGGCTGGGACAGATCGCCGGTAGCCTGGACAGCCAGGCAATTTCCGAAGATTCCATCGTTCGCCTCTCCATGGGTCTTGAGGCAACCTCATCCAACACAGCTGCGGATTCACCGTTGGCTCACGACAGATTGCTATGAGCGACGCGACAACTTCACCATCACCGACCAGAATCAAGCTGCCGTCCATGGCCGTTATCGGCCCGGTACTCGCGCTGATCGTGCTGGTTGCCATCGGTGCGATGATGAATTCCAATTTTCTCAGCGCCGCAAACATCACCAATGTGCTGGCCCGGTCGGCCTTCATCGGCATCATTGCCGTGGGCATGACATTCGTCATCACCTCGGGCGGACTGGATCTGTCCGTCGGGTCCATGGCTGCCTTCATTGCCGGCCTGATGATACTGGTGATGAATGCCGCCCTGCCCAGTCTCGGGGTTGGCATACCGATCATTCTTCTGGGCATGGCAGTTGCCCTGATTGCGGGGCTGGCGGCGGGTCTGCTCAATGGTTTCCTGATCACGGCCCTCGGCATTGAAGCCTTCATTGTCACGCTGGGGTCCATGGGCATCTATCGCAGCCTCGTGACCTGGCTGGCCGATGGCGGCACCCTGTCGCTGGATTTTTCACTGCGAACCTTTTATCGGCCAGTGTATTTCGACGGCATTCTGGGTGTCAGCTGGCCCATCATCGTGTTTGCCGTGGTGGTCATCGTTGGCCAGATCATCATGTCCCGCTCGGTGTTCGGCCGACATTGTGCCGCAACCGGCTCGAACGAACATGTCGCTCATTATTCCAATGTCAACGTCAACCGCACGCGGCTGATCACCTATGCGGCGCTGGGTATTCTCGTCGGTATTGCCACGATCATGTACGTGCCCAGGCTCGGCTCCGCATCTTCCTCCACAGGGGTCTTGTGGGAGCTGGAAGCCATCGCTGCGGTGATCATCGGGGGCACGGTGCTCAAGGGCGGCTTCGGCCGAGTCTGGGGCACCGTCATTGGCGTACTGATCCTGAGCCTCATCGACAATATCCTGAATCTCACGGATTTTGTGTCGCCCTATCTCAATGGAGCGATTCAGGGAATCATCATCATTCTCGCTGTCATCCTGCAGCGTGAGTCCAAAACGGCCAAGTCATGATCGAAGCCGTCATTCTCAACCTCTTGGAGAAGAGCAAGTGAAGAAAACCACCCTAGTGTCCGCGGCTATAGCTGCAAGCCTGTTTGCCGGTTCCGCGATGGCAGAAAGCAAAGTCATCGGTGTGTCCATCCCTGCTGCCACACACGGTTGGGCAGGCGGCATGAATTTTCACGCCAAGCAGACGGTTGAGCGTCTGGAGGCTGTGTACGAAGATCTGGATTTCGTGCTGGCCACTGCGTCCGATCCGGGCAAGCAGGTCAATGACATCGAAGACATGGTTGCCACACGCGGTATCGATGCGCTCGTGGTCCTGCCATTCGAATCAGACCCTCTGACGCCACCGATTCAAGCGGTAGCAGACAGCGGTGTCTGGGTAACCGTGGTAGACCGAGGCCTGTCCATCGACGGTATCGAGGATCTCTACGTGGCAGGGGACAACTCCGGCTTCGGCAAGGTCGCTGGCGAATTCATGACGTCCAACATGCCTGATGGTGGGGACATCGTGGTATTTCGGGGTATTCCCACCACGATCGACAACGAGCGGGTGGATGCATTCACAGCCGCTATCGAAGGTTCAGGCATCAATGTGCTGGCCATGGAGCATGGCAACTGGAATCGGGATGACAGCTTCACGGTCATGGAAGATTTCCTGTCGAAGTACCCGAAGATCGATGCGGTCTGGGCGTCAGACGATGACATGGCGATCGGTATCCTTGCAGCCATCGAGGCGGCCGGTCGTGATGACGTGCAGTTCGTTCTGGGTGGTGCAGGCATGAAGGAGATGATCAAGCGCACCGCCGATGGCGACAAGATGATCCCTGCCAATGTCACTTATCCGCCAGGCATGATCGCCACCGCAATTGAATTGACGGCTGTGGGCATGACGTCCAGTGCTCCGGTATCCGGCACCTTCACCATCGGTTCCGTGCTGGTGACAGAAGAGAATGCGATGGACTTCTACTATCCTGACAGCCCGTTCTGATCCCTGCCGGTATAGCTGCAATCATTGCGCGAACAGTTGGCTGACACATTCAGCATGGCGCCCGCAGACAGGCACCATGACGTGCCGATAGCGGCGCCATGCTGATGGTCAGGGTCCAGTCCACCGCCTGCCAGTGATTGCCTGTCATGTCGAGTCCTGCCGGGGTCGAGCGCATGACACACCCGGCAGGCAGTTGAATGCCTGCCGGTATTACCCTTGCAACAGACCGATGAATGCCTTGGCCGCTCGCGACAGGGTTCTGCCACGCAGACACACCGAACCCAGCCTTCGCTGCATCTCCAGACCACGGACGGGCACGGCAATGACGCCTTCATCGATCATGTTGCTGGGCAAGGCACTCCAGCCCAGCCCGACAGACACCATCATCTTGATGGTCTCCAGGTAGTTGGTTTCCAGTGAGGTCTCCACCGAAACGTTGAACGGTTGCAGGGCCTCGAGCAGAATGGTGCGTGTCACCGTACCGCGCGCCGGCAGCACGGCATTGTAGGAGGTCAGTGTCTCGGCGGTAATCTCGATACCCGCCATGACCTTGCTGGCCAGTGGGTGATCCGGTGCGCACACGATGCTCAGGGGGTCCGGCCACACCAGTTCAGTGAGCAGCGCATTCTCCAGCTGATCGGGCAAGGTGACAACCGCCAGTTCGATGTGACCGCTGAGCACCTCATCACAAGCCAGTTCCGAATCCATGAACAGCAGATCCAGCTCCACATCCGGGTAGGTCTGTGTGAAGCCCTTCAATACCGGGGGCAGGCGGTGAATGCCGACATGGTGACTGGTCGCCAGTCTCAGTCGACCACCGACGTCCGCACCGAGTGACAGGACCTCATCACGACTGATCTGGATGTCCGCCAGGATGCGCCGACTGCTGGTCAGAAATTTCTGGCCGGCTTCGGTCAGCTGGATGCCGCGCCCCAGCCGGTCGAACAGGGTAACGCCCAGATCATCCTCCAGCGCGGCAACGCGTTTGCTCACCGCTGGCTGGGTCATGAACAGCTGTTCCGAGGCTCGGGAGAATGAACCGGACTCGGCGACGGCCACAAAGGCCTTCATGGTTGCAATATCCATCACTGTATTCCACCATGGAATACAATCAATAATCAATATGCATTTGAGTTATTTGATTGCAGCCGATAGAATTCACTTCCCGTAGAATTTCCAGAAAGGCGCAGGCAAATGGCTGGCAAGACCTTGTATGACAAAGTGTGGGACGCCCACGTCGTTAACCAGCAGGAAGACGGCACTGTGCTGCTCTATATCGATCGGCACCTGGTTCACGAAGTCACTTCACCACAGGCCTTCGAAGGGCTGAAACTGGCGGGGCGCAAGCCATGGCGTCTCGATTCCATGCTGGCCGTGGCTGACCACAACGTGCCGACAACCGATCGCGCCAATGGCATTGCCGATCCGGTATCCCGTCTGCAGGTGGAAACCCTGGACGCCAATTGCGAATCCTTCGGCGTGGTCGAATTCAAGATGAACGATCTGCGTCAGGGTATCGTGCATGTCATCGGCCCCGAGCAGGGCGCCACCTTGCCGGGCATGACGGTTGTCTGCGGTGATTCGCACACCTCGACTCATGGTGCATTCGGGGCACTGGCCTTCGGTATCGGTACCTCGGAAGTCGAACATGTCATGGCCACTCAGACTCTGTTGCAGAAGAAGTCTCGAAACATGCTGATCAGCGTCGATGGCGAAGTCGGTCCCGGCGTCACCGCCAAGGACATCGTACTGGCCATCATCGGCAAGATCGGTACGGCTGGCGGAACAGGCTGCACGCTGGAGTTCGGTGGCGACGCCATCCGGGCCCTGTCGATGGAAGGTCGCATGAGCGTGTGCAACATGGCTATCGAGGCGGGTGCCCGTGCCGGCATGATTGCCGTGGACGAGACGACGATCGATTACCTCAAGGGACGCCCGTTTGCTCCGCGGGGTGAAACCTGGGACAAGGCTGTGGCTGCCTGGCGCGAGCTGAAAAGCGATGACGATGCCGTTTTCGACGAAGTGGTGCATCTGGATGCCTCAGAGATCGAACCGCAGGTATCCTGGGGAACCTCTCCGGAAATGGTGACATCGGTCAATGGCATCGTCCCCGATCCGGCCGCCGATGAAAACGCGGCGAAGCGGGAAGGTTTCACACGAGCGCTGGAGTACATGGATCTGAAGGCCGCATCTGCGGTTACCGACATACAGCTGGATCGTGTTTTCATCGGTTCCTGCACCAATTCCCGCATCGAGGACCTGCGTGCCGCGGCGGCCGTGATCAAGGATCGCAAGGTGGCCGACACGATCAAGCAGGCCATGGTGGTGCCGGGCTCCGGTCTGGTCAAGAAGCAGGCCGAAGCCGAAGGACTGGACAAGGTGTTCATCAACGCCGGCTTCGAATGGCGCGAGCCTGGCTGCTCCATGTGTCTGGCAATGAATGCCGACCGTCTGGAGCCGGGTGAACGCTGCGCATCCACCTCGAATCGCAACTTCGAAGGCCGGCAGGGGCAGGGCGGGCGTACCCATCTGGTCAGCCCGGCCATGGCGGCGGCGGCGGCGATCGCCGGTCATTTTGTCGATGTCCGCCACTTCTAGGATCAGGAGAACAGCATGAAAAGCTTCACACAGCTGAAAGGTCTGACGGTCCCGTTGATGCGGGCGAATGTGGACACCGATGCGATCATTCCCAAACAGTTCCTGAAGTCGATCAAGCGCTCGGGATTCGGGGTCAATCTGTTTGACGAGTGGCGTTACGAGGACGCCGGCTACCCCGGTCAGGATCCGGACAGTCGCATTCCCAACCCCGATTTCGTGCTCAATGAGCCTCGTTACCAGGGAGCTCAGGTGCTGTTGGCCGGTGAGAACTTCGGTTGCGGCTCTTCACGCGAGCATGCGGTCTGGGCCCTCGACGATTACGGTATCCGATCGGTCATCGCGCCGGGCTTTGCCGATATCTTCAACAACAACTCCTTCAAGAGTGGCTTGCTGCCCATCGTGCTGGACAAGGAGATCGTCGAGAAGCTGGCCGATGAATGCAGCCAGAGCGAAGGCTATCAGCTGGATATCGATCTGGAAGCGCAGACGGTAACCACGCCGGCTGGTGACGTCTACCCGTTCGAGGTGGATGAATTCCGCAAGCACTGTCTGCTGAATGGCTTCGATGATATCGAGCTGACACTGCAGCAGCGTTTTCGTATCGAGGAATACGAGGCCAAGCGTCGACAGAGCGCTCCCTGGTTGTTCGGCTGATCATGGCCTCCGAGAGCCTGAAGCTGGTTATCGGCAACAAGAACTACTCGTCGTGGTCGCTGCGGCCGTGGATACTGATGCAGCATGCGCAGTTGCAGTTCGAAGAAATTGCCGTGCCACTGGGAACCCCTCAGGGCGAGGCACTGCTGCAGAAGTGGTGTCCTGCAAAGCGGGTGCCGGTATTGCATGAAGGCCCTCTTGTATTGTGGGATTCACTGGCCATCTGCGAGTACATCGCCGACAAGGTCACGGATCACGCATTGTGGCCCGAGCGCGCCAGTGACCGGGCTCGTGCACGTGCCATGAGTGCCGAAATGCACGCTGGCTTCACCGATCTGCGTGCAGCCATGCCGATGAACTGTCGGCGTCTGATCGAAGGCTTCAAGCCCTCTCTGGCTGTGCAGATCGACATCAATCGCATCGTGCAGCTGTTCGAAGACGCCCTGCAGCAAAGCGGTGGTCCCTGGTTGTTCACCCATTACACGGTGGCCGATGCGATGTTTGCTCCGGTTGTGTCGCGCTTCCACAGCTACGGCATAACCCTGCCACGCCTGTCACGTGATTACGTGGAAAGAGTGCTGGCCGATCCTCCGATGCGCGACTGGTACAGCGCAGCAGCGGCAGAAGCCCACGTCATCGAAAAATTCGAAATTCGAACCTGATTCGACTGGTCAACCCAGCGAAACATCCTGTCTCAAAGGTATTTCCCACATGTCTCAAGCACGCAAGATCGTCATTCTGCCTGGCGATGGTATCGGTCCTGAAATCATCGCCGAAGGTCGGCGGGTCCTGGAGACCGTCAATCAGCAGTACGACCTCGGTCTGAGTCTGCAAACCTGTCTGTTCGGCGGTGCTGCCTATGATGCGAGTGGCTCGCCGCTGCCGGAGGACACGCTGAGCGCCTGCCGCGAAGCCGATGCCATTCTGTTGGGTGCCATCGGTGGCCCCCAGTATGATACAGCGCCGCGTGATCTGCGCCCGGAGCGTGGGCTACTGGGTTTGCGCTCGGAGCTGAAGCTGTTCTCGAATCTGCGTCCGGCGCTGCTCTACCCGGAGCTGGCGGATGCCTCCTCTTTGAAGCCAGAACTGGTCGCCGGTCTCGATCTGATGATCGTGCGTGAGCTGACCGGTGGAATCTACTTCGGCAAGCCGCGCGGTATCGAGGAGCGTAACGGTGAGCGTGTCGGCTTCAATACCCTGGTCTATAGTGAATCCGAAATTCGGCGGATCGCGGTCAGCGCCTTCGAAATCGCCCGGCAGCGCGGTTCACGGCTGTGTTCGGTCGACAAGATGAACGTGCTGGAAGTGTCGGAGTTGTGGCGAGAGGTGGTGATCGAGGTCGGCAAGGACTACCCGGATGTCGAGCTGACTCACATGTTCGTCGACAATGCCGCCATGCAACTGGTGCGCGCTCCCAAGCAGTTCGATGTCATCGTGACCAGCAACATGTTCGGTGACATCCTGTCCGATGCTGCGGCCATGCTCACCGGGTCCATCGGCATGCTGCCGTCGGCCTCGCTGGATGAGGCAGGCAAGGGCATGTATGAGCCCATTCACGGATCGGCACCCGATATTGCCGGTCAGGGGGTTGCCAATCCGCTGGCAACCATCCTGTCTGTCTCCATGATGCTGCGTTACACACTGAAGGAGACGGCTGCTGCCGATGCCATCGATTCCGCAGTTGCACAGGTGCTGGCCCAGGGCTATCGCTGCAAGGACATCGCATCGGGCGAGGCCAACGAACAACTGATCAATACGACACAGATGGGTGATGCGATCATCGCCGCCCTCCAGGCAGGAGCAGATTCATGAGCAAGACTTACGATGTCGCCGTCGTCGGCGCAACCGGTGCTGTTGGCGAGACCATGCTGTCGATCCTTGCCGAACGCAATTTTCCGGGAGGCAAGGTGTATCCACTGGCCAGTTCTCGCTCGGCAGGCAAGCGAGTCGCCTATGGCGACAAGCAGCTGCTGGTTCAGGACCTGGAAGAATTCGACTTCTCACAAGTGCAGATAGGCATTTTTTCACCGGGTGCCTCGGTGTCGAAGATCTATGCACCGAAAGCCGCCGCCGCCGGCTGCGTGGTGATCGACAATACCTCGCAATTTCGCTACGACGATGACAAGCCGCTGATCATTCCGGAAGTGAACGCCCATGCCATCGCGAAATACAAGGACACCAACATCATTGCCAATCCGAACTGCTCGACCATTCAGATGCTGGTGGCACTGAAGCCGCTGCACGATGCGTTCGGTATCACACGTATCAATGTGTGCACCTATCAGGCGGTATCCGGTACCGGCAAGGAAGCAATCGAGGAACTCGGTACACAGACAGCCCGGCTGCTCAACGGCCTGCCGATCGAGCCGTCCGTCTATCCGAAGCAGATTGCCTTCAATGTCCTGCCGCACATTGATGACTTCCAGGACAATGGTTATACCAAGGAAGAGATGAAGATGGTGTGGGAAACCCACAAGATCATGGAAGACTCCTCCATCGCGGTGAATCCCACCTGTGTCCGGGTCCCGGTGTTCTATGGACACTCCGAGGCCGTACATATTGAAACCCGCAAACCGATTTCTGCGAATCAGGCCCGAGAATTGCTCGGCACAGCACCAGGAGTGGTAGTTATGGACGAGCGAAAGGCTGGGGGCTACCCCACCGCCGTAACTGAGTCAGCCGGAACTGATGCAGTGTTTGTAGGGCGGATTCGCGAAGACATTAGTGTTGAAAACGGACTGAATCTGTGGGTTGTGTCCGATAATGTCCGCAAGGGCGCAGCACTTAATAGTGTTCAGATCGCCGAGTGTCTCGTTCAGGACTATTTGTAAACGCTGATCTATATCTGAATAGATGTAATAATTGGGCTATAGATAACGTTGAAACAGTTAACAACGTTCGATTGACACTGGCGATTTTCGGGCGCCGAGTTGTCGGATCAGACGTCTGAGTGGGACTCGATACGTGCGAAAATTAGCAACGGCTGCAGCAGTTAGTCTGGCGTTAGCCTCGGGTGGCGCCTTCGGACTGGGTCTGGGTGACATTGAGATGCGCTCGGCACTGAATCAGCCCATGGATGCCGAAATCAGGCTCACCTCGGTTCAAGCGGGTGAGCTTGACGGCATGATCGTGAAGCTGGCCTCACCGGCGGCTTTCGCGCGTGCCGGCATCGAGAGATCCACGGCGCTGACCAATCTGCGATTCACGGTGGACCAGAGTTCCGGTTCACCGGTCATTCGCATCACCAGTCAGCAGCCTGTGGTCGAACCCTTTCTGAACTTCCTGCTCGAGATCGACTGGCCGCAGGGCAGGATGGTGCGCGAATACACGGTATTGCTCGATCCACCCGTGTTCATGACGCCCACCGCTACCGAGCGTAATACCAGCGCCGATCAGCCAGCCGTTGTGCAACGCGGTAATGAAGCTCTGGTGGTGCCGACACCCATCGAGCGCGACAGTGGCGAAGAAGTCGATCTGGCAGGCCTGACGGAGGAAGCCACGGCTGCAGTGAGTGATAATGCAGACGAGGGCGAGATCGTCTCGCTGGAACTGTTGCCCGACGACGCCTTGCTAGGTGGCGCGTCCGACATCAACCCCGATGCCGGTGAAATCGTTTCCCTGACCGATCTGAGTGCGCCCAACAGTGCCGCTCTGGAAGAACGCGAGCAGTTTCTGGCCGAACAGCAGGCCAGACTGGATGCCATTACCGTCGAGCTGGCTGATTCAGTCGAGGAAGTGTCGGATACCACCGTCGTGGCCGGCGAGCCAGAGCCGGAGCTTGCAGCGGATGTCGATGGCTCAACCATCGTCTCGCTGGATGAGTTGTTGCCCGAAGTCGAAACGCCGACGGTCACCGCTTCTGCCGATTCGGGCAGTACGGCAGGCCGGCAGGTGACAGTCGGGCAGGGCGATACGCTCTACGAAATTGCCAAGGACAATGCAGGTGGCGTGTCCGTGCAACAGATGATGATGGCTCTGCTGGCGGCGAACGAGTCGGCATTCATCAACCAGAACATCAATCTGGTCAGGGCAGGTTCGATACTGCGCGTACCGGATTCCGAGGAAGCGAGCAGCCTGACACAGGCACAGGCCCTGGCGGCCATCGGCCAGCAGAACCAGTTGTGGCAGGAATATCGTGACACGCTCAGTGGTGGTAATACCCGCATAGCCTCCGGCACCCGCAGTGACTCGGAAGCTGCCACGACGCCCAGCTCCGATACCACCGCCATTGATACCGCCGCGCTGGATCCGGAGTTGAGCTCCGATGATGCACTCGATGGCCTGTCGCCGGAAGCCCGAGCCATACTGGACAATGCGCGCAACGAAATTCTCGAACGGGACGAACTGCGTATCGTTGCCGACAGCGCACCCACCAGTACCACCGCCAGTGCTACAGCCGATGAAACCACCGACAATGACGCCAGCCGTCTGGGCGAGGTCAATCTGAAGCTGCAACTGGCACGTGAGGAACTGGCTTCCACACGACTGCAGGCGGATGAGCTGGCGGATCAGGCGAATGAGCTGCAGGGAACCACCGAGAATCTTGATGCCCTGGTTACCCTGAGACAGAACGAGATTGCACAACTGGAATCCCAGTTGGCCGAAGCACGCAAGGCGAGCGAAGAAGCCGCTGGCATCGCAGCCTCCGCGGCCGAGAACACGCTGGCGGATGCCGGTGATGCAGCTGAATCTGCGGCTGACTCGGTTGCAGGCGCAGTGAATGAGGCAACTGATGCTGCAGCGGCGGCCGTGGACAATGCGACTGATACGGTGGCAGGCGTGGCCGATGATGTCGCGGCCGATGCCGAAGAGGTTGCCAATGCCGCAGCTGACACAGTGGCCGATGCAGGCAATGCCGCCGAAGAGGTGGCCGACTCGGGTGTCAACGCGCTGACTGAGGCCGGTGAAGAGCTGGCCCAGGTCGAGCTGCTGGGTGATGAGGAAGCAACAGGCGCCAGCGAGGCCGACGAGAGCGAGGCTGTCGTACCGCCACCACGCATCCAGAGCAGCTGGTATCAGGATTTCATCAACGATCCCAAGCGCATGATGATTGCCGGTATTGGCGGCATCGGATTGCTGGGCGTTGCCGGTACTCTGCTGTTCCGTCGCAGGCGTCGCGATGAGCAACTTCTGGACTTCGATGAAGCCGAGTTCAACGATGAAGAACTGGCGCAGTCGGGCAAGGGTGTCAATCTGTCCGGTGCCGGTCTGGCCGCTGGAGCGGCGGCCGGGGCAGCAGCCTTCACGGGGGCGCGTGATGTGGACCCTGCAGCGCCAACGGCGGAAGAGCTGGCCGACGCCAGTCTGGAATCCAGTGCAGGCAAGCAGGCGGTTGCCGCCAGCACCGACACCATTGATCAGGATGACACCATCTCCGAAGTGGATGTCTATCTGGCATACGGGCTACATGGTCAGGCCGAGGAACTGTTGTCCAGAGCCACGGAACGTGATCCCGGCAATCAGGAATACGCCAACAAGCTGTTGCAGACGTACCATGCGCAGGGCAATGCAGACGGTTTCCACGAGGCTGCCAGAAATTTTCATGCGCGCTTCGGTGGAGAGGCCAACCCCGAGTGGGCGGCCATTGCAGCCATGGGCGCCGAGTTGCGACCGGGTGATGAGCTGTATGCGGCAGCCAATGGTTCGGTGGAACGCATCGGTAGCGGACATTCGGACGGTCTGGCGCTGGGAGATGACGATTTTCTGCCAGCACACGAGACGGATGAAGGCAGTGTGAGCCGTGATTTCGGCAGCAGTGCCCAGGCTCTGGACTTCTCGTCCGAGGATGAATCTTCCCTGCTGGAGCAAAGTATCGATCCGGCTTTCGCATTCGATGAAGATGACCTGGAAGCGACCGGAGACTTCTCGGGCATTGCCGACGAGCTGGCCGCCGAAGAGGGTGATGGCAGTATCGACTTTCCGGGGTTCGGTGATGCTGACAAGGCGGCTCAGGAGATCGAGTCCGATCTGACTGACGCGGCCGGACAGGCTGAAAACCTGGCGAGCGAGCGGGTCGCAGATGCTGCAGGCGGCCTTTCAGGCGACCTTTCAGGCGACCTGACAAATGAACTGTCTGCTGATCTGACCAGTGGTGATGAGCTGCTGGGTGATGCCTTGACCATGGACGAACTGGATCGGGTGGCCTCGGTTGATGATCTGACTCTCGACCTCGATCAGTTGTCGGGCGATCTGGATCTGGACAGTTCCGAGCTGCTGAATTCGGACCTGACCGATCTGGAGCTGCCTGATCTGACGGCGGACGATGACCTGATGCTGGACAATGCCGGCAATACGGATAACACCGATGAGATGGACACCATGCTGGATCTGGCCAAGGCCTATATCGACATGGGGGACAAGGATTCTGCCAGCAGTGCGCTGGACGAAATCGTCAAGAGCGGCAATCCGGAGCAGGTGACCGAGGCTGAAACCTTGCTGCGCAAGATCTCATGACCCACAAGCGCCACTGATCGACTTTGACAGAAAAGAGAATCGCCCTCGCCGTCGAATATGACGGCGAGGGCTTTTGCGGTTGGCAAAGGCAGCCGCACTGCCATTCGGTTCAGGCTGAACTGGAAAGGGCACTCGGGCAGATCGCACAGGAGCCTGTGACCGTATACTGTGCCGGTCGAACGGACACCGGCGTCCATGCGGCAGCCCAGGTCGTGCATTTCGACACCTCGCTGGATCGTCCGCTGCGGGCATGGAGCTTCGGTGTCAATTCACATCTGGACAGACGTGTCTCCGTCCACTGGGCTGCTGTCATGCGGCCGGATTTTCATGCACGGTTCTCGGCCACCCGGCGCAGCTATCGCTACACCATCCTGAATCGAGCCACCCGACCGGGCTACCAGGCGGGTACGCTGGGCTGGGAGCGTGTCCAGCTGAATGAACAGCGCATGCATGAGGCTGCTCAGGTGCTGGTGGGTGAGCATGACTTCTCCAGTTTTCGATCGGCGGAGTGCCAGGCGAATCATGCCATCCGCCGCATGCTCCGAATCAGCGTTCATCGCGTAGAAGACCGCGTGATGGTCGAAGTGACCGCCAATGGCTTTCTGCACAATATGGTGCGTATTCTGACGGGCTGCCTGCTGGCGATCGGTCGGGGCGACCGACCGGTGGACTGGATGGCGGACTTGCTCGAGGGCAGGGACCGGACAGCAGCAGGCGTGACGGCTCCACCGCAAGGGCTGTGTTTTCTGCAACCGGGCTACCCGGTTGAATTTGGCGTGCCGGATTTCGAGGCCATGAAGGCAACTCCCTGGCACCCCTGACATTCTTTCACGGCTGAACGGCCATTGAGACCGTTATCGCGCTGTTGCGTGGATGCCGCATCTGTTAAGGTTGAGGACTACCATGGCGCGAAGAACCCGAGTCAAAATCTGTGGAATCACACGCCTGCAAGATGCGCATCTGGCGCAACAGCTGGGTGCGGATTCGCTTGGCTTTGTCTTTGTACCGGCCAGTCAGCGGTACCTGAGTCCGGAAGCGGCAGCGAGCATCGTGAGTCAGATGTCCCCCTTCGTTACACCGGTGGGACTGTTTCTGGACGCACCGGCCGATGAGGTCACTCGGGTATTGAGTCTGATGCCGTCGCTGGTCCCGCAGTTTCATGGTCGGGAGAGTGCTGACTACTGCGAGCAATTCGGCAGACCCTATCTGAAGGCCATGGGTGTGGGCAGTGCCGGGGCCCTGCCGTCGGAAGATCAGCTGGCACCCTATGGCCGAGCCCTGGGCTTTCTGTTCGACAGTCATGAACCGGGTCAGCTGGGAGGAACCGGCGAGGCCTTCGACTGGACCCGGCTGGGAGATGAAATGCGCAAGCCGCTGATCCTTGCCGGTGGGCTGAACGTCCATAATGTAGAGCAGGCAATCCGTCAGACGAGACCCTATGCGGTGGATGTCAGTTCGGGCGTGGAACAGGCCAGGGGTATCAAGGACCCGGAAGCCATGCGGAAATTTCTGGAAGCGGTTCGGCTGGCCGATGGGCAGCCGGATTGACGCCTCCGGAAGGCAATTGAAGAACCAAGGAATTCGATGAATACAGTATCAGAGCCGAAAGAGGGCCTCATGACAGACCAGTTCCCTGACGAAAAAGGGCATTTCGGAGTCTACGGTGGCAGTTTCATCGCGGAAACGCTGATGGATCCTGTCAGGGAACTGCAGGAAGCCTATGAGCGATATCGTCTGGACAACGAATTCATTGCAGAATTCGAATGGGAGCTGAAGAACTTCGTTGGCCGGCCCAATCCGCTCTACCATGCCCGTCGCTGGTCCGACGAACTCGGTGGTGCGCAGATCTGGCTCAAGCGTGAAGATCTGAACCACACGGGTGCTCACAAGATCAACAACACGGTTGGCCAGGCCCTGCTGGCACGACGAATGGGCAAGAAGCGCATCATTGCCGAGACCGGCGCAGGTCAGCACGGCGTTGCAACTGCTACCGTCTGCGCCCGCTGGGGGATGGAATGTGTGGTCTACATGGGTGAAGAGGACATCGTGCGGCAGGCACCGAATGTCTTTCGCATGAAGTTGCTCGGCGCCAGGGTCGTTCCGGTCACCTCCGGTTCGAAAACGCTCAAGGATGCCCTGAACGAGGCCATGCGCGACTGGGTCAGCAACATTGACGATACCTTCTACATCATCGGAACAGCCGCCGGTCCGCATCCGTATCCGACCATGGTGCGCGACTTCAACAGTGTCATCGGCAAGGAAATCAAGGAACAGTCACTGGAACACACGGGGCGTCTGCCGGATACCGTCATTGCCTGTGTCGGTGGGGGTTCCAATGCCATTGGCGCGTTTCATCCCTTTCTGCAAGACGAGGGCGTGGAACTGATCGGGGTCGAAGCCGGTGGCGATGGCCTGGAAACCGGACGTCATGCCGCGCCGCTGAGTACCGGCAGGCCCGGTGTGCTGCATGGCAATCGTACTTACCTGATGGAGGACGAGGCCGGCCAGATCATCGAAACTCACAGTGTGTCTGCCGGACTGGACTATCCGGGCGTCGGGCCCGAGCACGCCTGGCTCAAGGATATCGGACGGGTGCAATATGTCGCGGCTACCGATAGCGAGGCGCTCGATGCAACTCACAAGTTGTGTCGAATCGAGGGTATCATTCCTGCCCTTGAATCAGCGCATGCACTGGCCCATGCGGTCAAGCTGGCGCCGACGCTGAGCAAGGACAAGAACATTGTCGTCAACCTCTCGGGACGCGGTGACAAGGACATCAACACGCTGGCCGAAAAAGAAGGGATTACCCTGTGACACGAATTGCCACACGATTCTCAGAGGCATCCGGCCGCAAGTTGCTGGTGCCCTATATAACGGCCGGTGACCCGGATCTGGAAACCACGCTTGCATTGATGCATACCCTGGTCAAGGCCGGTGCCGATGTCATCGAACTGGGTGTGCCGTTCTCCGATCCGATGGCGGATGGTCCGGTCATTCAGGCAGCCTGTGAGCGCGCCCTGAAGAACAAGGTATCACTGGTGCAGGTCATGGAGACTGTCAAGCGTTTCCGCGAGACCGATCAGGACACGGCGGTGGTGCTGATGGGCTACATGAACCCGGTCGAACGACTGGGCTATGCGCGGTTTGCCGAACTGGCAGCCGAGTCCGGAGTCGATGGTGTATTGACCGTGGACATGCCGCCGGAAGAGGCCGGGGACCTGGTTGCAGAGTTGCGCAAGCACGATCTGGACAGCATCTTTCTGCTGTCACCGACCACGCCTGATGCGCGCATCGAGCGGGTCAGCGAGATGGCCAGTGGTTACATCTATTATGTGTCGCTCAAGGGCGTGACCGGGGCGGCGAACCTGGATACGGCGGAAGTCGCTGGCAAGGTGGCGCATATCCAGTCCCTGACGGGTACCCCGGTGGCCGTCGGCTTCGGTATCCGTGATGCCGACTCGGCAGCAGCCGTGTCGGAAACGGCCGATGCGGTCGTCGTCGGCAGTGTACTGGTGGCGCTGGTGGGTGAGCACGGTGCACAGCCCGATGTCCTGCATTCCAAACTCTTCGATATCGTCAATGGCATGCGTCAGGCCATGGACGCAAAAGCCGGAGCTGCTGCATGAGTACCGATGACAAGCCGGACATCGAGCCGGATAACACGAGTGACAAGGAAGAGGTGAAGGAGCAGAAGGAAGCGCCCAAGCGTCCCTTCCTGACTTCCATCCGGC
Organism: uncultured Granulosicoccus sp.; assembly: GCA_947495035.1. Lineage (GTDB taxonomy): Bacteria > Pseudomonadota > Gammaproteobacteria > Granulosicoccales > Granulosicoccaceae > Granulosicoccus. Next base: position 23,925 of record CANLXI010000048.1, read on the forward strand.
CCATGAGCTGGTTCGAGCGAATGATTCCGGCAAGAATCGGCACGCGCAACGAAGACAAGGGCGCGGTTCCGGAAGGCCTGTGGGTGAAGTGCGACAACTGTTCGAATGTGCTCTACCACGCCGAACTGGAACGGGCTCAGGATGTGTGCATCAAGTGCGGGCACCATATGCTGATCGCGGCTCGCAAACGCATCGAACGACTGCTCGATCAAGGCACCAATGAGGAGATCGGTGCATCGGTGGAGCCTGTTGACATGCTCAAGTTCAAGGACTCCAAGCGCTACAAGGATCGCCTGACTCAGGCAGCCAAGGACTCTGGTGAAAAGGATGCGCTGGTCGTCATGGAGGGCAAGCTCAAGGGCATGCCGGTGGTGGTAGCGGTATTCGACTTCAATTTCATGGCAGGCTCCATGGGCTCGGTAGTAGGGGAGCGCTTCAGTCGAGGCTGTGATCGTGCCCTGGAACGCGGTATCCCCTTCATCTGCTTCAGTGCCAGTGGTGGCGCCCGTATGCAGGAAGCGCTGTTCTCATTGATGCAGATGGGCAAGACCAGCGCGCAACTGCGACGCCTGGCCGATCGCGGACTGCCGTATATCTCGGTTCTGACCGATCCGACCATGGGTGGTGTCTCGGCGTCGCTGGCCATGCTGGGCGATATCATCATTGCCGAGCCGGGCGCTCGTATCGGTTTCGCCGGACGCCGGGTCATCGAGCAGACAGTGCGTGAAAAACTGCCTGAAGGTTTTCAGAGCAGTGAGTTCCTGCTCGAGCACGGTGCCATCGACATGATCTGCGACCGTCGTGACATGCGTGACACCCTCGCCAGATTGCTGGCCAAGCTCAGTGACAAACCTGTCCTGAAATTCGATGATCCGCACGTTGTCACACCCGCCTGACGTTCCAGGGACAGCCGCGCCACTGGCGCAATGGCTGAGCTGGCTGGAGACCATCCACCCCGTGGCGATCGACATGGGGCTGGATCGAGTCAGTCGTGTGGCAGACCGGCTGCAACTGCGCCCGGTAGATTGCCCCGTGGTGCTGGTGGGTGGAACCAATGGCAAGGGGTCGACGGTAGCGATGCTGTCCGCCATCTATGGTGCTGCCGGGTATCGCGTCGGCGCCTACACTTCACCCCACATCGACGACTTTCGAGAACGTATCCGCATCAACGGCGAGATGGCGTCTGCTCGCGATGTCGTCGATGCGCTGGCCTTTGTCGAAGCCGGTCGCCCCCCTGAAACGCTGACGTATTTCGAGTACACCACGCTGGCAGCCATGCAGATCTTCAGACAGGCGCAGTGTGATGTCTGTCTGCTGGAAGTGGGGCTTGGCGGTCGACTGGACGCCACCAATCTGTGGGACGCCGATTGCGCCGTGGTGACCAGCATCGCGCTGGATCATGAGGAGTTTTTGGGGTCTGATATCAGCGTCATTGCCACGGAAAAGGCAGCCATAGGCCGAACCGGCAGAACCCTGGTGGTGGGCGAGCCTGATCCTCCAGCCTCCCTGTCGTCATTTGCCAACCGTGAAGGGATTCGACTGGAGCAGGTCGGTGATCTGCCCTCCAGTGCACTGCCGCTGACCAATCTGCAGGGCGAGCACCAGCGCCGCAATGCAGCCTGTGCCGCTGCCGTGGTGACTCAGCTGGACGAGCGCCTGCCGGTGTCGGCCGAGACCCTGCGCACGGCACTCCTGAAGGTCGGTATCCCGGCGCGATTCGAACAAGGACATTGTGACGGTGTCAGTGTCGTCATGGATGTGGCACACAACCCGGCAGGGGCAGAAGCCTTGTGCCGAACCTGGCAGCAGGTGTTTGCAGGGCAGCGGGCAGAAGTCGTTTTCGCGGCGCTGGCAGACAAGGATCTTGCTGGTATTGTCGCAGCGCTTGAGCCCGTGGTCGCGCACTGGCATTGCGTGCAACTCGACGTCGCCCGGGCCATGCCCCTGGAACAGCTGGCGCAGTCCGTACAGGAAGCCAGCGAGCATCCGCTGAGTCAGCACGCGAGTGTGGCTGATGCCTGGCAGACAGCCAGCGCTGCGGCCCGGAAGAATGGCACGGCTGTACTGGTCGCCGGTTCCTTCCACACGATAGCCAGTGTGCACGAGGTTCTGGATCCGGATCAGGTGTCCGGTCGTGAATGATTCTTGCTAGTCAGTGGCGGTGAGCTCCCTGGACAATCAGGAACGTGGCAATTTGCGGCAGCGCCTCTGGGGTGCTGCCGTTTTCATTGCGGCCATGGTCATCGTCCTGCCATTGCTGCTGGACGGTGCCGGCAGCGAAAGTCAGTTTCGTCGAGTGGAAAAACTGCGGCAGGAGCCTCCGAGCATTGTCGATGCCGATGGCAAGCGCACCACGCAGACCATTCCGGAGATGCAACCGCTCGGCCCCGATGGTGCATCGCTGCTCGATCCCGAGGATGTCGTATCCCGGTTTCGTCCCGACATACGTGTGGGAGAGGACGACCCACCCGATTACATGAAGGCCGAGCAGGAAGTGCGGGAGGCGCTTGAACAGACACGCAACAAGGCACCTCTGACCGCCTGGGTCGTGCAGGCAGGCAGCTTCAACGATCAGGCGAATGCGGTGGCCGTGCGTGACCAGTTGCGTCGTGGTGGTTTTGCCTCCTTCGTACGGGATCGTGAATCGGTCTCGGAACCGTTCCGGGTGCTTGTCGGACCGATGATCAGTGAAGAGAGCGCCGACACGGCACGGCAACGGGTGATCGAACTCCTCGGTGTCGAGGCACTTGTCATGACCTATCCGTGATGGGGCGTTTCCGGCTACTGCTGCCGCGTCCTGTCCGAAGGCCCCGCTGATCCTGTGGAATTCGTGAATCCCTCGGCACAGACCTGCATCCCTTCTACACGCTGTGTTTTGTTACCATTCGCGCGTATATATCCCAGCCTGCAGGCGGAATACCCCCGTGTCTGAAGTCGATGTTGTCATTCTGGCTCTCCTGGCCATTGCCGCGGTGGTCGGAGCCCTTCGCGGTTTTCTGCGCGAAGCCATGAGCCTGCTCGTCTGGCTGGCCGCGATTCTGCTCACGCTGGTATACACCAGCCGTTTTGCCGGTATCCTGCCCATCGAGAAAGTGGGCAGCGGCCAGACACGGGCGAGCATCAGTGCCCTGGTGCTGTTTGCAGGTACACTGATGGTGGGCAATTTCATCAACTGGGTGGTGGGTCGCGCGACCAGACGCAAGGCCATCGCCCCGCCTGATCGCATCATCGGCGCTGTGTTCGCCTTTGCCAGGGCCCTGGTGATGATGACCTTGCTGGTGCTGATGGCCAATGCGGTACCCGATTTGCGCGAGGAAACATGGTGGCGCGAATCCCGGACGCTGCCGATGTTCCAGCAAATGGCCCAGTTCATACATGCACGTCTGCCGGACGGTACCTGGCAGTATTTCGATTTTCCTCTGACCGGTAACTGATCACATGTGCGGCATCATTGGTATCGTTGGACAAGAACCCGTCAGCCCGCGTCTGTATGACGGTCTGACACTGCTTCAGCACCGGGGCCAGGATGCGGCCGGCATCGCCACCTGTCACGACGGCAGGCTGGTACTGCGACGAGGAGGCGGCCTGGTACGTGATGTGTTCAGCGCCAGTGACATCCAGCGACTGGAAGGGCGCATGGGAATCGCCCATGTTCGCTATCCGACAGCCGGAACCTCCGGGCAGGCGGAGTCCCAACCCTTCTACGTCAATTCTCCCTATGGCATCGTCATGGGGCACAACGGCAATCTGACCAACTCGGAAGTGCTGCAACGTGAATTGTTCGAATCGGATCTGCGTCACATCAATACGCGTTCCGACAGTGAAGTCTTGCTCAATGTGTTTGCCCATGAACTGCAGGATCTCAATCCCAGCACCCACCTGACTGCCGACATGATCTTCTCCACGGTGGCAGCCGTGCATCGCCGCTGCAAGGGCGCCTACGCGGTCATCGGCATGATCGTCGGGCGGGGTGTGTTTGCGTTCCGGGATCCACTGGGCATTCGACCGGCGGTCATCGGTCATCGTGAAAGCGCCACCGGCACCGAGTACTGCATAGCCTCGGAAAGTGTGGCCCTGCAGGGTCTGGGATTCACGCTGTTGCGCGATATCGCCCCGGGGGAGGCGGTGTATATCGACATGGAAGGCAATCTGCATAGCGAGCAGTGTGCGCAAAGCCCGGCGCTGTCGCCCTGCATTTTCGAATATGTCTACCTGGCCCGACCCGACAGCATCATCGACAACATCTCGGTGTACAAGTCACGACTGCGCATGGGCGAGACTCTGGCGCGACGCATTCTGCAGGAGCGTCCCGATCACGACATCGATGTGGTCATTCCGATACCCGATACCAGTCGTACCTCGGCGCTGGAAGTTGCCGTGAATCTGGGCGTGAAATACCGCGAAGGGTTCATCAAGAATCGTTATATCGGTCGTACCTTCATCATGCCGGGCCAGCAGCTGCGCAAGAAATCCGTACGGCAGAAGCTCAGCCCCATCGATCTGGAATTCAATGGCAAGAACGTGCTGCTGGTGGATGACTCGATCGTGCGAGGCACGACATCAGGCCAGATCGTGCAGATGGCTCGTGATGCGGGCGCCAACAAGGTCTACATGGCCTCGGCAGCCCCTCCCGTGCGCTACCCGAATGTCTATGGCATCGACATGCCGGCAGCCGAAGAGCTGATAGCCCATGAGCGCACGTCCGAGGAAATCGAGAAAGTCATCGGCGCCGACTGGCTGGTGTATCAGGAGCTCGAGGATCTGATCGAGGCGGTGCGCTATGACAAGCATCCGATCGAACATTTCGAGACCAGCTGCTTCTCGGGCGATTACATCACCGGTGATGTGGACAGGGAATACCTGGAGTCGCTGGAGAAACAGCGCTCCGACAATGCCAAGCGTCTGCAGAACCCGGCTGATGACCTGATGGTGCTCTGAACGGCACTCAACCCATGCGCAGACCGGCGCGCTGAAAGTCACCGACATCGATGCCATAGGCACCATCGCTGTGGGTCGTCTTGATCTGGTAGATATTACCTTCGTTGTCGGTATCCATCTGTGACAGGTCGACGATACGCTGCGCTGTCGGTTCGCCGGCGGCATCCAGAATCATGATGACGCGTGGTCGGAGCTTGTCGCTGGTATTGGACAGAACGATACCCACTTCCCGATTGATCATCTCGACGATGCTGCCCGGCGGGAAGATACCGACCGAATCGATGAAACGGATCACCAGGTCTTCATCGAACTGCTTGCCACGCTGGGCATACAGTTCCTGAATGGCGTCCGAGGGTGAGAACGCAGCCCGATAGGGCTGGTTGATGGTCATCGTGTCATAGGCTTCGGCAATGGCCACGATCCGGGCGTACATGGGAATGCTGTCGTCCGGCAGACGCCGCGGATAACCCTGACCGTCCGGGCGCTCATGGTGCGAGTGGGCCACATCGGCTGCCCCGGACATCACGCTCTTGGTCGAGAGCAGAATGTCGCGACCGTAGCGAGTGTGCTTCTGCATTTCGGCCATTTCCGCCTCGTCGAGGGGGCCAGGCTTGTTCAACACCTCTTCGGATACGCTGGTCTTGCCGACATCGTGCAGCATGCCGCAGACGCCGACGTCTTCCAGTTCACGGTTGTTCATGTTCATCGACTTGGCGATGATGATGCTCAGCGCAGCCACGTTCAGTGAATGCTGGGCGGTGGCGGCATGCTTGGCCTGGATGCGAGTCAGCCAGACAGAGGCATCGGGGTTTCGCAGGATGCTGTCCACGCAGCCATTGACCGCCTGCTTGACCTTGGTTCCGTCCACTTCAGCGCCCAGACGGATCTCTTCGAACAGGTTGGTAATGGCCTTGCTGGCCAGCGAGTGCACTTCGGTGGCTGCATCCAGTTCGTCCTCGACCTGAATTTCCTTGTCCAGAATGGAACCCACGCCCGGGCCGCTCATGCCGGTAGCAGGCGGTGCACTCTGCAGACTGAATTCGTCGTAGTCCACCCAGACGAACTTGCACTCCTTCTGCACTGCCAGTACGTCGGCTGGGGACTTCAGTTCCAGACCCTGGAACATGAAGCTGGATTCTTCCCAGGGTTTGTCCAGCTCGACCACGAACATGCCGACACGCAGATCCTTGACGTCGATCTTTTCATGGTGCTTGCGAGTGCGTTGTGTGCGCTCGCGCACAGGTTGAGCGGGCCGTCGTCGACGTCTCTCCGGTTCCTTTTCCTCGCTTTTGAAGAATCTAGTGAACAGCATTATGGTCCGTGACGATGAGCCGCTTGCCAGTAGGGGGACACTTCCAATGTCTATGGTGGTGAGCGGCATGTAACGGAAAGACTTTAACCCACCGTTCAGCTACTCATGCTGTCCCATTGTTCGGTCAGCAGTTGCCATTGGCCATGCAAGTTCTGCCCCCAGTAGAGGCTCAGATGATACTCACCGGCCTCGCCAAGTCGCATGTGCATCACGATTTCGGGCTGTGTCGCCCTGGCATGGCCCGTCTGGCGCGCGACAGGCATGAAACGCGCGGTCTCGCCTCTGCCTGCCCCTGGCAGGGAAGGATTGTGGAAGATGCTGATGTCACGCTTGTTCACACGACCGAGCAGCACTGGAAGCATCTGTTCGGTCGTGCTGGTCTGTTGCAGGCGTGTCTGCAGCTGTTCCGGCGAGGCATACAGATCAAGCAATGCGCGTTCATCACCTGCCTGCCAGGCACGCTGGTAGCGTTCGAACAGGGTCTGGAAGTTCATTTGCTCGCGGTGCCTGGCACTGGCCTCCTGCCACTGGACGTCATGCGTGAGCAGAACGATGGGCTCGGCCGAGGAGATGGCCGATGAGGGAGGCTGGGTCAGCAGATTCCTGTCGCCGGACAATCGTCGGTACAGGGCGTTGAAATGATCGTTGGACATGGTGACACAGCCTTCGCTGGAGCGAGGAGAGCGACTGCGCTGTCTGTGCGGTACGCCATGCAGCCAGATCCCCGAACCGGTTCGGCCAAGATGGCGATCCAGCGCATTCGGGTAGTTCAGCGTCAGGGCACCGGCTCCATACAGATCCGGCAGTGAGGCATCGGAACGATAGCCCGTTATCCGGTAGACACCCAGAGGTGTTTTGTTGTCACCTTCGAATCGCTTGTCGAAACCGGCCTTGCCACTGCCGACGTAATGTTGCTGGATCAGGGTCGGAACGCCTGCGTTGACGGCCAGATGATGCATCGAGGAATCGGCCAGATCGACCACCAGCAAGGCGGAGACTGCCTTGCCCAGCTGTATCACTTCGGTGGGCAGCTTCTCTGGCAGCGGGCCGTGGTCGGGACTGGGTCGATCATGCAGTCTGGCCCGCGCTTCCAGCAGCAGTTCCTGCAGTGGCGCGTCATGGTGGGCCGCACCGCCTGCGGCAAGTACCTGACGGTGAGCGGCGCTGGCGCCCAGTTCTGCTGCCAGCAGCTGGGCGAGTGCGGATCGGGGGAATCGTCTGGCGGCCTCTCTGGCCAGCACCCGTGCTTCTGCGATATTGCCATCACTCAGACTCTGCAGCGTGGCGGCCAGCTGTTGATCCAGTGCTTCGGCGGATTGGGTCAGCAGGTGCGGCGCTGTCCATGCCGGGGTGCACAGGCACAGGCAGGCGAGCAATGGCAGTGACTTCACAGACGGGTCTCCTGATAGATCTTCCAGCGTGTGCCGACCAGCCGCAAGAGCAACAGGCTCTGTCTGCGGCTGGCCGTTTCGATGACTACCACGGCATCGCTGGCGGTGAAACTGATCTCGCGCTGCAGGTCATCCCAACGTTCATTGGCATGCCGGCGCTTCGATTCTCTGATGGATTCTGGCGGAAAATCATCGACATAGAACTGTTCGATCCCCCGCGCCGTGTGCAGGGCCTGCCACCAGGCGAAGAGCTCGTACTCCAGCGTGCTGACCGATCGGAGCGATTGCTCGATGTCATCATGCGAGTGAGCACGTCCCTCGACTCTTGCCCTGGCATCGGCATTGAGTCGAGTCGAGTCTTGCCACTCCAGGTCGGGCGGACGCACATTGAATGGGGTGTCCAGCGCCTTGGCATAGGCCAGTGAGGCCTGGTATTCGTGGATGCTCTGCAGCAGTCGGTAAGTGTCGGCTGCACGGGGATCCTGCAGCAACGAGCGTTCCAGATGCGCCAGCGCTTCCGGCCAGCGTTCGACACTGGCAGCCAGTACGCCGCGATTATGGGCCAATTGAGGCAGGGAGGGGCAGCGTGCCTCCAGCTCAGCCAGACCGGCATCGACCGCCGGGCGATCGATGGTGGCTGCCAGAGAACCTGCTGCGGTGACGGCCGCCAGATTTCGCCGGATCTCGTTGCTGGCCAGGGATACGATGGAATCCAGTTCCACCAGACACTGCGAGTACGGCAAGGCTTCGACTGGCACATCGTCGGTCGTCGAGCCTGACTGTGCCAGCAGTTGGCAGGGCAGGATAGCAGCCAGTAGCAGTAACGATGTGAGCGGACGCAAGAGGGCGGTAATCATCGCAGTCGGGGCAGATGAAGTAGTATAACCAACCCCTTACCTCAACCCACTTTCAGGGCCAAATCCGTTGAGTAATAGAAACAGGTCAGATTCAGAGTCCGGATTCCCGTCGTGGGCCGACGATACGTTGGCGATTCGGAGCGGTTTCGAGCGTTCGCAGTACGGTGAACACAGCGAACCCATCATGGCGACGTCCAGCTATGTGTACAGCAGCGCAGCCGAGGCGGCGGCCCGGTTCAAGGGAGAGAGCAGTGGTCCGGTCTATTCGCGATTCACCAACCCTACCGTGCAGCTGTTCGAGCACCGGCTGGCGGCGCTGGAAGGTGGGGAGGCGTGTATTGGCGCAGCGTCGGGCATGGCGGCAACGGCCACCCTGTTGCTGGGTACGCTGCAACAGGGTGACGAGATCGTTGCCACGCGCAACATGTTCGGCAGCACGGTCAATCTGTTCAAGAATTTTCTGCCACGTTACGGCATTACCGTGCGCTGGGCCGACAGCCTGAACGTCAATGACTGGGCACCTCTGGTCAACGGCAAGACCAGGTTGCTCTATCTGGAAACACCCACCAATCCGCTGACCGAACTGGCCGATATCAGGGCCTTTGCCGATCTGGCGCATGCACATGATGCGCAGCTGGCCGTCGATAACTGTTTCTGCACGCCCGCGTTGCAGAAGCCGCTTGCCCTCGGTGCCGATATCGTGGTGCATTCCGCTACCAAATACCTGGATGGACAAGGCCGCTGCGTGGGCGGGGCAGTCGTGGGTTCCGCCGAACTGATCGAGACGCTGACCTCCTTCATGCGTAGTGCCGGCCCCTGCATGAGTCCTTTCAATGCCTGGGTCTTCATCAAGGGCCTGGAGACACTGAGTCTGAGAATGCAGCAGCATTGCTCGAATGCGGCTGAACTGGCCGGTTTTCTGGAGTCTCACCCGGCCATCCGCCATGTCTACTACCCGGGACTGGCTTCACACCCTGATGCCGAGCTGGCCCGGAAACAGCAGAAACTCCCCGGAGGCATTCTGTCGATGGAAGTCGATGGCGATCAGGCAGCCGCCTGGCGAATGATCGACGCCGTTAAGATCTGCTCGATCACCGGCAACCTTGGCGATGCTCGAACCACCATCACGCACCCGGCAACCACCACGCATGGCCGCATGACGGCAGAGGATCGAGAGCATGCCGGTATCGGTGAAAGTCTGATCCGTCTGGCGGTGGGGCTGGAAGATGTCGAGGACCTCAGAAACGATCTGGAACAGGCACTGAACAGGATATGAGTCAGGATTCAACGACCAGAGCAGGTCAGCTGCACACCTTGTTCAAGGCTGGCGTCGATGCCGTTGGTGGTCGGCAGGCAACCCAGCGCACCTTGCAGCAGTTTTCCCTGTCCGGGCAGGTTCATCTGGTCGCGCTGGGCAAGGCGGCGGATGCCATGGCCGCCGGTGCGCTGGCCGTGTTGGGGGACAAGCTGGTTTCCGGGCTGGTCATCACCAAACATGACCATCTGAGCCAGGCCATCCGGGAGGATGAGCGACTGGAGTGTCATGAGGCGGGACACCCGGTCCCTGACGAGGCTTCCCTGATCGCAGGCGAGCGCCTGTCCGATTATGTGGCCGCCATCCCGTCCGAGCACATGCTGGTATTTCTGGTGTCTGGCGGTACCTCGGCGCTGGTCGAACACCTGAACGATGGGCTCGATCTGACCGATCTGAAGCGGGAAACCGATCAGTTGCTGGCCAGTGGGGCTGCCATTGGCGAGATGAATCGCCACCGACGCACACTGTCACAGATCAAGGGAGGCAAACTGGCCCGGCGAGTCCGGTGCCCGGTCCTGCAACTGCTGATCAGTGATGTGCCTGGGGACAAGCCGGGCGACATCGGTTCGGGACTTCTGGTACCCGATGAAGCGACCGGCATGGGGCCTGAACTGGCGATCTGGGACACCATCGACACGCATATCATCGCCTCTTCCGGCATCGCGCAGGAAGCGGTTGCGGATGCAGCGGAATACCTGAGCTTACCGGTGCGTCAGGCAAGGGGGAGTCTGGATGGCGACATGCCGGAGGTTGTCAGCAGACTCGCTGGCGTCCTGTCCGATGAGACGCTGCAGCCTGGCGTCTATATCTGGGGCGGTGAGCCGACACTGGTACTGCCCGCCTCGCCGGGTCGTGGAGGGCGCAACCAGCATCTGGCGCTGTCGCTGGCCGAGCATCTGGTAGATGGGCCACCATGCTCGGTACTGGTCTGTGGCACTGATGGCACCGATGGTCCGACCGCCGATGCCGGCGGCCTGGTCAATGAGCAGACTTTGGCGAAAGCTCGCGACGGCGGATTGAATATCGACGACTATCTTGCCCGCGCTGATGCCGGCAGCTGTCTGGAACGGCTTGACGCACTGGTCACCACCGGTCCGACCGGCACCAATGTCATGGATCTGGCCATCGCGGTGGTGGGTGAGCGCTCGGCTGACTGATTCTATTCGCGAATCTCTACCTTGGCGGCGGCGCGCAGCTCTTCGACATGCTGTGCCAGCGCCTTGCGTACAGCCAGATTGGACAGGCCGGATTTCACGGAATCGAAATCCGGCAGAGCCGCATCACGACGATCGACCAGTTTGATCACGTGGTAGCCGAACTCTGATGCAACCGGCGCCGTGCTGGTGTCGCCCACTTCCATTTCGGCAACGGCCGCGGTGAACTCAGGCACCATCGTGGTGGCCTGGAACCAGCCCAGGTCGCCGCCGTTCTCGCCGGCAGGATCGATGGAATGCTCCTTCGCCAGCGTCTCGAAAGACGTGCCGGCAGCCAGATCGGCGATCATCTGCTGAGCGTCTTCTTCGGTTTCCAGCAGAATATGGCTGGCACGGTATTCCGCCCGGTCGACGTTTGCCGATTGAGCGTCGTATTCGGCGCGCAGTTCCTCTTCACTGAATGACATGTCGGCGCCTTGCCTGGCCAGATAGGCGTTTGCCATGGTCTGCGTGTACTGCAATTGCAGCGAGGCGGCGACTTCGGGAGTCTCGTCCAGACCCAGCTCTTCGGCGGCCTGAGTCAACACTTCAAGGTTGATCAGCTCATCGAGAATGCGGTCCTCATCGGCCTGTTGACCGCTGGCGGTGATCTGCTCCGCGACATTGCCTATCGAAAGCTCCGATATGGGGCGTCCATTGACCGTGGCCCGTGCGTCGTCGGGAATCGTGCTGTCGCTGGCATCCTGTGCATGGGCGACGCCCAGGGAAAGTGCGGCAGCCACTATCAGCGCGGGTACCGACAGTGGAGTGAAAGAGGCTTTTTCTACAGGCATGAGTAATCCGTTGAGTTCAGGTCAGATGTAGAGTAGGTCATCAATTATGAGAATGAGTTCGAACTTTCTGCAGCTTATGCAAGCACTGCACCGCATCGGCGTACAATAGCTCGGTGTTCAAGCTGTTGTCCCCACCATGAGCCAGTTTTTCGAAATTCACCCCGTGAACCCGCAGAAGCGCTTGATCGGGCAGGCAGTAAGCATTATCCGCGACGGTGGCGTTATCGTCTATCCCACCGATTCCTGCTATGCGCTGGGATGCCATGTAGGTGACAAACAGGCAATGGAGCGAATCTCACGCATTCGGCGTACCGATGCGAAACACAACTTCACCCTGGTGTGTCGGGACCTGTCCGATATCTCGACGTATGCACGTGTCGATAACGCCATGTACCGCACCCTGAAGTCCCTGACACCGGCTCCTTACACATTCATCCTGAAGGCGACCAACGAAGTACCACGCCGTTTGCAGAACCCGAAACGCAAGACCATCGGCATCAGGATCCCCGATAATGCCATTTGTCAGGCTCTGCTGGAGGAATTGGGGGAGCCGCTGATGAGCAGTACCTTGATCATGCCGGGCAAGGAGTTGCCGGAAACCGATGCCGAGGATATTCGTGATCTTCTGGAAAAACAGGTCGACCTGATCATCGATGGTGGTCATTGCGGATTCGAGCCGACATCGGTGCTGGCCATGGGAGACAACGGTGAAATCGAGGTCACGCGCAAAGGACGCGGCGACCTGAGTTTCCTCGACTGAGTGTTGGAACCGGTTCTCGATTGCGTCGGATCAAGGGTTAGTGGGGCGAACCTGAGGCATTGGGGCACGTTATAATCCCGGCAACCGGGAGCCCTTGATGCAAGCAGATCCACCGCCGACAGCGAAGTCGGACCCACCGAACGATGCCGTGGTGGACCAGACAGTAGACCAGGCAGCCGCTCAGATTGCGGCGAAGCTCGTACCCATTGCGAAGGTGCAGGGAGAACCCTTCACCCAGCTGCCGCTTGATCTGTATATCCCTCCGGATGCGCTGGAAGTGTTTCTGGAGGCATTCGAAGGCCCGCTCGATCTGTTGCTGTATCTGATCAAGCGCCAGAATCTGGATATCCTGAATATTCCCATTGCCGATATCACGGCGCAGTACATGAAGTACATCGGCGTGATGGAAACCATGCGTTTCGAACTGGCGTCGGAATACCTGCTCATGGCAGCGATGCTGGCCGAGATCAAGTCACGCATGCTGCTGCCGCGGGTGGAGGAAGATGGCGAGGATGAGGACGATCCTCGAGCCGAGCTGATCAGACGCCTGCAGGAATACGAACGTATCAAGAAAGGAGCGGTTTCACTGGATGAAATGCCGCGTCTGGAGCGCGAGCTGCATGTCTTGCAGGTTGTCACGCCAACGATACAGCGAGATGTGCCGCTGCCTGACATCACCATGAAGGAGTTGATGAAGGCGCTGTGCGATGTCGCCGACCGGGCTCATCTGACCGGCCATCACAACATCTCGAGGGAGACATTGTCCGTCAGGGCCAGGATGAGCGATATCCTGTCCGCCCTGAAAGTGGGTGAGTTCTGCGAATTCTCCACCCTGTTCAATCCCGAAGAGGGGAGATTGGGCGTAGTCGTTACGTTTCTGGCCATTCTCGAGCTCTGCAAGGAGGCGAGTATCGATATCATGCAGTCAGAGCCGTTCGCGCCAATCTACCTGAAGCCGCGCAGTGAGGCGGTAGAGCCAGTTGACACTTCGACCGGACCTGTCGAAGTGCCTGACGGTGAATCGTAGTATTCGGCCACTGCCGAAGCCCCCAACGTACCAGAGTCACGATACTTACGATGGACGCCCAACAGACGAGAAATATTCTCGAAGCCTGCCTGCTCGTTGCCGGCAAGGCGATGAATATCGGTCAGCTCGAGAGTCTGTTCGAAGCAGACCTTGACAGGCCTGATCGCAACGAGATCAGAGAGGCTCTGGCCGGCTTGCAGGCCAGCTATGAGGATCGAGGTATCGAACTGGTTGAAGTCGCATCAGGATGGCGGCTGCAGACACGTGCCAGTATGGAGCACTGGGTTGCCCGACTGTTTCAGGAGAAGAACCCGCGTTATTCCCGTGCGTTGCTGGAAACACTGGTACTGATCGCTTATCGCCAGCCGATTACCCGGGGTGAAATAGAAGAAGTCCGTGGGGTTGCCGTCAGTTCCAATATCATCAAGACGCTTCAGGAACGAGAGTGGATCAAGGAAATAGGCTACAAGGATGTGCCGGGCAAGCCTGCCTTGTGGGGAACGACGCGACAGTTTCTGGACTACTTCAATCTCAAGCGACTGGACGAGCTGCCCACTCTGGCGGAAGCGCGCAGTCTTGAAGAAATCGATTCTGCGCTGGCAGCTGCTGCCGAGGCGACGCTGGGCGATGGCGAAGCAGCCAATGACGGTGCAGTAGACGGTGCCGAGGGTGCTGAAGGTGCTGAAGGTGCTGAAAGTGCTGAAAGTGCTGAAAGTGCTGAAGGTGCTGAAGGTGCTGAAGGTGCTGAAGGTGCTGAAGGTGCCGAGAGTGCCGAGAGTGCCGAGAGTGCCGAGAGTGCCGAGAGTGCCGAGAGTGCCGAGAGTGCCGAGAGTGCCGAGGGTGCCGAGAGTGCCGAGGGTGCCGAGGGTGCTGAGGGTGCCGAGGGTGCCGAGGGTGCAGAGAGTGCCGAGAGTGTTGAGAGTGTTGAGGGTGCCGAGGGTGCCGAGGGTGCCGAGGGTGCCGAGGGTGCCGAGGGTGCCGAGGGTGCTGAGGGTGCCGAGGGTGCCGAGGGTGCAGAGAGTGCCGAGAGTGCCGAGAGTGTTGAGAGTGTTGAGAGTGTTGAGGTTACTGAAAGTGCTGAAAATGCTGAAGATAACGACAGTGGCACAAACGATCTCGCTGCATTGGCAAGCGGGCTTCCTGGCTCCGGCAATGAGGAATCACGCGCTGGATTGAGTGCGCTCGTCGATCGCTTCGTTGATAACACCAGCATCGAAATGGAGGCTGATTCCGAATCTTCAGTCGAGATCATATCCACTGATCAGCCGATTGAAGAAGGAGGCAACCAGAGTCTGCGGAAAGGCGATGATGTGCAAGGAGCAGTTGGAAGTGAACAGGAGCATCAAGAGGCGATCGATTCGCCAGCCAGTTCGAAAGAATTACCAGAGCTGCATTCCGACACACCCGTGCTGTTTTCCGCGGGCCTGTTGACGTCCGAGCAGTCCGAGCAGTCCGAGCAGTCAGAACAGTCAGAACAGTCAGAACAGTCAGAACAGTCAGAACAGTCAGAACAGTCAGAACAGTCGGAGCAGTCGGAGCAGTCGGAGCAGTCGGAGCAGTCGGAGCAGTCGGAACCTTCGGGAGAGGTTGAGCATTCTGAGGGTCTGGAAGATCAACTGGCCGCGTTGGCTCGGGGCTTGCCAGGTGCCGATTCTTCGTCGAACAAGGAGGCATTGAGCAGTCTGGTCAGCCAGTTCGTGGATGATGCCGCGGATGAGACGGCGGAAGATGGCAGCATTGTGGAAGCCGAAGCCGAAGCCGAAGCCGAAGCCGAAGCCGAAGCCGAAGCCGAAGCCGAAGCCGAAGCCGAAGCCGAAGCTGATGCTGAAGCTGAAGCTGAAGCTGAAGCTGATGCTGATGCTGATGCTGATGCTGATGCTGGCATTGAGCATCAGGTAGAGGAGTACGTCGAACCTGATGCCGAAGTCGCTCATGAAATCGTTTCGGCACACGATCTCCTTATCGAGGAGTGGCAACCTCCCAAGCCTCGTGCAGTCGATACCGAGAAGGCGGAGGGTGAGTCGGATGAGGCGCCAGCTGTGGGTCCGGCACCGTCCATCGATAACGTGGATACCGATGCGCAAGATGATGATTCATCAGGAGACGCGGAAACCAGGCTGAGAAAGGTCATTGACGATTTCGCCACTGAACACCGGCAGGAAGTGGAGGCGAGAAACGAGTACGAGTCTCGTACACTGAAAGCCGGCAAGACAGAGCAGCATTCGGACGCAATACCGTCTGCATCGCCGAGCCAGATCAAGAAGACGGTCGATTCTGTCACGGGCGGTACCGGTGGCATCGGTTGGCCTCGAGCTGGAAATACAAGTCTGTTCGGTCTTTCGGGTGTCGTTCACGCTGAACTGCAGTCAGAGGACCCCGAGGCTGAAAGCGCGGACGCTGAGAGGCTTTCCGGAACAGAAGAACAGTCCGTCACAACGACCGACGAACACGAAGAGAGCTCCTCGTCTGCGTCAACAAGCATTCTGGAGTCTTCCGAGGATGCAGATCAGAGGGGTGGTGAAACATCGGCATCGACTGAAGAGGAATCCGACATTCTCGAGACCCGCGATGGTTTCTCCTCTGATGTCAGTCTGGACGATAGCGGTGACAGAACTCGCGAAGAGTTCAACGGACGTGACGGCATTGATCTGGAAAAGAAGAAGCCGGATCTTCCTGACAACAGGAATCTGGACTCCTCGAACGAGGTTCCGGATAACCGGGAATCAGAGCCTTGAATAGCTAGGGAGTACGACGCAGAGCGAAGGATCGCTACCAACCAGCAGGAACAAGACGCATCAGCCATGTCGGTCGATGCGTCGGGCGATGTCGTGCCCGATGGCACGACTCTACCTGGGCCTGTCGATATCGCGCCTTTCTCTGCAAAGGGTATGGATTCAGTCCCAGTGTCTGGTTTGCAGGAAGCACCATCAGAACCTGATATGACGGAGGCGGATGAATCGAAAGAAGCAAATGAGATGACAGTCGTTCCGGACCCTCAGGAAACGCTCGAAGTACCCGAAGTACCCGAAGTACCCGAAGTACCGGAAGTACCGGAAGTACCGGAAGTACCGGAAGTACCGGAAGTACCGGAAGTACCGGAAGTACCGGAAGTACCGGAAGTACCGGAAGTACCGGAAGTACCGGAAGTACCGGAAGTACCGGAAGTACCGGAAGTACCGGAAGTACCGGAAGTACCGGAAGTACCGGAAGTACCGGAAGTACCGGAAGTACCGGAAGTACCGGAAGTACCGGAAGTACCGGAAGTACCGGAAGT
>CANLXI010000049.1 GCA_947495035.1 uncultured Granulosicoccus sp.
TGACGCACCTGACGCACCTGACGCACCTGACGCACCTGACGCACCTGACGCACCTGACGCACCTGACGCACCTGACGAGCCAACCGAACCCGATTCGATCATCACCCGTGGCCGAACCGCGTCTGCCAGCGACAGAAGCCCTGTCCGGCTGGCTGGGCGTCTCTGCGCATCAGCCATGCACATGGCGAACCTCTCCACTGGCCTCCACTCCCCAGGCGCAGATGGCATTGTAGTGGTAGTAGGCGTTCTGTCCCTTGGCGGCCAGCAGTTCCTGACGCCGGGGTTGAACGGCTCCAGTCTCGTCCGTGGCCCGACTCATCAGCACGCAGTGGCGACCATCCCAGTGCCAGGGCAAACGGAACCGCGTCAATGCCTTGTCCAGCACCGGCTCCTGCAGGATGGCGGCCGTCCAGTGTCGACCACCGTCAGCGCTGAGTTCCACACCTGCAATCCGGCCAGCACCGCTCCAGGCCAGACCACGAACCTCATGCACCCCTGCGGCTGCCAGTTGTTGCCCGGCAGAAGGAGCGGTAATGAGGGACTTGACGCCCATGGTAAAGGTCATGCGATCCGCCACGCCATCGCCGTGCAGATCGGTATAGCTGACGGTATCGAAGCGAGACCACAGAGGCTCGCTGGACAGTGTCAGCGAACGCAGCCATTTCACATTGAGAATGCCTTCCCAACCCGGTACCACCAGGCGTGCCGGATAACCGTTCTCGGGGCGTAATGCTTCTCCGTTCTGATACAAGGCCACCAACACATCGTCCAGGCATTTGCCAAGCGGCAGGCTGACGCTGACGCCTGACGCGTCCAGACCATCGGCAATCAGCCATCGTCTGTCAGCGCCGATGCCGGCCTCGTGCAACAGCCGCGACAATGGCACCCCGGTCCACTCGCACCCGGACAGCAGACCATGCAGATGACCCGCGGCGGCCTGCACCGGCTCGGGGTTCCACAGTGCATTGCTGTTGCCGCCGCACTCGATGAAGGTGATGCGCGACTGCAGCGGGTAGCGACGCAGGTCTTCCAGACCGAATGTCAGGGTACCCGCCGTGCCACCACCCAGGCGCAATGACCACTGCGCCGCATCGACGGCTGGCACACCATTGTGGTGACGCTCGAAATGCAGGCCATTGGGCGTGATCGTACCTTCCATCCGGTGCAGGGGCGTCCAGCTGACTCCTTCTCCCGCCTGTGCCGGATTGGCCGACATCCAGCGTATGGTTTCACGCTCCTGTGGTGATGGCTGACCATAGTTAGAGAATCCGGTACCCGGTGTTTTCCAGCTGTCCGGTATCGAGTCGGCCGACACGGGGGTGGCACCTGCCCCCAACAGACCAAGACCGCCCAGACGCAGCAGGGAACGACGTCTTCCAGCCGAGGGCCGAAGCAGTTCAGGCGGTGTGGCTATCGGTGTTTTCATGGCAAGCGACTCCGGGCGGTATCCTGCGGTGCGGCAGGGCCGCTGGCACCAAGCAGCTCGGACAGCAGGTCGATCAGCAACTGCGGCTGGTCGGCATGAACATGATGACCACTGTTCTCCGCCACGATCAATCGCCCCTGGCGACTGATGCTCGCCAGATCCCGTTGCAGCTCGTTCCAGATGGTCGTCTTTCCAGCACCATCGCTTTCCCCTGCGTACAGATCCACACCGCGGCGAACGACAAGCACCGGATAATCCACCAGGTGGCGAGCTGCACCCACTTGCTCCGCCGAGCGCCTGAAGCTGGCCATTTCAGCGTGCAGGGCTGCATAGGTCTTGCGCTGCCGGGCATGCAGACGCATTCTCTGACGGACCGAGGACGGCAGGGAATCCGGAATGGAGGCGGGTGATACGAAAAAATGCCTGCCACTGGGCATCATCTTCCTGCCCTGTGACGTTTCCAGCCGATGCAGCTGATCTTCATGTGAGGCGTCCACCAGTACCATGGCCAGCATATCGGCCTCGCGCAACATGGCCAGCAATCTGACAATAAATCCGCCGAAGGAATGCCCCACCAGTATCAAGGGCCCGCCAACGCCCAGAGCATCCAGCAGCTGATCCGCCTCGGCAGCCAGATGCCGGGCATCACGCGTCTGCGGTGATGGATCGCTGCGACCGTAGCCAGCGCGGTCATAGACACAGCTTCGGGCTTGCGGCGCCAGCGCAGACTGTATCGCCGACCACTCCAGTGAACTGCCGCCCAAACCCGCTTCGAACAGAATCGTGACCTCACCGCTGCCACGACAATCGGCATGCAGGGAGAAACCTTCCAGTGCGACTCGCAGATTCGATTCCGACAATGCAATCACGGTACCATCTGCCTGAGCGCCTGCTTCTGCCTCGTCCAACGCAATGAGGGGGGGTGGGTCCGTATCGGATTCGGCAGCGACAGCAAACGCGCTGGCGGCCAGACCGAGACTGGCAGACAGCAAGAGCAGACTGACCGACCTTGCACAGTTCCAGCAGATGACGCTCGGCGACTTGTGCAGCGCCTGCGCATCACCGTTCATGGCAGGAACTGCGCTATATCCCTCAGTACATCGCTGAGAGTTTCTTCCAGCTCGACGGGTTGATCACACAGTGAGCGAATGGCATGTTCTCGCTGATCATAGACGCGTTCGTGCCATTTCAGCGTTGCGAGCAAGTCAGCGTGTTCAGGTGGCAGGCTTTGCGCCGCCCCATCGCTGCCATTGCCACTGTCAAGCAGGCTGATCCGGTTGAGTGTCTCTTCGATCTGCCCCGCGATCTCGATCTGTTGACGGGTATAGCGCTTGATGCCTCGAATGTACTGCTGACGAACTCCATTGGTGACATCCAGTACACCAACGGCAAGCAGACTCAGCTGCCGCTCCTTCTCGGCCTCCGGCACGCTGGCTGCAAACGCCTCTACCTGCTGCTGCTCCACAGTGGTGTAGCTTGCGAGATCTCCCAGTTCTTCAGCCAGTTGACGCAGCTCGTCATTCTCTCGCCACTGCTCATGCATGCCCTCCTCCACCGGCAATGGCCACATCACCGCCGGGGACACCTCCATCACCAGGCGCTGGATGCAGGGCCATTCGGGATCAGCCTCCTGTGACAGGGCATTGCCCGAAAACACCCCGCAGAAGACCAGGGCCCCCAGCAACGTACAATGTCGGAAGAGGCTGGCAGGATGCGACAGGTGCCGTTTCACGGCCGAACCACCACGCCCCAGGGCAATCGGCCGACCTTCACCGACTTCAGCACTTTCTGTTTTTCCAGATCAATGACCGAGACATCACCACCAACCCCATTGGTGGTGAACAGACGATCCTGATCCGGTGAAAACTCCATGTTCCACACTCTTGGCCCCACCAGCAGGTACTTTTCCACTTCGTAGCTTTGCATGTCGACAATCGCCACGCGCGCAGAGGGTCCCAGAGCCACATACGCCTTGTTGCTGCCATCGGTGGAGAGCTTGATGCCCACCGGCTGAATGGTCTCCGGTGGCAGACCACGCACCTCGAAGCTCAGCTTGTGCTTGATCTCCCTGCTCTGTGCATCGATGACGGACACGGTGCCACCGATTTCGGAAGACACCCAGACTTCCTTGCCATCAGCGGTGAACTGCGCCACTCGAGGTCGAGTGTCCACCAGCACATTGGCGTCGATCTCCAGCGATTCGGTGTTGATGAAGTGTGCCATGTTGGTGGTCTCGGAGGTATTCACCAACCATTGCCCATCCGGGCTCAGACCGATTCCCTCGGGCTCGATACCTACGGGAATCTCGACAATCTTGCGCCGTTCCTCCACGTCCACCACCGTGACCAGGTTGTCGTCCTCATTGGCTATGTACAGACGTTGACCATCCGGACTCAGCGCCATGAGTTCCGGATCCGGTCCAGATGGCAGGGTGTGAGTCACCTTGCCGGTTTCCAGATCAAGCACCTCGACATGGTCATCGTCACTGGTACACATGTACAAGCGACTGCCATCATGACTCAGCACGATGCCCCTGGGACGCTGTCCTACCTCGATCGTGTCGATCACCTCCAGCGACTCACCATCAATGACACTGATCGTGTTGTCCTTCTCGTTCGAGACATAGACCGTGTAGGCCATTGCCTGGCTTGCAGAGGCCAGCAATACAACAGCCGTGACGATGGGGCGACTCCTTGCAAACATGTTCATTCCTCCACACTTCGTTGAAACTGCGTACAGGAGGATTCAGGCTCATCAACGCCCAGCGTATCCAGTTCGCTGACCTGATGCAGGAATCCTTCCTGGGGCGACACACTTACCAGCATGCGCGGAGCTGCCAGCAGCACCGGTTGGCGCAACTGACCATTCCAGGTTCTGAACGACAGGGGCACGCCCTTGAAGCCTGCCAGTTTGAAATCATTCGACAACAGATAGGAGCGCAAGTCGTTGACATCGGCCGATCCGGTTTTGGTGACTCCCTCGGCAATGGCTCGCATGGCCGCCCAGGCACTGTAGTCACGAGGGGTCATGAAGCGATTGGCCAGCTTCTCGAAACGTCGCTGAATCTGCGTGGCACCCCATTGCTCCTGAGTGCGATCCCAGGCCGTTGGCACCAACCCCTGTGTGCCCGCAACCGGTCGGGGGTCAGTCATGTGGTAACTGAAATACTCGCCGAATTCGTCCAGTTCATCGGCCAGCAATACCACGTCGTGATCACTGAATCGGCTGAACACCGGAATTTCCTGCTGGACACTGTGGTGACCGGAATCACTGCGGCGCGCGCCGGGTATGGCCGTCCAGCGCTTGTCCTCGACGATATCCAGGCCAAAGCGCGTTACGGAATGGCTCAGTGCATCGGCGAACAACTGATCCTCGGGATGCCTCCCGGTTACCAGTACCAGTTCATCCCAGCGCTTCCAGGACAGATACTGAATCAGTGCATCGGCCAGCATGGCGCGGCTGGGCGCAACATGCAGCAGATTGGCCCGGCAATCCTGATCGCGCAGACGCGTGTCCCTGGCCCGGACATTGAACAGCAGTGACTCCGCATAGGCGTCTGCCAGTGCCAGCAGATCATCAGCCTGCAGATCGGCGACCAGCAAGGTTCGCCCCTGTTCGATAAAGGGCTTGACCTGTGCAACGATATCGTCGTCCTCGGCAACAATCAGACTCTCCATGGAGTAGTCGTGCCCCAGAAAACCGCCGGTCGTCTTGTTATCGTTCAATCCCAGACGAGCCCCCGACACACCATTGTCTTCAGCGGGTTCGTCCAGCAACGACAATGGTATCGGCTCCGGCAGATCCCTGGCGATGTAAAGGATCGGCACCGGCAGAGGATCCTGCTGGGCAGCGTGCAGTGGAGCGAAGGCGCTTGCCACACAGACGAACAGACACGATGACAACCATGGAAGTCGGGTCAGTTCCTGTTTGAACCATCGCATATCCAGACCCTCGACGCGTTGCTCAGCGGATGATGAAGGTGGCTTTCTGCGTCTCGCCGGTGGTTCCGGGAATACGCAGTTCGTAGGTACCCGGACGAATGGCAATGAACTTCAACGTCGCCGTGCCCTCATCATCGAATTCCAGACTATCCATGCCCAGCGGCCGGATCTCGATGTCGTTGATGACCACTTCATCCATCCAGACATTGCGAAAAAAACCCGACCCTGCCACAGCGAGCTCAGCCGATCCATCACAGACGATATCGATGGAATAGTATTTTCCGGACTCC
This sequence comes from uncultured Granulosicoccus sp., assembly GCA_947495035.1. Classification (GTDB taxonomy): domain Bacteria; phylum Pseudomonadota; class Gammaproteobacteria; order Granulosicoccales; family Granulosicoccaceae; genus Granulosicoccus. The sequence continues at coordinate 5,658 of CANLXI010000049.1, forward strand.
AGCTCATAGGCCTTGCTCGCCAGCGGCATGCCGGATGACAGCGTGATGGGCTCCAGATCCGTGGCACCACCGGTCAACAGACCAGCCTGCGCATGTACGGCAGATGCCCAGAGACTGCTGGCCAGAAACAGTCCTTTCAATAATACAAACCTGCTCATTGCTTCTCCTCTCATCGACTTTCACGTTCCTTGAGTTGATTCTTGCTACTTGATGGCCTGTCGCTGACCGGCTGCGGGTGTCAGGACTTCCGTATCGAAGTCCTCGAACAACCAGTCTTCGATTCCGTCCGCGAACCAGTAAACGCGTGTGTAGCCGTACTCGACAGCACGCTTGGCGGTGTTCCAGGACATCCAGCAATCCGTCCGACAATAGAAGACCATAGGATGGTCACTCCGCCCTTCGCTGATGCTCTCCAGATGCCTGCGCAGATAGTTCTCCGTGATCTCTGACAAAACACCGTAACCGACATCAGGCAACCACACTGCACCGGCGATACCGCGATGCTCAACCGGAAACCAGACTTGTCCTTCTGGCAGGTCATCCGGCTTGCGGTGTTCGGGAATGACGTCGATGACGGCAGCACCATCTTGCATCATCAGGCGATGCACATCAACAGCTGTTACCCGCTGCGCACCCGACAGGGTATCGGGCACTTCACTATCGTAACGTTCAAGCCGGTAACCGGCAGGCTCCTGAACGGCCGCGAAGGCAGACAGTGAAATCGCGCACAGACTGAACAACAGAACGAGGCGGTCAGGGCGCAAGTTCCAGCAACTCCCCGCGATCATTCAGCAACGGCACGCCGTAGTCGCGCAATATGTCGTCGATTTCCGGCTGAATTCTGGCCAGCACCTCGTTGACGGCGTGTTTCCAGTCGGTTTCGTTGTAGCGCACTGCCATCGACACCCGGTAGTTCATCCTCACCCGAGGGTTCTCTTCCAGCAGCGGTGTCACGACCAGTTCCTCCGGTAACTGCCGGGCAAAGTATCCGGCGATCGGCCCCCAGATGAAGGCAACGTCGGTGTCGCCTGACGCCACATCCATCACGGCCTGCCGAGCCGGTGTATTGCGACGCGTATCCGCCAGCAGATGATAGGGTCTGGCATTGCCCAACAGTCCTTTTGCTGCCAGTACATCTGCGGGAGGCGTACCGGCCACAATGCCAAGCGTCAGCGATTTCAACCGCGGGTCACTCATGGAGGTAATCGACTCTCCCAGCGAGCGAAGATGCACGATGGAGTAGGCCGAATGGTAGTAGGGATTGGTGTTCTGTACGGTTTCGCTGGTGGTGGTAATACCTGATATGAGATCGCATTGCCGCAAACGCAGCGTGTTGCGCACAAAGCCGGTGGATTGCGGGAACCAGGTGTAGCGAACGTCCCGACCCAATTCGCGCGCGATCAACTGCACGATGCGGTTCTCGAATCCCTCTTCGGCCTCATTGGAAAAAGGCAGATTGCTCGGATCTGCACAAACACGCAGATGCGCCGTGGTCAAGGCCTGCCTCCCCGACGTTGCAGCCAGGGAAGTGCCGCAGACCGACAAACCCAGAATCATGACAAGCACGACCCCGTGACAGCCACCCATGTGAAAAAGACGAGAGTACTTGCGTAGCGTGCAGAGCATCGACATGATCACAGCGCTGCTTGCCTGCTACTTGGGAATCCGTTCCGGACGCCCCGCACCCAGACCACCATTGGCTCTGGCTGTCAGATAGCGATAGATGTCGTCCAGATGCTTGGTCACGTTCTTGTCGTTGGCAAACGGCGGCATGGCATTGACGGCACCCGATGCATCCTTGACCTCACGCCCTTCCATGACGGTTTTCTTGAAAGTGGCATAGTCCATGGTCTTCAGGGACTCTGTCAGTGATGGAGCAAAACTGCTGCCGGCTGCATCCTGTCCATGGCAGGCATGGCAGGTACCGTGAAATCGTCGATAACCATTGTAGGTTCCCTTGTCCACCTTGCCGTTCTCGATGACGTATTGCGGCGCTTCACCTTCAGAGGCGGTGGCCAGAATCGGCATCAGAAAGGAGACACACAAGGCGATCGCTCGGACTTTGTTCATGAGGTGTTCTGTTGATCGTTTTCAGCGTTAGTCAAGCAATCCCGAGCAGCCCGGGCAGCAATACCCGGGGCTGACCGGACTGCAGTGTCAGCATGGTCCTGAGGGCAAAACGGCTTCCTGCTACGACCCGGTGATGAAGCTCATGTCGGTCGGCAGCGAGGACAACCGTTTTGCCCTGCTTTGCTTCGCCTACAGGGCGAAGACCGTCAGCACACCACCCAGTGAGGTATAGCTGGAGAGTGACTTGTAGGCGCCCACTGCTCCCAGACCATCGGTATCACCGGTGAGCCCGGCGGCAAAGCCGATACCGGCCCATCCACCGAGTCCGGACAGAACACCGATATACTGTTTGCCCTTGTGCTCCCAGGTCGTCACGTTGCCGATGATGCTCGACGGTGTCTTGAAGCGATAGAGCTCTTCACCGGTTTCCGCATGAATGGCTTTCAGATGACCTTCCAGCGTGCCGTAGAAAACGACGTTACCGGCCGTGGCCAGAGCGCCACTCCAGACGGAAAACGCTTCGGGAATGGACCATTTGATCTCACCCTTGGCAGCATCCCAGGCAATGAAATTACCCAGATTGTTGGTGCCATCTCCGGTTACCTTGCCTCCCGGGAACATGGACAGAGTGGCGCCGACATACGGCTGACCTGCGGTGTATTCGACTTCGAACGGCTCGTAATCCATGCACACATGATTCGTGGGCACGTAGAACAGATTGGTCTCGGGCGAATAGGCAGCAGGCTGCTGGTCCTTGGTTCCCAGAGCGGCGGGACAGATATTCGTGGAATTGACGTCTTCGCCATTCTGATGAGTACTGTATTCCGCAACCACCTGTGGACGGCCGGTCTTCATGTCGATATGCGAAGCCCAGTTCACGGCAGGGTCGAACTTCTCGGCAACCAGCAACTCACCAGTTACACGATCCATGGTGTAGCCGAATCCGTTGCGGTCGAAGTGAACCAGTGTCTTGCGCGTTTCACCCTCGATATCCTGATCCACCAGGATCATCTCGTTGACCCCGTCATAATCCCACTCATCATGTGGTGTCATCTGATAGACCCACTTGGCCATGCCGGTGTCGATGTCTCTGGCAAAGATCGTCATCGACCAGCGATTGTCACCGGGTCGCTGTACCGGGTTCCAGGTGCTGGGATTACCGGTACCGTAGTAGATGAGATTCAACTCGGGGTCGAACGAGAACCAGCCCCAGGTCGTACCACCACCGATTTTCCACTGGTCACCTTCCCAGGTAGCCATACCGGAATCGACACCTACCGGCTCACCCAGGTGAGTGGTGTTCTCCGGATCCATCAGGGTCTGGTCATCCGGGCCGGTTGAATACCCACGCCACGCCAGGGAGCCATCGTCAATGTTGTAGGCAGTGATGTGGCCTTGTACGCCGAACTCCCCCCCTGAGATGCCCAGGAAAACCTTGTCGTTGTAGACCATCGGTGCGGCCGTACCGGTCTCGCCCTTGCCCGGATCACCGTTCTTCACGGACCAGGCGACTTCACCAGTCTTTGCATCCAGCGCAACCAGCGTGGTATCGGCCTGGTGCAGGAAGATCTTTCCTTCACCATAGGCAAGACCACGATTGACCGTGTCGCAGCACATCACAGGGATGACCGATGGATCCTGTTTTGGCTCGTGCATCCACAGGATGCGACCTTCTTCGTTCAGATCCATGGCATACACGCGATTCGGAAACGGCGTGTGCAGGTACATGGTGTCACCGATGATCAGCGGTCCACCTTCATGGCCTCTCAGTACACCGGTCGAGAACGTCCAGACCGGTTGCAGATCCTTGGCATTGTCGGCGTTGATCTCATCCAGTGTGCTGTAGCGGGTATTGGCGTAGTCGCCGGTCTGCATCACCCAGTTTGCAGGGTTCGCAGCCAGTTCCTTGACTTCGTCATTGGCATTGCCAATCGATACTCCAGCTAGTGCAACGGCTATCGATGTCATTGCCGTCGTTCTGACAAGGTGTCTTATCATTACTCTCTCCACGATTGATTGAGAAATACTCAAACTGCTCAGAACAATCGGCGTTCCGCTTCGGCATTGGTGTCGACAGAGCATGCCTATGGACTCCACAAGCCCGCTGATGATGCATTCGGCTCGCAAATTCAAGGGCTTTTGATTGTCAGTCTTCATGGAACGCCACCGGGAGATGGCCACACAAGCGACTTGCATATGGGCGGGAGCATCTGTTTCCCGCTAGCCGTACAAGAGGTGAAATTCTCCCTGTATCCAAATGTACTGGTCACCTGAAAGTCTGACGCCTTCATGGTTTTGACCAGTTACATACAAACTACACCTGAATTCAAAACGGGGTCAATACGAAACGGCGGGTTCAATCACGAAATATACTTGTACCTTAGGCCCATACGGAGCCACTCGGCCAGCTCATCGAAACAACAGCAGCAGGTGGCAGATGAACAGATCGCGGATCAGCTACTCCCATTCAAGCTCTGTATAGGCCTTGGTGACGTTGCCGGGATGCACCTGCTCATACAGCTGCCAGTGGTGCCCCGAAGCCCGCTGCAGTCCGTTGTCGATGGCTTCCGACAAGGTGTTGCCGCGTTCTATCTGACCAGTCACATCCTGTCGCAATCTCTGTAGATATTGCAATTGCGGTGCAGCAACCTCCTGCCAGCTGCCCGGCTTTCCATGTCCCGGCACGACCAGGGAATAATCTTCTTCCGCCAGGCGTTGCATGACGTCCAGCCAACCAGGCAAGCTGCCGTCGAGAGAAGGTGTTCGCTGCGCAAACAGCAGATCCGAGGCAAACAGGGTGTTGCTGAGGCTGTCCAGAACGCTCAGGTCGTTATCGGTATGCGCTGTGGGATAAGCGGTGAGCAACAGATTCCTGCCACCGAGATCCAGGCTCAGCACCTCCTCGACCAGAACATCCGGTAAACGCAAGGCCTTGCTGCGATCCGCATCGAACAGCTCCGGATAACGACTCAGGTAGAAGTCTCCGCGCTGTGCCAGAGCACGTGGATAGTTGGCATGCGCAACCACTGTCACCTCTTCGGAAAATACCGAAACCGCGGCCATGTGGTCAGGGTGTATATGGGTCAGAATCACCCATTTCACCGGTAATCGGGTCTGCGCCTCGATGGCTTGCAGCAACAGCAGACCGTTGCGCGTGCTACCGCCGGGATCGACGACTGCCACAGCATCGCTACCGACAATGAAAGCGCTGTTGACGATGTCACCATGGTTGGCAGCACTCATATCCTCGTTGAGCCCCAGATGCAGATGGACACCTTCGGCCACTTCGGAGAACGTGTAATCATCATCGACCGCATGAGCCACAGGCCATGTCAGCCACAGGCATGTCAATGCCACGCAGCGCGCTGCGCTCGGTACCGAGAATATCTTCCTGCCTGTCCACATGTCCTGCCCTCTCCCTGTCTGTTGGTCGCTTTTGCCTGTCCTGCTATTCGCTGTATTCGCTGTATTCGCTGTATTCGCTGTATTCGCAGCATTCGCAGCATTCGCAGCATTCGCAGCATTCGCAGCATTCGCAGCATTCGCAGCATTCGCTTGTCATCAAACAGAATACGATAACTTGACTTTGACAACGGTAGAACACTACCGTAAGCCGACAAACAACATCGGGAGATTCACGCCAACATGAAGTCAGTTTCGGCCTTGCCTCCTTCTCGCATGACACGCTTCAGCGCCGTCGTACTGTTGTCTGTTCTGCTGTGTCTGGGTCCGGCCAATGCATTTGATCAGCTGAGCCAGGCACAATCGCTGATCTACGACACGTCGCATCTGGCCAATACCCACGAAGGCCAGCAGATCGACTATCGTTACGAATCCATCGACACGGGCGACGCCAGACTTCAGGACAAGACTACCCTGACCGTCAGCAAGACTCTGCCGGAGGACCGTCGCGATGTCGAAGTGAACTTCCTCAGTGCGGAGCGACACATGGCGCTTCCACCCTTCCAGGGTTATCGTGGCAATCCCGTCATCATCGCCATGCTGGAGCACATCGCACAGTCGATGGGCTCGGATACCGGCGGGGGCGCCTTGTACTTTCGCAACCGGATTCGCGACGCCCTGGCCGATGCGGAGCTGACCGTCGAGGAAAGTGAAGCAAGCTACGCCGGTAGCCAGCTGAATACCCGCAAGCTGACGTTCCGCCCGTTTATGAATGACACCTTTCTCGGCGGCGATTCATCGTTCTATCGCAATACCGAGTTCTCCATTCGATTCAGCGACCAGGTACCCGCCGGGGTCCTGGCCATCACCGTACACGCCGAGTCTGATGAAGCACTGTTCCATCGACAATTGAGCCTGGAATGACAAACGCCATGACCATCAGGACCTCCCCGCCACATTCTCTGTGGCGCTGCCTCTCCATCACCGGTTCGCTGCTGGCCCTGCTGTGCACTTCGGTAGCCGCCCACGCCGAGGAATGCAAGGCCACCACCCATGACTACCCGACAGCTGCCATAGCCGATTACGTTCTCGGTTGCATGGCGGCCAATGGCAACAGTTTCGAATCGCTGCACCAATGCTCCTGCAGCATCGATTATATTCGCGAGCGCATGAGCTTCGAGGACTACGAAAAAATTCAGACAATCATGCAGGTACAGCAGAATCGTGGGCAGCGAGGCCTGTTCTATCGGGATTCCAACTGGGCCAAGGAGCGTGTGGACGCGCTGCTTGGCATTCAGGCCGAGTCCACTCTGCGCTGCTTCTGAGCGTGGCGCCAGAGCGTCATGAGCGGCTCATCGAGGCCGATTTTTCGTAATGATTGCCTTTTGAATCCATGGCAATGACGCTCAGTGTTTTCGCCTTGCGTCCGGCTTCGAAGGCAAGTCGGACAACCGGGTTTTCGCTCATCGAGAAATTGGTTTCGATGTCCAGTATCCGCACGCCATCCAGCTCGGCCACGATATTGTTGACGTAGAATGCCGGAATGTAGTTCCTGGATACCTGATCGAACTGCATGCCGGAATTGTTCGGATGACTGATCTTGATGACGGCTTCCGAATACGGCAGCTCATCACTGTCGTTCACTTCGTCAAGCAACAGTTTCATCTTGCCGGCGCGCGCCATGGCTGCATCCATGTCGGACAACGCCGGTGCTGAACAGCCACCTGATGCCTTCACGAAGCGTTCGCTCATGTGCAGCTCGCCATTGTCCAGAACAGCCACGGCCCGGACATGTGTGTATTCGTTGATGCGAATCCGCGTTTCCAGCGCATGCCAGTACCCGGCCTCCTCGGTGAAACGAAAAATGCCGGCCAGAGGCAAAGGATTCTGGTCGACAAACAGATAAAGCTCACGAATCTGCCGATGTCCGTCGACAGCGGTAATCGTGATGGGTACCGTTGCCGCATCGTAGGCACGCTTCGGGGCATCGAGGGACACCAGTTCATCACCGGTATGCACAACCGTGTCACCGAAGTAGGATCGCTTCAGCTGCTGCCAGCGTTCGTCCTGTGCCTCGGCATGGCTCATGCCCAGTACAACGACCAGCAACATGACAAGCCCGAGTCTCAGGGAAAATGCCTGTTTCATTGCGCGTTTCAACATGATCGCCTCCAGGTGCCTGCCGATCACGGACATCGTTTGACATCCAGCTACCGAGAACTCACACTCGATGTGCTCTACGACAGGTTTCGCTTCATTGCTGCACAAGCTATACCACGGATGCCGCGCCGAGAACAAGAGAATGCGATGTCGATCCCGTACAGACAATGCAGTGCAAGAATGAGAGAGCCGGAGCTCTGCAGCACCCGTGTCTAGTCGTTCTCGGCACAAGGGTCAGTGGCTCTTCGGCAGCCTTTTTCTTGCACTGCCCTGTGCCTTGCTTGTCTTGTACCTCTGGCACGGGCTGCCAGCGGCCACATACACAGACGCCATGGCTACCGGGCAGTACCAGCGGGCCGCCAGGCTGCTGCAGCCGGAGATCCTTCGCAACAACCCTCAGGCGCACAATTCGCTGGCCAATCTGCATTACCTGGGTCTCGGCGTGGAGCGCGACTATCGCAGGGCGGCACTGCTCTATCACGCGGCCGCCGCCCGGGGGTTTGCCGCTGCACAACTCAATCTGGGTCATCTCTACAGGCAGGGCCTGGGGGTCGACAAGGACATTGAACGCTCCTACGCCTGGTATGTCCACGCCGACATTGCCGGAAGTCCGTTGGCTGAATACTATCTGTCCCGCTTGTCCGCCGAACTGACGCTGACGCCACTGCAGATGCAGAGCATTCGCGAACGCTGGCAGACACTCGAACAGCTCTCGGCAGAAGCCTTGTGAACAGACACCGTGCCAGTCAGAGCGCTCACCAGTACCCACACCTGCAGGTCTGGCTGCTGCTGATCAGCCTGACGGGCTTCGGCGTGTATGTCCTGCACGATCTGCGCTACCTGTCGCTGGTCGTGTCACTGGATCGCAGCTTCATGGCCTCACTGACCCTCACGCTGCTGCTGATCGCCACGGCACATTGCGGTTGGCATGTGGCGTTGTTGAGCAGTCATATTGCTCAACTGCAGCGTTGGCTGAATGACTCTGTCTCGAGGGACGATGACGTCTGCCTCGCATCCGGCCCTTCTGCATCCTTCCTGCGAACCTGGTTCGAGGATTTACAGGATATTCCCGTGACCGCGGACGCCAGTGTTCGCGATGGTCTGGTGGAAATCACCGCCGAGCGTTTCAGAAGCATCGTGGACCTCGGCTGGTTTTTCGTCGATCTGTCAATCCGATTGGGCCTGCTGGGTACCATCATCGGTTTCATGCTGATCTTCGCATCCCTGACAGACATCAGTATCGAAGGAGGCGATGAACTGCAGACACTGCTGATTGCCATGAGCGGCGGCATGGGCACGGCCCTGCTGACAACGCTCACCGGACTGGTCACAGCCAGCGTTCTGAGCGTCCAGTATCTGGTGCTGGATCGTGCCAGTGAACAGCTGAATGCCTTGCTGTTGCGCGTCAGCCATCGCTACCGCGCCATTCCCGACTCGGCTGACCCGACCAGTCGTCCCCGGGTGCCGCTGCCTGAAGCCGACTCTCATGTGCGCAGTGTCGCGCACGAGCAGACCCCGCCGGGTTCGTCGTGAGACGCACCGCTCGTCGCGGCTACCGTGCTTCGATGGCCGGATCGGATCCGTTCACCGACCTGCTGTTCAACATATTGCTGGGTTTCATCCTGCTGTTCTTTCTGGCCATTCTGTTCATCAATCCCGATGAACAGACTGGCAAGATCGATATCGACGCACAGTATGTGATCACTGTCAGCTGGCCGGACAACAGTCCGGACGATGTCGATACCTGGATAGAGGATCCTGATGGCAACACTGTCTGGTTCCGCAATCGCAGCAGCAACCTGGTACACCTGGATCGGGATGACCGCGGTTTGCTCAACGATACGTTGCTGATCAACGGACAGGAGGTGCAGAACCCGCTGAATCAGGAGGTGGCAGCCATTCGCGGAGTACTTCCCGGAGAATACGTGGTGAACGTGCACTACTACCAGAGCGAGACTGCAACACCGGTTCCGGTATGGGTCAAAGTGGCCAAGGTCAACCCGGTGTATACCGTTGCATACTATGGTGTAACGACACTGGAGAGTGAAGGAGACGAACAGACGGCCGTGCGCTTCACGATAGCCGCAAATGGCAACATCAACGCCATCAACCAGCTACCGAAACGACTCGTTCCACGATAGACCACACCGCCGGGATATCACCGTCCGTCGGTCATGGGAGATTCCGATACCACAATTCGACACCACAGCACTGATCATCGCGTATATCGCCCTGGCGACGCTATTGCTGGGATTCAACCTGTATTCCAGCTGGAACTGGATGGTCAAGAGCATTGCCAACATCGTCATGGTGTTGTTCTTTGCCGTGGTCTATCACTCATGGCCCGGCCTCCTCGGCTGGCCGACGGATCGGGACCTGCCAGCGCAGTTCTATCTGCACGCCGTGAATGTTGCCGAACCTGATCGGATCTACCTGTGGGGCACCGAATTCCGCCAGGGTCTGGCTCAGACACGACCTCGAGCCTACAGCCTGCCCTATACACCGGCATTGCATGACGAGGTCAACAAGGCTTCGCGCACACTGAAGAAGGGTTTGCCTGTCATCGCTCAGATCACATCGGCTTCCGCAACCATCACTCAAACTACAATACTGGAACAGATTCGCGACAATGAGCGCCAGATCGAATTCATCGATGCACCCCAGGGACTGATTCCAGGAAAGGATTGACCACAACCACCAGAGGCAAGCATGTTCACACCCATCGTCCGGATTCTCGTCGCTGTCAGTCTGCTGGCCGCATCAGGGCTGCTCAGCGCCCATGGTCCGACCCGGCAGAAAGTGGTGGAGACCATCGAGATCGATGCCCCCGCCAGCGAGGTCTGGGCAGTGGTAGGCAAATTCGGAGGAGCCGACGTCTGGCTGCCAATGGTACAGAGCAGCACCAGCCAGGGAGGACATGAAGAGGGAGCCAGTAGAACGCTGGTGCTCGGACCGGATGCCAGCGTGCACGAGACCTTGAAGAAGCACAGTGACGAGAAGATGTCCTACACCTACAGGATTCCCGTCAAGACCCACGATGTTGCGCTGCTGCCGGTCAATAACTACTCGTCAACCATCTCCGTCAAGGCGACCGACTCCGGCAGCCTGGTGACCTGGAAAGGCGCATTCTATCGCGGCTACCCCAACAATGATCCTCCGGCAGAACTCAATGACGAAGCGGCCGTGGCTGCCGTCACCGCCCTTACCAGGCTGGACTGGGCAATCTGAAGACGCTGATGGAAAACCCTTGAGGGTCGCACCCACGGTAATCCGACACCGCATTCGCTATTTCCCGGTAGAAACCCGCAGACAACAGGCACAGGCAACGTTCTGCCAGGCAGAGCCCGCCTCCTTTTACACCAGAGCAGGAGATCTCATTGATTGCGGATGAACAACATGAGGACTGGCGACAGGCGGCGCAGGCAGTCAGCGAAAATGTCGCAAGAGCGGTCATCGGTCAGGAAGAGCTGATCAGGCTCATCACGATTGCCCTCTTTGCACGCGGCCATGTTCTGCTCGAAGGCGATGTCGGCGTTGGCAAGACCACGGTACTACGCGCCTTCGCACGAGTGGTTGGCGGCAATTTCGAACGCGTGGAAGGCACCATCGATCTGATGCCCGGCGATCTGGTCTATCACACCTATGTCAACGAAGAGGGTCAACCACGGATTGATCCCGGTCCACTTCTGCATCATGGCGAATCACTGACTACCTTCTTCTTCAACGAGATCAATCGCGCCCGACCACAGGTGCAGTCCCTGCTGCTCAGAGCCATGGCAGAGCGTTCGGTGTCGGCCTTCAATCGCGAGCACAGCTTTCCACACATGACGGTATTCGCCGACAGGAACAAGGTCGAGAAGGAAGAAACCTTCGAACTTGCCTCTGCTGCACGAGATCGCTTCCTGTTCGAACTCACGATGACAACGCCGGTGGATGATGCCGTCCGAGGCTCTCTGATCTTCGACCCGGCCTTTCACGATGTCGAGGCATTGCTGCAGCAATGCACGGCCGCTTGCTGTCAAGGCAATCAGCTCAACGATATCGGAGCAGCCATTCAGCAACGGGTGGAAGCCAGCCCCAGCATGGAAAAATACGCACTGGAGATCTGGCGTGCAACGGAAGACCCGGGGCGTTCGGGCGTCGCTATCGAAGGCGTGGACATGCAACGCCTGATCCTCGCCGGTGCCAGCCCCAGAGGCATGAGTGCACTGATGCGCGCTGCCCGCGTGGTCGCCTGGATGGCTGGCAGGGACTACCTGATTCCCGAGGACCTGCAGACGGTACTGCCCTCGGCACTGGGTCACCGGATCTTCTTTACCCCCGTCTACGAACTGCGGCGCGCCGACATCGCGCCACTGCTGATCGAGCAGATCATGCAAGCCGTTGCATCACCTTGACCATGCTTGACGCCAACGAATTCGTCTACAGGATACCCGGCCGGTCACGCAGCAGCAGACCGGGCGCACATCGCAGCCCCGCCCGCGGACCGGGCATGGCTTTTTCGGGCTACCTTCGACTGATGGATCAGCCCGATCCAAGGCGACTGGATCTGCGCGCCAGTCTGCGCAATCTGCAGGGTGATTGGCTGGTTCGAGCAACGCGCCAGAATTCGGCGACCGTCGTGCAAGTCCTGATGGATGTTTCGGCGTCCATGCAATTCGGGGCTCCTGACAACAAACTGGATGTCGCCGCCCGGTTCATGGAAGCCCTGGGTCAGAGCGCTTTCGGCTACGGTGATGCACTGGGTATGCAGGTATTCGATTCAGAGCCACGTCCTGATCTGAGTGCCTCGCCACGCATAGGCCGTGGCGTCGGCGCTTCCCTGGCAGGCTCATTGCGCCAGAGGCCGGGCTTGCAGGCCCGCCATGAGCACCCCCGGCAACTGCAGCCTGACACCTTGGCGGCCTCGGCAATGACGCTGAGCCATGGCACCACCCTGGTCTTCATCGTCTCCGATTTTCACTTTCCATTGGCGTTTCTGCAGGCCGCGCTGGAATCGCTGAGCCATCTCACCGTGGTTCCCATTGTCATCTGGAGCGAGGCAGAAACACGCCCGCCAGCCCCCGGTCGCTGGTTACGCTCACGCGATGTCGAAAGCGGCAAACTGCACAATCTGATCATGCGTCAATCGACGATCAGACGCTGGCAGGAGAACATCGATTCGCGCCGCCATGCCATACGACAGACCTTCGAACCGCATGGCATCACGCCCTTGTTCATGGACAAGGGTTTCTCGGCAGAATCCCTGTCGCGTCATTTCATGGAAACGGCGCTATGAGCGCGAATCCACGCAGGCAAACGCGGAGCCTGCCTGGCTGTCTACTCATCTGGCTACTCGCCTGCTTGCCGATCACTCTGCCGGTCGGCACGGGAAGCGCACAAGAAACGGAAACAGAAACAGAAACAGAAACAGAAACAGAAACAGAAACAGAAACAGAAACAGAAACAGAAACAGAAACCGTACAGGCCGCCACCGACGCCAGGCTTGGCACACTGCCTTTCACTGTCGATGAGCGCAACTTCGGCCTTGTCATTGGTGACCGGTTGACCCAGCGTATTGCCCTGCCGGGTGAAATGGAACCACCGGATATCAGCAGTCTGCACGAAGCCAGTCGCATCAGCACCTGGCTGGAGCGTCAGAGCGCCACGCTATTGCATGCCGATGACGGCTCCACCGAATTGTCCATCCGCTATCAGATAGTCAACGCCCCATCGTCCATCGTTCATGCTGCCCTGCCGGAGCTAGTGCTGTCCAACTCCGACGAGGTCGAGTCTGATGTGTCGGTCAGATCGCAATGGCTGGTACAGGCCTGGCCGTTCACGCTGGGACCCTTGACGGCCGCAGTGCCCGCCGGCGGCGATACCACAGCCCCGGCACCGGATGCGCCAGTCACTATGGCCCTGCGCAGATACCAGAGCCTGCCCCCACTGGATAGCCGCACACCGGAAAGGTATCTGCGACTCGGCCTGCTGATACTGAGCACCACGCTGCTATTGTGGGTCGGCTGGTATCTGTGGCGCAGACGGCGCGATGTCCGGCGTCTGCCTTTTGCGGGGGCACTGCACGCGCTTGGCAGAAAAACCCGAGACAACTCAGCCCGACAGGATGCGGAGTCAGCCTGGCAGATTCTGCATCGGGCGTTCAACGACAGTGCCGGTCGAGTCACCAGCCTTGCAAATCTGCCTTCACTGTACGAGACCCGCCCCTGGCTGCAACCTCTGGACAGCCGCATTCGGGCCTTTTTCGAAGCATCGGCAGCGCGGCACTTCGAGCTGCCCCCGCGTGATGAGCCCTTCCCCATCACGGAGCTCGCCAGAGATCTGGCGAACCGCGAAAGAAGCCACAGTCGGTAACGCGCATGGCGCAACCATTACCCATGGACTTCCTGACGCCTCTGTGTCTTTTGCTGCTGCCACTGGCTGTACTGCCCTGGTTCCGGCAACACAGTGATAGCGTCGACTTTTCCTTCAACCCGCTCCTGCCCGACGACCCTCAGGCACGCGGGCTGGATATCCTGTGGAGGACACTGGCCAGCATCGCCATCGCCCTGCTGGTACTGGGATTGGCGCAACCCGGCCTGTCCAGTCAGCAGCTCGAACGCATTGGCCGTGGTGCCGAGATATCCATCCTGCTGGATCGCAGCGCCAGCATGGATGCCAATATCCGCCGCAAGCTGCCCGAGGCCTGGGAAGCCGCTCGTCCCTCGCAGACCAAGAGCGAGGTCGTCCGTGCTGCCTTGCTCGACCTTCTGGCAAAGCGCCCCGACAACCGCTATGCCCTGACCCTGTTCAACGTCGTCGCCTCGCGGGTGTCACCTTTCACCGACGATGTCGAACTGGTACGCGCTGGTCTGCAGGCAACCGCCATCGGCCGAGGACCCAGTGAGACCAATATGGGTCTGGCCATGCTGACCGCCATCGAGTCGTTTCAAGGACGCAGCTATACCGGTAGCCGTGCCATCCTGCTGGTATCCGACGGTGGTGCGCGTCTGGACAGTGAGATTCAGGAAAAGATTCGCAAGGGGCTGAACGAGCTCAGAATCAGTCTGTATTTCATCTACATCCAGAGCAGCCCCAACAGCCCCGATCTTGAACGCCTGGGATTGCAAAGCGATTCCACCGTCGAGGAAGTGGAGCTGCACGTGTTCTTCAGCGGACTCGGGGTTGAGTACCAGGTTTTCCAGGCCAATGATCCGGAATCCATGGCCAATGCGATTGCACAGATCGACGCTCGCCAGAACCTGCCATTGAGCTATCGAGAGACCATCCCGCGGATCGATTACCAGCGGCACTGTTTCGTGGCGGCGCTACTGGCCTGTCTGCTTGTCACTCTGATCGGGGCCACGAGAATGGAGCACTGGGCATGAAACGCCAATACGTGATCACAGGCTTCGCCACGGTGGCGCTGCTGTCGGGAGCGATATCCGCGCTACAGTTCATGCAATTCCGGGAACGCGAATCCGTCAACCGCATGGTATCTGCGGTACCCGCAACCATGACCCCGCAACAGTTCGGCAATGAAACGGCTTCCCATGCGCATTCCCAGCCCGCAGAGGTGCTGTTCGCACGCACCACGGCACTGCTCAATGGCGGCTATCTCGACCTGGCAGAGATATCGCTGGGCGTGCTGTCCCAGCAGAATGACAAACCGAAGCTGGCCCTGGCTGCCCGCTACAACCTGGCAACCGGCTATCTGCAGGAAGCCCTGAATGCCGACCGTTCCAGCGGACGACATCGCTCTCTGCTCGAACTGGCCAAACAGCGCTACAGGGATCTGCTGTCAGAATACCCGGACCATTGGGACGCTCGCTACAATCTCGAACTGGCCCTGCGCCTGGCTCCAGAGACCGAAAGTTACGAAGTGGATGAACGCGGCAAACCCATCAAGAGTGTCAGCGTGGTATTTCCCGGTTTCGAGGATCGTGAACTGCCGTGAATAGCACAACTCTGTCACGATTCGGGAATTCCCTGTCTCTGCTGGCCAGCCTGCTGTTGCTGATCGCGCTGTTCATGCCGCCGATCAACCGCAACGTACCCGTGAATCGCTATCTACTGGTATTCGACATATCGCAAAGCATGAATGTCGAGGACGTGGTGTTGCAGGGGCGCAGCACTAGCCGTCTCGAAGCCGCCCTGCAGGCAGCCACTGCCCTGCTGCAGTCCCTGCCCTGTGGCTCGGAAATCGGATTGGCGATCTTCGCGGCGACTCGTACGGTTACGCTGATGACACCTCTGGAAGTCTGTGCTCACTACAATGGTCTGCTGACCTCACTCGGAGCGATTGACGGTCGCATGCGATTCAAGAATGCCAGCAGTGTCGGCAAGGGCGTGCATCAGAGCCTGAGAGCTGCCAGCACCATCGGCAACCATACCGCCATTGCCTTGTTCACCGATGGCCATGAAGCACCGCCTCTGCGCCACGGTCAGACCGGCATGCCCAAATCGGAGGGACATGAGGTCAAGGGCTTTCTGGTCGGTGTCGGTGGCGATCAGGCTGTCCGCATTCCGAAAGTGGACAACAATGGTCGGCATCAGGGCTACTGGCAAGCCGATGAAGTCACTCAATTGCCGATCGAGGAGCGAAACGGCCGGCCCGGAGAGGAACTGTCGGCTCTGCACGAACCTCATCTGCGTCAATTGAGTCAGCTCAGCGGACTCGAGTATATCCGCCTGAACGATATCGATACCCTTGTCGGGCGACTGAGCGACAACGGCTTTGCCAGCAAACAGCATACGCCTGTGAACATGAGCTGGCTTCCTGCCGCACTGGCCCTGCTGTTACTGATTCTGCGATTCCTGACTTTTCCTGCTCTTCGCCGGCGCTGACCCGCTTCGATCGGCACACAAACTGCGGCAAGCGGTAAAACTTTTCACCGTTTGGGCAGTCCCTTGCTGTACTGGGTACAAGACCCGCTAATCACAGAGCCAACCCTCATGCGCCTCGCACGATTGTTCATTACCTCAGCATTTCTGATTCTCGCCACCATCGGTCAGGTTTCGGCTGCCGAACGTATCAATACACTGGAAAAACATGGACTGTTCAGTTACGAACCCAGTGGTGTCGCCATTCGTGGCTACGATACCGTGGCCTATTTCACGGAAGGCCGCCCCGTGGAAGGCAGTGACGATTTCACGACAGAGTGGCAGGGAGCAACCTGGAAGTTCTCCACACAGGAACATCTGGACCTTTTCACTGCAGACCCGGCCAGGTATGCCCCTCAGTACGGCGGCTATTGCGCCTACGGTGTTGCCCAGGAAAGCCTCGTCAAGATCGAGCCGGACCAGTGGACCATCCACGACGACAAGCTGTACCTGAACTACAACGCCAAACTCAACAACGAGTGGAAAAAGGATATTCCCGGTTATATTGCTACCGCTGACAAGCTGTTCGAATCGCTGCTGTCCGAATAAGGCATATCAGCCAGTCAGTATCCTGCTGCTCTCGGCACTGTGTGCGAATACATCAGGTGTTCGCACGCAGGCTGACGCGGGCGGAACCTGACGTCAGCCTACACTCCCATCCACCCGGTAGACCTGCACCAGCTCCTTCACCCGAGAGGCAATGGCATGCAGTGAGGCCACTGACGCATCCACCTGCTCCGTACCGGACTTGGTATTTTCAACTCGCGCCAGAATATCGGCTATGTGCTGATTGATTTCTCCGCTGCCCTGAGCGCTGGCATTGACGTTCTCGCTGATATCGCGTGTGGTTGCTGTCTGCTCTTCCACCGCCGCTGCAACCGTTGTCTGATAGTTGTCGATCTGCTCGATGATCTGGGTGATCTGCGCTATCACACTGCCGGCATCACCGGCATCCGCCTGAATGGCTGCAATGCGACCGGATATCTCGTCGGTCGCCTTCGCCGTTTCCTTGGCCAGCTCCTTGACCTCATTGGCCACCACGGCGAAGCCCTTGCCCGCATCCCCGGCTCGGGCCGCCTCGATGGTGGCATTGAGCGCCAGCAGATTGGTCTGTTCGGCGATCGAGGTGATCACCTTCAGCACATCCCCGATACCGGTACTCGATACTCCCAGTTGCTGCACCGTGGTGTTGGCCCGCCCTGCCAGCGCAACCGCATCCTGCCCCACCTTGACCGCTTCCGAAGCACAGCGAGAAACCTCCCGGATGGCAGCGTTCATCTGCTCGGTAGCCGCAGCTGTGCTCTGAACACCGCTGTTGATCGAGTCCGCGCTGCCGGCTACCCGCTCCACGCGCTGCGACGTCTCGGCGGCATCTTCCCCCAGTTCTCTGCTGGTCAACGCCAGTTCACTGGCCGCCTCGGCCAGGGTATTGGTATTGGCGCCGATCTCCTTGAACGCAGCGTTCAAGGACTGCAGCAAACGCTGCAAGCCCTGCCCTACCTGTCCCAGAGAATCATCACCGGTCACATCGATACGGGATGCCAGGTTACCCGATTCAGCCTGATGCACACTCTCCAGCAGAGAGGCTACCTGACGATGCATCTTCTCGGCCGCTTCTCGCTCCTGTCTGACCGCCTTGTTGGCCACTTCCAGTTGCAACATCTCCGCCTTGCGCTTTTCCTCGAGCAGAACGGCCGCTTCCCGCTCCCGCGCCTGGCGTTCCGCGGTCGCCTCTTCGTTCAGAGCCAGCAAGGTTTCTATCTCGGCTTCGCGCCTGCGGCTCAGAACCAGATTCGATGCTGCCTGGCGTTTATCCCTGTCGATCAGCATGGTGGCATACAGCAGCACCGAACCCTCGAACACCACCCAGCAGACATGTCGGAAGAGCTGGAACCAGGGGCTATCCAGCACACCGAACACGGACATGGGGAACAGCACGGTACGCAGAGCATGATCTGCCGCACCCACGACAACAGCTGTCAGAACCACACGCCAGTCGAAATACAGGGCCACGAAGGCCATCATCATGAAGAAATGAAAATGCCCTTCATCCCGCCCGCCCGACAGATGAATGAAGATGGCAGTAAACAGCATGGTGGCCGCACCGATCACCAGCCGAGTGATCAGTTCACCGGGTTTTCGCCACGCCAACCAGGCCGGAAACAGGGTCACCAGTGCACCCAGACCGATCGCCATGTAGACATGCAGATGCACCGAACTCTGTGTGCCGGCCCACGTGGTGGGCGTCATGTGGAACGCCAGCACAACGGCAACCGGCCATTGAACCAGAAACAACAGAACAAACAGTCTGTCGATCCTTGCATGATACTGCTGCCGATCCTGCTGGTATTCGCGCTCGATATCAGCCGCCAGAGATTCCGTCTGCTGCTCGTCGGTGCACGATGCAATACCTGTGCTGCTTGTCATGATGCTCTGCACTCTCACTATGAAAACTGCCCCGCGACGGGGGCTGACAGCAGATGTCGGGCGGATACGGCCAGAGAGAGGTGGTCCTTCCCCTCTCCACCATGGCCGAAGACCAGCGGTTCCTGCGTTGATTTACGATCATCGTCTCGACTATCGAGCAATCCGCAGCCGAAGACGGGATTCAATATCGGGGCCAGGGGGTCAATGCCGGAATCACTCAGAATGGTACTGATCAGGGTGCCGCGACCCGGATTGCTGCCGGTATGCCCTCTGGACGGTGTGATGCCGCCGCCAAATCGCAGAGCTCCCGTGGTGTCATACAACAGTACCTGACCCGAAGTGTAGGCCCCGAAATGCCGGGCCAGCTGACCATCGACATCCGCGTGCAATCGTGTACCTGGCAAGGCGGAGGCGAGCTGCCGCAGATCCGACGCCCCCCAGACCTCGGGCATGGCGGACGGGTCAGCCGGTTCGAAGAACAGTACATGCAGATCGAACAGGCCGTACAGGCGGTTCGTCAGACTCTCGAACTCCACCAGTGTGGCTCGCGTACAGGGGCAAAGCGGGTGGGCAAACAACACCACGGTGGCCCGATCGGCGCTCGGCGTGATGCCGGTGGCCACGCTTGCCGGCCATTGCGAAGGGGCAGGAGCTGCCTGCCCGGCGCTGCTGCCATAGTCTGCCAGTGCATACAGAGCGCCACCGGACAGGCTCAGCCAGATAGCCACCATGGCAACAACTGATCGATCCGATTGCACCGCCATGTCTTCCCACCGGTATTACCTGTAATACTTCAACCTATTGGCAGGAAGATCGATATATTGAGAGAAACGGAAGAATCTTTCACATGCGGGCAGTTACTCGGTGAAACGGAACCCGTTTCAGCGATGTGGCCGCATCAGCCACATCAAGGTCAGCTGGCCAGCCCCAGAATCGTCTGCCACTGGCTTTCCGTGACCGGCTGAATGGACAGACGGCTGCCCTTGCGCAGCAGGACCATGTCCGACAGGGCCTCGACCTCGCGCAAGGCGCTCAGTGACAGGACATCGTCGAATTTTCGCTTGAACCGGACATCCACCATGACCCACCTAGGATCATCCACCGTGGATTTTGGATCGTGATACTTAGACTCCGGATCAAGCGCCGTGTGATCCGGGTAGGCCTCGCGCACGACCTCGACGATTCCGACAATACCCGGCACCTTGCAGCTGGAGTGATAGAAGAAACCCAGATCGCCCTTCTTCATCTCATCGCGCATGAGATTGCGGGCCTGATAATTTCGGATACCGTCCCAGTGATCCTTCTTGCCTTTCATCGCTTTCAGGTCATCGATGCTGAAAGCGTCAGGTTCGGATTTGAATAACCAGTAGTTCATGCATTTCCCATCGTGGCTGATCAGCCATCATTACCGGAGTGGCAGGACAGAGTATTGTGCCGGACGAAATGGCACAACTTCAACAAACGGGCAAGTGTGCTCACCGCTGGGCTCCATAAAGCGTTAAGCTCCCGCAATGCAAGATACCAATACTGTACAGAACTTTTCAGACCTCGATTTGCCCGCCGCCGTGCTGCAGGCTGTCCAGGCCGTGGGATACGAAACGCCCACCCCCATTCAATCCCGCACCATCCCTCCTCTGGTGGAAGGTCGCGACCTGCTCGGGCACGCGCCGACAGGTACCGGCAAGACGGCCGCCTTTGCGCTGCCGATACTGTCCAGACTGGATCTGAACGCCCGCGGCGTGCAGGCACTGATCCTGGCACCGACCCGAGAGCTGGCGATACAGGTGGCCGAGGCCTTCGCCAAATATGCCACGCACATGAAGAACGTGCGTGTCCTGCCCATCTACGGCGGACAGGACTACACCGGACAGATACGCCAACTTTCACGCGGCGTCAATATCGTGGTCGGTACACCGGGACGCATCATGGATCACATGCGCCGCGGCACCCTGAAACTGGACAATCTGCAGACACTGGTGCTCGACGAAGCCGATGAAATGTTGCGCATGGGATTCATCGACGATGTCGAATGGATTCTCGAACAGACACCCGCGACTCGTCAGATGGCCCTGTTTTCGGCCACCATGCCCACGGTCATCCGTCGCATTGCCAGCAAGCACCTGAACAATCCGGCAGAAGTCACCATCGAAGGCAAGACCAGCACGGCCGCCACGATCCGTCAACGATTCTGGCTGGTCAGCGGTCTGCACAAGCTGGATGCCCTGACCCGCATACTCGAAGCAGAGACCTTCGACGCCATGCTGGTATTCGTGCGGACGCGTACCGCTACCCTGGAACTGGCTGAGAAGCTCAGTGCCCGCGGTTTTGCCGCCTCTGCCATGAATGGTGACATGCCGCAGAAACAGCGCGAGCAGATGGTCGACAAGCTCAAGCGAGGGCAGCTGGATATTCTGGTTGCCACCGATGTCGTGGCACGCGGACTCGACGTCAAGCGCATCAGCCACGTGGTTAACTACGATATTCCCAATGACACAGAGGCGTATGTGCACCGCATCGGTCGCACCGGACGTGCCGGACGCACCGGTGATGCCATCCTGTTCGTCACCCAGCGTGAACGTCGCATGCTCGGCGCCATCGAACGCGCAACCCGACAGAAAATCGAACCTCTGCAGTTGCCGACCGTGGAAATGGTCAACAACAAGCGTATCGCCGAGTTCAAGCAGAGCATCAGCGACAACCTCGCCACCGGTGAACTCGGCTATCTGCAGCGTCTGATCGAGGATTTCTCACGCGATCATGACGTCCCACCCGAACGCGTCGCCGCCGCCCTGGCTCGCATGTATCTGGGCGAGCAGCCGTTGCTGATCACCGAGAAAAGCGCCCATGGCGAACGCAAGCAGCGCAAGGAGAAGGTCGATCGACGTGCCGGTATCGTGGCCGAGCCGGTAGCGGCCCGAGCCAGGAATGTGCACAGCGACGAGGACCGGTCACGTGGCAATCCCCACCCTGCCGATGCCAGAGCGCAAGCCGTTCGACGTCAGCCGGTGGTGGACGCCGCCGAGACGACTGGCAGCAGCGATCAACAGAGCGCACCTTCCATCGACAAGTCGGCCGCTTCGGAATCACGGGCAGCGCGCCGCCGTGCTGCCGATGAAGCTGCCATGGAAATGGAGAATTTCCGGGTCGAAGTGGGTTCCGCCCACGGCGTTCAACCGGAAAATCTGGTAGGTGCCATCGCCAATGAGGCGGGTCTGGACGCTGCCTTCATCGGTCGCATCAGGATCAGCGAGACACACAGCACCGTCGAACTGCCATCGGGCATGCCCAAGTTCCTGTTGAAGGACCTCAAGCGCGTCTGGGTCTGCGAACGGCAACTCAACATGTCCAGAGTGTCTGATGACACCGCTGGCGACACAGCGGAAGCTCGCAAGCCCAGGACACCCAAATCCGGTGATCACAAGCGCCGCGAACAGGGCGGCGGCCACAAGCCACCCAAGAAAACCGCGGCAGCCCGAGATCTCAGTGAGCGCAAGAGTGGCCCACGAACCGATGCCAAGGGTGAAGTGCGCAAGAAGGAACGTCATCGGGATCGCAAGAACAAGGGCAAGCCCCGGTAGTCACTCCTTGATCTGCCCGCACGGCAGTGCGGGCAGTCAACAGGGCAAGGTTCAGACTGCAACCCTGTCTGCAGACAAGGGCCGCAAAGCATGAGGAACCGAGGTTGACACTAGCCGCCGGCAACCGCCGGTACCCGCACTCGGCAACGCACGACATGCTCGGCAGAAATCGCCTCCAGTGGCGGTCGTGCTTCCCCACAGGCCGGTTCCGCCAGAGGACAGCGCGTGACAAAGGGGCAGCCCGACGGCGGATTCATCGGGCTCGGCAGATCCCCCTCCAGTACGATTCGCTTGCGTCGATGGCGCAGGGTCGGATCGGGCAAGGGAATGGCTGACAGCAAGGCTTCCGTATAGGGATGCACCGGATTGGCAAACACCATGGCAGCAGGCCCTTCCTCCACCACCATGCCCAGATACATGACTGCCACGCGATCGGCAATATGCCGAACCACGCTCAAGTCATGCGCGATGAACAGATAACTCAAGCCCAGTTCCCGCTGCAAGCGCATCAGCAGATTCAGGATCTGACTCTGAATGGAGACATCCAGCGCGCTGACCGGCTCATCACAGATGATCAATCTGGGTGACAGAGCCAACGCACGGGCAATCACGACACGCTGGCGCTGACCACCCGACAACGCACCCGGTCGGCGATCACGTTGATCGGGATTGAGACCGACCAGCCCCATCAGTTCATCCACCCGAGCCCGGATCCGTGCTCGGTCGACGCCATGAATCTGCAGTGGCTCGGCGATGGACTCGGCAATCGTGCGACGCGGATTCAGCGCCGACACCGGGTCCTGGAAGACGACCTGCAGATCGCGCCAGACCGCCTGTCTGCCGGCCGCATCCAGCGATGCCAGGTCCTGCCCCTGAAATTCGATGCGGCCTGCCGTCACCGGTGCCAGACCCAGTACGGCATTGCCGGTTGTGGACTTGCCACAGCCGGATTCCCCGACAATGGCAACGGTCTCGTTGGCGTGAATGCTGATCGACACGCCGTCCACCGCCTTGACCACCGACTGGCTGCCACCGAACCGTCCGGTACGCACCGGGAAGTGGACTTTCAGATCCCGGATCTGCAACAAGGGACTCATCGACCACCTCCCAGCGCATGATGACAGGCAACGCGATGAAGCTGCCCCTGCAGCTCGGGACGCTCACCACACGAGTCGGTGGCGCGATCACAGCGCGTCCTGAAACGGCAACCGGCAGGCCAGTCGCGAGGGCTTGGTACATTGCCCCGGATGGCGAACAGCTCCTGCTTCGGCTCCTCATCCAGCCGCGGAATGGTCTTGAGCAGCATGCTGGTATAGGGATGACGCGGCGCGGCAAACAGCGCTTCCACCGGCCCCTGCTCGACAACCCGACCACCGTACATGACACAGACCTGATCAGCCAGCTCGGCCACCACCCCCATGTCATGGGTGATCAGCAGAACGGCGGTATTGGCCTCCTCGGCCAGATCGGACATCAGGGCAAGAATCTGCGCCTGAATGGTCACATCCAGTGCCGTGGTGGGCTCATCGGCAATCAGCAGGCGAGGTCGGGAGATCAGAGCCGCGGCAATCATGACGCGTTGGCACATGCCACCCGAGAGCTCCGTCGGCAACTGCCGTGCTCGTCGTTCCGGCTCCGGGATGCCGACTCGACGGAGCATGTCGACAGCCTGGCGATTGGCCTCCTGCTCCGAGGCCCGTCCATGCACGATCAGACTTTCCGCCACTTGCGCCCCCACCGCTGCCAGCGGGTTCAACGACGATACCGGCTCCTGAAAGATCATGGCCAGCTCCGATCCACGCAAGGATCGCAATTGCTCTTCACTCAGTTGAGTCAGGTCGACACCATCGAAATGGATATGGCCACGCTGTCGTTGCAGCCCTTCAGTCAGCAGTCCCATGATCGACAGCGCTGTCAGCGATTTGCCAGAGCCGCTTTCACCCACCAGTGCCACCACCTCGCCCGGTTCGACACTGAGCGTGACTCCATCCACCAGTGACAGCGCACCGGCACCGATGGCCAGGTCGTCGATGGCGAGCAGACTCATTTCGCTGCCACCGCAGCCGCCCAGGGGCTGTTCGGATGTACCGCTCCGACATTCGGCTCACCCTCTCGACCTGCCTGTACCATGGAAGGAATGGCAAACTGCACCGGGTGCAGAGAGTCTTCGGTGATCTGCACCGGATACATGCCGGAGATGGCTGTCGCGGTGTCCATGCTCGCCAGACGATTGACCAGAATCGTCGGTGTACTGCCATCGATACGCGGCGCATGCACCGCTTCCTCGAGCGACATGTTGCGATCGATCACGGCGGACAGTAGTTGCAGTATGGCCGGAAATATCTGCCTGCCGCCAGCGGCACCGACGGCAATATCCGGCAAACCGTCACGAGTCGTGATCACCGGTGACATGTTCGCCAAAGGCTTCGCACCACCGCAGATGGAATTGGGCTGACCCGGCCGAGGGTCGAACCACATCATGCCATTGTTCAGCAGCAGATCCAGGTCGGGGGCAACCACCTTGGCACCGAACCGTGACAGCAAGGTATTGGTCAGGGAGACCATATTGCCCTGCTCATCGATGACCGACAGATGACTGGTGCAATCGCCACCCGCCGAAGCATGTCCCATTTCTCGCAGGCGCGACTCATAGGCTTGACGTATGGCCCTGGCATAGGCCGCTGCGGCCTCGGCACTACTGGCCGATGCCAGATCCTGCTCACTCAGTTCGGCAAGAGCCTGTACCAGGCTGGGTCCACCGGAGAGACCCGGAATGGTGTGCACCAACCTGTCCCGATAAACACTCTGTGTCGATTCCTGCCAGACAGGACGATACTCGGACAGATCACGAGCCGTCATTTTCGAACCGATCTCGTTGAGATTGCTCAGCAGGGTTTGTGCAACCTGTCCTTCATAGAAGTCCCGCGGGCCAGATTCGGCCAATCGCCGCAGCATCGCTGCCTTGGCCGGCATCGGCAGCAGGCGGCAACCGGGATCCTGCGGATCGGCAACCCGTCGTGATGCATCCAGAAACAGACTCTTTGCGGCCTTCTGCGCTGACAGTCCCGGGCTATCGATGGCCAGTGCCAGTTCGGCAAACCAGTCGATACGCATACCGCGCTCTGCCAGCTCGATGGCCGGGGCCAGGGCGTCGGCCCAGGACAAGGTACCGTGCCTCTCCAGCGCTTCGGCCAGACCTGCCACAGCCCCCGGTACACACACGGACATCGGGCCTGTCAGATTGCGGTCTTCCTGCACTGAAGGCCAGTTGAACCAGTCTCCGCCTTCGCCACCCACCAGCGGATAATCGGCAATATCTGCCTTCTCCGGTGCCCGTAGATTGAAATCCAGCGTCTCGACCGCCCCCGCGCTGTCCGCATGCAACAGAAAGCCACCACCGCCCAGGCCGCTCAACCAGGGCTCCAGCACCGACAAGGCCACGGCCGTTGACACGGCCGCATCCATGGCATTGCCACCGTTTGCCAGAACGGTAGCTCCCACCCTCGCCGCCTCTTCGTTCTGCGCAGCAACGATACCACCGGCACTCTCTACCTGAGGTTTGGTCACCGCCCAGGCCTGGCCAGATCGGCTGGCAGACGCGCTGAGTTGACGTTCTGTGCCCGCCGCTTTATCCATGTCGTGTTTTCCTGTCGTTGATCGGAACATGCCGCTCGAGGCTTACGTCCAGACCCTGGGTCAATGTGTCGTGGTGCGCCGCAATCTGTCCACAAGTAGCGCACCAGGCTGATTCGTCATCGATCAAGCGGCGCAGGATTCTCTCCAGCATCTCGACCCGTGCCGCCCGCCCCGATATCCAGTCATGCACGGTCAGCATGAACAGTCCACCATCCCGAGCCTGGGCCGAGGCCTCGATCGCCCACTGCCGTTCCACATCTGCATCCGGTCGCGGGGTCTTGTCACCCGCACCCAGAAACTTGAAAAAAATGGCATCGTCGTTGTCCCAGCGCACCGGCACTTCGGTCACCCCGGCAATGCGGTACGGTACGTCCTCCCCCATCAGGGAGCTATCCCACAAACCCAGGCGGGCCAGCTCTGCCAGCATGTGCGGAGTCATCTCCCAGGCGGGCGAACGAAAACCCCGAGGCTGAATGCCGGTCTGGGACACGAAGATGTCGATGGACGACTCCAGTGCCCGAGTGAACTGATCATCGCTGATATCGCAGACCAACTCATGGAAATAGCCATGCAGCGCAATCTCATGCCCGCGTTCCAGCAGTCCGGGCAGCAGCTCCGGATTCTCTTCGGCGACCACTCCCGGCACGAAGAAACTGCCCTGTATACCGAGCCTGTCCAGCATGGCGACCATGCGACTCAGACCGGCTCGCATGCCATACTGACGATGCTCGCGAGCGGCCAGGGTATCGGGCAAGGCCGTGCGGTGTTGCCAGAGCCATGGCGCGTTGGCATCGACATCGACAGAAAAACAGACTGCCGAGCGCTTGCCTTCGGGCCAGCTGTAGGGTGTGCGGTTCCAGATCACAGCGGATGCTTCTTCGCCTGATAGACGTCCATGGTGCCGGCTGAATTGCCACCGTCAACCGCCAGCGAGGTCCCCGTGATGTTTCTGGCCGCTGAAGAGGCAAGAAACAGCGCTGATTGCCCGACGTCCTCTGCCGAGGTTTCACAACCCAGTGGAATGGCCGCCATGACCCGATCGATGTGCTCCTGCGACAGAGAGGACACGGCGCTGCCAGCGGCAAAGCCCGGCTCCAGCGCATTGACCCGGATGCCGAACTCGGCCACTTCCAGAGCAAAGCCCTTGGTCATGCGATCCAGAGCGGTCTTGGACATGCAATACGTGACCGCCGTACGTCGCATCTTGCGCGCCGCACCAGAGGATATATTGACAAAATTGCCTTTCACGCCACTCTCGATCATCTGCAGACAGAAGCCTCGCATCAAAACGAAGGGGGCCCGGACGTTGACGGACATGATGCGATCCCAGTCAGCCACCTCCATATCGAGCAGAAAGGAGGACGGATAGAGGGCAGCATTGTTGATGACCACATCGGGAGCACCCCATTGCTGTTTAACGGCATCGAGCAAGGTCTCGAGACCGGTGTCACTGGTCAGGTCGGCTGCCACCGCGAAACCTGACAAACCTTCAGTCGTTCGGTCTGTAAGACACAACTCGGCCCCAGCCTCGCCAAAGGCCTTTGCCAGTGCTTGCCCCATGATGCCCGCAGCACCGGTGATGACAACACGTTTGCCCTGAAATTCCGATTCAAAATTCATTTATCTACCTTTTCCTATCTGATCACTCAGGCGATCACCAATGAGGTTTGCCGACAGAACCAGTAAAAACAATGCAAGCCCGGGAAATGTGGCTATCCACCAGGCCGATGCCACATAACTGCGCCCTGTCGAGAGCATGGACCCCCAGCTGGCCGTCGGCGGTTGCACGCCGAGTCCCAGGAAGGACAGGCCTGCTTCGAACAGCACCATCAGCCCGAACTCGAGGGTCGCCACGACCAGCAAGGGGCCTGCTATATTGGGCAGAATATGGGTGAGCAACACCCGTGGAGTGGCTGCACCCATTGCTCTGGCCAATGTCACGAATGGCCGGTCGGCCAGGGCCAGCGTTTGCCCATAGGCTACCCGTGCATAGCGCGGCCAGCGGGTCAGTGCCAGTACCAGAATCACGTTGATGAAGCCCGGTCCCAGCACCGCCACGGTGATGATGGCCAGCAGAATCGCCGGGATGGACAGAAAGATGTCCACCAGTCGCATCAGCACGGTCTCCACCGTTCCGCGCAGATAGCCGGCAATCATGCCAACGGTGACACCCACGACGCCGGAGAGTGCCACGGACAGAAAGGCAACCGATATCGACACCTGCGCGCCATAGATCAGACGGCTCAGCACATCGCGTCCCAGTTCATCCGATCCGAGCCAGAATACCTGACCACGTGCCTCGAATCCCGGCGGCTTCAGGCGCCCCAGCAGGTTCTGTCGGTCCGGATCCACCGGCACGATCCAGGGCGCGAATACCGCCAGCAACACCAGGGTTGCCAATAACAGAGCCGGCCACCAGGACAGACCGCTTCGTGCGACATTCATTGCCTGCACCCTGCTCATGAGGACTCCGTCAGGCGCACACGCGGATCGACCACGGAATACAGGATGTCCGCCCCCAGATTGGCACTGATGGTAACGAATGCACCGATCAGCACGACGGCCTGCACCACCAGAAAATCCCGGGAAGCAATGCTCTGCACCGTCAGCAGACCCAGCCCCGGCCAGGCAAAGACCGTCTCGACAATGACAGCACCAGCCAGCAGTTGAGACAACTCTAGCGCCGTGATGGAGATGACCGGTATCAGGGAATTGCGCAGCAGATGATGCTTCACCAGACGACCACTGCCCACGCCTCGTGCCCGCGCCGACCGCACATAGTCCTTGCCCAGTTCATCGATCACCGCTGAGCGAACGATTCTGGCATAGGTCGCCAGTGACAGAAGCCCCAGGGCAATGGACGGCATGATCAGGTGTGACAGAGTGCCCGTACCCGATGGTGGCAGCCATTTCAACCACACACCGAATACCAGAATCATCATGATGCCGCTCCAGAAGGTGGGCATGGACTGGCAGGCCAGTACGACGCCCATGATCCAGCGTGACACGAGTCGACCACGGGTCATCGCCATCAACAGTCCCAGCGGCATGCCGATGGCCAGAGCCACGACCAGCGCGCCGGCTGCCAGTTGCAGGGTTTGCGGCAAGCGACTGAGAATGATGTCCAGAACCGGGGCATTCTGTACGTACGATTGCCCCAGGTCCATGCGCACGACATCGCTCAGAAAATCCAGGTACTGCACCCACAGGGCGCGATCGAGACCCAGACTCACTCGCATCGCATCAATATCCGCCTGCGTCGCGGTTTCGGGCAACAGCAGAGCCGTTGGATCACCGGCCAGCCGCTGGATGAAGAACACCAGCGTCACGACACCGAATGCCGCGACCAGTGCCTGTCCACCACGATGCAGAAGGAAGCGGAACATGATCAGTCAGACCATGTCATGCGGTTGAGAAACATGCTTTCGTTGGCAGTGGGCGCGAAAGACAGTTTCGAAGAGGCACCATAGAGAACAGCAGCCTGATACAAGGGCAATACATAGTAGTTCTCGCGATTCAGCTTGTGCACCTTGCTGTAGGCTTCCTGGCGCACCATCTCATCAAGAGACACTCTTGCAGTATCAAGCAAGACATCCAGCTCCGGTACATTCACGCGTGACCAGGCGCTGTCCGAATGCAGCAGGGGATAGGTGATGCCATCGGCATCCTGGCAGGCACATGACCAACGACCGAAACTCAGTTCGGCGTTATCGGCCGGCTCCGAGCGCACGATGTTCAGATAGGTTGGCATGTCAGTGACCGAGATGGACACATTGAAGCCGACATCATTGAGCATCTGCTGCAAGGCCTGAACAACACGCTGGTCGAAAACCGGGGCGGTGGCAAAGGTCGCCGGAGTCGCTGCCAGTTCGGCCTTGGCAGCAACGATTTCCTTTGCAGCTTCCGGGTCATACACGAGTGCGTCGACATCATCGGCATAGCCGAAGTGAGCAGGGCTGGCCAATTGTGCCATCGGAATTTCACCCGCACCCAGCAGGCCCTGAGTGATGCCTTCGATATCAATGGCCAGGCTGGCAGCCTTGCGCAGCTCCGGATCGTTGAATGGCGGTTTGTCGAGATTCACACCCAGATAGGCAACACGCTCGGTCGGGGCCGACAGCACCTGAACACCATCAACACCCTGCAATTGCAGCGTTGCATCACTGTTGAGACTGACAACCAGATCGGCGGTACCCGCTTGCAGATTGGCGACACGCGTCGCCGCATCCGGCACGGCACGGTAGATTGCATTGTCAAACGGACCAGGCTGTCCCCAGTAGTCCTCGTTTCTGGACAGGGTCACCGAGACACCGCGCTTCCATTCCTCGAATCTGTAGGGACCTGAGCCTACCGGCGCAGTATTGAACGCCTCCTTGCCGACGGCTTCAACCACGTGTTTGGGCACAATGGAGAGCTTTACCAACTGTGACAGCAAGGCAGGGTAGGGTCCGTCTGTGGTCAGTTTGACTGTGACATCGTCAATTACCTCGGCATTGATGATCTGGTTGAATTGCCCCAGTTGCGGTGAAGCGAATTCCGGGTCGGTGATACGCTTGACCGAAAACACGACGTCCTCGGCATCCAGTTTCTCGCCATCGTGAAAGCTGACATCATCACGCAGGCTCAGTGTCAGCTCGGTATCGCTGGTCTGCTCCCAGGACGTGGCAATCTGAGGAATGATGGTGCCTTCATTGTCTCGGGTCACCAGATTGTCGAACACATTACGGTAGACGTAGTAACTGTCCGGGTTCCATTGCACCTGCGGATCCAGGGAAGACGGCTCCCCAACCAGATCGATGGTGATATCCCTGGCAAGCACGGGCATTGAGAGCACTCCCAGGGTCACCCCTGTCAGCAAGCCCTTGACGACATGATTCATAGATCTCTCCGATGATTGGCAGCATCTGTCGGCCGGTGGCTGACAATCGAACCGCTGCGATGGCTAAGGGGCGCTTCGCTCTTCAGGAGCTGGCGCATGAACAACTTTTCCTGGGCTTCGATCAAGCTAAGCCGCAGTGAGGTAATCGCGTCGCCATCCTCGGCCAGTACTGCCTCGATCAATTCGGCAATATCATCGCGATGCAATGCCTGTCCACCCTGCTCGTCTTCCAGAAAACGCGTGATGCGGGCCGAGTGGTGCCACAGCTTGCGCAAGTGGCGAGCCGTGAGCGGGTTGATGGCACACAGCAGCAGGCTGTCGACCCGATCGACATAATGCCGAAAGGACATCAGGGCACTCTCCTCCCGTCGCTGACTCAAGGTGGCCACGATGACCCCGATGTCGGACAGCTCCTTTCGAGCCTCGGCCGAGAGTCTGGCGCTGGCCAGCGACGGTTCTGCAAATCGGCGAGCCTCGAGCACCTGACCGATCAGAGCACCGCTGATCGGCAGAATCTGCCAGCCCTGGCGTGCCAGTGGACTCGCCCAGCTGTCATAACCCAGGCGCATCAGACCGGCGCGGGCTGCCGCCCGAGTCAGGCCGAACCGTTCCATGACATCCGCCTCGGTGACCGTGTCGCCCGGCATGATTTCACACCAGATGACCGCATCCAGCAGGCGATCTTCAGCAAAGCGCGCCTTGGCTTCCGGTCCGGGCGGGTTACCGAAATTGTCGCCGACGCGAAGCAGGGGTGAAGCCGGATCGTACATTGACATCTCACGATTGCGTTTGTGACATGTTAAGATAGTTTTTCTGACATTTCAAACAAGTTTCGATTTCCCGGACGAATTCATGACGCAGGTCTCTCTCTCCATAGCGGGCGCCAACACGCTGCTGGGTCAACATCTGCTGGCAAGACTGGCTGGTTCGACACGCTTCAAGGTCTGCAGCCTGCATGATCGACTGGCACTACAAGGTGTTGATTCCATAGCCGATTCTGAAGACTGGTCGCTCGACCCTCAGGTGGCCGAAGCATTTCGTGAGGTTCCCTTGCTACCACCGGAAGCACAGAGCCATGCACCTCTTCTGGCTTCCTTCCTGCCGGATGACGGTGCGCAGGAGATCGAGTCGGCTCATCTGGCACGCGGCACCCGGGTGCTGACACATGCGGAATACGCCCGTCTTCGGCAGTCTCTGGTCGTCCCGGGCAGGCTGCAAGCCCTCGATCCAGGCCTACAGCACTATGCGACACCCAACTGCACGACAGCCATGTGCTCCTTGCCACTGCAGGCACTGCAATCCGGCTTCGGCATTCGGACAGCTACCATCACGGCACTCCAGGCCATCAGCGGCACCGACATTCCCGGCATGCAGGCGCATGCCATTCACGATCAGGTTGTCGGACATCTTCCCGGTGAAGCACGGGCCTTGAGAAACGAACTCGGCGTGATCTTCTCGCAGGCCTTTCCAATACACACCTTTGCCACGCGCGTACCGGTGTGGCGGGGCCATACCATCACTCTGGCGGTGCAATTGCAGCAGCGCACCGATCTTGATCAGGTAGAACAGGCGTTGCGGAACATACCGGGAATACAACTGCTCTCGCCGTCCTCCGGAATGAGTCGTGGACGACCTCGGTTCCATGCCGACAACCCGATGATCACTGTGGGCGCTCTGCGCCTGGATGACGGCTATCAGGCAGCACCGGCTACGACTGACGCTCGAGGAAGCTCCGGCACATCAGCTGTATCGGGCGTATCGGGCGTATCGGGCGTATCGGGCGTATCGGGCGTATCGGGCGTATCGGGCGTATCGGGCGTATCGGGCGTATC
>CANLXI010000050.1 GCA_947495035.1 uncultured Granulosicoccus sp.
CCGAAAAACGAAACAACTTTCCAGTCAGCCAATCTCAACGAAAACACTGTCTACGCAGATACTTTCAGCAATTTGTCTCTGAAAATGACCCACACGAATCCGCGTAGACCCACCCATGTTTTCCTTCACGTATGCCATGAAGCCCTGCTTGTCGTTCTGCATGAGGGGGCTTCCACCCACAAGCAGATAGGTTCTCATGTCTCGGTGATACACACGGTCGAGAATCTAGAAGGCATGACAGTCGGCAAGGTTGACGGCGTTGCAGAACGCATGGAAAAGGCCATCAAGGATACGGATGCACGTCTGGCCAAACGATTCGACGAGGAGAAGGCGAAAGGCGAGCTACCCGCCGACTTCCCGTCCATGGCCCGAGCCAGATTGTTGCACGACATGCGTCAGGGCTGCGTCCATCGAAGCCGTGCCGGCTGGTCCGCGAAAGACCTGAGCCAAGACCTGGAAGATCGAACACGGATGATTCTGTTGCACTGAACAGCGAGACCGCAACGTCGTTCGGGACGAGCAAGGGGTGGGCCTTCCAACACGTCAATCCACTGTACATTCCTTGAACAGATTCGTGATCGTACCGCGCCATGGCTGCTTTATCGATCTATACGCGGTTCATCCACATGCTTATCCACAGTTTTTGTGGATAAGCATCATTTGCCTGTTTTTCAGTAGAATTACGGCTTTCATGTAGCCTGTCGAGTATCCGCATATCAACGGCGTTCAGCTGCATTTGACTTTGATCGACCGGAGCGTCAGCGTAGAGAGATAAAAGTCACAATGTCGGCTGCAACGTACTGTTCGATTTACGTGCAACCCTACACATCCCCAATCTATCACTCGCGACTATTATGCACAGTTAGCGCATTTGTTTCAGCTATCGCAATCTGCGCTTCATTATTTCCTCGCGATAACAATATAATGAGTTATAGAAAAGAAGAACTGTCCACTTCTCGCTAGATCATGCTGTTCATCACGCCATTGTATTATGTCTTCCGCACGGATCAACTTATTAGTGATGCAAAATCGTTCCATAAGCGTTAATAGCATATTGGCGATACCATCTGGCTTGAGCTTATAATCACAAAAAGTATGAGCCTGTATTTTGTCGATATAAAAGCCTTGTTCTCGCATATGAGGGGATATAATTGCCGGCACACAGCGCTCAGATAGGTGTTCGTCCCATGCGCGAATAACTCGATCCATTCGACCAGGGTTCTTGCTAAACCAAACCCAACTATCAAAATGCATGTCGCCTACTACTAGCTTTCCATTTTTTCGGAGGATTCGATATGACTCACTAAGCGCATTCGGTATATCATCTAGATACTCAAAAACTTGCAATGATACCGCTTTGTCAATAGAGTCATTTTCAACGGGTAATTTGGTAGCGGTACCTTCTCTGATATCAATCGATGGTATTTCGCTGCAACGACGTATAGCAGCATCACGCATCGCAGTGCTCGGATCCACTCCTATTACACGTCCATCGACTCCAACAGCCCGAGCGAGCTCAACTGTAAGCATTGCATTCCCACACCCGATATCGAGGATGGACTCTCCTGGCGCTGGATCCAGCGCTTCGAACGATAGCTTTCTACGCTGAGTCACATCAGCGCCGAGATAGCACCGCTCAAGTGTTTGGGTAATTTCAGCATCAAACTCCACTGTGAATCCTCCAGGGAATCTCTAAATATTACTCGCAATGTACGCAATTCTTATGACATAACACTAGTTATCACAGATGTGCTAGAACAACCAAGAACTCATCGTATCGTATCTTGATTGAATGAGGTACTCCAAGTAAATCGAACGTGTGATGTGACGAAAATCAAACCGACTGAAAAACAGTCATTTCTCAGAAGCCACTGTTTACGCCATCGTTCCGGAAACGGACTTCAGTGAAATTCGGACCGTCTTTTTTTCATCGATCGCTTGTGCTTTCATAGGGGTCAATCGCTTCCAAGACGGAAGCCTCCACTTTGAAGACACCACCCGTATGAACATCGAGCCCAAGTCACGCCAGCAGAAACTCGTCGAGGCCATCTATGCATACTTCGGCGACATGACTGATCCTGCGGCCGAAGACGCACCCACACTGCGCATCTGCAAGCACCTGCTGACACTCGGCGACGAACTGATGAGCCATCAGCACACCCTGTCCTTCATCGATCTCTGGAACGCCGAGTACGCTGAAGAGGAAGCAATGACCCGTGAAGAACTGCTATGGGCGCTGACGATATTCGACACCAACATGACTCGAATAATACAAGAGCGGAGAAAGTCTCGCCAGGTTTCCGGTAGCAACCGTCCGAGGCTGCGGGTCATCAACGGTGGCTTGAGCGACAGACCAGACCGGCCCCCTGTCGCCACTGAAGTCATCAGGGAAGAATACGATCTGGACTTCTGACCCTGCTCCCCTTCCCCCGCGGTTTTCAACCACCCCAAGAGAATGTCTCATGAACAACTCCTCGAAACCCGTCTCCCGCGCGCAGAAGATCGTCAATCATGTGTTTCCGTTCTTTGGCGAGCTGGCCAGACAGCACAGCAGCGATATCCAGGCCTTGTCCATCTGCAAGCAACTGATCGGGTTGAAGGGAACCGCTCTGCTGGAACCCGTCGTCCTCCCCTTGCTGCATACCTGGCATGACGAATGCCCTGAGGAACCCCCTTTGCAGGAACACGAGCTTCATTGGGCATTGCACGAACTCGAAGCCCATTTGTCCAAACAGTTGCATGACCTGCATACCCGTCGGGCCGAGCCTGTCGAAACAAAGCCTGCACGGCCGAAGCTTCGTCTGATTCAGGGGGGCAAGTCCGGGAAGAACCTCAAGGGCGAGCTGTAGCGGATGCGTCGGTAGATTCTCTGGCCTAACCGTCCAGCGCAGCGAGCGGATCCCTGTACGCATAGCCCAATGTATCTGCCACTTCCTGGTAGGTCACATGCCCCTTGCAGACATTGAGTCCGGCAAGCAGATGCCGATCATCCTGCAATGCCTGCTTGTAACCTTTGTCTGCCAGGGCAAGCATGTAGGGCAAGGTCACATTGTTCAGTGCATAGGTCGAGGTTCTGGGCACTCCACCAGGCATGTTCGCCACGCAATAGTGAACGACATCATCCACGATGTAGGTCGGTTCGGCGTGGGTCGTGGCGTGGGATGTTTCACTGCAGCCACCCTGGTCAATGGCAACGTCCACGAACACGGCACCCGGTTTCATTTTCGCAACCATCTCCCTGGTGATAAGCTTTGGCGCTGACGCGCCCGGAACCAGTACGGCGCCGATAACCAGGTCTGCCGTCAGGACATGATGTTCCAGGGCATCCGCCGTGGAAAAGACTGAATTGGTCGTTCTGCCAAACTGCTGCCAGTGCTTCTCAAGCATGTCCGGGTTGCGATCCAGCACCCAGACATCGGCCCCCATGCCCACCGCTATATGCGTTGCATGGCTTCCGACCGTGCCCGCACCGATGATCACCACCTTGGCGGGATCGACACCGGGGACTCCACCCAACAAAACACCCAGCCCCCCATGAGGATGCTCCAATGCGTAGGCGCCAGCCTGCACGGCCATCCGGCCAGCCACTTTCGACATGGGCGCCAGCAAGGGCAAACCACCCTGGGCGCCGGTGACGGTTTCATACGCAATGCAAATCGCGCCACTGTCAACCAGGTCCCTGGTCTGATCAGGATCTGGAGCCAGATGAAGATAGGTGAACAGTACCTGTCCCTCGCGCAGCATTTTTCGCTCGACTGCCTGGGGCTCCTTGACCTTGACGATCATGTCGCAGTCCGCGAACACACTGGCAGGATCATCGACTACCCTGGCGCCGGCGGCACGATAGTCATCATCCGAGCGACCGATGCCTTCTCCGCAATGACTTTCAACCGTGACCTCATGGCCATGATCAACCATTTCCCTGACGCTGGTCGGTGTCATCCCGACCCTGTATTCGTGATTCTTGATCTCTTTGGGGACACCTATGTGCATCGCAGTAACCTCGGTAAAAATGGTGGATTCCAATCACGTGGTGATAGTTCGCGCCCATGTAGATGCTCAGCTAACAAACCCGTGCGGTGCAGCTGGCTCATCATCAGCTTAACGCAAGTTGTGTTCTGTAGTCATGAGGTTTGCCATTGTCGATGCGGAGAAGGCCATTTTCAGTGTCGCCCTGCTGTGTCGCACCCTCGAAGCCGTGCAAAAGGTATCGTAATACCACCGAACGAAACAAGTCTCACCCGGTGGCGCCCAACGTGATCCAGCGCGATTTCACAGCCGCCGAGCCCGGGCGCAAATGGGTTGGCGACGTCACCGCTGTCGCCACCGACGAAGGCTGGTTGTATGTCGCTCCCATGATAGACCTGTTCAACCGGGAAGTGATCGGTCTGGCCTGCGGTGAGAAGAACGATCAGAACCTGACGCTGAAAGCGCTGGAGGCTGCCATCGCAATGCACGGTGCCTCCGAGGGGCTGATACACCACTCGGACCGAGGAAGTACCTACACGGCGAGCAGCTATCGTGAGAGCCTTGAGAAGCACGGCATCGTCTGTAGCATGAGCCGTAAAGGTGACTGCTGGGACAATGGGGTGGCTGAGAGCTTCTTCGCGACCTTGAAGTAAGAGCTGATATACCGTCACCACTTCGCGACTCGTGCGGAGGCTGCACTGGCCATATTCGAATACGTGGAAGTGTTCTACAATCGGATCAGGCTGCGCTCAGGCAATGGTTGCTGCAGTCCTGTTGACTATCACCAATATAATACAACGGTGGCATAGTGAACGTATTCAGGTGTCTATGAAACTGGGCGACGTCCAGATCTCGAGGCCGTGGAGACACGAACCAGCGTTGTACAAGCGCACCTGGAAACCATGACAAGTCATGTCGCGGAGGACGCGGCGGCAGGAGATCACTGAGCTCTGACCCTGAGTCTGCCGTTGTCGAACCGTGGCGCTTCCGTTGGAGTGGCGTGCTGACTATCGAAGATTCGCTATTCCTGTCGACAATCTGGCGACGCCATCTGGTGATTCCGGAGTCCGAGTCTTTCGAACTGGTGGATGGAGGGCAGGTTTTCAATGGCAGACTGGTCTCGATTGATAACCGTGAATGCGGTGGATGTCTATTGGTTTTCTTGAATCAGTCGCAGCTTGTTCTCGGAACCAAGTTCCGGATTCGATGTAAAGGCGCTGCCCAACAAGCGCCGATTATGCCTGCTATGCCTGCTCACGCAGTTCATGGAGTCGTAAGGCTCAAGCAAGTGGCATCCCCGCCTTTTCCGCACCACCCGTGGTTGCGAGCCGGAATACTATTCTGCCAAACCTTGACATAGTCCACGGCAAGCTTGGGTCCAACTTCATTCACGAACACGCTGCTATCAACGTTTCCTTCAAACCCATCGAGCCCCATGGCAAGATTGATGACAATGTACATTGTCGAATCGGTAATCGGATGTGTTTCCGTCAACCCTGGTGGCAAGACAGGTCCAGCCGAACCAACTTGGTGAATCAAGCGGCGATCGACATAGAAATTGATGCGGTCCTGCTCCCATAGAACACCGTAGGTATGATAGTCGTCCGCGTAGTCCACCACGTCTGGACCGGTTGAGTTACCAACGCCCACAGGATCGCAACGGACTGGATCGTACTTCTCCTGCGAGTTATATGTCCACTCGCTGCTGGTTCTGCCGCCCGGGTAGTGATAAGAGTTGAAAATCGTATCGTAACTGAGCCGGCCAACATCGTCTGTTCCTGCGCCAATCGTCGGCCAGAAACTCGAGTTCTGCTGCACAAAACATTCCTCGCCTTCCTGATCAACGCGAGTGTTTGGAATATGTTCCGCCACATCGATCTCGTAAATGGAAGAACTTCCATTCAATGCGTTGAAATAGGCGTTATCGGAATACAGCCAAATGGCTGAACGAAAGCCATTGCCTGCTTTCGGCATCTTCGCCCGCACTTCCATGTAGCCATAACGAAACTGAAATCCGTGCGTACCGTCAATATTCGCATCGGTCGTCGGACCAACATGGGAAGAGATCAATCCCGACACATAATTTCGCCGCTTATTGATGTTCTTT
The DNA here is from genome assembly GCA_947495035.1 of uncultured Granulosicoccus sp. Classification (GTDB taxonomy): domain Bacteria; phylum Pseudomonadota; class Gammaproteobacteria; order Granulosicoccales; family Granulosicoccaceae; genus Granulosicoccus. Next base: position 6,077 of record CANLXI010000050.1, read on the forward strand.
TTCCATGGATTCACGTATGAACCAATGACAAGGCTTTCATCGCCTCCGTCAGCGTTGACATCATCGGCATTGCTTCCTGTGCCTGCGTCGCTGCCGTGTGAGAAGATGTGTTTTCCCTCGCTTTCCAGAATTCCCAAGAAGGTATTCATATCCGAAAAGTAATTGGCTGGAACCCAACCAATGCCAGGCTCCAGGCCTGTAGTGTTGACATTCCACTGATCCTCATTCGACACCCCATTGATTTTCCAGTCGCCCCAAGGCACTCGGGAGCTCCAACGGGTCCAATCCAGCACACCCAGCGCATCCGGATTTTCTACAGTAGCGGGCGTAAAAGAGTCACTGAATACTTCAACCCAGTCACCGCTGCCATCAAATATTTCTTCTGGTGGGGCAATATTCACCAGTTCCGCGCTCGTCAACGTCTCGCATCTACTGTGTCGACTGTGTTTTTTGCCATCGTCCGAAGGACATTTGACTACCGGGGTACCGTTACCTGGCTTCGGTTTCCCCTTACCTGGTGGTGGAGCCGCCTGCGTAACTGCTGAGTGAAGCATTGCAGTCAACAGCGCAGAGAGACAGCATGTCGTCAACTTCATGAAAACTTCCCTCACAAATGACTGAAGAACACACAAACAAAATCCCATCACACCCAAGGAATGACATGACAACCATCAGAATCAGGACACATCACATCGACTCCTGATCATGCACGATTGTTCGGCAACATTCCAAATGCAAAGTGTGGAACGGTAACCGGAGGGGCCCTCGGTGTGAATATCCCAAACCACCAACTGCTGTTTTACTGCCCCTCCGGGGAAATTCAGATCATCAGACAAGCATCATACTTAACACTGTTCTGATTCGTATGTACAGCCAAACTTCGGTCTCAGTGGCAAATGGCAATTGACTACCGGACATGGGTGCATGAATGATCTATCAGGATTTTCAGCTTCCTGTCTGCATACTGCGGTAGTAGAAAGGTACGATATTGCACGTGCTACCAATTATCGGCTTGACGCCTGGCACGCATTACAACGAGAATCAACTCGTACGCCAAGGAGGTAAACAGGCTGACGATAAATAACGGATTACAGCCTACAGGGGTGAACAGTTGCACGGATTGGTAGCCCATTGCCCTCGGTGATCGGAATCATTTTCGAACAAGTGCCGCCCTGCATATTCACCGGAGTCATAATGCGCACACCTATGTTTCACCTACATACTGACATTCTGATTGCAGTATTTCTACTCATGGCAGCTGCTTCTGGCCCCATCCTCGCCAATCCGGTACGCGGACCCTATTTACAGCAGGGCTCATCCGACGGTGTCACTTTACGCTGGCGCACAGCTGGCAATCGGGATGCCCTGGTCCGTTATGGAACTGATCCTGCCAACCTTGACCAAGTGGATGGCGATGCTACCGTTGGAATCGACCATTCAGTCACTCTTTCGGGGTTGCTGCCCCATACACGATATTACTACCGAATTGGAGACAGCCTGGAAGTCTTCGAGTCCAGCAGTGATCAGTATTTTGATACTCATCCTGCGACGGGAACGTCCGCGCCAACACGAATATGGGTGCTGGGAGACAGTGGTACTGCCAATGCCAATGCAGCCGCGGTTCGCGATGAATACCTCACCTTCAATGGCGGACCGCATGCCGATGTATGGTTGATGCTTGGCGATAACGCATACAACGATGGCACGGACGCCCAGTACCAGGCTGCAGTGTTTGACTTGTACCCTCAGGTATTGCGCAATTCGATTCTCTGGCCAACCCTGGGCAATCATGACGGTTACAGCGCAGATTCCAGCACTCAGTCAGGTCCGTACTACGATATCTTCACACTCCCTGAAAATGGTGAATCCGGCGGTGTAGGGTCAGGAACAGAAGCCTATTACTCGTTTGATTACGCAAACATTCATTTTGTCAGCCTGGATTCCTACGACTCTGACCGGTCTGACACGGGTCCGATGGCTGTCTGGTTGCGCAACGACTTGTCTCAAACCAACCAGGAATGGATCATCGCCTATTGGCATCATCCCCCTTACAGCAAGGGCTCACATGATTCTGACAGCGAACTGGAATTGATTGAAATGCGTACGAACTTCTTGCCCATACTCGAGTCATACGGCGTTGACCTGGTGCTGGGTGGGCACAGCCATTCGTACGAACGATCCATGCTCATTCACGGCCATCATGGATCAAGCAACACCTTTGACAGCAGCTACGTGGTGAATGCCGGCGATGGCGACCCACAGGGTTCCGGTGCCTACACAAAGCCGATGGCACCGGATAGCGGTGCTGTATACACAGTCGCTGGCAGCTCAGGCAAGATCACCAATGCGCGGCTGAATCACCCGGTCATGATTTCCAATTGGGTGGAACTGGGCTCCATGATCATCGACGTGAACGCCAATCAACTCGATGCTGTGTTTCTGACCAGTTCCGGCATCTTGCGCGACAGCTTCAGCATTGTTCACCAGGCGCCACCCTCCTCTCCGCCGGTCGCACCTGACAACCTTGTGACCAATGCGATTTCATCAACAGACGTGTTACTGAGCTGGAACGACAACTCGGACGATGAAAGTGGCTTCGATTTGCAGCGATCCACAGATCAAACCAATTGGACGTCAGTTGCCACTCCTGGCACAAATACAAGCAGCGTTACAGACACCGGCCTTGAACCCGAGACGACCTATCACTATCGAATCCTTGCCGTGAACAGCGTTGGCCATTCATCGCCCAGCAACGTGGCGACAGCGACGACCGATGCGGTCCCCCCATTCGTGAACTATTCGGCCGTGGCAGAAACTGCGGTGAACGGTACGGTTTCCGGGAACTTCAGTGCCACTGAATTCAACGACGACAGTGTGCAATCCATCAGGGAATCCGAGTCCGGCGGTAAACCAACAAAGCGTCGGAGTCTGCTGGAGCATCGATGGCAGTTTTCAATTCAGGCAGGCGCCAACGTGAGCGTGCACGCTAATGCCTGGTCCAGTGGGTCCGATGATGGGGATGAATTTGCCTTTTCATTTTCCATCGACGGTGGAAAAAGCTGGCAGGCACTCTTCACTGTCGAGAGTATCGATCCAGATCACCAGATTTCGGCCTTGTTACCGTCTGGAACCGGGGGAACAGTACTGATTCGTGTGATTGATACTGACAGAACACGAGGCCACCGTGCACTCGATACAGTTTATGTTGACGAACTGCGCGTTCAGGTGAGCACAATGGCCGGCAGTCCGCCCACTGCACCTGATGTGTTAGTTGCCACGTCGGAGACAGCCCATTCTGTCGAATTGAGCTGGAACGACAATGCCACAGACGAAACCGGATATGCAGTGGAACGCAGGGCCAGTGGTGGTGACTGGATCACTCTCGGAAATCTGGCCGCGGACTCTACTGGCATGACGGACTGGACCGTTGCACCCGAGACAACTTACGAGTACAGAGTGCTGTCATTCAATGGATTCGGCAATTCATCGTTCTCCAATATCGCCAATGTCACCACAGGGTCTGGTACAGGATCCGGAATCGTGCTGACAGCGTCAGGACAAAAGATCAAAGGTGTCATACATGCCAATTTGTCGTGGGACTTTGCGGTCGGTGACACTGTGGATATCGTTCGCGATGGTAGCGTGATCGATACAGTGTCAGACACTACCTATACAGATAACACCGGAGCTAAAGGCGGGGCGACATTGGTGTACAAGGTTTGCGAATATGGCAGTGATATAGAGTGTTCAAATGATGCGACGGTTGCATTCTAGATTGCTGATTCGGGTATCCGGGCTGGCTATCGGGTGGCTGACCATCTCCATGCTTGCCATGGCGCATGACGACCACCAGAGTCAGATTGCCCGGCTTGGTGGCGAGCTGCAAAACAGGTCCTCACTGGAATCTGCAGAAACCATTCAGAAGTATCTGAGGAGGGCCGACCTCTATCGACGGGAACGACACTGGCAGAGGGCGCTGGCTGATTACGACCAGGTTAGCCGGCTGAGTCCGGGCAACCGCACCGCCATGTCTGGAAGGGCACAACTCTACCTTGACAACAAGCAATACCAGAGAGCGTTGCATTGGTCTGCGCTATTGCTTTCCGCGCAGGCAAATCACCTTCAGGCACGATTGATTCACGCCAGGGCTGCGCGTGAACTCGGACAATTCGACACTGCGCTCGCAGACTTCAAGCGTTGTATCGACCAACTGGAAAAGCCAACTCCTGAAATCATTATCGAGTATGCGGATACAATGCTCGACTCCGGCCGTACGGACGCACATCAACAGGCAGTGACCATCATTGACAAGGGGGCTGAATCACTGGCTCACCCAGTCAGCTTACACAGTCATGCATTGCAGCTTGAAACGACAGCTGGTGATCTTGAATCAGCGCTGAGGCGCATTGATGCGGTAATCAACCGCAACGACAATTTGCTGGTATGGCGGCTCGAACACATGGAGTTGCTGATCAAACTGGGCAGGCATGAGAGCGCCAGAAAGTCCGCGATCGAGTTCGTGAACACGATCGACAAACTGACAGCTCATCGTCGAAACAGCAGGGCGGTACAAGCTTTCATGAGTCGATATGACTACATTGTCTCGCGCTTGCCATAGACTCCGTTCCCGAGTGCCACGACGTCACAAGGAGGCTTTTCCTCGACGCAAAGGCAGCAGTACGTACTGCCAATCGAGCGTGCGAAGTGTCAATTCACTCGGGTTTTCGCATCCACCCAGGGTCGGGCAAAATCGTGATAGTCCTCGATGGAATTGGCGAAAGCTTCAGTGCCCGGCTACTGGCGGCTTCATTCGTTTGAACAGACCAGGCACAGGCATCTCATGACAGTCTCCTGCTGGTTGCAGGAATACAGGAATGGTTGAGTGACGCCCTGTAATCGAGAACAATCGAGGGTGCACCGGATCGACGTCATTGACACATGATGTTCTGACGTATTGCCGGGACCGCGTTGAAGTCATCGTCACGGAGGTGAGAATCAGCATACAGAACGCCACGCACAGCGGAACTGACCATCGGGCACATTATTGAAATCGGTGTGTTGCGGCTCAACCGCGCCCCATCACCTCAACCTCATATCCCTGCTCCTCCGGCTCATCATCAGTCAACTCCGCCGGAAATCCCTTGCCAAGTACTTCCACACCTGCCGACTCCTCGAGGCGACGGATAATGTTGGATGACCATTCACGCGGACCAAAACGCTCCTGGCCATCGCGGAAGATGTCCATCAGAAGCGGTGAGATTTCCAGCGGCACCTCCAGATTCCTGGCGAGGGTATCGAACAGACCGACATCCTTGAGCACCAGATCCATGGTGAAGCTGATATTGCGACTGCCGTTCAGAATCACCTGAGATTCGGTTTCGTGGACGAAGGAATTGCCGGAGGAAATCTTGATGGCTTCAAAGGTGGTGTTCATGTCCAGACCCGCCTTCTTGCACACGGTAAGCGCCTCTGCCACGGCGCACAGATTGGCGGTGGCCAGATAGTTGGTCATCACCTTGAGCACCGAAGCAGTACCCAGCTCGCCCGTGTGCAACACTCGGCGACCCAGCGTGGTCAGCACGGGCAACACCTGCTCGAACGATTCACGATCGCCGCCGACGAAAATGGAAATATTGCCGGTCGCGGCACGGTGACAACCGCCCGATACCGGCGCTTCCAGCGCCCTGGCGCCCGTGGCCAGCACGAGCGCGGCAATGCGTCGCAACTCACTGTCATCCGTGGTACTCATCTCCAGCCAGATCTTGCCGTCGCTCAAGCCGGCAATAACCCCATCGTCACTTTCCATCACGGCACTGCAGGCTGCGGGTGACGGCAGGCAGGTAATGATCATGTCAGCCGCTTCAGCCAACTCCCTGGGGGTATCGGCCCACTGCGCCCCTCGGTCGATGAACGTCTGTACTGCCAATGGGTCCAGATCACGGACAGTGACTTCATGCCCATTGCGCAGCAGGCTGCCTGCCAGCTTGCCGCCGACATTTCCCAATCCGATGAATCCGACTTTCATGTGCTGTACTCTCGTTGCTGTTGGCGGGTTGTTTCGCGGACCGCGTAGAGGGATGGGGCAACGACACAGACACCAGCACCTGCCCTTGGCAGCGACCATCGGCTCACTCTACGGATTGAGCTCTTCGGCAACAAGTCATCAGAATTTGGTGATTGGTAATATTTCATGTACATGCTGATGGCAACGCCGCCACTGTGCGTTGGCAAGCCGTGCCGCCAATGGATACCCGTGCTGGAATCCTGCCCGAGCTTACAATGAACACACCACCTCTCCGGTCTACTGAGCGGCATTGGGAAGATCAAAGCAGTCGACAGTAAGCCTGCCATGCATCATGAAAATATGTTTTCATGTGCAACCTATGTCAAAGCGATCTTTTCTATCCCGTGTGCGTAGCGCACTCCCACATCTGCATCCTGCCGAAAAAAAGCTGGGAGAGCTGGTGTGCAACTTCCCTGGCGAGCTGGCTGGCTATTCGGCTTCCGAACTGGCACAACTGGCCGGGGTATCCAATGCAACGGTAAGCCGTTTCATTCGCAGGCTGGGCTACCCGAATTACGAAGAAGCCAGGCTTCACGCGCGGGAAGAGAGCCAGACAGGCTCGCGACTCTACAAGGCCAAGACCACCGATAGCGACACCGCGAATGCCAATGCCTACGAAATCGCTGATATCGAGAACATCAGGACGACCTTCAGTCAGGTCAGTTTCGGTGATATTCAGGACCTGGCCAAAGCAATGCTGGATGCCAGGAAACTCTGGATCATAGGCTTCAGAGCAGGTAATTCACTCGCCAGCTATCTGCAATGGCAATTGACGCAGGTGATCGAGAATGTCGTGTCGATACCTGGAAGTGGGCACACCATGGGCGAGCATCTGGTCAGTATCGATTCATCGGATCTGGTTATCGTGTTCGGTATTCGTCGTCGCGTCGCGCAACTGGACGCCATACTCGCTTCCGTGGCAGAAACAGGTGCCAGACTTGCCTACATCACTGACGAAGGGGCACCCGTTCACGAACAGGCAGAGTGGCACCTTCGCTGCCAGACGGGGTCACCCGGGCCGCTTTTCAGCCATGTTGCCATCATGGCCTTGATCAACGCACTGGCCAATCAGACCATTGAACTGTCTTCGGAAGGTGGGAAGGTTCGCCTGGCGGAGATAGAAGCCTTCAACGAAAGTCTCGAAGAACTTCAATAACTTCGTCATTCCCTTGCGTATCCGGCTCTACGGCAGGTCATCGATCTCGACGCACTAACAGGGTGCGTTGCGCGCCCCACAATCGCCACTCTCAATTTTTCATGAAAACATGTTTTCTTTGATGTGAAAATGTGTTTTCATGAATCGGACAGTCAATATTCGTCCGTGCGACCGCATGAACGGTCACGACCAGAGAGAAATCATCATGAGCATACGCCTTGGAATTCTAGCGACACTTGCACTTGTTCAGACCAATGCCATTGCCGAAACCACCTCACTCAAGGTGTTAGGGCAACCCGTTGGTTCCGGACTCATCCAGCAACAGAAAGAGCAACCGTTTTTCGAAAACTTTGCTGAAAACTCCGGCATGGATGTCAAGATCGACTATCTGCCAGTGGATGTCGCCGGCATACCGGACAACGATGGCATGCGCGTACTGCGAACCGGGCTGTTCGATATCGTGTCGGTACGCGGCTCTCAGGTCAGTCGCGATGAACCAACCATCCTCGGACTGGATCTGGTAGGCCTGAATCCAGACTTCGATTCAGGAAAAACACATGTCGAGGCATTCCTCCCCACAGTAGACAAAGCGGTGCAGAAGCGATTCAACGCACGCTTGCTGGGTGTCTGGCCAGCCGGTCCACAGGTCATATTCTGCAAGCCCGAGATCTCGGGGCTGGCTGATCTCGATGGGCTCAAGGTTCGTGTCGGTGATCAGACGGCAGCAGCTTTCGTTGACAAATTCGGAGCTACAGGGGCTCCCCTGCCTTTCGGAGAAGTGCAGCAATCACTTGCCAGAGGCGTTGTTGACTGCGCCATCACCGGTCCAGCGTCTGCCAATTCAGGGGGATGGCCCGAAGTGACGACGACAGTTCTGCCCATTGCATTGCAACTGGCCATGAATGGTTACGCAATCAATCTGGACAGCTGGAACAAGCTGAATGAAGACCAGCAAGCGCAACTCGAATCAGCCATTGACTCACTGGTCGATGATGTCTGGACGTACTCTGAAGAACTTTATACCGATGCCATGAACTGCAATACGGGTGCCGAGCCCTGCACTCATGGAAAACCCTACTCCCTGTCTGCTGCAGAGGTGTCCGATGCCGACCTTGAATCTGTCAAGCAGGCACTGGTAGAGACATCACTGCCGGGCTGGTCGGCGCAGTGCAACAAGGTCAACCCCGACTGCGAAGCGGACTGGATGGCCACCGTGGGTGCTCAACTGGGCCTCTGAGTCCGATCGCCGGAGATAGTTTGTCATGCATACCTTTTCAAGATTGGCGGCCATCCTCTTCGGCCTGATGATGACGGTGCTCTGCATCGTCATCGCCATTGAAACCATTTTGCGAAAAGTGTTCAGCCATTCCCTGGCGGGCATAGACGAACTCTCCGGCTATGCGATAGCCATAGGAGCACCGTTATGTTTTACCGTCGCGGTGATCGAACAGGCCCACATCCGCATCAACCTGCTACATCGAAAGATGCCAGTTCGCTTGCAGGCACTCACCAATGCCATTGCAGCTGTGACCCTCGCCTTGTTGTCCTTGTTCCTGCTGACATTCACGATCAGAACATTCAGGGAAACACAGCTGTTTTCCTCGGTAGCACAGACACCCTGGGCAACACCGCTTGTCTACCCCCAGGCTTTATGGCTACTGGCTATGGCCGTGTTTTCCCTGGCAGCTGTACTGCTGGGTATAAAGGCGCTGCTTCTGTTGTTCAATCGCAACAGCGAGAAGCTCAATCGGGAATTCAGCCCGGATAGCATCGAAGAGGAACTGGCCGCAGAACTGTCTGACCTGGAGGATCGAGCATGAGCATGACAGTCATATTCGGCGGATTCGTCATCATGCTTGCCCTGATGTTTCTCTCCATGCCGGTTGCGGTGGCCATCCTTGCCGTTGGTGGCGTTGGAGGCTACTTGGCCTATGGAATGCCCCTGGTGGAAACCATGGGAGGTGTGGTCTGGGGAACGCTCAACAACCCGGTCATGACAGCCATCCCACTGTTCATGCTGCTGGGCGAACTACTACTGCGCGGCGGTATAGCAGACAGGATGTTCGATGCACTGGCCGTGTGGCTAGGGCGTTTGCCCGGCGGGCTTCTGCACACCAATATCGGCACCTGCGCGCTGTTCTCGGCGACCTCCGGATCTTCCGTGGCGACTGCCGCCACGGTGGGTACGATAGCCTTGCCGGCGTTGAACGAACGCAATTATCCAGTCCGGCCTGCATTGGGAACCCTGGCCGCTGGCGGCACGCTGGGCATCCTGATCCCACCTTCCGTCAATCTCCTCGTCTACGGCTCATTGGCCAATGTCTCGGTAGGTCAACTGTTCATAGCAGGTATCCTCCCCGGTTTGACACTGGTGCTGCTTTTTTCAGCCTATGTCGCTATCGCTTACCCGAATGCTGGCCGTTCTGGTCCGGCCATGCAGGTGCCTGCGAACGAGAAGCGCAGACTGCTGCGACATCTGATTCCACCAGCGATCATCTTCGGCATCGTCATGGGCTCGATCTATGGCGGTATCGCAACACCCACAGAAAGTGCCGCCTTGGGGGTGATTGCCGCTTTCTTTTTCGTCTGGCGCAATGGTCGTCTCAACTGGCGAGTGCTGGAAAATTGCTTCATCCAATCAGCCAAGACCAGTGGCATGGTCATTCTGGTCATCGTCTGCGCCCTGTTGCTGAACGTTACCTTGTCCATGACCGGAGGCACGCAAGCGGTCACTCGCTGGGTGACGGAACTGGGTCTGAACACATTCTCCCTGTTGCTGTTGTTCGTCGTGTTCTATGTCCTTCTGGGCATGTTCATGGATGCGATGTCCATGCTGGTACTCACCGTGCCTATCGCTGTGCCCATGATGATGTCCGTTGGCGTCGACCCGGTCTGGTTCGGCATCTTCGTCGTCGTCATGTGCGAAATAGGTCTGATCACACCACCTGTCGGCATGAACCTGTTTGTCGTGCAGGGTGTGCGCAAGGGGGGCGGCGATTTCAATGACGTGGTACGCGGCGCCTTGCCTTTCGTCATGATCATGATCGTGTTTGCAGGCCTGCTGATCGTCTTTCCGCAAATTGCACTGTGGCTACCTGAAATGGCCTCTGGACGCTGAACTCATGCAATTGCAAAGCGGAGAGTCCGCAACCGACATGCCAGACCAGAAAAATCATGGAATCCTGGTTATCAATCCGAACGGCAACACCCAGGTCAATGTGCTGATTCAGTCTGCAGCCAGACGTGTGCTGGAAGCGGACACCGTGGTCACGGTGATGAACCCTCTGAACAGCCCTCTGTCCATTGAAGGTCCGGAGGATCGTAGAGACGCCGAGCCCCGGGCAATCCGGTTGTTGCAGAACAACCCCGGCTACGATGCCTACATGATGGCCTGCTTCGATGATATCGCGATCGATGCCGGACGCTCCTTTCTCGAAGTGCCTGTCGTTGCATGCGTGGAGGCAGCACTCATCGCCGCACGCTTTCAGGCCAGGCGCTTCACCATCATCACCACCGTGGAAACCATGGTGCCCGGTATCAAGAAGCTGCTGGAACGATTCGGGTTGCATCGCCAATGCACGGTCAGGGCTATAGGTGTCGGTGTTGCAGCCAGCGCCAACGGCTCATCACACATTTCAGAACGAATCAACAGCTCGATCAGGGCTGCGCGAAATGAAGATGGTGCGAAAGCCATCATCCTGGGCTCGGCCGGATTATGCGGTCGAGCCAGAGAACTTTCGATACTGCACCGTCTGCCGGTCATCGACTCGATTGAAGCCGCTCTCATTCAGACAGAAACCTATTCGAGAACCCGGGCGTTCAGTGCACACCCTCGACACCTGTCCTCCAGTCGCATGCTGTCAGGCACATGACGGAAGACCGTCAAGACCCCTGCCTTGCCAACCGATACGTCCTGCCGCGCACGGCCAATGCCGCCAGGCATGCTCATCATGGATGGCAGCAACCCGATGATCACCCTGACCCGTAGGTCGATACCGTCCTTGTCTGTTATCCCGATGATCGCGCACAGGGCGCAGCTCAGCCGGGCGAGACCTGTGAGGTACTCGCCTGGCTCTGACAATGCAGCCAGTTCAGCAAGGTCGCCACTCGTGTATCCTCGGCAAGCTCTCGATGACAGACCGCCCCCCACTGTCCTTGACCACTCAACACCTGACCGGTCGGATTGATCAGACGACCGGATGCCAGATCGTCATCGGCAAAGGGACCATTGACCAGAGCAACGCCTTCTCCGCGCGCCGCCATTTCCAGAGCCACCACCAGGGTATCGACGATGATGCGGTTGCTGCCGGGACAAGGCCCCAACGACAGGGACTCGAAGTAGCTGTCCCAGCTCCAGGCTTCGGTGTATACCCCGATCAACGGCAGCGTGGTCAAACGCTCAGCCGACAGTGTGTCATGCGCCTCTGCCGACAACGACGGCCTGCCATCTGCCAGTAGCTGTGGACTGCACACCGGAAACAGACGCGACTCGAACAGCGGCTGCCAGTGCAGATGCTCGGCCAGGGGGCCATCGCGAAACACGATACCGACATCCGCATTGGCCTCATCGAATTCCCAGTCGGAACTGCACGTCATCAACTTGAGCTCGACCTCCGGGTGCGCACTCTTGAAATCCGCCAGCCTCGGTGCCAACCAGCGAATGGAAGTGGTGACGTACACCTGCACGGTCAGCGGCTGCGCGTGTTGCAGCTGACGCAGCACCTGCGCCCCCTGCACCAGACCTGCCAAGGCCTCGCGTACTACCGGATAGAAGCGCTCGCCTGCCGGTGTCAGCACGACATGCCGCCCGTCACGGGCAAACAACCGGACCTGAAGATTCTCTTCAAGCCGCTGGATCTGACTGACGATGGCCGGATGTGTCAGGTGTAGCTCTTCCGCCGCTGCACGCAGGCTGAGCAAGCGAGCCGCAGCTTCGAAGCCTCTCAGGGAGCTCAGCGGGGGCAGATCCTGCAGTGGCAATGGGCTCGGCATGACGAGAGTTCTCGGAAGGTTGCTACATCGCTGGGAGGTTCAGCAGCAAGCTGATCAGGTCTGATGGATACGAGGACCCGCCAACAGCAGCCCCTCAAGCACATGATGATATCAACCCCGAGGATGACAGCTTGCACAACCTCGCAACAAGCTCAGTCCGACAACCGCCGCACGCCCATTTTCGGAGCATTGACCCTGCAACTGCACCATGAAGTCGCTCATTTCCACATTGATAGCCTGGGCTGACAACGCCTGTGCATCAAACTGTAAATGATGCATCAATACGCTTGTTCAGGGCCTCGACCATCGAACGGAACAAGGCTATTCTCCATTCACGGCGTTGTATCTCTACCGCTGGGCGGATGATGCATTCAATCTCCACCAGGCAGATACAGCGTTGTTTCAGCCCCGAGCAGACACCGTTTTACTCATACCTCGCCTTCACACGGGCGCAACCCCAATCAGGAGAAGCACGTGACATTGAAAGATGCGCTGTACGGATTACTCTTGCTGGTACCGGCAGCAGCCAGCCATGCCGATACCTATCCGCTGGACGGACTCAGTGGCGAGGAGTATCTGCAGACCACCGAAATCCTGCGTCAGGCGGGATTGACTGACGAAAACACGCTGTATCCACTGATCGAACTGGTGGAGCCCATCAAGGCCGATGTGCTGGCATGGTCCGAGGACAACCCGCTGGATAGACGGGCGCGTGCCTACTACAAAAGCGGCGATGGGTTCGACACGGCCCTGATCAATCTGACGGAGGCGTCTGTGGAGACGTCCGGAGCCGCAGGCGGGCAACCCATGGTCCTGTTCTCGGAATTTCTCACCGCCATGAACAGTGCTCTGAGCCATCCTGACATGGTGTCGGGGCTTGAGCGGCGCAATCTGACACCGGATGACGTCTTCTGTCTGCCACTCACCGCAGGCAACTTCTTCACCGAGGAATACGAAGGCACTCGCCTCATGAAGGTGCCTTGCTATGAGAACCCGACCGGATCGAACTTCTATGCCAAGCCCATCGAGGGACTGTTTGCCGTGGTGGATATCGGCAAGAACGAAGTCATACGTGTGGTCGAAGATGACACACTGATACCGGTGCCTGACGACCCCTGGGGCTATAACGAAGAGGAAGTGGCCGAGCGTGTGCCGCTTCGAGAAGCGACGAATCCGGCCACGCTTTCACAACCCGATGGACCGAACTTCACGGTGAACGGTAGCCGGGTGGAGTGGGACATCTGGCGTTTCCACTATCGAATCGACAAGCGACCCGGAGCTGTATTGTCGAACATCGCCGTGCTGGACGGTGAAGAGTGGCGTTCGGTGCTGTACCAGGCACATCTGTCGGAAGTCTTCGTGCCTTACATGAACCCGTCGGACGGCTGGTACTGGCGCACCTACATGGATTCCGGTGAATACGGATTCGGGCTGTTCCTGACACCCCTTCGAGCAGGTATCGACTGCCCTGCACACGCCACTTTCCTGCCCGCCATGATGAATGATGACAGTGGTAACCCACTCGAGATACCGGATGCCATCTGCATCTTCGAGCGCGATATCGGCGATCCGGCCTGGCGTCATTTCGAGGTCTTTGCGCAGAGTGAAGACACATTCGTCCCCGCAGAGGGCAGACCGGCGACCGAACTCATCGTGCGCACGGCCTCGGAAGTCGGCAACTACGACTACCTGATCGATTACCGCTTCGCCCAGGATGGCCAGATGCGCATCATGGTCGGTGCAACGGGACTGGACGCCGTCATGGGTGTCGAGTCCACCTCCATGGGCGATCCGACGGCCGAAGCCGATACGCGCTACGGCACCTTGATCGCCCCCAACTTGGTGGCGTCCAACCATGACCACTATTTCAATTTCCGGCTGGATTTCGATGTCGATCAGCCCAATAATCGCTTCGGTGTCATGGAGATCGTCCCGGGCGAGGTGCCCGACGACAGCCCCCGACGCTCGCTGTGGCAAGTGAAGCATACGATGCCGGAATCGGAACTCGAAGCGCGCTACAAACTCAGTGCCATGCAACCCAAGCATTTTCATGTGATGAACATGGAGCGCAAGGGACCACTGGGACACACCCCCTCGTGGATGATTCATCACGGATCAGTCGCCTATGGCCCTTATGATTTCGAGAACGACCCACCGATGAAACGCAACGCCTATATCGAGTACAGCGTATGGAATACCGTCTATGACCCGGACCAGCGCTACGCGGGAGGCACCTTTCCGATGCAGAGCGATGGCAGCGACACGCTTGCTGAATGGGTCAAAGCCGACCGCTCGCTGAAGGATCAGGACGTGGTGACCTGGTTTACCGCAGGCTTCCACCACATTCCTCGCATGGAGGACTGGCCCGTCATGTCCACTGACTGGAAAACCGTACACATACAGCCGTTCAATTTCTTTGCACACAACCCGGCGCTCACCGTACGTATGCCAAAGTAACCCGCCCCCTTAATGCCTGATGGGCATGCCGACCCCACCATGGTGGTCAGCATGCCTACAGGATTTCTGCGGCGCTGTGAGCATGAACGGTGTATCGAAGCTTGCCTGGCGCCGTGGTATCTGCCAGCGAGCTGACCGACAAAGTAATTCCTGTGGCAAGAACCGCACCTCGCCCTACACATCCAGTCACGCCAGTCACGCCATTGGAAAGAAGATTCTGACTCTTACTTCCTCACACGGTCTATGGCGATCACAATGTCCTTGATGCTGACCGGCTTCTCCAGAAAGCCATCGATCCCGAATTCTGCTGCATTCTCGGCATTGACCTGTTCACTATGCCCCGAACAGAGAATCACTTTCAGATGGTGCAGGCGTGTCTTTGCCTGTAGTGCCAACTCCGTCCCCAGCATGCCAGGCATTGTCTGATCGGTAATCAAGAGGTCGAAATGCTGATCGGCATCGTGCAGCAGAAGGCAAGCCTCTCGACTATCCGTCAGAGCCACGACGGTCAGGCCCTGGTACTCCAGCGCCTGCTTCAGAAAATCGCACAATGCGGGTTCATCATCCACCACAAGAGCTCTTCCCCCTTTTATGGATGGGGTATCCTCCTGCTCCTGATACGGTTTGGCTTCTCGTGTCTCGAACTCCATCGGCGGGAACAGTAGCCGGAATCGAGTACCTTCTCCCTGACGGGATTTCATCAGAATGTGACCACCATTGCGCTCCACGGCACTTCTGACCATCGACAGACCGAGACCTGTCCCCTTGCCCACTGACTTGGAGGTATAGAATGGCTCGAAGATGCGGGAAAGCAGTTCCTGCTCGATCCCGGAGCCGGTATCCGCAATGCTGAGCTCCACCCAGTTGCCGTCCACCAGGGAGTGACAGACCTGACATTCCTGATCCAGGAGATGAGTGACTTGCAAGGTAATCTCGATGCGTCCTTGCCCTTCCATGGCGTCGCGTGCATTGACCAGCAGATTGGTCAGTATCTGTTGCAGTTCCCCTGGGTCGAGCTTTACATCGGGCAGGAAGGGCTCCGGACGATAATCGATTTCGATGCTACTGGGCAGACTGCTCTGGCTGAGCATGAGAGCGTTTCTCACACCCGCTGCCAGGTCCATACGTCGGGATTGTGTCTCGGTCGGACGGCTGAAACTGAGCAGCTGCAGCACCAGCTCCTTTGACCGGGTGCCAGCCACTTCGATGTGATCCAACCAGGCGAGCAGCGAAGGGTCTGCCTCCGGCCCCAGGCGGTTCTGTAGCAAGTCCTTGTAACCGAGGATGATGGCGAGCATATTGTTGAATTCGTGCGCCACGCCGCCACTGAGCTGGCCAAGCGCTTCCATTTTCTGCGCCTGATGCAACTCGCGCTCGGTGCGCTGGCGTTTCTGCTCCGCCTGACGCGCAACCGTGATATCCCGGGCAACTCCCAGGACACCTATCAACTTGTTCTGGGCGTTGAAGATGGGCTTCTTGGTGGTCTCGAAAAGCCCTTTATAACCTGTCGAGGCAAAGGTCAGCTGCTCTTCGTTGACGCAGGTTCTGCCTGCCGCGATGGCCTGGCGATCATGTTTACGGAACAGCCTGGCCAGATCGTTATCGACAAAGTCCGGGTCAGTCTTGCCCAGAATCTCGGATTCGGGTAAACCGAACAGGGACTCGAACTTGGCATTGCACATCAGATAGACGCCATCCGGATCCTTGAGCCAGACCAGGTTCGGCTGAGAATTTATCAGGGTACGCAGTTGTATCCGCTCATTATCCAGAGCCTCTTCGGCCGCCTTGCGATCCGAGATGTCCAGCACCTGAGAGATCATCACGCGGCGCCCTTGCAGTTCCAGCACCGCGGCGTTGAACAAGCTGGATACGATGCTTCCCTGTCGAGTGCGCAGAGGAGTCTCAATATTGTCCACCCGCCCCGAACTCTGCAACCGTTGTTTGATCTCTTCCCACTGGCGAGGGTCCTCGAACAGGCCAATGGAAACCATGTCATTGCCGATGGTTTCCTGTACGTCGTAGCCGGAGACGCGCACGAAGGCTTCATTGACTTCCAGAAAATTACCATGCGTCAGATCTGCGAGAAGCATGGGCATGGGACTGAGATGAAAGGCCTTGGAGAACTTCTCTTCCGATGCCGCGATGTCCGACATGTCACGGCAAACCATGAACAGTGCCGGTGAGCCGTTCCACTGTCCTTTGACCACCTGGGTTTCCACCGGAACCCGCTGCCCTGACCGCGTTTGCATCGGGATGGCGTGCTGGTCGATTCTGCCCTCTGCCATGCACTTGATCGTGGAAGCCACCTCTTCCCGAAACGCTGGCGCATGCAACTTCAACACGGAATTGCCGCACAACTCCCTGGCGGTAAATCCCAGTCGGCGAATTACATGGGTATTGAACTGTACGATAAGCCCACTGTGGGACAGAACGAGAAGCAGGTCCTGTGTCTGTTCGAAGAACGCGTGAAAATTGGCCTCACTGTTGGCCAGTTTGCGTTCGGCATACA
Source organism: uncultured Granulosicoccus sp. (assembly GCA_947495035.1). Taxonomy (GTDB): domain Bacteria; phylum Pseudomonadota; class Gammaproteobacteria; order Granulosicoccales; family Granulosicoccaceae; genus Granulosicoccus. The sequence continues at coordinate 23,255 of CANLXI010000050.1, forward strand.
CTCGTTCCTGATAATTGGCCAGCGTCTTGGCAAACAGCGCGAGTATGTCCAACTCTTCTGATCCATATTCTCGCCGTGCTCGCACGGAATCGAAACCAAGAAAACCGAGGCAGCCATCACGCCCCACAATTGGCAAACTCACCAGGCTCTTGATGCCCTGTGAAGTCAGAAGATCCTTGATGGCACTTGCCGGCAGTGCATCAGCATCATTAACCACCAGGCACTCTCCGCGCCTGTGTGTCTCAACCCAATCGCTGAAATGAACCAGCGGAATCTGCTGTAGATTATCCTTTTGCGGCTTGATTCCCGGTGCACACCATTCGTGGGTATTGGTACAGTCGTCAGCCTCGAAGTCGTAATTGAAGATGTAGGAACGATCCACCTGAGCCAATTCGCCCATCTGCTTCAATGCCTGATTCACCGCCGCTTCACTACTGCTCACAGGCAGATTGATCAGCGTAGATGCAAAACGACTCAGCAGGTCTGCCTGGCGCTTGCGCGTGCGAAATTGAGTGTCCAGCTTCGGACGATCGAAAACGTCACGCGCCAACCCGGCAGTGCGCCGTCGATTGCCGAACGCCGAGGTGACTGAATCCGTCGAGGATTCGATGTCTGCACCTTGTATGGGCGTCTCGTCAACTTGAGGTGAGGGACACTGGGCTTGCCCAGAACGACGTGTATCGCCTGATTGATGCGCCACACACTGCAGCAACTCCCTCTCGTCCAGCAGACCCAATGGCTGGTTTCGTTCATCGACGACCAATAAGTCGCCACCCGAATTCAGCAGCACCTGATGGCAGGCATCGTTGATGGCGAGGTTCTGATTCAGCACAAGGTACGCCTGGCTCATCAACTCCCGAACAGGCGTATCTGCAGGTGTCTGCTGATGAACGGCTCTGAGCCGATCTCTTGGCGTCAGCATACCCACAAGGGCCTGCCGGTCAACGATGACAGCCTTGCCAGTACCCTCCTCATCCATCTGCCGGACCGCCTCACTCAACGGCGTATCACAGGACACCCGTGAGACTGGCTGATAGTGGAGGTCCTTCAGAGTGGTAGGGGATGAGTTCATGGCATCAACAGGCACTCACTCAGCTTCGTATCCATCAGCGCTCTCTCATGAGGGCTCAGCTTGCCACACTGCATGGCATGTGGCCAGCTGGACAACCCACCGAACAACTCCGCCCTGAAACGGTGCAATTCCCAGTGTGTCCAATGTTGTTCATGCAGCAACCGTGACCGTGCGAGGTGAAACGACTCAGACAAGCGTGTGGAACTGCGCTCTCCTGCTCCTGCCGAAAGTTGTGCAGTTTGCTCCTCCCCTTCCCATCTTCTCAGACTGACGGTGTTGGCAGTCTGGGTCTACATGTTCTGATGGGTTTTTGATGCATGTAGTCTAGCAAACTGGGGGAGGTTCATCCTTCCCGTGGACATGCTCGGCTTTACCGTTATCGCCGGCCGACGCATCGTCGAGCCCGGCACCTTCGAGCTCATGGTGGGGGCGTCCAGCAATGATATCCGGCTGCGAACGGAGGTTGAGGTCACGGGTGAAGTGCGCGAGGAGCCGAGGGACTGGCGTATGGAGAGTGTGGCGGTTGTTCGGGGGTGTGAGGGGGTGCTGGTGAGAGCTCTGAGATGATACTGAAAGCACGCAGCAAGCGTCGTAAAGCGTCCGGATATCGCCAGAAAGTGCTTTAGACGGTTCAGTTTGGCCGTTGAAGTGTCGAAATGACCTTTTACGGAGTATTTTGACGCTTTACAGATATCGATGACGATTTCGCTTCCTCATGAGGACATCTCTCACGACATCGGCGAGCCGACGGTCAGATCTCCGCCAGCGCTTCCAGAGACTCCGGCAAGACCTGTCCGCCGTCTACCACCAAAGTCTGGCCTGTTATATAGCCTGCCTCATCAGATGCGAAGAACAGAGCGGCATTACCGATATCTGCTACATCACCGAGTCGCTTAAGCGGTATCGATGCAGCCATGGTTGCCAGATAGTCTTCGCCCAGACCGTCCAGACCTTCCGTTGCAATATTGCCCGGCATCACCGCGTTGATGGTAGTCCCGTAACGAGATAGCTCCATGGCGGCCGTTTTCAGGAATCCCAACTGCCCTGCCTTCGATGCACCGTAGTGCGTCCAGCCGGGGAAGCCTGTGACCGGACCCGTGATGGATGATGTGAGTATGACGCGACCCTTTCCGGCCTTCTCAAAATGCGGAATGCACGCCTTGACGCATAAAAACGAGCTCTTCAGATTAGTATCAATAACGTTGTCCCAGTCCTCCGGGTCCATATCCACTATCTTGCTTTGCGGAAAAATGCCAGCGTTGGCACAAAGAATGTCGATCTGGCCATACGTTGACACCGTGTCGGAAACCATCTTGTGCACATCAGCCCAGTCAGACACATCCCCGAGACAATAACTCGCTTCACCACCAGACGCCTTTATCTCTTCACAGGCATCAATAGCGGCCTGTTCACCTCGTGCCGCGATCATGACTTTCGCGCCCTGCGCTGCAAAGATGCTCGCGATGCCTTTCCCGATTCCCTTGGAACCACCGGTAACCAGTACCACTCTGTCTTTCACGGATGTAAGCATGACATGTTCCTGTGTATCAGTTTGATGTTACCGCCTTATCAATTGAAGGCAGTCTGAAGTGTACAAGTGGTCTCGCGACTCTTACTCAGTCAATCCCGAATCGAGCCGGCGCCGCCGCAGCAAGGAAAATACCGATGAAGCAAGCAGTGCAACAGCAATTACCAGCGCAGAGCCAGCCACTGACAAAATTCCCAGAGTCGGTACAAGCGGTGAATAGCCCGACACCATTTTCGCGTACAGCCATTCGGGCAATGTTGAATCTGCACCCGTTGTAAAGAGTGATAACGGGAAATTGCCCCAGCTCAACAAGAATGAAAACAGCCCGGCCGACACCATACCCGGCATCAACAACGGCAAAGTGACTTCGCGCAGGGTTTGCCAATAACTGCAACCCAGGTCACGAGCTGCATCTTCGAGTGCCGAATCAAAACTGTAAGCTCTGATCGCAATAACCAAAGTAGCGATGGGTGCAATCCAGACCAGATGCGCGATGACAGCCGTCTGCCATGTTGGCAAGACACCAATAGCGTTGAACCACATCAGTAGCGCAAGCCCCAGTACGGACTGCGGAAAGAATATGGGCAGCAGGATCAGCTTCTGGAAAAGATTTCGATAGCGCCACTGATAGCGTGCAAAGGCCAAGGCACCAAAGAAGCCGAGAAACACGGATAACACCGTGACAATGAGTGCTATCAGCAATGAAGTCTGCACCAGATCGATAACCGTCGAACTCTCCAGCGCCTCCCCATACCATTTGGTGGCGTAACGCTTGATGGGAAAGCTCAGATACCGAGCCTTCGAGATGGATGCAAATCCGACCGCCACCAATGGCAGGTACAGAAATACGACAATGAGAATGCCATAGACGTAATACCCGAAATTGCCAAAACGACCTCTATGCATCAGCTTGCTGCCCTTCCCAGAATACGATCAAGGTCCATTTTGGATAACGCTAGAATGGCGAGTGAACCGATAATCAGTATCAGAACCATGGCTAGCGCCGAGCCCAGTGGCCAATTCTGTCCATATGTGAAGGCGGTTTCCACATCGTCTGAAATCACGATCACTGCTTGCCCGCCGAGTAGTTTCGACTCAGCGACAGCACCCGTGGCCAATACGAAACTCAGCAAGCCCCCTACAAGGATGCCCGGCCCTGCTAGTGGCAAGTCAATCTCGGTGAACACCTGCCAACGACTGGCCCCAAGATCTGCTGCCGCATGACGTGCATCTTCAGGGACCATGGCGATCCCCTGCACCAAAGGAAAAAGCATGAAAGGCAAATAGACGTATACCAGACCAAAAATGATAACAGGAACGTTGTACAGCAGACCGTCAAAACCGGTTCCCGTCCAGGAACGCCACATACCCTCGACCATGCCGCCCTTCATCAGGGTCAAGGCCCAGCCGAACAAGCGTATGTTCTCGGAGACGAACAGGGTGATGACAACAGCGATCGTGATGATCAGCGTGAAACGCTTGAATACATGCACCATGGCAAAGGCCAGCGGCCAGCAAAGGAGGAACAGAACAACCGTAGACACCACCGCCATGCCCATCGCCCAGAAAAACGAACGCCAGTAGCCTTGCCGGATAATCTCCAGGTAGGCGGAGAAATCCGGCACATGAGAAAGCTTGAATACCTTTTCCGGCATGATCGAAAAAAGTGCGATAACCAGTAGCGGTGCCATGAAGCTCAGACAGAGCATGGTCATCATTGGCAAGGCATTGAACCAGCCAAGCCTCTGCTCGCGACTACTCATGAGACCGGCTCTTTGATCACATGGCAATTTTCCAACGAGAATCCTAGCCTTACGCGGCCATCATCCTGAAACATGGGACTGGCGCTAGAGCGTTCAACGGAGACCACCCTGCCCGATGCAGTCTTGATTTCATACTGCGTACGTGACCCCAACATGTATTCGGCACTGATCACGCCATCTATCTCGAAATCAGCTTTCTCGCCGGGCTGAAGAAAAACCAGCATTTCCGGACGTACCATCAGAACCCGTTGCTCGCCTGGCACCGACTCCCATGACGCTGAGGATACTGCTGTCCGATCAATGTCTTCTGCCAAAGGCTCGCCGCTCACCTCATCGGGAACGATATCGAACAGGTTCACGTCCCCCATGAATTCGGCAACAAACCGACTACGTGGCTCGGCATAGATTTCCTTGGCGGGGCCGATCTGCTCGAACCGGCCATTGCGCAAGATGGCAATACGATCTGACATAACCATCGCCTCTTCCAAGCTATGGGTGATATAAATGAATGTCTTGCCCGTTCGTACATGCAAGGCCTTGAGCTCTTTCTCAAGCGTCTTGCGCAAGCGATAGTCCAGCGCCGATAACGGCTCGTCAAAGAACAGTATTTCTGGATCGAATGCCAGTGCTCGCGCCAGCGCGATTCTCTGTCGTTCGCCACCAGAGCACTCGGAAATACGCTTGTGGTAGAAGTCCTGCGGCAGGCGAAAGAGCGTCAATAGCTCATCCGCACGTACTCGCCGCACACTCGGATCAATCCCCTTGATCTTCAAGGGGAACTCGATGTTTTCGCCCACACTACGATGCGGGAACAAGGCCAGGGGTTGAAACACCATGCACGTGGGGCGCTTGTTCGCAGGCAGAACATCAAGTCGCTCCCCCCGTAAACTGATAGTACCGCCCGTCTGCTCTTCCATGCCAACCAGCAGTTTTATCAGGGTCGTTTTGCCACTGCCGGATGGTCCGACAATGGTCAGAAACTCCCCTTCACTCACACTCAGGTTTATGGGAAGCAATGCCGTGAAATCGCCATAGGACTTGGTAAGGTTAGCGATGTCGAGAAAAGCAGGCGTATCCATGATGTCAGTGACTGCCCGCTCTATCCACGCTTGACGGCTGAATAGATCTTGATCAATTCATCGTAGGAGGCCACCACGTCATATTCGACAGAGCGTGACAATTCTTCATCCAGGGAATCCCACTGAATGGAATCCAGCTCATCAGCATCCCACAGACTGAACACATCGGGGTCTCCCATCTGTGCAACAGGGTTGTAGGTACCTTCGGCAAAACCCACCGCCTTGCAGATTTCCGGCTTTTGCACGAATTCAAGAAAGTCTTCGGCCAGCGTGGAAGGGTCAGGATTATTCACCAGCGATGTCAGTTCGATCCACACCACACCACCCTTACCATCGATAGGACCAGAATTTGGGGTAATTGCGCGTATATTGGTCAAACCGTCCAGGCGCGCCGGACTTGCCGTGTAGGTGCCGCCGGTAAAATAGGCATCTATCTCACCATTGATCAATGCGGTGTTCATGGCAACGAGATCATCAGTCATCAGCTTTGAGTTATCGAATATCTGTTTCGCTGTGCCTGCGAAGGTCTCGAGGCCCGCCTCATCCATAGGCTTGAACGGGTTCTGATCCCCTGTCAATGCCATATGAATGATATTCCAGTTGTCATAGGTGAGCACACCGTAGCGATCCTTCATGGCGGGATCGAGAAACAGCTTCCACCCTTGGTCTTCGGCCATCTCCCGACTGATCTTGTCTGTATTGACAACGAAACTGAAGGGCCCGAAACGTTGTGGCATTCCTATCAGTTCCTGACTGTCGTTGAAAGCCAGTGGATAAGGTGCCGAAAACAGGTTAGACATTTTCTCGAAGTATGGCAAGAACCGCTCCTTGTCCAGAGGCTTGATCAGACCTTCGGGCATCAGTTGGTTGCGTGCCCAGGGTTGGTTGAGATTGATGAGATCCCACACCTTCACTTCACCCGCCCGCAGTTTGTTGATCATGTCCGGGTCTGACGTACCACTCTCTGCTCGAACGACGGCACCTGCATGCATGCTACGGAATGGCTCGAGTACATCATCGGTGTTGTAGCCTTCCCAGCACAGAATATTGAGCTGGTCATTTCTTGAGGCAGCGGCTGATCCCATTCGGCCCAGCGCCGCAGCGCCCGCCATGGCTCCCAGTGCTTTGTTGAACGATCGACGAGTCATACTCATTGGACTACTCCGAAGCTTGGTGAACATTTGATGGCTGTGGCCGCATGCACCGAGTGACAGATGGATAGCGGTCGGAACGTAATACAACCTGACTTGAAAACGAGTCTTCCAGTTATTCAGCAGTAAATCAAGTAAAATGTTGCGGTTCACAGGTTTTTTCTTTATCTTCCAACATATACTTCCGAACACATAGCCAGAGACATGAAATGAGCGAGCTGTACGAACAAAGCTATATCGAGCATCTCGGCAAACTCGTCACCGAATCAGTGCCGCAATGGGAACTCCCCAATACCTCTACTGTGACACTCTTGACTGTCTCGGAGAATGCAACATTTCAGGTCACTGATGACAACGATCAACGCCTCTGTGTGGTGCGAGTACATCGCCCCGACTACCACACACTGGATGAAATCGAATCAGAACTTCTCTGGATAGAGGCCTTGCGTGCAGAGAACGTTGTCACCACTCCTCGACCAATCCCGACACTGGATGACGACTTCATTGTCACCCTGCAAGATGGCGATGAAACACGGCATATGGTGGCCTTTGAGTTCATGCCAGGGGCAGAACCATCAGCCGATCAATCTCTCGTTACCAGATTCCATCAGTTAGGTGCCATCACTGCACGTCTGCATGGCCACGCTCGTCGGTGGAAAGCGCCTGATAATTTCACACGCAAGACGTGGAATTTCGAGACAACGATTGGTGAGAATCCTCACTGGGGACACTGGCAGAACGCACCGGGACTAGGCGCTTCAGATAGAGACGTATTGACGAACACCGTCGCACTAATCGAGAGCCAACTGCAAACCTATGGTGCGTCAGACATGAAGTTCGGCCTGGTGCATGCGGATCTAAGGCTCGCCAATCTACTCATGGACGGTGAGCAGCTAGCCGTCATTGACTTCGACGATTGCGGCCTGGGCTGGTATGTCTATGATTTTGCCGCGGCAATCAGTTTCATGGAAGAAGACCCTCAGGTACCCGATCTACTGCAGGCCTGGCTATCCGGTTACCGGCAAGTCACTCCGCTGAGCGAGGAAGATGAAGCGCTGATACCGATATTCATCATGCTGCGACGCCTCATGTTGACGGCCTGGCTTGCCACTCATTCAGAGACCCCTACCGCACAGGAACTGGGTGATGGATTTCTGGAGGGCACACTACGCATGGCTCGATGCATATTGCACAGCGGAGCACCGCTCGATCTCCAGCCAAGCTCTCAACCGGATCGAGTTTCATGAGCATTGAAAAACGCCAGATCCTCGACATGAACGCCTTTGACAGGCACCTGCAGGGCGGCTCGGTAGCTGAGCAGGTGAAACGCAGACTCTCCAACCTGGGATCCACTTCCGTGCTGTTCTACCAGGAACCCATAGAAATGGTGAGCGCGTCCGGTGCCTGGATGACCGCACAGGACGGCAGCCGGTTTCTGGACTTCTATAACAATGTGCTGTCTGTCGGGCATTGCCACCCCACCGTTGTAGAGGCCATCAGCCGCCAGACTGCCAGACTGACAATCAATACTCGTTATCTCAACCGGGTAGTCGATGACTACCTTGAGGCACTCAAGGCTCGGCTACCAAACGACTTGTCAAACCTGGCCCTGACCTGTAGCGGCAGCGAAGCCAATGACCTTGCGATGAGAATAGCCTGCAAGGTCACAGGCAAACGAGGCTTCATCGTGACTGAGAATGCCTATCACGGCAATACACAGGCGGTGACGGAAATTTCTCCATCAGCCTTGAAGACACAAGCACTCCCTGAGCATGTCGTGACGGTGCCAGCTCCCGGGAGAAGCAATTACCCGGATGGCAATCTGGCAGAGGGATTTGCACAGGCAATCGAGCAGGCCGCCTGCCTGCTGGAAAAGCGCGGCTATGGATTGGCGGCCTTTATCTGCGATTCTGTGTTTTCCAGCGATGGCGTTTTCGCACACCCTACCGGACTACTGACTCAGGCCGTTGAGTGTGTACACCGCCATGGCGGTTTGTATATCGCTGACGAAGTACAGCCAGGCTTTGCACGTACCGGTACTGGCTTCTGGGGTTTCGAACATCATCAGGCAGCGCCAGACCTGATCACCATGGGCAAACCCATGGGCAATGGCTACCCCATTGCCGGGTTGGCGGCTCGTCCTGACTACTTCGACCGGTTTAGCGAGGATGTCGGCTACTTCAATACCTTTGGTGGCAACCCGGTAGCGGCCGCAGCCGGCCACGCTGTGCTTGATGTCATCGAGCACGAAGGACTTCAGCAGAATGCCAGGGATAGTGGTCGATATCTGGCGCAAAAGCTGGAGGCACTATCAGAGTCATGCAACTGTATATCCGAAGTCCGGAGTCTAGGTCTATTCATTGGCGTGGAAGTCAGCAAGAACAGATCCATAGAAGAACCTGACCCGCAACGGGCATCAGCCATCATCGCAGGCTTGCGTTATCAGAAAGTATTGATAGGCGCTGCAGGAAAATTCGGCAACGTCCTGAAAATCAGGCCACCTTTGTGCACTAGTCAGGCAGAGGCGGATTTTTTCATCAATGCACTGAGCACTGTTCTGAGCGAATCATGAAGAAGGCTTGCCAGCCCGAGTGTGCTGGCCTGGCATCTTTGGATGTTGCATTGAGCCCATTGTGCGCAGCGTTAGACGCCACATCACTCAAGACGACGCCGATTCGCTACTCGAGACCACAATTTCCGTATCGGCCTTCTTGACGGCGGAGCTCAGTTTCGGACCAGGACGCTCATCGGTGACCAGCTTATCGATATCAGACCATTTGGCGAAGCGCGCAGTGAACACCTTGTTGAACTTCGTGCGATCTGCAACAACCATGGTCCGCGATGCGTGTTTGATCATGCACGAATAGACATCCCCGGCATCAATCAGTGCATCAGATGCTCCGCGTGCCGTAAGCCCGCTGGCACCGGTGATTGCCCAGTCAACATGAAAGTCATCCAGATAACGAAGCGTCTGGGATCCATGCATGGCGCCTTCCGTCCCGTGGTAAATACCGGGGGCCATCATGACGCAGATGGTTGGATTCAGAGACAGTACAGTGGCAACGCCGAAGGAATGCGTGATGACCGTAATGCCATTCATCTCGATGGCGATGCGGCGCGCCACATGAGTTGTCGTGGCACCTGATCCAATCATGATGATCTTGGCACCGTACAGCTGCTTGACCGCCGCACGCGCAATCCCTTCACGCTCCCTGGTCATCAGGTTGTGGCGAATGTTAACCACAGGCTCGTGAGAAGCCTTCAGCATGGCGCCACCGTAAGTACGATCGACGACACCCTTTCCACTGAGTTCATCAAGATCACGCCGTATGGTTTCAGCCGTCACTTCCAGCTCATCGGCCAATTCATTCACCCGCATGTTCGGGCCTGTCTCCAGGAGACTCAGTAGCCGACGATGTCGAATCTGTTTCTTGTTGGCCATCTACGGCTAGTGCCTGCATGCGCATATGAGAGCGTGGATACAAGCGTAACAGACGAGCTTTGTAAAGGTCCCGCGAATGTGGCTTTTCTGCTATACGGAATCTCCTCGAACACAACAATCGCCTTGACGATTCATGCTGCAGAGGATGCCGTGTATCGCGTCGTTCTCATTGCAACAGACCAGCCTGTTTACATTCCGGTTGAACAGGTCTATCAGGGAAGGGGTGCCACCGGATGAGACTCGTTGCGCTCCGTGGCGTTGCGATAGCCCTTGCGTGGCTTCACGGCCAGATCATTTTTACGTAACCGATGTGCTGGAGGCGACGCAATAGCTGATCGTCGAGGCAAGGAAGCGCCAAGCCGATGTAAGATCGCTCTCGAAGCCCTTACCGGATAAGTAGCATGCCATTGCCATCACCCTCCTCACGCAGTCGTCTATTGATTACCGGTGCGAGCGGCTATCTGGGCCATCGCCTGGTGCCGCTCGCCAGGCAACGCGCGGATGTACTGGCAGTATCCCGACAGGCACCTCACGCGGAAGACGGTGTTGAATGGCTGCAGGCTGACCTGACGGACGATCTGCGAGGACTGTTCGAGCAGTACCGCCCGGACGCCGTCATTCATGCCGCGGCCATCAACCCCGGGGTTGACGACGACAATCTCGGCACCAACGAGACAATGAGTGCGCGCGTGGCAGAAGCCGCCAAAGCGATAGGAGCAAGGCTCGTCGTCGTGTCCAGCGATATGGTCTACGCAGGCTCGTCACGAGCCTATGCCGACGACGCGCACCCAGACCCGGTCAATGCCTACGGTGAGTCAAAGGCGGCGGCTGAAGCGGCAGCACTGGCAGGTCATGACGATGTCGTGTACGTGCGGACCTCACTGATCTATGGCCTGGAAGAAATTGATCGCGGCACCCCCGAGTTCGACAGTAAACGACGTAAACTATTGATTACATTGAAGGTGGCTTTTCAAATTGCCACTACAGCAGTGATAACTGGCGCGATTCGGTCGGTTTGGCGACGCTCAGTGAGTCCAGGAGCGAGCCTTGTTCCTTGGACAAGGTAGAGATGCCGGAGTGGGCTTT
>CANLXI010000051.1 GCA_947495035.1 uncultured Granulosicoccus sp.
TGAGGATGTGAGGATGTGAGGATGTGAGGATGTGAGGATGTGAGGATGTGAGGATGTGAGGATGTGAGGATGTGAGGATGTGAGGGGGTGAGGGGGTGAGGGGGTGAGGGGGTGAGGATGTGAGGATGTGAGGGGGTGAGGGGGTGAGGGGGTGAGGGGGTGAGGATGTGAGGATGCTCGCAATCGGCGATCAGCCTGTGGTGGTGCCGCCCGCGCCACCTGTGCAGCGAGTCGCTGCCTGATACCGGATGGCTTGAGCCATCCGGCATGAACTACTCGCCCTCAGAGGGTAGGGGAAACGTCTGGACCCATCGTTCGAAGCCGGTTAACAGGCCCCGTATTGACACGATTCACTACTACGGAGCGGGAATCAGGGCTGCATGGTCAGCCACGACGCCAGGCATGGAATTTCTCGACCCATTCCAGCACCTTGTGAGGCTGGTGAGCTCGTTTCCATTCGCCTGCGGCGTACTTGTTGGACTCTGACAGGGTGGGGTAGATGTGAATCGTGCCCAGTATCTTGTTGAGTCCCAGGCCGTGTTTCATGGCCAGTACGTATTCTGCAATCAGGTCGCCTGCATGTTCGCCTACGATGGTGACGCCCAGAATCTTGTCCTTGCCCGGTTTGGTCAGGACCTTCACCACGCCGTAGTCACTGCTGTCGGCGATGGCCCGGTCCAGATCATCGATGCCATAGGTGGTCAGTTCGTAGGGAATGCCTTTTTCCTTGGCATCGGTTTCATTGAGGCCTACCCGTGCGACTTCCGGGTCGGTAAACGTTGCCCAGGGAATGACGCGGTAGTCGACACTGAATTTCTTGAACATGCCGAACAGGCCGTTGACTGCGGCATACCAGGCCTGATGGGCCGCTACATGAGTGAACTGGTAGGGACCGGCAACATCGCCCACGGCATAGATGTTGGGGAAGTCGCTCTGCAGATAGTCATTGACGGCCACGGTACCGCGATCAGTCAAGGTTACCCCCAGTTCTTCGAGGCCAAAGCCCTGCGTATTGGCCTTGCGACCCACAGCGACAATGATCTCATCGAAGGGCACCTTGATGGTCTTGCCATCCTGTTCACAGACCAGTTGCTTGTCTTCACCATTGACCTCGACACCGACCGCATTGGTGTTGACCATCACCTGGATACCTTCCGCGACAAATCTCTGACGAACCATTTCAGCCACATCGGCATCCTCTCGGCCCATGATCTGGCCTTCACGTTCCACCTGGGTGACTTCGCTGCCCAGGCGTCTGAAAGCCTGTGTCAATTCACTGCCAATGGGGCCTCCACCCAGGACGACCAGGCGCTTGGGCTGAGTCTTCAGTTCCCACAGATTGTCGGAGGTCAGGTAATCGACCTGATCAAGGCCCGGAATGGGAGGGACAAACGGCGAGCCACCCGTGGCTATCACGATATTGCGGGTGGTCAGTGTCTGACCATTGACCTCAACCGTCCAGGGGGAGGTAATGCGGCCTTCTCCCTCGATGACATTGACGCCCAGACCCGTGTATCGCTCGACCGAATCGTGTGGTTCGATCTTGGCAATGACCTCGTGGATGCGTTGCATGGTGCGTGGGAAGTCGATCTCGCCGCTGGCATTGTGCACGCCGTACTTGTCACTGTGGTTGATGTTGTGCATCAACTTGCCGCTGCGGATCAGGGCCTTGGACGGTACACATCCGGTGTTCAGGCAATCTCCGCCCATCTTGTGCTTTTCGATCAGCGTCACCTTGGCCTTGACCACAGCGCCGATGTAGGACGTTACCAGGCCGCCGGAGCCGGCGCCAAGCACAACGATGTCGTTATCGAACTTTTCGGGGCGGGTGTAGCCGTCGTAGCGTTTTTTGGCTTTGATCATGTCGATTACCTTTTTGGCAACAAGTGGAAAGATGCCTAACAAGGCAAACGAGAAGATGATGGCCGGTGAAAGAATGCCGCTCAGGCTGTCGATCTTCGCCAGTTGAGTACCGGCATTGACGAAGACCATGGTGCCCGCCAGCATTCCCAGCTGGCTGACGATATAGAAGACACCTGTGCGAATGGAGGTGAGGCCCATCACAAGGTTCACGAGGAAGAACGGGAAGACCGGCACCAGTCGAACGGTGAACAGGTAGAAGGCACCGTCCTTGTCGATATTGCGATTGAAGGTTTTCAGCTTCTCGCCGAACTTGTCCTCGATGCTGCTGCGTAACAGGTAACGGGACACCAGAAACGCCAGAGTTGCACCAATGCTCGAAGCGAAGGAGGCGATCAGTGTGCCCGTCACCAGGCCGAACAGCGCGCCGGCAGCCAGCGTCATGATGGCCGCACCGGGGAGGGACAAAGCGGTGACTCCCACATAAGCCAGAAAGAAGACGCCGATGACCAGCCATGGGCGAGAGTCGTACAGCGCTTCAAGGGCGGCTTGTTCGCTTTTCAGGTAGTCGAGGCTGAAGAAGCGACCGACATCAAAGAAGAAAAAGGCGGCCACACATAGGGCCAGTGCCGCGAACAACAGCTTGCGATTCTGCATCGGTGCGTGATAGTCCTGTTCGGTTGAAAGAGTTTAGTGTTGATAACAAGAGCCCGCACTAACCAGAGTATGATGGTCGGCCGATTCGCTGTTGATGTGACGGCCGTTGCAAGCCTGCAATGCGCAGCCACATTGCTGAGTTGTGAGTGTTCCCCCTTTGAAGAGTTCCCCTGCCATGGCAAGCCCTGTCGTCAACGTTACTTTGCTGGCTCCCGGATTCGGGCGTGATGCGTCGACAAGTGCACTGCGATGGAGCAATGAGGAGGCATTGCAACCCTGGCAGTCACAATTCTGCAAACTGCTTGCCCAGAATCAATGGAACGAAACCCATTTGCCGGTCGCGGAACTACTGGTGGGAAGGCAACGCGACATCGATCACGAATCCGGCAAGAAAGAGCCGGCGATGCTGATCTGTGCCGATCCAGTCCACTTGCGGGCGGATCGTGACACGGCAAGTCTGGTGCCGGCGGCCATGCTGTCGATCAGTGACGCCGAGGCGGATGCCTTGCTGGGCTCGATCAACGAGTTTCTGGCCGAGGATGAGCTGCAGCTGTGGCGCACGGATACCGCTCACTGGTACATGCGGGGCAGGGACGGTCGTGCCTTGCTGACGTTTCCGCCGGAATTTCTGTCCCAGCGCAATGCGTCGGCTTTTCTGCCGGAAGGTGAAGCAGCGGGTCACTGGAAGCGACTCTTGACCGAGTTGCAGATGCTGTTGCACTCGCATCCGGTCAACGCGGAACGACAGCAGCGGGGTCTGATGCCGATCAACAGTCTGTGGTTCTGGGGCGGTGCACCTTTGTATGCGAACAACGCCGACGCGACAGTGGGCGAGACGTCGATCATGACTACCGAACCTTCCGGAACGGAAATGCCACTGGCAACTGCAGATTCGGGGGGGAGAAATGCAACGACACTCGATCCGACTCGATCAGCCCCATGCATCCACGCCGATGAGCCGTTTGCCGTCGAGCTGGCTCGGCACCTCGGTCTGGACTGCCGACCATTGGCCGCGTTCGATCCAGCCAGGCTGGAATCACAGGTGCTGATCGTCGATCGCCGACTGGAGCGGTCCATGCTGGCTGCGGATGAGGCAGGCGTGCTGCAGGCGCGCCAGCGCATCGAGCAGGAATGGGTAGACAACTGGCGGCAGCGTGTGCAAGACGGCGAGAATCTCACGCTGGATATTCTGGATGAGGATGGCATGCACGGTCGCCTTGATTCACAGGTTCTCCGGCAAATGGCTGAAGCCAGAGATATCGATGCGCCCAGACAGGGGACCGCATTGTCAGCCGTGATCAAGCGGCAGGCAACGCGAGCTTCGCTGCTGTGGCGCCGGCTGACCGGTTCACGCTCATGAGTCCGGAGATATCATCAGCGCGAGTTCGGGTAAGCCAGCGCACGGTTCCCGAGCTACCGGATGAGCTTCACCCGAATTCACTGGTACACCGTCTGCTGGCCGCTCGTGGGGTCACCGACCCGGGTGAGTTGCAATTCGGGCTGGCCGACCTGCCGCGGCCGGACCTGCTGCCGGATATCGATGCCGCGGTGGCACGCCTGCTGGCAGCACGCGACAGCGGCGAACGGGTTCTGATCGTCGGTGATTACGACTGTGATGGTGCTACCAGCACCAGCGTGGCTCTGCAGGGGCTGCGCATGCTTGGCTTTGAACAACTGGACTTTCTGATACCGGGACGCTTCGAGTTCGGTTATGGGCTGTCGCCCGGCATCGTCGATGTCGCGCAGCAGGAATACCGGCCCGGCCTCATCCTGACAGTCGACAATGGCGTGGCGTCAGTGGAGGGGGTCGAGCGGGCAAGGCACTGGGGAATCGATGTGGTGGTCACCGATCATCATCTGGCGCCACAGGTCCTGCCGACGGCGATCGCCATCGTCAATCCCAATGTGCCGGGCTCACGATTCCCGGCGGTGAATCTGGCGGGTGTCGGTGTGATTTTCTACACCCTCCTGGCCGTTCGTGCGCAGTTGCGCCGGCAGGGCGATGCGCATGCCACTGCCGATCTGGCGGGGCTGCTGGACCTGGTGGCCATTGGCACGGTGGCTGATGTGGTGCCACTGGATCGTGTCAACCGCACCCTGGTGGAGCAGGGGTTGCGACGTATCCGGGCCGGCCGTACTCGTGTGGGAGTTCAGGCCCTGCTGAAAGTGGCTGGCAAGGACAGTGTCGGCATGTCGACGCAGGATATCGGCTTTGGCATCGGGCCTCGTCTGAATGCTGCGGGCCGACTGGCAGACATGTCGGTAGGGGTGCGCTGCCTGATGACCGATTCGGGCAGGGAAGCACTGGCGCTGGCCACCGAACTCAACGATTTCAACCAGCAACGGCGCGCCATCGAAGGCGACATGAAACGCGAAGCCGAGCAGCAGTTGCTGGATCACGATCTGGATGACTGGCAGCAATCGAGTGCGTTTTCGGTGTGCCTGTTCGACGAGCACTGGCACGAAGGGGTCATCGGCATACTGGCCGGTCGAATCAAGGAGAAACTGCACCGGCCCTGTGTGGCCTTCACCGCTGATGGCGATGATCGACTCAAGGGGTCGGCACGCTCCATCAAGGGGGTGCATGTTCGTGATGTCCTGCAATCGATCGCGAGCCGGCGTCCGGACATGATCGAGAAGTTCGGTGGCCATGCCATGGCGGCGGGCATGACCCTGCGGCGAGACTGCTTCGAAGCCTTCTGCGAACTGTTCGAAGCCGAAGTTCGCTCGGTGCTGGCCGAGCGACTGCCGGAACGTGAATTCATGGTGGACGGTTCGCTGGGCAGCGATGAGAGAACGCTGGACAACGCTCTGCTGCTGGGTAATCTGATGCCCTGGGGGCAGGAGTTCGAGGCACCGTTGTTTGTCGATCGGTTCCGGGTACGGCGGCAGCAGGCAGTCGGCAAGGACCAGGCGCATCTGAAACTGCTGCTGGAGAGTCTGGATGGTGGGGAGGTGCTCGATGCCATTGCCTTCAATTGCCGTCTCGACACCGAGGTCGGCGACATCCTGCTGGCCATTTATTCGCTGGATGTCAATGTCTGGCGTGATCGGCAACAGATGCAGCTACGCGTTCATCATCTGGAAGCGTCCGGATTGAGTTAAACTCCCCAGTCGTATTCCCACGTCCAACTTCGTACAGACATGATCGAAATCAATCCCTACATCACTCACATCGAGGATCTGCGGCTGCGTGCCGACTCCCTCCGGGGGTATCTTTGACTACGAAGGCAAGAAGGAAGAGCTAGAGGAGGTTCTGCGCGAACTGGAAGACCCGGCTGTCTGGAACGATCCCGAGAAGGCCCAGAAGCTTGGCCAGCGACGCGTTTCCCTGCAGGACACCATCGATGTCATCGAGGCTCTGGACTCCGGGCTGGGCGATGCCGGCGATCTGCTGGAGATGGCCCGGGAAGAGGATGACGAGGATACCGTCACCGCGGTTGCCGACGATCTGGCCAGTCTGGAAGAGCGAGTGGCCAGACTCGAGTTTCGGCGCATGTTCTCCGGTGATGCCGATGCGTCTCCGGCGTTTCTGGACATCCAGGCGGGCAGTGGTGGCACCGAGGCTCAGGATTGGGCCGAGATGCTGCTGCGCATGTACCTGCGCTGGGGAGAAGGCCAGGGCTTCAAGACCGAGCTGATCGAAGCCTCGCCCGGTGATGTGGCGGGTATCAAGTCCGCCACCATTCGTTTCGAAGGTGATCACGCCTTTGGTTGGCTGCGCACTGAAACCGGTGTGCATCGTCTGGTACGCAAGAGCCCCTTCGATTCCGGTAGTCGTCGTCATACGTCCTTTGCCGCCGTGTTCGTCTCTCCGGAAGTGGATGACAACATCGATATCGACATCAATCCGGCCGACCTGCGCATCGATGTCTACCGGGCCAGTGGTGCCGGTGGTCAGCACGTCAACCGGACCGAGTCCGCGGTTCGTATCACACACGCCCCCAGCGGTATCGTGGTGCAGTGCCAGAATGACCGTTCGCAGCACAAGAACAAGGCCACGGCCATGAAACAGCTCAAGTCCAAGCTCTACGAGGCCGAGCTGCAACGTCGCCAGGGCGACCAGCAGCAGGTGGAAGAAGGCAAGTCGGATATCGGCTGGGGCAGTCAGATTCGCTCCTATGTACTCGACCAGTCCCGCATCAAGGATCTGCGAACCGGTGTCGAGACCAGCAATACGCAAGCGGTACTCGATGGCGATATCACCGCCTTCCTGACCGAGAGTCTCAAGGCCGGCCTCTAGGGGTGTCTGCATCGGGCCCTGTCTGCGTCATGAAGCGCTGACTTCAGACGCAGGCGGGCCTGCCCCATCAATCAATACCTTTCCGAGCTGGCGGCAACGGTCTGTCAGAGCGATACAACAGGATTTTTCGGACCCGAACATGAGTGACGATGACAATCAGCTGATTCAGCAGCGCCGCGCGAAGCTGACTGAACAGCGTACCGTTGGCAATGCCTTTCCCAATACCTTTCGGCCATCACACCAGGCGGCGCAGTTGCTGGCCGAGCACGGTGAGAAGGCCAAGGATGCGCTGGCGGAAGAGGCTGTCAGTGTCAGGGTTGCCGGCCGCATGATGTCACAGCGCATCATGGGCAAGGCCAGTTTTGCCGATCTGCACGACGTCAGTGGCTCAATTCAGCTGTTCTTCCATCAGGGCACCCTGGGAGAAGAATCGTATGAACGGTTCAAGCACCTGGATCTGGGCGACATCCTGGGCGTCAGTGGCGTGCTGTTCATCACCAAGACCGGCGAGCTGTCCATCAAGGTGCAGGAGTTCCAGTTGCTGACCAAGTCACTGCGTCCCTTGCCGGAGAAATTCCACGGTCTGTCCGACATGGAAACGCGCTATCGCCAGCGCTATGTCGATCTGATGACCAGTGAAGAGACCCGGCGCACCTTCCGATTGCGTTCAGCCATCATTGCCTACGTCCGCAACTTCTTTCTGGAGCGCGATTATCTGGAAGTGGAAACGCCGATGATGCACGTGATTCCGGGCGGTGCCGCAGCCAAGCCGTTCGTGACGCATCACAATGCGCTGGATATGGATCTCTATCTGCGAATTGCACCGGAGTTGTATCTCAAGCGTCTGGTGGTCGGCGGCTTCGATCGCGTCTTCGAGATCAACCGCAATTTCCGCAACGAAGGTCTGAGCACGCGACACAACCCCGAGTTCACCATGATCGAGTTCTATCAGGCCTATGCCGATTACATCGATCTGATGGACATGACCGAAGTCCTGTTCCGAGGTCTGGCCAGGGACGTGGTGGGCAATCTGCAGATACCGTCGGAAACCGGTGATCGGACCTTCGACTTCGAAAAGCCCTTTACTCGTTTGAGCCTGTTCGATTCCATTCTGGCGCATAACCCGGAAGTCAAGGCCGAGCAGTTGCAGAGTCTGGAGAGTGCCTCTGCACTGGCGCGCTCGCTGCACATCGATGTCAAACCCAACTGGGGTCTGGGCAAGGTACAGACCGAAATCTTCGAAGCCACGGTGGAAGAGAATCTGATGGATCCCACCTTCATCACGCTCTACCCGATGGAAGTCTCACCGTTGTCGCGCCGCAACGATGATGACCCCTTCGTGACCGATCGATTCGAGCTGTTCATTGGCGGACGTGAAATCGCCAACGGCTTCTCCGAGCTCAATGATGCTGAAGACCAGGCCGAACGATTCCGCTCTCAAGTGGCCGACAAGGATGCCGGTGACGAAGAAGCCATGCATTACGATGCCGACTATATCCGTGCTCTGGAATACGGTATGCCGCCAACGGCCGGGCAGGGGATCGGTATCGATCGACTGGTCATGCTGTTGACCGGTTCTCCCAGTATTCGTGATGTGGTCCTGTTCCCGCACATGCGACCGGAAGCCTGAGGGTTTCGGGTTGTACTATCGATAGGCTGTCCGGAGTCTTGCGCCTGACATGAGAACGCTTGCCATCGCTCAGGACGAGATCCTGCGATTGTTGTCCACACGCCGGGGGCTGTTGTCCCTGCTGGGCTTTGCACTCATCTGGGCGGGGGTTCTGAGCTACGGGATCCTGCCGGCGGCAGCCTTCTTCGCGGGAGCTCGGGAGTCGGGCCTGAGCGAGATTCTGCTGCCTCGGCTGGGACTGAGCGCCTGGGAACAGTGGCCCGCTCCGGAACTGGCGGTCTACTGGGCCATCAGTCTCTATCTGCTGCCCTTCATGGCATTGCTGA
This sequence comes from uncultured Granulosicoccus sp., assembly GCA_947495035.1. Taxonomy (GTDB): domain Bacteria; phylum Pseudomonadota; class Gammaproteobacteria; order Granulosicoccales; family Granulosicoccaceae; genus Granulosicoccus. The sequence goes on from CANLXI010000051.1 coordinate 8,717, forward strand.
CCTCGGCCGATCAGACGGCTTCCGATCGCAGTCGTGGCACCCTGCGTTTTCTGGTGCTGCGCTGCTCGAGGCTGGAGATCTTTCTGGGACGTTTTCTCGGGCAGTGCGTGATCATGGCGCTGCTGATTCTGGTTACCCTGGGTACCGTGCTGCTGGTGATTGCCGGAAATTCGGGGGAATTCATGACGGCATCGCTGGCCCGAGCTCCCTTGATCATCATCAATCTGATTCTGCTGGTATTACCCTATATCGCGCTGATGGCCTGGGTCTCGGTGATGGCGCGTTCGGCACGGCAGGCAACGCTGTATGCCATGGTGGTGTGGCTGAGCGTTTCTCTGTTGATCAGTTATCTGCAGGCGCGGTTCGGACCCCTGGCTCTGCTTGACTGGATTCTGCCGGGTTCGCAGGTCGGTCAGTTGTTGCGTCTGGCGGACTGGCAGACCCTGGACTATGCGCTGATACCCGTTCTGCATACCATCGTGCTGCTGCTGATTGGCGGCACGCTGATGTGGCGGCGCGATCTGTAACAGCTGATTTCAGCGACGCCAGCGTTGCGGTCACCCTCAGGCAGCCTTGTCGATCATCAGCTGGCTGGAGAACACGACACTGCGATTCCTGCCGGTGTCCTTGGCGTGGTACAGGGCCAGATCGGCATTGGTGGTGAGTACCCTGATCAGCTGGTCCTGTGCCAGCCGTGGATAGTGTTGAATACTACCGATCTCTGCAATACCCAGACTGCAGGTGACTGACAGCAGCTGATCGTCCATCACGATCTCGACCGCTTCCACTGCGCGGCGAATGTTCTCGGCGATCTCTTGAGCCTGCGTACCCGCGGTGCCAGGCAGAAGCACGCAGAATTCCTCACCACCGTAACGGGCCAGAATGCCGATACCCTCAACCGCCCGGGCAATGGCCAGAGCCGCAGCCTTCAGTACGGTATCCCCGGCGACATGGCCATGGGTGTCATTGATGGACTTGAAGTGGTCCAGGTCGATCATGATGAAGGAGAGTGGTTCATCGGCCTGCAAACCTTCGGCAACTTGCTCGGCCAGGGCTTTCAACAGGTAGCGGCGATTGAAGACGCCGGTGAGTGCGTCGTTGTGGATCAGCTGTGCAATGTCCTGTCGCATGGTCTCGAAGCTGTTGGCCAGATCGCCGATCTCGTCATGGCGTCGCACGATGTTCAGAGGCGTCGAGTAATCATGTTCCTGTATGCCGCGTGTCGCACTGGACAGTGAAATGATCGGACTGGATATGCGATGTGCAACGAGAAGCACGATTCCGAGTGCGATCCAGAAAGTCAGCGCAGTGGCGGTGATGATGCGGTTCCGGAGTTTGATCAGATCGGCGATGAAGATGCTCTCGGGCATGACGGAAAACACATGCCAGTTCAGCAACCCCAGCTCGCTGCAGACGATATAGTTGGCACCCACCTTCATCAGCTCGTTGTCGTGCCCGGCCATGTACTGAGCGATATCCAGCAGCTTCGTTTCATCGCTCATGAGTTGCTTCAGTGCTTCATGATCATGTGCGTCGTGTGCGTCGTGTGCGTCGTGTGCGTCGTGTGCGTCGTGTGCGTCGTGTGCGTCGTGTGCGTCGTGTGCGTCATCGGAATGCGACTCGACCGGGTTTTCGCCGTGTTCGGCCGACTCGGAATGGCCTTCTGGTTCATGGTCATGCAGGGACTCCGAATCATGGCTGTCTTCTGCGTGATCGGACGCGTCGTGGTGACTTCGGGGAGCACTGTGACTGCTTCCTTCGTGGTCTGCCGTGTGGGTCAGGTGTTCACCCGTTTCCAGGTGTGCCACGATCAGCTCCGAATGATCTGTCACGAAGAACAGGGTGCCGTCTTCGCGAGAATTCTCATGCAGAATGGTTTCCCAGATGTGCTCCTGATCCAGGCTGAAGAACGCTGCCATGCCGGGACCCATTTCCAGGGGTAAGGTCTTTCGAACCCAGGCTTGATGGCCGGCTACCAGCAGACCGTGGTGCAAACGGTGGTGCGCGGCGGTGTGGGGATCGCTCAGTGCCGCCTGCAAGCGGATCGCGTTAGGGGAATCGACTCTGGAGATGACCGTACCGTCTCTGACCAGCATGAAATCGGACAGATAGGGGCTGGATTCGGTCTTGGCTGCCAGCGATTCCTCCAGCTCCGAGATAGCGCCTGTCGAAAAACCGAGGTCCGATGCAAACAGTGTGTCACCGATATCGTGCTGCAGTTTCTCCACCAGGTCGTGGAATCCCAGGATATGGTTTTGCAGCGTCAATTCGGCAATGCGTTTCTTGCTGGCGCCGATGGAATCCTTGAAGGTCAGATAGGTGATTGAGCCGAGCGCGGACAGAAGCACGATGATTGCCACGCTGAAGCTGAAAATGAGCTTGCCTCTGATTCGCAGCGATAAGCTTTTTCTGCACCATTGATATATCTTTGTCATCCAGCGAGCCGGTAAGGGGAGAGGCTGGGATCAGATCGACCTGTCTGGAGATCTTGCACCCATTGATCTGTGTCAATTTCCTTTGTCAATGAATCGGCAGTTGCCCGCTGAAACTTAGCCCGTGTAACAATTCCGGAATGAATGAACCATTGATCACATGTCAGGGGCTGGGCAAGCGCTATGGCCGTCAACAGGCGCTGGAGGATGTATCCCTGAGCCTGAGTGCTGGTGAACCGATTGCACTGGTCGGTCCCAACGGGGCAGGCAAGACCACACTGATCAGTCTGATCTGTGGATTCATAGGCAAAAGTGCCGGTCAGATCCGGGTTCTGGGTGAGTCGCCCGGCTCTTCTGCCTTGAGTGGGCAACTGGCAGCCCTGCCGCAGGATGCCCTGCTGGATCCACGACTTGGTGTCGGTCGACAACTGCGTTTTCTTGCACGGTTGCAGGGAATGTCGGCAAAGGCTGCGCGTCTGGATGTACAGCGAGTACTGGAAACGGTCGATCTGCTGGATTCCATCGATACCAGGCCGTCGGAACTCAGCCACGGCATGCGCAAGCGTATTGCCATTGCCCAGGCCTTGCTGGGTGCGCCGCGGCTGGTTCTGCTGGATGAACCGACTGCCGGGATCGATCCTCCCAATGCCAAGATGATCCGCGATCTGATTCGCCAAGAGTCCGGCGCCACCACATTCATCGTCAGCTCGCACAATCTGGATGAACTGGAGCGGCTGTGCAGTACGGTGGTGTATCTGGAAAGGGGACGACTGATTTCAGTCGGCCCGGTCGTGGATGACTCAGCGCAATCCTTCATTACCTTGCGTCTGGTTGATGTGCCCTCGAACGAATTTCTGGAAGCGGCAGCATCCCTGCCTGACATCCGGCAGATGAGCCGCAGTGCGCAGGGTGATTATCTGATTCAGACGCACGACGATATGAGTGCAAGTCTGGCACTCATGCAGCTGCTCAATGAGCGACAATGGCGCTACCGCCTGATGAGCCGCGGCAAGTCACTGGAAGAGAGGCTATACGGTCAATCCTGATATTCGAACAGGAGCGTCTGTGATTCGAGCTTCGAGCGTCGTGATGTCTTGCGCTGTCCGAGTCAAATACTGCAGCAGGTGCACAGAGTTCGTCGGACGCCTCAGGCGGGAACCTCGCGAGTTCTGATCGAAAGATTGCCGGTCAGTGTACGATGCACCGGGCAGCGATCGGCGATTGCCATCAGTCGCTGCCGCTGCCCATCATCAAGCTCGCCGTGCAGCGTGATATCACGATCGATGACATCGATCTGCATGGGTTTTTCATCGCAGTCTTCGCAATCCTTGACATGATCCCGGCTGTGCCGCAGAACCACCTCGGCGTTGTCCAGTGGCCACTGCTTGCGTCCTGCATACATGCGCAGCGACATTGCCGTGCAGGCGCCCACCGATGCCAGAAGGTGTTCGTAAGGATCCGGACCTGCATTGTTGCCTCCAAGCGAGCTGGGTTCGTCGGCTATCCATTGATGGTCGTCGGTGTGGATATCCAGCATGAACTTGCGATTGCGTTCGCTGATGCTGACTTCGCCCTTGCTGACCTTCGGGCGGGCAGGTGCAAGGTTGTCGGCAGATACTCGAACCTGGCGCAGGGCCCAGGCAGCAATCATGTCGGCGACATATTCGGAATCGGCAGCCTTTGTCAGCAAGTGGTCGGTATTGTCCAGGCTGATGAAACTCTTCGGATGCCGAGCTGCCTTGTAGATGCGCTCGGCCTCGGCGATGTTGACGGTGGCATCGATCGGGGAGTGCATGATCAGCAGTGCTGCCTTAAGACGGGCAATATGAGCCTCCGATGTCTGATTGATGTCATCGAGAAACTGCTTGCGAATGGTGAACTGGCGGCCAGCCAGGTTTACCTGTGCTTCGCCCTCACGCTCTATGGTGTCGATGTCGCAGGAGAATTGTGCCGAGACATGGCGAGCATCGGCGGGCGAGCCGATGGTGACTATACCCTTGCACTCGGGGATGTCATGTGCGGCGGTCAGAACGGCTGTTCCGCCCAGACTGTGGCCGATCAGCAGCGATGGCGCGAGGCCGTCGGCACGCAGGTGATCGGCTGCAGCAACCAGATCCTGCACATTGGATGAAAAATTGGTGTTGGAAAAGTCACCGTCACTGTTACCCAGCCCCGTGAAGTCGAAGCGCATCACCGCATAACCTCGTTTGACCAGTGCCCGGGAAATTCGTGAGGCGGCGGCAATGTCCTTGCCGCAGGTGAAGCAGTGCGCAAACAGGGCCGTTGCAATGGGCTCCTGATCGGGGGTTTCCAGCAAGGCGGCCAGGGGGGCACCCTGTGATCCCGTGAATTCGAATTTGCGTCTGGCTGGCATTTCAGCTGTCTCCGGTGACAAACTCTCTGATGAGAGGAAGGGCATGTTCCATGATGAGCGGCTGCGCATCGGCCGTCGGGTGAATACCATCGGCCTGGAAGTAGTTCCGTTCCGTGGCAATAGGTTCCAACAGAAAGGGCAGAAGCGTGCTGCCGGAGTTCCGAGCAGCGTTCACGAAGGCCTCGGCGAACATCTTGCGATAGTCCGGACCGTAGTTGCTGGGTATCATCATGCCCGCTATCAGTACATCGGTACCGGCATTGTGTGCGATGTCTGCCATGTCCTCCAGATTCTGCTGCATGGCAGCGGGTTGGTAGCCACGCAAGCCGTCATTGCCGCCCAGTTCTATCACCAGCAGGTCGGGTTCGAATCGCTCGATGGCATCGGGCAGGCGACGCAGACCCCCGGCGGTCGTGTCACCGGTGATGCTGGCATTGATCACCTGCACATCGCTGCCCTCTTCCTGCAGGGCCTTCTCAGCCAGACTTACCCAGCCGTCCTCCTCATCCAGACCATAGGCAGCGCTGATGCTGTCGCCCATGACCAGTACGGTATAGCTGTCGGCGCGTGCAGCAAACGACGCCAGCAGAACCATCAGCAGTAAAAATGTTCGAAGCAGTGCAAAGAGTTTCATGACTTGTGCATCCTGAATGTATCCCCATTATCCGCGTTTCAACGCCGGCATGAAGTCACGCTGGCAAACCCATCGTGAGAGCGCATGAACAATCCGACTCCCGCAGGCAGCAATAGTGCCGCAGGTGCCAGTAGTTCCGTGTCTGCTTCCTCGGAAGCCGTACTCCATGGACATCAGATCGCCAAGCGTGTCAGTGGACCGGAAGGTGAGCTGACTATCCTGCACCAGCTGGATATCGAAGTACATGCAGGTGAAGCGATTGCCATTGTCGGGCCGTCGGGTTCGGGCAAGTCCACCTTGCTGGGCATACTGGCCGGGCTCGATACTCCGTCCGAAGGTCAGGTCGAACTGCTGCATCAGCCCTTGTCTTCCATGGATGAAGATGCCCGTGCACGACTGCGGGCCGGCCAGGTCGGTTTCGTGTTTCAGAGCTTTCAGTTGCTGCCGGGGCTCACTGCGCTGGAGAATGTCATGCTGCCGCTGGAACTGACTGGGGACACTGACGCGGTGGACCGTGCTCGCGCCATGCTTGAAAAGGTCGGGCTGCAGCATCGTTCCGGTCACCAACCCCTGCAACTGTCGGGCGGTGAGCAGCAGCGTGTTGCCCTGGCTCGAGCCTTTGTCTCCGAGCCAACACTATTGTTTGCGGATGAACCCACGGGTAATCTGGACAGTGAGACGGGCGGGAAGATCATCGAACTGATGTTCTCCATGACTCGGCAGCAGGGAGCGGCCATGGTTCTGGTCACGCATGACGACAATCTGGCAGCGCGTTGCGACCGTATCCTGCGTATGGGGAACGGCAGGCTGGAAGCTCTGTGACCACGGCAAGCTCGGTACACGCAGCAGGCAGTGCTGCGCCACGCCCGCACAGGCCTGTCTCGGGTTGGTGGCGGCAGATTCGCTTCGCGTTGCGCTCTCTGGGGCGTGATCTGCGCGCAGGAGAACTGCGTGTGCTGGCACTGGCGCTACTGGTCGCCGTTGCCTCGGTGACTGCCGTCGGATTTTTCACGGACCGCATCGGACGCGCCGTCGAGCGACAGGCCAGCGATGTACTGGCAGCGGATCTGATCGCCACCTCGGGGTTTGCCCTGCCTGAGCAACTGCTGGCCGATATCGCGCAGACTGATCTGCAGACAGCACGTCATGTGCGTTTTCCCAGTGTGGTGATCAACGAGCGTAACGAATCTCAGCTGGTCGCCATGAAAGCGGTCTCCGACGGCTACCCACTTCGTGGCAGCCTGCAACTGGCCGACATTGCCGACCCTGCCACGGTGTTGACGGACGGGCAGGGCGTTCCCGCACGGGGAACCGTCTGGGTAGATAGCCAGCTGCGGGCCGCACTGGCATTGGTGCCCGGTGACAGCCTGACGCTGGGCACGGCCGAGTTCACGGTGGACAGGATCATTCTGTATGAGCCCGATCGTGGCGAGAACGCCTTCGAATTTGCCCCGCGGGTCATGATCAATCTGCAGGATCTGGAATCGGCCGGTCTGCTGGTCGAAGGCAGTCGTGCCCGATATACCCTGCTCATGGCGGGTGAGCCGGCTGCGCTGGAATCTGCCCGCGACCTGCTGGACAGCGATTACAAGACAGACGTGCGGGTACAGGGCGTGCGCGATGGCAGCCCGCAGATGAAACGCGCACTGGATCGTGCCCAGCGCTTCCTCGGTCTGGCATCGGTGGTAACCGTCTTGCTGGCCGGTGCCGCCATTGCCCTGGCCGTGCGTCACTTCGCGCTGCGTCAGGCTGACGCCAGCGCCGTCATGCGCACCCTCGGTGCCACTCGTGGCGAGGTCATTGTCTGGCTGTGCACGCGACTGATGCTGATCGCGCTGGTGGCATCTGCCCTTGGTATCACGGTTGGCTGGTTTGCCCAGTTGATACTTGCCAATCTGCTGCAGGGCTGGTTCGGCCTGAACCTGCCGGCACCGGGGTTCATGCCACCGCTCATCGGCACGCTGACAGCGTTCATCGCCCTGGCAGGCTTCGGCCTGTTGCCGATCATCCAGGCGGGGCGGGTCAATGTCATGCGGGTGCTGCAGCGCGATTACAGCGGTATGGATGCCAGTGCGATCGTGACCGGTCTGCTGGGGCTGCTTGCCACGTTTCTGGTGGTGCTGCTGTTGTCCCGTGATTTTCTGCTCAGTGCCATCGTGGTTCTCGGTGTGGTCGCCATGCTGTGCCTGTTCGCCTTTGCCGGGCGCTTCATCATCCGCTCGGTGCGCGCGCTGGCCGGACCCCGGTTCCGCCTGAGCACGGCCGGTCTGCAACGCCGCTCGGCCAGCAGCATCGTGCAGCTGGCGGCCTTTGCCATGGGGATCATGGCCTTGCTGCTGATCGCCATCGTGCGAGTCGATCTGCTGTCCGCCTGGGAGCAGGATCTGCCGGCCAATGCACCGAATGTCTTCGTTCTCAACATCCAGGCCGATCAGGTGGACGGGCTGGCAGCGGAGCTTGCCTCCAAGGGCATCGAGACCACGGGTATTCATCCGATGGTACGGGCTCGCCTGGTAGCCCATAACGGTGAGCCGGTGCTCGACGAGGACTCCGATGAGCGTGACGAGCGTCGTGCCCGTCGCGAGTACAATCTGTCCTGGTCCGACACCTTGCCGGAGGAGAACAAGGTGGTTGCCGGAGAGTGGTGGGCGACTGATGGCAGTGCGCCTCCCTTGCTGTCGATAGAGCAGGAATGGGCCGAGGAACGCGGTTATGCCATTGGCGATACCCTGACCTTCAAGAGTGCAGGTGTCGAGACAACAGCGAGCATCGCCAACTGGCGTGAGGTCGATTGGGAATCGTTCCAGGTGAATTTCTTCGCCGTGGCATCCCCCGCAATGCTGAAGGGAATGCCAGCTACGTATGTCACCAGCTTCCATATCGACGGCGATTTCGTCTCCACCACGACAGACTGGGTACGCCAGTTTCCGGGGATTGCCACGCTCGATGTTGGTGCAATCATCACGCGAGTCAAGTCTTTGATGGATCGGGCCTCTTTAGCGGTAGAATATGTCTTCCTGTTCACATTACTGGCCGGATTCTGCGTGTTGCTGGCAGCCGTGCAAAGCAGTCAGGGGGAGCGAATCCGAGAGTCCGCTCTGCTGCGTGCTCTGGGGGCTTCGCATCGGCAGTTGCGTGAGGCCGTGATCGCGGAATTTGCCATTCTGGGTGCCATTGCGGGCTTGCTGGCAGCGTTTTTCGCGACCCTCATCGCATGGTCTCTGAGTCGGTTTGTGTTCGAACTTCCGTTTCAACTGAACGTCTGGTTATGGATTATCGGAATATCTGGCGGCGCGATCGGTATAGCCACTGCCGGTTATCTGGCTACGCGACGGGTGATGCATACTCCGCCGATCGTGGCACTACGCCATACCAACTGACGGCGGTTGCAGAGGCTGAGCCAATGGCCGGCCTCTCTGAGGTACGTCGAGGTAACTGGACATGAAGCATGCCTTCACGGCGGACGAGGCCGCGTTTGCAACACTGGAGTCCACCAAGGACTACCTGACCGAGAACTGCACGCGCAATCAGGCCCTGGTCATCAAGCGGGCCATCGACCATTGCTGGGCGGTACGGGAGTTCAGAACCAATTATCCGCAGCCGATTCACGTGGCTGCCCAGCTCAAGCACATGCGAGCCGACACACCCATTCTGGTGGCGGCCTTGTTCGGCACGGATGTCTCCGCCGAGCATTATTCGATCGACTTCATCCGTGAGCATTACGGACAGGAGATTGCGCAGCTGACCGACAGCGTACGCTGGCTGAACGAGCTGACCATCAACGACGTCTTCGGCTCGGGCGATCAGGCCGAGACATTGCGGCGCATGGTGCTGACCATGGTGGCCGACGTGCGGGTCGTTCTCGTCAAGCTTGCCTATCGCACGCAGCGCCTGTATCTGCTGGTCAAGTCCGGACAGCCGGACATGAGTTATCAGGTGGCTCAGGAAACACTGTCCATCTACACCCCGCTGGCCAATCGTCTGGGTCTGGGACAATTGAAGTGGGAGCTGGAAGATGTGGCGTTTCGCATTGTCGAGCCCGAAGCCTACAAGCGCATTGCCAAGGCTCTGGAGGAAAACCGCGCGGCCCGTGAAACCTACATCAAGGAGTTCGTGGCCGATCTGTCGCACCGTGTCGAGACGCATGGCATCAAGGGGGCATCGGTGTTCGGCCGCCCCAAGCACATCTACAGCATCTGGAAGAAGATGCGCGACAAGCACATCGGTTTTTCCGATCTGTTCGATGTGCGCGCAGTCCGGGTACTGGTTGACGATGTGCAGCAGTGCTACAGCGTACTGGGTGTGGCTCACAGCATCTGGCAGCCGATCAGTCGAGAGTTTGACGACTACATCGCCAACCCGAAGGGCAATGGCTATCGTTCGCTGCATACTGCCGTCATCGGCCCACGTGGCAAACCGGTCGAGATACAGATACGGACGCGTGCCATGGATGATGACGCCGAGAACGGGGTCGCGGCGCACTGGGCCTACAAGGAAGGCGCGCCGGTCGATCTCAATCTGCAGAAAGGCATCAATGCACTGCGCCAGTTGCTCGATGACAGCGAAGACGAATTTCTGGTCGAGGGATTCTCGCAGCAGATGGATTCGCAGCGCGTCTATGTGTTCACACCCAAGGGGGAAGTCATCGATCTGAGTCGTGGGGCGACCCCGCTGGATTTTGCGTATCACATTCACTCCGAGATCGGGCATCGCTGCCGCGGTGCCAAGGTCAATGGTCGGATCGTGCCACTGACCTATGCGCTGGAAAACGGCGATCAGGTGGAAGTCCTGACCACCCGGGAGGCAGCTCCCAGCCGTGACTGGCTGAACCGTTCGCTGGGCTACATCAACAGCAGCCGTGCCCGCAGCAAGGTGCGCGCCTGGTTCAATCAGCAGGACCACGATCAGCAGCTGGCGGAAGGGCGTACCATTCTCGATCGAGAGCTGAAGCGTTACAAGGCCAGCTCACTGTCCATCGATACGCTGGTCAAGCGGCTCAAGTTCGACAAACCGAACGATCTGTTCGTGGCCATCGGTCGCAATGATGTCACGGTGGCCCAGATTGTCGGGGCCATCGATCATCTGGCCGTGCCGGTGGTGCGCGCTCTGGAGCCGGTCAATCGTCAGGCCAAACCCCTTGATCCGGCCTCCGGTGCGATTCACGTGCGCGGTGTGGGTAACCTACTGACGCAGATTGCACCGTGCTGCCAGCCCGTGCCACCGGACAGCATCATCGGATTCATCACCCGTGGCAAGGGTGTCACGATTCACCGCGCCGATTGCGCCAATATCCTCAACCTGCGCGAATCGGAACGTGAGCGCCTGATCGATGTGGACTGGGGCGATGATGACAGCAGCCGGTATCATGTGGAAATCCACATCATGGCCTACGACCGCCACGGCTTGCTGCGCGATGTATCGACCGTCCTGTCGGCGCTGAACGTCGATGTCGTCTCGGTCAATACCCTCAGTGACCAGACTTCGCAGACCGCTGACATGAAAATCGGCGTGCACATTGCCAATACCTCGGAACTGGCCACCATCATGGACAAGATTCGGCAGCTCCGGAACGTCCAGGACGTTGAGCGAGTCAGTTAGCGCGGTATACTCTCGCTCATGGCAGGTAATACTTTTGGCAAGCTCTTCACCGTCTCAACCTTTGGTGAGAGTCATGGCCCCGCATTGGGTTGTATCGTGGACGGCTGCCCTCCGGGTTTGCCGCTCTCCAGCAGTGATCTGCAACGGGATCTGGACCGGCGCAAGCCGGGCACCAGCCGTTATACCACCCAGCGGCGTGAGGCCGATGAGGTGGAGATCCTGTCAGGGGTGTTCGAAGGCAAGACCACCGGTACACCCATCGGTCTGCTGATCCGCAACACCGATCAGCGTTCACGCGATTACGACAAGATCAAGGAGCAGTTCCGGCCGGCACATGCCGACTACACCTATCAACAGAAATACGGTTTTCGTGATTATCGCGGCGGCGGGCGCTCCTCGGCGCGAGAAACCGCCATGCGTGTGGCAGCCGGTTCGGTAGCCAAGATTGTGCTGGCACAGCCGTCCATGGGTGGCGTGAAGATCCGCGGCTATCTGTCGCAGCTGGGTCCCATCGAGCTGGATCGTTCCGGCTTCGACTGGGAAGAAGTGGGTAACAACCCGTTCTTCTGGCCCAATGCGGCGCAGGTGCCCGAGCTGGAAGCCTATATGCAGAAGCTGAGCAAGGAAGGCGACTCCATCGGTGCCAAGGTCAATGTGCAGGCTGACAATGTGCCGGTAGGCTGGGGAGAGCCGGTGTTCGATCGACTGGATGCCGATATTGCCCATGGCCTGATGAGTATCAATGCCGTGAAGGGCGTGGAAATCGGCGCAGGTTTTGCCGCCGTTGCGCAGCGTGGCACCGAACATCGAGATGAAATCACCAGTCAGGGCTTTCTGTCGAATGAAGCCGGTGGTGTACTGGGTGGCATTTCCTCGGGTCAGAGCATTACCGCGGCGCTGGCTCTGAAGCCGACTTCCAGCCTGCGTCTGCCCGGTCGCAGTGTGGACATTCACGGCAATGATATCGAAGTGATCACTACGGGCAGACACGATCCCTGTGTCGGCATCCGCGCCACCCCCATCGCCGAGGCCATGCTGGCGCTGGTACTGGCCGACCATGCCTTGCGTCACCGAGCGCAGAATGCCGATGTCAAACGCGGCACACCCGTCATACCCGCTGCCCGCAGCTGACGCTGCCGGCAGGAACCTTCATACACGAATCAAGCGAGCAGTAATCCATGGGCTACAAAGCCGAAGGCAAGTTGGAAAAGATTTTCGATACCGAGCAGAAGAGTGCCTCATTTCAGGCGCGCGAGTTCGTCATCGAGGTAGAAGATGGTCAGTATCCGCAAATGGTGAAATTCCAGCTGGTGCAGGATAAATGCGCCCTGGTCGACGACTATTCCGAAGGCGACCGTATCGAAGTGGAATTCGATCTGCGTGGTCGAGAGTGGAACGGCAAGTACTTCACCAATCTGCAGGCCTGGCGTATCAACCGTGCCGGCGAAGGTGGCGGGCAGGGCGGGAATGGAGGCAGTGCCAGCGAACAGAAAAAGCCCAGCACCAGAAGTGAAACTACTACTACTGCTGATGGTGGTGGGTTCGACGACGATATTCCGTTCTAGAACCCGAGAAAATCCTGATCCTCTCAGGCTGAGTCTCGAAGGTCTCGAAGGTCTCGAAGGTCTCGAAGGTCTCGAAGGTCTCGAAGGTCTCGAAGGTCTCGAAGGTCTCGAAGGTGCCGTGACCGCGTCTCGTGTGTTCGGGCTGCCTTCTTATCCGGTGGATTCGATCCCACGCAGGTTGCGGCGTCGCAGGGACGCCGCGACTTCCCGTTTGGTCGTCTCGATATGGGCGCGCAGGGCATCGACGGCAGCATTCACTGCTCCCTCCCGGCACGATTGCAGAATCTGCCTGTGTTCTTTCATCGGTCTCTCGAGGCCGGTTGCCTCGGTCACCCGCAATCGCACCAGGGGGCCGACCCGCTGTTCGAAGTCATTGATCAGTGACAGCAATTGCCGATTGCCACAAGGTTCCAGAATGCAACCATGGAACCGTCTGTTGAGTTCGCTCCACAGCGCCTTGTCAGGCGAAGCCTGATACTCATCCAGCACCTCCTGCGCCAGTTGAAAATCGGAATCCGCCATGTTGGGTATGGCCAGTTCCAGGGCCCGGCATTCCAGCGCAATACGGATATCGAGCATCTCCAGCAGATCGTCATCGCTGACCGAGCGCACGATCGCCCCACGTCGTGGCAGAAACTCCACCAGGTTCTCCATCTCCAGGCGACGCAGGGCTTCGCGTACCGGTACCTTGCTGACACCGTGCTGCCTGGCGATATCGTCCTGGCGCAACGCCTGCCCACCGTCGAGCTTGCCTGCCAGGATATCCCGGCGCAAGGCCTGATACACATTGAAGAACGCAGCTGAGGGGTCGTTGCTGGAGTGTCCGGGCATGGCAGAAAAAGCTCGTGAAAGTCTCATGATTATACACTTCTGTAATCTAGGATTCTTTATTGAAAAATCGTATACGATTGTGAGAAGATGCGATCAACCCTTGAGAAACGACACAAGGGGCTGATCCGGTTCAGGCGAACCGATATTCCCGTACAGAGCAGCGATGAAGAAGACGCATTTCAAGGTAGCCGTTGTCGGCTGTGGTTCCATTGGTCTGGCCAGTGCCTACTATCTGGCGCGTAACCATGGTATCCATGATATTGCCCTGATCGACAGTGGTCAGCCGATGGCCTTCACCTCGGCACAGTCCGGTGAGAACTATCGCAACTGGTGGCCGCACCCCTCCATGGTGGCGTTTACCAACCGTTCCATCGACCTGCTGGAAGATATCGCCCGGCAGACGGACAATCGCATCAACATGAACCGGCGCGGGTACGTGCTGGCAAGTCGCAATGACGATATCAGCGAGCTGATCGGGCAGTTGCATGAAGGTCTCGGCGACGATGCCTCGAGACTGCTGCGCTACCATGAAGATGCTCAGGCAAGCCAGTATGAGAGACCTCTGCATGCCGACTGGCAAGGCGTGCGAACCGGGGTGGACATCCTGCGCAACCAGGATCTGATCCGCTCGGTTTTCCCTTCCTATGCCGAGGATATCCAGAGCATCATTCATATCCGGAGAGGCGGTGATATCAGTGGTCAGCAATTGGGCATGGTGATGCTCGAATACCTGAAGTCGGTGGGTGCCCGGCGAGTCAGTGGCGAGGTGAAGGCAATCAGAGCCGACGCTCACTTCGCGCTGGAAGTGAACGATGAAGCGTCAGGAACCTTGCAGATCACGGCCGACAAACTGGTCAATGCAGCGGGCCCCTTCGCTGCGGAGATTGCCGACATGCTGGGTCAGTCGCTGCCTGTGTTCAACACGTTTCAGCAGAAGATTGCCTTTGAAGATCGAGCGCAGGCCATCCCGCGCGACATGCCGTTTTCCATCGATCTGGACGAGCAGCAGATCGACTGGCTACCCGATGAACGGGAATTGCTGCTGGAAGAGCCTGACTTTGCCTGGTTGGCGGAGACCATGCCCGGTGCCATTCACTGCCGGCCTGACGGTGGTGATAACGGCAGCTGGATCAAGCTGGGCTGGGCCTATAACGACAAATCTGACACGCCATCCCGGGATCTGCCACTGGACGAGAATTTTCCCGAAGTCGTGCTGCATGGTGCTGCCCGACTGAATCCTTCCTTGAAGGCCTACTACGGGCAATTGCCACGCAACATGCATCACTACGGCGGTTGGTACACCATGACCGATGAAAACTGGCCTCTGATCGGCCCGATGGCTACCGAAGGTGCGTTCATGAACTGCGCCATGTCAGGTTTCGGCACCATGTCCGCCTGTGCTGCCGGCGAGCTGTGCGCCGCCTGGGTTGCCGATGCGGAGCGACCGGCCTATGCGCGCGACTTTTCGCTGGCTCGGCGGGACGATGCCGCGTTGATGCAGCAGCTTCACGCCGGCAGCAAGGGGATTCTGTAGGCGATTTCCCGGGGCGGGGTCAGCGCCGGGCAGCTTCGCAGTTCTCAATAGAAATAGTCATCGATCAGATAGGATAATGCAAACCCGGTGACGGCCAGGCCTGCCACGGCGATGATGAAGCGATTTGCCGGAAGGCCTCTGGCGCGCTGACGCAACAGCAGACCCGCAGCAATCACGCAGTACAACAGGCCCGCTGCCAACAAGCCCATGGACGCACCGAAGGTAAAGGCATTGCGGGGAGTAACCGATTCTGCGCTGGTATCGCTGCCTGCCTCCGAGGCAGTGCTCGATGCTGTGCCCCCCGTCGTATCCATTGCAGTCGTGTCACCGCTTGCGGCATCCTGAACGACGGGTGTATGCGGGATGATGCCATCGGGATTGAGGTTCTCTGCCCAGCGCCCCAGAGAGAATGCGATGGCTGCCATGAGGGCAGCCAATATGAGCAGGGCAACAGTCTGACGGTGGGTCATTCGAATCGATTATCGCGTGAGCGGGTGGTGGCGGAGTGGTTGCTTGCATCGGGCCGGCATGCCTGTCATACGGCACCGTTTCCTGTCCCGTCTGCAGTCGCATTACTAGCGCTGACACTACCATAACAGTCCGTTTTCGGTACATCCGCGGCTCCGACAGGCGGTACGAGGATCCGTGTTACTGAGGAGGCCCGCCTGGACCGCCGGGGCCGCCGCCGGGAATGTCATCGTCGGAGATCGCCGTCTTGCCATGGTGGCAGCCGATGAACATGTTCTCTCCGGCGCTGGCAGCATGGTAGTGATAACCACGAATCTCGTCGGTGGCACCACGGCATTCATCCAGCACTTCGGTCTCTGCGCCGTCGATATCCAGCTGGCCGTGGATGCCATATCCGTCCAGGGCATAACCGAGCAAGGCTGCATGCCCGTCTGCTTCAAATCCGCCGCTGGAGGCTTCAGTACAGCCGGTAGCGGCATGATAGTGGTAGCCATCCACCGGGTTGACATGTCCACCGCAGTCATCGAATGCCGCAATGGTGTAATTGCTCAATATGTCGGAGACCGGTGCAGGAGCGGCCAGTTCGACGCCATTCAGACTGATTCCCACCGCCGTTCCCGTTTGACCGATGCTGTCGGCAGGCACGGGTGTCACGGGGATGAGAAAGGTCTGCGATACGCCACCGTCCACGTAACTCAGTGAGCATTCAACACAGTGATTCTGGTAGGCCGGATCGACGTCTGGGCGTGCCGCAGCCTCGCAGGCTTCCTGGGTGTCGGTGATGTTGACCAGACCGGTTTCGCTGTCGTAAAGCAACCAGTCGCTTCCCGGATACGCACTGCCGTACAGGTTGGGAAGATCGAGAATGAAGTTGCCGTCGGCTTCGTGAACGATGCCGGTGCCATCCTGCCAGATGCCTGCTTCCTCGGCTGTGCTGTTGATGCTGGGAGGACAGAATGGGCCGACAGCTGCGTCAGCGGGAACACCAGCGATCTCGATCTGGTAACAGCTGGAAGTCGTGCCGTCATTCAGGGTGCAGTCAACGACAACAGGCTCGGAAGCCAGGGCGCCGGCGACGAAATTCTCCGGGTCAAGACTGCTGATTGCAGTGTCGGTATCAGTATCAGTATCAGTATCGGTCTCTGGCGTCTGTTCCGCTGTGTTGCTGTCGTCATCGGACGAACAGGCAGCCGCCAGAAGGCTGGCGATACTCAGTGCCGTGACAGCGAGCAATCTACGGGGGCGGCAGACGGCCCCGGGTATCGGAGTGGGTGTCATGGGAGTGCGTTGCGTGTGGGTGGGCTACGCAGCATGACGATCAAATGTGCAAACAGATCGTAGACGCTCGCCTCAGGCGTTACTCGATTGCAGGCTGAGTGCCTGCTGGAGTATCCAGTCGCGGATTCCGAGTATGCCGGGTGATGCATCGCTTTCGATCATGCTCATGTAATAGCCTGAATCGGTACTGACACTGTCGGGAAACAGGGTCACCAGCTCTCCGTCGGTCAGCAAGTCGTCGATCAGTCCATGCCAGCCGAGTGCCACGCCCTGACTTCGGCGTGCAGCATTGATGATCATTTCGTAGCTGTTGAAGCTGGTCTCGGTAGGCAACTGAGGGCAGAAGATGTCGTGTGACTCGAACCATTGTCGCCAATCGATCCAGCATGAATTACCCGCGGGCGAGGCCAGGTGCAGTAGCAGGGAAGGGTTGTTCGAAAGGTCTTGGACTGATCGGATTTCCCGGTGGCTTGCCAGAAAGGCGGCGGAGCAGACAGCAGAGACCCTCTCTGCCAGCAGGCAGACAGATTCAGCAGCCACTTCGGCAGGTCGAGCCATGAAAATGCGGATATCCGCCTCCGGAGTTGCGCTATTGCGAGGATCCTGGGAGCTGATGATGCAGATGTCGGTTGTTCCGGACTCTTCGCGCAGCTGGGGAAGCCTGGGTAACAGCCAGAATGATCCAAAGGCATGATCGACCGAGATGACGATTCGCTCCGTGCCGGTATGCGTCAGGAACTGATCGAATCGAGTGGCAGCTTGCTCGAGTGGCTGACCCAGCAGACGTAACAGTTCCCTGCCGGCATGCGTCAGATCGACGCCAGAGGAGTGCCTTGTGAACAGTTGTCTGCCAAGGGTGGTTTCCAGGTTTCGGATGCGTTGGCTGAGGCTGGGTTGCGACAGTTGCATGGCCTGCGCTGCCAGGGACAGTTTGCCATGCTGGCAGACGAGCATGAAGGCGCACAGGTCGGCGGATGAGCGCGCCAGAGCGCCATAGGAATTTCCTTTGCCTGTCATCGTTTTGAAGCTACTACAAAAGTTCAGGTGATTCAATCAGGATGGAGGCATCGTCAGTGCGATTTCTCGGCGCTGGGCCCGAGCAGGGCTGACGAAGCATACTTCGATTTCACTAATGGGCAGGCACTGGGCATGAATATTCTCGTTCTGATGGTCGATCAACTGAATGGCACGCTGTTCCCGGATGGTCCGGCGGACTGGTTGCATGCCCCCAATCTGAAACGCCTGGCCGAGCGATCAGCGCGATTTGCCAACTGCTATACGGCGTCACCGTTGTGCGCGCCGGGGCGAGCCAGTTTCATGTCAGGCCAGTTGCCGTCCGTGACCGGCGTCTACGACAATGCAGCCGAGTTTCCGTCCGACCTGCCCACCTATGCGCATCATCTGCGATCCGCAGGCTATTACACCTGCCTGTCGGGAAAGATGCATTTTGTCGGTCCGGACCAGATGCACGGTCTGGAGGAGCGCCTGACGACGGATATCTACCCGGCGGATTTCGGTTGGACGCCGGATTATCGCAAGCCGGGTGAACGTATCGACTGGTGGTATCACAATCTGGGCTCGGTCACCGGGGCAGGGGTGGCAGAGATCTCCAATCAGATGGAATACGACGATGAGGTTGCCTATCATGCCTGCGCCAGGCTCTATGATCTGGCGCGTGGTCATGACGAGCGTCCCTGGTGTCTGACTGTCAGCTTCACTCATCCGCATGACCCCTATGTGGCGCGTCGCAAGTTCTGGGATCTGTATGCCGATTGTGAACACCTGCTGCCGGAGATCCCCGCGTTCCCGTATGAGCAGCATGACGCGCATTCCCGCCGAATATTCGATGCCAACGACTGGCGGAGTTTCGATATCAGCGAGAGCGATATCCGGCGCTCGCGTCAGGCCTATTTCGCCAATATCAGCTACCTGGACGAGAAGGTCGGGCAGATTCTCGAGGTGCTGGAGACCACCGGCCAGGAGGCCACCATCCTGTTTGTCTCCGACCATGGTGACATGCTTGGTGAAAGAGGCCTGTGGTTCAAGATGAGCATGTTCGAAGGGTCGGCCCGCGTGCCATTGATGATAGCGTCACCCGGCATTCCGGCAGGTCGCATCGATACCCCGGTATCCACGATTGATGTCTGCCCGACTCTGGCGGAGTTGGCCGGTGCCGACATGCAGTCCGTATCTCCCTGGACGGAAGGTCGCAGCCTTGTCGGGGTTGCGCAAGGAAACGTCGAGCGTGGGCCAGTGGCCATCGAGTATGCGGCGGAAGCATCCTATGCACCCGTGGTGGCTCTGCGAGACTCGAAATACAAGTATGTGCGCTGTTCACTGGATCCGGATCAGCTTTTCGACCTCGACTATGATCCGCATGAGCTGGTGAATCTGGCTCAGGACCCTGAGCATGCCGATGCAATGCAGCGATTGAGTAGTCTGGCCGACCGCCGCTGGGATCTCGCCCGTTTCGATGATGATGTGCGACGTTCCCAGGCACGTCGCTGGGTTGTCTACGAAGCATTGCGTAATGGCGCCTATTACCCATGGGACTATCAACCGCTGCAGAAGGCGTCTGATCGCTACATGCGCAATCACATGGACCTGAACGAGGTGGAAACCAGGCAGCGCTATCCCCGCGGGGATTGAAGGAACTCACAACAGCCCGGATGCTGAGTCCGGGCAGTGGTGTTGTTCGGACCGAGTGTGATGATCAATGTTCGTGTGTGACAGGAGGTGGGCAGGGTACCGGTTCTGTTTCTGACAGGCTTGCCTGCCGATCGTCTCGTATCAGGATGGGAGACGATCGGCAGGCAGCACGCGTGCGGGATCAATGCATGGTTCAGTGGTGAAACGCCCGGCTGATTGCGTAACTGTCTTCAAACCAATGCCAGAGAATCACCTGGCCATCCCGGACCTTCGCTCTCAGGGCGAACGAGAATTCGCCGGTTTCTGCGCCTGATTCAGTGATGATGGCATTCATCCTTCCGAAGACAGCGACCGTATCGGCAGATGCAAATGCATCCGTGTTTTCCCACTGGGTAGTCTGAAAATTCTTGCTGAAGATGCCCAGGAACTCGAAGATCTGCTCTTTGCCTTTCCAGGGGCCTATCCAGGGAACGCTCTTGTCCCCCTCGTTGTGCCACACCATGTCATCCGCCATGAGAGCCGACATCTTGTCCATGTCTCCGCCGCCCATGGCTTCCATGAACGCCATGACGGTATCAAGACTTTGTCGGCTGGTGTCATCCATATCCTGAGCACTGGCAAATCCGCTCAGAAGCAGCGCCAGCGAGCCACCGAGTGATGATGCCAGCAAGGTTCTTCTATTCATTGTATTGTCCCTTTATCGGAATCCGGCAAATACCGGGTGGTGTCAGATGTCGATACTTCCGAGCCAATCATGGTGGAAGTGTGAGTGTTTTCATCATCGTGATGAAGAGGTCGTGTTGTCTATGCCCCAAACTGCCTTGGCAGGCCGGGGGTTCAGTACACCGTCAGAATTGGCTGCGCAATCCCAGCAGGACTTCATGAGCTGTTGAGTCAACACGAAAGCCATCGGTAAAGTAATCCTGTCCGGTGCTGCCATCTCCGAATGATGCGTATTGATACTCGCCAAACAGAGTGATGCGATCATTCAGTGCGAAGCTGCCGCCCAGCCCGATGTTCCAGGCAAATTCGGTTGAATCCCGGTCTGCATAAGCGTCGTAGTAGCCGTCAGACGTACCGTCAAATGCGTCGAATTCGGCAACACCTGCGCCGCCGAGACGTGCCGAGTAACGGTTGCTGGATACACCGATGCCGCCTTTCACATATGGTGAGAATGCCCCGTTGGTCGGGATATCATAGAATCCATCAATGGTCAGGCTTGTGCTTTCAATGTCGCCATCGAGAATATACTCTGCGCCATTCCTGGCCCCGGTGCCGTAGCGCCGGCTGTTGAAGTCTGCCTGATGAAAGCTCAGGCGTCCCTCGATTCTGAAAGGGCCAGCCAGATCATGGCCGACACCCAGAACGCCCACGATGCCATCGCCAGAGTCGAACGCACCAGGGAAATCGGCATCGGCGGCCACATTGCTGCCGAAGGGCTCTGCGTCGCTGTTCTGGAAACTTGCGCCAATACCGACGGTGCCATTAAGGCCCTCTGCGTGTGCTGTGCCAGTCAGGCTCAGGGCCATGGTCATTGCTGCGAACAGAAGCTTGCGCTTGCTTGAATACATGGGTCTCGTCTCTGTCTACGTGATTTGCCGAATCGATCCGGTCCGGTATAACTTGCCGATGCGGATCGTGAGCGATGCATCAGATCTGCAATGGAACAGGCCAATACTTCGGCTGCTGCTTGAATGCCTCTCAGGATATACAGACCGAGACCTTTCGATTAGACCGTGACTGGCGAAAACAGAATCGCAGTAATTCGAAAGGTGAAATCAGTGCCCGTGTCAACCTCATGATGACTGGCCTGTTCGTGTATGAAATATGATTCGGAGGTGTTCCGAGTCACTGCTTGTTCAATGTGGCAAAGTAATCGTCCCAACCCAGATGAGTGCGCCCCGTGGCTTGTTCGAAATCGCTGCTGCGGTCGAGAGCGCCATCATGAATACCCTGGTAGATTCCGGCGATGACCGTACCCATGAATTCTCCCAGTTCGGCGATGCGATCGGCCTTGAACGCTTGGTGGGACATGGCGCGATATTGCAACTCGGTCCCAAAGGCCTTGTTCATGTGTTCCACCAGCTGTGACTGTGTGAGCAGATCACCATGCAGATTGTATGTCTGGAAACTGTGCCTTGTTTGTGTCAACAGCTGCGCATAGGCGAAGGCCAGCTCGGAGCGAGTGGTATACGCACACCTGCCTGCGCCTGCCGAATTGGCAATCCCGCCGGTCTTTCGATAGCTGTCGATATACTCCACATCAGGCTCGATATAGATGCCATTTCGACCGATGACCCAGTCCAGGCCGCTGGCGCGAATATCCGCTTCGGTCTGGCGATTGCTTTGCACGATCGGTGAAAATGCAGTTCCCTCTTCAGCGCCCTGAATGCTGGTGTAGACGATCCTCTTCACCGCCGCAGCCTTGGCCGCCTCGATGACATTGCGATGTTGCCCGATGCGCGCTTCCGGTGACGTATTGCCTGAGACCAGCAGCAGCGAATCCACCCCCTGCAGGGATGTTTGCAGTTGGTTGCGATCTGTATAGTCACCGGCACGAATCTCCATACCCAGGTCGCTGACCTTGCCAGGACTGCGGGCGAGTCCGATGATGCGCTCATCAAAATTCAGGGAAATGAGCGCGTGCGAGATGGAGGCTCCCAGTTGTCCGGAAACGGAGGTGACTGCAATGGTCATGGTGTGCTGTCCAGTTGCTGATGGGTGGTCTGGCAAACCGGGGAACATTTTTCGAATGGTGCGACTCGCCAGCCGTAACGGGTGCTGATCGTCTTCGTCAGGTTCTTGCGGTTTTTCCGCAAGCTCGAAGTTGTAAGACTCGCATGGAGGCTGAAATTGCGACCATTTACCCTGAATTCGATCATTGACCGTTACCTTGCGTTCGAACTGCACATCATATTGCGGTAATGCTTGTGCGACTTGGTCCTATGGGTTTGAATGACTCTCTCATCAAATCGAAAGCCGACATTCATGATCGACGATTTGCGCGCACTGGCGATATTCGCCAAGGTTGCCGAGGCAGGCAGTTTCAGTGCCGCGGGGCGATCACTCAGGTTATCCACCTCGGTGGTCAGTCACCATGTGAAGGCGCTGGAAACGCGCCATGGTGTGAGCCTGTTCCACCGCTCGACCCGATCCCTGTCCCTGACGAACGAAGGGCAGCGGCTGTTGCAGGCGGCCAGGCGAATGGTCGAAGCGGCGGAGGAGGGCTTCAACGCCATTGCCGAGATCAGTGACGACCCCACCGGGATGCTTCGCGTCAGCGCACCAGCGTTTCTGATGAACAGTCCACAGGTGGACGCACTCTGGTGTTTTGCCCGTCGTTACCCGGGTGTTGGTGTGACGCTCTGCAGCAGCGATGAGCAGATCAACCTGGTGGCGGAAGGGTTTGATCTGGCTATCAGATTGGGAAACATGGCCGACAGCACACTCAAGAGTCGCAAGATCGGTACGTTCGAACGAGTGCTGGTGGCAGCCCCTTCGTATCTGGAATCCATTGACCCCTTGTCGAGTCCGACAGACCTGGCGCGCTGTGATTTCGTTGTGCTGGACATGCTGCCGGAAAAGTTCGTATTGCAGCAAGGAGGCAAGGAGGTCACGGTGCAGCCTGAACGGTCGCGTGTGCTGTCCAATTCGATCAGCGGTGCGCGTTCAGCCGTTCTGGCCGGTCTGGGCATGCAGAAATTACCCTTGAGTGAAGTTGCCGAGGACCTGGCTGCCGGTCGGTTGGTCGCAGTGTTGCCGGAGTGGTCGCTGGCGACATTCAATATCCATGCAGTCTGGCCCGAATCGAGCCGACGTGGTGCATTGGTCGGTCTGTTGTTGAAAGACCTGGTTGATGTGCAGAACAGCTGACAGCTTTCGCAACGAGCAGCCCGGCGAGGCACCACTTAGTGCAGTTCGGCCATATACCGGATACATTTGCCACACGGCACACGGCACACGGCACACGGCACACGGCACACGGCACACGGCACACGGCACACGGCACACGGCACACGG
>CANLXI010000052.1 GCA_947495035.1 uncultured Granulosicoccus sp.
GACACACCAGACACACCAGACACACCAGACACACCAGACACACCAGACACACCAGACACACCAGACACACCAGACACACCAGACACACCAGACACACCAGACACACCAGACACACCAGACACACCAGACACACCAGACACACCAGACACACCAGACACACCAGACACACCAGACACAACACCACCCATCATCAATTTGCTGGGTGATAACCCTCTAACCTTGAATCTTGGTGAGACATTCATTGATCCAGGTGCCATTGCTAGCGATGACGTGGATGAGGATATTTCTACAGAAATTATCGTTAGTGGCGATCAAGTAGACTCCAGTTTCACTGGAAACTACATTGTGTTCTACGATGCTAGTGACGCATCAGGAAATGATGCCGTCCAGATATCGCGAATAGTTTCAGTTAGTGACACATCCGTTGCAGAAACTATGGTGCAGCCGACGATAATAGGTGGTGTATCAGCCATCAATGATAATACAACTGAATCAGTACGTTTTATTGTTCGGTTGTATGGAAAGGACGTTGACAAAGTGTCCGCATCATACGTTGAAGATATGAAAACCAAGGAGCGCTTCATAGTAAATGACCAAGGCATTGGTGGTGATGAGGTTGCAGATGACTACACATACTCTACGATGATAGAAATCAACAATGTGGGGTATGAGCCTGGTAGTTGCTTTGTATATCAAGCTATAGCAATCGTGAATGAAGTAGAGGTGTCATCAGCAAATACAACTGAAATTTGTGTGACTAGCTACTCACTAGAATTCACTGGCCTCACGCAGCAAGAGTTAGATACCAACAGCTTTACGATTGATGGTGTTCAAGTTTCTAGCAAATTTGTAAGTATAATGTTGCATGAAGGAGTTAGAGAGCCAGCGTTCAATCAGCTTGTTGCGCAATATCCGATAAATGTGGTTCATCACACCCCATCTGTGAATGTATATCGAGTTGAATTCAGCGAACCGTTTTCAAGTCCAGAAGAAATGTTTGCAACATTATCCGAAATCCAAGAATCAAGCATTGTGCGCTTTGCTGATGCTGAATACTTCAATATAAAACTCAATTCAGCTTTGCCTGATTCTGCTTCAATACAAGACCAGTATCATTTAGATCTAACTAGAGCTAATGAAGCTTGGCACTTTTCTCAAGGTAAGGGAATTGTTGTTGCTGTAATTGATTCTGGTATAGATGAGAGCCATCCTGCATTTAAAAATAGGCTCGTAGGTGGCAGAAACTATACAGATGAAGAAAGTGAGAGGGTCGATGGGCTTGGGCATGGAACACACGTGGCTGGCATTTTGGCAGCGGGTCTAGATTCTTTGGCGCAAGGCATCGCTTTTGAAAGCAAAATAATGCCAATCAGGATATTTAATGATCTCGGAGAATCGATGCCTGGTGTGCTCCCTAATGCGATTAGGTGGGCAATTGATCATGGCGCGAGAATTATAAATCTTAGTCTTGAAATCGATGCGGAAAAAGAGGACAGATATTGTACCGCAAGAATTGCATTTGGCTTTGGTGATCCAGAAGACTGCCTGGCTGAAAAAATAGCAAATAGTAGCCAGACAATTGCTGGGATGTGTCGTGCAATAAAAACAGCCTATGACGAGAATGTGCTAGTGGTAGCTGCTGCGGGAAATGCAGGAACATCCCTGAGGAATTATCCAGGTGGATGTGATGAGGCATTTACAGTGATGTCTACTGACCATAACGATAATAAGGCAAATAGTAGTCAATTCGGTGATTGGGTCGCTATTGCCGCACCAGGGGTGAAAATATATTCTACTGTCCCGGTAAGCCAAGGGTCATATGATGAAGACAGTGGAACTTCGCAAGCAGCTCCTTCGGTCTCTGGAGCTGCTGCGCTTTTAATGTCTAAGCACAGAGGATTGTCAGCGCAAGAAGTTGAAGAAATATTACAAGAGACTGCGGTTGAAGTTGATGATTTTGATCTTGGACAATTAGGCTTCAATAATTTTAAGCGATTGGATATTGCAGAAGCGGTGTTCAATGGAAGCTTCGAGGCTTCAATAGATATTCATTGGAAGACTACCAGTTTCGGTCAGGGCTTAGTAACCACATCCAGTAGACTTGGAGTAGTGAATGCAACTGACAGAAATATGATGGCGGTTCTGCAAACCAGAACAAGAGGCAGTACTTACGTTGACGGGAGTGCAGGCATTGAGCAGGAATTTGAAGTAAAGGAAGGCGTAACGAGCCTTCCTTTTTCGTTTGATTACGCATTCGTCACAGAGGAAAATCCCGAAAATATTGGAGATGAACTTACTAATGATCAATTTTCTATTTCCATATTTCATGAAGACTTCTATGAAGACTTTTTCGATCCTGATTTTGCGCAGCGTGACGACATATTTGCTTTGAGATTTGGTGTCGGTGCGTCAAGTGACGTTGAGTTTTTGCCATTGAGTGGTGTTAATTTGCCTGACGGTGACGATACAGTCGATTGGACTGGTTGGAAATCAAAGGAGTTTGATCTCCCCGTTAGACCAGGAAGATACCATATGCTAATTTCTATTCGTCCGGCACTTTTGGCAGAGCAAATCGGTCTTCCTGATAATCATAATTCTGCATTATTAATTGACAACATACGTTTTGCACACAAGTAGCTAAATAGAGAAAGAAAAAGCATCTATCACCATTGTGATGATGCTTTTTTATTGGGTGGCGTTGCCACCAATCGTGTCAGTGCAAACGTCTGAGATCCACTCTGGTTTTTTCGGTGGTTGATGATTCACCAACAACACGCGGTTCTCTTGTTTCGCCAGGTACACCGTACTGGTGATCCAGGTCTCTCAGTCGCTGCTGATGTTGTAATTCCATTTCGTACGCTATCTGCCTTGCCTCAAGGTCAATCCGCATCGTGTCGAGGTTTGACGCAGCGATCCGCTCGCGTCTTTCTCGCACAATAGCAGGGCCGTTTTGTATGCGGTATTCCATGTCTTCGTTGTGTCTTCGCAAATTTTTCGATGCAAAATGATCCAAAATTACGTTCCACAAGATGTAGGTCACAGATAGAATAACGATAGCTATTGCAACACTGACTAAGGTACTGGGCATGATGATTCCTCGTTTATGGGTGGGATCAAAGGCCCATGAGACACTTGATCCAGCCCACAACTTGGGTTAATGTATTATAGTGCATAATACTGTATATGTCAACAGTAGTT
Source organism: uncultured Granulosicoccus sp. (assembly GCA_947495035.1). GTDB lineage: Bacteria > Pseudomonadota > Gammaproteobacteria > Granulosicoccales > Granulosicoccaceae > Granulosicoccus. The sequence continues at coordinate 3,199 of CANLXI010000052.1, forward strand.
CTCGATCTGTAGACCGATAAAGCGGGGTTTTACGGTGTGAAATGGATTTTTCTGTTACTGCAGTTAATGCTGTGTGGTCAGGTAATGAGTGGGGCAGAGTTCCCTACAAATGAGGAACTGTATGACGGTGAGGTGGGGCAGGTCATAACAATGACTAGCCACGAATATCGTTTCTCAGAAGGCTTTAATGGGCGCGATAAGTTCAGGGTGAGTAAGGGTGCACTTCTCATTTCATTGGGTCGTCGTCGTAATCGAGATTTTATTTTCGTCGTCGACAAGCAACAGAATACGCTAGGTGGCGGATGGCTTCACTCATCACGTATTGCAAGTCGCAAGGCAATGCGGCCTCTAGATTCCCTTTACCCAGGACTCAAGAAATTTGTTGCTACAGTCAGAGAGCAAAACAGAAAGACGACGCTTGCAGAGGCACCTGTAGCCAACACTGGAAAGCTCCATGTGAAGGCCTCGCCTGCGCATGCCCGTGTGCGAATTATGAACATTAGACCCCAATACACACCGCTAATGGAGTTGCCTCTCGGTAAGTCGTATGACATTGAAGTTGACGCACCAGGCTACGCAACTGCTAGAAGGACAGTCACACTCAAGGATAAGATCACGCCTGTCATCATTGATCTGAAACCGATAAATGTTGCCTCACGCACTACTGCCGTTCAAACGAACATGTCAGCCGCAGAAGTCGCAATTACACAACAAGGGTCACCCAGAGCGTCACAGCGTGATCAACGTAATGTGCGAGCGGAACAGAGTACATTTCAGCCTGAGGAGAAGCTGAAGCAAAGTAATAGCGGTTGGCTCGATGTTGTACGGCGCACAGAATTTGGCATGGGGGTCGCCAAAAAATTTGTAACAACACCAATGCTTTTTATTCCGTACCTGATCATTGCAGGTGTAGCGCTTTTTACACCGTCGTTTTGGGATCTGTCGTATCGCGTCGGCATTAAGATTGTCACAGGCGTCATTTTTGGCGTCGTTGTCACAGTCATCCTTTATGTACTGCTACTGCTGGCAATGAGCGCTTTCGATGCATCACTAAATTCTGGCAATGTACTTATAGCCATAATCGGCGGTATTGTTTTTCTCGTCTTCATGTGGAGCGTAGGCGCGCCATTCTTCGCTATAGTTCTAGGTGTGATTGCAATCAACTACATCTGGCCTGTTCTCGTGCTTCTTGCACTACCTGGTCTACTTATTTTTGCCTATGACATCTTTTACTATTTTGTTGTGTCGGGTGGCGCATTGACACAGAGGCACGGTGCCGAAGCTGGTTTACATGCGTCGCGTTACCAGAAAGCATTCAATGAGGAGATTGCTGATGGTATTTTTGCCTCTGTACAGAGGCCATTCAAGGCTGTAAATACTTGGGCTGATGGGATTCACTACGAAGTGCAGAGTAGACGCGCTCGGAAGATGAGTAAGATGCTTGATGAAGAGGCGGAGATGTTGAAGAAGTACGAAAACATTGAGAAATTGCGTGAACGTAAGCGAAAATTTGATCATGTGGAATAAGAAAAAGACATCCAATGAGATGTCTTCAAGAGGCTAATGCCGATGCGCGATCTCTGTCGATATTTTCCTCTCAATGGAGGCGTATACGAGTGACTTCACCGGCTTTTGTTGTGCGTTTTCGTTGTTGCTTGAGCGTTTCCAACCGCTTCAGATGTTCTGATGTTGGCTTGGTGATGCGTTGGTATGGTGCTCGCGCTTCCCCATTTTTCGCTTCCCTCGTTTTTTTTGGCTTCTTTGCGGATGCTGTTGTAGAGCTGCCGACAACATGAGGAGTATGGGATTGAGTTGGTTCTTTTACGCGGTGCGCTTCTCCGGCAATTTGTCGCATTCTTTTTCGATGCTCAATTTCCATAGAAAACTCGATCTCAGCTCGCTCGTACGCCATAGCTTTGCGATCGATTTCATGTTGATGAGTCTTTTGACAATACTCAGCGTCCGTCATGTCTCGAGAGTCGTAGGTTGCAAATGCACCACCGATTTCTGTCGACTGTGGTGATTTTTTTAGTGGGTTTACAGGGCCGATGGTGAATTCGATAGTCATCCACAGCGCCCTGATCGCAGCGAGTGCAAGGAGAGCAACGAGAATAAAGGCAACAGTTTGAAAAAGGACAATAAGCATGATGATTTCACTTGGTTGTTGGGGGATTCATGCGCTTAGTAGCGCACCTGAATCCACCTACAACATAGTGTCATGCTTGTATTAAATATAGCACAATATCGCTATTTGGTCAATGGCGCAGAACGAGGATAGGGCTGTGAGTGATGGGACAATGAGTGAGGGTGATCTCGTAGATCGCGAGGGGAAGAACCAATTGATCCCGCATGATATCGGTGTCTTGCAAGGTGTGGATGATGAGCCGTTTAGGCTCCAGATTCCTGGAAAAGGATCCGTCTTCCTTCGGTTTCTGCAACGGCGTAATGTCGATGCGCAGCGCAAGCTCTTTGAGGCTGTTGCGGAAGCGGGTGAGGCGTACATCGCTGCGGCGAAGGTTGGAAATCGCATTCAAGGTAAAAACTTACGAGCAATCCTTGATGCTGACTCTGACCTCATACATGCATCGCGTATAACCGCAAGTCGTGCGCTCGATAGTGAGCGCTTTGAGAAAGAGCAAGATTCTATACGGCAAGAAACGCTTGCCGCGCAGAACAAACTTGCACAACTGAAGGCACAAGACGCCCTCAGAGAATACGAAAAGAACAAGGGTAAAACGAAGAAAGATCTCCTTAAGGAGCAAACGAAGAAGAAACTGCAAGCACGGCGAGAAGCTCGTCGTGCATACATAAAAGAACAGCAAGAGATACAAGAGGTCATCAAGGAAATTGATGAGATGTGTGAGGAGAAGGTTGCGGAGTTCTATGCGCGCATTAGAAGGCAGGGCCGGGAGCCTGATCTGTCAGAGGGCTCGCAGGATTTTCTCAACTTACAACAGATTGAGGACTCCTATGAAATGATGAAGCAGGGGATTCATAGTGTATAAGAGGATCACACGACCAGGCACTGCAGTCGCTGGTAAAACACCGCGACAGTACCTTTCACGTGTTCCGACATCTGTTCATGCATCGCATCCTATTTCAGCGCTGCAGTACGAGAATGATCCAACGCAGTCTTTTCTCTTTCCTCCTGCTTTGCGGCAGTATCATATGCAGGTTCTGGGGCGACCTGGGGGTGGAAAGACGAAGTTCCTGGAGGCATGCATACGCCAGGACATCATCAAGGGGCACGGGTTATTGCTTATTGATCCTGCTGGGAATCTCTACAATGACCTGACGAAGTGGATCATCCAAAACGGATATCTCCGTTCGCGAAAAGTACTGCTGCTGAATCCCAATCATCCCACACACACCTTTGCCTTTAACCCGCTGGAAGTAGAGCCTATTGCAGGCGAAAGTGCGAGAGACCGCCTCACGCGTATTGGACACGCCGTGGACGCGACAATGCTTGCTATCGCGTCGATCCAAGGCGGTGAAAACCTTGACAGCCAGCCACGCTACAATCACGTGATGCGGCACATTCTTCATGTGCTTGCTGAGAATAACCTGACGCTATGTGATAGCCATATTTTTACGAATTACGACCGCATGGACGAGCGTCGCGCTCTGTATGAGCGTTCTAACTCACAGGCAATCCGTGAGGAGTGGCGGAAGTTTGATGGTAAGCGGCGCAGTGACTTCGAGCTCTTCATGGAAGCGCCGACCAATCGCCTGGCACGCTTTTCTAGTGCGACGCTCTCGTGCATCGTAGGGCAGCGGAAGAGTTCCTTTGACTTCAAGAAAGCGATGGATGAGGGAGCAACCATCCTTGTCCATACAGGGATGGATCCAGCTGGTCTGACGGACACGGAAAGCAAAATTCTTGGCAGGTTGCTACTCAATAACCTGACAATGCGAGCACGTGAGCGCTACACCATCAATGGACGTAAGCCGCGTGAATTTTACTGCTATATCGACGAGTGTGATCGCTACCTCAACGACGATATTGCGACAGGTATCGATAAGCTCAGGCAGTTTGGCTTGCGCATGATTCTCTCGCATCAAAGTATCGCGCAGTTGGATGAAGCTGGCATCAAGGTACGAGGATCCGTTCTTGGTTCAACGGCGACCAAGGTCTTCTTTGCTCTGAGCGATGAAGATGCTGAGCTTGTCGTGCAGCGAGTGTATAACGGGCGCATTCGTTACGATGAGACGATTGATGCGCTGGATAAGCCAACCGTTGTTGGATATACGATCGGGCATTTGCGCAATTTTTCGCGAAGCGAAGCAGGTGGAGAAGGGAAGGCAATTGCGCAAGCGAAAGGCAGTGCCAGCGCTTCTTCTGCCGGACAAGCTCTCCAGGGCGACCCAGGTTTCTTTGGCATGGGTGAATCTGAAATCTCTCATATGCGTGCAGATTCCACCAGCAAAAGTACTTCAGAATCTGTTGCAAGTAGCACATTTTCCACTAGCAGTAGTTCTGAGGGCGTGTCAGAAACACTCATTCCTGAGATGGCCATGTTGCCTACCGCCCGCTTGTCGCTGGAAGAACAGCTTATGGAGCACAAGCGGTATTTGGTGCTTATGCCGACGCAGCACTGTGTCGTGACACTGCCACACGCTGTGAGCTTTGATGCAATCGTTGCGCACACGAATACACCTGTCGTTAGTGACCAGCGCCTCTTGGAGCGCCACACGCAATACTATGAAAGGCAGGGCGATCTTTACCGCAGGAAAGATGCAGTCTTTGCAGCGTTAAATCAGGACGCAACATTCTCCGTGACCGATTCACCTCTTGCGGACGACGAAGAGAGCATCACGTTTAGCTGACGGAGCGCGACAGCGCGCATGATATAATCGAGGGCATATGGAGGCTACACCACGCGTACCCACGGAGAAGAGGCCGCGCATTCAGATCACACCACGTGACCGAGCCCTCTTGTATTCCATCTATACGCATCGCTTTATGACAGCGGAGCAGATCCAGAAAGTAGTCGACCCGTCCTGGCATCTCACTAACCTTAAGAACCGCCTCACAGCACTGTTCCGCAATGACTATGTTGCGCGTCCGCAGGCGCAATTTGGCGAATTCGTAGAAGGTGGTGGCAGCAGGCCACTTGTCTATGCGCTTGGCAGGGAAGGGAAGAAGGTGCTGCTTGAGCCGCCATATTCTCTACCTCTCAAAAGCGTAAACGTCGTATCCAATAACACGAAAGTAGAACGGCCTCATATCAAGCACACACTTATTACGACAGAGGTAGTGGCTAATGCGCGTGTAGCGTGCAGTGAAAGAGGCATTACCTTCATTGATGAAACAGATCTGATTCAGACTATCTCACACCCTGAGCGAAATATCGGCAAGCACCGCACGCGTAGTTGGCCGGTGCCAGCGTTTCCGCCACTGACAGCAGAGCCGTCGTGGATCATTCCAGACAGGATGTTTTGCTTGCACTTTCCTGATCGCCCCGATGGGCAAAACCGTCTCTACTTTTTTCTTGAAGCTGATCGTGGCACGGAGAACCATGTGAGTGCCGATGCTACCAAGGCGACGCTCGCACGCAAGATGCGGCAGTACCGTGCAACGGCAAAGAGTCGTGCGCTCAGGGAGCATTTCCCAGCAATTGGTAGTTTCATCGTACTAGTCGTTGGAATGACGCCCAAGCGAATCCACAACATGCTCGTCAATTCGCAGGCAATCGAAGGGGGATGGAACAAGCTGCTGTTTAGCGATCTTGCGACAGTGGAATCAACACCCTTCTTTGAGATCCCGTGGCAAGAAGGGAAGAATAGGTCTGTGGTAACTCTAGGAAGCGTTTTTCAGCGGTGATAGAGGTGTAAAATATGCGCGGGGAGTTCCTATTTGATCTACACGAGAGAATGTAGAGATGGCCATATTATTTGAAGATGACACCGATATTCACGACAACGACACTGTAGTAAAAGATCCTGGAGGGGTAGGTGACGTCAGGTTTAAAGACAGGACAAAAGTCAGGAACAATAGGAGGGTCATCGATTACTCCGCAGAGGGCGCCCCGAAGAGCAATAACACACCAACGCTCAAGCATAAACTCAAAGAATATTTTGGGATGAAAGCTTTCATCATGCCACTTATCGGCGCAATCGTCGCCGCTGTTGTTGCTGGCTATATTCTTTGGGTGTGGCTGTATGGATAGCCCGTCGATCACAAGAACTTCGGCAATTGAATATATGCTGTGGCTTTACCGATGAAGGTTCACAGTACCTATTAGGTAACATAGCTAGAGGGATATCATGACGGATGATACGCGAACGAAGAATACTATGATTAATTGCAAGTTCCTCGAACCAGGGCCTAATGCGGAGGAAGTTATCAGGATCGATGGAGAACATGACCTTGATCTTATCAATATGGAAGCCGATCCATGCAAAACGCTGATTAGAAATCCGGGCGGTGGTGCCAATGTTCGGATAATGGGGTCAACCGATGTGTCTGGATTCGAGAGTGTCGCGGATTTTTCGCCTGCGAAAGATGCTACCAGTGCTTTTGACCTAAAAGTCGATAGAAAAAAGCGAAAATAGTTGCGTGTCGTGCGGATTCAGCGCGTATCAACCTATTGATCGTACAAAGTTCGCAGGGCGCTGCGCAGTATACGAGACCAAACATTGCATTCGCAGAGAAAAAAGCCACTCATTGAGTGGCTAATGGCGGTTGCCGCTTTCTAGACAAGTCCGCGTTCTGCGAGTGATGTGATGCTGTCACCACCTACAATGAGGTGGTCAAGCACATGAACATCGATGGTTTTGAGTGCGTCCGACAGTTTCCGTGTCAGTCGCACATCGGTGTCGGATGGCTCCGCGACACCAGAGGGATGGTTGTGCGCAAAAAGGATCGCAGCAGCGTTACACAGCAGTGCTCTTCTCACGATCTCACGCGGATAAACAGCAGCAGTATTTATCGAACCTGTTGCCAGGACACCGTGCTCGATGACGCGGTGACGGTTATCGAGGAACACGCCCCAGAACTTTTCGATTTGCTCATCACCTAAATGGATTGTGAGGTAGTTACGTACATGCTGCGGAGACGATAGGATGTCGCTGCCACGGCGTAGTCTTCTGGCTGTGAGCCGTTTCGCCACCTGGATGATCTCTTCTGATCGTACAGGTCTAGTGACGCTGTAGCAGCCACGCTTATCACGGATAAATGGTCTGATTTCCTCTGTCATTGTTTGCTCCTTCCCTCTGTGCGCCAGAGGAGGCGCCACGAGTGGGAGGGTGATGTCACACTGCACGCAGTGTCTTCTTTAGATAATCACCTCAAAGAAAAGCTGTCAAATACGAGGCTGTCTTGACCAGGGTTGCAGTACATGGTTTTCTATAACTAGCACCTTACGAACAGACAGACTTCTACGTGGCAACGCTCCGGCGTTGTCGGGGCAGGAGGTTGGTTATGGAGTTTCATCCATGGCGTCCGTTACTTTTACCTGAGGATATCGAAAAGCTCATTGCAAACGGCAAAATTGTCGAAGAAACGGGAGCGTCTGATTTCTATCCCGTCGTCAAGCTCTTTGGCGGGCCGTGCACATGGCTTCTCACAGATGTCCATCCAGACTATCCTGACATTGCATCGGGACTGTGTGACCTTGGTCTGGGCTTTCCTGAGCTTGGGAGTGTGATGGTCAGTGAGATCGAGTCACTTTTTATCGTGACCATCGAGCGTGATGCATTCTTTGAGGCAAAGGCACCGATTTCTGTGTATGCGCGACATGCGCGGGCAGCGGGCTACATCGTGGAGGACTTCTGATGGCACGGATATCGTTTGACGCGATCAAAGCTCGTGTGAGTATTGTCGATGTGCTGTCGCGTTACTTCGCACCTGCTGATCTCGTACTTTCAGAAGGGAAGACGCAGCTGCGCTTGCCGTGCCCGATCTGCTTATGCGATCGGCGGAGTTTCAGTGCGAGTACGGTAAAGAATGTTTTCAAGTGCTTTGGCTGTGGCGCGCAGGGCAACGTCCTGGATCTTGTTGCAGGCCTCGAGGAGGTCGACGTGCCAGGTGCAGCGAAGCTTTTGAACGAATGGTTTCCGGTTTCGGATCAGCAGAAGAAGGCGAAGGCAAAAGTACTGAAACCGAAGGTGGCTAAGAAGGAAGCGGCAGTTGCGGTTGATACACAGAAGGAGTCGCCCAAAAAGGCATCCAGAGAAGCGTCAGAGATTGTTCCCAAGATGACAAACACCGTCTTGGGGTTTGAGCTCAAAGGCATTGAGCCTGACCATGCAGATGTTGCGGCTCTGGGCATTACCCGACCTGCTGGTTTTGGCATTGGGTACTACCAGGGGAGGGGAACGCTTGCGGGGCAGGTTGTGTGTCCGATTCGGAACGAGGAAGGGGAGCTTCTTGCGTACTGCGGGCTTGCTATTGCGGATGGTGTGCATTGCATTACCTATCCAGGTGTGCAGCATTTCGCGCGGGACGGCGATCTTTATCATCCAGCCTGGGAGCAGGGGGTAGAAGATGGTGGCAGTCTCATCTTGGTACAGAGTCCTTTACACGCAGTACTGCTGTGTGAAAGGGGGTATCACTCTGCTGCCTTTATGGCTCTCGTGCCTGGTGTGGGGCAGGTTCGTGCGCTCTACGACTTCTCGATCGAGCGAGGTGTGCGGATTACGTATTGCTACGCTAGTGCAGATAGCGACGAGCACATTGGTCAGGTGGTGCGGTCGCTTGCTGATATACCGCTTGCGGTTGCGGTGATGATGTAGTGTCGATAACGCCTTCCTCGAGCCTGAGGATGGCGTTTTTTACTTCATATGTAGTGTTTTTAAGGTGTCGTGCATTGATCAAGCTCAGCAACGTTGCGGAAATTCATAACCTCAATTGCACACTGACGGGAGGAAACTCCATCAGCCTTTTCAAATCACACTCGATGTTTGATGAGATCTACGCTGACCTTCGTACCGCCGTTGTCATGGATCGACAGATCCAAATTCGTATCGTCATGGGCTCAAGCCCATGCAACATCGCGTATACAACATTGCTTCGGAAATAATGAAACGACACTGAAAATCAGAACATACAGGTTACAGGTGAACAGTTCCCTCCGGTATCTCGGAAATTTAGCACTCAAGCTTAACGGCTTGGGTGTTTTTTCTTACTTCAAAAATCTCAAATCCACCTGACGGAGCGTCGTCAAAATGCATCCCAATCTCGATCTCTATAGGGGTACATAACGTCCTTTATGTACCCCTATATGCTATACTGAATGTATGGTGAAAGTAGATCAAAAAACAGGGTTGCCAGCGATTCCTCGATCTCTCCCGATCGATGTGCGGACAGCTGGGCTACCAGTTGCAATCGCCGACCTCGGCGAAGATGCTACTTTTCGATTTCTGGAATTCTTCACTGCCAATATTCGGAACAAGAACACCAGGTCAGCATACGCGCGTGCGGTGTGGAAATTTTTCGACTCGTGTCCGCTTGCACTGCACGACATCACGTCCGTACACATTGCCGCCTACGTGGAGAAGCTCGGTGAAGAATACGCGCCGCCAACTGTGAAGCAACACTTGGCTGCGCTCAGAATGCTTTTTGACTTTCTCATCATTGGTCAGATCATGCCCACCAATCCAGCACACGCTGTGCGCGGGCCCAAGCATGTCGTCAAGAAAGGGAAGACACCAATTCTTGTTAAGGATGAGATCAAGCAGTTATTTGATTCGATCGATGCGACGACATCAGTAGGACTTCGCGATCGAGCCATGATCGCAACACTCTTCTATACCTTTGGTCGTGTCAGTGCTGTCGTCGGCCTCAACAGGGAAGACGTCTACACACAAAGAAGAAAAACTTGGCTGCGGTTTCGTGAGAAGGGTGGCAAGGTGCACGAGGCTCCGTGCCACCATCTCCTGGACGAATACCTTCTGGACTACTTAGAGCACTCACCGATCAGCGGCTTCACAGAACCTAAGTCACCGTTGTTCTGCTCGATCGCAAGAGGTAGGGGCGGCGACTTCACTGGTAGGCGGCTGTTGCGCGGCGAGGCCTACAAGATGGTGCGACGGCGCTTGCGCCAGGCTGACATCGATACTGTGGCAGGCAACCACATGTTCCGCGCCAGCGGTATCACCATCTACCTGGAAAACGGTGGGCAAGTAGAGCACGCCCAACAGATGGCAGGACACGAAAGCCCCCGCACCACCAAACTCTACGACCGCCGCAACGACATTATTTCGTTAGATGAAGTAGAGAAGATCATCATTTAACGTCAGCACCAGCGCTGTTGCTAGAATTCGTGAAAACGGGCGGTTGATGTATTATAAGGCGTATAGTCCTTGCTCCCATATTTTGCGTGAAGCGCAGTGGTGCTATTCCCCAATGTCGCCTAACAGTAGCGGCTAAGAGCAACTAATAAGAGTTCCCTCAAACTACTATATGAATACCGCATCTCACTCTCGATTAGTTAACTTCATTTGGTCAATCGCTGACGACTGCCTTCGCGATGTCTACGTGCGAGGCAAGTACCGCGATGTCATCCTGCCAATGGTTGTACTGCGACGCCTTGATGTGCTTCTCGAGCCCTCCAAGGATGCTGTTATGGAAGAGCTTGCTTTTCAGCGCGATGAAGCGGGTTTCACGGAGTGGGATGAAGCAGGCCTCAAAGAAGCTAGCGGCTACGTTTTCTATAACACGAGCGATTGGACTCTGCAGCGTCTTCACGATACTGCGACCAACAGCCAACAAATCCTCCAATCGAACTTTGAAGAGTACCTGAATGGTTATAGCCCCAATGTCAAAGAAATCATAGAAAAATTCAATCTGAAGAGTCAGGTTAAGCACATGGCATCAAAGGACGTTCTTCTAAACGTTCTTGGGAAGTTCACATCTGCTCACATAAACCTCTCACCAGACGTCACGGAGGATCCTGATGGTCGGAAGCTTCCGGCACTGACTAATCTGGGTATGGGCTATGTCTTTGAAGAGCTTATTCGCAAGTTTAATGAGGACAACAATGAAGAGGCGGGGGAGCACTTTACACCCCGGGAAGTGATTGATCTCATGACACACATTGTCTTTGATCCTATAAAGCACAACCTTCCGCCAGTTATGACGATCTATGACCCTGCTTGCGGTTCTGGTGGGATGCTCACCGAAGCTCAGAACTTCATCAAAGATCCTGATGGTGAGATCCGCGCAACAGGGGATGTCCACCTGTATGGAAAGGAGATCAACGATGAGACGTATGCGATCTGCAAATCAGACATGATGATCAAGGGCAACAATCCTTCCAATATTCGTGTCGGCTCCACCCTATCATCCGATGAATTTGCTGGAACGACTTTCGACTTCATGCTTTCAAACCCGCCATACGGGAAGTCGTGGGCAACCGAAGTGAAGAACATTAAAGATGGTAAGGACATCATCGATCCTCGTTTTGAGGTACCTCTAAAAGACTATTGGGGTAATGAGTCACTTGAAGATGCCACACCTCGCAGCTCGGATGGACAACTACTTTTCCTGATGGAGATGGTTGATAAGATGCGGCCACTATCGCAAAGCCCATATGGATCCCGCATTGCATCAGTACACAATGGCTCGAGTCTTTTCACTGGGGATGCCGGCGGCGGGGAGAGTAATATTCGTCGGCATATCATCGAGAACGATCTTCTCGAAGCAATCATCCAACTTCCAAACAACCTATTCTACAACACAGGTATCTCTACATACATCTGGCTAATAAGCAATAAAAAACCAGAAAATAGGCAAGGTAAAGTACAGCTTATCGATGCATCACATCGATATGAGAAGCTCAGGAAAAATCTTGGAGATAAGAACTGTGAGCTTCTCCCAGAGCATGTTCAAGAGATTCGAGATTGTCACCTTGCGTTCAGGGATGTCCCGCGGGACAATGCTACGGGCATTTCATCTAAGATCTTCGATAACGCCGATTTTGGTTATCATAAAGTAACGATAGAAAGACCAAGTCGACGCGCGGCACGGTTCTCCTCAGAGAATATAGCAGGTTTAAGGTTTGATAAAACACTGAAAGAACCTATGGAATGGGCATTTGAGTCATTTGGAGAGCGTGTATACACTGATCTTCCTAAAATCGAAAAGGACATTCTCAGTTGGTGCGAGGATAACGATATCGACCTCAACGCGAAGAAACGGAAAGCCCTAATCTCACCATCTACGTGGAATAAGTGCAAGGCCACCCTGGATCTTGCTGCGCTGTTGCAAGAGCGTATTGGTGAAGACGAATACACTGATTTCAACGTATTTAAAAATGACGTAAGCAATGCGCTGAAAAAGATTGATACCAAGTTTAGTAATGCCGAAATTAAATCTATATTAAGTGCCGTAAGTTGGTACGCCGAAAAAGCGGAAAAGGTAGTAAAGAAGAAAATAAAACTCACAGATGACACCCTTCAGAGCCTCCTCAATCGTCTTCACTGCAGAGTTGAAGATCTCGCTAATTATGGCTACTACCAAAGCGACATTCCGAATTATTTCACTACGTATGAAAGTGATAGCGTACTTCGAGATTCTGAATATATTCAACTGAAGGAGCCCATCCATGACTATTTCCTGCGAGAGATACAACCTCATGTAGAAGAAGCGTGGATCAATTTGGAGAAGACGAAAATTGGCTATGAAATTAGTTTCAACAAATATTTCTATCAACATAAACCATTGCGTAGCTTAGATGAGGTTACGGCTGATATTCTAAAGCTGGAGCAAGAGACAGATGGTTTGATAATGAAGATTGTTAATAAATAGCTCATGGACAATAATTTATCTATGGGAGAATACAAAAATACTAATATTCCGTATATCGGCCTTATCCCTCGATCATGGAATGGGAAAAAAGTACGCTATTTATGCAAAATAAAAACAGGGGAAAAGAACACCGAAAACAAAATCCGCACAGGTGCGTATCCATTCTTCGTAAGATCTAAAATAGTAGAGAATATAGATACCTATTCTTATGATGGCGAAGCTGTTCTAACCTCAGGTGATGGTGCTGGTGTCGGCGAAATATATCACTACATAACGGGTAAGTTTGACTACCATCAAAGGGTTTACAAATTTAGCGAATTTTCCGATGTTACGGGTAGATATTTTTACTATTTCCTATTATCAAAATTCATCAATGTCGCGATTCTTGGATCTGCTAAATCAACAGTGGATAGCTTAAGATTGCCACTGATAAAAGATTTCAAGATATATTTTCCAGAAAGAACAGAGCAAGAAAGGATTACTAGATTTTTGGACTTAAGGATTGATCAGATAGAGAACGCAATTAAAAAGAAAGTGCTTCTAGTTAATCTGCTAGAGGAGCAAAAAAGTATAATCACTCAAGAAGCAGTTACCAAAGGCCTTAATCCTAGAGCAAAAATGAAGTATTCAGGCGTGGATTGGATTGGTGAAATTCCTAAACACTGGGAGGTTAAACGTGCAAAATATTTGTTTCACGAAGTGGATGAGCGTTCAACTCAAGGGGAGGAGGAGTTGCTTTCTGTTTCGCACACAACTGGGGTAACACCACGATCGGAAAAAGAAGTTAGCATGTTTCTTGCCGAGAGCTACGCTGGATCGAAACTCATTAAAGATGGAGATCTAGTTTATAATATAATGTGGGCGTGGATGGGTGCGTTAGGTGTCTCCAAGCACGAAGGTATTGTCAGTCCTTCTTATGGAGTTTTCCGCCAAAGGAAATATAATTTCAATCCGAAATATATTGAGTCCTTATTGAAAAGCAGAATATACGTGGACTACTACAACTCCACGTCTACAGGCCTCCATTCATCTCGCCTTCGATTTTATCCACATATGTTTTTGAATATGTGCATTGCCTTTCCTCCTTTGTCTGAGCAAAATTCTATTATGAAGGTTGTAGAAACTACGTGTGGCGAGATTGAGGAATCTATCAAAAATACAAAGAAGCAAATTGATAATCTTAATGAACTTAAAACTACTCTCATAGACAGCGCCGTAACCGGTAAAATTAACGTATCCAACTATGGTCACTAAAACAAATGAGCAAGCACTAGAATCTGCAATAGAGAAAGCGCTTACCGGCACTTGTTTGGAGGAGCTGAAGGATCAGGTTTCAGAGCCTGCTCTGGTCGCAGAGCTAAATCAAAAGAAGCCCCGCTTTACAATAGGCTATGCAGAGGATTTCGATGCCAAGTACGCTTTAGATACGCGCTATTTCTGGAACTTTCTGGAGACCACTCAGAAGGAGGAACTTGAGAAGCTACAGAAATCTTCTGATTGGCAGCTTAAGGTTCTTGATCGGTTTGATCGTATGGTGAAAAAGTACGGTGTTTTGCGCCTTCTGCGTAAAGGTTTAGATGTGGAGGATGCTCATTTCACACTACTCTATCAGCTTCCACTGTCCAACAGTAGCGCAAGCGTCAAACGCAACTTTGCGCTTAATCAATTCAGCGTCACGCGGCAAGTTCGGTACAACCAGGAGAATCTACGTGAGGAGATTGACATGGCTATCTTCCTCAACGGTATTCCTCTGGCGACTCTTGAGTTGAAAAATCACTGGACAGGCCAGAATGCCAAGGTACACGGCGTCAGGCAGTACAAGTCAAATCGCAACCAGCGCCAGCCACTTCTGAATTTCGGACGGTGCCTTGTACACTTCGCGGTAGATACTGATGAAGTCTACATGACGACGAAATTGTGTGACCAGAAAACGTTTTTCTTGCCTTTTAACAAAGGTCACAATCACGGCAAAGGGAACCCTCCTAATCCAAAAGGCCACAAGTCTGCCTACCTCTGGAATGAGGTGTTTACACCTAAAAGCCTCGCTGGAATCATTCAACATTTCGTGCGTTTCGATGGTAAGGCTAGTGACTCTTTAGCCAGTCGCACACTTTTCTTTCCTCGTTATCACCAGATGAATGTCGTGCGTAAGATTCTGGCACATGCAAGGAACAATGGCGTCGGGCACACTTATCTGATTCAACATTCTGCTGGGTCAGGGAAGAGCAATTCTATAACCTGGGCGGCTTATCAGCTCATAGAGACATATCCAAAAACTGCAGATCTTCCAGGAGCTAAAGATGTTCGTAGCCCGCTTTTTGACTCAGTCATTGTCGTAACTGACCGACGTTTGCTAGACAAACAGCTCCGTGACAACATCCGTGAGTTCTCGGAGGTGAAGAATATTGTCGCGCCAGCAATGACATCTAGCGAATTGAAGACTCACCTGGAAGGTGGTAAGCGCATTATCATCACAACGATTCAGAAGTTTCCATTTATCATCGATGGCATTGCGGATCTCAGCAACAAGCGTTTTGCTGTCATCATCGACGAAGCGCACAGCTCACAGAGTGGTAGTGCTGCTAGCACCATGAACCAAGCAATGGGCGCATCTCAGGAGGAAGAAAGTGATGATCCTGAGGTACTCATACTCAAGGCCATGGAGGCTCGTAAAATGCGTGGAAATGCTTCCTACCTAGCATTCACAGCAACACCGAAAAACAGCACACTAGAGCGCTTCGGTGAAAGGAAACAAGACGGAAGTTATGAGCCCTTCCACCTGTACTCCATGAAGCAAGCCATCGAAGAAGGCTTCATTCTAGATGTACTTGCGAACTACACAACCTACAAAAGCTACTACGAGATCGAGAAGTCTGTCGCTGAAAATCCTGAGTTCGATACTGTAAAAGCACAGAAAAAATTGCGTGCGTATGTTGAACGTGATGAGCGAACAATTGGCACCAAAGCAGAGATCATGCTCGAGCACTTCATCACGCAAGTTGTGAATAAGAAGAAGCTCAAGGGAAAAGCAAAGGGCATGGTGGTTACGCAGAATATAGAGAGTGCTATTCGTTACTACAAAGCCATTAGCAAGCTAGTCGATAAACGAGGAAACCCGTTCAAGGTCGCTATTGCCTTTTCAGGAAAGAAGAAAGTTGATGGCGTCGAATACACTGAGCCAGATTTAAACGGCTTCGGAGAAAAAGACACACGCCACAAATTTGATGAAGATGCATACCGATTGCTCGTCGTAGCCAACAAGTACCTCACTGGGTTTGATCAACCAAAACTCAGTGCCATGTATGTTGATAAGAAGCTGCAAGGAGTGCTTGCAGTGCAAGCTCTCTCACGTCTCAACCGATCAGCACCAAGCCTCGGGAAGAGGACGGAGGATCTATTTATTCTAGACTTCTTCAACACAACTGATGACATCAAGAGCTCTTTTGATCCGTTCTACTCTTCGACCAAACTCAGCGAAGCTACAGATATCAATGTTCTTCATGAGCTAAAAGCAACGCTTGATGACGTTGGCGTTTACGAAGGGTACGAAGTCGAAGATTTTGTTACGAAATACTTTGCTGACGCTGATGCTGAAGACCTAAGCCCTATTATCGATGTCGCTGCTGATCGCTTCAACAACGACCTGGATCTCGAAGATGAGGATAAAGCTGATTTCAAGATTAAGGCTAAGCAGTTTGTAAAAATCTATGGGCAAGTCTCATCCATCATGGACTTCAGCATGGTCAGCTGGGAGAAACTCTTTTGGTTTCTCAAGTTCCTCATACCGAAGCTCGTTGTGGTTGACCGTGAAGCTGAAGCGATCGATGATCTTTTAGATTCTGTCGACCTATCTACATACGGTCTCGAGCGAACAAACCTGAACGCCAGCATCGGTCTCGATGACTCTGCAAGTGAGCTTGCGCCGCAAAACGCCAATCCCAGAGGCGCTTTTGGTGGTGAGTCAGAAGCAGACGAGCTCGAAGAGATTGTAAGAACCTTCAACGAGCGTTGGTTTCAAGGCTGGGATGCCACCCCCGAGGATCAACGTGTAAAGTTTGTAGCTCTCAGTCAGCAGGTGAAGAATCACCCAGATTTTGAGACGAAAGTAGCCAACAACACAAACACTCCAACGCGTGATATGGCGTTCAAGAAAATTCTCGAAGAGGTCATGTCCAAGCAGCGCAAGCAGGAACTAGAGCTTTATAAGCTGTACGCCAAAGACGACGCCTTCAAGTATGCTTTTTTTGACACCATCAAGCGCATGATTGATGAACCAGATCTCGTTCGCAGCAAGGTGAGATAGACCTCGACTCATCTTTCTAGGTGCATGTATCGATGCTGCTAATATTTTTAGATTCTTGGTAGTTGTGTGTCTCGCAGAGAAAATCTGCGAGCGTCTTTGAAGCGTTAACAACCAAAACCGCGTGATGTTTTGATGGTTTGTATGACCGAGCATGTCGGTCGCCCATGCGGTTACTTGCTCCGGAAATTCCACCAACAATACTCACCAGCCCAGAAAGTACCTCCTTCAGTGGGCCTGATATATCCGGACGGCTTGGCTCTATATTTAGGAGCTTCTGCACTCTCTTGTAGAGCTTGGGCATGTCGCCATTGTACTTTGGCGCGTTTTCTACAATATTTTTTTCAAGCTCGATCATCACCGCTTCAAGTAGAGATCGTGCGTTCGTTATAGCGCCATCATAGTCGCCTGCAGTGATTTTCTCTTCGGCTTTTAGAAGCTGCTCTCTTATGAAATCAGTAGCGTCTGATTCCACGCCAAATGCATGCTTATAGACTACGGTTGAACCCTTTTTGTCATGTATTCTGGCACGTCCATTATCCAAAATCACTTCATAGCCATCGTATGCAAGATAGCTATTAATATTCTCAAGTGCTTCGCTATGCGCAAAAGTTGTACCCATATACTCCCGAGGGTCAAGTGCGTGACCAATGATTGATCCGATTATCTTTGTGCCATTAAAATCTTGCAGCTTGCTTTCGACATACTGCCACCTGGACGGAAAACCACTTTCGTAAACGTCATTACTCCCAAAGTCATTGAAAAATGCCACCAACTGCGGGCCGCTTTGATACGGCGATAGCTCACCATCTCCCGTTATTATTTTTCCAAGTCCTTTGATGGTACGTTTACTAATATTCATTTTCTAAGTTTATGGTCAGCGAGCCGTGAGTTATTGGCCTACATAAGCATATCGATCGCTACTAAGTGACAAAAAAGCACAGAGCCAAGTCTGCGATTCCATTTGTGCAGTGAATTTTCCAACTAAGAAATTGGCTCGATAATTCTACAGTAGCAATTGTCAGTATTCTGTCAAATATTCCCACCCCAACTCTAGTCTCTCTCATTATTATTGACTTCTTTGCTTCCATCAGACTGACTGTATATATCTGTTGAGCAAGGATTAGAGTTTTTTGATTCTTTACTTAACTTTTTAGCCTCTTCAATCAATTCTTCTGGATCTATGTCCGGACAAATTAGGGACATAATTTTTATTTTCCTGAATAAAGAGTCTGTGTACAGATCAGGATTTTTTGGGTAATCCTTTTCAATAGCTTTTTCTACATTTTCCGGAAATTGAATGCTTTTGGTTCTCTCGCAGTATTCAATTTGCAATTGAGTAATCGACTTCATAGTTCTCACACCGACTCACTGATCTCCTCGTATGATATAGCTTGTCGGACGTCCGACAGGTTGTTGATATCTCCACGCCAGGGCCTCTTCCTTCTCTTTGCTGAACGCCCTTGTGCGCACAAAGGCGCAGAAAGTTGGCGCTTCTGCGCACGTGTGCTATAGTTATTTCTATAAGAAATAACGTAAGCGTATGAATTTCATGGCGAAAACCAAGCGAATCAATCTGTCCTTGCCAGAAAAGCTTGCTGACTATGTTCAGGGCCAGGTCGAGAGTGGTCATTTTCAACGCGAAGCCGACTTCATTCGTCACGCGATCCGCAAGATGCAAGAGAGCGAGTCAGCCGCAAACGAATTCGACCTCGACGCCTTCATCCAGGCTGGCGTTGATAGCGGACGCTCCAAAAACAGCGGTACGCAGATTCATGAGAACGCGCGCGCGCGCATCCACCAGGTAGGTAAATCACGCGCTAGCAAATAACACCATGCCTTCATTTTCCTACTCGGCATTGGCAGAGGCTGATCTGTATGAACTCCTTGAGTACATCGCGCAAGACAACATCGACGCTGCACTGCGCGTTGAGGAAGCGATCGAGCGCACCGCGCAGCTCTTGGCAGACAACCCCGAGATTGGTCATCCAGTGAAATCACGGTTCCCACATCTCCGGGCATTCATCGTTCAGCCGTATAACGACTACCTTCTTTTTTTCCAGATTGAGGAAGACGGTATCCATATCCAACGGATTCTTCACGGTGCGAGAGACGTTTCGTCGCTCCTAAACCCTTAAAAGACACTCTTATGGCTCGCATTATTGCCATCGCAAACGAGAAAGGCGGCGTCGCAAAGACGACGACTGCGCATACCTTGGGCAATGCGTTTCTCTCTATGGGTAAGCGCGTATTGCTCATCGATGCAGATGCTCAGGGCAATCTGACGGATGCGTGCGGCTTTGACGCTGATGCGCTTGGTGAGGAGCACAAGACGCTTGCGCATGTGCTGACAGGTCAGACGCCGATTGCTCAGGCGATCGTTGGCAAGGAGCTGCATGTCCTTGCGTCCAATCAGTTTCTGCAGCGGCTCAATGACGCTCTGGTGCGCGAAAGTGAAGCACCAACGCGCCTGCGATCGTACATTCGTGCCATCGCGAACAACTACGACTACATCCTCATTGATTGCGGCCCTGGCATCACACAGGCAACCCTCAACGCCTTTGGTGCTGCCGATCATATCCTCATCCCAACACGCCTTGACCGCTATAGCGTCAAGGGCATTGAGCGCCTGGCAAACACCATCAGTCGCTTCGCTGAGGAGCACAACCCGAGGCTCCGTGTGCTGGGTGTCCTGCCCACCATGTTTCAGAAGAACTACAAAACAGAGCGAGACTACTTGTCACAGCTTCGCCATCACTTAGGTCTGCAGACACCGGTCTTTGAACCGATCCCCATGACGGGCTGGGTCAACAACCAGGTCAGCAAGATCAAGAGCATTGTTAGCTCCCGTCCAACGTCCATAGGTGCTCAAAATTACATGCTCCTTGCGCACACAATCGACGGGGCGCCTGTAGCCGCACCACACCTTGATGTCGACGTCGGAACGACTGAAACGCACGGTACGCGACATTCCGAAATTGCTTAATCCAATTTATATATAACGACTATGGCTACTGACGATACGGTCACTGAGGCACCAAAACCTCTTGGCATTGATCTCCAGGAAGAGACGAACCGCACGTTCAGCCTCGACCCCAATAGCAAACGTATCTCGCGCATTGCGCTGAGCCAAATCTCTGGTGATGCCAATCAGCCGCGCAAGCTTTTTGACCAAGCGAAATTGCAGGAGCTCGCGGATTCGATCAAGGACGTCGGGCTCATCATGCCGATCTCCGTGTATGTCGATCCTGATGACCGTGACCGCTACAAAGTCGCTGTCGGTGAACGCCGTTACCGCGCAAGTAAGCTCGCTGGCTTAGAGAAAATCGACTGCATCGTTGTCGAAAACAACATTGAAGAGATTCAGCTCATTGAGAACGTGCAGCGTGAGGATCTGAGCCCATTGGAAGAAGCCAGTGCGTACAAGCGCTACATGGAAAAGCATCGCATTTCCCAGGGTGATCTCGCCAAGGTCGTTGGCAAGCAGCGCAATACGGTCAATGAAATCTTGCGTATCACTTCCCTGCCAGAATCAATCCTCATGCGCTTGGATGACTATCCTCATGTCACCAAGTCGCAACTCATCCTGATTGCGAAAGAAGCAGACACCATCAAGCAAGAGAAGCTCTGGTTTAACGCCAAGCAAGGCACGCTGACCGTGCAAGATGCGCGCGCCGTATCCAAGGGTGAGAAGAAGCAGAGCGACCTCTCCCCCACCGAGCAGGCGATCAAGGCGTTGCAAGGTGTTGCGAAAAAGTTTGAAAAACTTGAAACGCTTGACGCAGAAGAAGCCAAAGCGGTGAAGGCTGCCGTGAAGGTCATCAACAAGAATTTGAAAGACAAGACGTCCGCGTGAGTCGCGCCTGCGCACAGGTGTCGGACGTCCGACACCTCATAAAATATTAATGTAGGCCGTGTATGGGTGAGATCGTACAGCTAAAGAAGACGCGTATACCGCGTGCTCGCGATGCGTTCTACCAGGCGATCCCTGTGAATGAAATCCAGGGGCGGTACTTTCACTTTGGCCGCAACAAGATTCCCATAGAGCTCCTTGCAGAGCGCGAACGGGAGAAAGCCGACAGTCTTTTCGAGGGGCTTCCAGACGATCGCAACTTTGAGATCATTCATGATCCAACGTATGGTGTGCCTGGCGCACTGGCATACCGCATCTGGACAGGCATTGAGAAGATGCTCTCCGACTTTGGTTCTACCTTTGACGGACGTTTGAAGCTCTCAACACGCCAGATCGCAAAGATCGCGGGACGGTCATACTCCGGTCAGGCGTCCAAAGAAATCTCACAAGCAATTAAGCAATTATCGCGTTCTGAGATCACATATTGGTACGACCATCCCGAACTCAAAAATGAAGACGGCACACCCGAGGTACACCAAGAAACATTCTCCTTGATCGACAAGGTGTCGTTTGTACGTGATCAGCGCAAGTCAGCACCCCACTACTACATCATCACCGTACCAGAGATCATTCTTGGCTTTCTCTTTCATGATCGCTATTTCTTTTGCATGAGCTGGGATCGTGTTAAGGAGCTCCCGCCGCAGTCACAAAGTGTTGCGCGCATCCTTTACCGCTACATGAGCTACCGCTACTCAAAAGCCAATAGCGTCAATTTTCTCTACACAAAAGACTACGCGACGATGTGTGAGCAGTGGCTGGGTGGCGTGAAGCCTCTGGACACCAAGAGTCGACTTTTGCAAAAACACCTTGCTCCACGTCTTGACCCAATCATCGCGACTGGACTGCTCTCATCGTACGAAGCAAAGCGTAACAAGGCAAAGGATGGCTTCAACATTCTGTTTACACCAGGTGAAGAATTCTTCGCCGATTTTGCAAGCTTTTATAAGAAGCAACTCCCTCTGAACTTTGGCTCATACAAGTCCGAGCGCGACCCTCACCTTGGCCACCCTGAAACCAATCTTGAAGATGGTGCCTTT
The DNA here is from genome assembly GCA_947495035.1 of uncultured Granulosicoccus sp. Taxonomy (GTDB): domain Bacteria; phylum Pseudomonadota; class Gammaproteobacteria; order Granulosicoccales; family Granulosicoccaceae; genus Granulosicoccus. The sequence goes on from CANLXI010000052.1 coordinate 25,200, forward strand.
GCTCTTCTGGCACATTTCCATGAGCACTGGTTTGGCGCTGATGCCGAGCGTGACTACCTCAATGCAGAGATTGAATTTGCGCAGCAAATTTTGTCTCAGGTGACGCTTTCTGACGCAAAGGTTTTTGTCACATGGGCGATCACGCGCGCGCACGAAACCAAGTTCAAAATGCAAACGTTCAACGCTCTGAAAACATATTTTTCTACATGGAAAAGTGAGCGAAAAAAGGAGGCCGATCGGCTGCATAAAATGGAAGCGGTGCGAGCCAAAGAAATGGAAGCGCTTGATGAAAGACGGTACGAAGATTTCGTACAAGCACGCGCCCAAGAAATCATCGATGGCCTCTCGCAAAACGATCGTGATGATCTCGCGAAAAATGCACGTGCGCAGCTTCAACTGCAATTCCCCAACGAGAAGAAATTTCTCTCAGGGCATCTTCTGAGTGTTGAGCGACGACTCATCACAGACACCCATGACATTCCTACATTTGACGACTGGAAAGCGTTGCAAGCCTAGGTGTCGGACGTCCGACAGGGTGAAAAACAGCCACCACCAAAGTGGGATGTTTAGGGTAACGTTCTGGGATGTTTAGGGTAAAAAAGTGGGATGTTTAGGGTAACGTTCTGGGATGTTTAGGGTAAATATTTTTCGCCAAATGACGTCGCAAAGCCACTGCTGATCAGCATTTCGAGCTATTCAGCCAGAAGTGCAATACTTTCTAATATTCTTCAATACTACTACACCGCTATCGCGGTGCTGGTGTGGACTTTTCATTCACAAGGAAACAGAACACAACGGCAACTTGCTGTGCACGATCTGCAGAAAGCGTACCGCTTTGTGTGAAAAAGAGGGGGCAGAGGCAGCCCTGGAAGGTGGGGTGCAGTCGGTGCCGTCAAGCCCCCCTATGCCCTCAGAGCGGCCCCAAGTATCCGCAGCCTTACAAAAAAGGAGCTCACCACACAGTAAACGGCTCTGTCGCGCGCTACAGCGGCAGAGTAGCAATCCGCATTATCTGTAGAAAATGCATTGTAATAATCATGGTAGTAATAATTGTAGTATTATTATCTCTACTACTTGTACTGCAGGAGATAACTAATGGCTCGCGCTGAACCCGTCACACAAGAAGCTGTTTTTGCTGCTGCAGATGCCCTGGCCGCAAATAATGTCAAACCGACGCTTGAGGCAATTCGAACTGAGATTGGCGGCAGCTATAACACGCTGTCACCGCTTTTGAAGCAGTGGCGTCAGCAGCAAACTGCGCAGGCAACTGCCGTCTTGGAAATGCCGGATGTGGTGCTTGCCAGCGTGAAGGGGCTCGCCAGTGATGTATGGCGTGTTGCAAGCGATGAAGCAGCACGTCGTACACGTACCGTTGAGGAGGCAGCGGAGCAACGCGCTCTCGATGCTGAATCTGAAGTGGCAGAACTTGCAGATGTTGTTCGGCATCTTGAAGCGGATCTTGCGAATGCGATCGCATCGCATGACAAAGCGCAGGCAGATCTAGCTGCCGCACAAGAAGCTCATAGGACGCATGTGCAAGAGGCAGCGCGATGCCAGGCAGAACTTGCCGCAAGTCGCGATGCGCTTACGCAATCCAATGCGCGCAATGATCAATTGCAGCAAGAATTGATTACGCTTGCGCGGGAGATCGCTAGCGGCAAAAGGGACTAACGCCCAGGAGTCGTGCGAATGCACGCAGGATGCATGGCACAATGCGCCACGATGTACCCCACGATGCATAGAGATCGTGGGGTGTATTTGGTCGCCTTCGCGCTAAAAACGCGCTCCGTCAACCTGTACTTGTCCCCGCCGTCTTGCCGCTTCGCGCCCGACTTCGCTTTGCTTCACATGATTGATTCCCCATCCACCGTGTCTCACTGATGTTCGTTGGTGGCTGGCTCTCCAATCCTGCTGCGACTGACGGCTGGGTGTTGTGCGATTGCACACACCCAATGCCTGGTCTCCGGTCTTGCAGATGCAAGACTGAACCAAAGCGAAGTCGGGCGCTCACTTTTTTTCTGAGAAAAAAAGATGGTGCCGACGGCGGGGGACTGGTACTGCTGCGCAGGCTTGTCGGCTATCGCCTACGAGTGGACGGTCATCCGTTCGGTGTGTAGCGCTACCGTGCAGCGCTGCTGCAATCGCTATAAGCGCGGTACCTCCTTCTGCTAGATGCTCTCAATTTTCGTACATGTTGTATGTCCGACAGGCGCGGGCCGGATCGTACTGTCCGATTCACCATCGCGCCAGGTGGCCGATGATGCGGGGCTTGTGTGCACTATTTCCTGGGCGGCAGAATTTGCTCTAGGAGCGCCCTAACTTTTGCTGGAGGGGTAGTTGTACTCCCAGGCCTCTCTCGACGCCTGGGGCCGCAATTTTTTGCTTCTGAGGGGGTTCCCTGTTGCATGTGCAACAGAGCACACCTGATGCGTTTCGATGCAATGACTCTCACGTGTGTGGAGCGTGTTGCCGAGCGAAGCGACGGATGCAACAACACAGCGCTCGTTTGCTGGCTCTTTTTTTACTTCACTGTACTTGCCGTGAGACGGGGTGTCGGACGTCCGACACCCTCGTATTGATTCGACTTTTTTTGTTGCTTGAATCCGCTATTGGCTTTCAGATTCTTCTTCTCTCTCTTTTTGTTTGTATTGCTCAATAGTTTGCTGGGCTTGTGTCAGTTGGGTTGTGAGGTTGTCGATTTTTTCATCTAATGCACCGACATCATTTTCATATTGAGCGAGGAGCGCGTTGTAGCCTTCTACAGCCTCTGTGAGTTCCTCTGCGATAAGGTTTTGTTGGCTGTCCACAGATGCAATTTCACTAGCGTACCGCGCCGTTTCTTTTTCATACTTCAAGTTTTCTTCGAGTATTGCGATATGATCCTCCAGCGCGGAAACTTCATACAAAAGTACATCGACTTCGTTTTGAAGTGCAGAATTTTGGAATTCAAGATCTCCCGTCGTGAGTTCAGAGGCGCTGGCTCGTTGAGCATCTAAATCGCTCAGTTGCGTTTGTAGTGATGCGAGAGCTAACTGTGTATTTTCAGTCCTCTGTTCGCTTGCTTCGAGAGATGCCCTGAGAAGCCCATTTTCGTTGGTTGCATTTTCTAACTGCTCCGTTACTTCATCCTTCTGAATGCTTAGTGCTTGTGCGCGGACGTTGCTCTGCCAGAGCATGAGGACGGCGAATGTTGCGGCCATCGTCAGGATGGTGATTGCACCAACAAGTGTGTAGCGTTCGCGACGAATCGTCTGCGGGTCGGAGGCGCTTGGATTCTTCCCACCACCGTCAACAACCCATTTTTCGACCAGGGCAAGAGCCTTCACAATCGCAATCACGGTCGTGAAAACGATAACGCAAAAAATGACGGCTATAGCGTACGTCGGGAGTGGCGTCGTAGTCGCTGCATCACCGAAGAAGAATGTTATAAGTCCCACTGCTGCAATAATCCTTTTAGCAATGATGTAGGGGGGATCTTATCGCACATGAGATGCGTGGCGTACCTCTCATTGGTCTAATGTTTGGAGAGGGTGTCGGACGTCCGACACCCCTGTAGTATTTTCCGATCTCGGGGCCAAGTGCTTTCCGCCATGAGACAGCACACATGCTGCGCCTGCGCGGTGCCTCAGTCAGAAAGTACGCCACGTTCGAAACCCACCCAACCCCCAGGCCGCCATGCCACGGGAACAAAGGCAGGGAGCGGGAACGCCAAAGATGGAACCCTGCGCTGCAGGGCACTGTGTCCCGCGCACGCGGGACGTCTTTGCGGTGGAATTCGTCTCTGCTACTCCTTCCAGCATACGCCTAACGCGCCGCCCGAAAGACGCTACGGCTTCCATGACGCAGCAGCGTCACTGCAGCCTCGGACTTCCGGACGTCGCTGCTCACCTTGCGTCAAGCCGCTGCGCTTTCCTTGACCCCAGGTTCGCCACGGCGTGTTCCTGGGTCGTAAGCAATAACGAAAACGCGTATGACGAAGTTTCGAAAGAAAGGGACGGGAGAGGGAGGGGCTGCCGCCACAAAGCGCGGGCACACAAGCCCGATGCAGAAAAAGGACTGGGCCAAAGAGGTGTCGCTCGAGGAGGCAACACACGCACTGGTCGTGCATGTGAGGAAGGGCGCCACATGGAGTGGCAACTCGCTCGTGTATCTGAACGCGCTGTGGGATGCCGTTGGCACCGTGGCGGCAGAGGAAGGGTTTGTGAGTGATAAATAATCAGTAAGAAAAACTATATGAATCTCATAACAACGGGACAGAAAGAAAAGCTTGAAGCGCAGTGGCGCGCTTCAGCGGAAAGTGATGGCGGGATTGATCACAGGCCTGTCGTGAAGCTGTTCACGCCAGATGCGGGAGCTACCTGGCTTCTGACGGAGCTTGATCCCGAAGGTGGTGATAGAGCTTTCGGGCTCTGTGATTTGGGCTTAGGGTTTCCAGAGATTGGCTACGTGTCGCTCGGTGAGCTTGCCTCAGTGCGGGGAGCGCTTGGGTTGCCTGTGGAGCGTGACCGCTGGTTTACACCAGAGCGGACAGTGAGCGCGTACGCGGAGTGTGCGCGGCGGCACCAGGGCATTCGATCGCAGTGCAAGTGTGGTGACGCGATTTGACAGATATGGTCTGCGTGATAGATTTAATGTACTAATAACAAAGCTATGGCACTTGAAGATGTAACCAGAGGTGATCTCGAACAGCTGTTCGCGAATCAGGCGGAGCTCTTTACAAAAGAGTTTGTCCGTCTTGAAAAGAAAATGGATGATGGTTTTGCAAGTGTTGACGAACGGTTCGGCGAAGTGCACCAGCGCTTTGATCGACTTGAGAAGCAAACGCACGAAGATATCCTCACACTGTTTCAAGAGGTGGAACGCATCAAGCGACATGTCGGCTTGAAGGACAAGATGGAGGCGTAGGCATCTTTACGGAAGGCGGTGATCTGTTACAGGTTGCCGTCTTTTTTGTTGTCAGTGAAACGCAGGCGGAGGGCGGCAATGGAAAGCAGTGGGAACAGGGGCGGGAAATGAAAGGGGGCTGGGGCGGTGGCATGGCGTCTTTCTCTTTCCCCGAACGTGGGGGGAGGGAACGAGGGGCCGCAGCTCATGGGCGCGCATTTTGGTAAGAAGTTTGATGCGTGGTATTTTAAAAGGTACAGGTGCGACACTTCTCTTTTTATATCCCCAGCATAACTGGATATCCGCATCGTGCAGGGCTCATTAACCCGAACATGATGTGCGTCATTACCGTGCAGGCGGTATTGGTTACATGCAGACCCCTTTGCATGGGTTTGTGTTCTTTAACCCATCGTACATACTACAAGCACGGTCTTTAGGTGTGCTGTATTCATAATGACGGGGTTCTTCTCGTACTCTCGAAAATACAGCAGTGCGGGGAGGTATTGGCGGATCCAGCTCTAGGCTGGGGGTATAAGGAGGAGAGATGGAATGAGCGTCAAGATGAAAATACCGCTTCAGGTGATTGTGAGAGGTTGCTTTATGCTGTATTTAGGAGGTAAAACACTCTTGTGTAATAGTGCCTTTTGAAAATTATCTCGGGCGTGGTATTTTTAAGTGTAGAGAGCGGTTGAGCTCTTGAAATAGATAAAACAAAAATATGATTGCAAGGATTTTTAGGTGGCACGACAAGCCAAGTGCTAAACGCATTTTTAATTATTTTCTCATTGTGACTGCCATCCTTCTCGTCAGTTGTAGCGGTTCATCAAATGAAAATCCACAAGTGCAAGAGGATGTACCAGTCACAATCGTGGACACACCAGACACACCAGACACACCAGACACACCAGACACACCAGACACACCAGACACACCAGACACACCAGACACACCAGACACACCAGACACACCAGACACACCAGACACACCAGACACACCAGACACACCAGACACACCAGACACACCAGACACACCAGACACACCAGACAC
>CANLXI010000053.1 GCA_947495035.1 uncultured Granulosicoccus sp.
GTGTGGAAGCGCAGTAATGTGTGAAGCTAACCTGTACTAATTGCCCGTGAGGCTTGACCATATAACACCCAAGCAGTTGCTTGGCTGTTACGTGCGACAGATGCTCTCCTTCATCGGATGAGCGCCAATGACGATTGACAGTACAAGGTGCCCTGCGGGGTACATCGACTCTCCAGATTTGTTGTTCAGACCCGTACCCGTAGCGGTATGAGACTGGGCAGCACACCCGTTCTCCCGGCGACCACAGCGTTTGGGTACCACCTGATCCCATCTCGAACTCAGAAGTGAAACCATTCAGCGCCAATGATAGTGTGGGGCTTCCCCATGTGAAAGTAGGTCATCGCCGGGTTTTATTGAAAGCACAAAGGGTCACCCATCGGGTGGCCCTTTTTGCTTTGTGTGAATCGACTTTGAGCGACTTTGATACTTACCTGTACAGCGCAGCTGTCCCCATGTGCTCAAAAACGCAGGAGCGTTTTTGCATCAGCGCGTTGTTGGCGCTGACCCCGAAGGGGTGAGGGCAGGGACTGCCCGAATAAAGTAGGTCATCGCCGGGTTTTATTCTCTGCCCCTGTGGACAGTTCGCATCAGGCCATCCTTCGGGATGGCCTTTTGTCGTTTATGGGCTCGCATGATCGGTGAGCACGGCGACAATGACAGACGCTGGACAATCGAAACACTAGACTCCGCGCCCGGTGCCCCAGATCATCACATGTAATTGAGGGAGGACGCGTACGTCATACCAGTGTCGAGCGACAACCTGTTCGTGCAGCCATCGCATCTGTTCCATCAGTTTCTCATGCAAGGCGTTGTCATCGTCCTGCAGCGCACCGGATTGCGCGCCGGCGTTAACGGGCTGCAATGTCAGCGGCAACTCCGGATGGCGTTTGCGTAAGTCGGCGACAAAGGACAGATCTGCCTGGTTCAATACAGGAACCTTGAGATGGGCGCATCCCGTTTTGGCGATTTCAACGGCTTTTTTCAGTGCCGACCAGTCGGTTTCCATACCAGCTGAGGGTGGTTTCGGACTGAGAGTCAGATGATCTATCTGACCGAACCAGTCAGGTACGATGGAACCCTGAGTCTCCAATGCGAAACGGTAACCTTGTTGCTGGCCTGATCGCAAGAGCTCCTCAAGAGGCTGCAAGGCGGGATTGCCTCCTGAAACGACAACCCATAATGGGTCGTTCGACAACTGTTTGACTTCGTCAAGTATGTTGGAAGCTGTCATGGCACGCCATTCCTTGCGATTCCTGGGCAAGACTGCATGCAGCGTGTCACACCAGCTGCAGCGATAATCACAGCCGCCTGTGCGCACAAATACGACGGGCATGCCCACCATGGGGCCCTCACCTTGCAGAGTTGGACCGAATATCTCATCAACCAGAATACGCTTTTGCGAAGACTGATTCATGATGCGGTGCTCGGCTTGTATTCTGCCCAGGTTTTCGGCGTTTCACTGACTCTTGTGGCCGTGGTTTCAGGCCACCGCTCGATACACCAGTTGTAAATGGCCAGCGCCAGGTTTTCCGCCGTGCTGGGTGTATCGCCAAAGTGATCGTTCAAGTGTCGATGGTCAAACGTCTCATCGATCCACGTTTTCAATTCTTTCAGATCATGATAATCACGCACAAAGCCGTGTTGATTCAATTCCTGCGCTTGCAGCTCGACTTCGACGACATAATTGTGCCCGTGAAGCCGTGAGCAGGGGTGGTCCTCAGTCAGGCCGAGTAGCTGATGGGAGGCAGAAAAATGGAACTGCTTGCTGATGGTAAACACGGGCTTCAACCTTCGTGGACAGGGGCGCAAGCAGAGAAGTCAGGATCGATGTAGTCGGTCGGATCGGGTACCTGAGCCAGCATGAAGGCTTCGCGGCGCTCTACGCAGGTGCCACAGCGCCCGCAATGCCGATCATTACCCTCGTAACAGCTCCATGTGTCCGCGAAGGGAACGTCGAGTGCCGAGCCGATGCGCACGATATCGGCTTTGGAGCCATTGACAAATGGAGCCTGCAGTCGAGGACAGTGCACCCCGTCGAGGGCCTGTTTCTGCATGTCGGCAAAGGCGTAGATGAAGCCCGGACGGCAATCGGGGTAGATGAAGTGATCGCCGCCGTGCACCGCAAGTGCCACTGCATCAATGTCACGTGCAGAGGCAGTACCAAATGCGATGGTCATCATGATGGGGTTACGGTTGGGAACAACCGTGCTGCGCATGCTCTCTTCCTGATAATGCCCGTGAGGCACGTCCACCTGATCATCTGTCAGAGCGGAGCCAGGTAGCAGGGCTGCCAGGGCGCGCAGATCAACAATGTCATGGGGTACGCCGAGCTGCCGGGCACAGAGGGCTGCGCAATCGAGTTCCCGCAAATGCCTTTGCCCGTAGTTGAAGCTGATCAAGCCGGCCAGATCGGCTTCGGCTGCTACTTTCCAGGCGAGCGTGACGGAATCAAGTCCGCCGGAGCAGATTACGAGCGTCTTCATGTTGTTGTCCTTGTTTTAACCGGGTAGGCTGCGACCGGAGCGCAATGGCGCGAATTTGTCTATCGATGAACTGCGGGGCAATACTACCGTGCAGCCAAACTGTCGTCTACAGACCGGTGTGGTAAATCATGCCCAAGGCTTGTGCGTAATAGTGCGAAACGCCCCCGTTACTGCTGTCAGCCTGCTTGAAATTATTGGAGTCGCCAGACAAACAACCGCCAATGACAGGTAAGCTCGTGGTGCGACCGCACGAGCCGCAGTGAAAGCAGGGCTGTCATGGCAACAGGCAAACTGGATTACGTCTATCGATTGAGCGCGGCCCGGCTGGTCATTCTACGCATGCGCCTGTCACGCTTCATGCGCAGGAGATTTCTGTCGGGATACTCTGCGAAGGGACCCATCAGGAGTGCCGGGCTCCGTGGTCCACTGTTGATGGGGGTGGCCGTACTCTCGGGACTGCTCACCGTGGTCTGGTTTGATCATACGCGACCACGGACTGCGAAAACTCTGTCCGACAAGGTGCTGACAAGCCAGGCGCATTCGAGGGCAATGGAGAGCCTCGAGGGCAGCGGCTCTGCCGATCAGACGGTTTTTACGCCGGAGGAGCGGAATCGATCAGACAGATTGTCGGAAGAACAATCGTTATTGTCAGCCAGAGTCGATGAACTTGAACAGGAACTCATCGTCAGCTCATCCGAAAATACTTCGCTGAAGAATCTCCTGGCTGCAAGAACTGCTGAAAACGACGCACTACAGAGCGAAACACAGGAGTTGCGTCGACAACTCCGGCATTTCGAGCAAGAGCATACGCAACTGGAAGAAGCATTGCACGAGCAGGTGCAGCGATTTGCCGAGGCACAGAGTCATTGGGATGATTCAAATACGGAGCACAAGGTGATTTACAACATCACCAATATTCCGGTAGGTACTCACGTCACACAAGAACAACTGATTACCGATAGCCAGAATGCAACTGAGGTGATGTCAGAACCGAGCGTGAATACCGTTGAAAATTCGCTTGAGACCGGATCCGAGACGACCCCTGCCATCGATCAGCAGTCGTATACCTACCCGTTTGGCGCTGATGCCAATGATGTCAACAGTATCGACCCGTATCAGCAGTACCGCGATACGACCGGTGACAACGTTGGCTGGAAAGGTGATGACTATCTGGCAGACACCCTGCGAAACGGACTGAATGGCGACGATTCAGGGTCATCGGATGTCAGTTCGGATTCCGATGAGTCCGATTTCGTTGATGAGCCCGTCGAACCAGGTAGCTCTTTTCTTGGAACCGATGTCATTCGCCAGGAACCATTCTTCGGCCCGGCACCTGATCGGTATGAAGATCTGGTCGAGCCCGGTATGGCGCAGTAATGAAGTGGATGGTTCTGACGCTTCATTCAGGACGCTGATCAACCGCGGCCCTCGTGTGTGTATCCGGGAGGCCGATGGTGTATCCGTGGAAATGTGAAGTGCATGGCAGAAATCGACAATGGGCAGGCAGGGTTTCAGGCTAGAGTTGATGGCTGAAACGCAGGGCCTCACGTTTGATGCAGAACGGCGGCTTTGCGCACATCCCGCCATCGAAGGAGTATTCGAAACATGGGTTTGCCGAAATGCCTGACAGGTATTTTCATCGCTGTATTGCTTGCCGGTTGCTCCATGAATCCGGTGACGCCTGACAGGAACAATCAAGAGGCGCTACAGCTGATTGCCAGTGATCTGGTCAATGCACTGGTGCAAGTCAGATCCATTCCCGTTGCGAGCACGACGCTCAGCCTGCCTGCCGGAAGTCTTGGTGACAGTGATTTTGCGCGAGTCCTGCAAGAACGTCTCGAGCGTGTGGGCTACGCCGTCAGAACGGTAGGAAGCAACCCTGCCGACAAGGCTGTCAGCTATGCGATAGCGCAAGAGGAGGGTGGATCGGATGACAATGCCGCCGCCACTTTCACGGTGACCATCGGTTCGGTCAGTGTCAGACGACACTACGCGAACCTGAACAGTGACGAGGTATATCCGGCTGCCGCGATGCAGATCAGAGGTGCCAATGCGAGTGATCTGCAGATCAACGACAATCTCTTCAAACGCCAGCCTCCTCTAGCGCAGCGTCTGCAACAGTCTGCCAGCAATACCAGCAATACCAGTAATACCAGCAATACCAGCAGTAACGGCAGTAACGGCAGTAACGGCAGTAACAGCAGTAACGGCAGTAACGGCAGTAACGGCAGTAACGGCAGTAACAGCAGTAACAGCAGTAACAGCAGTACGTCGTCAATCAGCCCAACTGCGGTAGCATCTGTGCAGGCAACGCAGGCAACGCAGGCAACGCAGGCAACGCAGGACGATACCTCCGGCCAGATTGAAGCGATTGAAAAACCGGTTCTCGGCTTGCAGAGTGACACGCTGGCACGTCTGCAGAGAAGGCCGTTACGCAATTTTCGCGAACTGCAACGGTCCAATTTTTCGGACCTGTATCAATCCCTTGCCATTGTCAGAGAAGTGATACTGCCCTTCGGAAACGACTCCATCGAACTGGATGCGTCTGCCAGGCAGCAGATTGAACAGATCGTGGATAGCTATGACATTCAGCGTGATGTGTTTTCGGTCATAGGCTGCTCCAATGGAGCAACGTCGGTAGCGGCCGGGCCGAAAAGCCTGGCTCTGGGGCGCGCAGCTGACGTCACGTCAGTGTTGATGAGTCTGGGGGTGCCGCGGCAGTCGGTACTCGAAGAAGGTTGCTGGTCCGGTGAGCACTTTGACGAGCTGATGCCCAGGCGTGGTGTTGTACTCAGTCTGCAGCGATTCACATCTCCCTGACAATGACCACTCTGTGACCATGGCCTGTCCATGGTCGGCTGCGGTGACGATCCAGGTCACCGCGGCCCCATAAAGCCTTATTCGCTGGTGCGTGCCAGAGCCAGCACAGAGGTGCCGCTTTGTTGTACCACGTAGACGGTACGTGTGGCGTCGTCCAGTTCCAGTGACCAGCCGCTGCCGAGTTCGGCATCCAGCTCCGCCACAGTGGCGGCTGGCAGTGTGAAAGATCCATCATCGACCAGGATGCAATCAAGAGACACATTGGAATCGCTGGCGGACGCGTCGAAGGTGACATGCGCGCTCCCACCGCTATTGGCTGTCCAGCTGATGGTAGTGTTCGCCGTCAGTGATGTCCCTGTGCTGGTTGTGAAATCCGAGAGGGGATCGGCTCCGGGGAGCTGCACATTGCTGAACGCCGGAAATTCATCGCCGGGGATGTTGATGACAAGCGGTGCCGGGGCTGGGTAGGTCAAATCGACTTCCGTGGTGTATACCTGGAAACCGAAAAGACTTGTCAGCGGCATTTCCCCATAGGTATTGCCTGTGGCGCTTGCCAGTGTGATGACCTGACCGGCAGACAGTGTCTGAATATCGGTCGCGAAGTTCTCGCCCAGGTCATCTTCATCGAGTGTCGGAAACGGATTGTCCGAATCATCGTCAGCATAGACACTGCAGAAGTCCTGATTGTTCAGGGCACCGATCGCCCCGGCGAGAAGACCGGAATCGACCTGCTGTGGAAAGCGGTAGAAGCCGGCACCGGCACTGACTTCCTGATCATCAACCGACTCGTCAATGGTTACGATGCCGAATTGTGTCAGATTGCCAGAAATGTCGGTATCGACTGTGGATGAGCCATCACCCGGGGTTCCGCTGCCGTCGCCACCGGGTGTACCGTTGTCTCCGTTGTCTCCGTTGTCTCCGTTGTCTCCGTTGTCTCCGTTGTCTCCGGGGGGGGTAGTGCCACCGGATGAGTCGCTGGATGAACTGCAGGCTGTAGCTGTCAGTGCTGTCATCAGCACTAGAAAGGTCAGTTTCAACATCGGACTTGTCATCTCCCTGATGGTTGCGGCGTTTAAACCAGAGACAGAAGCTTAATCCAACTTCTCTCTCGTTTGATCACCGCTAGACGAATGTCAGTTGCACGAGGGTGAAAACATGACGTGGTCGCGCAGAACCGGTCAAGGGGGTGTCGACAATCATGGCGATAGCGACGGTTGCAACGGTTTTGGGTATAGTACTGCCATGAGGATGAGTGCCCCCAATCATCAACGTTGTTTCGCTGCCGCACGGGCGGCCGCGTATCTGTTGTTGATTGGCGCATTGCTGGCTCCCAAGATTTCCCTGGCAGTCGCCGCTACCGTCGGCAACGGTTATTCCTCGGTGATCATCTGTACCGGTGGAGGGCTGACACGAGTCTCGTTGTCGCCTCAAGGCGATATTGTCGATGATGTTTCCGATGCCTGGGTCAGCGCACATTGTGTGCTGCAGGATGACCGTACTTCGGACATGCAGCGCGCCTGGTTACGAACAGCCTTCCCGGAATTCATCGTCACCTCGCGCAGTGAAGAGGACCTGCAGTTCGCATTCACGCAACGACTGCTGCAATCCGTTGCCAATCGAGGACCACCGGCTGGCTCCTGAGCCTTGAGCTGACTATGAGTTGATGCGTGGCCCCTCTCGAGTCGGGATCGACTCCAGACAGGCTATCACCGGCCATTGGCAGGCTCCTGTCGGCTCTCGCAGGATTGGCTGAATGCACGGCATGTTTGTAAAAGGTTGCCGCGCAGCGATTCCCTCTGTTTTCATCGTGCAAATCAGGCAATCGGACCGAGAGACTTCCTCCTTGATCGATTGTGGTCGCGGCAGAATCGCATCGCGTTGATCCTCCCGTGAACCTGTTCTGAAGACAGGGTCACCGGAAATTCACTGAATGTGGTCCCACCCATGAACCTGTATAGAACATTTCCAAGGCTGACTGTCGCCGCGTTGCTGATGTCAGCGTCACTGCCGTCGCGGGCTGAGACCATGCAGGACATCACGCTGCGCTTTGCCGGTGAATTCGATGGACGAACTGCAGACTGCAATACCGACTATGACAACATCGGTGCCAAGGGAACGACTGTCGGTATAGCCGACTTTCGACTCTATGTGTCTCGCATAAGTGTTCTTGATGAAGGCGGAAACCGGGTTCCGGTGACACTGACCGAGCATGGCCCCTGGCAGCATGGAGATGTCGCCCTGCTTGATTTCGAAGACGGTAGTGGTCACTGTGCCAACGGTACGAGCCCCACCAATCATGTGATCAAGGGACAGGTTCCTCAGGGTGATTATCACGGCGTGGCGTTTGATATCGGCGTGCCGTTCGACAGCAATCATCAGGACCCGACCCTGGCCGCATCACCGCTGAATCTGACGGCCATGTTCTGGAACTGGCGTGGAGGTTACCGTTTCATGCGACTGGACTTGCTCCCCGACGTGGAGGTGGTTTCGGGCTACCCGATCGACCCACCCGGTTCTGTCTCCAGCAAGCATGAATCGGCAACGCAGACGTCCGTCTCGAAAGGGGCGGGACATGCCATGGACAAGGGGCAGAAGGCGCCTCGAAGCACAGGCTGGGCTGTGCACCTGGGATCGACTTCGTGCAAGGCTGCGTCTCCGACAAGCACGCCGGAATCGTGTGCATCGCCCAATCGGGTCGAGGTGATGTTTGAGCAGGCGGACCCATCTGCGTCGGTATTCGTGATCGACCCCGCCGCGATACTGAACAACTCCGATCTGACGCACAACACCGAGGGGACTTCTCCCGGCTGCATGTCCGCACCGAATGATCCGGAGTGCGCCGCCATCATGGAGGCTCTGGGGCTGCACTCCGGTAATGCAAGTCAGGCTCTCGTGTCCGTGCGTTGATTTCGGTGCGACAGAGCATGCCTGCATCAGCAAGGGTGAGGAGGGCGCCAGCAGTCCTTGTCTGTGCATCAGTGTTGTTGCTCGCCGCGATTTTCTGGTATCGCTTCTGGATACCGGGGGACGAGCGGCCGGTGCGGGTGGCCGAAGCCTACCGACCGCAGCAGGTCGTGACGCTGCTCGACCCGGTCGTTACCGCTGAGGCGTCTGCTCCGGCAGCGGCAGACTCGCCCGAGCCGGGAGTGGCACGGGTAAGCGATGAGGCACGAGGCGATGACGGCAACGGATACGATTGGCAGATACCGGCATGGCTACCGCCTCCACAAGTACCTGAAGACAATCCGATGACCGAGGACAAGGTCATTCTTGGCAGGCACTTATTCCATGATCATCGACTGTCCCGGGACAATACCATCGCCTGCGTCAGCTGCCATAGACAGTCGCTGGGGTTTACCGATGGCAGAGCCTTGTCCATTGGCGTGGAAGGCAGCATGACAGAGCGCAGTGCGATGGGCCTTGCGAATGTGGCGTATTCGCCAGTCCTGACCTGGGCCAACCCGCACCTGACATCGCTCGAACGACAGTCTCTGGTGCCGCTGTTCGGTGAAGAGCCGGTTGAAATGGGCATGTCGGGCCAGGAAGACAGGCTCTTCGCCAGATTGCGGGAAGATCCGCTTTACCAGGAGCTGTTCGCGAAGGCTTTTCCCGATCGAGACGGTCGCATCGAACTGGCGAGCATTACGCGTGCTCTGGCAGCCTTTCAGCGCACGTTGATTTCGGTCGACAGCCCCTACGATCGTTACAAGTACGGTGATGACAAGCAGGCTCTGGATGCAGCGGCTCTGCGTGGAGAAGCGCTGTTCTTTTCCGAAACCCTGGAATGCTATCACTGCCATCAGGGTTTCAATTTCACCGATACCTTGCGAACCGCAAACAGTGGTTTTTCCGAGGTAGCGTATTACAACACCGGTCTCTACAACCTGGACAGTCAGGGCGCATATCCGGCAGGAGGCCAGGGTTTGCATACCTTCACCGGACAGGCCAGTGACATGGGCAAGTTCAGAACCCAGTCCCTGCGCAATGTCGGTGTGACGGCACCTTACTTTCATGACGGTTCCGCCGCGACTCTGGATGATGTCATTGATCACTATGCCGCCGGAGGCAGGGCTCTGCAGGGAGCGCTGGCTGGCGATGGCAGCAGGAACCCGTTCAAGGACCCACTGATGGTGGGCTTCGAACTCGACGGAACGGCAAGAGACGATCTCAAGGCCTTTCTGCACAGTCTGACCGATGCAAGGTTTCTTTCCGATCCCCGATTTTCCGACCCCTGGCCAGAGGACCACGCTGCTCGTGGTGTTGCTGCCAGCTCTTCCACTCTTACCCGATAGAATACAACCGAGGTTCAGCTACATGATGTCCTGTTCGCATACTCATCGCCTACGCACTTGCCTGGTCGGTGCGCTGATTTCACTGACCACATTGGCAGCTCCTGTCATGGCTCACGAATATCGCCTCGGCGATATCGAGGTCATGCACCCTTTTGCGCCACCGACACCGCCGGGTGCACCGATGGCTGCAGGGTATCTCGAGATCATCAACCACGGTCAGCATGACGAACGCTTTCTGGGAGGCGATGTGACATTCGCCCATGAATTGCAATTGCACGAGACGACCGTGGAAGGTGATGTCAGCCGCATGCGTCAGATCACGGACGGTATGCTGATTCCTGCTGGTACGACGGTGAAGTTTCAGCCCATGGGCAAGCATCTGATGTTCACTGACCTGGCGGAACCTCTGGTGGACGGCGACCGCAAGAAGGCGACTCTGACTTTCGAGAAGGCGGGCGAGCTGGAGGTGGAATTTGCAATCGAGCATGCTGATGCTGCGTCCACGAGCCATGACGACATGAACCACGGTGACATGAAACACGGGGAGGAGAGTCAGGAGGAAATGAAGAAGGACAAGGCGCACAAGCATCATTAAGAGCGAAACCTGCAAGGGGCTGCAAATGCGCTCCTTGCAGATGTCCCTGCTCTGGCGACCCGCAGTGCCGCAGCGTGTCTGCCTCGATGCTGCAGACAGCGGCTCTGGTCTGTCATATTCCCGTGATGACAGTGTGCGCAGAGTCGGGAATACTTGGCAGCCTGTCTCCACCACGAGTATGACGATTTCATGGGTTTTCTCCGCACGTTTCTGAAGATCGGTCTGTTGTCTTTCGGTGGACCCGCTGCGCAGATAGCCCTGATGCATCGCGTGATCGTCGAGGAAAACCGGTGGCTGGATGAAAAGCAGTTTCTGAATGCGCTGAGTTTCTGCATGCTGCTCCCGGGGCCTGAGGCCATGCAACTGGCCACCTACGCTGGCTGGCGACTGCAAGGCGTCAGAGGGGGCGTTCAGGCAGGGCTGCTTTTCGTGGTGCCGGGAGCTGTCGTGGTGCTGCTGCTGGCCATTCTGTATGTCTATCTGGGGAATACCCCGCTGATCAATGCCGCTTTTCTGGGCATCAAGGCTGCGGTGCTGGTCATCGTGTTGCAGGCATTGTTGCGAGTCTCGCAGCGTGCTCTGAAGGGAGGCATGCATTACGCGATGGCAGGTTGTGCCTTCATCGGAATCTTCTTTCTGCAGCTGCCGTTCCCATTGATCATCGTGGTCGCCGCTCTGGTCGGTGCCTGGCATGCTCACGTGCCTCGCGAGGCACATGCCCCGATGTCCTTGCCGGATGGAGCCGTTCGCAGCAGCCTGGTGGATACCGCGAAGTGGTTGCTGATCTGGTGGCTGCCGGTCGTCGCGCTGTGGTGGCTGAGTGATTCGGACATTCTGCTGCAGCTGGCATTGTTCTTCTCCAAGCTGGCCGTCGTGACCTTCGGTGGCGCCTATGCCGTACTGGCGTACATGACGCAGGATGTGGTTGTGCAACAGGGTTGGCTGAGTACCGTCGAAATGATGGATGGATTGGGACTGGCCGAGACGACTCCCGGCCCCTTGATTCTGGTTACCGAATTTGTCGGTTTCGTGGCAGCCTTCCGGGATGCCGGTCTGGCCACGGGGCTGGCAGGCGCGCTGGTGGTCTTGTGGGTGACCTTTGTTCCCTGTTTTCTCTGGATCTTCGTGGGTGCGCCGTATATCGACTGGCTGGGGACACAACCCCGATTGCAAGGCGCCATGAGTGCCATCACTGCAGCCGTCGTGGGTGTGATACTCAATCTGTCAGTGTGGTTTACGCTGCATGTCATGTTCGGGCAGGTTTCGGAACAATCCCATGGATGGTTCTCGTTGTGGTTGCCGGAATGGGGGACGCTCGATTGGCGAGTGCCCGTGCTGGCGGTGTTCTGCGGCTATTTGCTTTTGAGGCGCGAGTGGAGTGTACTGAAGGTCCTGGCGGCGGCATCGGTCGCCGGCCTGCTGGTGTCGACCCTGTAGAACATGCTGATATCGCTTGCAGTAGAAAATTACCGCTCCCTGCAATCGCTGGTCATGCCGCTGTCGCGCCTGACGGTAGTCACCGGTGCCAATGGGGTGGGGAAATCCAATCTGTACGGTGCACTTCGCCTGTTGGTGAACGCTGCTCGTGGCGATGTCATCGCTGCGCTGGCACGGGAAGGTGGCCTGCCCAATGCCATGTGGGCAGGGCCGGAGACCATCAGTCGCGCCATGGAACGAGGAGAGGTGCCGGTGCAGGGAACCCCCAGAAAGGCACCGTCTCGCATCCGGTTGGGCTTTGGCGCCGAGGAGTTCGGCTATCTGCTGGAGTTGGGAATGCCGACACCGCAGCATTCATCGGCATTCAATCTGGATCCCGTCATCAAGCGCGAATGCATCTGGCACGGTCCGGCCTGGCGACAGGCATCCTTGCTGGTCGATCGCAAGGGACCCATGATTCGGCGTCGTGTCGCGCGCAAGTGGCAAGTGGTAGCCACCGACATGTCTCAGCACGACAGCCTTTTTGATCATGCGGGAGATCCGACCAGTGTGCCCGAGGTGTTCCGCCTGAGAGAGACTCTCCGTCAATGGCGCTTCTATGCCGATTTTCGTACGGACATCGATGCACCGGCACGCCAATCGATTCCCGCAACCCGCACACCGGTACTGCATCACGACGGACGTGATCTTGCTGCGGCCCTCCAGACCATCATCGAGGTCGGTGATGTGGAGGCACTGCATGATGCCATCGACGATGCCTTTCCGGGGTCGGTTCTGAGTGTGGAGTCACCTGGTGCCGGGCGATTGCAGGCGTCGCTGAAGCAGCCTGGTCTGCTGCGTGCACTGGGCAGCGCCGAATGGTCGGACGGCACGCTGCGCTACGTCTTGCTGGTGGCCGCGCTATTGACACCGAGACCACCTCCGCTGATGGTACTGAATGAGCCGGAAACCAGTCTGCATCCGGAGCTGATCGCACCGTTGGCAAGATTGATCACGAGTGCCAGCAATCAGTCACAGGTCTGGGTCATCAGCCACTCGAGCGAACTGGTCAGGCTTCTCGAGTCGCGTGAGCAGTCGGTGAATCATGTTCTGGAAAAGTCTCTGGGGCGAACCCGCGTGGCCGGTCTCTCGGATCTGGATCAACCGGCATGGCGCTGGAGCTGATCCGGCCAGTCAGAAAGGGTGACTGGCGGTGGCGTGGGGACATGTTCAGCGGATGTGCGGAACCGAACCCTCAGGTCAGGCGATTACGCGTTTTCCCGCAACGCTTGCAACGCTCAATCGTCACCAGTTTTCCTTGCCTGACATCGAATCGGGACTGTTTCTGAATTTCCCACTTGTGGTGATTGTTCAGACACAGTGAACTTTTCCTCGCGGCCGGTTTTCGGCCGAACGGTATGACATCGCCCATGGGAAGCTGGTCTGCTGCGGCTATGCGCTGACTGTACACCCTGCAGCCTGACACGGTTGTGAATTGCAGCGAAGTTGCGACAGCTGGGTCGTGGACAGTTGGCCAACAGCACTCAACCACTTGTTACGCTCAAGGCATCCTCACCGCAAAAAGCAATGCGTCTCCCCGGACATCTACTTTCGCTGCCGTGTCGTGCCGTGTCGTGCCCGCTTGCCTGCCAGTTACCGTTGGGCAAGGAAATATCTTTCGTGAAATCTGCCTGATTTGAACCGCCTTGCGGTTGGGTGTAGTGTGTAGACAAGTCTGGCAACGGATCTGTGGCGTGAGTGAACGAACTCGATACCGTTGGCACAGTGGGTCATGTGCCACCTTGCCATCTGCCGCAGGTATTCCGACACTCCTGCGTCTGGCAGTCTTGTCGCTCTCGGTGGCAGCAGCGGGTAATACGCTGGCTCAGGATACAGCTGTGTCCCCGACGGAGTGTCGCTGTCGGGCTCCCGATGGGCAGATGCAGGCCTTGGGTACCGTGCAGTGCGTGACCATCGTTGGCCGACAGAGCCTGGTGCGCTGCGAAATGTCGACCAATACCCCCTACTGGAACGAGGTCGAAGGGGTCGAGGGCTGCCCGGACGCCTGATCGAGCAGGCATGGCCGGATTCAGGCTGCAGCTAGTGTTGGCGCATCTCCGACAGACAGTGTCTCCACACCGGATGGCTGCGCTACCTGAGACCAGAGGCGCGCTGCCAGTGCGGCGAGTGCAGTATTGCTTTCCTCCGGACTCAACGTGCTGTTGACACGTTGCAGGCAGAATTCTGCCAGTTCCCTCGCCACGTTCGGATAGATGATGCGTGAACGAGGCGGTGTGGAATGGATGAACTTGTCCAGATTGAGCACGCTGATCTGACGAGCGACGGTTGCCAGTTGCAGCTCTTTCAGTGCCATGGCATTGGCTGTCTGTTCGAACTGTCCGTTCAAGGGCTTGGTCAATACCGGTTTGCCCAGATAGAGGGCCTCGGTAATCAATTCGAAGCCGGTGTTGCAGATCACCCGATTGCAGCGTTGCAGGTGATGATGGAAGCCGTTTTTCGACAGGGGATAGATCGAGACGTTACGGCATTGTGTTTCCTGTGCGGCTTCAGGGGAATACACGACAAAGTGCTCGCCGCGCAGTTGCTGGAGCAGAGCGACGGTTTCCTGCTGGTCCTCGAACGGAAGGTAGACCAGGGTAAAGCTCTGACTGTTGCTGATCGGGCTGAGCTCGGTGTCGATCATCGGTGGCAGTGTCAAACGCTCGTAAGGGTGCCAGTGGAAGCCGATGCGCTGGTTGGCCGGTGTGAAGTGGCGAACGATCCACTTGGCCACGAAATCACCTGGCGGGCATGGCGCCTTGCCTGTCAGTGCATATTGATGGCCCAGGGCCAGCGCCGGGGTTCCTCGCAGCTTCGCGGCCCAGGCGGTCGTGGGTTCGAAATCGCTGATGACCAGACTGTAGCGATCGGTACGCAGGGCGCTTACTTCACTGGCATACCGAAGTGGCTTGCTGCTCTTCAAGGTCTGCCATTTGCGAATGCGACCCTGACGCGTCTTGAAGCTCAGACCTGTTCCGTACTGCTGCCTTGCGAATTCTTCCATGTCGAAATAAGCTGCCCGGGCTCGGCCACTGAACAGATAGTCCACCTGCACACCGAGTCTGGCGAATTCGCCGGACATGAGACGCGCCCGACTGATGTGTCCATTTCCCGTTCCCTGGACACCATAGAGTATGGATGGTTGGTTCATGCACTTCTCCTGCGTTGAACGACAGAGAATCGAATCCTGGTCCTGCCAGGCGGAGGTGAAGGGGGCGGAGTCAGAGAATGGTGGTCAGTTCGAGACTGGCGATGCCCAGGCCGAGCGTGGCGCCCGCCAGAATGTCCGATGGGTAATGGACGCCGAGAATCACTCTTGAGGCGCCCACTCCGGCAGCCCAGATGAGCAGGCAGGCGCCGAGAATGGGAAAATGCTGGTAGATGATGGCCGCATACAGTGTGGCTGCGGAGGTGTGGCCGCTCGGAAAGCTGAACTTGTCCGAAGCCACCACCAGGGCTGTGAAGGCATTCAGGGTCTCGGCCGGTCGCTGGCGGCGCAAGGTATTCTTGGCAACGAAATAGATGCAACGCTCGATCAGGAAGAGAAGCGTCAGATGCCAGGCAAGCTGCCGATAGACTGGATTGGACAGGCTGTAACACACCAATATGGTAATCACCGGCAGATAGCCATCGCCCGTGCGCGACAACATTCTGGCGGCTGGAATCACCAGACGACGCTCACGCTGCAGAAATGTCCATTGGAGCACGCCGCAGTCAGCTTGTTGGAGCATGTTCAGTATTTTCATGAATGCAGTATCGGAAGCCAATATGACTTTCGGGTGAAGCTTTCATGTCCGTTTGATGATGTGTGAATCCTGTTTGTGACAAACCTCCCATTGGCGTTGCGCGATTCGATCAAATATACTCAGCGCATCTGTGGCTCCTCAAGATATTCAACCCAAGGTCAGCGCGTGAATACACCGACAGAGCAAGTTTTCGGAAACGCGCACATCGTGTTGGCAGGGTCGGTGGTCTTTGGCAGTGTCCGCGTGGTCGACGGCCTGATACGAGAGATCGATGAATCACCGGAAACCGGGCGAGCTTCCTCGGTCATGACGGTCGATTGTCAGGGCGACTTCCTGATTCCCGGGCTGATCGAGCTGCACACGGACCATCTGGAAACCCATTATTCTCCTCGCCCCGGGGTACGCTGGGGCATGAAGGCGGCCATTCAGGCACATGATGCGCAGATTGCCGCGGCGGGCATCACCACCGTTTTCGATTGTTTGCGAATGGGGATGGAGGACGAGGATCAGTTCGAGACCGGGGAAATGCGGCGGCTGGCCACGGCTCTGCGGGAAGCCCGTGATCAGAACCGCTTGAGAGTCGAACATCGTCTGCATTTGCGTTGCGAGGTGTCTGCCAGGGACATGCTGAGCGACTTCAGCGAGTTTGCCGAGGATGCCGATGTGGGGCTGGTGTCCATGATGGATCACGCTCCCGGTCAGCGCCAATTCACCTCGATGGAGGCCTTCAAGCTCTATCACCAGTCCAAGCACAAGATGTCGGATGATGTCTACGACCGATATTTCGCTTCTCGTATTGCAGGCTCCCGGAAATACTCGGACAGGAATCGTCGGGCATTGGCCGAACAATGCGTCGAGCGAGGCGTGGTCATGGCCAGCCATGACGACGCCACTCTGGCGCACGTCGAGGAATCGATCAGATTCGGAGTGCGTCTGGCCGAATTCCCGACCACGCTGGAAGCGGCCAAGGCTTCGCATGATGCTGGCCTGGGCGTCCTGATGGGAGCGCCCAATGTGGTACGTGGACGATCACACTCGGGTAATGTGGCTGCGCGTACTCTGGTGGAAAACCGCTGTCTGGATATCCTGTCCTCGGACTATGTACCAGCCAGTCTGCTACAGGCTGCCTTCTCGTTGGCTGAAGACTCCAGGTTGATGGGTATCCCCGAAGCCATTGCCACGGTAACCGCCAATCCGGCGCGCTTCATCGGTTTACACGATCGCGGTGAGATCGCCCCCGGATTGCGTGCCGACCTGGTTCGTGTGGCCTACCTCCCGGAACAGGATCCGGCACCCATCGTGCGCAGTGTCTGGCTCAAGGGCGAACGGGTTTCCTGACGGAAAAGGCTCGTGGCAACAGGACTTCAGCTGCTGCTCAGTGGATAGCTGTGCAGGCTGACAAAGGGTGCCGTGCGGGATGACTGTTCATGAATGGCCAGTTGATCCAGCAACGGTGTGTCATCGACCTGCTGGCGGAAGCTGTCCTGCAGCCAATCGAGATAATCCTGATCCTGTTCACCGATACCGCCGGTGAGCGTCATGTGGAAGCGAAACTCTTCGTCCACATAGGGATAGCCGAAACGATTCAGTAATGTCAGTTGTCGATCACTCAGCGGCTGTTGCCGACGGCGTTGCAGGTCCGCCTCGGACAGGGCACGACGGAACGGTTCGAAGGTCTCGACAACGCGCATGGCAAATCGGCTGAGCGAGGCGGGTTGCTGATCGAGGGTCAGAGCTGCAAAATCTGACAGCCTGCGTGGTCGCAGACCGGTCAGAGGGATTGCCGCCTGGCCTTTCGCGAATTCCTCCACCTGCTGTCTCAGGTCCTCGATGGAGTAACCCTCGGCCAATTCGAACGGAGCCTTGAGTGTGGCATGGAAGCCATAGTGAGCCGGGGACTTCGTGAGTTCGAGCCAGCGCTGCCTGTCCGGATGCGGGCTGGGAACATCGTCCTGGCGAGGCTGGGTCGCGGTACGCCCGAGTACGGTTTCGCCGAACCTTGCCAGTTGTGACTCGTCATGGGGCGCAAAATACAGTGCGTAGCGAGTACTCATGCCGGTTCAATGTGCTCAGCGCGTGATCTGAAGGGGTTGGCGGATACCCTCGGGACTGGCTCTCACCCTGAGCTCGTACACGCTGCCGCTCTGCAGTCCGATGAACCGTATCGGCTCGCGTGCAAAGGTCCGGGTCGGAAAGAAACCAATGACATCGGTGTCGATGACCACCGCGCAACCGGGTAATGTCTGGGAATCATTCAACAGCTTGATCGGTTCCGGCATCAGAACGGCACGCTCATAGCCATTGCGAAGATGCAGCAGAAGTGGCTCACCGGTGTAGCGCGCCTTGCGAAACTCTACCCACTCTCCCATGGGTCTGACATCGGTCGGCATGCTGGCGCCACTACCGTTCACCTCGGCCTGACTGCCTGTAGCAACCAGATAGAGGCCGAACAGTGCGTTCAGCACCACAAGTCTGATACATCTTGAAACAACCATGGGCATATATTGCCGATTACAGAACCTGAATACGATCAGTCAACTGTACCGAGTATGAGCAGCTTGCGCAGCAGTCTTTTGGCAACAGCCGATTTTGCAATTTCTGCAATACAGGTCCGGGCTGATCTGCATAGCCGGGGCGTCACGATATTGGCAGGTCAGTCCTTTCCGGACAGGCAGTCGGTCAGCGTGTTTGCAAGATTCCGCATCAGCTCGCCATACAGACTGGCTCCGGGCTGCAGGTCGCTTCCCAGCGGATCCAGAACGCCGCGTCTGACATCCAGATCATGTGCGATGGTGTCTACCATGCGTTCACTGAACTGGGGCTCGGAGAACACACAGATTCCCGGGTGTTCACTGACGAGGTCGCGCAGTCTGTCGAGTTGGCGAATACCGGACTGCGTGCCATCACTGAGACTGATGGCAGCTGTCGCCGGCAGCTCGTACTGATCTTCAAAGTAGTGATAGCTGTCGTGAAACACGACAAAGGGGTTGCCGCGCAGGCCGTCGAATTGCGATTCGATAGTCGTATCCAGAGTGTTCAATGCCTGAATACCCAGTTCGGCATTGCCCTGGTAACTGGCGGCGTTGATTGGATCCAGCGCCGAGAGCCGATCGGCAATCAGCTGCAGCCACAGCCGGGCGTTGTCCGTCGACAGCCAGCCATGAGGGTCGGTCGAGTCGCCATCATCATCATGGTCATGATGATGGTCGATATGATGAAATTCGGCAGACTCGCGTGCAGGCAGACGAATGCTGTGTTCATCGGCCAGCAGTTCCAGGGATTCCAGGTCGGGTGCCAGCGAATCCATGGCCTTGGGAAGCCAGGGTGTCAGACTGGCACCGGTCCAGACGATGAGGTCAGCCTTGCGCAAGAGTCGGGCTTCCGAGGGGCGCAGCGCGTAGTCGTGGGGGCTGGCACCGGAACGCAGCAACAGTTCGGGTTCGCCATTGTCACCCAGGACGGTTGCCACCAGAGAATTGATGGCCGGAATGTCGGTGGCGACCAACGGGGCAGCCCATACCGGTTTTACGATGACCAGGGCGCAGGCCAGAGCCATGGCAAACAGATGGCGAATCATGATCTTGTTCTGCTTCAAAGATGTTATGTTATATCAATACTGCGTTTCAGGGGAATACCCTATGGCGAACAGCCGGAAAAACGTGAACTCCGTCGTCGGTTTTTCACATCACGATCACAAACATTGCGTCAGTCACGCTCTCAGGCAGGCTGATGACTATTGCCGACTGAATAATCTGCGATTCACCAAGGTGCGGCGTCGCACGCTCGGTATCCTGCTGGAAAGCCATAGTGCCATGGGAGCCTACGACGTGCTGGAACGACTGAAAGGCGAAGGCCTGGGTTCCAAGCCACCTATCGCCTATCGGGCGTTGAGCTTTCTGCTGGAAAACGGATTCATCCATCGGATAGAACGGCTCAACGCCTATATTGCCTGTTCTCAGCCGGGATCGTCGCACGAACCGGCCTTTCTCATCTGTACCGGCTGCAAGTCCGTGGCGGAAACGGCAGTCAGTTCAGCCGGAAGCCTGACCCAATGCGCCAGGGACAGTGGTTTCGAGATCCAGCATACAACGCTGGAGGCAGAAGGTCAGTGCCCCAGTTGCCAGCAGGATGCCGCCCGGTAATGACAGCGGCCTGTTTGATGGAGGCACGCGATATCAGCGTGCGTCATGGTACGGAAACGGTGTTGCAGAACGTCAGTTTCGCGTTGCACAAGGGGGAGATCGTCACCATTGTCGGACCCAACGGATCCGGCAAGTCGACCATGGTGAGAGCGTTGATCGGGGCGGTTCCGGTATCCGGCGGTGAGGTTCTCAGGGCGTCCGGCTTGCGTATCGGCTATGTGCCGCAACGCCTGCACATGGAACGCGCACTGCCGATGAGTGTTCGTCGATTTTTCGACCTTCCCCGGCGAGTCGGCAAGCAGGCACTGGCAGGTGTGCTGGAGAAAGTGCAGGTAGGCCATTTATTGCAACGGCAGCTCATCGATCTGTCCGGTGGTCAGTTACAGCGGGTTTTGCTGGCTCGGGCCCTGTTGGACAAGCCGCAGGTATTGGTACTCGATGAAGCAACGCAGGGACTTGACCAGAGCGGTTCCGCCGATTTCTATCGGCAGGTGGAAGCCGTGCGCAATGAGTTGGGCTGTGCGGTACTGATGGTCAGTCATGAACTGCATGTGGTCATGAGCGCGTCGGACCGGGTGATCTGCCTCAATGGACATGTCTGCTGTCAAGGAACACCAGAGGTGGTGTCCTCGCAACCCGAGTACCGTGCCCTGTTCGGTACGCATACCCAGGGTGCACTGGCTCTCTATCGGCACGAGCACGATCACAGCCATACTCACGACCACGACCACGACCACGACCACGACCACGACCACGACCACGACCATAGCCTTGGGCATGGGCATGGGCATGGGCATGGGCATGGTGACAGTCTCGGAGCGGTTCCGGGCAGTGACGACAGACCGTCGCGGGGAGCTGCATCCTGATGCTGGAGAGTTTCGTGGTTCGGGCTGCGCTGGCAGGGACTGCCGTGGCGTTGGCAGCGGCGCCCATCGGTTGCTTCGTGGTATGGCGTCGCATGGCCTATTTCGGTGATGCGACAGCGCATGCAGCAATACTGGGCGTGGCGCTGTCGCTGGCCTTCGAGCAATCGATCTTTGCCGGTACTCTGGTGGTGTCCGTATTCATGGCCTATGTGGTCTCGACGCTCAGCTGGCGAGGCTACGCCATGGATACGTTGCTGGGCGTGCTGGCGCACTCTGCACTGGCCTTTGGCCTGGTGGCCGTGTCTTTCGTCCCGGGGGTCAGGGTTGATCTCAACGCCTATCTGTTCGGCGACATTCTGGCGGTCAATGCAACCGATCTGCTCATCATGTGGGTGGGCGCCATGCTGGTCTCCGGACTGGTCGTCTGGCGCTGGTCGGCACTGTTGCTGACAACGCTGAATGGTGAATTGGCTCATGCCAGCGGTATCGATCCGAGGCGAGAGCAGTTGCTGCTGACCTTGTCTCTGGCGATTGTGGTGGTGGTGGCCATCAAGGTCGTCGGTGCCTTGCTGATCACTGCCCTGCTGATCATTCCGGCGGCTGTGGCCAGACCACTGAGCAAGACCCCTGAACGAATGGCGATCTATGCGGTACTGGTGGGTGTGCTATCCATTCTCAGTGGGTTGACCGCGTCCTGGTACATGGACACGCCAACCGGGCCAACCATCGTCTGTGTCAGTGCCATACTGTTTGTCTGCACCAACCTGTTGCCCGTGGCCTGGCGGCGCAGCTGAGTCATTCGGCTTGAATCTCAAGATTGCCCAGCTGGAAGCGTTCGTGTGGGTGGCTGACCTGGGCAGTTTCAGACGAGCGGCCGAAAGGCTCAGCACCACTCAACCGAATATCTCCACGCGTATCTCCGCACTCGAGCAGGCACTGGATGTGACGCTGATGGAACGAGATGCGGGATCGGTACGTCTGACATCCAAGGGGGTCGAACTGCTCGATCATGCCCGACGTGTGCTGCGCAGCGCCGAGGCCTTCCTGGAGGCATCCGGTCAGGCTGCCTTGTATGAAGGCGTGCTCAAGCTGGGGGTCAGTGAGCTGATCGCGCACACCTGGCTGCGTGAGTTTCTGAAGACACTGAAACGGGAATACCCGAACATCCTGGTGGAATTGACGATTGATCTGTCAGCCAATCTCAGGAACGAGCTGTATTCACGTTCCATTGACATGGCGTTTCAGAATGGCCCTTTCGAGCGTCAGACCAGTGGTCAGGAGACGCTGGGCACGTACCGCTGGATCTGGGTCGCAGCGCCGGAATTGCCCGGTCTGGACGGTAATGATGTGAGTGTGGAGCAGCTGCTGCGCTATCCCGTCCTGACGCATGCGCGGGATACACGACCCTACGAGGAAGTTGCCGGGCATTTCAGGTCGCAGCGAGCCGCTGCCGCCCGTCTGGTACCGTCCAGCAATCTGGCGGCCTGTCTGCACATGAGCATCGATGCAATGGGTATCGCGAGCATGCCCGTATCCATGGCACGCGACTACATCAAGGCAGGCCAGCTGCGGCAGGTGCACTACCACTGGACGCCCGAGAGTCTGATGTTTCTCGCTCGTTACGATGCGGCACGTTCACCGGCCTTCGTGGCACAGGCGGCGCGGCTGGCCAGAAGGCAGGCCCGGCAATACGTGGAGCGGTACGGGGAGAGCTGGGAAGAGTCCTGATGGTTGACGCTATGAACCGAGCCGGCCGTACTGAGGATACTCGCCGACAAGGAAATTGAATGTCGATGTCTGGCCGCAATCGTGGCGAAAGGGCGAAAGGGCGAAAGGGCGAACGGGCGAAAGGGCGAAAGGGTGAAAGGGCGAACGGGCGAACGGGCGAA
This sequence comes from uncultured Granulosicoccus sp., assembly GCA_947495035.1. Taxonomy (GTDB): domain Bacteria; phylum Pseudomonadota; class Gammaproteobacteria; order Granulosicoccales; family Granulosicoccaceae; genus Granulosicoccus. The sequence goes on from CANLXI010000053.1 coordinate 22,310, forward strand.
CGGGCGAACGGGCGAACGGGCGAGACGGGCGAGACGGGCGAGACGGCTAGAGGAGCCGGCCGGGTACGGTCGCTGTTTCCATGCTGAATCGACCAGGCAAGGATAATGATCCTTGATGCTTATCATGAATTAAAATAATTTGATCCAATCGTATGACCGACATAATCTAGGCCCACTTTCAGTCGCGGGTGAGTGCGAAGGACGTATGGACAAGACAACTGTACGCATGGGCGTGGATATCGGTGGCACGTTTACCGACGTCGTGCTGGAAGTCGCGAAGGAGCAGTATTCCACCAAGGTGCTGACCACCTATGCAGCACCTGAAGACGCCATCATCGACGGCATGCAGCAGGTGTGCGCCAAGGCCGGAATCGTGCCTGGTGACATCGGCCAGATCATTCATGGCACCACGTTGGCAACCAATGCCCTGATCGAGCGCCGCGGTGCCAGAACGGCATTGATCACGACCACGGGTTTTCGGGATGTCATCGAGATGCGTACCGAATCGCGTTTCGAACAATATGATCTGGACCTGACCCTGCCCGACCCCCTGCTGCCTCGGCAGCAGCGATACACCATCACCGAACGTATCGATGCGCGAGGGAAGGTGCTGATCGAACTTGACAACGATGAACTGGATACCCTGGTCAGTCAGATCGAGCAGGCCGGTTACGAGAGCGTGGCCATCGGGCTGATTCATTCCTATCTCAACGATGTCCATGAGCGTCAGGTGCAACAGGCGCTGGCCAGTCGATTGCCGGGGGTCATGATTTCGCTCTCCAGCGAGGTGTCTCCACAGATGCGTGAATACGAGCGCTTCAACACCGTGGTTGCCAATGCCTACATCAAGCCATTGATGAAAAGTTATCTGGGGCGTCTACAGGGGCGCCTGCAGCAGGCAGGTGTGGATTGCGCCGTCTTTCTGATGCATTCCGGTGGTGGCATCATCTCCATCGACAGTGCGGCAGAATTTCCGGTGCGCCTGGTCGAGTCCGGTCCAGCCGGAGGTGCCGTGTTCGCTGCGCATATTGCTGCCCGCTACGGGCTGGACAAGGTACTGTCCTTCGACATGGGGGGGACGACGGCCAAGATCTGTCTGATCAAGAACCAGACACCCAAGACCAGCCGAGTCTTCGAAGTTGCGCGTACCTATCGCTTCAAGAAAGGATCCGGCATGCCGATCTCCATTCCCGTCATCGACATGGTGGAGATCGGTGCAGGCGGAGGATCCCTGGCCTCGGTGGACTCGATGCATCAGATTCGGGTCGGACCCCATTCGGCAGGCTCGGAGCCGGGACCGGCCTGCTATGGCCGAGGTGGGGACAAGCCTGCAGTGACCGATGCCGACCTGGTTCTCGGCAAGCTCGATCCGGACAATTTTGCCGGTGGTTCCATCCGCTTGCAGGTCGACAGTTCCACTCGGGCCCTGCAGGCGGTTCTGGGCCAGCCACTGGCGATGGATGCACAAACCGCAGCCTATGGTCTGGTGGAAGTGGTTGATGAGAACATGGCCAATGCCGCTCGTGTTCATGCCGTGGAAAATGGCGAGGATCTCACCGAGTACACCATGATTGCCTTCGGTGGCGCAGCTCCATTGCATGCGGCCCGCCTGTGCGAAAAGCTGGGAGTGGATCGCCTGCTGGTGCCGCCGGGCGCGGGCGTCGGTTCGGCCATCGGTTTTCTGCGCGCACCTTTCAGCTTCGAAGCCAATCGGAGCCAGTACATGAAATTGTCGCAGCTGAAGCCCGAGGTGGTCAGCAGACTGCTGCAGGAACTGGAGAACGAGGCGACTGCCTTCGTGCGCTCCTGTGACGGACAGGCCGAGATTCACACCGAGTTCAAGGCCTATATGCGTTATTCGGGGCAGGGATGGGAGATTCCTGTCAGCCTGACAAACCAGCAGGCCAGGCAACCGGATGCCGCCGCCTATCAGCAATTGTTCGAAGCGGATTACCGCGCCCTGTTTGGCCGGGTGGTCGATGGCATGGATATCGAGATAACGGTCTGGGCCGCCAATGCCAGCACGCCAGCACATGGTGTCTCGCCGATTCAACGGGTGGAGGGCGGTGAAGATGCATCCGCCAGAGGGACGCGCGCTGTCTTCGATGCCGCCGTGGGTGAAGTGGTCAAGGCCGACGTGGTATTGCGCAGCGACATGCAGACCGGGCAGCGGGTCTCTGGTCCCGCGGTCATAACCGAGGATGAAACCACGATCATCGTGCCGCTCAGCCGGCAGGGCATACGCCAGGCAGATGGGTGTATCGATCTCCTGCCACAGGCCGACAATCAACGCAGGAGTGCATCATGAGCAGACAACTATCCACTGTTGCCTTGCAGGTCATGTGGAACCGTCTTGTCTCGGTGGTGGAAGAGCAGGCCCAGGCACTGGTGCGTACGGCGTTTTCCACATCGGTACGTGAGGCGGGGGATCTGTCTGCCGGGGTTTACGATCGTCAGGGGCGCATGCTGGCGCAGGCGGTGACCGGAACTCCCGGACATGTCAATGCCATGGCCGATGCGGTGCCGCACTTCATTCGTCGCATCGGTATCGACAACATCTTCGAGGGTGATGTCTATATCACCAATGATCCCTGGGAAGGTACCGGACATCTGCATGACATAACCGTAGTCACACCCTCCTTTCATCGTGGCGAATTTGTCGGCTTCTTTGCCTGCACTGCGCACATCGTGGACATTGGTGGTCGAGGTTTTGGTGCCGATGCCAACTCGGTCTATGAAGAAGGTCTCTACATCCCGATCATGAAACTGATGGAAAGAGGGGCGCTGGATCAGACCCTGATTCATATCGTGCGTGGTAATGTCCGCGAACCCGATCAGCTGGTGGGGGACATCCATGCATTGGCCACCTGCAACGAGATTGGTCATCGCCGCCTGGTCGACATGATGCAGGAGTTCGACCTGGCTACGCTTGAGGAGATCGCCAGCTTCATTCTGGAAAATTCTCGGCGAGCGACACTCGAGCGCATCAATGCCTTGCCCAAGCGCAGCGCGCACGGTGAGATGAGGATCGACGGATTCAGCAGACCGATCGACCTCAAGGTCCGAGTCGACTTCGAGCAGGATCACATTCTGTGCGATTTCGAAGGCACATCCGGACTGGACAGAAAAGGCATCAATGTGCCGATGGTCTACACCAAGGCCTATGCCTGTTATGCGCTCAAATGTGCGATAGCACCGGAGATACCCAACAATGCCGCCTCACTGGTGCCCTTTGAAGTGGTCGCGCCGGTGAATTCCATCGTCAACGCCGTGCATCCGGCACCGGTCGCCTTGCGCCATGTCATCGGGCACATGGTGCCTGACACGGTCTATGCGGCATTGGACAAGATACTGCCCGATACCGTGCCGGCCGAAGGCGCTGGTACCTTGTGCAACTTTCAGGTATCACTGCGGCCAAGAACCGATGACATCAGCGACCCTGATGACATCGCTGCCCGAGCATCTGCGCGCCGCTCGGAAGTGCTGACCTTCAATTCCGGCGGCTCGGGCGCACGACCAACACAGGATGGCATGAATGCCACGGCATTTCCGTCTGGCGTCATGACGATGCCGATCGAGGCAACTGAACATACGGGGCCGGTCATCATCTGGCGCAAGGAACTACGGCCTGACAGTGGCGGCGAGGGCAAGTATCGGGGCGGCCTGGGGCAGTACATGGAAGTGGGAGCGGTCGAGGGGCACGAGTTCGACTTCCAGGCGATGTTCGATCGCGTGGATCATCCTGCGCGAGGTCGTCAGGGTGGTGGCAATGGCGCGCCCACCGTCATTCATCAGGATGATGGCACGCCCATGCAGGGCAAGGGCAAGCAGTTCGTGCCGCACGGAAGACGCGTCATGCTGGCCTTCCCTGGCGGCGCCGGCTATGGCAAGGTGGAGGAACGGGATCCGGCGCTGGTGCGACGTGACCTGGCGAGAGGTTATATATCGGCTGACATGTGTCGGCAGAGATACGGGTTCAGTCAGGCAGACATCGATGCCGTGCTCGAGGCGGTGCGTTGCGGTGAGGAAATTCAATGAAAAACATGACAACTCAGGCCCCGTTGAAGTCATCTTATGATGTCGTCATCGTTGGAGGGGCCATGTATGGTTCCTCGGTTGCCTGGTTTCTGACCGACAATCCGGATTTCAATGGGTCGATTCTGGTGGTGGAAAGGGATCCGAGCTACGAATTCGCGTCCACGTCACACACCAACAGCTGCATGCGTCAGCAGTTTTCCAACGAAACGAATATCCGCGTGTCGCAGTTTGCCGCCGAGTTCGTCAAGAACTTCCGTCATTTCATGGGCGATGACGATCGGGTGCCGGAACCGCGGCTGCACAGCTTCGGGTACATGTACCTGGCGGACAATGAAGACTTTGCCAGGACCCTGAAGGAGAGTCAGCAGGTGCAGCAGAGACTCGGTGCCGGAACCCGGTACATGACGCCTGCCGATATCCACAAGGAGTATCCCTTCTATTTTCTCGATGACATAATGGCCGGCAATCACAATCTGATCGATGAAGGCTACTTCGATGGCAATACGCTCTTCGACTGGTGGAAACGATCGGCCAGAGAGCGCGGTGTGGAGTACCTGTGCAATGAGGTGGTGTCGATGCAACGCAATGCCAGCGGCACTCGCGTGGACAGCGTCACGTTGCAGAGTGGGGAGACCATCAGCTGTGGCATCGTTGTCAATGCATCCGGGCCACGGGCTGTGCTGACCTCACGCATGGCAGGCATCGAGATACCCGTGGAGCCGCGCAAGCGTTACACCTTCATCTTCGATGCAGAGCAGCCACTGGATCGGGACTTGCCGTTGACGATCGACCCCTCCGGCGTACACTTTCGTACCGATGGGCAATACTACATGGCTGGTTGCCCACCGGATGAGGACCCTGCTGTCGACTACGATGACTTCGTGCAGGACCATTCCATCTGGGAAGAGAAGGTCTGGCCCACTATTGCTCATCGTATTCCGCAGTTCGAAGCCATCAAATTGATCAACTCCTGGGCTGGTCATTATGCGTTCAACACCTTCGATCAGAACGCCATTCTGGGGCCGCATACGCAAGTCGGCAATTTCATTTTCGTCAATGGCTTTTCCGGACACGGCTTTCAGCAGTCACCGGCCATGGGGCGCGGTACCGCCGAGTACATCACCTATGGCGAATATCGCAGTATCGATCTCTCCCCATTCAATTACGAACGTGTGGCACGCAACGAACGGTTCGTCGAACGAGCGGTCATCTGATGAGCCTCACAGGCAGATGCAGGGGCTCGATCATGAGGGGCTGACTGTCGACACACAGACAGCGATGATGGCAACAGGTGTTGATATCATCGTTTTCACTCGGACAATGTCCGGCGATCTGCTGGTGGAGGCCATGCATCGTCTGGCCGATTGCCGTTCCGGATTGACACTTCAAAGAGACTGAACATGAAACTGGTACTGACAGGGGCGGCTGGCCGTCTCGGCTCGTGGCTGCGCGAACCACTGACTCGACTGTGTGACGAGCTGGTGTCCACCGATATCGCAGACGACATCGGCAAATGCTATGACGGCGAACGCTACGTCAAGGCCGATCTGGCCAGTCTGGATGACATGATGGCTGTGCTGGAAGGCGCGGATCAGGTTGTGCATTTCGGGGCTATCGGCGACGAGGCACCCTTCGATACGATTCTCGGGCCGAATATCATTGGCGCCTACAACGTCTGGGAGGCTGCATTTCAGAACCAGGTTCGGCGGGTGGTCTACGCCAGTTCCATCCATGCCGTGGGAATGCATTCCAGAACGGAATTCATCGGCACGGATGCACCGCATCGGCCGGATACCTTCTATGGCCTGGCCAAGTGCTTTGCCGAGGACCTGGCAAGCCTGTACTGGGACAAACGGCAGGTGGAGTCAGTATGCATGCGCATTCTGAGTTGTGCGCAGGTGAACAATGCGCGCGCTCTGGGCAGCTGGCTGTCCTATGACGACCTGATACATCTGGTCGAACAGTCGATCAATACGCCAAGCACCGGTTTTGCCGTGGTCTACGGTGTGTCCAACAACGATCGAGTGCCGGTGGACAATGCGCGAGCGAGCTTTCTGGGCTATCGACCGCGAGACAATGCGGAACAGTTCGCCAGCGAGGTGCTGGCAAACGAGCCAGAGCAGGACCCGACTTCACTGGCCCATCGCTGCCAGGGAGGACCGTTCGCGGCGGTGGAACTGGGCAACAGCGGTGTGGCATCCATGAACATCGTGCAGGACGCCAGGAAGACCTGATCCTGTTGTATCCCGGCAAGCAGCGGTCAGGACTTCAGCGGTGGGTCGGACCGCTCGACTGCGGAGGCATGTGGGTGGTCATCGCCAGCAACAATATGCCAATCATCAACGCATTCAGCAGGTGCCAGAGAAAGTGCGTACCGATGCCGTGCGTGATCTCGCAGGCGATCAGGTCGGTCGTTCTGCATGCCAGCGCCAGGGAAAAGATCAGGGTGGCGGCGGCAAGATGTACTCTGGCTGGATGTCTGTTTCGCCAGGCCAGGAGGGTGAATACCAGCAGTGCTGACCATGCCGGGGCATACTGGAGGGAGCCGTTCAGTGGCCTGGTGGCATCCGGATTGGCGCTGACTGTGTCATTGCCGGTGAACTGGGACATGCCGACGATCAGAGCGATGGCTATCAGGGCGATCCGCACGGTCTTCGCCAGATCATGCTGGCAACCGCGATAGATGGTCAGCAAGACAAAGCCGGCCACGAAACTCCAGATGGGTACGACGTCGGCAAGTTCCGACCAGCTGTTTGCGAAGGTGTGAAACAGGAAAGAGCCGACGCCGATGAGTGCGGCCAGTGCGATGACCAGCAGTTCCCAGATATCCCCATTCCCTCGACGGCGGCGGCTTCGCCAGGCCACGGCCGCTGCCAGCAGGAAGCCGACATTGCTCAGAGCATTGAGTGGTTCGTTCCAGAAGCCGGCCGCCGTTCGTTCGCAATACAGATCAATCAACACGTGCGCGAGACTCCCGAGGCTGGTAGCGTGTAGTGCAGCAAGGCACGACCGTTTGTCGGCCGATTGTAGCCAACTCAGGGGATGCAGGTTGATGAAGACTCGTCAGGCAATACTCGAACGCAGCAGCAGCTTCGCCCGGAGATTGCAACTGCGCGTACCGATCTTGCTGGCTCCGATGGCAGGTGCCTGCCCGGTGTCGCTGTCGGTCGCCGTGGCCAATGCCGGTGGCATGGGAGCCTGCGGTACATTGCTGATGTCACCGACGCAGATCAGCGACTGGGTACTGGCATTTCGCGAAAGCTCGAACGGCTGCTTTCAGCTCAATAACTGGATTCCGGACCCGGTGATGGCTGCGGAAGCCATGCAGGAAAGACAACTGCGGACCTTTCTTGCCTCATGGGAGGCCGAGATGGGGGGCTCGGACTCGCAGGAGGCAAGCTCGGCAACACCGGATTTCGAAGAGCAGTGCGAGGCCATGCTGGCCGCCGAACCCGCCGTGATCTCCTCGATCATGGGCGTCTACCCGGAACCCATGGTGGCAGAAATGAAGCATCGTGGAATTCTCTGGTTTGCCACGGCCACCACGGTGGCGGAAGCGATCGAGGCCGCAACTGCCGGGGCCGATGTCATCGTGGCTCAGGGGATGGAAGCCGGTGGCCATCGAGGAGCTTTCAACCCGGCGGATGCCGAGACGTCACTGGTTGGCCTTTTCTCCCTGCTGCCAGCCATCGTGGATGCCGTGGATGTGCCGGTTGTGGCAACGGGTGGTATCAGTGATGCCAGAGGGGTGGCCGCGGCGCTGATGCTGGGAGCCTCGGGGGTACAGGTCGGTACCGGATTTCTACGCGCCGACGAATCGGGTATCGCGCCTGTCTGGGCTGATGCCATCGCCCGTACAGCGCCAGAAGATACCGTGGCGACGAGAGCCTTCAGTGGTCGGCTGGGGCGCAGCATCAGGACACGCTACGTCACCGAAGCCAGCGCTGCAGGGGCACCTGCGCCAGCACCCTATCCGATGCAGAGGGCACTGACGAAAGGCATGCGCGATGCGGCGACACGAGCGGGCAATCTCGACGGCATGCAGGTCTGGGCCGGTCAGTCCTCGAAGCTGGCCCGGGCAGCACCGGCAGAGGTCATCGTGGATGACTTGTGGCTTGGTGCGCTTGACAGGCTGACGTAACCGGGCAATCGTTCGCTGTTCGCTGTTCGCTGTTCGCTGTTCGCTGTTCGCTGTTCGCTGTTCGCTGTTCGCTGTTCGCTGTTCGCT
>CANLXI010000054.1 GCA_947495035.1 uncultured Granulosicoccus sp.
TCTACGAGAAGCTCAACGCCATCTCGTTGATAAGTGATTGATATTGCTCATACGATTTGCTCGCCGGGAATTGCTGGGTTTCAGTTAGTCTAAATTCAATATTTGGTATGAATAACTTCTCGCCTGATGGAAAGTGTTTTTTGTATGCTGAGACAACCGTATGATATCCATCAAAACTGAAATAATCGGTTATTCCAAATGCTTGTACTTTAGAATTCTCTAATTCATTCACAAACGACTTTAGATTTTCATCGTTCGGCTCGCCGTATCCGTTAGATAGCTTTGTTCCAGGAGCATGAATATGTAAGTCCCACCTCCGCCAGGTTGATCCGTTTAACCCGTGCTTACTGTTCATTCTATGTTTTCCTTGGTTAGCAAATTCTCAATATATCCTTCGTGCATCTTTTATTTTTCTTATTATTTATTCCGCAATCGCTCGTCTGAGCGTATTGCGATGAACGCCTAACACGGACGCCATGCCCGCGATGGTTTCTTCACCTGATGCGATTTGACGTTTAGCGTGGCTTATCTGTTCGCGTGATAGTGATGTTGGGCGGCCTATGTGCTTGCCGCGCCGACGTGCGGCTACCATACCCGCTGTTGTGCGTTCGCTGATAAGGTCGCGCTCGAATTCTGCCAGGGCGGCCATGATGTGAAAGACAAGCTTGCCGCCTGTTGTGGTCGTGTCGATGCCGTCCTGTAGAGCGACAAAGCCACGCCCTTCCCTGCCGTACTCGGCAATGAGGTCAGCCAGGAAGCCAAGAGAGCGCCCTAGACGGTCTAGCTTCCAGACAATGAGGGTATCGCCTTCCTCAACGCTTCCCAAGGCTTGCGAGAGGCCGTCGCGCTCGATGGCAGCACCTGAGACACCTTGGTCGGTGAAGATCTCATCGCACCCCGCCGCCTTGAGCGCATCCAGTTGCAGATCAAGATTCTGTTCGCGGGTAGATACCCGTGCATATCCGATTTTTCGATCCTTTTTCATGCAATCTTTTTGCACTACCCTTTTGCATCGGTCAAGTCTTTTATTTTTCAAGGAGTTACAAGTTCGAGTTTGACCGCACCAAAAGCCACCCCTTTCGGTGCTGATTGTCGAGTGAATATTCTCATGTAATAGACGGAAAGGGGGATAGCTGAGGTTTATACATCGATTATCGGCACGTCACGGATATGGCATCCTGTGCGGATTATCAATCCTATGGCAATGAACGCAGTTGGTGACATTCATTTGGCCCGTTGAACGACTGGTAATCCATTGGCTTATCCTCTTCGCGTTGTACTTAAAACCATACCCTGCGATGATTGGCGAGCCCCCTGTCGGGCGCCTCGCCTAGACAACTGAACCTCCCCAGCACTTGCGGACAATCAATTAAGCAGTATGCGCCAACTCATAATTAACCGGACTTGTATTTCCGATTGACGTGTGAAGGCGAGTTCTATTGTAGTCTGTTTCGATGTACTCGAAAACAACTTCTCTCATCGATTCCCGTGTTGGGAACTGTTCACCATGTACCGCCTCTACCTTCAACGTATGGAAGAAGCTCTCTGAACAGGCGTTGTCGTAGCAGTCACCTTTCTTGCTCATGCTGGATCGTATGTGATTCTCCTTGAGCAGCTCTTGGAAGCGATTGGAGCAGTACTGGCTTCCTCTGTCGGTGTGCATGATGACGCCCTTGAAATCCGTGCGCTGGTCGATTGCCATCTGCATGGCATCTATCGCCAACTCCTTGGTCATCCGCTTGTTCATTGACCAGCCGATGACTTTCCGTGAGAATAGATCCAGGACGACAGCCAGATACAGCCAGCCTTCATCGGTCCACAGGTAGGTGATATCACCGGCCCACTTTTCATTGATCCTTGTGCAGGTGAAATCCTGTTCGAGCAGATTCGGTGATACCGGCAGATTGTGGTTCGAGTTGGTGGTTGCTTTGAACTTGCGCCCAGCCTTTGCTACAAGCCCCTGACGAGCCATACTCGCTGCCACGGTGTTAAGCGCTACGGGAAACCCGGATTCGTTCAGATCTGCATGCAGGCGAGGCGAGCCGTAACGTTGCTTTCGAGCTTCAAAGGCAATTTTGACCGCCTGATCAATCACCTCAGATCTCTCATTGCGCTTAAGAGGTTTACCCTGCCTGTTTTTCCAGTCATAGTAGCCGCTGGTGGAGACTGACAGCCACTGACATTGCTTTACCACAGGAGCCTTGGATGGGCCTGATTGGATGAACGCGTACTTCACTTCTGCTGCCTCGCAAAGTACGCGCTGGCTTTTTTTAGGAATTCGTTCTCCTGCTTTTTCTCGGCCAACTCCTGCTTCAACCTCGCGTTCTCATCCATGAGCCGAGTCTCAGCGTCAGAGCGCGTTTCGTTAACTCTGATCTTGTTGCGCCAAGAGTAGATCTGCGTGGTCTGTATGCCCAACTGCCGGGCGGCCTCAGTCACACCGACCGTATCAGAGAGCTTCACAGCGTCTCTCTTGTACTCATCCGAACGTACAATGCGTTGCGGCTTCTTCGAATTCTTTCGTGTTGTCATGGAACACCTCAGTTGCGATATTATCGCTTAACTGGCTGTCCGTTGGTACAGGGGAGGATCAAACAATGTATTCGTGGCCATTCTACACTGATTCGATCGGACCTCGCTTTGGCGCGGTCTCTTAGCTTGCTTTTGCCGGGTTTTCTGGTTGTTCAATTTTCTCCCAGTAAGCAGGTGACGACTGGGTATAGTTCTTCACACGTTCCTTCAGGCTTGCCATGACTTCATCACCGCTGATGCACTCACCTTTATCAATCTGAGCGATGCCTTCATCTAATCGTTTTTTCAACAATGCCAACTTGACATCAGGATGTTGTTGCAACTCCTGAACCTCTTGCATCAGCACAAAGATGGCTTCAGCGGGGTCGATAAAGACCCCGCGTTCTACAAGTTCCAGTATCCATGTGGCTTGTGATGGCACAAGGAACGCATCAAAGCGCAGACCGCTCTCGGCTGCTTGTGTTTTGAGTGCTTGCGCTTGTGCGATACGCATCTGAGCAGTCTCGTCACTCTCCATCCAATGCTTGTTCTCTTCGCTCATTGGCATCACCCATGATGGTTTCATAGTCTTCACCACCGTAGAAGATATTGAGGATGGTGACCTTCAGTTGTGATTCGTCTACTTCAAATGCGGCCACTGCATTTTTATCAATGGCAAGAATGCGTAAGTTTGCACGGAGATCGTCGCGTTTGTGACCTCGAATCGGTGCGCGTTCAAGCAAGTAGCATTTCTCGCGTAGTTTTTCGATGTAATTCCAAGCGATCTCAGGATATCCGCTTTCATCGACAATGAAACGGTAGATACTCGCCAGGTCAGCTATTGCATCAGGCGTGAGAGATACGTCATAGGTTTCCATCGTCCCCCGCCACCTGTTGTTGATGCATTGCTCCGAGACGTTCGAAAGCGTCTTTTATGGGCACAGGTGCGCCACTATTTGCTGAACGCTCCAGTCGTGCACGGACTCTTTTGAGCGCTGCCTTTTTTCTTTCTTGCTCATGGCGAACCAAGTCGCGCATGTACTCACTCACATTGTCATATTTGCCTGTTTCGATTTGAGCGTTGACGAAATCGCTCATATCGTCAGGCATGCTGATTGTCAAACGTGCCATTGTTCTTCCTTTCCGAAAAAGTATGAAATATTCATACTTCTATCATAGCGACAGATGTGCCAGAGTCAATGGAGAACAGCGAATCCAGCATCGGTATCCGCGGGTTGCCGAACACGCCTCGAGAGATGCTGAAGGCATGCTGACGGGAGTCGTCCTCGTCCGCGCAAGGGAGGGCGGCAGGGGAAATCCTGTGCATGGTGAATTTCAGCCTCTTGATGAGAGACAGCGCGTTTCCAATGACAGTTGGTCGTCTCCGCGACCATTTGTTCGCCCCGCCGTGTCCAATGCCGAACCACATCAGAAACCTGTGTACGGTCAACCACATTCCGCAGTTATCCACAGGGTTATCCCGACAAACGGTGGATAACTCCTCGTGATGGTCCTCATCACCTTGCAATCGCGACAAGAGACGTCACCAACCGATCAGACACTATCGGTGTCGTTCCCGTCGGGCGCATCCGGGTCGCGGGATGGTTCGGTAATCTGTTTCAGAAGGCTGGCAATCAATGCATCCTTGTCGGCAAGTCGCGACGCCATCATCGTCTGAAGCTCCTCCCTTTCCCGTTGCTCAGCTGTGCGCTGCGCGTTTAGTGCCGACAACTGAACTTCCGTGCTTGCCAGTGCTGTTTGCGCCTTGTCGATACGCACTGACAGACTGTCGTTGAGGGTGGCCAGGTTGGCGTTCTCCCGCTGCCGTGCCTCGAGCTCGCTGCGCTGTTCTGTCAGGCTTGCTCGCGCCTCTGACGCCGCCTCATTGAGCGCATCCACACGCTGTTCATGGGCGGTGCGCAGTTCAGTCATCTCGCGGTGCAGTGTCTCGCTCAATGCCTCGGTTTGATGACGGATGTTGTCCAGTTCAACCCGCAATGCGTCGCGCTCGGCCAGCGCCTCATCACGCAACTGCTGCCGCTCGGTGGCCAGCGCCTGTGCCGCCTCCCGTTGCGTGTCCGTCCGGGTATGCGCCAGGCGTTCCTGTTCCAGCGCCGCGGCGGCTTGCTCTCGTCCGGCCTGTTCGCTGGCAAGGGCTTTTTCCAGACCGACCACCTTGGTCTGTGCCGCCTGCAGGTGCTCCTGCGTGCGCGCCGTTGCTGCTTCTGCCTGTGTGCGAGCCGCCTGCTCTGCTTTCAGATCCCGCTCGAACTGTTGCCGGGCGTCATTGACCACGCGATCGGCTTCCAGACCCAAAGCCCGCCACAGCGACTCGATCGCCTCGGTCACGGCCGCGTTAAGTGGCTCGGTCAGTGCACTGCCCGGCGCCTCGCCCGCCTCGGCCTCCAGTTCGCGCAGCAGGGGCCCCACCTGGGAAAAGCTGCCGCCGCCCAGGTGCTTGATCACCGCGCGTTGGGAGGCCTTGTGCCCCTGCGCCAGCAACGCCTCTCGGGCACGGGCGACGGAGTCACGGGTAATCAGCGGTGTGTCCACCATGGAAATTTCCTCGGAAATGGCGTGCGTCGCCGGCAACTGCCGCACCGTTCGGCGCTGGTAGCGGGTTTCTGGCGGTCATTAAAGCGAATGTTCAAGCGATCATCAATGTAGCATTATTGCTACGTGTAGCGCTATTGATACTTATAACATACGAGAAGTTTACCTTCTCAGGTGTTATATTGACGGTACATTCCCGCCGTCATGGAATCACGATGTCGACATTGCCCGAGCCCTCTACTGAGGCCTTGTTCGTTCTTGAAGACCAGACCTCACCAGCGTTGACATCCGCGCTGGCCTCAGCCCGTGACTATGCGGCAGCGAGTCGTAGCGACGCCACCTGGCGTGCCTACCAGCACGATTGGCAGCGCTTTGCCAGCTGGTGCGCTGCCGTCGGCCAGCCCGCCCTGCCTGCCGACGCCAGTACGATCTGCGCGTTTCTGGCAATAGAAGCAGACGCCGGCTTGGCCGCTGCCACCCTCTCCCGCCGTTTGGCGGCCATTCGGGTTGTGCATCAGGGCAATCAGCAGATATCGCACCACGATGCTCCGGCTGTTCGTGAGGTCATGCGCGGCATCCGCAACCGGCAGAAAGGTCGCCCTTCGCCCAAAAAAGCGCCGCTGATGGATACCGATCTGACCTTGCTGGTCGACACCCTGGATGTGACCACGCTGGCAGGCGCGCGGGATCGTGCCCTGCTGCTCATCGGCTTCGCCGCCGCGTTGCGACGCTCGGAACTCGTCGGCATCGATATCGAGCATCTCACCTTCCGTCCTGAAGGTCTGACACTGACGATTCCGTTTTCCAAAACCGATCAGGCAGGCAATGGAGCTGAACTTGCCGTGCCAGCGATTCCACTGTCGCACTACTGCCCGGTGGCTGCCCTGAAGTCCTGGCTTGCTGTAGCTGGAATCACTGAAGGGGCTGTATTCAGGCGGATGCGACGCGGTCCGCGTGTTGGTCAGGATCGACTGTCAGACAGCACGGTCGCCATGCTCATCAAACAGTGTGCACGGGACGCCGGTCACGAGAATGTGTCGATGTTCGCCGGGCACAGCCTGCGACGCGGCTTTATCACCACGGCCGCGAGAAACCGGGCCGATGTCTTTTCGATTGCTGCCCAGTCGCGACATCGGTCGCTCGATACCGTGCGTGAATACGTGGACGCAGAGACGCGGTTTGATGATCACCCGGGATTGGCGATGTTTCAGGCATGAAACGCGACTCGATGGATCACCGTGGGCGTGAATGTCTACCAACTGACAAGCTTGGGTAACGGCTCATGACAGGTGAAAAATTCGCTGGATATTTGATCACTTCTGCACAGATATCAGCTTTGGATCAAAATCGGGAATAGTGCCTTGAAATATATGTGAACACTGCACTAGCTAAACCCGGTGGCTTCGGATTCCCGCTGTAGTCGGGACTTCGGCCATACGGCCGACCCTTGCTCTCTCCCTGCATCACGTTGAATTCATCATCGGGTTCGAGAGGCTTCTGATTCTTGATGTATTCCTTCCACATCTGGTCCGTTACGTTTCCGCTGCTACAAACCCAGTACCCCCGAGCCCGTACGTGCTGGCCCCAGTATCGCTTCTTCAATATTGCAAACTCCGAGAGCAATCTATGCGAACTTTTTCCCTTCATGAACTGAACTGCCTGTGAAACCGACAGCTGCGGCGGTATTGAGATCAGAACGTGGGCATGGTCTCGGTTGATAGATCTCACGTGGATCACCATCTCCTGGCTCTGTGCTAGCTCCCTCAACAACTCGCGTGTCCGAAGCTCAACATCACCCGCCAGCACCTGGTACCGGTATTTCGCGGTCCAGACGATGCAATACTTGACGTCTCACACAGTGTGCCCCCCTCGTTTGTTGTTCTCTTGTTTTCCTGGTTCTCCTGGTTCTCATGGCTACACCACTACGCTTCTGCACAGCACTGCCCTCACACCAAAGACGTGGGGTTTACTGACCCCTATCGTGGACTCTAAACACGATCGATGGATCAGCAGCGGGAACCCAACCCAGCAGAACTGCTGCACCGAACGCGGCCGATTCACTGCCGCCATCCGGTAAGTCGTCTGCAGATCGTTCTGCCAAGGCTGCGTTCATCATCAAATGGGTGGCATCGGTGATGCAGATTCTGGGCTACACTGCGATCGGTTTTGATTTGACACCCTGGAATGCCTACCTTTTTCTGGGTGGCGTGGGAGGCTGGCTTATCGTGGGTGTGCTGTGGAATGATCGCGGGCTCATGCTGATTCACGCTGTAGCGCTGGTTGTTGACTTGTCGAGTCCCTGATTGAAATCAGAGCCAATAGCTGGGGTTGCTGGCCTGCATCGGCAAACCAGCAACAAAGCAACAAAGCCTGAGCTGTGACTACGGTTCTCCGGGCGGCTGTATCTCTCTTTGCAGTCGCTCATGCAGTTCCGATTTACCATCATCGATGGGCTATGTTTCCGGGTGGGAGGCAAAGCGCATATCTATACAGGCTCAAGCGATCTCAGAACGCAACCTTATCGGCACCCTTCAGTTCGAGCAGCGCGCGGGCTTCGGCGGGCGATGCGATCTCCAGTCCCAGTCCTTCGATGACCTGTCGTGCAGCCACTACTTGTTCGGCACTACTTGTCGCCAGACGACCGGGACCGGCCCAGATCGAATCCTCCAGGCCCACCCGCACGTGACCGCCCATGGCGGCCGACATGGCAGCGATTGGTAACTGGTTGCGGCCCGCGCCCAGAACTGACCAGCGGTAGGAGCCCTCGCCAAACAGACGGTCGGCGGTGCGCTTCATATGCAACACATCATCGGAATGTGCGCCGATACCGCCCAGGAGCCCAAAGACGGTCTGGATAAACAGCGGTCCTTTGACCAGGCCTGCATCCACGAAGTGCTTGAGGTTATACAAATGGGCCGTGTCATAGCATTCGAATTCGAATCTTGTGCCATTGGCGCCCAAGGTACTGAGGATATACTCGATATCCTCGAACGTATTACGGAACAGGATGCCCTTGTTGCCGAGATAGTCCTTTTCCCACTGGTGTTTCAGCTTTCCTTCAAAGCGTTCGAGCATCGGAAACAGGCCGAAATTCATCGAGCCCATGTTCAATGACGCAAGCTCCGGCTTCCATTGTTCGGCAGGACGAACCCGGTCCTGGATACTCATGGTGGGGGCACCGCCGGTGGTAATGTTGACCACGCAATCCGAACGCTGCTTGATGACATCCAGAAACGGCTTGAAGGCTTCTGCGCTCTGGTCGGGGCGACCATCCTCGGGATCGCGAGCGTGCAGATGCACGATGGCTGCACCGGCTTCAGCCGCGCCAATCGCAGCTTCTGCGATTTCATCAGCCTTGACGGGCAGATACTCCGACATGGACGGCGTATGAATTGCGCCGGTGACAGCACAAGTGATGATCACCTTACGTGTGGTGGCCATTTTTACAGTTCTCCTGGGGTTATTCGTTGTTGCGCAGAAATCGGTCCAGCTCAGCCAGTCGCGAATCCCGCTGGCGACTGAGCTCCTCCACCTGGTCAGGTGTGGGCAGTTCAGCAGCGACGATATCTGCAGCGCGTTCGGTGAAAGCCTCCCCGCGTGCGGCGCTGTCGCTCAGCCGTGTCATCGTGGGGCCGTAGCGGTCGAGATAATCCTTCACCCCTCCCGGCGCATTCAGGTTGATGGTCGCCATAGGTCCCAGCAGCGTCCAGCGTCGGCCCAGCCCATGGCAGATGGTGTCATCCAGACCCTTTGGGGACACGACTCCCTGCTCGATCAGCCGGAGTGATTCGGCAATCACAACGGCTTGCAAGCGGTTCAGCACGAAGCCATCGATCTCACGGTTGAGGCGTACTGGTACTTGCCCTACTGCGAGCATGAGCGCTTCCGCACGGTCCATGACCACAGCGGCAGTGTCGGGGCCGGGGCATAGCTCGACCACTGGAATGACATGGGGTGGGTTCACGGGATGCGCCACAAGGATGCGTGAGCGGTTTGGCAGGCCTTCGGCGAAGCTTGAGGCAACCAGTGCCGAGCTGGATGAGGCAAGGATCGTTTCAAGTCCAGCGAGGCGATCAAGTTCGGCATATATTTCGCGCTTGATCTGCAGATTCTCGGGGCCATTTTCCTGAACCCACTCCACGCCCTCAACAGCGCTGGCCATGTCTGCACTGATCGCTACCTGCGCAAGTACGGATGGATCGTCGCCACTGATCTGGCAAGCTTCAGCCAGGGCATCGAGTGCCTTGGCTCGCACTTCAGGGTCGGGGTCCCATAGCTGTACTTTGCAGCCTGCTCGCGCAAAAACCAATGCCCAGGCACGGCCAATAAGGCCACCGCCGATAACGGAAATTCGTCGTGTCACTTGTTGTTCCTCTTGCTACGGAGAGCAGGCTGTTCCTCTTCTGTCTCCCCATTGGGCAGCGTATGCCGCAAGGCGCTGGCTGCCTCCTGGATATCGCGAACGATGGCCTCTTGCAACGCTACGGGATCCCTGTCTCGCAGAGCCTGCAATGCAGCGGTATGGCTGACCATTGATTGGTTGAGGTGCGTTGGCACTGCCACAGTTGCATGGAAAAGCGGCCCCACACGCAGCCACAGCCCCTCAATCTGACTCATCAGGATTGGCCGATCAGCTGCGCGGTAGATCAGTGAATGAAAACGCCAGTTGTTTTCCAGATAGGTGTCGACATCACCGTTTTCAGCGGCTATCTCCATCAGACCGTAGGCGTTCTCGATGACGCGCATCTGGGACGATCCGATTTGCTTGATCGCCTGAACTGCTGCGAAACCCTCGAGATTGATGCGGATATCCCGGATATCCATCAATTCCGCATCCGTCAGGATGGGGACGCGCAGCACACGGTTACCGCCAAAGACCTCCAGCCCTCCATCGCCCTCGAGTCGCCGCAATGCCTCGCGTACAGGTGTGACACTGACATTCAGAATCGAGGCGACCTTGCGCAAGCTGATCTCCTCACCGGGGCGCAAATGGCCACTGATCAGGGCATGGCGAAGTTTTTCATAAACCAGCGACTGTGCCGTCGCTCCCTCTTGCAGAAGAAGAGGTCCCAGCCGCGCCCAGCTGTTGCCTTGATTGCTCTCGCTCACAGATCACCTTTCATCAGAAAATTGTCCAATATGCTCAATTCGTGATCTCACCTGAGATTGTCTCCGTGTCTCTGAAACACAGGATAAATGATATAGCACTGCAATAACAGCGCAAAAAATGATTTATTGACAAGTATTGACGAGTTTTCTGACGGCAATGTATAGTAAGTGTGATCACACTTTAGGGTGTGACCGTGTGGCTGTCACCTGAAGGAGACAGAAAAATTTTCAAAGGACAAATATAAAATGCGCAACTTTATCTTTGCTGCCGCGACTGCAAGCTGTCTCATGGCCAGCTCCGTCGTCGCACAGGAAACGAAAGTATTTGACGTAAGTCTGCCACTGGGAGCTGAGTCGCATCATGCGGTTGGCATCCTGAAATTCGGTGAGGAGCTGGAGAGATTATCCGAAGGGCGTTTCAGCATTCGCCCGCACTATGACAATGCCCTGGGCGGTGAACGTGAAGTCGTTGAGGGAATGAGCTTCGGTCTGATCGACATGGGGATTTCATCAACGGGGCCAATGGGTGGCTTTGTTGATGACTTCATGTTGTTCGACCTGCCCTACATCTTCACCAACCCTGCGCACGTCTATGGCTTTCTGGATGGTGAATATGGAGGCGCATTGGCGCAGAAGCTGGAAGAACAGATAGATGTCAAGATCCTCGGTTGGATGGAAAACGGGTTTCGCCACAACACCAACAACGTACGTGCATTGAATTCACCCGACGATCTGGCTGGAATCCGGCACCGCACGCAGGAAAGTCGTGTGCAGGTCGATACCTGGACCGCACTGGGAGCTGATGCCTCGCCGATGGCCTGGACCGAAGTCTTCACAGCGCTTCAACAGGGCGTCATGGATAGTCAGGAGAACCCGATTCCGACAATTTATGACGTCAAGTTCTATGAGGTACAGAAGTATCTGAACCTTACGGGTCACGTCTATTCCCCAGCGCCTTTGATGATAGGTGCGACGCTGTTCAACTCCCTGTCGGAACAGGATCAGGCGATCATGCTCGAGGCCGCCAGTACTGCCGTACCAGTGCAGCGTGAAGCATCACAGCGTATGGAGCAGGAGCTTATCGACAAACTGGAAGAACTGGGAATGGTCGTCACTCGTCCTGATCTCGCAGCTTTTCGACAGCGCGTACAGCCCGTAATCGATGAGTGGAAGGAGACTGTTGGCACCGAACTGGTTGATGCAGCGGTCAATTTCGAGCCCTGAAAGCACTTTCGATGGCGCGGTCCCTGGCAGATAGCCAGGGGCCGCCATTTTCAAGACCCGGGAGATTCACATGCAAGTGGTATTACGCAAGTTGATACAAGGCGTGGATTGCATCAATTGGCTGTGCGGGTGGCTATTGGCCACCTTACTGCTGGTGATGACAGTGCTGATCAGTTGGCAGGTTTTCGCGCGCTATGTAATGGGAAATTCATTGACCTTCTCTGAGGAAGTCGCCCGATTCTCGTTAGTCTGGATGACCATGCTAGGGGCGGCCTATGCCTATCGACATGGCTCGCTGATCGCTGTCGACATACTGTCCGGGGTTGCGGGTGGGCGGATAGGGAGAAGTCTACGTCTGATCGTTGCGGTGGCGTCTTGTATCTTCGCCTGGGTCTTGTTGCAAGAGGGATTCTCGATCACGGAACGTGTTGTCACACAGACTGCTCCCAGTACTCGAGTTTCGATGGCCTGGCTTTACGCGGCAGTACCAGCAGGCGCTGCGATGATATTCATGAACTCCCTGGTCATCATCGCCGAAAATTTTTCCGGAAAAAAGGATTAGGTCATGGCTCTGCTGCTTTTTGGTTCTCTGCTTCTGCTCCTTTTTGTCGGCGTGCCTGTGACCTTTGCGCTTGGGCTCGCCGCTATCGCCAGTATCTGGGCGGGAGATGTCATGCCGATGCTGATCGTCCCGCAAGAGATGATCCGCTCGATCAATTCATTTCCACTACTGGCCATACCGTTTTTCATTCTCGCCGGTGATCTGATGCAGAGCGGCGGCATCTCACATCGCCTGATAGAATTCTCACGTACGCTCGTCGGTAGTATGAACGGCGGACTGGCCATGGTGGCCATAGTGACGTCGGCCTTTTTTGCTGCAATCTCCGGGTCAGGTGCAGCCACTACCGCGGCTGTTGGAGCCATCCTGATTCCGGCGATGGTCGCCCAGGGTTACAAGGCTTCGTATGCGTCAGCCAATCAAGCCGCATCTGGCGCTCTGGGAGTCATCATTCCTCCTAGTATTCCGCTGATCCTGTATGCCATTGCTGCAAACCAGTCTGTGGGGGATATGTTTGCAGCAGGTTTCTTGCCTGGATTCGTGGTCGTAGGCTCCTTGATGATCTACGCCTATTTCCATGCGCTGAAAAATCCCACGGCCCGTGACGAGCCTGCAAGCCTTGCCGACATATTTCGAGCAGGCAGGAAGGCCATTCTTGCATTACTGATGCCCGGACTGATTCTTGGTGGAATCTATGGCGGTATTGTCACACCGACAGAGGCGGCGGTCATCGCTGTCGTCTATTCGTTTATCGTTGGCGCAATCATCTATCGGGAACTGCCTCTGCGAGATATTCCGGACATCTTGCGCAGATCCGCGATCACCTCGGCTGTGGTTGTCAGCATCATAGCCACCGCGGGGCTATACGGACGCATCATCCTCAAGTTGGACGTCCCGGCACTCATATCCGGGTTGGTGATAAGCCTCATCGAAAGCCCTTGGCTGTTTGTCATACTGGTGAACGTTCTGCTGCTTTTTGTGGGCATGTTTCTTGAAGCCGCCGCAGCCATTCTGATATTCACTCCTATCCTGTTACCGATCGCGCTTGAATTCGGCATTGATCCGATCCATTTCGGAATCATCATGGTCGTGAATCTTGCCATGGGTATGTTTACACCACCCGTCGGGCTGAACTTGTTTATCGCCTCGCAGATTTCACGAATATCGATCGCTCAACTGACGCGAGCGATATTACCCTTTGTCGCGCTTATGCTTGTGACGCTGATGATCATCAGCTTCGTCCCCTGGTTGTCGCTGGCGCTTACTGGCCGTTGACGCAACAGGCCGCTCTGTTTCAATTTCTCATAGAAGGAAGACTTTGCATGAATCTATCAATTGAAGGTGTTCGCGTTATCGTAACCGCGGGCGCAGGTGGCATTGGGCGCGCGATTGTCGATAGCTTCCGAGAGGCGGGCGCACGGGTTGCTACCTGTGATATTGACGAAGCGGCTCTTGCTGCACTGCCCGATGACGTCATTCGACAGAAGGTGGATGTTGCGGATAGCAAGGCCCTATCGCAGTTTGTCGACACTTCTGTAGAGCAGCTTGGCGGTCTCGATTGTCTTGTCAATAATGCCGGGATTGCCGGACCAACCGGACATATTGAAGATCTGGAGGTCGAAGTGATCGAGCAGTGTCTATCCATCTGCCTCACCAGTCAATTCGTGACCATCGGCCGCGCCGTGCCTCACTTGCGACGGAGCAAGAATCCGTCGATTGTCAACATATCCTCGCTGGCTGGCCGACTGGGATTCAAGCTTCGCAGCCCCTATGCAGCGGCCAAATGGGGTGTTATCGGTTTGACTAAATCCATGGCCATTGAGCTAGGCCCGGACAAGATTCGTGTCAATGCAGTTCTACCAGGAATAGTCTCAGGTGATCGTCAGCGCAGGGTGCTGGAAGCACGAGCGCAGGCACAAGGCATCAGTTTCGAGGATGCGGAGCGCGAGGCGTTTTCGTTTACTTCGATCAATGACTATGTCACGCCACAACAGATTGCCGATCAGGTCGTTTTCCTGGCCAGCCCCCGCAGCAGCTCGGTGTCGGGACAATCGCTTTCGGTTTGTGGTGACACGGGTATGCTCGGTTGAGTCAGGAGTTGTAATAGTAACAATGCAGGTTCAGGAAAAAGGCTCTCTGCTTGTCAAATTGGCATCATTTCGCGCACAACATGACGCCGGATTCATCCTGCAAATGGAATGGACTTCACCCAGTTTCATAGACACCTGAATAAGTTGACTTTGCCATCTTTGTATTATTTTTTCGATAGTCAACAGGACTGCAGTACCCATTGCTTGAGTGCAGCCAGATCCGATTGAAGAACACTCCCACATCTTCGAATGGGTACGTCCACTGGCGCTTGATGCGCATCAAGCGCGCTTTGGTGCTTTTCGGCTACTGGGCCGCCGGCTCACTGTTTTCCTTGAGTGAGATCACTCAGGCCATGACGAATCGGCGGAACGGATCGTTCAAGGTATAGAGAGTCAGATACTGACAAGTGTCAGATTTTTCACGAATGTCAGCCGTACTTCATCAAGCGATGGAGGTGCCTGGCATCACGATGAATTCTGACAGATCATGTTGTTGCGTTTATACCAACAAACTGACTCTGCTAGTCGCTCCCCAGGCTGGCAAGCAGATTCGCTACCGCGGTGGCGATTGACGTGCCATCGGCACCATCGGGATCTGCTGTGGCAGCATGGTCCTCGGGTGTGTCGGTCATATCGTCAGGACCTGGCCACACCGCCGAGATGAGACCCGCGCCGTCCTGAGCCAGCAGATCTGCAATGAGCTGAAAGGACGATCGCAGACCAGTGAGCCGGACCCACTCAGCCCCTGATGCTACTGTCGGGTCGGCGGGATCCATCCCCAATTTGCGCAACATCAACTCGCGGCGGAACTCTTGCAGTCGGACAGCGTACCCGTCACTCAAAGCGTATGGCACGGAGACGATGTCGGCAGCTCCATCGAAGGTCATGCCTCTTCTGCGTATGTGGCTTGAACCAACGAGTGCCCAACAGTCGTCGACGATCACGGTGGTACTTCGGACTTTGGCGTGACGACCAGGAAACCCCAATGGATGAAAGGCCACGACGCGCTCAGGGTGGTCCTGTTGCAGCA
The DNA here is from genome assembly GCA_947495035.1 of uncultured Granulosicoccus sp. Taxonomy (GTDB): domain Bacteria; phylum Pseudomonadota; class Gammaproteobacteria; order Granulosicoccales; family Granulosicoccaceae; genus Granulosicoccus. The sequence continues at coordinate 15,077 of CANLXI010000054.1, forward strand.
TGTCAAGCGCCTCGTTGCGCGCCGCAAGTGTGTGTCTGGTCCAATTACCAAAGTGTGGGTCGAAGTCTCCCTCACGTGGGACACATACAATCACTCGCAGACTTGGCTGCTCTGTCATGCGGTTCGCCAACACCTCGATGAGGTCGATTTCGTGGTCTGCCGGAGACCCGGTCGGCCTTGCTGTACGAGCAAGTTGAGGCGACTCGATGTAGACCAACTCTCGGGCCTGACCCAGCGATCTGCGTAGCGACCAGAGAGTGTCGCGGACGCCATGACGGGCGTGGTAGAACTCGCGAACCATCTCGTTGGTCAGCCGGTCCTCGTTGCCCACCGTGAAAATATCATCTTGGGGCGTGAGTCCCATTGCTGTCATGATTGATCCGACCACCGCGTCCTGAAAAGTGATTTCGTCATCGGGTAAATCGAACTGTGTCGCCGCCAATTCAGGCGTCTCGGTGAAGGCTGCCACGGTTTTCAAAAACGCTCCCGCAGCGCCGTCAGGGCTCGTACTCGCACCGGCGTCGGCTACACTCGGCTCGTTGAAGTTGTTTCCGGCCTGCAGCACCATCGAGCCCGGTGTAACACCGGGAGGTGTTCCCGTTGGTAGCGGTACAATCGGCTGTACCCGACGTGCCGAATGGCGTGCTGCGTCGAGCGCAAGGTCACCACTGACCCTGACCCCGGCAACATGGGTGTCCGGCCCAGCGGGATGTCCGGGATTGCCGGACCGATGCAGGGTCGAGAGCGAGTCTGCGGCGATGCGACCTCCACTGACGACGGCGCTCCAGGAGAGCACCCCATTTGCGCCCCCGTCGGCTATGCCACTCACGGCCACCGTTTCGTGCCGGCCCTGGGTCGGCAGACGTGGTCCATCTCGGGGCGTGGTTTCACTCGACAGGCTGCGAATGAGTTCAATCACATCCGCAGGAGACGGGTTGGCAGGAAGGTTGATGTCGATGGGCGGGTGATCGAGACCGAAAAGCGGCTCTTGGGCAATACCAACAAACCAGCCAGCACCGGGGGCCAGGAGAGCATCGATGATAGTCTGGCCCCCGGGTGTGAACGAGTCTGGCGGGGTGCTCTGTGCTACGTCACCGACAACGACGGTGTTGTTTCCGAAGAGTTGACGCTGAGCACCTCGTGGCGTTATGACGATGTCAAATCTCAGCATCGCGGCTGCAGGCCGAGGTTGGCCTTCAAGCAATTGCAAGGGATTTGGCAGGAAGATCGCGGTGGCCAATCCGGCTGCGCCGATGGCGGAACCGCCGTCGCCTCGCAGGAACGATGGCGCTGACCCAATTGATTCGATGACGACAAATTGCTGGGGATAGACCCGCACGTGAGCACCATCAGGCACGATACCGGCAGGAATCGTCACCACCATATCGGGGGCTTCGGCATCTGCACCGAACCAGTCAGCGGTAACCCCTGCCATCGCACCTACTGCCATGCCAGCTGCGCCGTTCACCACCGGGAACTGCGGCCAGCGGCCTGACTGATCGGCAGCGGCGGGCACAGCCAGACCGGTCTGGACAGTCGGACTGACAAGAAGCACCATTGAATTGGCACCAACCGGCGCGGTGCGGCTGAGCACTTGCACACAGTGCGACATGACTGCGATCCCATCGCTCAGATACTCAACGGTGACATCCTTGCGCACCCGCGGTTGGTGGAAGGGAACGATCGTGCCATCGTCAGGAGGGATATCAGCGATGGGCGCATCTGCACCCGAGCGGTTTCCCAGGAGGTGCCATGGCAAATCGACAGCGGTGAGTCGAATGAAGCGCCTGACAAGTGCTGGTGCACCCGTTTCCGCCAATGGCGGTGGTGTCAAAGGATTGCGTGCGAGCTGTCCCTGCTGGGACCATCCCCACAGCAGTCGCGACCCGATCAGGTCGTCATTGTCGGGATCATCGTCCTCATTGACCGCATCCGCGTTGTCGTCGGCCACGGTCGCTTGTAGCGATTGTCCATCCTGAATCTCGATCAGTCCACCGTTGAGCGTACCGTCGGTGGCCCCCCCGACCGACCGGATAGATCGATCAGACACTATGGGCGCAAAAGCGGCTCCATGTGGTGTCACGACATGCACGGTCGTTCCCGCCGTAGTCAGCAAACTGATCTCGTTGAGCCCGCCGTCTGCACCAACGCCACCCTGGTTTGGCGCATTGTCCGACAGCGCCAGCAAGGCCGGAAACGCGCCGACCAGGTCGGCGTACATGGCGGCGACTGCGGTGGCATCGACGACCAAACCTCGACCATCGTGGAATGAGACGACGCCACCGATGTCAAGCGCGTCACCGGGCTCCCACCACTGGGGTGACTGGGGATCACCGAATGGATCGAGCGCGTTGTTCGGGGTGACGGTCAGATTCCGCACCACCATCTGGGTGGCGACCGAGTCCACGAATGGTTCGCTTCCATCACCGTAACGATTGGCTGCGATGGTCCGAAGTCTGGCTGCCGCCTGTGGGTGCAGGCGAATTCGCACGATGACGCCAGGTACCGTATCACCACTCACATCGAAGACGTCGCGTGGGGAGTCGGTGGCGATCGTCTCTAGAATCCCCAGAAACGGCACTAACAGCGTCGTGTTTCCGCCCGAGTCGAGCGTAAGTTCTGACGATGAAAAAGAGAATTGGTTAGCGAATTCCGACCACACCGGACTAAGCTGCGGGATCGTGAGCCCAAGGGCGGTTATTCCGTCGTTCTGCAACGCCTGCGTCGCAGCTCCTGGTGTGAGTTGGGTTACCGGCAACATAAGACTCAAACCTCCTGGAGATCGTCGGCGTCGAAGCTTGCAGTGGCTTCGCTGCTTCGCCCGATCGGATCCCGCAGATGTACCTGCATCGAAAGCGCAGCTTCGCTGTCTGGGCGGCGAACAATGGCGCGGTACGTCTGTACACCGTCGTCATCCGGATCACCGTCGCGCCACCAGAGACTCGGCGGGCCTGCTGTATCATCCGATCCGTTTGCTTGTTCCCAGCGTTGCAGCGCCACTTCCTGAGATGGAGCAACACTTTCCAGCGCAAGCTCGTCGACCAACACTGGTTCCGGGAATTGCGCCGCTCGCACATCGATCGACATTCGGTGCGGCCCGAGGGGTGTCGATGCGATCGGTGCAGGGCTTGACCAGGATAGGAACACGATCAACTGTCCCCCTGCCCCTTGACTGATTGCCAGTGAGGACAGCTCGGGCGGGCCCGGTGGCGGGATGACGATCGATCGAGCCGGCGACGGTTCGCTACGTGCGGCAAGCAGCCCACGCTCAGGATCGCCGTCGGACCAGGCGATCGCTCGATACCAGATATTCCTCCATGACCCATCCGGATCGTCGCGGCCCTGCATGTTGATGATCGACGCTGGAGCACCGTTCTGGCTGGCTCGTTCAACTGTCCAACCGTTGGCCGAGGTATTGACGTCGGCAATGGGTGGCCCCATCGAGTCAACCACTCGGGCTGCGCTGTCAACTCGGGTGCGATAAAGCACCACCCGCTGGGTTCGGTGGCCCAACTGCGGACTCACTGCGATTTCCGCGATTGGGACCGCGTCTGGCCCAGCGCCCACAAAAGCCCGGGACACTTCAAGAACTGGCGGCTGTGGTTTCGCGATCCGGGGCACGGCAACGGCGATCAATCGATCGGCGGCCTCGCTGCCGGTTGGCCACTCCGACGGGACTCCTGCCGCGGTCTGGGCAAGCACTGTGAAGTAATGAATCTCGGTGGAGCCACGAGGAAGTGTCAAATCGAGCGACGTGACAGTGACCAACTCGGCGATGCGGCGGGTAAAGGCATTGCGAGAAGGCCGATCAAGCAGGGCTGCCTCGACCTCGTCACGGCGCGCGCTCAGCGTCGCTTCGATAGAGCGTTCGTCGAGACCGAGTTGGGTACGCAGCGTCGTCTCGCTGGACTCATAGATGATGTAGCCAGCGGCATTGGGTACCGCTGGCCACGACACACGGACATGACACTCCCCGCTTGCATCGGGCAGGCTGGCTAGCTGCACATGGTCTACCTCGATGTGAGGCGGTCGCGGATCCGAGACTGAACTGAGGTGCGGCTCCAATGGCCAGGGACCGATTCGGCCTGGGGACATACGCTCGACTGCCCGAGCCCAGAGGGCGAGCCCGATGTGAGTCGTGTTATCAAAATCCAGACTCAAATCGTCAATGGTCATCCGGTATCGACGAACGCCTTCGCCCTGGGCAGGACCAAAGGCCACGAAATCATCGCCTGCTTCGTTGAGCGCAACGATGGAGGCACCTTGCGCCGTGGTCTGATTTCCGGCAAACAGCACCTCGATCGGCGCATCGTTTCCACCAAGGCTTCGAGGGAACACATCAGTCGGCACATCTGACTCGGGGCTGTCGCTACGTTCGTCTTGAGCGTACAAATGGCTGCGAAACGAGATCGATCGCGGCGTGCGCAGCGACCAGTCCCACGCGAAGTCTATGACCAGCGTTCCGGGACATGGGCCGCTGGACACCGGGGATGCGTCGAGCCGGGCATCCAGTATAATGACCCGGTCGGGATTGGGTTCGGTGAGTTCAACCGTTGTCGCGCTCCAGTTTCCCCACAAACCGAAGATGGTTTGTGTGACCGCGGCGTAATACATCTCCTGGCGACTGTTTTGATCTGGCGAGTCAGACGCAGCAATTGCGACGGAGGGGTCCATGATCGACAACCGCGTTGGTTCAGGATCGTCGAGTGATCGAGTAACGCCGATCGGCAGAAAACCTCTCGGCTCGTGCGACTCGTTGAGCAGCCGACCTGGTCGCTCAGAGTCGATCCTGTTGGCAGCGGCAGCAACGCTTGCAACCCGATACAGATCGGTTTCCGGTGGATGTTCCCAGCCCATCCGAACGCTTCGCCGCCACGCTCGATCCCGGCCTGCTGGTTTCATCGCCACGGATGCTTCCGCTTCAAGGTCGAATGGCGTAGCGCCTGCGAGTGCGGGTGGCGTACGCAGGGCCAAAGCCGCCCGGGTCACTATCTCGTGAGAGGCGGGGTCCGGGCGCCAGTCTGCAGTGATCATGTAGTCGAAGGGTGTGCCGGGGCTAACACTACTTGTCGTGAGTATAGAGGGAAGCGCCGTGCCGAACCCCAGCAACAGGCTCATGATGGGATCGGTTGTCACCGAAGCGAGAAGCAATTCCAGTGGGGCGATCTCGGCGGTGGTGCTCGCCGTTGTTGCAGTCGAACCGACACTGTTCTCCGGAGGCGGAACCTGGATCGTTTCTCGATGATCCTTCATGTCGGGTGGAGCTTCGCTCATCAAACCGCGGATCAGTTGCAAGAACGAACGCGGCTCGGCTTCGGCCAGTTCCCGTAGTAGCGGACGAGGTTGCGGTACTTGATACGATGGTGCAGCGATTTCATCGGTAATTGCCGCAGGCCACCCGATGACAGGGAGTCCTCGTCGGTATCGTCGTGTCGCAGCCGTGTTGGGAGTCGTAAGTCCGCCGGTGAGCTCCGGTGCTTCTACGAGGAAACCCTGGCTGGTGCCATGCTGGCCGTGACCATCCCAGAACCCGTCAGGCCCAGGGAACCCTACACGCTCGACGGCCTGCCATCCCGAAAGATTGGCTACCGTGTTGGCTGTCAAGCCATGAACAGTCGTGACGTTGACACCAGGACTGACCATAACGCCAGTAATCGCATCGCCGGCGAGTACTATCGATAGTGACGTACCTGCTGCTACCTGCTGAAGCGCGACCCAGTTCTCAGGGCTCGGGTTTCCCGACCAGGCTATTAGCGTCCCTCCACCCATAGGGACTGAGCATGCCAAGCGGGCGATCGCTAGCGGCCGTCTCCATGAAATGATGCGCGTGCCATTCGCCCCTGATGCGACTTGGAGCTGAAGTGGGCGTGTCTGAGTTTGCACTGGAAACGTGGTCGCTTGTGGACGGCGCCACACCGTGAACGGACCTGTAGGTAGGCCAATCTCAGGGGCGGTGCTCCAATGCAGATGTGTACCGTGTTCCAAGACGCCCGCGTTCGTCGCCTTGTTCGGCAGTGCTAGCGTCTGCGGCTCCACGGTGAAGGATTCGCTGGGAACAGCCGCTCGGCTGGCTTGCCCGGCATTAGCTCGCAACTGCAGGATGAAAGTCCAGTCTATATCCCCTGCTTCCACAGAAAAGTCGCCGGGATCAGCTTGGCGTTGCCCTACTGCTTCTGGCATGTCATTCCTCCCACGGAGCCTGATGAAGCGTCAGGTCCACAATATTGAGTGGATCGGCTTCGTCCTCGACAACACCGTGCAGTACCTCGATGTCTTGTCGAACAAGTGCGACCTGCACTCGGTGACCTCTGCTTCCAGGCGTGAGCACGATTAACGCTCGTTGCCCGCCCGGCGCAACGATGATTTCTCGGACGCGGTCCACGGTGTCTGCACCCTCTTCAAGACGTAACCAGGGCACCGCTCGAGGCTCCCACCAATCGCGTGTTTCGTCTTCGCCGGGGAACTGTTCGGAGACCAACTGCGGTAGAGTCCACAATCGCTCCATCGGTTCGGGTGCGCTGATCAGAATCCCCACCGGCTGCGGGATTCCATCGCCGACCTGCTCCCACAGAACCACGATCTCTGGTCGCTCCGGAACAGGCATGGGATCAAGACCCGCCGCGCGCAAAGCATCGTCGAACTGCGCTCCCTGGGGCACCACTGTATTGAACTGGGCTGCGAAGGCGGCCACTCTGCCTTCTTCGATCCAACGATGCGAATCGAGTGTCGAGGCAATTGCAGCGGCAAAGGAACGCAGTAGCGGATATGCGCCAGTTGTAAACGCAACGCTGTGTATAACCGAGCTATTTTGCGCGTCGGCGTCTACCTCTTCGACCGCTGGTGTTGCTTCGATCTCAAGAATATAGTCAGTGAATGGGTCGAGCGGTACGTTCAAGGAGACCGATACACTACGAACCCGCTCGTCATTCGATGCGACACACGATCCATCAAGCAACCGCTCGACCGTCTCTTCGAAAGGTGTAACGATGAGTGGCGGCAGCTCGGCCATTTCCCCTGAACCCAGAGGTATAGGTTCTGCATGGCGGAAAGACGCAGCTTTGATCCGGATCTGCAGGTTTCGGTCGCCTCTTTCATAGAGGTCCATCACTTGTGGCGTCGAGAACACCAATCGCAGCGCTTCGCTGCCAAAGACGTGCTGCTCGCGATTGTTGGGCAGCGTGAAGTGCATGTACTGGTCCAGCTTTTTGGGTGGCGCCAGCTCTGTGCGGAACCAGAAGGTCGCTGGATCAGCCGGTACTGGGTCATCGTCCTCACCCTGGACTTGTCGAGTCCACTCGATTTGTACACCGTAGGTTGAGTCGTATTCAAGCAAGGCCTGGCCACCGCCATCGAGCTGAAGATAGCGACTGATGGCCTCCTGATCCTGCTGGACTTGCTGGGCGTCGTAATCCTCGCGCAGTGCCTCACCCATGCGGGTGAGTTCGAAACACAGCACATTGAAGAGCCGTTCTTCGAAGCTCATCGCCATCGCGATTGTGCTTGTGGCCTGACCAGACTGCAGTCCGATTTCGACCATGTGAGCATGTGGCAGGTTCGGGAGCTCTATGAGAAACAACTCCGTCGACACAGATGACGCAGACGTGTACGCAACTGCATGGGCGACGTCGACGAACCAGGGGCCCTCTTCATCGATCCACAACGGCGGCAGTTGACCTATGGAGACAACATGTTCCTGCGTGATTGCTACGCGTTCGATTTCCAGTCCTGCTGCATCAAGCACCCGCACGACCAGCCCGGTCACGAGAGTACCGACAATTGGCTGGCGAATGAGAAACCGCCCGCTGACAATGGGACCGCATTCAATCCGGATCGCATCGAACAGGTCGCTAGGCTCGAACCCCGAATTTTCCCAGGCCTCCGTGATTTCTTCCGCGCGTGTCTGATCGCCAAAGGGCACGACTCTGTTTATCGTATTTGCAAATTCCACATCAAGCATCGGGGCTGAGAGAACTCGAGCGTCACACAGATCGGCATCATTCCGACTCGTGTGGTCTCGCTCGGGATTAGCGATCAGGTCGCCCGTTGCTGCCGCTCGCATGAAGCTGGCACGATCAATTGCGATCCCGGCATCAAGTCCTGCAAATGCTTCTGCCACGGCCCTTGGAGTTGCCGCGAGCGTTCGAGTGGGGCGGCCACGCGCAAAATTTTCGGCGGACTGTCTAAACCCATCGGGGCTCTGATCTGAGGCCGGTGTAAACCTGCCTTGTACCGCACATGGTACTGCTGTGCCCTGGATTGTGGCGCCGTGGATACCGCGCCAGTCATCGATTTCAGGGTTGCCTGAGCGCCACGCCTCAAAGACGTGCATGGTCAGGTCAGGATCCTCGGACCGGACTGTTTCATTCGGGTCCGGCCAGGCCACGCCGTCGACCATCCAACCGGCTTCTGAGTTACCGAGCCTCTCGCGATGAAACGACCACAGCACAGGTGCAGCAGGCGCCGCAGGGTAACAGACCGTGCCCCAGCGATCGGTGACCTTTCGACGCAAGAACTCGCTGCGCTCGATCGCGGCCGGTGTTGGATCGGGCGACCATGTGAACAATGCAAGCTGCAGTGCATCGGCCCGATCGAGAACCGGGTTGTTGCTCCACCACGCGACCGGGATTTCACCGTTACCGAGACCGCCCTGACCAACCAGGGTGACCGCAGTGATGTTGTAGCGAACTCGACGGTCGCCCAACTGGATCCAACCGCCAGCGGTATGCCCTGGAGAATCCGCTATCGATTGACCAAGAACCGCCTGATCGCTGACACTTGCCGCGGCACTGAGCCCAAAGGCCAGAATAGCGTCTACCGGAACACGTGGATGCTCCTGGTCTTCGAAGTCCGCGTCCGAAGGCGCCTCTTCCTGCAGGATTCCCTGGGCGAGCACGGCGTCGATGGCTTGGCCAGCACCAGTTCCCGAAACAAGTGCAGGCCCTCGGCTGACGATGGCCATCTTCTCGATTAGCGGCGGCGCGTCAAGCGCGTCGTTTTCGGTTCCAATGCTGAAATCCAGGCACGCTTTGAGCTTGCGTCGGCGGGTGATTCTTACTTCGGCACAGATGTCCCCACTGACTCTGGCTGTCTCTTCGCCGGTTTCTGGATCGGATCCCATGATGAGATCCAGAGATGCCGAGGCCGACACCGAAAAGACAAGGAACCGCACCTGGCCACGGATGAAGAACGTACCCTCGAGACGGAATGGATCAAACTCGACGAGCGCTTTGAATCCCCCGGCAACCGAGGCATACACCTTGATCTCCTTGTTGCCCCAGATCAGCTCGACATGCAGACCCATGCCAATGGCGAACCCGGTGGCTGGTACCAGACCCTCGAGCGCCAGACCATCACCCTTGAGCATCAAGAAGCCAGAGCCATCAAAGGCACTGATGACTCGAGCAATCACGGGATCGTCCTCTGAGCCGAGGTAGAGATGCCAGTCATCGGGATTCTTGAGGTCAAAAAATGCCTCAATCGGAACTCGGATTCGGAGCAGTGGTTCAACGCCGTACTCAAGCACCAGACCAATAGTCAAGGTGCCACGACCCACGTCGAGGTCGATCACGGCCAGCACGCTGCCAGCCGCCTGGTCGACTCCTTCGACAACCGGTGGCGGTGTCAGAACGGCAGCCTTCATCATCATGAGGATGCGAGGACCGGGTAGTTCGAGCAGGAAGACACCCTTGAGGTTAAAGGCAGTTCCGCCTTCGAGAGTACCGAGCACAGCCCCCAGCCCGAACGCCCATGTGTCGATCTGCGGAGTCCAGAAATGAGTGTTCGGTTGGTTGGGGTCAGACAACCGGGTCGGATTACCTCCGGTGGCTTCGAGCCATGCAAGAGCGGGTGTTGCATCGCTCTCGAAGTCGCTCTCGTTTCGACCATAGTGCATCGCAAACAGTCCGAGCAGACCCAGGAGTCCCAGGCCAGAGCTGCCAAGCGGAATAGCGACAGGGAAAGAGACTTCGACACTAACGATGACTCCGGTGGCTGGCCCGCCGGGGGTGTCTTCGGGAAACTGGGCAATCGCCATTTCAGCGCGGATGCGGAGTCCTACCGGGATGATTGTCAGGTCGAGACCGCCGCGAATCTCCCGTACCGGACCATCGTCGGTCTCGACCACGCCGATCTCGAGATAGCCGTTTGCACGGATCGCTCCGGGGATGTCGATCGACGCCGCCAGGGCGGTGAGTTCGGGTCTGGCGATTGGCGCTATCGGCAGCCGTAGACGCGCGCGCTCGACAGCAATCACACCCAGATCCACCGAGAACCCCAGGTCGATCTCGAAGTTCAGCGGATTGGTTCTTGCCATGCGGGCACCAAGAACCTTGAGGATGCGCCCCAATGGTTCGCCAACCCGAATACCGCCGGGCCCGGCCAGGTCCAGGGAGTAGCCCCTGGACGAGTCAAAGACTGGCCGGAACTGGAACCGACCTTCCGGTGGTGTGTATCCAAGCCGCAGACCGAGTGCCTTGTAACGCACCACCAATGCCGTTTCGGGCGGAATAGTCAGAAGTTCGCTTCCGGCAAGTTCGACACTGGCAGAGATTGCCGTCTCGATATCGAAGAGCAGATTGATTTCGGGGCCACTCGATCGGTGGCGCACAATGGCTTCGGCGCCGTACACGATTACGCGTTCCACTGCCAGGATGTTGCTGTTGGCCAGGCCCGTGAGCACGCCTACGAGGGCGCCTTGGGCGACCAGGGGGGCGATATCACCATTGAGAGGATTCGCCGGTGCGATTTCAGCCAACACAGGCCCCATTACCGTTGTCATGCCGAGCAGGTTTCGGGCTCGCCGCCGTAGTTCATCTTCCTCAACGGCAGGATCAACCGGGACGGTTCTCAGCAGGCCATCGACATCGGCCGGGTCAGCGCCTACAAGTGCGCTGACGATCCATTCGCCGGTGGCGTCGTCCACCTGCACTACAACCCGATAGGCAGTAATCCCATCGGAAGGGTTGTTACCCAGACCTTCGAGAGGAATCTCGAGTTGCTCGCCGTCGGGGCTGTTAAGCTGCTCCTCGATAGCGGTCTGGAAATCGACCTCGCCCGACAACTCGATCGCGACGAATGCGTCCTGGACGATGCGCACCTTGAGCGCAATCGAACGAAACCAGGCCGGTGGCGCAGGGTCAGCCGGGGGCTCGACATCGGCCGGTATAGGCACAGGCGCAGTTTCCGTACGGGTCAAGGTTGCGTCGGTATTGACGACGATCTCGCCAGCCACAGCGGTGACAGTAGCTGCTGCACTCCAATGCTGGCTGGACGCAGGGTCATTCTGGCTCTGCCAATCGCTATTCCAGTCGTCCGGGAATGCGCCGTTCAGGTCGGGCGGTTCGATCTCGAACTCAAAAAAGGCACTGGGAAACCGGGCCCGGATCAGCTCCTGAAGCGCTATGGCTCGACGACGAGCTAGCGCGTAGTTTCCAAGCACCTTGTTGCCATCGTGCTGCCCCTCATAAGACGCATGGCCGGTGATCGTTATGGGTTCGCCGGGGTCAAGTGCTTCGAAGGTCTCGATCCGGGCATCGATGGCGTTCGACGGACCGTCACTCCAGGCCGAGTACTGGCCATCGTCCAGAGCATGGGTGGCGTTGGTGTTCGGTGGGTACAGCACCCAATCGGCCAGATCGGTAACTTGCTCGCCGGGCTGGTTGTAGCGAAAGAACACCGAAATCGGCACTGACTGCGCGTGTACCGTCGTTGAGCGAGCGCTTACATCGATCGTCTGGCCAGGTGCGAGATCAAAAGTCAGAACCCCGCCGGCCACAGCTGACTCGACACCCGGCGAGTGTACTTGCCATTCCACTTCATCATTCGGCGGGCGTAGCGCCAGGCTAACCTGTGTGGCTGAGTAGCCAACAATGACGATTTCAGGACGCGCGACTTCGCTCCCGTTGCGGATCGTAGACTGGGTCACGATCGATGGTGATCGTGCATTACCACCGGCTGGTCGCACCGCTGGCGACGTGCGGTGGTGGACGTTGATTTCAAGCGATTCGGAAGCTGTTGTGGGACGACTGTCGGTTGCTTCAATGGTGATTCTGTGTTCCGGATCAGGCGTGAGTTCAACGTCGAAGACACGTGATGCCAACTCGTCGATAGCGAAGCTGGCATCGACTGCGATGGTGTATGGCGGAAGACCTCCGGTGACATCGACAACCATTTGGGTGAACATGGGAATCGATGCTGTAGCCAGTTGGCTGTCTTCCGCCAAGCGTTCGATCGGGTGAACAACACCTTCACGATCGACAAAGCGGGCGCTGATTGTCAGGTCGTCGCCGCCTTGGTCAATGACTGTCAGATCGAAATCGCCGCTGATGCCGTTCTGCGGGCCGAAACCAATCAACAGGTTGTGTGCTCCGGCTGATACAGAAAAGTCCTCGAGCCCGTTTGGCGCTACAAACAACCGAAGGTCGGGCAAGAACAGCCCCGTCCAGGCCTCGTCGTGTCCGAACTGGGCTAGCACCTCAGGGGGTGTACTCTGGTTCGAGAGGTCGAGCACCGCACGCACGAATCCAATGCCCACCGTTTCACCGCGCCCGATGAACGCGTACGGCGGTGTCATCCTGATAAGCTCGGCCACTGCCAGATCGCCAGGATCATCCAGTCCGGTCGCGCCGAACGACTCCATTGAGACAATCAGGGAGTCACCGATGTTCGGCCCCTGCGCGAAATGGAGTTTGAATCTCGGCAGTGTGATCGCAACACTGTCGTCGCCGCTGATGGGCAACAGGGTTCCGTTGGACTGAAGTTCGGCGCCATGCAGAAATGGCGGTCGCAACACCGCGCCGGTAATCACCAGGTTGAGACTGAACGTCGTGTTCGGGTAGTCGGAGTGCGTTGGCGGCACCGATGGTGCTATCGGACTGGCGTCAAGTCCATTGAGCACGGCTATCGTATCAGCATCGTTGGTGGCATCGAGGCCACTGGCTGCAGAGTCAACGATCGCCGACGCTTCCCGGGTCACATGCAATTCGAAGGCGACGTTGGAGTCGAGAATATCTATCCACGGCTTGCGTTGATTTGGCTGATCCCGGGGGTGGCCCTCTATATTCTGCGCGTTTACACCGAAGGTGCCAGTGGCGGGGTCAAAGAAGGCTCCCAGATTGCCTGAGAAGTTGGCGACACCGCGAACAACGACTCCCTCATCCGAGATGGCTTCGTCGTACTCCTGCACAAAAATAGCAGAAACGGCTGCATGGATGGGTCCCAGTGGGGCTCCGCGCAGGACATAGGGCACGATCAAGTCGTAAAGAGCCAAATCCCATTGCATTCAACACCTGCCCCGCTTCCACGTCTACAGTGTATTGGAAATATAGTTTTCGTTCGCTTTTCTCGATGTGTGCGTAATCGTTGATTGGTCGATCGCGTCGCGTCAAGCCAAGCGTTCAATTCATGATAGAGAAAGCGGTGGTCAATTAATCCTGTTCACATCAGTCAATTGGCTAGGAAATTAACTGCTTTTTTGATTATCCGTTTTATAATGTTATTTCTACTGGTATATTTTACAGTTGTAAAATACTGTTTGTACCGTCCATTCATACTTTAGGATCAATAATGTAAAGCGAATTTTCACTACTCGAAGCTCGATTAACCTCAATGCGACATAACGCGGGTGCATAAGCAAGGGAAAAAGAGGTACGAGAAGGGCCTATTGCAGTGATATTGTGGAGTTGCGACACACCAAAACAGCAGCCACAAGAGGCCACTTCCCGTGAGGTTAAGAAGAACAGAATTGAGGCGCCGAATCAATGCCAATTTGGTGATCAGATCAAGCGATGCGAACCTCACCAGTCATGCTGGATTGGAGTTGTTTCGCCGCCTACTGTGTCGCATCGAGTTTGGGTCTCTTCTGCGAGACAAGGCCACACGTCATCTGCCGGAGAGCGATTTTGGGAAGGTATCGATGATCCTTGTGTTGCTGGCATTGATCTTCAGCGGTGGACGGCGGCTTCGCCATCTAAGCCGTTTTGAGAATGACCCTCTCGTCTCGCGTTTCTGTTCGCTGGCAAAGATTCCCACAGCACGCAGCGTGGGACGATGGCTAAGCCAGTTTGATTCGCGCTCGGTTGATGCGCTACGTGAGGTTAACCTGGCACTGGCCAGTGGGGTCGTCGATACGGTCGGCGCAGCTCGGCTGACTATCGACATTGATGGCTCGGTCGTCTCTACAGGGCTGAAGACCGAAGGAGCCAAACGTGGATACAA
>CANLXI010000055.1 GCA_947495035.1 uncultured Granulosicoccus sp.
TGGTCTGGTAACTACCAATCAACCAGATACGCCGCTTTTTTTCAACCTTGCTCAGACACCACTTTCAACCATACCTCAAATTGTAGCCATAGCAATTTTTGCGTAGGCGATTTGCTTCCACTAGCTGATTGCTTGTTTCACAACACTGGCAGAGCTGAGAGCGTCTCGCAGAGCTTGCTGAACAGGTCAGCTGTTCAATATCCAAATGTTCAATATCCAAATCTGGCAGAACGCAAGCCGCGCTCCACCAGATTCAAAGGCAATCAGCGGTAAATCAAATAGTAATTGACTCCAACGTACCACCACTTTCCAGGTGTTCACGTACCCATACTGGTTGCTTACCGCGTCCAGTCCAGGTCTGATCTGCGTCAGCTGGGTTACGGTACTTGGGAGGCACTTTACCGCGTTTCGCTGCCACTTTCTTCTTCTTACGCACTGCAGTCGTTTTCGTCGTGGAAACGCTTGCACGTGCCTTGCGAGCCGTACCTGAAACAAGCTCGGCCAGGTCAATTCCGGAATCTCGTGCAATGGCCACTACCTTGGCCATGGCCACTTTCCTGTCTTTCGCTTCCTGGAGAGAAATAGCCTTCTCGATCTTGGCCTTTTCCTTTCGAAGCTTGTCGAGACTCATGGATGAATAGTTATCTGACATATGTATGCTGATTTAACCCCTATTGGAGACATGGTTTACTATGGAACCTTACAATATCCTCTATTCACCATGATTTCAATATGTCACACGATCATTTCATGAAATCAATGTGAGTATTGATTTTCAAGAACCAGTATTACGGGAACTGCACCATTATTTAACGGGGAAGACTCGTAAACCATCGCTATTCGAATCTTCGGATACGACTATAATTCCAATTTCTCCCTACTAAACATCACCCTGCATGAGACTTATCCTGTCAGTACCATTGTTTCTATACATACTTCTGGCTGCGAATGTTGTCATGTGGTCAGGAACGGAGCAGACGTCACCACTGAACATCATCGCACTTGAATTTACCCTGCCCTCGACACGCGCAATCGTCATAACGGTCAGTGATATATTCATTTTGTCGAGCTTTCTGGCCTTGTACATAGAAACGTTCAAGGCAACACGCACCTCCAATCACGTTCTCATTGATCATGCACTCTCGTTGTGCGTATTTGTCGTCTGCTTGATAGAGTTGCTGATTTTTCCACGTTTGGGTAATACGACATTCCTGGTGATAACTGTCGCCGCACTACTGGACGTCATCATGGGTTTCACAGTGACACTGTCAGCAGCCAGACGCGACATAAGCTTTGGGGGTTGATGGGTTGAAACCCCCACACACGTCCGAGCGCAGAGTCGCATTGTTTCATGAACAACGTCAGTCTATAACGGCGACTGCGGGATTACGATAAAGGGCTACAGACATTAAAAGTAACCTGGTTCGCGTGAAGACTTGCACGACGAACGTGAAATTCCAGCGCATTATCGGTCGTAGAATAATGCGAACATCTGCAGATCAATCTGCATATTCACAGCCTGCTTGCAAGCGCCATGATTCCACTTGAACATCACGATGGGTGAAAACATTGCCACTTATTGCTATCTATTGGCTGAAAACATTTTATGCAGATCAAGCGGCGAATGTTACACACGCTTGAAATGGACTTTCAACCTGACAACCAAAGTCATTTGAATTGCGAACTGGTAGTCAATATTTGCCGAGCGGTAAAAAACAGCCCTCTAATAAAGCCAGATAAGAAAGGCTGCTCACCCTCCTATCTTGACCTGATCTACTCTTCGCCGACGATCCTGCCAAACAGATCATGCTCATCAGCACCGGTAATATCCACTTCGATAAAATCGCCCGCTTCGATTTCATAATCGTCGACATCGATATGCACCACACCGTCGATTTCCGGTGCGTCGCTGTAACTGCGTGCAATAGCGCTTTCCTGCTGCACTTCGTCCAGTAACACCACTTGGCGGGTACCGATCTTGTTCTGCAGCCGCTGGGCGCTGATTGCTGCCTGCTTTTCCATGAAACGCTGCAGGCGTTCCTGCTTCAGCTCTTCGGGTACCGGGTTGGCCAGCTCATTGGCCTTGGCACCCTCTACCGGTGAATAGGCAAAGCAACCCACTCTATCCAGCTGCGCTTCGTCCAGAAAATCCAGTAACTGTTCAAAATCGTCGTCGGTTTCACCGGGGAACCCGGCAATGAACGTACTGCGAATGGTCAGCTCGGGGCATATCTCTCGCCAGGCCTTGATACGAGTCAGGTTATTTTCGGATGCAGCCGGACGTTTCATGCTTTTGAGAATAGTCGGACTGGCATGCTGAAAAGGAATATCCAGGTAAGGCAGAATCTTGCCTTCGGCCATCAATGGAATGATATTGTCGACATGCGGATAGGGATAGACATAATGAAGTCGAACCCATATTCCCAGTTCGCCCAGAGCTTCACACAATTCCTTCATGCGAGTCTTTATTGGTCGTCCATTCCAGAAAGCCGTGCGGTAACGAATATCCACGCCATAGGCACTGGTATCTTGCGAAATGATCAACAATTCCCGAACACCTGCGTTTTTCAGGCGTTCCGCCTCTGCCATGACGTCACCAATGTCACGACTGACCAGATCACCGCGCATGGAAGGAATGATGCAGAAGCTGCAGCGATGGTTACAGCCTTCCGAAATCTTCAGGTAGGCATAATGTCGCGGGGTCAGTTTGATGCCTTGGGCCGGCACCAGATCAATGAACGGATCATGTTTGGCGGTGTACGGTAAATGCTGATGTACCGCGCCAACGACTTCTTCATAGGCTTGCGGGCCAGTCACAGCCAGCACTTTAGGGTATTTGGCCTGAATATCTTCCGCCTTGACACCCAGACAACCCGTGACAATCACTTTGCCATTTTCGTCCAATGCCTCACCAATGGCATCCATGGACTCGGCCACCGCGCTATCGATGAATCCACACGTATTGACCACAACCAGATCAGCAGCTTCATAATCGGGTACGACGTCATAGCCGTCCGTACGTAGCTGAGTGAGAATGCGTTCTGAATCTACCAGTGCCTTGGGACAACCAAGACTGACAAAACCGACTTTGGGGTTCGTGGACATGACGACTGTACAACCTGAGGAAGCCGCGCATTATACGGCTGTTTCCATCGGATCCAGTGAGTTATTGTCAACTATATCGTTTCAGAGGCGCTCACAGTCACCTCTTTGCCGAGTCTCGTGAACTTGGACCTATTCAGGCAGGGCAGATTGAAAGGCACAGCGTGCATCATTCTACCAACCGGTCCACTGACGAGGAAAATTTCGGCTCTGCCGGAATGCGTGCCACGTCCTGCCTATCTGCCTATCTGCTGGCTCAGTCTCAGGCCGCAGCCGTCTCCTTCACCGGTCTACCCATCAATTCACGGCTGACCTTATAGGCCAGAGGGGCCTGATTCAGAGTGTACAAATGGAATTCGCTGACCCCCTCGCGACGCAGTCGCTGACACATCTCCACGCATTGCTCCACAGCCGCGCTGCGACGGGATTCAGCCGAATCGGCCTTGGCAAACCGGGTAAACAGATGATCAGGCACTGTCGCACCACAGCGACTACCAAAGTCAGCCACTTTCTGAATATCGTGAATGGGCAGAATACCGGGGACGAGGGTCTGTTGAATACCGATACCCACAGCCCGGTCACGAAATCGCAGGAAAGTATCCGCTTCGAAGAAAAACTGCGTGATGGCGCGTGATGCTCCGGCATCCAGCTTTTCCTTCAAGCGGAACAGGTCTGCGTCTGCAGAAGGCGCTTCCGGGTGGACTTCGGGATAGGCCGCTACCGTGATATCTCGTGACGTGTCTCTGGCCAGCAGTCTGACCAGATCCGACGCGTGTGCAAGCGTCGGCTCACCACCTGCCTGCGTTCCGGCCCCTGTGCCGAGGGTTGTGTTCGCGACATTGCCTGCATTCGCTGCGGCATCCGTCTCTGTCGCGCTGTTATCACCGCGCAGTGCCAGAAAACGTGTAATTCCCAGCGCGCGTAACTGTTCGATCATCACGGACATTTGCGCCTCAGTCTGTCCGGAACAGCTCAAATGAGCCGTGACCGGCACCGTAGCATCCTTGACCAGATGTTCCAGCACATCGAGACTGGCCTGAGAAGTCGAGCCCAGAGCTCCCCAGGTCATTGATATATAAGCCGGATTCAGTGTCTGCAGGCAGCCGAGCGTCTGCCAGAAGCGACGTTGCTGGGCCTCACTGCGAGGCGGGAAGAATTCGAACGACAAGGAGAGCTGAGACATGAGTTTTCACATATAAGCATATGTTTATATGTCGACATCTTGCTACAAAAACCTGAGCAGCACAAGGGGTAAGTCGTGAAATAGTCACCCAAAATGATTGGAACTCGATGGCGATGTCCAGCGCCCCCTCTGCCAGAGGCAGGTCAATAAACGGTCACCCACAATGGTTGGAACTGGTAAACGCTGCCCAGCGCCTGCTCTGCCAGAGCCCGTCGACGAACAGTCACCCACACTGGTTGGAAACGCCTCCCGGTGACCCATAGACCGGGTCAGTGGCCGGACATTGTCCGTCGGCGGCATAGTCGGAGGCGTCCATCAATACCGGACTCTCCCCCAGCCCGAATTCACCGCCGTCGCATTGCGCAGTCTCATCGCCCGCACCGCCTTCAACACCTTCTCCCGTTCCCGGGTCGTCGCCATTCCCGACAGGTGTACTGCCTTCACTGGTGTCGAGTGAGCCGTCGGATGGTTCTTCATCAGTCACCGGTGGCAGACTGGCCAGCACGATCTCGTCTTCCCAGGCTTCGGACTGCATCCTGACCGTGGCGACCGACTTGATCGGGAACTTGTTCCGCCGGTAAAAGGAAGCGTTCTCCGGGTCGACCATCAGCATGGCCTGGCTGATCAGCGCATTGACGAAGGGGACTGCCAGGTCCATACCGTGTGTGACCTCGATCTTTAGCAGATTCGCATCGCGAAGGCTGAGACCGGAAGAATCCCCTATGCGGTGCTCGCGATGACGCAAATGGACGTTGGGCAACACACGACGATCGGACTCTCGGCTGTTGATGCCCCAATCGTCAAACGCAGCGGTTGTCGGATTCAGGATCTTCATGCGTGTGCTGGAGGCATCCATGACGGATGCCGACGATTTGGCCATGGCAGTCGCCGCTCCTTGCGCACTACCGTCCCCGCCTTCCAGTGGTGCCAGTCTCAACCCCAGCTCCTGGCGCATGAGGCTAAATTGAGCATTATTGGTAGCCCCGGTACGCGCAGCCTCGAACGTGGCGTAGTTCAGTGTCGTCTTGCCATGATAGATCAGACCGGCCTGTACGGTGGTCATGCCAATGATCAGAACCACCGGCGCGATAATGACAAATTCTGCGAGTGTGGCTCCTCGCTGTTTCATCGACAGTTTGCTGGCAGCTGGTTTCCCTTCCATGGCTGATTCTCCTTTCCTGATATTCGGTTATAACGATGCCGGGCTCTGTCTGACAGGCAGGCAGTTGCACGACGTCCTGAATCACTGCAGCAACCGCGTGACTCCATCAAGGCGTTGCTGGGCTGCCTGTCGACCAGGGTCCCCGGGGTCCATGGCCTGCCAGGCCTTCAGACTGGCCAACTGGGCACCCAGCAGATGGGCGGTGGACAGGTTGAACCAGGGCTTTGCCTGCCTGGCATCCTGTCTTATCGACGTCTCGAAGGCTTCGATGGCCTGGTCATACTGCCCCTGTTGCGTCAGTGCATTGCCCAGACGAAACCACAAGTACGGGTCATCGGGCAATTGCTTGAGGACCGCCTGATAGAGCGCCGCCGCATCCTGCCATTGTGATTGCTGATACGCCGATTCAGCCTGATCAACCTTGGCGAACAACACCTGCGCCTGCTCATGACCCAGAGCACGATCGCGACTACTGCCAGTGGCTTGCTCGTGTCGCAGGTTTGCCGGTATCGCGCAGGATTGCAGGCTGATGGAGGCCAGCGTGAACAACAGGCATATTGCCGGCAGCCCGGTTCGCGTCAGTCGGATCAACGCCAGCGCCCCCGGCTCGGCACGAAGGTCTGCCCCACACCGAGCCCGATCCGGCTGGCGGTTCCATGCGCCATCTCGACCACCACCGAAGCCTTCCAACACCACATGGCCCGACGCGGCGAAACAGTGGCCAGTTTGAGAATGACCCCGTACCGGTTCATGAAGATGACATCGATGCGCTCGCTCAAGCCGAAGGTATGTATCGCCTTGCAGGGTCGGATGATCAATGCATCGGTGGGACCGAGCGGCGGTACGCCATGCAAACCGCGTAGACGTCTCAGGAAGGTGCAGGCATCGTAGGCATACAACAACGGTGCACTCAATCGCCGCAATGTCACCTTGTTTTCAAGGTAGGTATCGATTCGATTTTCCATGGCTCTTTCCGGAAGCATCAATCAGTCTCCATATGGTGGTTGTTGTGATCAAGTCTCTTGGTATCAACTTCGTCCGGACGGTTGATATCGCCGGCAATGACTTCAATACCGGCTCTTGCACTGCTTCCGCCGGTAAGGGCGACTATCTCGCCCTTGAAAGCGCATGACAGATTGATTCGCAGCAAAAGCATCCGCGCCCCAGTCCACTGCCCGGTTCTGACCCGTGCAATATCATCCTCTGCTCCGCTGATCAGCTCGGACTCTGCATCGACCACGCCATTGCCATTCAGATCATCGTACAAGGCCAGTACCGGCAGCCCGGTAAACGTGTTGGCCGCAAAATCGGCGTAGACAGCCAGCTCCGCCTCCCCGATGGGCGAACCCTCTGCCGTGGTGAGCTGCATGATCAATGGAATGTCCACATGATTGTCAGGATGGAACAGGCAATTACCCTGCTCATCCTGCCACTCCTGGATGATGGTGCTGTGAGTTTCCGGTGTCATTGTCAGCCTGGCTCCTGCCGGTACCAGGTCATTGCTGCAACCAGCCAGTATCAACGCAGCAAACAGACTTGCAGTAATGAAGGATGGGCGCGAATCCGGGCTTCTGTCGATCATGCGATGCGTGTCGGGGAAAATGGTTTTCATGAGTGATTTTCTTCAGAGCTCCTTGTTACTGCCCCGGCCACGTATAGGCCCAGACCAATGGCCCCCAGGTCAACAGTCCTTCCTGAATGGCCTTGCTGAGCAGAATGAATCCGATAACCAGAGCTGTCGTCGGGAAGATGAACATGATCAATGGCGCGAGCAGTTTCACCGGTGCTTCCATGGCCTTTTTCTCGGCCAATTGAAAGCGTTGACTACGCAACTGATTGGCTTGCGCTCGCAATATCGGCCCCAGACTCGAGCCTGTTCTCTCTGCCTGAATCAGGCCGGTTACCACATTGTTGACCGCCGGACTTCCAGTGCGCTCAGCCAGATCCCGCAAGGCATCTGCCCGCGTCTTGCCCGAGCGAATGTCTCGTAGTACGCGACTGAATTCGCGTCTCAAGGGCGAGTCGCCAGTCTTCTGTACCGCCTGTGTCAAACCACCGGTGAGATTGGTTCCTGCCTCCACCGACAAGGTGATGACATCCAGATAGAACGGCAGGGTACGCAGGATGGCGGTCGAGCGCGTCTGTGTCAGCTCTCGCAACCAGAGTTCGGGGTAGAAGAAACCACCAATGGCTGCCAGGAAGCCCATGATGTAGCTTGCTCCACCAATGTGCATACCGGCCAGAGCTACCAGCAGCCCTGAAAACACAGCCGCAACCACCTTGGATGCCAGAAATTGCTGAGGTGACAGACTGTATTCGACGCCGGCACGTTTCAGTCGGGCCAGGGTCAGCTGAACCTGGGTGTCCGACATGAATTGCCCGGCATGGAACACCAGTGCCAGGATCAAGGGCCATACCAGACGAAAACCCAATGCGGGTCGATCCATGAAATGCCGATCTTCCTCCGGTACCTGCCGGAAGATGGCATAGGCCTGCCAGACAATGATGGCGATGAAGCCCCCGAACAACAGACTGATGGTGAGTATGTTCATATATCGACATTGACGATCTTGCGAATGATCAGACCACCGATACAGACCATGAAGACAATCACCGTCAGGAACAGCCAGCCCAGCAGGGAATTGAAAATCGGCAGTGTGGCTTCAGGCTCGAACCAGGTCAGTGGCACCAGTATCGCGAACGGCAAGGCTGACACCACAAAGCCTTGTAGACGTCCCTGAGCCGTCAGGGATGCCACCTTGCCTTCCATCTCCAGCTTGCGACGAATCGTCTCCGCAAGACTTTGCAGTATCTCCGCCAGATTGCCACCGATATCATTGGCGATGAGTGCCGCCGACACCACCAGATCCATCTCCTCGCTCTGCACACGTTCGGCCAGACTGTCCAACGCATCCTCCAGTCGCGCCCCGACGCGCTGCTCCCGCAACAACAGCGAAAACTCCTGCCCCAGTGGACCGGTTTCTTCATCGACATAGGACTGCATGGCCATCGTGAAGGTGGATCCTGCGCGCATCGCACCGGATATCTGCGTCAAGGCATCCGGCAGTGACTGATTGATTCTGACACGGCGCCGCTCAGCCAGGCGAGCAAACAACCAGCGAGGTGCCAAAAACAGGATCAATAGTGATGCCGAGGAAATCACCAGACCGAACCCGAGGACATACAGCAGTGGCGGCACCACAACGATTGCCGCGATATAGCACATCGACAGTTTGCGAGCGTCGGCAAACAGGAACAGTTTGCGCATGTTCGATTCCGCCGTGACGGAGAACTTCTGTGAATATTGATCCACCGCCTCGGTGGTTGTATGCAGCCCGTAGTAGATAACCAGTGTGAAACTGATGAAGAGCACGGCCAGTACGCCATACAGCATCAACGACCTCCCTGCCCACGCGGGCTGAAGAATGACAGGTCCACATCGATGCCGATTTCTCGCAGCTCTTCATAAAAACTGGGTATGGCACCGGTGGCTGAAAAGTAGCCTCGAACTCGACGGGACTCATCCACCCCTTGCTGCTCGAACCGGAAGATGTCCTGCAGTTGCACGGTGCCACTTTCCACACCAACCACTTCGGTAATACGTGTGATCTTGCGCGAGCCACAGGGAAACCGGCTCTGCTGGATGATCAGATCGACTGCCGAGGCAACCTGTTCCCGAATGGCTGTCACGGGTAGATCCATGCCGGCCATCAGCACCAGAACTTCCAGACGTGACAGCACATCCCGTGGTGTGTTGGCGTGAATCGTGGTCAGCGAACCATCATGACCCGTGTTCATGGCCTGCAACATGTCAATGGCTTCCCCGCCACGACACTCGCCCACCACAATCCGGTCCGGTCGCATTCGCAAGGAATTCCTGACAAGATCCCGAATGGGCACCTCACCCTTGCCTTCCAGATTGGCCGGTCTGGATTCCAGCGACACCAGGTTGGGCTGCACCAGTTTCAACTCGGCTGCATCCTCGATCGTGACGATGCGATCCGTATCGGGTATGAAGTTTGACAACACGTTGAGCAGCGTGGTCTTACCCGAGCCGGTGCCACCGGAAACAACGATGTTCTTGCGCATCTCGACACAGACTCGCAGAAACTCAACCATCGCGGCACTGACCGAATCACAGGCCACCAGATCCGAGAACTGCATGCGGTGCTTTGGAAACTTGCGTATCGTCAGGCTGGGTCCCTTCAATGCCAGTGGGGGAATGACAGCATTGACACGTGAACCATCCTTGAGCCGGGCATCGACGATGGGGCTGCTTTCATCAATGCGCCGCCCCAGCGGAGTGATGATTCTTTCGATGACTGCCGAGACGGTGGCATCACTACTGAAATGCGCGGCAGAACGTTCCAGCTTGCCCGCTCTTTCGACAAAGATCTCCTGATAATTGTTCACCATGATCTCGGTGATCGACTCATCATCCAGGAACTGCTCCACGGGCCCGAGACCGACAGACTCATCCAGCACATTGCGCTGCAGGCGATCCCTGTCCAGTGTCTCCGGCAACTGCGATGACAGGCTGGCGATGATCTCGGCAATCAGTTGGCTGGATTCCTTGCGCAGCTGATCATCGGACATGCGGTTGACATCCTTGCGGCGCAAGTCCATCTGGAAGAGAAGCTGCTCGTGAACCACACGGCCCCAGTAGGCCAATGCCTGATCAAAGCCGGCAACGGTCTGTTCATGAGAGGAATCTGCCCGAGTGGAATCAGCCCGAGCAGTATCTGCCCGAGCGGAATCGCCCGTGGAATCGCCAATGGAATTTCTGTTGGCATTATCGCCTGGCGCATATATCCCAGAACCGGTGTCGACCGCAGCCACACTCCGCGCCCTGCCTGCTTCCTCGGCAACTGCGACACCTGAACCGTGTTCCTCATCACCCTGCGGCGAGGAACCGGAACCGTTGCGATGAAGACCACCGACAGGGTGAGAAGCCTCGGTCGTTCCATGATTGCCGCCAGGCGATGGTGGCAGACCAGCGCTGCTACCGTGCTCTCCTGTCAGCCTGGCGGTTGATGCCGTTCCGCCAACGCCAGACCGATTCGCTGCGAACAGCCCGGGTGCCGAGGCCGATACCGTGCTGCCTTTCGACTCATGATGCCGTGCCATGGATTCAGCGCCAGTGGAGTGAAACCGTTCGCCACCGCGCAAGGCTGGGTCCAGACCCGCAGCGGATCGACTGTCTCCACGTATGCCTCTGATGGAGACACTGATATCACCAATCTCGATTTCATCGAGTTCCGACAAGGGCCCCTGCTCCACGATTCGCTCTCGATTGACCCAGGTACCACTGAGGCTGCCCAGGTCGCGCAGGTACAGACCATCGTGCTCCAGTCGCAATTCTGCGTGTCGCTTGCTGATCAGGCGTGTGTCCATGATCAGGTCATTGCTTCTGGCACTGCCAATGGAACAATGACTCCCCTTGGCCTGAAACAGCTTGCGTCGGCTCTTGCCGTGCTGGTAGTAGAAATCGAACATTCCCTTGCTCCTGCTGCCTTTAGTCCAGTAGACGAATCTGCCGATGCGCCTGACTCAACTGGTGCTCCGAGCGATCGAGGAATTGCTGCTGACGCTGACTCAATAGATGCCCTTCCGGTTCGACGATTTCGGGGGTGACGAATATCACGAGCTCGCTGACGGCGTTTCTGGCGTTCTTCGAGCGAAAGAAGCTGCCGATGACCGGCAGATTGCCAATGCCCGGCAGTTTGTCGACATCCTTGCTGCTCTCTGCACTGAGCAGTCCGGAGATGACAATGGTTTCGCCCGAGCGCACATTGACCTGAGTCTGGGCGCGCCGTGTCAGCAGACCGGGAGTTCCCTGAACACTGACCGCCGGATCGAGCTGACTGATTTCGGTTTCCACCAGGGTACGTACGTTACCGAGCGCATCGATGCGTGGAGACACATTCAGCTTGATTCCGTATTCCTTGAATTGAACGACGGTCTGACCGTTGGCACCCACACTGGGGTACGGGACTTCACCGCCTGCCAGGAAGGAAGCCGAACCGCCATTGGTCGTGCTCAGTACCGGTTCTGCCAGCGTCGTGGCATCCCCGGTCGAGGCCAGGAAATTGATGCGGGAAGTAATGCTTGAGGCCACACCAAAATAGGTCGAAAACGGCTTTATGGTATTGGGAAGGTTGCCGGACAGACCTTCGGCGGGCAAGCGAAACAGATTGTTGCCAACCGCATCGCCTGCGATGGCAAATCCCGGACCTGCGGCACTGTCACTCCAGTCGATTCCCAGCTTGCCCAGCGCGCTCTTGCGAAACTCGATCATGCGAACTCGCATGCGCACCATGGTTTCCATGCGCACACGGGTTTCCGGATCGGAACTGCTGACGCGAATGTTGTAATCCGACTGCGTCTTGTCGCTATGCCACAAGCGCAGTGACGTACTGCCTTCCATTTCACCGATGACCAGGAGTTCTCCGGTCTGCAGTACTTCGGCTCGAATGATATCGCCATTGCCGATTGCCACTCGGCTGACATCGACCTTGCCCAGCACCTTGACTTCACCAGCGAACATGTCGACGTTGACCGTACTGACCGCGGATGCCGGCAGGCGATTTCGCCGTTGCTGCCCAGACTCCTGTGCCTCTTCGCTCGTCCTGGTCGGTAGTGTCGCAAGTGGCCTGCTGATTTCCTGGATTTCTCCTCGAGACAGGATCAGCGGGTCTTCCGCCAACGCGCCGGGCGTGCTGGTGACGGATTGGCCCACAGTGGTGGTGGCAACGGCCGCCGATGCCAACCCATCTCCCACCGCAGGGCGAACGTCACCAACTTCCCGCGCCTGCAATCCCGGGTGGCGAATACTGGGTATCGCCTGCCAGCCATCGTTCAACAGTCGCGCATGTGCATTCGACGATCTCCTTGGCAGCAGCGCATCATCTGCGATTGCCGCTGTAGCACCAGCATTGGCAGCAGCACTGGCACCTGCACTATCATCTTCACTTCCGATCGCATCCACACCCTTGCCAGCTACTGATGGCGTCAGGCTGGTCTCCACCACACGTCGGCTGACCTCGAACCAGCCGTCATTGGCGTCCGCCTGCAACGCGGGTTGACCGGCCAGCAGCAGGGCCGGGAACAGCAGCACGCGACACACGCAGCTTGTCATGACGACTTTCATCAACGGCCTCCAATAATGAATTCGATACCCGGCTTGTTCTCCGACACAGTCCGAGGTCTGCTGACAGGCGCGGGGGCAGACTTGACTGGAGGCGTGTCCAGCTTCAGCAGTTGACTGACTGTCATCGGCGCTTCATCCACCGGCGCTTCGTCATCCGGATTGCGCAACATGGCCGTGAGTTTGCCGAACTGCTGTGCCAGTGTGATGCGCTGACCATCTTCCGGACTGACATGAACCGTGATGGTGGAAAAGTTGCGAGTGCTGCCACCCGAGGACTTGTCCACCAGCGTCTGCACGCCGGTCGCAATGACGTTCAGACGCTGAATCAGCGGTAGAATCTGCTGCTTGTCGCCGACGCCGAAGCTCAGAAACAGGTCCACCTTGTCCCTGGGTTGCAGAAAGCCGGAGATGGAATTGATTTCATCCACCCTGACCGTCATCGCGCGCAAGCCATCCTCTACCTTGCCGCTGAATGTCGGGGTCAGCCCGCCTTCCAGATGGGCCCATAGCAGTGGCCGTCCTTCATCGATATCGAAGTCGATCCGCTGGCCAATGGCAACCTCGTAATTGCTGCCGTTGACGGAGTTGGTATCGGCGTATTTTTCCGGTATCTGACGTACCGACAGATCGCTGGAGAGCAGGATCTCCCCTCGTACCATGGCCCGATTAGGCACAACCACTTCCACCATGGGCTCGGTCTTGTCCAGTTGCCCCTTGTAATAGGACACCTGCTCTTCGATGTATTGCCTGGAGTAGTAGACACCTCCCGCGCCCAGCGCCAGAGACAAGACGAACATCAGAATCTGCTTACCCGGTCGTCTCTTGACGCGAGTACCACGAGACATTGGATCAATCATTGGCAGCCATTCAGTATCAGGATTTCGTTCTGTTCATGGAAGTGAGAGTAGATAAGTGGTATTGGCCTGAAACTGGCGCAGGGCCGACACCAGGGTATTCACCAGTGATTCGCCCAGTCCCGGCAACGGCAGGAACAGAACACCGACAACAATCAGGGTCAGCACGACATATTCGACACTGGCAGACCCCTTCTGACGCAAGCCCGTCCCCTTCCTGTGATCAATCATGATCATCCACTTCATTGATGACGACCAGCGTTCCGCCACTCGAATCCTGGCTGATCACGATCTCCAGTTGCGCCGACTCTCGGTTGAGCAGCAGTACGCGATTCTGTGCATAGGTCTCGCTGGACACCAGGATCCAGCCTTTGCTCTGCCAGAATCCAGCGAGTTGCCGGCTCAGAGGCTCGACGGCCTCGCTCGACAGATAGACCGAGAGTTCGGACACGCGGCCTCCATCCTGAGACCGTGTGGTAGAGACTCTCTGCATGCCGGGTAGCAGGCCATCCGACGACGTCGACACATGAGCCGCGCCCAGCTGCATCACCGACAGGAAGCCTTCACTGCGAGAATGTTCTTCACGGTTCAGCTGCAGGACTGCCTGAAACCCGTTCTGCAGCTGCCCCAGGATCAGCCACTGCCCGGCATGATTCTCGACCATGCCCGGGATGCCCTCTGCCCTTTCCTGCGACCAGAGTTCTCGATAGTAGGCGACCGTCTCGTCGAGCGGTGCTGCAGAACGGAAGGTTGCCACCGAGACCTGCTGGCCATTGTGCTGCAGGTTATTGCCAACGGACTGGATGCTGGCGTTGAACGGCAACGGTATACGCGACAAGTGCTCGGCCGTGGTCGCAGAGGCAACTGACGCAGACCAGACGAACAGGCACAGGGCGGCCAGTGTCCTCAGGACTCGGCGGAAAGACCGATTCATTGCGCATACTCCGGTAGCACGTTCATATCCACGTGACCAAACGCGCCATCGAGCTGTTTGAGCTCCTTGAACATCGGAATATGACCGACGTTGGAAATCACATCACCCAAAGGTTGCAAGGCAGACGCCGGTACCAGGGAACGCACGCGACGACGTGCCTGATCGTCACTCGATGCACTCCAGCCATCGACCAGAATGACGGAACTACTCTGCAGACAGGCAAAACTGCGGGTGTCCCCGCAGCCTTGCGATGAAGCCGCAGTCAACCAATCATTGGTTTTCACCTGCACGCCAATGGAGGATCTGACCAGACCGTTGCTGCTCAGTCCCCAACTGTTGCCGCTGAGCCCATCCAGTACGGTGCCGGCCTTGCCGGCAACCTCCCCGACGTGCATGGCCAGCGTGGACTCACCCGCTCCGTGCTGATGCGCAGCTGCCAGTACCGTCGATTCATCGATGCTGATGGCTGTTTTCCCCGACCAGCTTCGGTCGCTACCTGACTCGGACTCGCCCCACAATGAATGTCTACCCGCCTCGCTTGCACGGGATGACACGACATTTGCCGGATCGCCAAAGAAGCGCTCCTTGACCGAGGCCGGTCTGCTCCCTCCCGGACCGGACGACGGGTATACCGTGGCTTCCCAGGCCGCATAACGCCCGGCCTGTTCACTGGTCTGCTTCAGGTCGATCAGATTGCCGATCATCGCCACGGCGAAGACCAGTGGGACCATGACCACCATCAGGATGCTGGCCTCGACCAGTGCACTGCCGCTTTCCCTGCATCGCGGATCAATCATCGGTGTCGTCCTCCTCGATCTGTTCCAGCCACGGCAGACTGATCTCGTCCACTTCGGTACGCAGGAATTCATCGACCAGATACAGCGCCTCATCCCTTTGCATCACATACAGATCGCTGGACTCATTGACGATCCCCATGAGCCCATCTGCCAGCTCCTCCCTGAACGTCTGCTGCAGCTCGGCAATCTCATCATTCAAGGTGTCAATGGCATCCTCTGTCGTCTCTCGTGTCGACTGGGCAAGATCGCTCTCCAGAAGCTGCTCGCGATGCTCTTCCAGTCGGGCTTCCAGACGTCCCACCTCCTCTGCCATCTCGGCGCTCAACGTGTCGAAGGACTCGCGGAAACCGTCGACGATCGTCTGGCGAATGGCCCGGAATTCCTCTTCCAGCGCTTCCGCCATTGCCGTGGCCTCATTGACGGCCTCGATGAATGGCTCCACGGCCTCGGCAGTCGCCAGCTCCCCGACTCGATCGATGGCAAGCTGTTGAAGATCGTCCCCCAGCTCATCCAGACTGTTGGCGTTGCCACCGAAGCGCCGGGAAACAGCACCGGCCAGCAGATCACCAACACGATCGCGCAAGGCCGCCATCAACTGATCCTCGATATCCTGACGCAGCCGGTCCAGCTCACCCGTCACCTGCGCTGCGGCAACGGATTCGAAATCCTGCACATGGCTGTTTGCCTGCGATGAGAGAGAGGCCGTCTGCAGGCTCGTCGGGTTCTGCGCCCCCCCAACTGCAGCACGTTCACCGTTGCCAGCGGCATCAGCGCTTGCCCCGTCAGCACCAGAAACAGGCCCATCATTCTCCTGGTAGTCAGACAAGGCTGTGGTCGACTCGGGCAGCCCTCCTTCGTTGGACGTCGGTGTACTGGTGGAACCACCGTTGCCACGCAGCGACAACGCGAACAGACGGTCGGCCGATGAAACGGGGCTCAGTCTCGACGCCCAATACGGGTTGTATCCATTGGCAGGTTCCAGCGCGACACTGGCCCTGCCTGGCATCTCTTCATCGGGTCTTTGGTAGAACACTTCCGCCACACTGACGGAACTCAGCCTGTCACCCGGGGCAGTCAAGGGTGCAGCAAACTGTCCACGGGATCCCAGTGCATCACTGCCACTGACAGCCTCGGTGGGCAAAGCCACTTCCACCTTCAGGCTGATTGTCGGCTTGTCCTGCTCGATGGTGGCACGACTCAGTGAACGGTAGGCCTGTACACCGGTGTAGTTGGACATCGCGATACGTGTCTGCTGCCCACGCAGGGAGCGAATGCCGAGATCCGCCCGGTATTCGCCGTATCGATTCATGCCCAGAAAACGCGCACAATTGCCACGAATCATCTGCATGGTCGACGTACACGCACCCGGTTCGATGGTACGACCGGCATTCGCACTATTGGCAAAGGCTTCAGCCCAGCCTATCGGAACCTCGTAACGTTTGGTCCCCTTCCAGTGCCAGAGCCGGTTATGCAATGACATGGTGTCCTTGGCCTTCCATTCCCACTGGATACCGTCCATGGAATTCACGCGTATGAGCTCGGTGGTGCCCTCCCGACGTATCTGGTGTCGCGTCAATGGCGTGGAATAGAACCAGAAATTGAAGAATTTCCAGTTGCGTTGCTGACTGAAACCGTCGCGCGAATCGTTGATCATCTGTACACGCTCATCCATGGCGGCCATGTCATCACCATCGAAGCCATCCGTGAAAGAACGCCACTGATGCAGATTGTCGGCAAGACCTGCACCGCTGAACCCGGTGTTGATCTCGAAGCGCTCATCGGTCTCGTTAACGACGGAACGAACCACATCCGGCGTGGCCACGAACGTGCTGACGAACATGGCTTCCTGAGACAGTGACAGGCCACGGTTGACGGCATCAACCACCGTCAGCATCGCATTGGCAACCGGTGTAACCACCCCTTCCACGGTATCCAGCCCTCGCTGCAATCCTTCGCTGACCACGTTGAATACGGGAACCGGTTTGAGAACCGTAGAGATGTTCTCGCTGGCAACCGCACCATAGGCCACCCAGGACTGCAGGGTCACTGCCTGTGCGATGGAGACCTGGTTGGCGACCATCGCCCGATTGGTGTAGGACTGGAAATTCAGGGCTCTGGCCTGCCAGAGCGTGCCACTGTAGGCGGCAGCATCGGCGGTATTGGCCAGCTTCATCTTGTCGGTGGCCACCTGACCTGTATTGAACAGGACATAGGCTCCCAGCATGCCGAAGACCAGTAGCGCCAGTCCCAGCGGTAGTACCTGTCCTTGTTGGTATTTCATCGTCATTGCCTCCGCTGCAATGCGCCCTCGAAGACAGTGACTGGCTGCCCTGACTGCCTGCTGACAGAACAGCTGGCGAACCAGTCACTGTGCCGGCTATGTGATGCTGGCCGGAATCAGTTGTTGTAGTCCTTGAGGGTTACCTTGGCCTTGGCCTTCTCCTCCGCGGCATTGAAGTTCTCCTGAACCACTTCAGTGCGATTGACCGCATCACCACCCACGAGGTCCGAGCCCAGTGACAGGAAACTGGCCTTGACGCTGGAGCCGAAGAAACTGACGGCGACAATCGACGCAATTGCAATCAGGGCGACGATGATGATGTACTCGGTTAGTCCCTGTCCCCTGATTCTTCGAGAATCGACAGACAATTCGGTGGTGCCTTTGGTTGTATTGATTGATTTCATTGCTTATCTCCTTTTGCAAATGAAAGTTGACGAACGAGACAACTGCGCTTGGAACATGCGGTGATCCTGCAAGTCTGCAGATGAGTGGTGATGCGCACTTTTCACTGACCACCCGTGAACTCCCGGGCGGCCAGATTTCAACCTGAATGTGTGCGCCGTTTCAATGAGAAATATCCATATCTGTATGCTCCATCATGGAAAAAATGAATTTCCGTATCAAGGCTGGCCAATTTTCTTTTCAACGTAGGAACTGATTGGCACAGCGGGGTTGATCAGTTCCTCAATTTCAACAGACCGGTAATGTGACGGAGGCCTGAAATAGGCAGCTGAGGCATGACGTTCGTGAATTTCCGTCAGCTCTCTGACAAAGCCATCCCGGCTTGCCATTCGCACCACGACCCCAGGGTCAGCAGCGAACCAGTGCTCCTCGAAACGCTCGCCATCGATCAGGCAGGACCAGCGGTGAACATCACGCCCCTGGAAAACCGAATCTCCGAGGGACACTTTCACCATGCCCTTGCAGGGTTCGAGTTGCACTACTGAGAGAACACCTGGCGCACTCTCCGGCGGACCAGGCCGCGCACCTGCAATGGGTGGTCCGGCGACATCGCTCTCCCCCTCCTCTGCTGACGAATCACTGACAACGACCGGGATTTCGTGCACGAGGCGGCGTTTGCGGTCGAGAAACCAGAAGGCGTCTTCGGCGTGGTTGGCAATGAACACATTGCCGGAATCGTCGGCCAGTTGCTCGGCCCGCAAGCCCCATTGACTGTAAACAAGCCGGGCTTCGTCCAGAACGGTGTCTGACGGCTCATGCCAAAGGCGATGGATGGCCGTGAAGGATGGTGGCTCTGTCGTCTCCACAGCTGCCAGTGCAGGTAGCGTGACAAACAGCAGGTAGTAGCAAAGCGAGATGGCAGAAATGCGAGGTGTCACCTTGACGAATCCATGTCAGTGAGGGTGCAGAAAAAGTAACCGAGGCGATTTCATGCGTCAACGCCGATTTTGGTGAACGAGGCCACGGTACTGTAAACCCGAACGGTGAAACCGTGACGTGGCCGTTGCAAAACGAACCTTGCCTGCCTAATCTGAGCATGACCGGGGCAGGTCTGCACTGACTGACAAGTCACTCTCTCGGTGAACTGCACCACCTACTGCTTCACACATTCAGGGATGGAATGATGAGCACCAGATACGTCACGAACGAATACGCAGGGTCTGTCGTACCACCGACTCTGTACCTGTTGCCAATCATCTGTTCTCTCACCGCTCATGCCGACAGTAGCGCCCTGCCCGAGCTGCATTGTTCAACCAGCTGTGTCGAGATTGTCGACTATGAAAGCAATGAGTCGCCCTTGCATTATTCGAGACATCGCAGTGTCAGCAGCGATACCAATGCAGGAACGGCGTCGCGCTGGCGTCATGACTACGAGATTCGACTGACGGGCGACGGTGATGACCGGGTGATCTTCGACCAGCATGGACAGGCTCATCGCTTCCTTCAGCAGGAGGATGGCAGCTTTCGGGCCGAGAATGAGAACAGCGGCACCTTGCACGACAACAACGGCAGTCCCATGTGGACCCATGCCAGTGGGGTCACCACCGAATTCCAGGGATCCTGGCCTACGCGCGTGCATTTTCCCGATGGGCAATCACTCAGGCTTGACTACGAAAAGGGACGGCTGCATACCATCAGCGACCAGTTCGGCGAGCAGATCCTGATCGAACATCCGGAAGGGTCCGCCTCCCGGGTACACACACCGGATGGCCGCATCACGCTTCTGGACACCGACCCCTGCTTCACGCCGCCGACCACCACGGATTCACCATCGGCACCACAGCAGTGCGATACACAGGCCAACCCGGTGGCGGGCTTCGATGAAGTTGCCCTGCCGCCCGGAGCCACTGCTCTGGATGCCAGACCAGCCTCCTGCCAGAGCTATTTCGTCGATTACTACGGGACCGTGCGAGGTGAGGAAATCGAACGTGGTATCGCACAGCTTGCTCCCTACAACGCCCTGATTCCCACCAACCGTTCCTACCCCATCGTGGATTTCATTGATGATGAGGAACTGATCGTGGTACGAAGCCGGGACCTGGCCAGCCCGAGCTTCAACGATCCGCAAGCCCCCGACGCCCTGCATCAGCGACTGCTGCGCGACGGTGCGCAGATACAGTCGCGATTCCTGGACCCGCTGAACCGTGATGGTGTGCTGTCAAGAACCGAACAAGGCCGCACCACCCATATCGTGCAAGACCCCTCTCAATACGTCAGTCTGCATCTGATCATCCGTCAGGACATGGCCAGTCCGGAACACTGGCGCCAGATCGAACAGGCCAGAACCGACCTGCTGCAGCAATACGGCATCCGGCTGCAGGTTGTCATCATTCCCTGAAGCTTTGCCGGACTGCTGCCGCTATGTCAACAAAGCTGTTCAGGCGAATTTTTACAACGACCCCGTTGCAAACGCAGCGGCAATAGCGTAATTTCTCACCTGAACCAAACTTCGGGGCGGGGTGAAATTCCCCACCGGCGGTAGGACAGATTCGCGCCAGCGAACGCTGTCAAGCCCGTGACCCACGAGGCGACCATCAGCAATACGGTTGCCGGACGGTGGATCTGGTCAGATTCCAGAGCCGACGGTTAGAGTCCGGATGAGAGAAGTTGGTCGCTGTCGTTGCCTGCGTGCGCCTGTCATTCACAGTCCCGCAGGTTCAACCTGCGTTTGTGGATGCTGCCGCCCGTCGGCCGGTCATTCGCACGACGCCAGTGCCTGCTTTCGCCCCTGCATCGTTACTTTCAGGGGTCGTCAACCGCAGTGCAGTCTCACGAACATTTCATGCAACAGGCGCTGGACCTTGCTGCCAGAGGCGCGGGCTGCACCACACCCAACCCCTTGGTTGGCTGCGTTGTGGTGCGTGACGGCGTGGTACTGGGCGAAGGCTGGCATGCCCGTTACGGACACCACCATGCCGAGGTCAATGCGCTGCGGTCAGCCGCCAGCAACACCTCACACCCTGCCTGGCGACCTGATCTGAAAGAGCCGCTCACCGTCGGTGCCACCCTGTATGTCACGCTCGAACCCTGTAACCATCACGGCCTCACGCCACCCTGCACCCAGGCCATCATCGATGCCGGCATTGCACATGTCGTCTATGCCATGGCCGACCCGAACCCGCGTGCTGCCGGCGGCGCGCAGCGACTGAGCGAGCATGGCATTCAGCTGACGCAGGGTGTATTGGGCGACGAGGCCAGATTCCAGAACCGCTTCTTCCTGACTCATCTGAGCACCAGACGCCCCTATGTCATCGCCAAGTCAGCCAGCAGTCTGGACGGGCGCATTGCCACCCGGACCGGTCACAGCCAATGGATTACCGGCCCGGAAGCCCGGCAACGCGGACACCAGTTGCGCCAGGCGGTCGATGCCATTCTCGTGGGCGCCGATACCGTCATCTGTGATGATCCCTCATTGACGGTACGCCTGCCCTCATCACAACTGGACGCTGCCGATGTACGCCACCCCAGACCGGTGGTGCTCGACAGCACAGGACGCGTGCCGCTCAGCGCCCGTCTGTTCGACCCGTCTCAATCCTCGCGAACCCTGGTGCTGACGACACGACTGATGCCTGCCGAGCATCGCCGGACGCTGGAAGAACGCGGTTTCGATGTACTGGAACTGCCTGCCAGCGAGCAGGGACCGGGTTGCGATCCACGCGCCGTACTCGATGCCCTGGGGGCTCGTGGCATTCAGAGCCTGCTGTTGGAAGGCGGCGCATCGATTCACGGTGCCTTTCGGGATGCCGGACTGCTCGATGAAGTCTGGTGCTTCATCGCCCCTACGCTTATCGGTGGCCAACAGGCTCGCCCGGCCTTCGCCGGCCTGGGCAGTGACTCACTCGATGATGCCACCACGCTGGGAGACATCCAGATCGAGACCGTCGGCAAGGATCTGCTGGTGCGTGGTTGCGTCATTCATTCGGAACAGGTGACACAGACATCGTCACCTCACCCCATCAATCAGGACAAGATCTAGACATGTTTACCGGTATTGTGGAAGAACTGGGTACGGTGCGAGACTGCCGTCGCTCGGGCGATGGCTACGCGCTGTCCATCGATTGCGCAACCGTACTGGAAGGTACGGCGCTCGGGGACAGCATTGCGGTCAATGGCGTGTGCCTGACCGTGACGGAACTCGACGCCAACGGTTTCGTGACCGGGCTGGCACCGGAGACGCGCAAGCGCACCAACCTCGATTCTCTGGTTCACGGCTCGAAGGTCAACCTGGAACGCTCCGTGACTCCGACGACTCGCATGGGCGGGCACTTCGTGCAGGGTCATGTCGATGCCACTGGCACCATCCGCAAGTTCCGGCGGGACGAGGATGCTCTTTGGGTCACCATTGCAGCGCCTGCAGAGCTGATGCGCTACATCGTCACCAAGGGCTATATCACTCTCGATGGCACCAGTCTGACCGTGGTGGATGTCGGCGATGACTGGTTCAGTGTCACGCTGGTCGCCTACACCCAGGCTCACATCGTCATGCCCGGCAAGAGCGTTGGCGATGGCGTGAACATCGAGGTGGATGTGCTCGGCAAGTACGTGGAACGTCTGATACAGCAAGGAGTTGCCGTGGCTCACAGTGGCAGCACCACAGGCAGTGGCGCACCTGCCTCGGCCATTACTCCGGAATTTCTCAGGGAGAACGGTTATGACTGATTCGATTCTGTCCTCGGTTGAGGATGCGCTGGCCCTGTATCGTCAGGGTGGCATGGTCATCGTCGTGGATGACGAAGATCGCGAAAACGAGGGAGACCTGGTACTGGCGGCAGATTTCGTCACAGCCGAAGCCATCAATTTCATGGTCACCCACGCCAGGGGACTTGTCTGTCTGGCAATGCGAGGCGCTCTGCTGGATCGCCTGCAGATTCCGATGATGGTGCCACAGGCGCAGAATCGTAGTGGATTCGGCACGGGCTTCACCCTGTCTGTCGAGGCCGTTCATGGTGTATCCACCGGTATCTCGGCTGAAGACCGGGCGCAAACCATCCGCACGCTGATCGATCCCGACACCACACCGGCCGATATCGCCATGCCGGGACACATGTTCCCGCTGCGTGCCCGTGATGGCGGTGTGCTGGAACGACGCGGCCAGACAGAGGCCAGTGTCGACTTGTCCATGCTGGCCGGCCTGACTCCCGCAGGCATCATCTGCGAGGTCATGCGCGAGGATGGCACCATGATGCGGCTGGAAGAACTCAGCCGCTTTGCCAGCGAGCATCAGTTGCCCATCATCTCCGTCGAACAACTGGCAAGCTTCCGGCGTGAACTGGAAGGCCTCGATGATACCGATGAAACCGGTGCCAGCGTGCAGCCAGTCGACGACGCAGAACCTCTGGTTACCGAAATCGGTCGTAGCGCCCTGCCAACAGCGCACGGCAGTTTCGACATCGTGGTTTTTCGCGACCGTCAGGGGCTGGAGCACAGCGCTCTGCTCAAGGGTGAGCCCAGTGCCACATCCCCTTTGACCCGCGTACATTCGGAATGCCTGACCGGCGACAGCTTCGGCTCCCTGCGTTGTGACTGTGGAGCGCAGTTGCAGGCCGCCATGCAGACCATCGAGCAGCAGGGCAATGGCGTCATCCTCTATCTGCGCCAGGAAGGTCGAGGTATCGGTCTGGGCAACAAGATTCGCGCCTACGAGTTGCAGGATCAGGGCCTGGATACGGTGGATGCGAACCATCAACTGGGGTTCCCTGCCGATGCACGTACCTATGATGTGGCTGCGGCCATGCTCAATGCGCTGGGCATCGGCAGTATTCGTCTGCTCAGCAACAACCCTGAAAAACACCGCGCTCTGGAGCGCCTTGGCATCCGTGTCTCCGAGCGTGTTTCCCATGTCGTGGGAGCGCACTCCCATAACGAAGCCTATCTGAAGACCAAGGCCGAGAAGATGGGCCATGAGTTCTCCTGACCCCTCTTGACATCATCACTTCAATCCACAGCACATACTCATGACACACCTGATAGAAGGAAAACTCATTGGCACCGGTCTGAAGATCGGTATCGTCTGTACCCGCTGGAACGACTTCATGGGTCATCGCATGCTCGAAGGCGCCAAGGATGCATTGCTGCGTCACGATGTAGCCGATGATGACATTACCGTGGCGGTGGTTCCCGGCTGCTACGAAATACCGCTGGCGGCAAAGAAGATGGCCGAGAGTGGCAAGTACGATGCCATCGTCTGCCTGGGTGTACTGATTCGTGGTGGCACCATTCACTTCGACCTGATCGCCGGGGAAGCCAGCAAGGGCATCAGCAATACGGCATGGCAGACAGGCGTGCCCACCACTTTCGGTGTCATCACGACTGAAACCATGGAACAGGCAATCGAACGCTCCGGCAGCAAGGCGGGCAACAAAGGCGCCGAAGCCGCCATGGCAGCCATTGAAATGGCCAATCTGCTCAAGTCACTCTGATCAAGTCAATCTGATCAGCCTGATCAAGGAACGGCCGGGAGGCTCGAGCGGTTCGAGCCTCCCTCACTCCCTCACTCCCGCACTTCCGCACTCCCGCACTCCCGCACTCCCGCACTCCATCACTCCATCACTCCATCACTCCATCACTCCATCACTCCATCACTCCCGCTTCTTCCGCACCTCAAGCACCTCAAGCACCGCTTCACGCCACCGCAACACTCGACGCCGCTACTGACGGAAAGCGATTATCAGCGACTTACGCTGTTATATACTGCAACGAAACCTGTGCATCTCTCGGCTCGCATGAGGACAATTCCTTCGCGAGCCTGTTCAGACTGATGCGCCAGAACCATCAGACGTGCTAGTCTGAGGAACTGATATACATAAAAGCGAGTGATTGTTCAGACATTGACCCAGATCACGTCGAGGAGACCTCCCCCAAGACTCACTGGCTGGGGGGATCCATGAGCACACCCCGGATTCCTTCGAACGAAACCGAGCGAGTCGCGGTTCTGAAGCGCTATGGCATTCTCGATATGCCTTCCGACGCCGTGCTGGACAGTATTTCGCAGGCAGCTGCCAATCTGTGCGGAACACCCATTGCTCTGATCAGTCTGGTCGACTCCACCCGAGTATGGTTGAAGTCCTGCGTCGGCATGTCCATGAAGGAGGCTGCGCGTGATTTTTCCTTCTGCGGCCTCGCCATCCTGGAACCCACCAGACTGCTGGAAGTGGAAGACGCGAGTCAGGATAAGCGCTTCAAGAACAACCCGCTGGTAACCGGCGACCCCCATATCCGCTTTTATGCAGGCAACCCGCTGGTCACTCACGATGGATTTGCCCTTGGCACCTTGTGCGTCATCGATACCCAACCGCGTCGCCTGACCTCCTCACAGCGAGACGGCCTCGCTCAGTTGGCCAATGCCATCATGGAGCTGCTTCGCGAAAGACTCGACTCCAGAATCACGGCCATCGATAACATCATCGAGCAAAGCGTGCAGGACGGCGTGATGATCACCGATGCCAGTCGGCCCGACAACCCGATCACCTATGTCAACCGGGCGTTCGAACTGATGACGGGTTATGCCAAGGAAGAGGTTCTGGGCAGGACCTGTCAATTCCTGCTGGGCCCCGAAACGGATCCCGACAGCCGGGCGATATTGAGTAGTGCCATCTCGGAGCAGCGCCAGTGCGCACTGACCTTCAAGAACTATCGCAAGGACGGCACCCAATTCTGGAACGAACTGACAGTCTCACCATTGAAGGATTCCGAAGGCAGGGTCATCAGTTTTGTCAGCGTTCTGCGTGACGCCTCGGATCGGATTCTTGCCATGGATAGCTCCCTGCGCCTGTCCAGAACCACTGAAGAGCGTGAACAGGCGCGGGCCAGTCGCAACCGGCTGGCGCAGATCGTCGAAGATTCCGCCAATGAGATCTATGTCTGTGATGCCGACAGCTTTCAACTGCTGAATGCCAATCGCTCGGCACGGGAAAATCTCGGCTATGGCGTGGATGAATCTCAGCAGCTGATGCCTTGGGATTTCGTCGAAGGTCTGACGCAAGAGAACATGAACGAGCTGATTGCTCCCTTGAGAGCCGGTGAGCTGGATGCGCAGGTCTTCGAAACGGTGCACAGGCGAAAGGACGGGACTACCTATCCGGTATCCACGCATTTTCAGTACATGGCAATGCAGACGCCACCAGTCTATACCGCCATTGTTCAGGACATCAGCGAGCGTCAACGCCAGGAAGAAAACGTGCGCTTGCGCGAACGCGCCATCGAGGCAGTCGATGTCGGTGTCACCATCATCGATGCCACTCAGGAACACAGTCCCCTGGTTTACGTCAACGAGGCCTTGTGTGCCATGACCGGGTACACGGCCGACGAGCTGATCGGGCAAGGTGCGGCGATTCTGCAAAAGGACCATCATCAGAAACTGCCCCACCTGGAAGTCAAGGCAGCTCAGGCTAGAGGAGAATCCGTGCATGTGCTGTTCAAGAGTACACGCAAGGATGGTTCGCAGTTCATGAACGACCTGTCCCTCTCCCCTGTACACAATCTGGCAGGCAAGCTGACTCACTACATCGGTATCAATCGGGATGTGACGGTAAAGCTCGAGGCCGAGGAGCGGTCACAGCGTTCGCGCAAGATCGAAGCTGTCGGCCAGCTCGCCGGCGGTGTTGCTCACGATTTCAACAACCTTCTGAGTGTGATTACCGGGAATCTGGAGTTTCTGGCCATGGGCATTTCCGATGAAATGCACCAAGGCTACCTGGACAAGGCTGACAGCGCCGCCAAGATGGGGGCCCGCCTGACGCGCAGATTGCTGAGCTTCGCCAGACAGGGGCAGCTGGAGCCCACGGTGCTCGATGCCAACACACACGTGCTTGCCGCCATCAACCTGCTGCGTTCAACGATCGGGGAACACATCACCCTGTCATCGAATCTGGCCGATGATCTGCGTTGCATTCTGGCGGATGCGAGTGAGATCGAAAACACGGTCGTGAATCTGGTCATCAATGCCCGAGACGCCATGCCCAGGGGCGGCACCATCACCATCGAAACGAGCAACGTGACCGTGTCGGAAGACGGAGTCGGCAAGACGCTCGGACTGGCTCCCGGGAACTACATCAGGTTGTCCGTGGCGGACACCGGCAACGGTATGGACGATGAGGTCAAGGCTCGCGTGTTCGAACCCTTTTTCACCACCAAGGACTCCAGTACCGGACTTGGCCTGGCTTCCATCTACGGCTTTGCGCAACAGTCCGGAGGCGATGTGCACATCAGCTCGGAGGTCAATGAAGGTGCCGTGGTCGATGTCTATCTTCCCGGCCACTGCGAAAACCCGGGCGTGGACGACAGCGGCGACAAGCCGGGTATCACCCGCCCGAACGAGCGAGTCAGCCGCATTCTCGTTGTAGAAGACAATGACATGGTACGGGAGCTGACCGTTGAACGGCTGCATGCTCTGGGTTACCACACCCGACAGGCCAGCGATGGAGCCAGAGCCGTGCAGATACTTCAGGAAGATGCCGACTTCGATCTGATACTCACCGATATCGTGATGGAGGGTGGCATGTCGGGTTTCGACGTCGCCCGCTGGGTTCAGAGCAGGCTGCCACATTGCAGGATTCTGTTGACATCCGGCTTCAACGAACAGATGGCTGAAGCCGGTGATATCAATATCGGCAAGCTGGGGGTTCTGCAGAAACCCTACAGCCTGGCCGAGTTGCAACAGCGGATCAACGAGGCGTCACGAACAAGGCCTGTTAACGAGGCGTCACGAAAAAGGCCTGTTGATGTCTGAACAAACATCAGTCTGAAGCAGCGCGACTGTCTGCACACCTCTCTGAGGCCCGCCAAGAAGGCCTGTCCCCCATGAGGCAGAAGTTCAAGTCAGACTTGACCTCTTCAAGAGTGCAATGTGAATTTCACCTCAGCCTGCATCCACGAGGTGTTATTCATCACTTCGAACGCAACCGTCTCGACATTGGATGTAATATCTGGGGAAGCAACAACTCTCAGTAGTTGTTGTACTTGGCAGTAAATTTGGTTGTATCAAAATGATCAAAAAATCCCTTTTTTCTGGCAGCGATCAGACCAAACCTACCATTACCGACTATTGTATTCTTGAGAAAACGAGTCACACCTCTTTTCATACCATTTCTTATTGACGGTCGTTTATGCCAAAAAAGCACCCTGAAATCATTGAATCCCATAGTTTGCAACAGTTTCTCAATAACGGCTGGATCAGTCGGAAACCAATTCAATCCATAGATCCCGCTCATTAGATGACTGGTGTCTTCGCGAGCCAATACGAGACCCGATCTGGGGCTGTATCTCGAAGCGGAATTAAAAATCAGGACCTCATTTGTCAAGTCCGCAATAGTTTTCAAGCTGGATATTGGATCGGGCAGGTGGTAGAAAATTCCCTTGAACATTCCAATGTCGTAGTTGTCCAGTCCTATCGATTTGACTCCTTCCAGATCTGCGACACGAAACTGAGCTGCTTCCGTATCGTCGAGTAAATGCTTTTTGAGAAAATTTGCTTGATTAACCCAATGCTCTCGAGCATCGAAACCAAATGCCTTTTCGCCACCAAGTTGCATAAAATAATTTGAATAAGCTGCACAGTTGCAGGCAGCTTCCAAAAAACTTCTTCCACTCACACCATCTGGGTAGATCGAACCCAACAAGTCAACGAATTCTTGCTTGTCATCGATCAGAACGACTGTCCCTTCTGATCCAATTCTTGACTCACTTTCTGAACCAATTTGCGTCGAAATATCAGGCGTAATTACAACTTTGTGATGCCAAGGTCCTAGCTCTGTGATTTTCCTCTTTAGAAACTCACTTTCTTTAACTTGAGTCATTGGTTGCGGTCTCCAGCTTGTATTAGATCACGTCATCTCAATTCTGGAAAATGTTAATGACGTTGATCTTCAATCCATTGTCATTGGTTTTTAATTTATTACACTTCGGTCAGCGCAAAATGAAGTATATACTCCGGGCCAAATATATCACGCAGTGGTGGCGGAGTGCCAGCGGTTCCCGGCGAGTTTCTGAGGGCCGCATAGCCAGCGATCTTGCGTAACCTCGGCAGGGTGCTTTTGCGCAAACTATGCTCTATGGGTCTCTGTGCTTGTCGATGAACCTCATGGCCTCTCCAACCGTCGTACTTCGCAAATGCATGACTGCGTCCGGGTTGAATCAAGCCGTTCGTCAACAGTTCTCCCGTATGGTTGATACTCGAAGACAAGCCAGTAGTGATTTCAC
>CANLXI010000056.1 GCA_947495035.1 uncultured Granulosicoccus sp.
CAGGCACGCAGGCACGCAGGCACGCAGGCACGCAGGCACGCAGGCACGCAGGCACGCAGGCACGCAGGCACGCAGGCGGCCATACATATTGCTGGTCCGGTCGGCGGTGCGCTCTCCCGTCAGGCCATGGCGACGCTGCGCCTTTCCACACGGAATTCCTCTTCACGTACCTGGCCGTGGAAGTCG
This sequence comes from uncultured Granulosicoccus sp., assembly GCA_947495035.1. Taxonomy (GTDB): domain Bacteria; phylum Pseudomonadota; class Gammaproteobacteria; order Granulosicoccales; family Granulosicoccaceae; genus Granulosicoccus. The sequence continues at coordinate 187 of CANLXI010000056.1, forward strand.
GAGATCTGCACCCTGATGCGTGCCGCCCGGGTGAACAGAGGTGCGGCATCAAACGCTTTCTTTCCGCAACGCATCGGTTGCGTTGAGTGCTCGATGACGCCTTGTTCGTCCTCCATGCGGCCGAAGCAGAACTCCTGGTCAAACGCTCGTGCCAGTACCGAATGGTTGCCGCAGCTGAGCGCGTAGTTGACATGCTCGAGCAATGACCGAGTATGAATGGTCCTTTCATGCCAGCCGCGCCCCATGGCGAAGCGCGTTGCCGTCCACAGGATGACAAGAGTCTGCCCCTGCGAATTGGACATCTGGCGAGCCTGAGGGAGTGTCGTATCGACAGACTCCCAGAGTGCCTCGCAAGGGGCATGAATACCGATCTCGCGCAGACCCTCGGGAGTTTGCAGGATCTTGCCGGTATCAATGCCTTTCAACGGGCCCTGGAAGTTGATGTGACGCCTCCAGGTACATACCCCATCAACCAGGGTGGTTCTGCCTGCAAACCCTTCGGCTCTGGCCAGCAATCGCAGTTGACCAGCGTCGAGTGCCGACAGCGATGGCGCGTGTCTGAACGCCTTTGCGGCGGCAGGTAATCGCAAGTCCACATGCATCTGTTCGCCCTGCATCCACAGGACGTGGCTCGTGCTGTCTTCGCATTCGGGTGTTCGCAACCAGCGTCGTCGCCAAAGTCCTCCTGCATCGAGCAGTTCCGGCGTGCGCCTGTCCATCAGGTTGCGTTCTCGTTGTGCCGAGCCAAGGTGAATGTCAGCGTATCGACAGAACCGACCGCGACGGATGGCCAGTATTCCATGGCAATCTGCGCGGCAGGATGTATTGGCGCGCCGTCAAGCTCGGGGCCATGTTCTACCAGATCCGTTCGCTGGAAGTCCTGAAGAAAGACATCGGGTTCTGAGTGAAAACCAGCGGCCTTGATCAGTGTGCAGGCACGCCGTAATTGTTCACGGTAATCAGATGTTTCGGGATTGCCGGCTTCGTGATTTTCGTTGAAGACAGCCGCTTGTCCATCAATGATCGAGAAGACGTTTCGATCTGCGGGTGATGGCATTCTGTTCAAATGACCAGTATGTCTGCCTGACGACATGACGGGGAGGCAAGATCAGGTTTTGCAGATGAGCCAGTGCTGTGCAATGAGGTGTCAGACTTGCTTACAGGCATAGGATTGCTCCGGTAATGAAGGCTGGAAGTGGCTGCGTTCTGAAGATGAAGCTATCACTCGGAATGGGGTTCATTGCTTCTTTTTCAGCAACAATGTTGTGACCCGCAGGTTCAGGTGCTGCGGCATGATCCCGAAGCTGTCATGAGCAGGTGTCATCGCAGGAGGCAGCTGCTCAGTCGGAATCTGATGCAGGTATGGCACCTTTGCACCGATTTGGAGCAATGGCGCTCAGAGACAGGGTGTGTGTTTCCGAGCTTGACAAGCGGCCATTCGAACCACAGCCCGATCCCTGATCAGGCTGTGATGCTTGCCATGTCTGGTAGCGGTGAAATTTCTACCTGTCCACCAGACCTCGAATGATCCACGCTAATCAGGTTGCGGTTGACGCTTTTCCCTTCAGAGGTATGGCCACGAGCGCCTCACGCTGAACCTCTCGTATGCGTGAATTGACAATCTCACGGACTTCATCATATCGCGTCAGCTCCATGGTCATTGTTTGTGAGGTGACCCATAACTCGAGCGTTTCTTTGCCCCAATGAATGAAAAGGATGTTCTTCTTCTGATCGTTGTGCACGAAGTTGTATGCACCGAGCGCCAGAGAGAGCACCCCCGTTGAGCTGTCGGCTGCACCGATCTGGAAGTTCGATCCGTTACGGTACGTCGTGTTCCTGTCGAACAGGGCAATTGTCTGATCACTGCTGGTCAGGGCCTTCAATGACTTGATGGCCTCTTTCAGTATCTGCATCTGGTTGCCGGTAGCTACCGCCGCGATGGTATCCAGTATCGCACCGTTGATGGTAGCGCTGCCCGATACGGATTTCGTGATCAGCACCGGTGATGAAGAACGTAACCAGCCAAGGAGGGACAGCGTATCGATATAGGTATCAAACCAGCGTTGACGTTCGGATATCGGATCCGCTGCGGCATCGGCAGCAAGCTGGGCGAACAGCGTTGAGGAGAGAATGTCCGATTTGTGGGAAACCGGCATGTTGTCGGTAAAGCTGATCAGGGAGGAAGCGTTGATCGCGGCGTCAAGATCCCCCGGGACCGGTGGTGTCATGGCATCACGGCTTCTGGACGAAGAATCGCTCGCTTTGGCCAGTCGCATGCCTCTGACGGCTGTTCGGCGGTTCTGGTCTGAGGATATCATTGGCGTTGTATCTCTGAATTCAACCGGCCAGGTACAGTTCTCACCTCGCGTATCAAGGTGGGTGAAAGTGTTGTAGCGACCGACACCACCATGAAAGGATCCTTCGAAGTCTCTCATGCGTCTGATTTCCGCTGCCACTTCATGCGCCGGTACATCACGAACCACAAAATCCAGTGCACTGAATCGCTTGTGCTGACTACCGGGCTTGCCACCCACCGCACGGTTGTATCGATCCGAGCGATAGGCACTGGTTATCAGAATGGGGCGTCCTGATCTCTTCCTGTAGTTGTCGAGCACTTTGGCAGTATTGACGATATTCGGCCAAAGTGTGCGAGGTGGAAAGTCATTCTCGACTGGGGTACCACCATCGCCAGGGGTCGCCGTACCGTGCAACAGAAATTCGTCGGCACTGAAATACTCGAGCCCGAGAGTGGCGATGAATGAAACGAATGCCGGATAATCTTCCCACTGTTCTCTGGCCGAATGGCCGGACCTCGATGACAGCCTGGCTGTGCCTCGCGCGCCTGTTGCGGTGTCAGTCTGTGCAAAGAAGCGTTCAATGTCTTCCTGGGAAATCACATCCGACTCATTGCCTTCATCGGACATGCCGGCATCCTGAAACGGAACCTCGGTGATATTTTCCAGCCATTGGTTGAAAGGGCTGCTACCCGGCGGGAATCCCTGCAGGGAGTGTCGTGATGGCCTTTCCCACTGGCTGAAGGGAACTTGCGCAAGATATCCCTGATCACGCACCAGCGAGGTGTTCAACTGGGCTGTCTGTGTCTGCCAGTTCATCGCACGATTGATCTCATCAATGAACTCGCCGTAGTTTCCCGTGAAGGTACCGTTGTTCCAAACCGTCTTCAGGGCTGCCGTGAAGCGACCATTCCGAGCGCCATCCCCTGCAAGCTGTTCCTCGTGGCAAGCGCCCAGATGCAATACGGACGCGTTGACGGCCGCTGTCATCGGGTTGTTGACAATCCTCTCATCCACTCGCTCGAACTGGCTGGCATAGGCCTTGTAATCATCCAGGTTTCTCAGCCAGACACGTTCAGCCACATCTCTGGGCATGCGGCGCGCACTTGTCGCGTCGGAATAGACTGGGAGATCGAAACCAGGGAAATGCGGTCGAGGTGGTACGTATCTGACCATGTCACCGGAATGGCAGGTGTCGGCGACCATCAGTACACGTACTCCGGGACGGAAACGTGTCCAGAGATGATAAAGTTCATCATCGATGATCTGAAAATCATACAGGCACAGGGATTCATCGAAGCGCCTGTCCTCTGGATCGTGTTCGTCCATGTTGAAGTCCGGCATGATGCCGCCATGCCCGGAAACGGTGAACATGAACATGTCACCGTGTTGCAGTTCGTTGGCAGCGTCCTTGATGGCTGAGACGACCGCATCACGGGTAGCGTGTGCTGTCAGCAGCAGCTTCGTGCGGAAACCCTGGGAAGCAGCTATTGCTGCCATGTCGCGTGCATCGTGTTCGCAGCTCTTGAGTTTCCCATCCCAACCGGCGTAGTGAAAGGGGTCAATCCGGTTGAGACCGACATGCAGTGAAATGGCGCGTCCGGCCGGACCATCAGGATCGTGATCATCACGCGCAGCTGCCTGCTCGTTGGCGTCCTGATGCATCGAGCGACGCAACTGTTCTGCATCACCGAAGGGGCCGGAGATGGCCACACGTGTGGGGATCGACGGTGCCTGGTTGTCAATGCGACGAATCTCGCGCAGAAACAATGCGGCAACTGCTCCGTATCCTTCATTCGTCGGATGCAGTTCGTCATACCATTGATCGTGTCTGACGGTACCGCGACAATCGATGTACGTGACCTTCGGTATGCTGCGGGACAATCGGCGAAGTCCGCGGTTCAGGCGATCCACCATTTCTCGAGTGATGGCTGCCTGCAGTTCACGGGAACGAATGCCGCGTTCCTGCATGGGCTTGCCAAGCCATCGACCGTTATCCGGAATGGAGTAATCATAGCCGTGATAAAGCACGTGTACATGTGGGAATGATCCGCGCACCTGGCGCAGTATTCTTTCGTAGTAGCCGAAGGCGTTACCAAGAAGTTCATCGAAGGAGGGCAGTAGATAGTCTGCCGGTGACAGGTCTCTATGGTAGCTTTCCAGATGGCTTGCCAGTGCGCCGCCAGCGACCAGATCGTTGCCGCCACCGGATAGCATCAGAATGGACGCACCCGTATCATCAAGAGCCTTGAGGTATTCCTGCTGGTGGGCCATGCGTTCCAGCAGGTCGCCAGCTGCCCCAAGGGAATAGACCGCGTGGTGATCGCTGACATGGTCGATGGTGTCCTTGAGCAATACGGGAAATTGAAACCAGCTATCGCCTTCGGAAACGATTCTGGGGCCGGTATAGCCACCGCGAATCCGCTCCTCGTAACGATGGCGTCTGTCTGCTCTTGCAAGCCAGTTCGCCAGATTGAGCAACTGAGCGGAACGAGCGGAGTATCCGCCCTCCGGTGGGACCTTGACTGTCCGGGGATTTATCCTGAATCGAGGTGCAAATGGTCCTGACTTTTCTGGGTCGAGTTCGAAGTATTTGCGCAAATCATCTTCCGTGATGTTTCCGCTGGCAACTTGCATCTGCAATTCTTCTAGCGATATACGTGACATGATTCCTTCCTCAGTTATGTGCTGCCGGTTCAGTTCATGGCAAATGCTGTGGATCCTGTGTGGTTTGCATTTGTCGGGTGCTGACGGTTGTCTGCTATTGCGTCCAGGTTTGCTACCTGGCCTTGCGGTGTTGATCGATCGAACGAAAGATTTCGGCAATGATGGAGGGGTCGCGAAACAGTGCGAACTGCGGCACTCTTCCTCTTGAGAACACGGGATCGCTCAAGGCGTCGATTTCCGACCAACCGCGTTCCAGGTGGGGCAATGTGTGATCAGGCACCGCAGTAGACCAGTCATCAGAAGCCTCAGACTCTTTCAACTCAGCCAGCGCACCTGACATGCCCAGAAAGGTTCTCGGCGGATTGCCCGGGTCCTCCGGGTTTACCTGAAGTTCAGCGGCGGATTCCTCGCACAGCCAGCGGTCTTCGAACGCTCTGGATACGAGTTGCAGAATGGATCCTGAATAGGCGCCGAAAAACAATCGGCTTTCCAACTCGTGTGAAGGAACATAGATGCGTGCTGGTGCCGTTGTATTCCTGTCATGCGAATCATCAAGCAGCTGTTGGCGAGTGAGCGCATCATGGACAGGGACATTGCATGCCTTGGCCTCGGGCTGATTGGCGTTCATCGTCTTGACCAGTGGTAGCAGGAATTTCTCGGCCCGGGGAAGGCCGATTGCCGGCATGGACAGTGACAAGGTGTCGAGATGACATGCCAAAGGCAATGAAACTTCGGATTCACTTTCTTTCTGATAACGGAGAAGCTCCTGAACAACCAAAGCACCAGCTCCCTCAGCCACCATGTGGAGTTCGGTGTTGGTTTGGCGCTTCATTTCGAGCAAGGTCGTGACGAGACTCGCGACATGTCCCCTGGATCCGTTGGTATCGGCGTCATGATGCGGTGAGCTTTTTATCCCGGAAACGGATCGTGCGGCTGACCACTCTATATCACGCCAGATGGCCCTGCCCACACCCTGCAAGCGTTCCTCTATCAACGCGTTCATCTCCACCGAGTCTGCACCTGCCTGATCGGCACAACTGTCGAAGATGGTGGTAATCAGCTCCATGGACTTGTCAACGAAGGTGCTGCACCAGAAGACGACATACGGGAACAAGCGTCTGGATTTTGCCATGTCCTTGATACGGGTCGCCGATTCGAAGGCTTCTTCGATACTCTCGAGACTGCCCGGAATCCAGAGTAGAACACCGTCGTAGCTTTTACCGAGTTTTTCCTCGAGGTGTCGCCGGGTTTGACACCAGTTCTCGGGCAGACTGGGGTAGGGGCCACGAGAGACATGAAACCCATCATCCAGATGCATGTAATGACCCAGCAACTCGTGGCAGGGTACCGACAGAGACTGTCCCATCAGAATCCTGTTCCACCCCTGCTCACCGATGGAGGAACTGAAGGCCTTGGGTGCCGATACGCCAAGTCTGAGCACCCAGGCATCGACGATGTTTCTGGACCAGTCTTCGTAGCTCCACAATGCCACACCCGCAACGCTCTTTCCCTCGATTTCGTAGCCGCCCCACTGTGTGCCCCAGGAGTTGAGAACCAGAAATCCCTCGTTGTTGTAACCGATGATGACAACAGCGTGCAGGCCTCTTGAATCGTGAGACGTACTGTCGATCCTGCCTTTCGCGCTGATTTTCAACGGAGCGTTCCAACCGCCGTGAATCTGAACAGTTACAAGTATGGCTCCGACTTCATTGAGCGCAGCATGAAAATGATTGAGAACAGGCCGCAAACGAAAGTAGGCTCCCAGGCAGATTTCCTTGGCCTTGACTGACTGATCGTAGGTCGGGAAACGTTGTTCCTTGTCTTCAGGCGTGTCTGCTCTGGGTTTTCTGTGACAGACGCTCTGCCAGCTTCCCAAGGGTACGGAACTCATTTCCTCGCTGGAACCGATACACATTTTCTCGTTGAAGTCGGGGCACACGCCATAATGGTAGAAGCCCTTGATTACTGATCGCAGGGAACGGAGGCCTTCCTGTTGGCCGGTTCCGGAAACCGAATTCGTTCTGCCTGAAACGCTAAGAGTCTCCGTGTTATCGATAGCCAGTTCATTGTAGGCTCCCATCCAGTACAGCATGTCTGAACTCACGCAATCGCATCGATCCATTCTGGACGGATTCTGCAGTCTGGTTTGCAGGTCGATCAATGCGGCGAGCGCGTAGCCTGCGCAGCGGCCATTTCCGGTAATCGTCTGGTCACGGACACCGAATTTCGGTTGATATCCCCGGTCTCCCGTTATCGCTGTTTCGTCAGCCGGCTCGAACAGGTCTTTGTGGGGTGATAGCGATGAGCAAAGTGTCGACAGTGTTGGCTCGTAGAAATGATCTCTGAGATCAACCCAATCCTTGAGTACGGAGGCGCTGGTTTCATGGAAATCGTTTGACATGAGAATGACCAACTATGTCGTGGATTAAATGGGTGCCTGCTTTTGCCTAGTCGCCGACCATAACAGAGGGCCGGTTCTCGCTCTATCGTCCAAAAGGCTAAACGGGTCGGCTATACGTTTTTTCCTGGTTTCTCTGATGCGTTGTTCAACGTTGCAGGTTCATGGGACGCCGCTGGTTGTGTGACGAGTACGAATCAGAAGACCTGACTGAATGCTGGCATCCAACCATCGACATGGGTATCACCCAGGAGGGTGAGATTCGAGCAATACTGGAGGTTCAGAGCAACGGCGCGTGTCGCGATGACATAGTGATGTGAACCGCGAGTGGAGCGTCGCCCGGCCGAAGCCGATTTCTGACCGTGGACTTATGTCTCATTGAAGTCAAAGGTATCGAATTCGAAAAGTCGATGATCAGCTTGTACAGTCGAATTCTCTGCCGAGAATCAACTGACGATGCCACTCACTTGAATCTGCAACTTGTGCATCGGAGCGAGCGACCAGCCGACAGGAAGAGACAGGTATCGATCTGTCGTTTTCCGCATCCATGTTTGTCTGCAAGCATGATTCCTATCGAACGGTTTTCCAGCCTCCTGGTATGCCTTTCGGTGACAGCAACCACTGCCAGAGCTGATTCGAACGCGCACGGAAAGCGCCTGCGCTGCACAGGAGGTAGTAGGTCCACATGCGGCGAAATCGTTCATCGAATGACGGACTCAGTCTTGTCCAGTTCCCTTGCAGATTGGCGTGCCAGCTCATCAGTGTACGATCATAGTCCGCCCCGAATCCATGCCAGTCCTCGATGACGAACAACCCTTCCAATGCGCGGGTGATCTGTACGGCCGAGGGCAACATGGAGTTTGGAAAGATGTATTTTTCAATCCAGGGGTCCGTGATCGATCTGGACAGATTACTGCCAATCGTGTGCAGCAGGAACAGACCGTCGGGAGACAACAGATTCAACGCTTTCCGGAAATAGGTTCTGTAGTTCTTGTAACCCACGTGCTCGAACATGCCGATGGACATGATTCGATCAAACTGGCCATCCATTGTTCGATAGTCAGCAACCCGTATTTCAACGGGCAAGCCCTCGCATGTCGCTTCCGCAACACGGGCCTGTTCGTGAGAGACGGTAATGCCGGTGACCTGCACGCCGAAGTTCTCCGCTGCGTAGCGGGCAGCGCCGCCCCATCCGCAGCCGATATCCAGCAAGCGCATGCCCGGTTGCAGATCGAGTTTGCGACAGACAAGCGAAAGTTTGGCTTCTTGCGCCTCGTCAAGACTGGTTGCCTGGTGCCAGTATCCGCAACTGTAGATCATGCGATTGTCCAGCATGGCTCGATACAACTCCGAGCTCAGATCATAGTGCTTGTGGGCAACCGAGACCGCTCGGCGCGGCGTTTGCAGATTCTGCAGTCTTGCACTCAATACAAGGCGTAGATTGTTCAATGAGACCATTTCGCGGTCTATGCCGGCGCGCAAGATTCTCGCAAAGAGTTCGTCCAGAGCTCGGCAGTCCCACCAGCCATCCATGTAGGCTTCGCCGGCACCGAGTGAGCCTTCCGAAACGATACGCCGCCAGAGTCCATCATTGTGGACCGTCATGTCCCAGGGGCGCACACCCTCGAGACCGATATCCGCGCGTTCGGCCAACTGTTGCAGATAATCGCGGTAGGTCGCAGAATCACTGGTGAACAGATGTTGCTGCAAAGCATGCCTGAGTGTCGACATGGCTGATTCCTCCACATTCTTGTCAACGTCAGTGCACTCGTACGGTTCTTTCCATCAGCAGAACGGTGCATTCATGAATATATTCCACGAACCATGGGCTACTCATAAAGTTACCAATCAGCCACCTTCCTTGATCGGGTACAACGCGTTTTCTCGTGACGCCGCTTTGCAGGCATCCCTTCCTGCTGATCTTGCCAGTGTACTTCGCGACAAACTGCAGGATCTTGGGGGTGCTGTGGGCGACGAGCAGTGGATCGACAGGGGATTCAAGGCCAATGAGAATCCCCCGGTATTGAACGGTTTCGATCGCTTCGGGCATCGGATCGATGAGGTCGACTTCCATCCCGCCTATCATCAACTCATGCAGCTGGGTATGGGGCTGGGCATACATTCCACCGCCTGGACACATCCGGTTCATGGGCATGTAGCGCGCGCCGCCATGCAATTTCTCCTGACTCAGCTTGAGCCGGGTGTGTGCTGTCCATTGGCAATGACCAACGCAGCACATCCCGTGCTGATGCAATTTCTCTCATCTGATGACATTTTCCGTACACGCTCGATCGTCGATGAATACGATCAGCGATTCATGCCGGCCAGCGCAAAGCGATCCATTACCATCGGAATGGCCATGACGGAGAAGCAAGGCGGTTCGGATGTGCGTGTCAATTCGACAGAGGCAAGGCGACTGAGTGAACGCGCAGATTCCGTCGAATATTGTCTTCGTGGTCACAAATGGTTCTGTTCCGCTCCCATGTCGGATGGCTTTCTGACTCTGGCTCAGGCCTCGGGAGGGATCACCTGTTTTCTGGTGCCTCGCTTCTGTGAGGATGGAACTCGTAATCGCATATTCATTCAGCGACTCAAGAACAAACTGGGCAATCGGTCCAATGCGTCTGCCGAGATCGAATACCTCGACACTTGGGCGCGACGGTTGGGTGAAGAAGGCGAGGGAGTGACTGCCATCATCGAGATGGTCCAGAATACGCGCCTGGATGCCGCCGTCGCACCGGCGGGCATGATGCGTCAGGCGCTGGTGCAAGCCATTCATCATGCTCGTCACAGAAAGGCCTTTGGAAAGCTGCTGATCGAGCAGCCGTTGATGCGCAATGTTCTGACGGATCTTGCGCTCGAGTCGGAAGCCGCAACGCTGCTTGCCATGCGTATTGCCAAGGCGGTCGACGACGCGATGATGAACTCGGCGGAGAAGGCATTCGCGCGCCTTGCGACGATCATCGGGAAATTCTGGATAAACAAGCTTGCACCACAGTTCATATACGAAGCAATGGAATGTCATGGTGGTGGTGGATACATCGAGGAATCGATGTTGCCACGCTTGTATCGAGAAGCACCCGTCAACAGCATCTGGGAAGGGTCTGGCAATGTCATCTGCCTGGACCTGCTGCGAGTCATCCAGCGTGCCCCCCACTGCCTGGAGACCTTCAATGGCGTGGTGAAACCCGTACTCGGTGAGAAGCCTGTTCTCAGGCAACGTTTCGACAGGCTGCAACAGTCGCTCGCTCGTTGTCAGCAGGAACCGGCGCTTCTGCGCTGTTGTGTGGAGAACATGGCCTTGCTGCTGCAGTGCTCTCTATTGCGAGAATTCGCCCCTGAATCGATGTTCGATCTGTTCGTTGACAGTCGCCTGGAGCAGCCCGGCTCTCGCTGCTACGGTACGCTGGCTGATATCAGATCGGCCGGAGAAATTCTTGATCGCGCCTGGGCGGGCTGAGTGGTGTTCAATGCCGCCGTGGTTCTCTGATACCTGCGAAGTGGATCATCGGCGTAAGCAGCAGTCTTGAATCTGCAATTGCTTCGGGCGGCTACGATGGCATGTTGTTCGTCTGGTCGGCAGGTAGGGGCGAATCCCGAACCTGGCGCAACAACTCGATGAACCCGTTTACCTGATGGATCGCAGTCTCTTCGCCTTTCTTTCGAGTCCCTGCCGAGGCATTGCCCACGGTGCCATCGTCATTCAGGTCGGAGGCTATCCAGCCACGGCTGATGGGGCCTATGGGAGAAATCGCTGTGGTTTCCGCTTTCGAGATGAAATCAGCAGCCATTGACATGTCAACGCAGTGCGGTTCGAAGGCGAGCATCAAGGATGTCTCGACGTCTCCGCCATGAATTCCGTAAGCCAACTCGTGAGTCGAGTACATGTCTTGCGGATAACCGAAGCTGCCCCACTGGCATTTCACGGCCAGCATATCGGCCTGGACACGCAATTCGCGTGTGAGTATCGATATCAGGTCAAGATTGCCACCATGACTGTTGACGATGACGATCTTGCGAAAACCGGCTCTTGCAACAGACAGCCCGATGGCCGTCCACGCCGACAGGGCCTCGGTGGCAGACAAGGTCAGAGTGCCTCTTGCCCAGAGGTGCTCATTGGATTTACCGACAGCCTGAATGGGCAGGATGTACGGGTCAATGTCATCCGGGCAGCTTCGTCTGAATGTCTCGAGCATGCCCTGCATGATCATCGTGTCTGTACCCACCGGCAAATGCGGGCCGTGCTGTTCGATTGCGGCAGTGGGCAGTACGGCTATCGCCTTTTTGGTATCGATGCACTGAAACTCAGGTGCTCGTCGTTCCGCCCAATCCAGTCGTCGTGTCATCATCGATTCCACTACAACACCTCCATGGCTTTTCTGACGCGATGCAAATGTGCTGTCAGTTGTTTTTCGGTGTTGTTGTTCATGTCGTACAACGCGATGTATCTCTTTTTCGGCATTCCGCAGGAGTACCAGACGGCACGTGTGACATTCTTGCGCGGTGGGTCACCGTTCAGCATGGCGCGAAAGCGATTGCCTCCGTAGGTACAGCAGGCCGCCAGGGTCTTGATATTGGTGAGTCCCGGGCGAATGCCTCCGTCCTGCAGTTTGAAGCTCACACCCGGCAGAAACACCCGATCGAGAAAGCCCTTCAGGATGGCGGGGTAACCGAAATTCCATACGGGGTACACCATGACCAGCACATCCGCTGCCTGCAGGCGTTCTACATAGGGCTGTACAGTCGCGATATTGTCAGGTTCATCATGGTAGTGGCGTCGCTCGAGTTCGGTCAGTACGGGAGAAAAGCCTTCTGCATTCAGATCGCAATCATCTACCTGCCAGCCGCGGCTGCTCAGTGTGTCAACGACAACCTGGTGCACGGCAGCATTGAAGCTCTCGGGACAGGGATGAGCATAGAGTACCAGTGCGTGTGTCATGCCTGCTCTCTGCGGTCATTGGCGAAATCGTACATGCGGGAGTAATCCCAGTCGGGGCGATCCCAGGTGATCACCTTTCCCGGGTTGAGCAAGCCCTTGGGATCAGCCTCTCGCTTGAATGACAACTGTGTGTCGTCCGCGTGCTGGCGGCCACCTTCTTCGAGCGTGTAACGATGAGGGTTGAAAACCAGGGCACCGGCCGCTTCATGAATGGCAATGATCTCGTCCAATCGCTCTTCGGTGGTGAACTTGACCAGGGACAGGCCTGCGAAGGCTACCTTGCCTTCCATGCGTATGCTCTCCAGATGCTGGATGACTTCACCTGCCGGGAATGCCCGTCGCATCTTCTCGATCAGGTTCATATGGTCAGGGTATCCATAGCGTACCTGTAAGTAGGTGATGGAAGGGTCTACCTTGATGGCGCGCAAAGTGGTGTGATTCCAGCCGAACTCGAAGACCGGACCGGGCTTTTTTTGCCAGTCGCAATCGTCGGAACGGTAGATCATCTTCAGCGCAGGGCGTCTGGCAAGAAAGGTCAGGAAGCTATCCATGTTGTGTGGGGCGATCATCAAACCCACCAGGTGATCCTTGTCAGTGACATGGGGGGCCACACGATTGAAATACGCATGGGCTGTCGGTGCTTCGTAGACACTGGCCAGCTTGAGGAGAATGCCGTCCTCGTTGGCCAGTTCGTCGGCAAACGTTGCCGCTGCCGTGAAGTCCCTGGAGCTCAGCAGCACATCGGTCCATTCATAGGCTGGGGCCAGCGGCAGTTCGAGTTCGGTGATGATGCCGTTGGTACCATAGGCGTGAGACACTCGCGAGAGTTCCTCGCCGGTGAAATCCAGTACACGCGGTTCCGCCTCCATGGTGACTACCCTGAGTCGGAGAATGTTGCCAAGGTCGCGAAGTGAACCCCAGGTAACGGAGCCGACTCCGCCGGAGCCACCAGCGATGAAACCGCCAATGGTGGCTGAAGCCCATGTGCTGGAGAACATTCTGACCTCCTGGCCTGAATGCGCCTTGCAGTGGGCATCCAGATCCTTGATGACGCAACCGGGTTCGACAATCACGCGTCCGGGGGCGACGGACTTGACGAGATTCATGTGTCGCATGTGCATGACACAGCCACCACGCATGGGCATGGCCTGACCGTAGTTTCCAGTACCGGCGCCGCGGGTTGTTACGGGTACGTCGTGCGTGTAGCAGGTACGCAATATCTCGATAACATCGGCTTCATTACGGGGGCAGGCAATGAAGTCGGCTTCAAGGTGATCCATTCGGGATTTGAGTACCGGCGAATACCAGAAACAATCCCTTGAATAGGTGCGAATCAGTTTGGGCTTTTCGATCAGATCAAGATGCGACAGAGCCGCTCTGGCGGCCTCTACGTTGGGAGTCATGATTCTCACTTAGAATAGATCATCGAGTTCGGCGTAGTCGGGCAAGATGCGGTCAATGGACTGACCCTGTCGAATGACGATACGATCGGATTGCGGGCGGGCCAGTAGTTCTGTCCAGTTGCGCGCGCGAAAGACCACCAGGTCTGCCGGGCTTCCCCTGTTCAGGGATACGGGCGCAAAGCCACAGCTGTCTGCCGGAACGGAGGTGAAGGATTTGATCCAGTCGTCATCGGAATGGTCGAGATGAGCGATGCGGGTTGCCTCGCGTATCACTTCCAGCATGTCCAGGTCGCCATAGGCGTAGAAGGGGTCGCGGGTGTTGTCGGAGGCGAAGCTGACCGGTATTCCACGCTGCTTCATCTCGTGTACCAGCGTGACACCGCGACGCCGCGGCGTCAGTTCGGATTGGCGGTCCTGAAGGTAGAGATTGCACATGGGCAGGCTGACGACGTTCAATCCGGCCCGTGCCACAAGGTCCAGAGTGTTCATTGCCCTGTCATGATCCTGTGTAGACAGGGAGCAGACATGGCCGACAGTTACCGTCGCCTTGAAGCCGGAATCCAGTACTGTCTGGCAGATGCTGCGCAAGGTCTCCACTGTCGGGTCCATGGTTTCATCCACGTGCAAGTCAACAGGTACATCCAGCTCTGCCGCCAGTGCAAAGAAGTCGTGCAGCAAGGCGTCCAGCCCCGGCATGGGATAGGTGACCATGCCAAGCACACCGCCATAGTGTTCAACCAAACTTGCCGTCTGCTGAAACCGTCCCGGCAGGTCGATCAGATCGCAGCCGGCCAGACAGGCACCTTGCAGTTCGATTCTGCCGGCCCATTCCTCGCGTAGACGATCGAACACAGGCCAGGAGATATCGTCCTGCGGAGGAGGGCTGTCCAGGTGTGTGCGTATGGCACGGGTACCGTGGGCGTAGGCGCAGCGTAGTGCGAAGTCGGCTCGTCGATACACATCGTCGGCCCGCCAATTGGCATGGTCTGCGCGCACACTCTGCAAGGCTCCCATGAAGGAGCCATCCGGGTTGCATGCACGCGGCATGATGTGGCCCTTGTCCAGATGCGTGTGCATGTCGACGAAGGCCGGCAGCGCCATGGCACCTTTCATGTCGACTTTATTGCCCACGGGCTCCGTGATGAGACCATCAGCGATACCGATGTCGGTGCATACGAGGTCGCCCGGCTGATCCACAAGGCAGGCCGGTATGGTGACATTGCACAGGGTCATTGGCCCTGCGGGTAGCGTCATGAAGTCCTTCATGTTTCGCGCTTCAAGGCACTCTCGTGCCAGCGATACAGGGCGAAATGACTGATGAGGCTCATTAGTGCAAATATGGCAACACCCATGACCGAGATCAGTACCAGAGCTGCGTACAGGCGCCCGAAGTTGAACCGGTAAGAAGCTTCGAGCAGTGTGGATGCCAGGCCGAGACCGGTTCCGGCACGCCCGATGACGAATTCTGCGACGACTGCCCCGATCAGTGCCAGTCCACCGGCTATCTTCAGCCCGCCGAGAAAGTAGGGCAGTGCCGAGGGTGCGGCCAGATAACGCAATCGTTGCCAGCCGGTAGCCCCGTATATGCTGAACAGGTCCTGCAGGTTGTGATCGGCGGATTTCAGCCCGGTCGCGGTATTGGACAGAATGGGGAAGAAGGCAACAATCCAGGCGCATAACAGGGCCGCGGAGAATGCACTGTCCATGTAGATCTGCAACAAGGGAGCTATCGCGACTACAGGCGTCACCTGCAGAATCACCGCGTAGGGAAAAAGGGACATCTCTACCCATTTCGATTGCGTGAATGCCACGGCAATGGCAAGACCACCAATGACCGCCAGCAACAGTGCCATCAAGGTCAGGCGTCCGGTAATCTGCATGGCAGGCCACAGCACGTTCCAGTCGCCGAGCAGTGTCTGTGCTATCAGTAGTGGCGACGGCAGAATGTAGTGAGGGACTTCAGCAAGTGTCACATAGGCCTGCCAGGCACCGATGGCCAGCACCAGCACCAGCGAAGGCAGTGTCCAGCGACCGATTCGATACAGCCTCTGGCGACTCGCAAGAGCGGCTTCCTCTGCATCGATGATGGTTGGTGGTAGAGATACCTTTTCCGGCATTAGCTGTGGATTCATGATGCTACCGATATGGCCTCTTGAAGGGCATCTGACGCATCACGCGCATGTCGTGAAAACTCCATGGATGTTCGAAAATCATCGGATCGTGGGCCTTCGATGTCCACCGCGAGTTCGCGTACCACGCGACCGGGTCGAGCCGCCATGACGACGACTCGGTCGGACAGGAAAACGGATTCAAAGACGGAGTGGGTGACAAAGATCACCGTGCAGCCAATGGCGTCACGCAAGGCCAGCAGATCGCTGTTCATCTTTTGCCGAGTGATTTCATCCAGGGCGGCGAAGGGTTCATCCATCAGGATGAGCCGGGGCTTGGTTACCATGGCCCGGGCGATGGAGACACGCATTTTCATACCGCCCGACAATTCCCGTGGGTAGGCATTCTGGAACTGATCGAGACCGACCAGTTCCAATGCGTGCATGATCTCGTCCTTGTAATCCGTGTATCGCTTGCCACGCAGCCGAAATGGCAGCCAGACGTTGTCCTTCACCTTTGCCCAGGGCATCAGGGTGGGTTCCTGAAAGACCACACCCAGATCGCCTTCGTTCTGCCCACCCTCCCAGGTAATGGACCCGGATGTAGGGCGTGTCAGTCCAGCGATCAGTCGCAAGGCTGTCGACTTGCCACAGCCTGATGGTCCCAGAAGAGAAATGAAGTCTCCCTGGTTTACCGCCAGATTCATGTCTCGTAGTGCAACAACATCACCATTGAAGGACTTCTCCACGTGACTCATCTCGAGTAGCAGGCGGCATCCGTTTGGCGGGGTTGTCACATCAACGATGGGTTGATCTGTCAGTGTCGATGCGTTCATGTCAGGGCGCGCAGGGAGGCTCAGTTGACCAGTTCCATGCCGATTCCCTTGCCCACGAATTCGGTAGTAAAAGCATCGGTGTAGTTGACGTCGGCTTCAATGACGCCGGCCGAGACCATCTTGTCGAAGAAATCCTTGACCGTCTCATCCGTCATGACCCCAATGCCCATGGTTTCTGCATCACCGGAAATCACGATGCCTTCGGATAACAATTTCGAGATGGCGAAGTCGATCTTGTCCTGCGTCATTTCAGGGTTGTCGGCCATGATCATTTCGTTGGCCGCGGCATTGTCACCGAAGAGGTAGTTGTACCAACCCGTGATGGAACCTTCCACAAAGCAGGCTACCTCTTCAGGCTTGCTGGCAATGGTAGGTGCCATGGTTTCAATGGTGGTGGCATAGGTCGAGTAACCGGCATCTGCCAGCAGAAACACGTCCGGTACGAATCCACCTTCCTTTTCGACAAGGTAGGGCTCGGAGGACAGATAGCCCTGCATGCCAGTGTTGTCGTCGGCCAGAAAGGGTGCCGGGTTGAATGTGTAGGGCGCGCGGTTATCTGCTGAGAATCCGTACTGGGCAATCATCCATTGGTAGTAGCTTTGATAACCATTGTCGCCAACCAGCAGTTTGAGCTCCTTGAGATCTTCAAAGGAATCTGCCTTTCCCGGGTGAGTCAGGATGACTTGCGGTATTTTCTGAAACATGGCGGCAACGGCCACGATGGGGACACCTTCCTTGACGGCATTGAATGCCTGCAGCATGTCGCCACCCATGTGGTAATCGATCTTGCCTGCCAGTAACAGGGCGCGATTGTTCACCTGTGGGCCACCAGGCAGGATGGAGACGTTCAGTCCACACGCCTCGTAGGTCCCATCGGCAACTGCCTGATAGAAGCCGCCATGCTCTGTCTGTGCCAGCCAGTTGCTGCCGAAGGTCACATCGGTCAACTCGGCCTGTGCAGCGCCAGCAGTGAGAAGGGATACAGACAATGCAGTCCAGGTCAGTTTCATCTTTGCGGTCTCAGTTGTGACGAGTATCGAGTTCTGATGAGTCCGTGCCCTTGCAGCCGCGCCAGGTTGCGTGTGCGCAGCAAGACAGGAAACCATCTAGACTCGTGTTTTTTCTGCAACCCACCAGATCCGTTCATTGGAGAGTCAAGTCATGATCAAGAGTCTTGTACCGGAGTCCATCGCACCGCCCTTTGCCCGATATGCTCACGGGGTGGTCATTGACTCCGGTGGACTGGTGCTGACCTCGGGTCAGCTGGCGCTTCGCCGGGATGGTTCCATTCCCGATGGTGCCAGAGCACAGGCCGAATTGTGTTTCGACAACATCGACGCCATCCTGCTTGTGGCGGGTACCAGCGCCGACCATGTCGTGAAGATTCATGCGTTTGTCACCGGTCGAGAACACATGGCCGGGTACATGGAAGCGCGTGACGCCTGGCTGGAAGGGGTTGCCCATTTGCCAGCCTCTACACTGATGATAGTGAGCGGGTTCACACGTCCGGAATTTGTTGTCGAGATCGAAGTGACTGCGGTACTGCCCTGATTGTTCGATCTCATATGCGTCGTTTGTCTGTTTGAGGGTTTTCCTCCGGATCGGGGCGATTGAGTCCCGATCCGGATGATGACAGGTCAGTGTTTGGTGTTTCCTGTTCGGCCATTCCCGACCGATGAGATCCCTCCTGAAAGTCACGCTCAAAGCCGTGACTTGAAGTTAAGTCAATCCGGTTGACTTTGTCCGCTGCTAAAAATGCATAGGCCTGATGCAAATAGTGATGCGCCTGATTGCTCATGGTCCTTGCCGAAGTCCGCCGGACTCATGAGTAGAGACTCGGCCCGATTGTCGAGGAAGCATGCTACAAGACGTTCCTGATTCACCGATAGCCTCATCATGGCTGCCAATACCCAGGACACAGGAAGCGTCAGTTGATTGGAAGCTGCCTGTCATTCGACGTCGAATCGAAAAGGGAGCCAGGCCCCGAGCGCCCGCTCGTGGTGACGACGGTCGATCAGGCTTGGTCCATTGGCTCCATGATCGATTTGATATCATGTATATTTTGCAAGGGTGGATAAATGCAACCCCTGCTACACTTATGGATAGCCGGATCGGTAGTTCCGAGGTGGTTGCAGTGTGATAGCTTCTTTGTGTCAGGCCCTCAGGATTGGTAATCAGTCAAAGTCGCTGGAGTCGAGCCATGTCAGAACCGTTCGTCGGTGAAATACGAATCGTTGGTTTCAACTTTGCGCCGCGTGGTTGGGCGTATTGCAATGGACAATTGCTGGCAATTGCAGAGAACGATGCACTATTCAGCTTGTTGGGTACGATCTACGGTGGTGATGGACGAACATCATTCGGACTGCCGGATTTGCGAGGTAGAGTGCCATTGCATGCCGGTCAAGGTCCTGGATTACCCAACTATCGTCTCGGTGAAAGTGGTGGCAGGCCGACTATTTCAGAAGTACCTGGCCACGCACATTCAGCGGTCTTGCATGGGGTGGAGACTGATGCCACCGCAAGGTCTCCCGAGGGAAACATGCTGGCTGGCGCTGCCTGTGGTAACGAGATGTACGCAGCTCAGGCAGATGCGTCTTTGCACAAGCTTTCGGATAATTCGATTTCAGTCAATTCATCCGGGAACGATGAAGTGTCGGTACAGAACCCGTACCTCGGTTGCAACTTCGTGATTGCGTTGCGAGGCGAATATCCGGGCAGAAGTTGAGTTTATTGGAAGCAACCATCACTTCTCGAGTGACCGGTCGGTGACATCTGTTCCTGACAAGGTCGAATAGTATGCGGACAGGTCAGCCATCTGCTGATAATCCAGCTCTGGTACTGACTCGTGCATCAGTTTTGCCATCGGTGTTCCGCCTCGGGTGCCGGATTTCCACAACTGCAATTGAGCGAGAAGATATTGCCTCGCTTGAGAGGCAAGGGCCGGGTAATGTGGAGACAGCGATTCAGGCCAGGGGCCGTGGCAGGCGTTGCAGGCTGGAATATCGGCCCCTGACGGCGGCATGGAATCAGCGGTTGTTGAGGCAGCACCGCCCGTGGCCAGCCGTCGTCCTCGTTCCACAGACGCCGCCGTCGTATCCTCTTCCATTGTCAACGTGCCGTTGGGGTCTCTGTCACTGATGTTGGCACCCCGAGGTGCGGTTTGCGATGATGCGTAGAAGGCTGCAAGCACCTCGATGGTGTCATCATCCAGCAAGGATGCGGCCTGTTGCATGATGCCGCTGCTGCGTTGTTGATCGCGATAGGCCTTCAATGTGGCCGACAGGTATTCCCGACTGAGTATGTCCAATCGAGGTACGTGGTCATTGTCTGTGTATCCCGATTGGCCATGACACAGGACGCAATCGTGAATGACAGCCAGGTGAGTGTCAGATGCCTGCAATGACGGCGAAGCAGATGCGGGCGGCTGGTTTTCCAGGCTCAACAATGACCGGTACTGCCCGGTTTCAAACCGGGGTATCCGAGAAACAAATGCAACAACAGGCCAGATATCGTCGTCACGGTCACGTGCGGGCCAATGCGGCATTCCGGTCATCTTTACACCGTGCTTGATGATCCAGAAGAGCTCATTGGGCTCCCATTCGGACACGGCCTCCTCGATGCGTGGTGGTGCAGGCAGCATGGCAGTCATGGTTCGAAGCTGCCTGCCCCCCGGCTCTCCATGGCAGGCTGCACACGACAGTTGATAATGCCTGGCACCCAGCGCCACCATGTCCTCATCATCCAGCTCGGGTACTGTATTGGCGGCAGGTGCACGCAGTGCCACCGATTGACGGTAACTGGTATGCAGTACCCAGCTGATGGCCGGCCAGTGACCTCCGCGGGCGGACACATTGAACAGACCGAAGAAAATGATTGCTGTGCCTATCAGCGCGGCTGCCAGCAACACCGAGCCCAGTGTCAGGAAGGCGGTTCTCATGGTCGGGAATTCCGTGATGATGGCTCGGGCAGGGGTGTCTTGAGAACGTCGCGAATTCGCCAGAGACCTGCCAGCAGGTAGATGGGTGTGCCGATCACCAACATGATCATGCCGCCCAATTGCTGCGCTTCGAGAGAGTGAACCATGTCGGCGTGGGCGGCATGTGAATACAGCGTGCGTGGACTGAGAATGATCAACGCACCCAGCAGGGTCATGTGCATGGACGTCAACAGGAGTGCACCGGCGCCTGCCAGTGCTTTATCAGGATCCAGTACGGATGCCCACAGCAGCAGGCCGGTAACGAGAAAACATGCCTGCTCGAAGACCAGCCATCCACCACTGTTTCGTGTCAAGTCATGGGCGCCAGGCATGTGCCAGGTCCAGACAATGACGAACTCTGCAAACGAGGCCAGCAGGGGTATGGAGGGCAGGGACTGACAGAGCCGTGGCGTGCCCAGCACCAGCAAGGGGGCTGCGATGCTCACCAGTGTCATGTGCCGAATCATGTGAATGGCAAAGTCAGGCAGACCCAGCTTGGTCAGTGGGGCCAACCAGACCAGCGCGCAGGCACCAAGCCCTGCAAGCAGGCTGAATGGAGTGATGGCCCTCATTGACAGCTATCCAGAAACATCGACGGAATGGCCACGTAGCAAACCCCGATGAATGACACGATGGACAACAGGAACGAGGCATGAGCAAGAAACTCATGACGATGTTCTTCCGTGGGCAGGTACTGATCCTTCACACCATCTTCGACAAATCCCCATTGATTCCAGGAACGCCAGCCAATGACAGCGATGCCGGCAAGACTGGCTAGCGTGATACAGAGGATGAACCAGCGCAGTTCCGAAATGGAGTCGGCCTCAGGCATCTTCGTGCAGACGATGGCCGTGACGATATAGCAGCCAAGAAAATGAAAGACCCAGACCAGTGGTGAGAATACGATGCACCAGAGACTATCGGCCTCTTCAGCGAATTCGCGTTCATCCTGGTCGTGAGTCGGAGGTTCCGATTGCTCACTGGTGTTGTTGGATATCGATGCATTCATGGTTCAAAGCCACCGCGGAAAGATGCCCATGACAAGCACACAGACAACAATGGTGAATCCCAGAAAATGCCAGAACAGGCAGATATTCTGCAAGTCTGCGTCATGGCGTGGGGTGAGTTTCCCGAACAGGCTGCCCGCCAGGCAATACCCCTGCATGATGATTCCCACGACAACATGAGCCGTCAACCACAGCAGCAGGGCATGGATGATTGCCGGGTACACATGCGCTTGTGGATCCATACCGGTTGACCTGACAGACCCGATGACCAACGCCACCCCGGCAAGGGAGCTGAGCATGCCTGTGATCAACGCGAGCCGTGCTCTGGCAACTTTCGCCTTGCTGTTGCTGTCACGAGCATACAGCGTCAGGGCCCACGCACCCAATAGCGCAATTCCTCCGAGCAGCATGAGCAACAGATCGGCATGCTCACTACCAGCAGGTGGAAAATCTGTCCTGGTTGTCCAGTAGAAGAAGAAACCGAATACCAGACTGATGAAGGCGGTGGCATCTCCCAGCATGGTGATCCAGACCCCCCACCAGCCGGCAGATTCCGGACCCGAGGCGTAGATGGGCAGACTGAGACCGAGCCCGACCGGTTTGCTGTCCTGCTTGGGGATGGGAGCGGTCGAGGTCCACAGCCAATACAGAATGCAGGCAACTGCCAGCACTGCGCAGATGATGGCGGGCGTGTAGATATGAAACGTGGGAAAGATGAAGGCGCCACCCGTGAACATGGCCGCAATCAGCGTGATCCAGGCAGGCCCGGTCACTCGCATGCACTGAACCGGCCTGGCATCCAGTACCGATGTCACAAGGGTCTCGCGTCTGCCTTCTGCAGCATCGGCAAGATAGAAACGGCCGCTGTCGATGCGTTCCAGAATTTTCTTCTGATCCCACAGCGGGTAGCGGCTGACGATGTAGGGAATGGAGCGAATGCCCCAGGCTTCCTCGGGAACATCGTGTGTCCATTCGAGAGTACCGGCATTCCAGGGATTACGTGCCGAATCCGGCTCGCGTGATTTTGGTCGCAGCAGATCCCAGGCGAACAGCAGAAAGCCTGCCGCCAGAATGAAGGCCCCCAGTGTAGAGACGAGATTCAGCCAGTCCCAGCCCAGTCCGCTTGAGTAGGTATAGACCCTGCGTGGCATTCCCAACAGCCCCGTCAGGTGCATGGGCAAGAAGGTGATGTTGAAGCCGGTGAACAGCAGCCAGAACGACCATTTTCCCAGGCGTGGTGACAGGGTCTTCTTGGTGAATATCGGATAGAAGTAGTAGATGCCCGCCAGCACTGGAAAGATCATGCCGCCGAACAATGTGTAATGCAGGTGCGCCACGATGAAGTAGGTGTCGTGCACCTGCCAGTTGAAGGGTGCAAGCGCAAGCATGACCCCGGTGAGACCGCCAGCGGTGAATATTGCAAGCGCCCCGGCGATGAACAGCATGGGCACATTCAGGGTCACTCGTCCTACCATCAGGGTCGCCACGAAAGCGAACAGCTGAATACCGGTGGGAATGACCACCGCTTCCGAGGCCGCTGAAAAGAACCCGAGTGACAGGGAAGGAAGTCCGGTGGTGAACATGTGGTGCACCCAGAGACCGAAGGACAGAAAACCGGTACCCACTGCCGACAGAACGATCCAGGAATAGCCAACGATCGGTCGATGCGCCACCGTTGGCACCACCATGGCCGCGATAGCGATGGATGGCAGAAAGATGATGTAGACCTCCGGGTGCCCGAATATCCAGAACAGGTGTTGCCAGAGCATGGGGTCTCCACCGCGATCCGGGTCGAAGAACGGCCAGTCGAAACTGCGCTGCAGTTCGAACAGCAAGTCACCCGCTATCAGTGGTGGAAAGGCAAACAGGATCATTCCGCCTACGACCAGAACATACCAGGCGTAGAGCGGCATCAGGTTGATGCGCATGCCGGGAGGACGGCATTTCAGCACACCGACGATAAGCTCCACGGCTGCAGCGATGGACGCGATCTCGATGAACGACAGGCCCAGCAGCCAGATGTCGGAACCGACGCCCTCGGATTCAATAGCCAGGGGCGGGTACATGAACCAGCCTGAATCGGGTGCTGCGTCGAAGAGAACCGAGCCCAGGACAAAGACGCCGCCGATCAGGAAGCACCAGTAGCCGAATGCTGACAGCCGTGGAAACGGCATGTCCCGAGCGCCCAGCATGCCGGGAAGAATCAGTATGGAAATGGCCTCGAACAGCGGCACGGCAAACAGGAACATCATGGCCGAGCCGTGCATGGTAAAGAACTGGTTGAATCGGTCAGCGCTCAGGAAATCGTTCTCTGGCACCGCCAGTTGCACCCGGATGGCCAGAGCAAGAACACCGGCACACAGCATGAAGAAAAAGGCTGTCAGGCAATACCATTTGCCCACTTCCGAATTGTTGACCGCCGACCAGTAGCGCCAGCCCGTCGGTGTTTTCCAGGCATCTCTCAGCCGCCGTTCGGAAGCTTCCTGTCGTTGTTCATCGACGGGCTCGTCGAGCATGGCCTCCGTGGGCGGATAGCATCCGATCGGGTCCTTGCACTGGCTCATCACATCAATCCCTTCAGGTAGTGACCCAGTGCTTCCAGCACTGTCTGGTCAAGATGATCGTAGGAGGGCATGTAGACGTCTGGCTTGATGGTGTCGGTATGCTGAATCCAGCGGGTGAAGTCTTCGGGCGTGCTCGGTAGAATGCCGGCACCCAGGGTGGTTCTGCCTCCCACGTGAGTGAGATCAGGCCCGGTAGTTCCTGCCGCCGGTGTACCGCGAACGGTATGGCAGGCCCCGCAGCCTTCGCGCAGAAAAGCCTGTCTACCTTCCATGGCCAGCATTCCCTCGGGTTCTGCGGCGGGAGTTGCCTGTTCCTCGAGCCAGCGTTCGAAGTCTTCCGGCGTCATGACCACGACTTGAAAGGCCATGAGAGCGTGGGATGTGCCGCAGAACTCGGCGCACTGACCCCGGTATATTCCCGTTGTCTCGGGTTGCAGTGCCAGTCGAGTGACTCTGCCCGGAAACATGTCCATCTTGCCGGCCAGCGCCGGCACCCAGAAGGAGTGAATGACCTTGTTCGACGTCAGTGTCACTTCGGTGCGTTCACCGGCTGGCAATCGCAATTCGTTGGCAGAGGCGAGTAGAGAGCCGTCCTCGCGTCGATATTGCACACGCCACCACCATTGTTCACCGGTTACGCTGACCGATGTGGCTGCGTTTCCGGTTTCTCTCTGGCTGCTCATCAAGGACATGCTGTAGGCCAGTAATATTCCCAGCAACACTGTGGGGAACAGGATACCTCCGCCGATGATCAAGCCCTCGGCGGCCCTGCGAGACAGAGGGCGAGGGTTGAGTCTGGTGACATAGAGGAAAATGCCATTGACCAACAGCCACAGCACCACGGCCCCTACCAGCAGCACGTGAAAGAGTGTCGCTATCTCGGCAGCTTCCTTCCCGGCAGGTTGAAGGGTGGATTGCAGACCACCGCAGCCGCCGAGCGGGAGCACGAGGACTGCTGTCACAAGCTGTTGGATCGAACTCGGCTTTGTCATGCGTGAACGACAGATTGGCGACCGTCAGAGCATAGCTTCCCCGGTCAACGAGGCACGCAAGGGTAAAATCTACAAGGGGTGTTGATTCGTAGGGGTACCTCGGGGGTGAAAATATTTGATTCTTTTCGTTTCCGCGTACAAAATCTCTGAATATCCATTCAGCTGAGTGAAGACGCCAATGACTCTACCCTTGATCACGTTCTCAAGGCGTTTGCGAGAAACTCCCTTCACCGATCGCATCCTGGTAGGTGGTGCACAATCTTTCACTGTCTATAATCATACTCTCTTGCCCAGCTGGTTTCGTTCGCTGGAAGCGGATTATTGGCATCTGGTCGAGAATGTTCAGGTATGGGACGTTTCCTGCGAGCGGCAGGTTCAGCTCAAGGGGCCAGATGCCGAGAAGCTGGTACAGTTGATGACTCCGCGAGACCTGTCAAAAGCACAAGCAGATCAGTGCTTCTACGTTCCTCTATGTGATGAGGATGGTCATATCCTGAATGACCCGATAGCGATACGAGTCAGTGACGACACCTGGTGGCTGAGTCTGGCGGATTCCGACATCTATCTCTGGGCAAGGGGGCTTGCCAATGGAATGCGCCTTGATGTCGAGATCAGTCGACCGGATGTCTGGCCCATTGCCGTACAGGGGCCCAAGGCAGAGACCTTGATGGCACGCGTGTTCGGTGAGGAGGTCCGTTCAACGCGATTCTTTCGCTACAAGCGCTTGCCATACCATAGCCATGAGTTCATCGTTGCGCGATCTGGCTGGTCCGGACAGGGTGGATTCGAAATCTACATTGATGATGTCGAACTCGGGCAAGCCGTCTGGGATGAGTTCTTCGTCGTTGGCGCCGACCTGAACGTCGGGCACGGTTGCCCGAACAATATCGAGCGAATGGAAACCGGGCTCCTTTCCTTCGGTAGTGATATGGACTACCGGCACACGCCGTTGCAGTGTGGGCTGGATCGCTATTGCCAGCTGGATGCCGATCTGCCCAGCATGAGTATGGATGCGCTCAGGGCACAGCGTGAACAAGGCGTACCCAGTCGCCTGGTAGGGGTGGTAGCACCGGGGGTTCCCGTGGCTTCTCGCCATAGTCAGTTGTTGGTCGATGGTGAGCCAGTGGGCGATATCACCTCGCAGACGCTATCGGCGCGTTACGATGCGTGGATCTGCTTTGCTTATATGGAATCCGAGTTGATTGCCGCTTTGCAGGAGAGCAAGGGAGTTCTGACACTGCTGTGCAACAACCTCGAGTATGACGCTGTGTTCAGCGAGTTACCGTTCAAGTTGGATCAGATGGGGCTGAAGACTCGTACCTGAATAGGTACATTATCAATCAACTTCTGGAGGTATAGCTTATCTCAACACGGAATCGGGTAGCTTGAATGACACCAGAGATTCGTTATACAAGCAGTGGCGATGTGAACATTGCCTACCAGGTCATCGGAGACGGGCCTCAGGATCTTTTAGTCATTTCTGGATGGATCTCAAACCTGGAGGTGTTATGGGAATGTCCGGAATATGTTCGTTTCGTGGAGTATCTGGCCGAATTCTCTCGCGTCATTCTATTTGACAAGCGCGGCACGGGGCTATCGGACCGAGTTCACGATCTTCCTTCACTGGAGGTGCGCATGGATGACGTTCGAGCACTGCTGGATGCCGTAGGGTCAACTTCTGCGACACTTTTCGGTTGGTCAGAGGGCGCACCCATGTCCTGTCTGTTTGCGGCGACTTACCCGGATCGGATAAAGCGCTTGATACTGGCCAGTGGATATTCGCGCCGCTCCTGGGCTCCTGACTATCCATGGGGCGCGAGCGATTTGCAAACCGAAGAGGCCTGCCAGCAGATGCTGAATGACTGGGGAACACCGATTGCCATTGAATCACGTGTTCCGTCAATGGCCTGTGACCCACGTTTTCGCAAATGGTGGGCGCGTATGTTGCGAATGTCCGCCAGTGCGCACGACGCAGTGAGACTTTTTCGCATGAATGCACAAATCGACATTCGGCCTATCCTGCCAGTGATTCGGGTTCCAACACTGGTGATTCACTCCAGCACGGATCTGGCTTTTCCCATAGATGGTGCCCGGAACATGGCAAGTCAGATCCCCGGTGCGACAATGTTGGAGCTCGATGACGCGGACCACCTGCCCTTCACCAGAGGGGCCGAGTCTGTATTGCAAGCATTAGAATCATTGGGTCTACGCGGATTCGTGTGGGTCATTTTCAGTGACAAATTGCTGAAAGTATCTGCGTAGACAGTGTTTTCGTTGAGATTGGCTGACTGGAAAGTTGTTTCGTTTTTCGGGTAAGCTTCCAGCATGAAAAACCCAAAGTCAATCCGATCGCTTTTCTGCTTTCCTGGGTTCACTGCCCGTTCGATGTTGAAGGGGGTTTTCGGTGACCGGTATTCTCGAGTCATCACCTTGCAGCGGCGAAAAAAACAGCAACATGTTCGCAATGTGGGTACCGATGCAAATCCAGATACGATCGCAAAATTCTTCGAGTGCGTGACCTGTCTGTCGCTGGCTGGCGCATCTATCTTGAGTTCGAACGTTGGCGGGTCAAGTGTCCCCGTTGCGCGTCAGTGCACGTAGAGCATTTGGATTGGCTGGCTGAAAATCCGCGATACACGCAGCGGTTCGCCATGCATGTGGGCAATCTGTGCCGCGATATGACCGTGAGTCGGGTTGCCGA
>CANLXI010000057.1 GCA_947495035.1 uncultured Granulosicoccus sp.
CTTCATCGGCAGTCTCGGCAGCGGCGTCAGTCGCATCAGCTGCAGCGTCAGTGGCTTCATCAGCAGTTTCAGCTACCTCGTCAGTTGCTTCTTCAGCAGAGTCGGCAACGGAATCAGTTGCTTCATCGGCAGTCTCGGCAGCGGCGTCAGTCGCATCAGCTGCAGCGTCAGTGGCTTCATCAGCAGTTTCAGCTACCGCGTCAGTTGCTTCTTCAGCTGAGTCGGCTACTGCATCAGTGGCTTCGTCAGCAGTTTCAGCTACCGCGTCAGTTGCTGCTTCAGCTGAGTCGGCTACCGCGTCAGTGGCTTCGTCAGCAGTTTCAGCTACAGCATCAGTGGCTTCATCAGCAGAGTCGGCAGCAGCGTCGGTCGCATCAACTGCGGCGTCAGTGGCTTCGTCAGCGGTTTCAGCTACCGCGTCGGTTGCTTCTTCAGCAGTCTCGGCTGCTGCATCCGTAGCATCGGCTGCGGTGTCAGTGGCTTCGTCAGCAGTTTCAGCTACCGCGTCGGTTGCTTCTTCAGCAGTCTCGGCAGCGGCGTCAGTCGCATCAGCTGCGGCGTCTGTAGCTTCATCAGCGGTTTCAGCTACTGCGTCGGTTGCTTCTTCGGCAGTCTCGGCAGCGGCGTCAGTGGCATCAGCTGCAGTATCAGTGGCTTCCTCAGCAGAGTCTGCTACCGCGTCAGTCGCTTCGTCAGCAGTTTCAGCTACTGCGTCGGTTGCTTCTTCGGCAGTCTCGGCAGCGGCGTCAGTGGCATCAGCTGCAGTATCAGTGGCTTCCTCAGCAGAGTCTGCTACCGCGTCAGTCGCTTCGTCAGCAGTTTCAGCTACTGCGTCGGTTGCTTCTTCGGCAGTTTCGGCAGCTGCATCTGTAGCATCAGCGTCAGTGGCTTCGTCAGTGGCTTCGTCAGCGGTTTCGGCTACCGCGTCGGTTGCTTCTTCGGCAGTCTCGGCAGCGGCGTCAGTCGCATCAGCTGCAGCGTCAGTGGCTTCGTCAGCAGTTTCAGCTACCTCGTCGGTTGCTTCTTCGGCAGTCTCGGCAGCGGCGTCAGCCGCAGCGTCAGTGGCTTCGTCAGCAGTTTCAGCTACCGCATCGGTTGCTTCTTCAGCAGTCTCGGCTGCTGCGTCAGTGGCATCAGCTGCTGCATCAGTGGCTTCATCAGCAGAGTCAGCTACTGCATCACCGGCTTCTTCGGCAGTTTCAGCGGCCGCGTCTGTAGCATCGGCTGCTGCATCAGCGACTTCATCAGCCATTTCGCTTGCATCGGCAGCGGTCTCTTCGGACGCATCGGTCACCGCATCGACGGCATCCGAGGCCACATCTGCGACAGCATCAGTCGCTGTGGCAGCTGCACCGGCAACGGCGGCCGCAGCCGCGGAAGCAGTCTCGGTGACGGCGTCGGTGGCGTCGCTCAAGGCATCGCCGGCCGCGTCTGTAGCATCGGCAGCTGTTTCGCTGGCATCAGACGCGAGTTCCGACGCTGAATCCGAGGCATCACTGAGCGCCTCATCAGTAGCAGCCGCTGCGTCACTCGCGGTCTCCGCTACCGCATCAACCGCATCGCTGGCGGCTTCTTCGGTAGACGATGCCGCGTCATTCACGGCCTCTGCGGTGCTATCAACTGCATCGCTGGCAGTATCAGTTGCGGATTCGGCCGCAGTTTCAACGTCATCCGCCGCAGCGGTAGCCGTATCACTGGCGGAATCGGTCGCCTCGGCAACAGAATCCACAGCAACATCTGTGGCCTCGGAAACTTCGGCTGGAGCTGTTTCTGCTACATCAGCTACCGGTTCTTCAGCGTCCTTGCCGCCGAAAAGATTTAACCCGATCCAGCCTATGATCAATACAGCTGCAATCGGGACTACTTTTTTCCACATTGGGGACTGACCTCCATTGTTACCAGAGTTACCACCAGAGCCGCCAAAATTGCCGACAGCCTGAGTGGTGTTAGTTGCAGTGACAGAGTTTTCCGTCACTGTATTACCTACTTCGGACGACTTGTGTGCTCCTGACTTCGGAGACGAATTCGATTCATTCTTGTTAGTCATGGCAATCCGCTTGGTTTTACCGGCACTACGCTGACGCATTGTGCCCTGTTCGGCCTGTGCCGATCAGGCCTATGAAATAACGTTGGTTTGTACTATCTAACCATGTTCGAGGTCGTTTGGTTCGATGTACATAAACTTTCACATTGAAAACTCGGTTTCGACTCGTTTTTCCACATCAGCACCACAGGCGGTTCAAGTGGAACAAAGCCTCAATGCCGGTTTCGTGTGTCATCCCGACACAGGGCATGCAGGAGGATTCAATTTCCTGTTTGATGGCGCAGCATTCTAGCGAATAGCTCACTGGCTGTGTCGATGGCTGCCATCCTGGCTGATCCTGGTGCGAACGGAGCGATGACGGCATGGCAGCTCAGGAGCTTGATGTTGTGGTCATGTGCGCAGTCTATCGAGGTAGAGAAGCGGAATCCGGCAAGGACATGAGCTCACTGCTATCATTGGTGGCAAGTGTCAATATATTGTGTGTTACTTCACGTTATACGGCAAAATATTGACGTCCGACGTGCTGCTGAGTACTCTTCTCGGCAACACATTAACAACAGTGTGGCGGCGAAATCTTGGACGATCTCATTTACAGCTTTCTACTGCAATCGGACTTCCCGAGAGCCTCCATAGTGCTTGACCTGGACTTGCTGGGTTCGGCTGGCAAGGCGAGCGAGCACATGCGTGCTCCATCGTTCGTCATCGTCGATCCGGATACCGCAGAACTGCTTGCCGTCATCGATGTCGTGGATGCCATTGACGGTGATGCCCTGCGAGAGGTCGCCATCGAGACAGGGGCATATGCGTCCAGACTGGCCGGCCGTACCATTCAGGGTTTTGTCATCCGGGTCGATGTCAGGGGACACACGGAAGAAGAACAGGTGCAGTTCTACCGAATCTGGCCCAACAGTACCCTGCAGCAGCTGTCCAGCAAGTCGTTCCCAGACCTGGAAACCCTGCGCGTAGCCAGAAAGCTGGTGATCAGCGGCTCTGCGCCGAGTCCCGCGCAATCGTCTGCTGTTCTGGATCCGGAAGAAGAGGATAGGGCGTTCGATGAGCCGCGTCCGGGTCCCGGCATGTACTTTCCGGCATTGGTTCTACTGTTGCTTGTCCTGATTGACAGCTACATGAATGCCAGTCGAGGCTCATCCCTGCTGAGTCTGTCGCAGAGCGTGATGGCCTTCGGCGCTGCGTTGTTGTTTACCGTGCCCTCCGCCATTCGTTATCTGCGCCGGTGGAATCGGATAGATTGACCCCGTAACGGTCACGCTGGTGCATACTGCCGGTCATATCCACATATGTTTATACGTGTATGGAAGTGTTACTGGCCGGATTGCGCGCGGCAGGTGAGCCCACGCGCCTGAGACTTCTGGCGTTGTGTGCGCATGGGGAGCTCAGTGTGACGGAACTGACCCTGATACTGGGCCAGAGCCAGCCCCGAGTCTCCAGACATCTGAAGCTGCTGGTTGAAGCCGGATTGCTGACCCGCTTCAGGGAAGGTTCGCTGGTGTTCTACAGGATTGCCGAAAATGGCGAATCTGCCTATCTGGCGAGAACGCTGGTCGATCTGCTGCCTGATGACGACACCGAGCTCAGCCGTGATCTGGTGCGTCTGGACAAGATTCGGGAAAAGCGGGCGGAGCTTGCCGAGAACTATTTTCAGGAAAACGCCGGGCAATGGAACAAGATACGAGCCTTGCACGTGCCCGAGGCTGATGTCGAAGCTCGTCTGCAAGAGTTGGTCGGGCCTGAGCCAGTCGGCAATTTTCTGGACATCGGCACTGGAACCGGGCGCATACTGGAACTGTTCGCCAGGCAGATCGAAAGGGGCGTGGGCATCGACCTGAGCAGTGAGATGCTGGCGATAGCGAGAACGCAGCTGGAACGCGATGAATTCAGGCATCTGCAGGTCCGCAAAGGCGATATGTACAACATGCCCATCGATGATCGATCGATCGATCTCGCTACTCTGCACCTGGTGCTGCACTACAGTCTCGAGCCCGGGTTGGTAATCGCCGAGGCTGCGCGTACGCTGGCGCCTGGGGGGCGCTTGATCATCGTGGACTTCGCCTCACATCAAGAGGAGCGGTTGCGAACCGAGCACAAGCACCAGCGGTTGGGGTTCAGTGATCGTGAAATTCATCAGGCGATGATTCAGGCATCGCTGGAGCCGGGACCGGTAGACTCATTGATCGGTGATCCCTTGACCGTCAAGTTCTGGCAGGCTCATTGCCGCTGACCTCAAGACCTCAATTCTCCTGATGTCCCGGTGCTCGTCTCAGACGGTGGCAGAGGTGGGTGTCTTCTTGAGTGTGCGTGATACCAGCGACGCGACCAGGGCTCCGGACAATGCCCCGATCAGGTGGCCTTCCCAGGAAACTCCCGGCTGAAACGGGACAACACCCTGTACCAGGGTAGATGCGTAGAGTAGCCCGACCACAACGGATATCAGTACAGACTGCAGCCGCTTCTCGAATATTCCAGCGAACACGTGAAAGGTGATCAGGCCGAATACGACGCCGCTTGCACCGATATGCAGAGCGGTTCGACCAAAGAGCCACAGTCCAATACCACACAACAACGCAATGATCGCCACGATTGCACCGCTATTGGCTCTCGAACCGGCCATCAGCAACATGGTCACCGCCAATGGAATGGTATTGCCCAGCAGATGTTTGAAATCGCCATGCAGAAAGGGCATTGCCACGATCCCCGTGAGTCCACGAAAGGTTCGCGGAATCAGACCCAGATTTTCCAATGGCAGAAAGCGGTCGAGAAAAAAGACGACCCAGATGATCGCAATGAAAATACAAACCCCTGCCAGATCACGTTTGATGGAGTGTATGTTTCGCGAGTCAATCAGGCCGTTCATGGATTCAATTCAACATTCGTCGTAGTCGCTCTGCAATATCTGCCTGAGTAGTGGCGTCCGGCAGCGGGAGGGTTGATGTATCAGCATTCTCGCGATTTCTGAGAGCATTGAATTCTTCACTGCTGATTCCCAGTCGGGCGGAGTCACTGTCCGTCAGGTTGAGAGTCTTGATCATTTCCCGAATGTCATTGAGTGTAGTCGAAGAATCGGGCTGGTCGATTACCTGTTCGCTGGACGCCGTGTTCGTCGCAGTCGTTGTCGAGACATTTTCCGGAATGTCGTCGGCTGCTGGAGGTGACTGTCTGGTCTGATCGGCGTTCTCGGTTCGTCTCAACGAGCCGTGCAGCCCGGACGTGGGCTCCTGATCAGCAGCGCTGCTGGATTGCCTCTCGGAATGTGCCTTGACCGCTTTGACGATCAGTACGGCTGCAACGGCCAGTACAAGCAAGGTAATGAACCACATGTCTTGATCTCCTTTTGTGTGAATGCATAACGTTCAATACACATATAAACATAGGTCATAGGCCGTACAAGTGGTTGCGACTGATAGAATTGATGCAATGTTCAGCCGCTTCTGTTGCTGCCGAGTCGCCAGAACGCGGCAGATGCGTCTGGATCCCCTGTTGAACAGCTATCACTTGCTCATATGCTGTTTCCAATGATATTTCATGTTCCGGAGCCCTGAAACCTGATGGTCCGACCCGACAAATCAATTGTCAAACGTTTCGACAGCCTGAAAACCCATCTTGAGCGTGAGAACCCGGTATTGATTGATGCCATTGCAGGTTTTCGCAAACTCGATGCAATCGGTTACAAGACTGGCCTGATCGACACGGATGATTCCTATGCCATGCAGATCTCCTGGTGGCCACTGGTGTCCATTCTGGGAGTGTTTTCTGCCGGAAAGTCCTCGTTCATCAACAGTTATCTGGGGCAGAAGCTGCAGAAGACCGGCAATCAGGCGGTCGACGACAAGTTCACGGTCGTGTGCTATGGCGAGGAGAATGCCGGTCGTGTCCTGCCAGGGCTGGCGCTGGATGCCGACATGAGATTCCCGTTCTACCGGATCAGTGACGAGATCGAGAAAGTCACCGAAGGAGAGGGGCGCCGGATCGATGCCTATCTGCAGCTCAAGGTCACGGATTCCGAAGTCGTGCGAGGCAAGATCCTGATCGATTCCCCCGGGTTTGATGCCGATGCTCAACGCACCTCGACATTGAAACTGACCAATCACATCATGGAGATCTCGGATCTGGTACTGGTGTTCTTCGATGCTCGTCATCCAGAACCCGGTGCCATGCAGGATACGCTGACCCATCTGGTCGAGAACACCATCGCCCGCAATGACAGCAGCAAGTTTCTGTTCATTCTCAATCAGATTGATACCGCAGCCAGAGAGGACAACACCGAAGAGATTGTTGGTGCCTGGCAGCGCGCACTATCGCAGAAAGGGCTGACGGCAGGCAGGTTCTTCACCATCTACAACAAGGAAGTGTCGATTCCCATCGATGATGAATCTCGCCGGCGCCGGTTCGAGGAAAAGCGCGATGCAGACATGACGGAAATCGAGGATCGTATCCGGCAGGTTGAAGTCGAGCGAGCCTATCGCATAGTCGGCTCCATGGAAAAACAGGCTTACACCATTCGTGATCAGGCAATTCCGGCCATTGCTCGATTGAAGGCGACCTGGTCGCGCAGAGTCTTGCGACTTGATGCGCTGGTGTTCGGGCTTGCGGCTCTGGGTCTGTTCGGTAGTGCGATCATGATGGGTACCATGGGGTCATTGATGGGCTTCATACTGAGCCTGTTTGCTGATCCGGTGGCGATGTTGAGTACCCTGCTTGGCATTCTTCTGGTTTTTCTCATCGTGCACTTCTTCATACGCAAACTGGTGACGCAGTTCATGGCTTCCCGTTTGAAGAACACCCCGGATGAACCCTATACGAAGGCATTCAAGTTCAATACGCGCTTCTTTCGTTCCGTATTCAGCAAGGATCCGGTGGGCTGGAACAGTCGATCCAGAAAAACGACTGATGAGGTCATCGAACACGCCTCCGAATTCGTGCAGAAGCTCAATGATCAATTCACCAATCCGTCGGGCAAGCTTCCCGACAGAGTGGATGGCTGACACGGGTAGTGGCTGCTACCGTGCAGCCATTGTCTCCAGCCGTTAGACCCGTTGAAGATCCGAAAAAACCGGTCGATGACCGGTTTTTTCTTGCCATTCCGAAGCTACATGAGCGTCGTCCTGTCCTGATACGAATCCCTCCACGCGGGGGCGTGGAAGGGTGACTGCAAGACTGCCCGCATCTGTCGCAGGCAGTCAGTAGCTGACCATCACTGATCAGCCGGCTTTTCGGTCATTTCAGTTTCAGGCTTTGCCACGCCGGTATCCCGAGGCTCGTCCCGTTCCGGCGATTTCTCTTCTGACTGATTGCTGCCTGGCAGGCTGTCAGCCTGTACGCCAACGACCGTTTCAGGGGTGACGTCGGGTACCTTCCGGGAAGCCAGTGACATGCCGCCTGACGCTCCTTCGTCCTTGTTGGCCAACGAGCGTACGGTGCTCTTCAGCTGACTGGGCTGTCGTTGGGATACCCTGGCCTCGCTGGACTGTCCGCTCCCGTTGATTCCGGTTTCCTGCTTGTTGTCAGAGGCCTGACTGGCAGCGACCTCTGTTGGCGACGACTCACGCACGGTAGGCAGCGGTTCGGGCGTCTTGTCAGCGGTATCTGCAATCTCCGATGCAGCGGGTTTCTCGGCAGCCTGTTCTCGGGCCACCGACACCGTGGTGTCCGCACTGGCGGTCGCCGTTTCAGCGAGTGCGTCGCTTGAATCGACCGTCGTGTCTACCGGGCTCGCCTTGGCAGCGGCCGCTTTCTTGCTGTTCACGCGTTCACGTCGACGGCTTCCACCTCGTCTGCGAGGTTTGTCGGAATCATCCGAGCTCTCCTCGTTCGACGGCACATCCGCCGTGGCAACTTCACCTGCCGTTTCATCAGCATTGGTCGGCTGGCTGGCGGCTGCTGTGGTGTTGTCCGAAACGGTATCAGCTGTCTTCTTCTCTGCTGGCGCGTCTGGAACCGCCTGCTGCGTAGCTTCCTCGGGTTGCGGCTCAGAGGCTGGCGTCTCGGCAGCTTTCGCCTCTGCCGAAGCATTTACAGCTGAGCGGTCACCGGATGCTGCGGCGAAAGGCACGTCATCGTCGGGTGCGCTTGCCGTGTCGACCGATTGCCCGGTCGGGACGGGCGCAGGCTCAGGTGTGGCCAATCCGGCGGGTTCTTCAGTGGTATCGGTGGCTACTGACGTCTTGTTGCTGCCGGATTCTTGCCGAACTGTGGCTGGCTCATCGAGTTTTGCAGGCGCTTCTGCACTGGTCGTATCGAGATTCTCCGTGCGGGACTGGGAAGGTTGTGCGTCATCCGAGTGTTGCTGACGGGTTTCCCGACCTTGCGAGGCATCCTGTTCGACACCTGTGGCAGGTTTGTCCGTGGCGACATTGTCTGCAGGTTCTGATGCCTGCTGCAACTCATTGGTAGCGGCTACGTTTCGGGTCGGCTTGTCCTTGTTGTCGTCATCCGTTGACTTTCCTGCCGGTGCGTCTGTCCGGGTCTCTGTCGGCGAGCTGTTTTCGGCGGCGTCGGCATTGGCGACTGTCTGGTCGGACTCGGTGCTGTCCGCTGTCTTCTCGTTGCGTTCGCTGTTGCGTCCACGTCCGCGGCCACCACGGCGTCGACCACCACGTCGGCCCCGGCTGCGGCCGCCTTCCTCAGTCTTGCGCGCTTCTCCGTTATCCGTTCCTGTGGACTCGCCAGAAGAGCTCTCCGCGTCGACAATGACTGCCTCTGTTGGAGTCTCAGCCTTGTTGTCGACAGATTCCTTCGTTCGCTTCGGATTGCGGGGCTTTTTCGCCGTCGTTTCCGCTGCCTCCGCGGTTGCAGTCTCCTGCTCGGTCCTGTTGTTTCCGCTGCTACCGTCGTTGGTGGCATCGGTGGATTGCTTGCGACCTCTGCCACGTCCTCGGCCGTTCTTGCGCTCGCTACCTTCAGCGCCGTCCTCATTGTTCTTGCTGCGACGCTGGTTGTTGCGATTGCCGCGGTTTTCCGACGCCGCCTCGCTCTTGTCGCCATCGTTGCGGTTGCGGCCCCGACCATTGCGATTTCCGGAGCGCTTGTTGCCTCGCTTCTGACCCCGGGATTCCTCCTCCTGAGCATCGCTGCGGGCAGATCGTCTGTTCGAATCGGTGTCAGCCTTGGACTCGGCTGCGGTATCGGCAACGGCAGGTGCGGCAGGGGCACCGAAGAGGGACGTGACGGCACCGAAGATGCGTCGGAACCCGCCGGGTCCCTGCACTACAGGGGGGGCAACCGTCTGTGGTTCGGGCTGCGGCATGCGATGAGCCGGAGTTGGAGCCGGTGCCAGAGGGGTAACGGTGCTGACGGCTGCCGTTTCGGGAATCTTTTCATCCCGAGCGCTCTGCGGGGAGAAGCTCTCGCTGTTGTCGGAGGCGAGCTCGTAGCTCTTTTTCTGCATCATCTCGTGTTCCGCCTCTGTCATGCGGATACGTTCGATGTGATAGTTGGGCGTTTCCAACGTGGGGTTGGCAACGATCAGCAGTACAACCTTGTTGCGCGCTTCGATTTCGGTGATGCTCTGGCGCTTTTCGTTCAGCAGGTAGGTCGCGACCTCCACGGGAACATCGGCCATGACGCGACCGGTATTGTCCTTCATGGCTTCCTCTTCCATGAGGCGGAGGATGGACAGAGCTGTGGATTCCACGCCGCGAATGGTGCCGTGACCCTGACAGCGAGGGCAGACATTCTCCGAGGATTCGCCCAGTGAAGGGCGTAGCCGTTGTCTGGACATCTCCAGCAGGCCGAATTTGGATATGCGGCCAATCTGTACCCGTGCACGATCCTGCTTGAGGGCGTCTCGCAGGCGGTTTTCCACGGCGCGCTGGTGCTTGGAGGCCATCATGTCGATGAAGTCGATGACAACCAGGCCGCCGAGGTCCCGCAGCCGCAACTGACGAGCCACCTCGTCTGCAGCCTCCAGGTTGGTATTGGTTGCCGTTTCCTCGATGTCCGAACCCTTGGTGGCACGGGCGGAGTTGATATCGATGGATATCAGCGCTTCGGTGTGGTCGATGACCAGCGCACCACCGGATGGGAGGCGTACCTCGCGGCGAAAGGCAGATTCGATCTGCGACTCCACCTGGTAGCGGTTGAACAAGGGAACATCGTCCTGGTACAGCTTCAGTTTGCGTTCGTTCTGAGGCATGTACAGCTTGATGAAGTCGGCGGCCTGCTGATGCGTGGCTGGTTCATCGGCAATGATTTCGCCGATGTCACCGCGGAAGTAGTCACGCAGTCCGCGAACGATGATGTTGCTTTCCTGGTAGACGAGAAAGGGGGCTTTCTTCTCTCCGGCTGCTTCCTGGATGGCTTTCCAGATTGCCGCCTGATAGTCCAGGTCCCACTGCAATTCCTCGGTGGTGCGACCGATGCCTGCCGTGCGTACGATGGTGCCCATACCTTCCGGGACTTCGACCTCGGACATGGCCGCTTTCAGCTCTGAACGGTCATCGCCTTCGATTCGTCGGGAAACGCCACCGGCACGTGGGTTGTTGGGCATCAGAACCAGAAATCGACCGGCAAGGCTGATGAAGGTTGTCAGTGCAGCGCCCTTGTTGCTGCGTTCTTCCTTTTCGATCTGAACGACGATTTCCTGGCCTTCCTTGATGCAATCGCGGATGTTGGGTCGGCCGTTTTCGGACTTCTTGCCGTTGCCGTTCAGAAACTCCTTGGCAATTTCCTTGAACGGCAGGAAGCCGTGGCGATCAGCGCCATAATCAACGAAAACCGCTTCGAGGCTGGGTTCGACACGGGTAATTCTGGCTTTGTAGATGTTGGATTTTCGTTGTTCGCGTGACTTGTGTTCTATATCCAGATCAACCAGTTTCTGCCCATCGACGATGGCAACACGCAACTCCTCTGGGTGAGTCGCGTTGATCAACATTCTCTTCATTATTGTTTTGGTCCATGACGGACCCTGCCTTGGCCGGAACATCCGGCGAATGCGCGCACGCCTCGTCCTTGCTGGTGCAATACCAGAAAAGGAGGGACAGGCAATATTTGATATATGCGCTCAGCATTTCGTTGGCCGAACAGGCGGAATCCGTGCTAGTTATTTATCTGATGAAGCACGCTGGTTTTGCGTACTTCGCAATTCTGCGATCATGGCGGGCCTCCGGCCTCAGATGATCGAGCGAGTAAGTCTGTCTAGTTTTCCGTATCTGTCCAGTCGGGCATCCGCACATCGGTTCGGTCCGTTGTACAGTCCTGGCCGAGAAGGCGGTTTCTGCCTGTCGTGAAAGTGGCAACTACCCGTGTAATGAACGATACTGTCAGAATAGTCAGCGTAAGGAATCCATTCGTGCGCCGACTCTTCAATATAGCAGTGCCTGAGAGATTCGGCAATCCTCGTCGCGGTCGCTGTCGTGCCATCTAACCTTTTCGGCACTTCGTCAGCAGGGCGACTATACATGAACACTAGCAAAAAGCATGTCAATTCAATCGCATAGCACTCAGGTTTGGCGCAAGGGCGGATCTTGCTGATGGCCAGCGGTCGGCAACCGTCCGATGAGGCGGTACCCATGGAAGCGTCAAGACCACGTCATGAGCGTGTCACGGCTGATGAAGACGGGCAGCGCATCGACAACTTTCTGATCAAGCGGTGCACCGGGGTGCCGCGTAGCCATGTCTATCGTCTGATCAGAAAGGGTGAGGTGCGGGTAGATGGCAGGCGGGTCAAGCAGACACGCAAGCTGGTAGCCGGGGAGCAGGTACGCATCCCCGCAATACAGTTGCAGCCACAGCAGGATGTGACGGTCCCCGACAAGCTGGCGGCAGCGGCCGGTAAGGCGATCATCGTCGAGCACCCGGATTTCCTGTTGGTCAACAAGCCCGCCGGTATTGCCGTGCATGGTGGCAGTGGGCTGGCATTCGGCTTCATCGACGCCATCAGGCAGCATCTGAAAGAGCCGAAACTGGAGCTGGCACATCGCCTGGACAGGGCGACCAGTGGTTGCCTGCTGATAGGCAGAAGCCTGAAGGCCAATCGACAGCTGCAGGATCTGTTTCGTCAGAGAACGGTGATCAAGCGTTATATTGCACTGGTCGACGGTTGCTGGCCGGATGACATCCGCCTGGTTGATGCTCCCCTCAAGAAGAATGTCGAGAAGGCCGGTGAGCGGCGGGTCACTGTCGATTCCCAGGGGCAGGAAGCGCGCACCCGGTTCTTCATTCGTCAGCGCTTCGAGCAGGCCACGCTGATGGAAGTCGAACTGGATACGGGACGTACTCATCAGATTCGCGTTCATGCCAGGCACAGTGGTCACCCGATTGTGGGTGACACGCGTTATGGGGACAACAGCAGTAACACCCGATTCAGACAGGCGGGGCTGTCACGCCTCTTTCTGCATTCCTCGGAACTCGCCTTCGACTGGCAGGGCGAGCGCATCACCGTGCAGGCACCAGTGGATTCTGCCTGGGAGGAATCCTTGCGAGCCTTGCGCGAGCAGTGACAGTCTGGACGGCACAAGCGGGACTGGCGAGTTCAGCCGTGATCTGATGCTGTCATATGTTTCATCCGGGTGTCGCGGAGCCGATCATTGCGGGCGGACAGTATCTGCTCTGTGCGCATCTGCGCAGAGTGGACAGATTACGCAGCCATCGAATCTGATAAAAAATATCATCCAATTCGACAATTATATATAGTTTTTCTTATTGAATGGGCGTCTCCATACTGTTGGCAGCTGGTTGATACAAGCCGGCATCAGCAGAGGAAACTTCCATCATGACTTTCAAGACATTTGCAACGACAGCCTTGTTCTCATTGCCTTTGAGCGTCCAGGCGATCGAGCTCACGGATTTCACCGATCCGGATACCGCATTCGATGAGGCATACGTCGATTTCAATGCCAATGCCAATTCCGGTAATCAGGATCAGACAAGCTACGATGCCCTGCTCACTGGCTTCTATAACAAGAGGGACAGTTCCGCAGCACGCGTCATCGGGTTGCGGGTCGATGGCAATCTGGATGCGTCCAGGGGGCCGAATGCCACTGATGAGTCAGTCGATGACTTCGGGTTTTCTGTAGCAGCAAGTCGTGATGCCTACTTCAGCGAAACCAATGATGCACTTTTCTACTTCGTCAGTGGAGATTTCGCCCATCAGGACAGCGCAGTCGATGACAATCTCGGAGTGACCACCGGTGTCGGCTATGGCCGCGTGTGGAATGCCACCCCACTGGCCAAGGCGCTGCGTATTCAGGAAGCTCTCGAATCAAGGTCGCTACTGCGATCCGAATTGAGCGATGACTCATTGATGCAACTGGCTGCCATCATCGGTCGGGAGTCCGAGTATCGATCAAGGGAAGGGGCGAGCGAATACCGTGGTGTCTGGTACTCGGACATGGAGTCGGTGCTGGTGGAATCCGGTGCGCTGGTCAATGAACAGTTGTCTGCGCTTGCCGTTGTCGAGCTGGACGATGTCCTGTTCGATGAGCCGATCAGCGCGCGACGTCATGGTTGGCTGGTGCGTGCGGGTGCCGGATTTCAGTCGAGCGACTTTTCCGGGCTGACAGACAACGATCCCAAGTTGACCTTTCAGCTTGAATACGCAAAACCCTATGGTTTGAAAGGGCAGCTGATCAATGTCGCCAGTTACGAGCCGATCTTCGGAGACAATACCGTGCAGAATCTGAACAATCGACTCAGCTACTCCCATGAGGTGTCAGACAGGATCGACTGGATCAATGCCTGGGATCTCTCGGTTCAGCGCGCCGATGATGCGGACGATAGTGGTTTTACCACCAACCTGCTGACGTCCACGTTTCTGTATCACCTGACCAACCAACTCGACCTCGGCTTGACGTTGGCAGCAATCGATACGGATGAGAAGCCCAATACGAATACAGGCAATGACGATGTAGCGACCTCGGCCAATCTTGCGGTCCGTTACCGCGTCAAATAGGTTACATCCCGACATCTGGATCCCGTCACGTGGATCGGCTCGGGCCGGTCCACATCACCCTTTGGCAAGCGCAATTCGTTTGCTTACTCGGTTTTTCCAATCATCATGAAGACACAAATACACAACTCGAATTCACACCGTTTCCTTTCTCCATCGGTGCTCATGCCACTTGCGCTTTCCCTGTCGTTGGTGGTTTCCGGCTGTGCGACCCGTTCCCCGGATTTTGCCGATTCGGTAGCCAGTGAAGGGGATCAGTACAGTGCCATCAGCGACAAGTGGGCGGATGGTCAGAAGCTGGTATCCAAAGGCGAGAAAAGGATCCGAAAAGGGCGGGAGCAAATCAAGGATGGTAACGAAAATATCAGTGAAGGCGAAGCCATGATGCGCCGTGGTAAACGCCTGATGACGGAGAGTGAAGAAGAGTACAGGCTGAAGAAGGAATTCTGAGGAATTCCGATTCGGTCTTGAGAGGTGCCTGTGCAAGGCACCTCGATCGGCACTTTTTTCGAGCGGCAGAGGCTTTCGGGCAATCGATCCTCATTGTCTCGCCGCCTTGCTGCTTTACTGTCTCGTGTCTCGTGTCTCGTGTCTCGTGTCTCGTGTCTCGTGTCTCGTGTCTCGTGTCTCACTGCCTCACTGCCTCACTGCCTCGATGCATTGTATCGGTATTGCAGTGTTGTGCCTTTCGTATGAGGCTGAGCCAGAGGAGGAGAGGGGCCAAAATTGCAATAGCATGAGTGTTACCACCCTTGGTTTGTCATACTGTTGTCATGATTCCTGTGGTAATTTGGGGTCAAGATTGTACTGTTGCTGGTTTTGAAAGGTGCGTAAGCTGTAGTGCTCGTGCTCGTGCTCGTGCTCGTGCTCGTGCTCGTGCTCGTGCTCGTGCTCGTGCTCGTGCTCGTGCTCGTGCTTGTGCGCTCGTGCCCGTGCCCGTGGACAGGGTGCGAGATCTGCGCTCGGGGTGCGGGTGCGAGATCTGTTGCGAGGTCTGGGGCGATAACTGCCCCGCGGCGTACGGGCAGGTTGCGGTGCCGATGAGTCGCGCCACTGAACTGCCTTGACCTCATTGAGGTTAACTGTCTCGCTCACATCGTTCTGGCGGAATGTTCAAGCCGCCCGCGATTTGCACGATGGCATCGTTCGAAACATCCTGCTTGATTTTCTCTATCCTCGGCAGGAATGATCACAGCAGGGTTACCCAACACCGGTGCGCAGCGGTCATTTCCCGTTCAGCGCGCTATCGGTTCGCATCAGACTGTTTGATCGAGGCTGAGCGGCTCAAGCTGTTCGGGCCCATGCTTGCAGGCTGGCAGCTTGAAGCTGCCCACTCGCCCGACAGTTCGGGCTGGTGATTACATCCATCCCGGTCTTCTCACTCGTTGTTCATCGATAGCCGAACCAGGTCTGGCAGTGTCGTGGCGGCCAGGTTGAGCCGAGAGGCGTCGGGGCATCGGGCAAGGTGATCCGCCATTCGCTCGAACGTCTGTCAGGTGCTCTGCTGGCAAGCTGAACAGTCCATCCTTCATCTTCGATGCGATGGATTGGCCGGGGCCATTGCTCTACCGGTCGGAAGGTTGGCAGCTTGATTTCGACCCACTCATCAATCGATGCCCATCGCCTGTCGCAGCGAATGACAGCCGCGTTTCCGGTGTTGCCATGATCTCCATTTCAACTGCTTGTATCTTCCTTCCATGATTGGATACCATTCATGAATCGGTGCTGTTATGGTTCGTCATGACGTTGATGGTTAAACTATACGCTCATTAATGATGAAGCAATTTGCGCAGCATCCGGTGGTCAATCTGCAGGAGTCACTCCTTGCAATAAGGAGTTCATGTCAGTCGCAAAGCTTCATGTCGGTCCTACTACTCCTGCAAGTTATCCGTCTTCCATTTGTTGCACTTGCAGCATTGGAAAATCGACTTGATAAGCAGCAGTCAACTTGAGTCATAATGACAAAAATCGTAAAGAGGTACGTTGAATGAATGGTCCGATTCACGACATCGATCCGATCGAAACTGCTGAATGGCGAGACGCGGTAGCGGATGTCATTGAGCGCGACGGAACGGAGCGGGCGCACTTTCTACTGGACAAGACGGTACAAGAGGCTCGAGAGCAAGGTAGCAATCTGCCATTCTCTGCAACAACGAGTTACCAGAACTCGATACCCGCGGATATGCAGGAGCCCTACCCGGGCGACCTCGAAATGGAATGGCGTATACGGACCATCAACCGCTGGAATGCGATGGCGACCGTTGTGCGCCGCAATAAAATCAGTTCCGAATACGGTGGCCATATCGCCTCGTTCGCGTCATCTGCGGTCATGTATGACATCGGCCTGAATCACTTCTGGCGTTCGCAGGGTGAGTCCCACGGTGGCGACCTTGTCTTCTTTCAGGGACATGTCATACCCGGCATCTACGCTCGCAGCTTCATGGAAGGACGGCTGACCGAAGAGCAACTTCTCAACTTCCGATCCGAAGTCGATGGCAAGGGTCTGTCTTCAT
Source organism: uncultured Granulosicoccus sp. (assembly GCA_947495035.1). Taxonomy (GTDB): domain Bacteria; phylum Pseudomonadota; class Gammaproteobacteria; order Granulosicoccales; family Granulosicoccaceae; genus Granulosicoccus. The sequence goes on from CANLXI010000057.1 coordinate 16,460, forward strand.
ACCCACATCCCTGGCTGATGCCGGACTACTGGCAATTCCCGACGGTATCGATGGGGCTGGGGCCATTGTGTGCCATCTACCAGGCGCGCTTCATGAAGTACATGCACAACCGTGGTCATATCGATATGGCCGATCGCAAGGTGTGGTGTTTTCTTGGTGATGGCGAGATGGATGAGCCCGAATCACTGGGCGCGATATCTCTTGCAGCGCGAGAGGATCTGGACAATCTGATATTCGTCATCAACTGCAACCTGCAGAGGCTCGACGGCCCGGTGCGAGGTAACGGAAAAATCGTGCAGGAACTGGAAGGCGAATTCAGGGGTTCCGGCTGGAATGTCATCAAGCTTCTCTGGGGCCAGGGTTGGGACGAACTGCTGGAGAATGACACCAGCGGCATGTTGCGGCGCTTGATGGAAGAGACTGTTGATGGGGATTACCAGACTTTCAAGTCGAAGGATGGTGCCTATGTACGCGAGCACTTCTTCGGCAAATACCCGGAAACGGCAGCACTGGTCAAGGACTGGACCGATGAGCAGATATTCGGTCTGCGGCGCGGTGGACACGATCCGGAAAAGGTCTACACGGCGTTCAAGAATGCATCGGAGACCAAGGGACAGCCGACCTGCCTGCTGATCAAGACCGTCAAGGGGTACGGCATGGGTAACGCCGGTGAGGGGCAGAACATCACTCACCAGCAGAAGAAGATGGCGGAAGATCAACTGCATGCCTTCCGTGATCGATTCAAGATTCCGGTCAGCGATGCCGACTTGCGCTCGGCACCATTCGTCAAGCTGGACGATGAGCAGAAGGCTTATCTTGCAGCGCGTAGAAAAGAGCTCGGTGGTGCATTCCCGGCACGCAAATGGAAAGACTCGCCGAAACTCGAAATTCCGGATCTGTCGGTATTCGGGGCGCAACTGAAGAGTACCGGTCAACGCGAAATCTCCACGACCATGGCCTTCGTGCGAGTACTGACCACCTTGTTGCGAGACAAGAAGATCGGCAAGCAGATCGTACCCATCGTGCCTGATGAGTCGCGCACCTTCGGGATGGAAGGGCTGTTTCGTTCGGTCGGTATCTACAATCCGAAAGGGCAGATGTACACGCCGGAAGATGCCGAGCAGATGATGTTCTATAAAGAGAGCAAAACTGGTCAGATATTGCAGGAAGGCATCAACGAAGCGGGAGGCATGGCCGACTGGATTGCCGCGGCGACCTCCTACAGCGTTCACGGTGTGCCGATGATCCCGTTCTATATCTACTATTCCATGTTCGGGTTTCAACGTATCGGGGATCTGGCCTGGGCTGCCGGTGACAGTCGTGCTCGAGGCTTCATGCTGGGCGGCACCGCTGGTCGGACGACACTCAACGGTGAAGGGTTGCAGCACGAGGACGGCCATTCTCATGTTCTTGCCAGCACCATCCCGAACTGCATCAGTTACGACCCGACCTTCAGCCACGAGGTGGCGGTCATTGTTCATCATGGACTGCAGCGGATGTACGTCGACCAGGAAGATGTATTCTTCTATCTCACGCTGATGAACGAGAACTACATTCATCCGGACATGCCCGAAGGTTCCGAAGAAGGAATCATCAAGGGACTCTACAAGTTGTCGGCAGAGACACCTGCTGCGCGTCATCTCAATCTCATGGGGTCGGGAACGATTCTGAAGCAGGTCATGGACGCGGCCGAGATGCTCAAGCGGGATTTCGACGTCAGCTCCGATATCTGGTCTGCCACCTCGTTCAATGAACTGGCGCGAGATGGTCAGGACGCCGAGCGCTGGAATCGCCTGAATCCGCTGGAAACCCCACGCGTGCCTTACGTTACCGACATATTGTCCAAGGCTAGCGGTCCCGTCATCGCCGCAACGGACTACATGAAGAATTACGCCGAGCAGATTCGTGCCTACGTGCCCCAGTCCTACGCGGTGCTGGGTACCGATGGCTTTGGTCGATCGGACAGCCGAGTCAACCTGCGGCGATTCTTCGAAGTCGATGCCAACCACATCGCTGCCGCAGCGATGGTAGAACTGTACAAGCAGGATGCCGTAAGCCGCAGTGATCTCGAAGCGGCCATGGCCAAGTATTCCATTGACGGCAACAAACCCAATCCGAGGCTGGTGTGATCGTGCCTGATCATCGCCCATACACAAGACATTCAGGAGAAAGACATGTCAGCGCTTGACGTAACCGTTCCAGATATCGGGGATTTCACGGATATCCCTGTCATCAGCATTCTGGTGGGAGTAGGGGATTCGGTTGATGCGGAAGACCCCTTGATCGAGCTTGAAAGCGACAAGGCCACGATGGAAGTGCCCAGCCCGGTGGCTGGTGTCGTCAAGGAAATCAAGGTCAGTGAAGGTGATACGGTTTCCATGGGGTCTCTGGTACTGATCCTCGAAACCGAAGGCGCTGGAGATGCCGCACCTGCTGCACAGGCTCCTGCCGAATCACCGGCACCAGCTGTCGTCGACAAGGCTCCTGTCGGTATGGCACCGCCTGCCGAGACACAGGCCAGTAAATCGGGTGTGGCCAACGTCAACGAGTCCGGCTTCAAGAAGGCGCATGCGTCACCCTCCATACGTGCCTTTGCCCGCCAACTGGGCGCTGATCTTTCCCAGATCAAGGGCAGTGGGCGCGGTGGTCGCATTCTGCGTGAAGATGTTACCGAGTGGTTCAAGGGCACGGCTCCTGCTGCTGCTGCCTCGGGCGCGCCTGCCGGTGCATCCGGCGGCATGGGCATTCCACCCATTCCCGTGGTCGATTTCTCCAAGTTCGGGCCCACCGAAGATGTGGAGATGTCCCGTATCAAGAAGCTGTCGGGTCCGGCTCTGCACCGCTCCTGGCTGAACATCCCTCATGTCACGCATCAGGAAGAAGCCGATATCACGGATCTGGACAAGTACCGCAAGGAGATGGACAACCAGGCCAAGACCGAAGGATATCGAGTGACCTTGCTGAGCTTCATCGTCAAGGCCAGCGTGTCTGCTCTGAAAGCACATTGGGAATTCAACTCGTCGATCCACCCTGATGGCGACAAGCTGATTCGCAAGGGGTATTACAATATCGGGTTTGCCGCAGACACCCCGAATGGCCTGATGGTTCCGGTCATCAAGGATGCTGATCGCAAGGGCATCATCGAAATTTCCAGGGAACTCGCGGATCTGTCGGCTCAGGCTCGCGAAGGCAAGCTCAAGGCCCCTGACATGCAGGGTGCCACCTTCACCATCTCTTCACTCGGTGGCATTGGTGGAACAAGTTTCACACCTATCGTCAACGCACCTGAGGTTGCCATCCTGGGTCTGACTCGCTCGAAAATGGCTCCTGTCTGGGACGGTGAACAGTTCGTTCCGCGCAACATGTTGCCCATGTCGCTCAGTTACGATCACCGAGCCATTGACGGAGCACTCGCAGCGCGCTTTGCAGCCACTCTAAAACACTTGCTGGGCGACGTGCGTCGTCTGATGCACTAAGAGGTAGACTACATGGATATCAAGGTCCCTGATATTGGAGACTTCACGGATGTACCTGTCGTCTCGGTACTGGTTTCAGTGGGTGATGAGGTCAGCGCGGAAGATCCGTTGATCGAGCTGGAAAGCGACAAGGCCACGATGGAAGTACCCTCGCCGGTGGCAGGCAAGATCACCCGGATCGATGTTGCCGAAGGCGATTTGTGTTCGGAAGGATCGGTGATCATGGCCATCGAAACGGCGGAAGCCGCAGCGGAGCCGGCTTCAGCCTCTGCGGCGGCACCGGCTGCAGGCTCGGCAGCGCCGTCAGCTGCACCGGCCGCAGCGGGTAGCCCGACAGCGCCGCTGAATGGTGACATTCACGCCGAGGTGCTGGTACTGGGATCCGGTCCCGGGGGTTACACGGCTGCCTTTCGCGCGGCAGATCTCGGTCTGCGAACGGTACTGGTAGAGAAGGACAGCCAGCTGGGTGGTGTCTGCCTGAACGTTGGCTGTATTCCGTCAAAGGCCTTGCTACACGCGGCAAAAGTCATCACCGAGTACGAGGAGATGGGGGAGCACGGGTTCACCTTCGTCCGACCCGATGTCAACATCGCTGAATTGAAAGACTGGAAACAAGGGGTGGTCAACAAGCTGACCGGTGGACTCCAGGGGCTGGCCAAGGCGCGCAAGGTTCAGGTGGTCAATGGTGTGGGAGAGTTTGACGGCCCGAAATCGATGCGGGTCACGGACGGCGACAAGTCGACCCTGATCACCTTCGATCAATGCATCGTTGCTGCCGGTTCAGAACCTGTCAAATTGCCATTCGTGCCGCATGATGATCCGCGTGTCATCGATTCCACGGGGGCGCTCGAACTGGAAGATATCCCGAAACGCCTGTTGATTCTGGGTGGTGGCATCATCGGTCTGGAAATGGGTACGGTCTATGATGCCCTGGGCTCGAAGGTCACGGTGGTCGAACTCATGGATCAGATCATTCCAGGAGCAGACAAGGATATCGTCAAGCCGCTGCACAATCGCATCAAGGGGCGTTACGAGAACATCCATCTGAAAACCAAGGTGACCGGGGTCACGGCTGAGGCGGATGGCCTCAAGGTGGTATTCAGTGGCCCTGATGGTGAACATGTCGACACGTTCGACAAGGTGCTGGTGGCTGTCGGGCGTCGTCCCAATGGTGCCACGCTGGGTCTGGACAAGGCTGGTGTCGCCGTGGATGAGCGTGGTTTCATCGCGGTGGACAATCAGCAGAGAACCAACGTTCCGCATATCTTCGCCATTGGCGATGTCGTGGGTCAGCCCATGTTGGCGCACAAGGCGGTACATGAAGGCAAGGTGGCGGCTGAAGTCTGCTCCGGCATGAAACGAGTGTTTGACGCGCGGGTCATTCCATCGGTAGCCTATACCGATCCGGAAGTCGCCTGGGTTGGCATGACTGAATTGGAAGCGAAGGCACAGGGCATCAAGGTCGGCAAGGGCGTCTTTCCCTGGGCGGCTTCAGGTCGTTCGCTGAGCCTCGGTCGTTCCGAAGGTGTCACCAAGCTGTTGTTCGATCCGACGGATGATCGCGTCATCGGAGCTGGCATTGTCGGACCCAACGCGGGCGACCTCGTCGCTGAGGTGGCGCTGGCCATCGAGATGGGAGCTGATGCCACCGACATCGGTCACACCATTCATCCGCACCCCACTCTGTCCGAGACAGTCAACTTCGCAGCAGAGATGTTCGAAGGGACCATCACGGATCTCATTCCACCCAAAAAGAAGCATTAATTCCCAGCAGAGGTAATCTCGCATCATGAACGACATAGTCATTACTGGCGCAGCCAGGACTCCCATCGGCTCCTTTCTCGGAGCTCTGTCCAGCGTGTCGGCGGTTGATCTGGGAGCGACCGCCATTGAAGAAGCACTGAAGCGCAGTGGCGTCGAAGCGAAAGACGTCTCCGAAGTCATCTTCGGACAGGTGCTCACTGCGGGAAGTGGTCAGAATCCGGCCAGGCAATCTGCCATGAAAGCCGGCATTCCTGCCGAGCGTACCGCGGTCACGGTGAATCAGGTCTGCGGTTCCGGCCTGCGTACGGTGGCCATGGCCTTCCAGGCAATCAAGGCGGGCGACAGCAAGATTGTCGTGGCTGGTGGTCAGGAGAGCATGAGCCTGTCAACCCATTGTGCCCCGCTTCGCAGTGGCTACAAGATGGGCAGTGCAGAGTTCATCGACACCATGATCAAGGACGGTCTGTGGGATGCCTTTCATGGATATCACATGGGAACCACTGCTGAAAATGTTGCCGAGAAATGGACCATTTCTCGTGAAACACAGGATGCATTTGCCGCTGCTTCGCAACAGAAGGCAGAAGCAGCACAGGCAGCGGGCAAGTTCGAAGAGGAAATCGTACCTGTCACGGTCAAGAATCGTCGTGGCGACATTGTTGTCGACAAGGATGAATACATCAAGCCCGGTACAACTGCCGAAACTCTGGCAAAACTGCGTCCAGCATTCTCGAAGGAAGGGTCTGTCACGGCCGGTAATGCCTCAGGTCTGAACGATGGTGCCGCCGCACTGGTCCTCATGAGTTCGGATGAAGCGGCCAGTCGAGGGGCAAAGCCTCTGGCACGCGTCGTCAGTTGGGCAACTTCAGGTGTAGAGCCTGAAATCATGGGTTCAGGTCCCATTCCTGCAAGCCGGGCGGCTCTGGAAAAAGCGGGCTGGTCTGTCGAAGACCTCGACCTGGTGGAAGCAAACGAAGCGTTTGCTGCACAGGCCTGTGCCGTCAACAATGACATGGGCTGGGATACCGACAAGGTCAATGTCAATGGTGGCGCCATTGCACTGGGCCATCCCATCGGGGCATCCGGTGCTCGCGTACTCATCACGCTGCTGCATGAGATGCAGAGACGTGATGCAAAGAAAGGCCTGGCCACTTTGTGTATTGGCGGTGGTATGGGTATCGCAATGTGCGTAGAGCGTGATTGACAGCAGGATGATAGATCGATGCGCCCGAGTGGGCGCGTCGGATTCAAGCAGAAAACTCAACAACCAGCAGGAGAAGGATTGATCATGGCAAAGATTGCAATAGTGACTGGCGGAACTCGCGGGATTGGTGCAGCCATCTCCGAGGGCCTGAAAGAGGCGGGCTACAATGTTGCAGCGAATTACGCTGGAAATGACGAGCGAGCGCGAGATTTTTCAGAATCCACGGGTATCGCTGTATACAAATTCGATGTCTCGGACTATGCCGCCTGTCAGGCAGGCGTAAAGAAAATCGAAGAGGACCTGGGTGGGTCCGTGGATGTGCTGGTCAACAACGCCGGCATCACACGTGATGGCACATTGCATCGCATGGATCAGGAAGCCTGGCAAGCCGTCATCGATACCAATCTCGGATCCTGCTTCAACATGTGTCGCTGTGTCATCGACGGAATGCGCGAGAAGAGCTTTGGGCGTATCGTCAATATCGGTTCCATCAATGGTCAGGCTGGCCAGTATGGTCAGGTCAACTATGCCGCTGCCAAATCCGGTATTCATGGATTTACCAAGGCGTTGGCACAGGAAGGTGCTGGCAAGAACGTTACGGTCAATGCCATTGCTCCCGGTTATGTAGACACCGACATGGTTCGAGCTGTACCGGAAGCGGTTCTGGAGAAGATCATTGCCAAGATCCCGGTTGGCCGTCTGGGCAAGGCTGAAGATATTGCCAGAACAGTGAAGTTTCTCGTTGCCGATGATGCCGGGTTCATTACCGGTTCAACGGTATCTGTCAACGGTGGCCAACACATGTATTGATCGCCATCTGTCTCTCCTGAACGGGAGGCAGTGTTCGCGTATTTGTCCAAGGGCGGCCGCTATCACCAGGTGACAGTGGCCGTTTCGGTTTCTGGGGCCATGCTCTCGGTCCACGCCAGTTGCCTGTCTGCCGAGTGTTGCAATCATGTGTGCAATTCGTGAAGACCACTTTCGCGTGGCAATCATTGGCGGCGGTCCCCGAGGTCTTGCCGCGCTGGAAAGTCTGTGCTCTGCTCTGACTGATTCGGCATTGGCGGCCAGGATGCAGGTGATCCTGTTCGAAGCCAGTACTTATCGCGGCAGTGGTCCGAACTATGCGCCAGACCAGTTTTCCGGAAGTCTGCTGAACTTGCCGGAAAGAGAGCTGGATATTCCCCCAAGAGCTGACATGCGCATTGCTCGACAGGTAGTTGCCGGTTTTCCATCCTACAAGAAGTGGGCCGACGCTGATCATGCAGAAGGTGGCAATCAGCGAGTGGATCGTTATCCTGCACGTGCCAGACTGGGACACTATCTACAGTCTCGCTTCAACAGCATGGCCTTGCCATTGGAAAGCGCGGGCTGGCTGACAATCGTGGAATCCGAAGTTCTGCAGGTACGATGGGACGCGACGGTTGAATGTCATGTCATCGAGCATGCTGCAGGTGCCGTCGCGCGAGTCGACGAAGTGGTACTGGCCATTGGACATCAACCGACAGCACCGGGCAAGGACATGAGAGCCTGGATGCAACATGCAGATCAGCATCCCGATTGCCGTCTTGTCACAGAGCCTTATCCACTGGAAAGCCATATGCGGGATGAGTCCATCGCCCCGGGATGCACGGTGGCGCTGCGTGGGTTCGGTTTGTCGATGATAGATGTTGTCAAAGGGCTGACCGAGGGGCGAGGCGGTCGCTTTGTGGTGGCGGATGACGATAGACGCACGATGATCTATGAGCCATCGGGTCGGGAACCGGGGAGAATTGCGCCATTTTCACTGGATGGACTGCCCATGGCGCCCAAACCCCTGAATCGTCACCTGGATGATTGTTTCAGGCCCGGTTCCCTGCAGGAGCAGTTTTTCGAGAAGCAATGTTCGATACTGGCCGAGCATGGTGAGGGCAAGAGAGCCTGCAGACAGCTGATCAATCTGATTTCACATATACAGGTAGCCGTCTTTCTCCGGGTTCGTCCGGATGTCGTCGATCACTACTCACCATCCCGGCTCTTCGACATCGCAGTCAGCTGGCTGCGAGATGAAGACTATCGCCATGAACTCATCGTCGATCGCGACCTGCCTGCAGAGCATGGCATGCAGTTGTTTATCGACATGGCTTGCGGCCTCGAACCACCCGGTTTCGACTACTGCCTGGGGCAGGTGTGGCGACATCTGCAGAAGATCATGTTTCGAGCGTTTTCCCATTCCAGTTTGTCGGTAGAGGCAATCAGCGATCTGGTCGAGTTGCATGAGCGCATGAAGAGATACACCTATGGCCCTCCCGTCGACAATGCACAGTGCCTGCTGGCATTGCTGCGTTCAAGACACCTCACTTTCGCCTTCGTAGACGACCCGGAGACAAGACTGGTGGAAGAGGGGTGGGAGCTGGTGAAGGGAGCTGACCGGATGCTCGCTACTGTCATGATTGATACCGTGTTGTCGTCGCCAATTCTGAGCAAGGTCGGCACACCATTGATCCGGCAGTTGCTGGACGAAGCACGGCTCATTCCCTTGAGTGAGAGCCTGGGAGCGTCGACGCGAGAAGGGTCTGTGGCCGTACAGGGCGAGGCTCTATCGGCTTCACCTCCTGTCGCACTATTGGGGAGACTGGCTACAGGATCGATACTCGGAGCAGACAGTATCACCGAGAGCTTTGGCCACGAGCAGCGGGAGTGGGCCGGGCAGCTGATCAAAAGGGTTCTGGAGAGTCGGTGTCCTGATTGACCCCGGCCTATGGACCCAGCCGTGGGCACAATACTGATGCCTGGCCCTGGCCCAAGCCCAAGCCCAAGCCCAAGCCCAAGCCCAAGCCCAAGCCCAAGCCCAAGCCCAAGCCCAAGCCCAAGCCCA
>CANLXI010000058.1 GCA_947495035.1 uncultured Granulosicoccus sp.
GGCGTGAGGCGTGAGGCGTGAGGCGTGAGGCGTGAGGCGTGAGGCGTGAGGCGTGAGGCGTGAGGCGTGAGGCGTGAGGCGTGAAGCCTGGGGCATGAGACGTGAGGTGTGATTTACGCGCTTCAAGCGAGAATCTGAATGGCTTGGGAGTGTCATTCCTGAAGACTTTCGGTCCGCCTTCCTGTGAAGCCCTCCAGACTGGCGGCCTTGGCCTCAATGAGACATCAAGACGCGAAGCAGAAGCCCGATAGACCGGTGGATACAGTCGCGCATGGAGTTTTTTCGGGACGGCCTTCCGCAAGCCGTGGCTTGGTCACTCCAAGTAGTGCTGGCAAAAACCGAACACGCGACTGTAGGCACCGGTATGGCGTGAGCCGAGCGCCGCCCGACCGAAAGCGATTTCTGGGCGTGAATTCATGTCTCATCGAGGTTAGCCCTGGCGAATGATTCTCCCTTCACTCAACCGAAGCACTTCCGCCTGCATGGCGATCGCATCCTCTTCGTCATGGGTGACCATGATGACGCAGGGTTGATAGGTTTCGATCAGTTGCTGCAGCAGGGCAATCATTTCCTGTCGGGTCAATGCATCCAATGCGCTGAACGGTTCATCGAGCAGCAGGATGGGGCGGCGTCGCAGCAGGGAGCGAGCCAGCGCCACGCGCTGTTGCTCTCCGCCGGAGAGTGCGCCCGGCAGCTTGTTCTCCTGCCCGTTCAGACCGACGTCATCGAGTACCGACTGGATAGCCATGATCTGTTTGTCGTTCAGTTTCAATCCAGGGTCGATGCCGAGGCCCACGTTCTGCCGGACAGTGAGGTGGTTGAACAGGTTTCGTTGTTGAAACAGACTGGTTACCGGCCGTTCCGAGGGTTCCATTGGTAACAGTGATTGTCCCTGCCATCGTATGTCACCCTGGTCAGGATGCATGAATCCGGCAATCAGATTCAGGAGAGTGCTCTTGCCTGACCCGCTGCGTCCGAGCAGAGCATGGACGCCATGGGTATCCAGGCGCAGGTCGAATTGCCAATGACGAGGTCCGATCGCCAGCGTCAGATCATCGAGTTCCAGCATGCTCTCTTCCTCCGACAAGCTTCTGTATGAGCGCGAACAGCAGCAGGCAGGTCATTAGCAGGATGCCAGCCGTTACGGCAGCTTCTTCCAGACGATAGCTACCCATGCGCTGATAGAGCAGCAGTGGCAGGGTTCTTACGCGCTCGGAACCGAACAGGGCGATGGCGCTGAGATCACCGGCGGCGAGCGTGGCGGCCAGAGCCAGAGACAGGGCGAGCGGTTTGCGAAGTTGTGGCCAGTCGACATGACGCCAGCGATTCCACCCCCGGATGCCCAGCGAACGTAGCAACCTGTCCTGCGCACTGGCAGCATTCATCATCGGCGCTTCCAGGATTCGTAGCACAAAGGGCAATGCCATGAGGCTGTTGATCATGATGACCAGAATCAGGGCAATGGAAAACACGTCAGCCAGCGGGCGAAGCAGCAGAAAGAGGCCGGTGCCCAGTACCAGAGGCGGCAGGACAAGAATGATATTGCCCGTGAGTTGTATCCACTGACCCATGCGTTCCCGTGCCAGGCGGATGCGCAAGTAGCGCGTACTTCGCAGCAAGGCCAGTCCCAGTGTCACCGACAGAATGGCGGCGGTCAGGGAGACGGCCAGGGTGTTGCCAAGGGCCGATAGCGTCGCGGAATCGAACATGACACTCAGCGTCTTGCCATTGATTGCCGAGATGATCAGTGCCAGCAAGGGCAACAGCACAAAGACGATGCCGAGCATCAGTATACCGACATGAGCAATGTTCCATCCCGCGCCAGGCCAGAGGCCTTCTCGGACATCGTTCCGGTATGCGCCGGTGCTGCCTTTGACCGGGCTTGCATAAATGTCGAAACCCATGCTGCCGTCGTGGCGCAGCAGGGTGCTCATGGCCATCAGTGACAGACAGATGAGTAGCTGAATGCAGGCCAGAGCCACTGCCGTGCTTATGTCGAAATCGAATCTCAAGGCCTGGTAGATGGCAACTTCGATGGTTGTGGATCGTGGGCCACCGCCCAGTGTCATGACAATGGCAAAACTGGTGAAACACAAAGTGAAGATCAACAGTGCCAGAGCCGGTAGCTGGTGTTTCATGCGGTGCCATTCGATATGTCGAAAGATGGCCCAGGGCGTCATGCCCAGTTGTCGACACAGGCGCCAGTTGTCAGCGGGAATACTCTCCAGGGCGTTCAGGAGAATACGGGCGGCCAAGGGCATATTGAAGAACACGTGGGCAATCAGAATACCGGGCAATCCGTAGAACGCCAGTGGCTCGTTGCCCATCATTGCCAGCAGCTCGCTCAGCCAACCAGTTCGGCCGAATACAGCAACGATGCCGTAAATGGCAACGATAGTGGGTATGACCAGTGACAGGCTGAACAGGGAGACGATCAGGGAGCGACCGGGGAATGCGGGCTTGTGAGACAGCGCGAGTGCCACCGGGATGGCGGTGATCAACGCCAGTATCGTCGAAGCGAGCGCCTGATAAAGGCTGAAACGAATCACGCGCTGCAAATAGGTATCGTTCACCACAGCGTGCCAGTCGATGCTGCCTGCTTCTGCAAGCATGGCGCCCAGTGGCAGCAGTGTCATGGCGGCAATGAGGAACAGTGCTACCACGCCACTGGCCCACCAGGGCCAGCGTATCGACATGATCAGTTTCCGGTGGAAGCTTCAAGCCATTCGTCGATCCACGACTTGCGTCCATCGCGTACTTCTTCCGGAGTGAATTGCAAGGTCCGTGTCGGTGAAATCAATTTCTCGAAGGATGCTGGCAGCTGTTCTTCCAGGTCCGCAACGGGGTACATGACATTGCCGAGCGGGATGCTGGTCTGGGCTTCCTGACTGACCAGGTAGTTCAGGAACTCCCGACCCAATGCCTGTCGAGGAGACTGGGCCAGCAACGCGGCGACCTCGACTTGCAGATAGTGTCCGTCGCTGAATGCGGCAGCCTGGTAGCGGTCGGTTTCGTCGATCTCCATATGATAGGCCGGTGAGGTGCTGTAGCTGAGCACCATCGGTGCTTCGCCATTGAGGAACAGCGAAAAGTAGGCTTCACTCCAGCCCTTGGTGACGGTCAGGATGTGCGGTTGCAGAGCCTGCCACTTTTCGGCGGCCTTGTCGCCATACACCGACTTCATCCACAGCAGCAGTCCCAGGCCCGGAGTGCTGGTTCTCGGGTCCTGGATGATGATCTTCAGGTCCTCGGGCGCGGCAATGAGTTCATCCAGGCTGGCTGGTGGTTCAGGCAGGGCTTCAGTGTCGTAGACGAAGGCAAAGTAGCCGTAATCGAATGGCACGAAGATATCGGAAGTCCATGTCATGGGCAATTCCAGCGCGCTGGTGTCGACACCGGATGTTGCCAACAGTCCGGTGTCTTCGGCAATCGCCATCAGATTGGTGTCAAGACCCAGCACGACATCCGCCGGACTGGACTTGCCCTCGAGCTGAACGCGATTGAGAATGCCGGCAGAGCTGTCCAGGGCGACGAAGTCGATGGTGCAGTCGCCGCATTGAGCTTCGAAACCGGCCTTGATGGCGGGCCCTGGTCCCCATTCGGCAGTGAAGGACTCGTAGGTGTAGACGGTCAGCTTGCGCGGTTCATCGGCGGCATTGGCAAGCGTCAGGGGCAGGGTGGTGCTGACCAGCAGTACGGTGGAGAGCAGGTATCGGCGGGGCTGTGTGGCGAACGGATTCATACGCATGGGTTTGTGTACGCTTGTCATGCTCATCGTGGACAGAAGAGTCGGGGATGATGACCTGGCGAAGGTACAGCAACTCAATTCCTACGCCGGTGCTAGCCGGTTCAGGTTCTGCGGGTTGTCCCGGCTGACGTTCAAGCCGGACTCTCAGCCTTGCGGCACCCCGTTGAGTCATCACGTGTGGTCCTGTGGACCGCGCTCAGTTTCTCGTATAAGAGGCATGGTTGCAAGCAGGCTGTTGCCGAGGGAAGCCATCGTGCCCACAGGAGCTATCGTGCATAGGGTCGAGGAGAGCCATCGTGCGTCGTGTTGAAGCGCTTGTAGCTCCACAGGTACTGCTCAGGGCACAATGCGATGCACCGTTCGACACCGCTGTTGAGAGCAGTGGCGGCCTGTTCTGCATCGCTACTGGACACCGCCTCATCGGCGGGCAGGATGTGGAGTCGCCAGCCCTTGCCTCTGGGCAGGCGCTCCGCCACACAGTAGAGTACGGTAGCACCGCTGCGCCGCGCCAGGCCGGACAGCAGGGTCATGGTCAGAGCCGGCTTGCCGAAGAAAGGGGCAAAGACTCCATTGGCCTGGTCGGGTTCCTGGTCGGGCAGAATACCGACATTGCCGCCCGACTTGAGGATCTTGAAGCCACGTCTGATACCACCGGCATCAAGAGAGGCCGGGTGTCCTCGCAGGTGCGCCCGCCAGCGTATGAGTTCGCTGTCAAGCCGGGAATTGCGCGGACTGCGGTAGAAGTAGGTGAATGGTTCGTCGCTCGACAAGGGGGCTGAGCAAACTTCCCAGTTGCCCAGGTGAGGGGAGACGAACAGGCACCCCTTGCCGGATTTCCGGGCCTCGAGCATCAGCTCTTCGCCATTGATGTCGATTATCAGCTGTTCGGTCTGAGCGATGGGCCGGTGCCAGATCCAGGCGCATTCGGTCAGCTGCTTGCCGGTTTCCATCAGACTGAGGCGGCTCAGACGGCGACGCTGTGCCTCGTTCATGTCCGGGTAGCACATGTCGAGATTCACATCGGTGATACGGCGCAATTTGCCGTTGAGCGCCCAGACGCACAGTCCGAGAGTGGCCCCGATTGTCTGATTCATGCGCAGTGGAAGCCAGCTGAGGATTCTGGCGAGAAGGCGAGTGAGCTGCACGGACATCGGGAAACCGGTTGTGACGAATCTCTAGTTTAGCGTGTGTAACTGTGCGAGCTTAATCGTTAGAATCTTCTCCGGGCAATGTTCTGCCTGCCACAGATTCTTCCGATGAGCGATAACGCTGATTCCATTGACACCATTTCACCCACGGAAGCGTGGTCTCTGATGCAAACGGACCCGGGTGTGACGCTGATCGACGTTCGATCCGATATGGAATTCCTGATGATCGGTCATCCGAGGGGAGCGGTGAATGTGCCCTGGATCGATGCGCCGGACTGGGTGGTGAACGAGCATTTCGTGGCCAATGTCAGAAAGGCCCTGTTGGGCAAGGTGTCGGCCAAGGGGCGTTCTTCCTCACCGCTGTTGCTGATCTGTCGCAGTGGCAATCGGTCGCACGATGCGGCAGAGGTGCTGCTGCGAGAAGGTCTGGCCGACGTCAGGATCATCGCTTGCGGGTTCGAGGGGCCGCTGGATGACGAGCATCACCGGAATACGGTGGCTGGTTGGCGCTTCGAAGGCTTGCCGTGGGAGCAGTGCTAGGGGAGCGCTTGACCGCTGCGCATCGACCCAAAACACCCGGCCATCCGGTGGCCGGGCTGAACCATCCTGGCTCCTCAGGTTGATGTGGTCATCAAACGTGCAATTCATCCAATGAATCGAACTTCCTTGTTGAAATACATCCTCCGTGATACTTCCCTGTGTGTGGTGTTCCTGACCACAAATTCATTATCGGCGCATCGACGCGGAACTGCTATCGGAAGTTCCGTCTTTTTGCGTCAGAAAATTCCGATATTTGGGTAGGAATTTTCCTAGTTTGCATTAAAACGTGTCCTGTTACCGAGTTTCGTCTATCTAGTGATCGCTCTTATTCAGCGCGTAACCCGCGCCTCAGTCACCATCGACAACCAGATTACCGCCCGGATCGACGCCGGCATGCTCGCCCTCATCGGGGTCCAGAGACCAGACACCCATGAATCGGTCGTCCAGCTCGCCGAGAAGATGCTCGGCTATCGAGTGTTCGAAGATGATCAGGGGAAGATGAATCGGGATATTCGCCAAGGCGGCGGACAGCTGTTGCTGGTGCCTCAGTTCACCCTGGCAGCAGACACCCATAAAGGGCGTAGGCCCGGTTTCTCCAGCGCTGCGTCTCCGCAACAGGCGAATGAGCTGTTCGATACGCTGGTGAGCACCGTGTCCAGGGAGTCGATAACGGTGGCCAGAGGGACTTTCGGGGCGGACATGCAGGTGGCCCTGATCAATGATGGCCCGGTGACGTTCTGGCTTGAGACACGTCGGTCAGTGTGAATGCCGTGGCGAATCGAATGCGCTAATTCCGCATCTGGCCAGATTGTGGGTGTCAAGTCATGGGCGGAGGGTGTATGCTCCGGCGCTTTTGCGGGAGATATGTGGGTGTCCAATCGCCGAGCGCAGGTAAAGCGAAGCACGCTGGAAACCGAGATAGCGGTGGAACTGCTCCTGGACGGGCAGGGTAATGGCAAGTTCCAGACCGGGGTGCCGTTTCTCGAACATATGCTGGATCAGATCTCCAGGCACGGCCTGTTTGATCTGGATATCGCGTGCAAGGGTGACACTCATATAGATGATCACCACACGGTCGAAGATATCGGCATCACCCTGGGAGACGCCTTTGCGCAGGCGCTGGGTGATCGCAAGGGTATCGTTCGTTACGGACATGCCTATGTCCCGCTGGATGAATCGCTTTCACGCGTTGTCATCGATTTTTCAGGGCGTCCGGGTCTGCATTTTCATGCTGATTTCAAGCGTGCGAAAGTGGGCAACTTCGATGTGGATCTGACATCCGAGTTCTTCCAGGGCTTTGCCAATCATGCCCGAGCAACCATTCATATGGATGTCTTGCGTGGTGTCAACGATCACCACAAGATCGAAACTCTGTTCAAGGCCTTCGGAAGAGCGCTGCGAATGGCATGTTCGATTGACGAGCGAGCGGCCGATACAATGCCCTCGACAAAGGGAACCCTGTAGGTTGCCCTTCGATGAATCTTGATCGACTTCAGCCGACGTCCGGGAACCTTGATAGAAATTGAGCATGGAAATGCAAAGAATCGCCGTCATCGACTATGGCATGGGCAACCTGCGATCGGTGTCCAAAGCCATAGAGCACGTCGCCGAGAACGCTGAGGTCGTTGTCAGCTCTGATGCAGCCGTTATTGAATCGGCTGATCGTGTCGTCTGTCCGGGGCAGGGTGCTGCCAAGGATTGCATGGCGGCACTGCAGCACAGCGGCCTGTCGCAGACGATCCTGAACATCGCGGGTACCCGGCCCTTTCTCGGCATTTGCATGGGGTATCAGGTTCTGTTGACGCATAGCGAGGAAAACGGCGGTGTGGCGTGTCTGAACGTTGTGCCGGGGGAAGTAACCCGTTTCGCGGAGCCATTGCAAGACGCTGGTTCGCGATTGAAAGTCCCGCATATGGGGTGGAGCGAAGTCCGCCACGCTCGGGAGCATGCGCTCTGGGCCGGTATCGAGAATGCCAGCCGTTTCTACTTTGCTCACAGTTACTATTGTGTGCCGGAAGACATCGGTGCGGTGGCAGGCACATGCCACTACGGTCATGACATCGCGGTAGCGGTAGCTGCGCCCAATCTGTTTGCCTGCCAGTTCCATCCGGAGAAGAGCGCCAGAGATGGCTTGCAGTTGCTGAAGAATTTTGCCAGCTGGGACGGACGCTAGTCGCGAGAATGTTCGATAGCCAGCTGAATGCCCGTTGCTGGCTGGACATGGGTGTCTGATCTCTACCTCTGATCTCTGCCACAGCAAGGCATCCACGGGTGCGATGTCTCCTGGCAAGACAGGGAAAGACAAGACACCCACATCAATCAACAAGACAATGGACCCGGTACGATGCTGATCATTCCAGCCATAGATATCAAAGACGGTAAATGCGTGCGATTACGGCAAGGACGCATGGATGACGACACGGTGTTCGACGAGAATCCAGTGGACGTTGCCAGGCGCTGGCTCGATGAAGGCGCGCGCCGCATCCATCTGGTGGATCTGGATGGAGCATTTGCAGGGGAGCCCCGAAATGCGGCCGTGGTGGGGGAGATCTGCAAGGCCTGCGGTCAGGTACCTGTACAGATCGGTGGCGGTATTCGTTCGATGGAGATAGCCAGCGCCTATCTCGATGTGGGTGTCCAGTACCTGATCATCGGAACGCTGGCAGTGAAGCAGCCGGAATTCGTTGACGAGCTTTGTCGGCATTTCCCCGGCCATGTGATTGTCGGTCTGGATGCCAATAACGGTTTCGTGGCGACGGAAGGCTGGGCGGAGGCTTCCAGTGTCACTGCAGTGTCTCTGGCTCAGCGCTTCGAAGATGTGGGTGTCTGCTCGATCGTGTATACCGATATCAGTCGTGATGGCATGATGCAGGGCGTGAACACGGAAGCGACTGCGGCTCTTGCGGATGCTGTGAACATCCCGATCATCGCCTCGGGTGGGGTGACCGATATCAACGATATCGA
Organism: uncultured Granulosicoccus sp.; assembly: GCA_947495035.1. Taxonomy (GTDB): domain Bacteria; phylum Pseudomonadota; class Gammaproteobacteria; order Granulosicoccales; family Granulosicoccaceae; genus Granulosicoccus. The sequence continues at coordinate 8,401 of CANLXI010000058.1, forward strand.
AGCACTGGGTCGGCAGCGGCATCGGGGTATCGAAGGGGCGATCGTGGGAAGAGCCTTGTACGAGAAAACCATTGATCTGGCTACCGCCCAGGCGCTGGCCGACACTTATGCTGCGGGCAATCCGGAGAGCTGATCATGGGGCTGGCAAAACGAATCATTCCCTGCCTGGATGTAGATGCCGGACGCGTGGTCAAGGGCGTCAAGTTTCTTGACATTCGCGACGCGGGCGATCCAGTCAATGTTGCACGAGGCTATAACGAGGCAGGCGCGGACGAGATCACCTTCCTCGACATCACGGCCAGCTCGGATAACCGGGATACCATTGTTCATGTGGTGGAGGAGGTGGCTTCAGAGGTGTTCATTCCTCTGACAGTCGGTGGGGGAATACGCGCAGTCTCCGATGTGCGCCGCTTGCTGAACGCAGGCGCAGACAAGGTTGGTATCAATACGGCAGCTGTGCACCGTCCGGACCTGGTGCGCGAGGCCACTGACAAGGTCGGTGCCCAGTGTATTGTTGTCGCTCTGGATGCAAAGTCGGTCAGCGCCCCGGGTGAGCCGCCGCGCTGGGAGATCTTCACGCACGGAGGCAGAACCCCGACGGGTCTCGATGCCATCGAGTGGGCAGTCAAGATGGCGGAATATGGCGCCGGTGAACTGTTGCTGACCAGCATGGACCGGGATGGAACGAAGATCGGTTTCGATCTGGCATTGACCCGTGCGATATCCGATGCAGTCGAGATACCGGTCATCGCTTCGGGGGGTGTCGGAAATCTGGATCATCTGTCCGCAGGTGTTCTTGAGGGTGGCGCAGATGCTGTTCTGGCGGCCAGCATATTTCACTTCGGTGAATACACGATTGCCGAAGCAAAGGCACATATGGCGGCGCAGGGTATCGAGGTACGCGCTTGAATTTCATTGTTCGGGTTTGTCCCGGATCGGCCGAACTCGGCATGGGCAGCGCCCGGGGTTCGGTCCACCAGTCATTGAGTTCCATCCAAACTGATTGAAAAACGATGATCGAAGCCATTTCCTTCAACGACGCTGGATTGATTCCCGCCATTGCCCAGGATGCCAGTACCGGTCAGGTTCTGATGGTCGCCTGGATGAATGAGGAGGCACTGCTCGAAACGATCAGCTCGAAGAAAGCGGTCTACTTCTCACGTTCGCGCCAGCGTTTGTGGCGCAAGGGCGAGGAGTCGGGGCATGTACAACAGGTCGAGGATATCCACCTGGACTGCGACGGTGATGTCATTCTGCTCAAGGTTGTTCAAATTGGTGGGATTGCCTGCCACACCGGTCGGGAACACTGCTTTTTTCGACGACTTGATGACGAGGGAGAATGGCAAGACTGCGAACCTGTGCTGAAGTCGCCGGAGGACATCTACCAACTCTCGGATGATTGAGCGGGTGGATTGGTAGCTCGGCAGTAATCGTTCGAACTTCAGGGAGAATGCAGGCGTACCGCAAGCTGGTCAGAGTGCCGCAGCGACCGGAGATGCCGGGAAATGGTCGCTCGATCACCGCCGATCACCGGCTGCCGGGCGCAGTGATGTGGATGGTCCGGGCTTCGTTCCGCGCCTCTCAGGTGATCCCGGAATGCTCTGCAAGAGTCGCTGCCATCGGTTCGACTTGTCGTGAGATAATAGGCAGCCCGGGTGTCGGCAGCACCCTGCACGGATGAACGTTCGGGTCAACCGGTCGGCGCTGCCTTGGCAGGTATGAATAATTATTGGGCACGGAACACATGTAGGATGCCTCAGTGCGGATACACTATGCATCCATGGATCATCCGCGAGACACAGGTATGAGCGACATTCTTGAGCGATTGGGCGCTCAGATTGATGCCCGAAGACAGAGCGATGCGGCAGAATCCTACACCGCAAGCTTGTTTGCGGGCGGTGATGACGCCATATTGAAGAAAGTGGGTGAAGAAGCTGTCGAATTCATTCTCGCGGCCAAGGGAGACAAACCGGAACATCTGGTGTCTGAAGCTGCCGATGTATGGTTTCACATGCTGGTCATGCTGAGTGCCAAGGGGCTGGGACCAGAGGATATTTTGAACGAACTACAGCGTCGCGAAGGGGTCTCGGGTCATGCCGAAAAGGCCTCACGCGCCAGTAAATAGCTAATCTAGAGAAAACTTATGGGTATGCCAAGCGTTCCTCAACTGTTGATCATTCTGGTCATCGTCGTGTTGATTTTCGGTGCCAAGCGTCTAAAGAATCTTGGTGGAGACCTCGGTTCGGCAGTCAAGGGCTTCAAGCAGGCTGTCAAGGACGAGGAGTCGACTCCGACGGAGAAGCTGGAAGATGGCACCAAACCGGCCGATGAGCCCGTCATGCAGAAGACCGATGATCAGAAATCTGTCTGATTCAGGCTATGCAACTTTTGGATAGATAGCACGTGTTTGACGTTGGATTTACAGAAATTCTACTGATTGGCATCGTGTCTCTGGTCGTGATCGGACCCGAGAGGCTGCCGGCTGTGGCAAAAACGGCAGGTCAGTGGATTGGCAAGTTGCAGCGCTTCGTGCGCGGCGTCAAGACCGATCTTGCCTCCGAACTGGAAACTGGCGATCTGAAGAAGCTCATTGGTGATCAGCGTGAACAGATCAACGAGCTCAAGAACATGGTCAATACGGCGAAAAAGGATTTCGAAAGCAGCACGCGAGATGTGGTGAAAGGCGCAAGGAAGAGTCTGGGAGAGCTGGAGACCAGCGTCAAGGAACTGGACGCGGCCCCTGTCGGCAGTGATGACGAGAACGATGGTATAGACAGCTTGGCCAAGAGCGCCGCCCCCAATCAAACCGACGACTCTGTAGTGAGCAAGGATGAATTTGCCCGCATGTCAGGTCACACGGGAAGCACAGATCAGGCAACAGGCACAGAGAAGAATACTGTTGCCGCAGGCAACTCCGGTCCGCATTCGACTCCCGATCCGCAAGCCTCGACATCGAGCATCAGACCGGCTGTCACGACCGACGACAAGCCTGTCGAGTCCGGCCCAACCACCCCACCCGAGAACTCTGGTGGACATCAGACACCCACATTGCGCTCCGAGACCTCAATCCCGAAAGACGATACGGCAGCCCCGAATCGCACCGGGACAGAGTCCGGTAGTTGATTGAAAACGCATTGTCAGACTGGTAGCGCACCCAATTCATGGCCACGTCAGATTCAGCCGTAGATCAAGAACAAGGCTTCCTGTCGCATCTCGTCGAGTTGCGGGACAGGTTGTTGAAGATGTTGCTTTCCGTCGGACTGCTGTTCCTGTGCCTCTTCTGGTTCTCCGACAGGATTTATACGGCGCTGGCTGCGCCATTGCTCAAGCATCTACCAGACAGCCAGATGATTGCAATCGATGTGGCTGCACCATTTTTCATCCCTTTCAAGCTCACGCTGATGCTCTGCGTGTTTCTCGCAGTGCCGTACCTGCTGTATCAGATCTGGTCTTTCATTGCCCCCGGTCTCTACTCTCATGAGAAGAAACTGGTCGTACCGTTGCTGGTCTCGAGTACGGGCCTGTTTTATCTGGGCGTCAGTTTCGCCTATTTCGTCGTGTTCCCGCTCGTCTTCGGATTCTTCACCAGCGTAGCGCCTGAGGGTGTCACGGTGAGTACCGATATCGGTCGATACCTGGACTTTGTCATCACGCTGTTCTTCGCATTCGGAATCGCCTTCGAAGTGCCGGTTGCGACGGTTCTGGTCGTCGCAGTTGGTATCACGACGCCGGACAATCTGGTCAAGATTCGGCCCTATGTCTTTGTCGGAGCGTTCATTATCGGCATGTTCCTGACGCCGCCTGACATGATCTCCCAGACATTGCTCGCCATTCCCATGTGGCTGTTGTACGAGGTCGGGATCATCTTCTCGCGCACCTACAAGCAGCGCATCACCGATGCCGGTCTGGAGCGCGAACGCCGTTACAATGAAGACGACTCATCTGCGCCAGCAGACACCCATAAACCGGATACTTCCACAACTGCCACGGGTTCCAGCACTGCTGCCCCATCAGACACCCATGAATCATCAGCAGCAGATCACCTGGATGCTTCTCAGGTACAAGAACCGGATTCCCAGGGGCGGTATCGCAACAGTCTGACGGACTCGTCTGATGACGATCCAAAGAAATGATGCGCACGGCATGCGCCTGCAATCTTGTTTTCGGTGAATGACTGTTCAAGTATCTGACAGGCGGTTCACTGGCGATATGGGTGTCCAATCTGGAAGCCCATTCATGATATGGATGTCCAGTCTGCTTGATTGACCAGGTAGATGCTGCCTTGATTGCAACGCAGATCTGTTTGCCAAGTGAAGTTCACGTCGTTTTCCAACCCTCAGAGGATTTGTCAGCTCATGACCGACTACAAGCAACCACCACGCAGACGCGTCTTGTTGATGATCATGGACGGCATCGGTGTCAATCCTTCAAAACTCGACAATGCCGTTGCATTGGCGAAGACGCCAAACCTCGATCGGCTTTACTCCCGTCATCCAACTTGTCTGCTGGAGGCGTCTGGGCGTGCTGTCGGGTTGCCGGAAGGGCAGATGGGGAATTCCGAGGTAGGTCATCTATCGCTGGGTGCGGGGACCGTGCTGCGACAGGATCTGGTCAAGATAGGCGATGCAATTGACGATGACAGTTTTTCCCAGAACCCTGCCGTTACCGGTGCGCTTTCAAGAGCGGCAGAGAAAAGTGGGGAACTGCATCTGGTTGGACTCGTATCCGATGGAGGGGTGCACAGCCATACTGATCATCTGATTGCGCTGATCCAGTTGTGTGCCAGTCGTCAAATTCTGCCGATATTGCATGTGATCACGGATGGGCGCGATACAGCTCCTTCCAGTGCACGCCAATTCCTGAGCAAGGTGCTGCCGGTGCTCGAAGAAGCCAAGGGGCACGTTGCAACCGTATCCGGACGTTATTTCGCCATGGACCGAGACAAGCGATGGGATCGGGTGGAGCAGGCTTGGCAGGCAATGGTGATGGGTAAGGGGCGAAAGGCTTCTTCGACCGACGAAGCAATTCAGCTGGCCTATGATGCAGGCGAGACTGATGAATTCGTTTCCCCCACGGTATTGGACATCCATAAGCCGATGGATGCCGAAACCGAAGTCTTCTTTTTCAATTTCCGCAACGATCGCCCACGGGAACTGAGTGAAGCCCTTGGTCTGGATGAGTTCAACGATTTTGACCGCGGTAGTTTTACACCGGTAACCCTTACGACCATGACTCGTTACGAAAGCTCTTATCCGTTCGCTTGCGCCTTTACGCGTGACGAACCAGGGAAGACGCTGGGGCAGGTCGTATCAGACGCGGGTATCAAACAGATTCGTTCGGCAGAGACTGAGAAGTATCCGCACGTCACCTTTTTCTTCAACGGTGGCCAGGATGAGCCGCTTGCCAATGAGGAACGGCTGTTGGTCAATTCGCCGAAAGTCGCAACCTACGACTTGCAACCGGAAATGAGCGCTGAAGAGGTTACCGAAGGCATACTTCGAGCGCTAGAGGATCAGACTGCTGGCTTGATCGTTGTCAACCTGGCAAATGGCGATATGGTTGGCCACACAGGCATTCCAGAAGCAGTAATTCGGGCGGTGGAGACCGTGGATACCATGGTCGGTCGTATGTGGGAAACCGCTGTCGAAAACGAGTACTCCATTGTTCTGACTGCAGATCACGGCAATGCCGATATGTTGGTCGATCCCGTTAGTGGCGAGCCCCATACTCAGCACACGACGTTTCCAGTGGCATGTACCATTCATGATACCGTTTCGTGGGAGCTGGGTAACGGCAATGGCCTGCCATCCATCGCGCCAACGATTCTGCAGTTGATGGGGCTTGCTCAACCTGATTCGATGAAAGGCACGTCTCTACTCTTGCGACCTTGTAGCTGAACAACTTGCAGAACGCATAGTGGCTCCGGAGGAGGCTCTTCTGGGCCTCAATGTCATTGAGAAGCCACCTGGGATTCGTCAAAGAAACTCTGGCAGTGCTGTTGTCCCCAGGCTCCTTTTTGTCCGAGTATTCTGCAGGCGTTCTTCAAGGAATCGCTGCACCCGACCAGCACATGAAAGTGTTTCTTGAAACAGATCTCGAGGTCCTGCCAGGCAGATTTGCTGATTCCCAGCCTTTCCAGGACAGGCTGGGCATGAGTGTTCAGAGTGCCTTTCTTGTCTGGACGATCATGTCGAGCTGCTATATCAACCAGTTCAAGATATTCAAGGGTATTGAAAGGTAGTGTGATACTCGCCGTGTGTTCTGCATGAGCATCGATGTGCATCAATCCGGAATGAAGTGCTTGTGGTGCTGCGTTGTCGGGTGCTACGGCCGCCGCTCGTTGATGGAGAGAGGTGAATGGGTCGGACTCCGGAAATTTTCCCAGGTTGGCACGCAAGGGATTGAGGTCAACGTAAGTCATGCATGCCACAAGGGCACGTGCATCGAGTAAAGCCTGGCTGTGAAAGCGACCTTCCCAGAAGCGTCCTTTGCAACCGTCTTCCTTGTTGGCCTGGCGAGCGAGTGGTTCCTTGACGCAACGCATGAACCAGCTGATATCGGTCAGTGCCAAACGCCAGCGGCCGATACTGTGTGACAGTATTTTCTGTTCTTCAATGCTAAGTGCTTCCTGGGCCAGAAATCGTTGACTGAGTTCTGTGCCCTTGAAAACCTGGTGCCATCGCTGGATGATCTCGGTGTCTGACCATTTTTCAGCCTGACCGCGTTCCACTTTCAGCACGACGTGGAAATGATTTTCCATGATGGCGAAGGCTGCCAGTTTGATGGAAAAAACGGTTGCCAGTTTCAGTAACCGAGCTTTCAGCCAGCATCTTCTGTGGGTCAAGTCTTCTCCGGTTTCCCTGTTCACGCCGCATAGATAGGCGCCACGAACGCATCTGCTCGTACAGTGAAAATAGGGAGTGACCTGGAGGGTGGCCTCAAGCTTCCTTGCAGTAGCCATCTGAGCATTCCGTTGCGCAGTAGGGCGTTCAACCTTAGCGCCAGCAAGCTGTCGCGTCAATAACCTTGATCAAATCCATCGAGAATTCCCGAGTAGACCGGACATCCATATTTTTATGGAAGCAGACTGGACATCCATATTCCTGTTGGACGTTCTGAGAAACAGGGGTAACAGGCCCGGTGGGTGTCTTCTATAGATTTGTAAGAATTCATCAGACACCCACATCAAGCGGATCGCAGGATCAACTTTACGCTTCGGCCTTTTGCTCCAGTGCTTCCCAACGTGAATAGGCCTCATCAAGTCGAGACTGCAGATCTTGAGCTTCCTTGATTGCGTTGTCCGCAGCGACCTTGTCTGAATAGAAATCGGATTTGTTCATTTCCTGGTGCAGCGACGACAGCTCGGTTTCCAGTTTGCTGATATGTGCGGGCAATTGCTGCAGTTCCTTCGACTCGGTAAAAGTCAATTTGCTCTTCTGCTTGGATTTGACGCTTTTTGTCTGTTTGGAAGCATTTGTGACACCTGCTTTCTGGTCCTTGTTTGTGGGTGTCTGGTTGAGTTCAGACTCGAATACAGGTTTCAACGTCTTGGAGGTGAGTCGCTCGCGTTCGAAATCCTCATATCCACCGGCGACGTCGATGAAGTTGCCGTTGCCCTGATAAACGAAGCTTCGGGTAACGACGTTCTCGAGAAGTTGCCTATCGTGGCTGATCAGAATTACAGTTCCCTTGTAATCCGCAAGCAGCGCTTCCAATAATTCCAGCGTTTCAATGTCCAGATCATTGCTCGGCTCGTCGAGAATCATCAGGTTAGACGGCTTGAGGAAGAGCTTGGCCAGCATGAGCCTCCCGGTTTCGCCCCCAGAGAGCGCTGTTATCGGCGCGCGAGCTCTGGATGGTTCGAACAGAAAGTCCTGCATGTAGCTCATGATGTGGCGGGGGGTGCCGTTGACTTCCACAGTGTCACGGCCTCCGCTGACATTGTCTGCTGCAGACAATTGGGTGTCCAGAGTTGCACGGAGCTGGTCGTAGTATGCGACTTCGAGTTGGGTACCTCTGTTCACGGTGCCGGATGTGGGTGTCAGCTCACCGACCAGAAGTTTGACCAAGGTTGATTTCCCGCAGCCATTCGGACCGATGATGCCGACACGATCGTCACGCATGATGACAGTCGAAAGACGATTGATGATTTCCCTGTCACCATGCGAAAAGCTCATGGAGTCGGTTTCGAAGATGATTTTTCCGGAGTTGTCCGCCTGATTGACAGACATTCTGGCCTGCCCGACAACTTTTCTTCGAGCTGCCTGTTGTTCTCTGAGTTTCTTGAGGGCGCGAACCCTGCCTTCATTTCTGGTTCGACGAGCCTTGATTCCCTGGCGTATCCAGACTTCCTCCTGGGCCAGTTTCTTGTCGAACAAGGCGTTCTGCTGCGCCTCGACTTCCAGCATTTTCTGTTTGTTGATGCGATATTCGGCAAAACCGCTAGGCCACTCCGTAAGGTTGCCTCGATCGATTTCACAGATATGGTTGGCCACGGAATCCAGAAACTTTCTGTCGTGAGTGACGAAAATCAGCGCGCAATTGAGCGTCGCAAGATATTTTTCCAGCCAGGCGACTGCTCCGATATCCAGATGGTTGGTAGGTTCGTCAAGCAGAAGGATATCCGGCTCACTGACAAGTGCTCGGGCAAGAACGACACGACGTTTCATTCCTCCCGATAGGCTCGACACCTCGATTTCCGGACTGATCTGCATCTTGGATAGAGTTTGTTCCACCTTCTGTACCAGTGACCATCCGTCGGAGGCGTCTATCTGATCCTGAAGGAGGGCAAGATAATCAATAAGTGGTTTTCCTGTCTCCGATAGCTCTTCTCCCAGTCCCAGTCTCTGAGATTCCTTGTGATATTCGGCGATCACTTGTCCGACTTTGCTGAGTCCCGAAGCCACGACTTCATAAGCGGTACCTTCGAAATCTACGGGAACTGCCTGTGGCAGGTATGCCGTCTTGAGTCCGGTGGAAGCGATGATGTCGCCTGTGTCAGGAACTATTTCGCCAGCGATGATCTTGAGTAGGGTCGATTTACCTTCACCATTTCGTCCGACCAGAGCCATTCGAGCACCGCTATCGATCGTCAGGTTTACCTTGTCCAGGACAGTCGTAGGACCAAAGGCGATAGAGGCGTTTTGAACGCGAATCAGGGGCATATTGGGAATGTGATGATCAGATAGGTGCTCTGTTGCGAAGGCACCGTAAATAAAATTCGGGAGCAAGGATCAGGACGGATGCTGATGGATGTCCCGTTGCTCGCTACTCAGCTACATGTCGGCGAATGACGGCATGGTCGGCAAGTGTAGCAAGACCTATGAGCATCCACTGCGGCCCTGTAGTAGCAGACACCCATATTTTTCTCGAAACCGCGATGTGCAAGCTGGCAGGCTGGGCATTGGCGAGCGTGGTCAGCTGCCATGCACTCGCTCAAATGCGGGAATATTTTTCAGTGCGAGGCTTCTCGTCGTGTGCACGGATAGCAATGTCACACCGGGTCAGAAGAAGCTTTTCTCAACTAATTGCCTATCGCCTGGGAGGTCCTAGCTCGCTTTACGATGTTCTTCAGGCTGATCTTGAATGACACCGGATTCATGGGTGTCTTCTGACTCTCCTGATGCCGGTGAGATCCCATCCTGTAGCCACCAGGGCAATGGGGCTGCTGCAAGGTCAAGATAGAAGGTGATGTAGAACAACCCGAAATCATCCTTGGGTTTTTGCCCTGGAAACAGTTGAAAGTTGAAATCGGTGTTGGTCAGGGTGGGGATTCGTGTCCATAGCGATGAATGCTCACGGGGTCCACCTGCCAGACAGATGTGTACAACATATTGATTTTTCGAAGAATAGCCGACTGCACGAAAGTACGGAGAGTCGAAATGGCTGAGGATCGTGGATTGTCCGCCGTGCTGAAGCTTGCAGGCATGAGCACAGATCGGTTGGGTGTCTTGTAGTGTATTGATGAGTATTCTGTTCGGGAGGACCACCACGCGCTTGGATCTGGGTGTCGCATAGGCAGCCATGCGAATCAAATCACCCATGGGTATGGGCTCGCTCTCTGGCGACAGGGTGTGGGGTTTGGATAGTGTTCGAGCAGCCCCCGGCAGGCCCGTTTGCTTGAGCAAAAGGCTCAAGCCCAACGCGATCATTGGCGGTTTTCGATCGCGTTGCTCGCTGAGTGGTTGAACGGTACGGTTTCGGCGATCGTTGCCTAGTTTGAAGCCGTTTTCCCGGGCAAATGTTCGGATGTAGCGGGTGCTGCGAGCATGCATCGGCGCTGTTTCCAGCGGAAGGTAGAGTACGGGAGCGGCAGTTGCGTTGTGACACGTCAGCGGTGTTCGCAGACGCGAGTCCTGAGCACCGTTGGACATGCGAATGACATCGGCCAGTGGCTGAACCCAGGTACGGTTCGCTCTGCTACCCGACACGCACTGATCAGTATTGGCGTGGTGGTCGGTATCTTCAGCTTCGGCGGTACTCGTCATCTTGTTCAACCCCGTTTGCCACGGACCTTCAAACGACGTATCGAGTTGGGCCCTTTGCCTGGACAGGCCTGTCAGGCCATGACTGATATGTCGGGGAAGAAGCGAATTTCGGGCCAGACTCCAGATGAGCGCTCCGGAGGTTTACGCTGACAGCCATGTGTCAAACGGGCACTGCATTGCAGCTCGGCTGCTCGGGCAGATGTTGACATGACGGCCCTACAGATTTATCTCACTCGACGGCAGCCCATTCGTCTGTGGTAAAAGTCTTGATAGTCAACGCATGGATTGCGCCTGACTTGATATGCTCATCGAGCACTGCATAAACCAGTTTGTGTCTTTTGACCGTCGACAAACCTTCGAAAGCATCGCTGACCACGCGAGCTTCGAATTTACTGCCATCGCCCGTGATTTCTGCCTTGGAGCCGGCAATCGACTTTTCGACCAAGTCACTGAAGTAGTCCATCCGCATAGTGTTCACCTCTGTTGAGGCGCGCAGTATAGCGCGGGAAATGCGGGCAAAAAAAAGGGCCCGACAAGCGGGCCCGACTTGGGGGTGAGAACGTGACGCCAACTGTTGATTGGGACACGTGCGAAGACTTTAGTAGTTACATTAAAATAGTCAAATAAACGCATGAAATAACTGGTAATAATGTGATCGGTTCGACGGATTGTTGACGGTCAGGCAGGATTTTCGAAGAAAACGTAGGAAGTAGAGTAGTCGCTAAATTCGAAGTAGACTTTCTTCTCACCATTGTCTACCTCGCCATTGAGGTTGGCATCCAGGATTCCGTAACCGAAGCGGTAAGGTCTATCCGTACCATCCGTTGTGCCAGCGGCGGTTGAAAGCTTGTCGATTTTCATGAAGCGCTTGACCAACTTGTCGCCCGCATAGATTTCTATGATGCCATCCGTGCCCGTCCAGTTCTGGATAGAGCGGCCAATCTTGTTCTGGGACTCCTGTGTGCAGGCTGCAAGTGATGTGACCGTAGCCAAAGCAATTGCCGTACGCCGATAACCGTTCATGTTCTCGAGTTCCTGTTCCGTGTTCGTGATTTGTCTGACAACGACCATGTCTCCTCAACAGTAGACACCCATCTATACGCTATGGCCATCCACTGCGCGCTCCAACTCCCTGGGATGCTTTGATATGAAGTTTCTCGATTTCCTCGGGGCTCGGGTCGGCAAATTTGATGGTAGACAGAGGATAATGGGTGTCTGAAACCTTTCGACTGCGAAGATGATTACTGATATGCCCGAAAAGCGCTATGGAATTATGGTGCAGATTCCTGAGAATGACCCGATGAGTGCACCGCATCTCCTGGGGGAGAACTGGTCCAGAACTCGTTGGTATGACACTGAAGCAGCACGTGATCTGGCATTTGATGACATGCTCAGTCAGCCGCGCAACTATCGGATCGGCGACATTCCGTCAATTCGATTGAGCAAGATTGCGTCGGACGATTGAATCAGAAACTCGTTTCTTGCGTGCAATTCAGGGTGAAAGGTCAATCAACTTCACGTTTCGGGTAATCGTCGAATAGCAAACTAGCGCCATTGTGGCTCAGGTTTCTGTGGGTGTCTGGTTTCTTGATGCTCCGCATGATCTGGGTGTCTGATGTGTGTTGCTCCGGAAAGCGTGGAGGGGCCAGTGCGCGGATGGATGGGCAGGCAAAGTGGCGGATGCCCAGTGTTGGCATCGGTGGGAGCGTGCGACCGGCCAGCAATTCACTCAATTGTTCCAATCCGGGATTGTGAGCAATGACCATGAGGTGCTGCACGTCTTCGGGTATCTCTGCCATGACATCCAGTAGAATTTCGGGTTCCGCCATGTAAAGGTCGTCAACCAGCCGATATTGCTCGGGCGAAAGATTGAATGCTCGTTGCAAGTAGGCAGAGGTTTCCTGTGCTCGTCTGGCTGAGCTGACCAGCATCAGATCCGGGATGCACTGGCGTGAAACCAGGCGCTTCGCCATGACTGGTCCATCGCTGTTGCCCCTGTCGTTCAAGGGGCGATCGAAATCGGATTGTCCCTGATTCTTCCAGCTTGATTTTGCATGGCGCACAAGCGTCACATACTGACTCATTTTCGGACCCTGCCATTTCTTGAATGCTGTTCAAGAAGATTGTAGCCTTGAATGCATGATCACACCGTTTCAGGGGAAGTGGGTCGGTAACCTGTTAACGGTTCATTCCTCGACGATGAGCTTTCCATCAATCGTGCGCAGATACCCCGTGCCTTCACTGGTAATGACCTTGTACCAGTCATTGACTTCGCGATCGAGCTCGAAAACGGTGCCGGGAGCGACTCGCATCATCAGTCTGGAGTAGCTTGCCGGTTGCTGATAGACCCCTTTGGGGTAATAGGTGCCGATTACCTTTATTCTGGGTGGGTTTACGCCTTGGGTTTGCGTCGTGCCAATATCCGATTCATCCAAGCGTTCCATCTGAAACGTACGATTGGTCGTGACTGGCACGACTTTGACATCAATTGCATCGGCTTCGGTATCACGGGCCCTCTGAAGTGCCAGAGAACCTGTTTTGACATTGGTGCTGGCGTTGGCGTTGATGGCCAGATCCGTCGCATTGTCCCTGATGCTGTCCTGTCGAGGGATCATGGACGGCGGAATGGTGATGGAGTCACCGATTCGGAGGGTTCTTGGATCGGTTATGTCGTTATAGGCTGCGATGGCTTCCCACTGGCTTACCTTGCCGGTGTATTTGAGCGCAATGTCGCTGAGCCGGTCGCCTGGTGCGATGATATGGCGGATTTCGCTGGGTGTTGAGTCATCGAGCGTGCTCGCCTCCTGCTGGGCAAACGGAGTCGCACATCCAGCACAGATGGACGCTGCGAAGCAAACTACGATGGATAAACAGCTGTTTTTCTGCATCTTGTCCCAGTCGTGTCTCATTGCCTGATCCATGCCCGTGGAAGGGGCCTGAGTCTCCTCAATTGAAGACTGTGCCCGATTTTACCGATGCCGGCATGAACAATCTTCAATCAGATTGTCGGCAGATGCCACTATCTCTATTGGGAACCAATGCGAAAATCAGCAAAAAGCTTCGAGATCAGACACCCACATGGAGATCAATGATAGACAAATGGCTATCAGGCAAGCTTCAAGGCGTCAGGATCGATCACAGGCGCCAACAATTTTCTAGAGCCTGATTGCCATGAGAATGTGGGTGTCCAGTCTCGTCCCGTCTGGCTTCTCTGTTGATTGACGCGGGGTCAGCTGCAACGCAGTGCAAGCTTCATGTGAGACAGATTAGCCAAACGCCGAACATGCCAGATAACTTGTGGGCTGTGCAGTGCCTGCCTATTTGATGTCGCGCTGGTGCACGTAACCCAGGCCCTTGTCTGTCTTCACTTGATACCAGCTGCCCATCGCCTTGGAAACCTGAAGGGTCGTGCCAGGAGAGACACGCATGAGCAGGCTGGAGGAGAAATCTGCCTCATTGTAGACAGCCTTCGGATAGTAGGTGCCGCTGACCATGATCTGAGCCGGTGACTGAGTGTTCTTGTCCGTTGCGATAGCGGCTGCAGATTCGTTTACTGGTTCAGGCAGAGCAGGAGCGGGGGATTTGCTGGATTTGAACGTCGCCTCGACAATCTTGATCGGTTGAGTCTCATCGAGCATATTGCTTGATTCGTTCAGAATATCCAGACGGTTGTCAGTGGTAGTCGACTCATTGGATTTCCGAGCAGCCGCAGAAGCGGTCGTGATAACGGTAATAGCCAATTCCTCTTCATCTGCTTCGGGGGATTGCTGTTCCGCCAGTTGCGTCGTGGCTTGTGTAGGTTTCTGCTCAGGTACTGGCACGGACAGTCGCGCGTTGTCTGGTTCGATTTGCGGGTCGGATTGCGCGGCGTCCAGCTCCGGTTTGACGAGACTCTCTGGCACGTAAATCGTCTGACCGGTTCTTACATAGGATGCTTGCTTGTCGGAGAAGTTGTTTTCTCCGGCAATGGCTTTCCAATTGGTGGCGTCCCCGGTTATGCGTTTCGCAAAGTCCCACAGTGTCTCACCCGGATTCACCTTGAAAGGTTTGCCGTTGATTTGCTGGCTTGCGAGCAGATCGGCCGATTCGGTTAGCGCCTCTGGTGCCGGTTGGTCGCTGGATTCCGTGAGGTTCTGCGTATTGACGTAAAGATCTGCAGCGGCTTGCTGGTTTTCGTCCACGTCAGCTTGAAGTTCGTAGTTCGGCTTCACCATGTCGGCGGGGATGATCAGCTCCTGGCCGGGGAATACGGAGGCGCCAGGTCCCAGATTGTTGGTGTCCGCCAGGATATGCCAGTTGTTCGCATCGCCAGTGGTCTTCTTCGCGATGTCCCAGAGGGTTTCGCTGACTGCGACTTCGTGAATCAGGTCCTGGCTCGGTACTGTCTGGTCGACAGCCACTTCGTTGAGCTGAACGTCTGTGGGTGTCTGTTCAAGTGCCGTGGTGGCCGAGACGGTGGTGTCGACTTGTCCAGTTTCAATGGGTGTCTGAATCTGATCGGTCTGGCCAGTGTTCACTTGAGCTGCGTTCACCTCGGTGTTCATGGGTGTCTGCTGATCCTGGCCGGTCGGTATGGCACTGCGTATCACGATAGGCCGAACGACTGTGTCCCTAGACGTGTTGGACTCTTCGTCGAGCAAGGCAACATCCTCCGCATCCATCAGCAGACCTTCGTCCGCGACAGATTCACCGTCATCGTCACTGAATCCCAGTAGATACGTCGTCTTGTTCCAGACACGTCCACTGACGTCCGCAGTCGTGCGACCCGCCTTCGCAATGCCTTCCCCGACGCGACTCAGATCGTAGTCACCGATGCGTGGAGTGCTGGAGCATGCGCTCAGAGACAGGACCGCTGCAGCGATCAAGCTTTTCTTGAACAGAACAGAGTTGCTTTTGGACATGAATTCTCTCACCGGCGGACTTTCGATTATCAGATAGATGTTCATCGCAAGTCTGATTTTCGCGTTTATTTGCAGACAGGTGTCAGCTTACCGACGAACATGACACTAAATTAAATAGTCGGTAGATCAAGGTCCGTCAATGCGAAATGGCTCAATTGCAACGACTTGAGGTTTCTGCCAACTTTAATTTCATAATTGAGAAGCACATCTCATGCCGTGAAAAAGATGTTCTTGATGACATTTGATGCTCAAACATTGCTTTAGCCAGAGGGAGCCAGAGGGAGCCAGAGGGAGCCAGAGGGAGCCAGAGGGAGCCAGAGGGAGCCAGAGGGAGCCAGA
>CANLXI010000059.1 GCA_947495035.1 uncultured Granulosicoccus sp.
GTGTCTGTGTCTGTGTCTGTGTCTGTGTCTGTGTCTGTGTCTGTGTCTGTGTCTGTGTCTGTGTCTGTGTCTGTGTCTGTGTCGGTGTTTCAGGTTCTGTCCAGACACTCTTCATACGAATGCCAGGTAGCATGTCCCAGCCAAGGCCCCAATAACAGCAAAGGCCAGTACTGCAGACTCAGAGACAGGATCACGGCCAGGGCAACGATCAGAAACCAGAACGACAGCACCAGCTTGTTGCGCATGAAACAGGCCACACTGCTACGCACAGCCTCCAGAGCGCTGACAGTCTGATCGAGTAGCATCGGAATAGCCACGGCACTGGCCATCAGCACGGACAACGCCAGTAGCGCCCAGACCAGCAACGCGAGAGCAAACAGCAAATCGGGGCCGTCCCCGGCAGCTTCCAGCAAAGTTGATGAAAGCCCCAGCCAGAGCACCATCACCACACTCAGAAAAAAGGCAAAGCGACCAGCCGCTGCCGGATTTCGACACCAGCTGAACAGTGACAGCAGCAAATCGGGCCGCTCACCTGCCTGCAACTGCCGCGAAAGTTCGTAGATTCCCATCGACAGAAAAGGACCGGTGAACAGAAAGGCGGCACTCAATCCCAGCGCCACGGCCGGATTCTCGACGTGAGCACTGTCGATTCCGAGCCCCATCAGAACAAAGCACATTCCGTAGAACAGACTACGATAGCCGCTGGCGGGGATGTCTCGAAAACCGCCGACCAGCCATCGCCCCGGCGCTTGCCACGTCACCTTCCTGACTCGTACTTTCAGGGCGGTTCCCGACTCGCGGTGTGATCGGGAACCGCCCGACTCTTCGCCATTCTTGACATACTCATGCATCACGGTACCAGCATTCGCAGTGACCAGATCAATACTCTAGCGCTAACCGCAACTGATGCCGTTGAGCTATATCAAGTCGGCACTCATCCAGCTTGTAGCCTGACCCGCACAGGCATCAGATCGCAGGTTTCTCGTCCGTGCTGGTGTGTCGGTCCTCCTGCTTGACAATGGCAGCCACCGTGCTTTCCATATCCAGATGCCCGACGATCTTGCCGTCCTCATCCTTGATATTGACCGCCACCACTTCGTCCTCGGACATGGTGCGCGCAGCCGTTTCCAGATGATCGGTCACGGTGATCTCCGATACCGCATCGGCATGCGGACCTTCATTCATGACACTCTCTGTCAGGATGACGCGGCCACGATTGACGTCCTTGACGAAATTCTGGATGTACTCATCGGCGGGTTCCAGCACGATATCCTGCCCGGTACCCTCCTGAATCACCTCCCCGTCCCGCAGTATGGCGATGCGATCTCCCAGCCGTAGTGCTTCGTCGACATCGTGGGTAATGAATACGATGGTCTTGTGCAATTCGCTCTGCAAGTCCAGCAACACCGACTGCATGTCCATGCGAATCAAGGGATCGAGCGCCGAGAATGCCTCGTCCATCAACAACAGAGGTGCATCGTTGGCCAGTGCACGCGCCAGACCGACACGCTGTTGCATGCCACCGGACAACTGATTGGGGAAGTTGTCCTCGAACCCGGACAATCCGACCCGATCGATCCAGCGACGCGCTTCGCTCTCCTGACGATCCCGCGGTACGCCCTGCACCTCCAGACCGTACACCACGTTATTGATGACCGTTCGATGTGGCAGCAGGGCAAATTTCTGGAACACCATGGCCGTCTCGTGACGCCGGAATTCACGCAAGGCGCGTGTATTCATCTTGCAGACATCCTGACCACCGACAATGACTTCACCGTCTGTCGGATCAATCAGTCGATTGATATGACGGATCAGCGTTGATTTTCCCGAGCCGGACAGCCCCATGACGACCTGTATGGAGCCGGCCCTCATGGAAAGATTGATGTCTTTCAGGCCGAGCACATGTCCGTGCTTTTCCTGAAGCTCTTGCTTGCTCATCCCATCCTTGACGGCCTGCATGTAATGCTCAGGTCGCTTGCCGAATATCTTGTAGAGACCACGGATCTCGACGCTGGAATTCTGCTCTTCCATACCCGCTGTAGCCTCACTTCCCATGAACGACCTCCGAGTGCGACTGCAGTCGCTTGCCATATGCCTGACTGACCCGATCGAAAATGATCGCCACTCCGACGATTGCCAGACCATTGAACATGCCCAGAGTGAAATACTGGTTTGCAATGGCTTGCAGTACGGGCTGTCCCAATCCCTTGACACCGATCATGGAAGCGATGACGACCAGTGCCAGAGCCATCATGATGGTCTGGTTGATGCCGGCCATGATCGTTGGCATGGCCAATGGTATCTGCACGTTCTTCAATCGTT
Source organism: uncultured Granulosicoccus sp. (assembly GCA_947495035.1). Classification (GTDB taxonomy): domain Bacteria; phylum Pseudomonadota; class Gammaproteobacteria; order Granulosicoccales; family Granulosicoccaceae; genus Granulosicoccus. The sequence goes on from CANLXI010000059.1 coordinate 2,323, forward strand.
GCCAGGCCGATGAACCGAAGGCGTCAGCGGCCTCCAGCACTTCCTTGTCCACCATGCGTATTCCGAGATTGGTAAGACGAATGATGGGCGGTATCGCATAGATCACGACCGCAAGCAAACCGGGAACCTTGCCGATACCCAGCAGCATGACCACCGGTATCAGATAGACGAAACCCGGCATGGTCTGCATCACGTCAAGCACCGGCGTCACCAGTGATTGAAGCTTGTCCGACTTGGACATGGCTATGCCGATGGGGATACCCAACACGATGGATACAAACGTGGACACCAGCATGATCGAAATGGTTCGCATGGTGTTGTCCCACATGTCGAAGTAACCGATCAATACCATGGTGACGAATGTCATCAGCGTGATCTTCCAGCTGCGACTGGCAAACCAGGCAATCGCAACAATGCCGAGCAGTATGATCGGCCAGGGAGTTTCCAACAGGAATTTCTCGGACCAGATCAGCATCTGCTTGATGGGCTCAAAAAAAGCCTCGACCGCATCCCCATGCTCCCGGGTCCAGGCCCGAAAACCGCCATCAATACCTTTTTTCAACTCACGCAGAGCTGTCTTGTCCATCGCAGGAAATTCGTTAAGCCATTCCACAAACAGTTTCTCCTTGGTAGAAATACGAAAGGCGACCGTAGCCGCCTTTCGTCAAATGGTGATCAGTTGCTCAGAGCGAGTCCTTGACCTTACCCATTGCCTCTTCCGACACCCAGGCACCCCAGACGTCTTCGTAGTTCTCCAGAAAATGATAGGCAGCTTCTTCGCCCGTTGCCTGGTTATCAGCCATCCAGGCCAACAAGGTATTCACCGTACTGTTTTCCCAGCTGCGTGTACCGATGTAATCCATGGCAACACCAGCCTTCTCGGCGAATTCCTTGGTCACGACACTGAACACTTCGCTCTTCGCCCAACCATTGACCTTGGGTTCTGCACAATCCAGTACCGCAGTGCAGGCATCCCACTCTTCCTTGTCATGCTCGCCCATGTCGAGTTTTACCATCTCGTAGCGGCCCAGAATGGCAGTTGGCGACCAGTAGTATCCCAGCCAACCCTCTTCCCGCTCGTAGGCTTTTGCGATGGATCCGTCCAGACCGGCGGATGAACCGGTATCCACCAGTTCGAACCCTTTCTCCTCGCCGCCATAGGCCTTGAACAGATTGCCGGTGGTAATCTGACAGTTCCAACCTGCCGGACAGTTGTGCACGGCACCCATGGAGTCATCTTCCGGCGCAGGGAACAGATCGGGTCGTTCCAGCGCATCGGCAGGTGTCTTGATATCGGGGTTGGCATCGGCCACGTACTTGGGAATCCACCAGCCTTCCTCACCACCATCGGACAGCACTTCAGCCGCGATGATGAGCGCCCCTTCGTCGACCGCCGCATCGAGAGGTTCCCGCACAGCGTTGACCCACAGCTCCGGCGCCAAGTCCGGCTCACCCTTCTCGTTCATGGATGTGAACGTGGGCATGGTATCGCCGGAAATCAGCTCCGCGTCACAACCATAACCCTCACTCAGAATGACCTTGTCGATTTCCGCTATCAGTTCCGCCGACGCCCAGTTCATGCTGGCGATTGTCACGTCACCACATTCTTCAGCTGCGTTGGCGCTCTGTCCACCGAGCAGACCCGCAGCAACGATCGCGCTGGCCAGATATCTTTTCTTCAACATGTAATTCCTCTTGTTTGTCATCAACCATACAAGTATGACGCACTAAAGACCTTCGCGCATGACTTGCGCAAAATTGTCATCACTCTAGTGAATTCCCGAAAGGCAAGCAAATGAACGTCGCCTACAGAACAGCAGCATAGCAGAACATCACATGTTTCCCGACACCTGCGCCCCAACGAAAAACGCCGGAGAACCGCAGACAGAACTGTCTGAAGTTTCTCCGGCGTCGATTTGCAGCCAGTTCACGCCTTCGGTATGGAAAGCGTTAATTATTGTTTCCTGCGACCCCGGCCCGTTGGCTGGTCTTCGCTGAGGATTTCCTGCCTGAGCTAGTAACGATAATGTTCCGGCTTGTAGGGGCCTGCCGTGTCCAGACCGAGATACTCGCTCTGCTCATTGGACAGCGTGGTCAACCTGGCACCGATCTTCTGCAGATGCAGTCGCGCAACCTTTTCGTCCAGCGCCTTGGGCAGTACATGAACGTCGACAGAATAGTTCTCACTGCGTTCCCACAGTTCGATCTGAGCCAGCACCTGATTGGTGAAGGAGGCAGACATCACGAAACTCGGGTGACCGGTACCGCAGCCGAGGTTCACCAGACGACCTTCGGCCAGCAGGGTAATACGCTTGCCGTCGGGGAAGATGACCTGGTCAACCTGTGGCTTGATGTTCTCCCAGGTGTACTGGCGCAGGCCGGCTACATCGATCTCGTTATCGAAATGACCGATGTTGCAGACGATGGCCTCGTTCTTCATCTTCTTCATGTGATCGTGGGTAACGACATTGACGTTGCCGGTACAGGTAACCACGATATCGGCCTGGTCGGCCACATCATCCATGACCACGACCCGATAGCCTTCCATCGCCGCCTGCAAGGCACAGATGGGATCGACCTCTGTAACCCAGACGGTTGCTCCCATGCCGCGGAATGCCTGGGCGCAGCCCTTGCCCACATCGCCATAGCCCAGAACGACAGCAATCTTGCCAGCCACCATGACATCGGTGGCGCGCTTGATGCCGTCAAGCAGTGACTCACGGCAGCCATAGAGGTTGTCGAACTTGGATTTGGTAACCGAATCATTGACGTTGATGGCTGGTACTTTCAACGTACCTTTCTTCGCCATTTCAACCAGACGGTGAACGCCGGTCGTGGTTTCCTCGGACAGGCCCTTGATGTCGGCGAGCAGCTCCGGATAGTCGTTGTGCATCATGACCGTCAAGTCGCCACCATCATCGAGGATCAGGTTCGGTACCCAACCATCAGGGCCCTTGATGGTCTGGTGGATACACCAGTCGAACTCCTCTTCGGTCTCGCCTTTCCAGGCAAATACCGGTACACCGGAAGCCGCAATGGCCGCCGCAGCGTGATCCTGTGTCGAGAAGATATTGCACGATGACCAGCGCACTTCGGCGCCCAGAGCCGTCAGTGTTTCAATCAGCACCGCCGTCTGAATGGTCATGTGCAGACAGCCGGCGATACGGGCACCCGCCAGTGGCTGTTTGCCGGCATATTCTTCGCGCAAGGCCATCAGACCCGGCATTTCATGCTCGGCCATGGCAATTTCCTTGCGACCGAAATCGGCCAGGCCTATGTCGGCAACCTTGTAGTCACCGCTTGCGTCTTGTACTGATGCATTCATTGTTTGATGGGTCTCTGAAGTTGTGGATATCGAGCTGGCCGGCAGTGGCTCAACTCAGACCGGCAGCCTGACGCAACGCATCGGCGCGATCGGTCATCTCCCAGGTGAAATCGGGAAGTTCACGACCGAAGTGACCATAGGCAGCCGTTTGCTGATAGATGGGACGAATCAGGTCCAGCATGTTGACGATGCCATAGGGGCGGAGATCGAAGACATCCTTGATGATGGCTTCGATCCTGCGATCGTCGATCTTGCCGGTGCCGAATGTCTCGATACTGATGGACGTGGGCTCAGCGACACCGATGGCGTAGGACACCTGAATCTCGCACTTGTCGGCCAGTCCGGCTGCCACGACATTCTTTGCCACGTAGCGACCGGCATAGGCGGCAGAGCGGTCGACCTTCGACGGATCCTTGCCCGAGAAGGCACCCCCACCGTGACGGGCCATGCCACCGTAGGTGTCAACGATGATCTTGCGTCCGGTCAGGCCACAATCACCCACGGGACCACCGATCACGAAAACGCCTGTCGGATTGATGTGAATCTTGTTCTGCGGACAATTGGCCAACCACTCGGCAGGCAGTACCGGCTTCAGGATGTGCTCCATGACCGCTTCGTGCAGGTCACTCTGAGAGATTTCCGGATCATGCTGAGTGGAGAGCACCAGCGCATCGATACCGGCTGGTTTGCCATCCACATAACGCAGGGTCACCTGGCTCTTCGCATCAGGTCGCAACCAGGCAAGTGTACCGTCACGGCGAACCTTGGACTGCTGTTGCACCAGGCGGTGCGCATAAGTGACCGGTGCCGGCATGAGAACATCGGTTTCGTTGTTGGCATAGCCGAACATCAGACCCTGATCGCCAGCACCCTGCTCTTCCGGTGTGGACCGGTCGACACCATCAGCGATATCCGGAGACTGTTTGCCGATGCCGTTGAGTACGGCGCAGGTCTCGCCATCGAAGCCGACGGCGGAACGATCGTAGCCGATGTCCGTCACCGTCTTGCGCACCAGTGCTTCCAGATCCACATAGGCACTGGTCGTGATTTCACCGGCGATGATCACCAGACCGGTCTTCACCAGCGTTTCGCAGGCCACCCGTGCGCCCTTGTCCTGTTTCAGGATCGCATCCAGTACCGCATCGGAGATCTGATCGGCCATCTTGTCCGGGTGACCCTCGGACACCGATTCAGAAGTGAAGATATAGTCTTGCGCCATTACACCGGTCTCGATTGAATTTCGAACTCCATTGTACCCATAAACACATAAGGATGTATTTATATGTTTGTTCCCGTAACGGCATTCACTGTTCCCGGCTTTAATCAGGCGCAGTTACGCTCTCGTTGGCAGAGCTGCCCCTGGTAGCTGCCGGCGTCTGAGCAGATTGTGACAATGCCACCATGGTGCTACCACCCAGCAACACGGCTGCACCGACAATCTGCAGCGCCGTCAGGGTTTGCCCCAACACCAGCCAGTTGATGATCACCGCCGCGACCGGGAAGAACATTTCGGCTACAGCGCAAGTACGCGCCGGCAGGCGCTGCATGCCCAGATAGTAGAAGCCCATGCCCCCCAGTCCTGAAATCAGCACCATCGCAGCGATCAGGGTCAGGACATTGAAAGTGGGCCCCTCTCCCAGAAACTGCAGAGGCATCTGCATATCCAGCACTTCGGTAGGCGAGGCCAGCAGCCAGGCCAGTGGCGTCAACACCAGGAACCCCACCAGGAATCGTCCGGACATCAGATCGGTGGTACTGAATCCGCGATTGCTCAACTGTTTGCCGAATACGGTGGCCGCACCCCACCCCAACACGGCTATCAAGGTACAGCCGTAGCCCAGCAACAGGTCCCGGGACTCTCGACCCGCCCAGTTCGCAGGCTGCAGGGCCGGCATCAGGTCGCCAGCGGCAATCAGCAGACTACCCAGCAGACAGACTCCGAGCCAGAAGACGAAATGCCGATCGACACGCTCCTTGAGCAGGACAGCAGCCAGTGTCACCGCGACCAGGGGCTGCAATTTCTGGATGAGGATCACGACGGAGGGATTGATCAGGGTGAACGCATTGGTAAAGGCCACCGTACTCACGGCCGAGCCCAGTCCTCCCACGACCAGAAACGCCAGCAGTGCCCGCCTGTCGAACAGAGCCTTTCGCCACAACGGCCTCATCCAGTACAGCATGACGAGTACCAGGAACAGATGTTCGAACCAGACAATGGACCACGGACTGACGCCGCTGAACAACAAGGGGTAGCGAACCAGCGTATCCAGCGCCCACAGGATACAGGCGCTGAAGATCAGGAATATTCCTGTCATGAATCGAATCCGATCGGTGTCGACACCTGCACAGATGCCGGCAGTTGGTTGATGAGATCGCCAGCTACGAACTACCAAGGGAGCGTTACCTGCACAGCGTTACCTGATCAGGAATGTCCTGCCAGGAAACCCTCTGCACGGTCGCTCTGTAGCGCGAAAGCGGCTAGTGTACTGGATACCAACCCGCTGACAGGCATTCTTCGACATCGCATGACGACTCTGACAGACCACCCCATCACCCATCACTGGCCAGCGACGGACCCGGACCGATTGCAGCTGTACTCCTACCCCACTCCTAACGGCGTGAAGGTATCGATTGCTCTGGAGGAAATGGGATTACCCTACGAAGCCCATACGGTAAGCATCAGAGGTGATCAGCATACGCCGGCATTTCTGTCCTTGAACCCGAACAACAAGATACCGGCCATCATCGATCCGCATGGACCCGGTGGTCAACTGATCACGCTCTGGGAGTCTGGCGCAATCCTGCTCTACCTTGCAGACAAGACCGGCACGCTCATTCCGGCCGATGCCAGGGGGCGCGCCCAGACTCTGCAATGGCTGATGTTCCAGATGGGCGGACTGGGCCCCATGTTCGGCCAGTATGGCTATTTCAAGAAATTCGCTGGCAAGGAGGTCTCGGACCCCAGACCGAAGCAGCACTTCATTGATGAATCACGGCGCCTTCTGGCAGTGCTGGAACAGCAACTGAAGAGCCAGCCATTCATGGTGGGTGAGCAGTATACGATTGCCGATATCGCCATTTTCCCCTGGCTACGTGCGGTGCGAGACGTCTACGGAGCCGGCGAGGATTTCCGGATGGCAGAGTTCGAGAACACGATGAGCTATCTGGATCGCTGCCTGCAGAGACCCGCCGTCGAACGCGGTCTGCAAGTTCCCGCCGTTGATTGAGTCCGACACAGCCTCGCCCCGTCACTCGGTCGCCAGACAATGACACATGACCCAGGCAGCGTCTCATCGCTGCGCCGCAATCTGCCGAAAAACGAACGTCAGCCTGCCGGACGCAGTCGCATCGGCAGCTTCTGGCACAGCCGAATTATCCTGGCCGTCCTGACAGTGCTGCTGACCAGTGCTTGCCAGCGCGACCCTGCTCCGGCACAAGTCAGCGAAAAACCGGGCGCCATCCAGGACGGGAAAGCTCTCCGGGAGCAGCCCGGGATCAGCCGTTTCGGATTGCGTGCCCGAGTCAGCTATGAGGATATCGAGGCCATCGCCGCAGACCAGCTACCAGCCTCCTACCCGGTGGTCGGTGAGCGGCAGGTGTGCAAGCGCATCATCGGGATCAAGGCCTGTGGTACCGCACAATGGGACCTGCTGATCGAACGAACAGCAGCATTGCAGTTATCGGGTGTACAAGGCCTGATCACCGCCTCCGCGCCTTTGCGCTTCAGTGGCATGGTCGGAATTCGCGGCGCTGCGGCTCAGGCTCTGGGCCTGTCATCATTACGGGTCAGCGGTGCACTTGTCAGCACGATCAACACCACACTGATGATGCAGGCCGACTGGTGCCCCCAGCTACGGGTTGATGCCAGTTACCGCTGGACCGAAAAACCCACAGCGTTATGGCGTGGCAAGCTCGACATGGACCTTGAGAATATCGTCAATGACGCTCTGAACAAGCAACTGGCTGCGCTGGAACCGCGTATCAACGACAGCATCGACTGTGGCCGGTTTCGCCAGCAGCTGACGGAGCACTGGCGCAGCTACAGCTTCCCTCTGGAAATACCATCACCAGCCGATGATACGAATGCGACCCCGACTCCCGGTCCCCAGCAGGTTCATCTGAATATCGTACCCACCGGCTTTGCCTTTTCCGGCATTCAGACCGAAGCCGACAAACTGGGTATCGGTTTCGAACTGGAAGGCACCACCGTCGTTGCCAGTGAAGCGCTCCACCCCGAAGATCTTGACCTGCCTCCACTGCGCAAGGTCGACTTCCAGGCCAGCCGAACGGAGTTCAACCTGTTGCTGCGTGCAGACTACCAGCAGCTGGCTGCCGTCATATCCCCCCTGGTACTGGACAAGACTTTCACCTCCGATTCTGCCGCGGGCCGGGTCAGCGTGACGCTGACGCAGATAGCCTTGTCCGGCAACCGCGATGGCGTGACCGTGGCACTGGAATTCATCGCGCAGCTACCCGGTACCCGAAAAAATACCCGAGGCGAGCTCTATCTGACTGCCACCCCCATGGTGGATCCTGATCGCGAGCAACTGCAGTTACAGAATATCCGCCTGTCCCGATTGCTGGACTCCACCCTGTGGAACCTGGTCAGCACCGTTTTTGAAGGGCAGATCATTGCAGCGATCGAACGTGCAGCGACTCTCGATCTGTCGACTCACACTCACAGACTGGAACAGGCCCTGCTGTTACAGTTGCAGGACCCCGCTCGTACCGGTGATCTGAACATCCGTGCCGACAAGCTCGACATTCGCCTGCTGGGCATCCACGCCGAGGCCGATGCACTCGTGGCACGCACTCGTGTCAGTGCGGAGCTCGATATCGATATACCATTGACCGTACTGAAGAAACCGTTGAAGTAATTCAACGAAACCGAACAACACAGGACTCAGGCAGTGGCAAAGTCATTACAGGAACAACTTCGACAGGCAGGCATCGCCAGCCAGAAACAGGTGGTCAAGGCACGCAAGGCGCAGAATACCAAGGAAAAAATGCAGCGCAAGGGCGCCGAGATCGTCGATGAAACAGCCGAGCTGGTCAAGCAGCGCAAAGCCGAAGCGCTGGCACGCGACCGTGAACTCAACGCCGAAAGAGACCGCGCCGCCCGTCAGAAGGCCATTCAGGCCCAGATACGTCAGATCGTGGACCTCAATGCCATTACCGAACGTGGGGATACGGAGTACAGATTCGATCACGCCGGTGTCATCAAGACTCTGATGCTGACGACCGATCACCGTCAGGCCCTGATCCGCGGCGCTCTGGCCATCGTCGGTCAGGGTGATGAGCTGGTTATCGTGCCACGACAGGCGGCCGAGAAAATCGGTGAACGAGACCAGAGCTGGCTGGTATTGCTCAACACGCGGGATGAGACCGACGAGGAAATCGACGACGAGTATGCCGGTTATGAAATTCCCGACGATCTCATGTGGTAGAAGCCGCTATTTTTCGTAGGCTGGCAACTCGATGACAAAGGCATTGACCGAACCCGAGTCATACCAGTCCGAACCAAAGACGATTCGCGTGCCACTGGGACTGATGGTGGCATGCGGTTCCCCGAAATAGGCCTTGTAGCCGCCTCGCTTGGCATCCTTGCCGAATGAGCGATGATGCGCCAGGCGGCAGACGACTTCATTGTCCGGATCGGTATTGGCCAGATAGATTTCCGATAGCAATGCCGGTGCCTTGCGCTTGTTGCTGAAGAAATCAAAGGAACCATAGCCGACGCTGGACATCGCGATCCACCCTGGATTCCGGTAGGCCTGAGCCGACACATGAGTACCCGAGGTGGTGTAGGGATAGCCCTTTGCTTCATTGATGACCGGTCGGCACTCGCCGGTTTCCATGTTGTGCACGATCAGGTGACCGACCCCCTGCCAGAGGTCGTCATCACAGCCATTGGGAGAGGGATCGAATACCGTCTGAAAAACAGCATCCTGCCCGTCGTGGGTCTGGCCGATGTTGGCATGTTCGTGGTATTTGTACATGTCCTGTTTCAGCGCGACCGTTTTCATGTCGGGCTCCAGAACCTTGCCCTGCAACCAGAATCGTTCACCGGACGGGCCCGCAATGGGAGCACTCCACGGATCCCAACCCTGCTCCTTGCTCAACGGTGCCTGAATGACTTCATCTGTGCTAGGGCGATAGGAAAACATGAAGAATTCATCTTCGCTCTTGCGGCAGCGGAAGCCGAACAGATCGTCGTCAAGCGACTGCATCTGCACATCATTGCCGCCTGTCGGCAGGCCCTGCTTGCCACAGATGTCGTAGAAATCCCGCACCTTGTAGGACTTGTCATCCTTGATGCTGTAGCGCTTCAGGAAGCCATAGTCGCGTGAATACTTGCTGACGTAATAAAAGGTGTCGGGATCGGTATGACTCCAGTAAACCTCCTCGAGGTCGGAAGGGATGATGTCCAGCTCCCGAAACGGCTCGTAAGTCTTGCCATCGACCAGTACATGGGCAGGATTGTCGCCACCGCGATACAGCAACAGCATGGACTCATCTGCATTCCAGGCCTGCATCGAGCTGTAGGCCGGTTTGAAGATCTCTCCCTCACGTGCATCGGTGATCCGAATGACCTTGCTGCCGAAAGCCGGATCCTTGTAGTACTTCATGAACGGCGGCTTGGCGACCGCCGGGATCGTCACACGCTCCGTACCGGTGAACAAGCCTTCACACAGGTTATCGGAAGCCGCGGCCTGGGTGGCTCCTGCCATGATCGAGGTGGTCAGCAGCAGAGCGATTGAGAAGTGTTGCATCGTGATACCTGAAATATGCGGCGCATGGAGGCACGCCGCCTTTATCCGAACCCCGTTTGTCAGCGGATCAGAACGGGATGTCGTCGTCGAATTCCGCACCTGCTGCCGTTTGCACCGGTGTCGTTGTTGATGGATTCTGGGCAACTTGTGGTGGCTGTTGCGAGCGTCCCTGATTGTAATCGCCGCCACTGCTGCCATCGCTTCGCCCACCCAGCAACTGCATGTCCCGAGCGATGATCTGTGTGGAATATCGATCTTCCCCGGTATTCTTGTCCTGATACTTGTCAGTACGTATCGACCCTTCGATGTAGACCTGAGAGCCCTTTTTCAGGTATTCACCCGCGATCTCCCCCATGCGGTTGAAGAGTGTGACGCGGTGCCATTCCGTGCGCTCCTGCTTCTGTCCGGATGCCTTGTCGGTCCATTGTTCGGATGTCGCGATACTGATGTTGGTTACCGCACCACCGCTGGGCATGTAACGCACCTCGGGGTCTGCGCCAAGGTTACCAACCAGTATGACTTTGTTTACTCCACGTGCCATGCTTTTCTCCTAATTGTGAATAGCCGCCCAGTCCGTTCGGCGGTGAGTGAATTGTACCGTAGGGGTGCCTGAGGAATTGTATCTTTTCCTCTCTTGACTGGCTTTGCTTACAGCGATATCCGGGATCACCCGCCGCCCTCAGGCAATAGCCCGTGTGGCCGAGATCTCACTTTCGCTACCTTATGGCAGTGCCGAGCCCAGTCGATCACTCGAGTACAGGAAGTATCAGGCCTTTGCCGCCACCAGGTTGCCATGTGGGCTGATTCTCACCCCCGCAACGGGACACGCATTCTACAGCAGACAGGGGCTGACCCACACACCCGGTCAGCTGTCGAACCGGGGGAGGCGGACTTCTGTGTCGTGCATCCCTTCAGTTCCCGGAGACAAGCCTGGCAGAGCATCTACCGAGTGGACGCCAAGCTGCCGAGGTGTTGGTGAATCAGAGCGTGACTGATACTTCAAGGTTCCTGCATTACTTCACGCAACACTCTCTACAACCACTCAGCATCAAGGTACCGTAATGGCCTGCGCATGAATCTCGGACTTCAGGATTCTGTCCGCTTCGGCGTGTCCGACAAAATCTCTCGGCGGCCACGGCATTTCCAGATCATAATCGTCGCCTGTGGCGTTCATGTGTTCGCGCACTCTGGCATCCAGTTCCTTCTGAACATGCGCGTAGGCTGGATTGTCCAGCAGATTGTGTTGCTCCAGAGGGTCGTTGACCTGATCGAACAGGTAGACAGGTTTATCTTTCTTTCTGACGTATAACCACTCCAGTGTCCGTATCCCGCGCTCAGGTTTCGCGTGCTGTTGTTCTCTTCCGCCCTGACTTTGCTTCATCAGCTCATACATGACTGCTTCGCGAACGGGAGTATCGCTTTCGAGCACCGGGACAAGGCTCTTGCCTTGCACCCCGTCAGGTATCGGCAGACCACATATCTCCAGCAAGGTAGGCATGCTGTCGATTGATATATCGACCAGAGAGGCGGCTCTTTTGCCAGCCCCGAAACGTTTGGGGTATCTCACAAAGAACGGCACCTGCATCGAGCTGCGAAAGCATGAACGCTTCCATCCGCAGAAATGCCCGTGCTGACCCAACATGTCACCGTGATCACTCAGAAAAATGACGATGGTGTCGTCCAGCACACCTCGGCCTTCCAGCCAGTTCAGCAGGATGCCGACGTTGTGATCGACATTGGAAATCATGGCGTAGTACTCCGCCATGAATTGTCGAATCTCAGCTTCAGTCTCGGGTTCTCCCGGCTTTTTTGAACCACCTGCCGCCTTGCTCTTCTCCAACACATTGGCATCGCCGTCAAAATCGTAATCTATGCGCTCGCGAACAAACGCCCGCTGTGCGTCGGCATCGGGAACACCAGGCGGCAGGCTCAAACTGTTCGGGTCATACATTTTTTTCAGGTAATCGGGCATGTCCATGGGAAAATGCGGTGGCCCGAAACAGACATAGGCAAAGAACGGATTGTCGCCGGGTTTTTCCAGTACCGACTGCATGAAGTCAATAGTGTGCTCTGTCTGAACGTCCGGCTCATAGCGTTTGCAGCGATAGGGTTGTTCTGTGTCTCGGAAGTAGACAGCATCCATGTATTGATGCCCACGGTTGTAGCCGACAAAATGATCAAAGCCCATGCGGTCTGGACCGGGAGGCACGAATCCAGGCTTGGGCCCACCAAACAGATGCCACTTTCCGATGTAGCCGTTGTGATACCCAGACTCTCGCAAAATGGGTCCTATCGACGGTTGACGTTCTGGCTCGATGGCAAAATGATTCGAGTACAACCCGTTGGAATGCGCATACTTGCCAGTCAGAAACGAGCCGCGGAACGGCGTACACAACGGGTATGAAACAAAGGCATTGTCGAATGTCGTACCTTCCTGCGCCAAACGGTCCAGATGCGGTGTCTTGACGTCCGGATTGCCGGAAGGTCCCATGCAGTCGTAGCGCATCTGATCAGCATAGACGACGAGAATATTGGGCTTTTTCATTGTCCTGAATTACCGTTTGAGTGAATGGATGAAGGTGTCTGGTTTCCACCAGCCCATGAAGTTGTAGTCCGCAGCGTCCGTACATCGCAGCGGTTGCAGCGCAGCAGCGGCAATCGGCGTGTCAAACCCGCTTGTAGCAGCAATCTCAGGCACGACTCCCACAGCCTGGAACCTGACCATCTGCTCACTGACGGAACCGAAATCGTGCACTGCCTGTCCTGCCGTCAACAAGGACCGGGGGCAGGCATACCCCATGGATCCACTACCCCCACTGCGCTCACGCGTATTCCCCCATTGGTATTGCGTGCCTGCATCTGTTCATGTCTGCCCGCTCTACTCTGATTGCCTGCTTTCTATCTTCTGGTCTTTTGCCAGATTCTCTGCACGGATACCAGCAATGCAATGGTAAAGAAGAGCAATGCCCACGGTCGTTCCATGAATATCAGCCAACCACTGTTCGACAGCAACAATGACTGCCGAAAGGCCTCTTCAGCACCCGAGGCAAGCACGAAGGCGATAATGAACGCAGCAGGCGAAAAACCATTCTTTCGCATGAAATAACCCAGAAATCCTGCACCACACATGATGAAGATGTCGGAGATACTGGTTCTGGAGGAATAGGCCGACACAATGCAAGTCAGGAATATATAGGGATAGACAAGCCTGGGCGGTATCATGGCAATGATGCGTCCGATCAAGGGCCCGCCGAAGTAACCAATGATCCCGTAAAGCAGGATACCCAGAAGCCCGGCAGCAAACAGACCGAAGATCAGGTCACGTGAGGTGTTGAAGATGGACGGCCCGACCGGTATGCCATGAATGAGAAACACGCCAATGAGAATGGCGGCGATGGTACTGCCTGGTACTCCCAGCGCCAGCAGCGGAATCATGGTGGGACCGGATACGGCATTGTTTGCTGACTCAGGAGCCGCGATGCCTTCCACGATTCCGGTGCCCCATTTCGAAGGGTCGCGCGAACGACGCTTCTCTTCGCCGTACGCCGAAAAACCTGCCACTGCGGAGCCAAGGCCCGGCAGTATGCCGATGAACGCCCCCAGTACGGAGGACCTGAACATGACCGGAACACAGCGTTTGAACTCCGCCCAGGTAAAGCGTGAAGCATCCGGATCAGTACTTTTTGTCCGAGTTTCCAGCACCGTGCCGGCTCGCATGTTTTCTATCTGTATTGCAAGCTCTGCCAGTACGAATATCCCGAGGAGCAAGGGAATCAGGGCTAGTCCTGACTGCAATTCCATCGACCCGAAATCCAGACGTGGCTCGGCACTGATCGGATCAATACCGATCATGGCCACCAGTACCCCCAGAGTGGTACTCAGAACGCCTTTGATGATGGAGTCACCCGTCACGGAGCTGATAACGATGAATGCCATCATGTAAACCGCGAAATACTCGGGTGGCCCGAAACGCTCCGTCACCGACGATATGGCTACGGCTCCGAAGATCAGAATCAGCTCACCGGTAAAGTCTCCGAACACGGATGAAACGGTTGCTACCTTGAGCGCCTTCCCGGACTTGCCGGCCTTTGCCATTGGATAGCCATCGGCGAGAGTGGCAGCCGAGGCCGCCGTACCCGGAGTATTGAACAGGATGGCCGAAATGGAACCTCCGAACCGCCCCGATTTGCCTATGACATACAGAAATGCCAGTGCTGACAATGGGTCCAGATAATAGGTGACCGGCACAAGCATGGCTATTGCAGCAGCAGCGGTAAGGCCCGGGATGGCACCGACGATCACTCCGACAAAAGCCGCCAGTACGACAAACCCGACGGCAGTCGCATTACTGAACAGATGGGCAAATCCATTGAAGATATCCATGGCTCGTTCTAGCGGATCAACAGTTGGGAGATATCGACCAAGGCGCCCGGCGGATCATAGATCCCCATACCCTTGATGAATACGAGATAGAAAATCAGAGAACCGCCAGCGGCGTTGGCCAGACTCAGTTTCCAGGAATTGGAAAACAGGCGAAAGACCAGCAAGGCGATAATGAAGGTCGACGCCAGATAGCCGGACCAGTAGAACAGCTGAGCATACACAGCAACCAGCAACATCAATGGCCCAGACTCGAGAGTGAGGTTCCTGACGGTGATTTCATCATCCTTCGCAGGTATATCCGGCCTGAGCAGATTCACGACCATGATGCACAGGCTCAAGAACACCACGATGAGACTGATTACCAATGGCACCGCACGTGGCCCGACAGAATCCGAGCCTCCTGTGGGTATACCCCATGACTGCTGAAGAAAGACCAAACCAATGATCAGAATGAGGAGATTGACCACCCATCCAATGTTGCGGCTCATGATTGACTCCTGTGGGTGAAGTGGTCGGCGGTAACGAATGATATTCACGTTATCCGCCGACGCGGTGTCATTCGCTCTTGAGGGTGGGCAGAATGCTGTTGACGTTGGCGAGAATGCTCTCGGCCTGTGCTGTGGTATCGCTTGCCGGCACCAGTGCAACAGGAAACAGCAGTTTTTCCATTGCTGCCCGAAAACCTTCCGTTGAAGCGGCTTCCGCAATGGCATCGGACAGAATTGCCATGACCTCATCGGAAGTACCGGCCGGTGCCAGCACACCTACAGGACTGTCGATGCCAATGAAGTCAATGCCCTCTTCTCCGGCAGCTGGAACCGATGGGTCGATGAGATCAGACTTAGACTGGCGAAGTACTCCAAGTATGCGCATCTTTTCGCCATAGTTGACTTCGGAATTCATGTTCTCTACACCGAAATCCACCTGTTCGCCGATCAGGGCCTGTCGTGTCTTGGCAGATCCGCTGAATGGAACTGCCTGAACATCCAGATCGTTGGCAGTGATGAAGCCGACACCGGCAGCCATGAATGCGGAACCACTGCCATTATGTGCCCAACGCAACTCACCAGGACGCTTCCGCGCATCATCGATCAGGTCCTGAAGACTCTGATACGGACTGTTCACGGGTACTGCAATTGCGGGAACCAGTCTCGAGACCGTGCCGGCCTGCTTGAAGTCACTGAATACATCCAGTTCGCTCTTGCCCAGCTCCTTTGCCAGTATCATGCTGCCGATAGAGCCGTACCACAGCGTATAGCCGTCCGCCCTGCTCTTCGATACGAAGCTCGCCGCAATCATGCTCGCGGCGCCAGGTTTGTTCACGATCACCACAGGTTTTCCCATGACATCCTGCAGCTCAGCTGCAAGGGCGCGGCCGGTCAGGTCGGTCCCACCACCAGCATTGAAGCCGATGATCAGATTGATGGGTTTTACCGGATAGTCGGCGGCAATCAGAGGCGTCGATACAGCCAGTGCAACCAGCAAGCTGCCAGTCAGTAAACCTGCAAGCCTGGCCTTGTTCATTATCTTTCTCATGGTAGTTCTCTCCTCGTTTCAGTTTATTTTTCAATGTTCTCCAGCGCTCTGCACCGGAGAGGCTCATGCCTCTGGCTGGCGCTCCTGCGTCCATTCAATCTGCGGGATGTCGACTTTGGGAGATGGCGGCCAGCCATCGCCTCGCTGAGAATTCAGACTACGATGGGGCGCCCATCGATAAGGCTTGTCCGGCTTGCCGACCAGCTTGTCACCGTCAAACCACTCCATATCAGAACCATATAGGCGAGATATCAGCAAGCTCTTCAATCTGTCCAGCTCTTCAGCATGGGCAGGCTCATTGCTGATATCCAGCATCTCGCGCGGGTCTTCGTTCAGATCGAAAAGCTGAAAATGATGGCCGACAGGATAGTAGATCAGCTTGTATCGGTCGTCTCTGATCATGCGCGACGCATGATCATCTTCTCCGCACTCACCGTAAATACAAGCATTGCGCTGATCACCGACCATCGATATACCATCACAGGATTCCGGAATATCGATGCCGCAAAGATCCAGCAGTGTCGGCATGACATCGGCAAAACCGACCAGTCGATTATCGACGACACCTTCGTCGGTTCTGGGGTTGCCCTTGTTGGGCATCAGAATCATCGGGATATTCGCAGAACTCTGATAGAAGATGCGTTTGGCCGCCATATCGTGATTGCCCAGCATGTCACCGTGGTCGCTGGTGAACATGATGATGGTATCGTCCAGTAGTCCCTCCAACCGCAACGTACCGATCAAGTAGCGTATCTGATGGTCTATCTGGGTACAAAGAGCATAAAAGGCACGCTTCGCTTCAAGCATCTGATGCTTGGTGTAAAGGTTGCTGCGACTCTGCAACGCCGAGATGGCATAGGGCAATTGGTCAGGGTCTCGGGCCCACTCTCCTATGTAAGGCTCATCCAGTTCGATATTGCGATACAGGTCGATATAAGCCTGTGGTGGTACCAGCGGAGGGTGTGGATGTCGAAATCCGAGGTACCAGAATGCTGGTTTGGTGGGGTCACGTCGCTTGATGGTACGTGCCATGTTGCGTGCGGCCCAAGTGGTGGCGTGATGCTGTTCATCAAGATGCCAGGGTCTCCAGTGATACTGGTTGTTCGACATGCCATGATCGAACTGGCGTCCGGGCAAGCCCTGGTCCCCCAGATAGATATCGTAGTCATCCAGAGTTCCCCACTGTGGACGTCCCTCATCATCCAGTAGAACCGAGTCGAACCCGATGCGGTCACGCTGGGGATGCACGTGCAATTTTCCCACAGCATCCGCCTGATAGCCCGCATCTCGGAAAGCCTGAGCAAGCGTGGTCACATCCGGCATGATCAATTGATCATTGAATACTCTGTCGCCATGAGATCTTGCAGACTGGCCCGTCATGAGGGTACGACGTGCCGGAATGCATACGGGACACTCCGAGTAGGCGTTCGTATAGCGGACGCCGCAAGACGCAATTTCATTGAGCCCGGGTGTCAGTATGGTTTCGTTTCCGGCGAACCCCAGGTGCTCCGCAGCCCAGTGATCTGTGCAGATGAGTAGTACATTCGGTTGATCCGTGGCCATTGGGCCCTCCTGTTTGTTTCAAGTCAGCCTAAGGCAATACCCATAATGAAGAAAATGATGTTTAATGTACTGGCTATAACAAAATGGAATTACTTACATGAGCGGTAGAGTCTCACTGCGACAGCTGATTGCCTATCGCGCGATCATGACTGCGGGAAGTGTTTCCGTTGCCGCCAACGACTTGAACCTGAGTCAACCGGCGCTCAGCAAGCAGATTGCTGCGCTGGAAGATGCCCTTGGAATACGCCTTTTCTCACGTCGACGCGGTGGGCCGATGATTCCCACCAGAGCTGGTGTGGAACTGTTCAAGTCCATCGAGGGGACAATCTCGGGAATTGACCTCATTCCGCAAATCGCCAGGGAGATCGCGGAGCACTCGCGTGTCCGATTACGCGTTGCTGCAACACCGCCGTTGCTCAATTCCGCGCCTTTCATGCGCGCGTTGATTCACTTCCGTGAGAAAAATCCGAGCGTACGACTGGCACTGGAAGCGCGTCGCAGAATCGATATAGAGGAATGGGTCTACAGTCGTCAGGTGGACGTCGCCCTTGCCTTGCTTCCGTTGAAAAACCCCTTGTTATTCAGTAAACCGCTGCTCAAATCGCGTGCTGTGGTGGTGGTCTCTGCTGATCATCCTCTGGCAAGACGAACCCGTGTCAACCTGAGTGATCTGGCCAGCAGCACAGTCATACTCCCCAGCCGACAACCGTTACGGGATCAAATAGACGCCTGCATTCGAGGCCTGCCGGAGGCATTCAGTGTCGACATAGAATCTTCTTCCTCCCTGACCTGCTGCAAACTGGCCGCTGCTGGTCTGGGTGTTGCCATCTGCGACCCATTCAGCCCGACAGCATTCTCCAGCTCGGAGGTTCGAGTATTGAAGTTGGAGCCTGCCATCAAGCTGGCCTACGGTGCCATCATGCACAGGACCAGCGACGTCAGTGGCATGACCGGTTTACTGCTGGATGCAGTGACACAGGAGTTCAAGGCAATCTGAACGTGTGATACGTCTCGGCTCTGCATTTCCGACACCCTGACTTCACTGCCTGTCACTGACTCTTCGTGCCATGCATCTTTCCGAGCGCAAAAACCCGTATTGGTCGTCTGGTCGTCTGGTCGTCTGGTCGTCTGGTCGTCTGGTCGTCTGGTCGTCTGGTCGTCTGGTCGTCTGGTCGTCAGAGATTTGCGCCATGGAGGGCCTGAGGAGTTGTGTATCTTCGACTTTTGACTAGCTTTGCCGATCGGATATTGTCACCCACCTGCCAACCGATGCGCAGGTAACTGCAACTCGCTTCCATCCATTCATGAACATAATGGATGCTTCCATGAATACAAGGGTGGACGCCAGTCAGGGGAGATATGGACAACCGGGAATTCAGGCAGCATTGCAACAGCTTCTGGTTTCCCGGAACTCGACGTGATATGTTTTCAGGTGCGGACCGGTGAGTTCTTGACACGGAACGCCCGGTTCTGCCACAAGGAATAGTCGGGTCTACGCGGATTCGTGTGGGTTGATTTGGGCGTTTTTGGGTAGTGGCGGCAGGAATGATGCGATGATCTTGAGT
>CANLXI010000060.1 GCA_947495035.1 uncultured Granulosicoccus sp.
GTGGACGTACCGGACTGGGAAACGCTTTTTCGTTTGATAGCGAAACTCGGTCCCAAGCTGGTGATTGCAAGCTCACCGGATACGGGATAAACAGAGCGACTCCGATGAACAAACAAACCCGCGATAACTTCCACCACAACCAGAAAACAGGAACACAGCATCGACCGCCATCAGCGTCGAGCCTTGCGCGTGCCTTCAGCTAACGTAGCTACAATCACGACCTATGCTTCAAGCTCACCGGGAATCGCTGAACAAAGTACTATGTATATTAGACATATTGCGAGCACGACCGCAGCGTTGGGAGGGAAATGTAGAGTGTCGGATGCAATACAGGGTTAGTTTTCATCTTCAGGATCAGTTGCTGTATTCTTCACCGCTTCATTGAGTACTGAATCGCTCTTGTAAAGTACTTTTGCGACAGGAACGTGTTGTGAAGCAGGTTTCAGGTGGACATCCTGATCGTCGAAAAATATATGTGGCTGGAATGCTTTGACGATCTTTGTTTTCTCCACCCCGCCTAGAAAGAACGCTTCATCTATGTAGACGCCCCATTTTCTCAGCGTCTTGACTACACGAATTTCGGAAGGGCTGTTCCGGGCAGTTATTAGAGCGACTCGCACTGGAGAGAACTCGATACTCTCTGGTAGGCGCTCTTGCAGCTTCGCTAACTTTAGCAAGAAAGCTGCAAAAGGTCCCTCCTCTAGCAGAATATCTTCTTTAGCAGATTCCTGGGCGTGAAATTCGTCCATTCCTTCTGTTTTGTAGATTATTTCACTTTTTTCTGAGAACAGTACGGCATCGCCATCGAACGCAATTCGTACCTGATCAGTCGAAGGCTTGAAACTTTCACCGGGTGGGACTGATAGGACCGCAGCCGCACACAGATCTGAATCGGCAACTACCTGAGCATCTTCTACATTCGTGCTAAGAAAAAGATCTACGGAAAAGGCGTCAAGGTAATCGACTACGCTTTCCCCACCCGTAAACATGTGACGAGTCATGGCGAGATCGTGTTCACGAATATTCTTCAATATTCGTAATCCAGTTTCTGGGCTGTTCCTTGACATTATTACCACTTCTACTAATGGAGGTTTGCCTGCCGGCGAGTGTCTGTTCAATCCAAGTAATGCCTTAACGAGAGGGTAGCCCGCTCCCGGATCCAGTCGGTCGTTCTCTCTCTCCAGCATCACTTTACGATACGCCTGAATCGCAGTGCTTGGGTCACGCTCAAGTTCTTCTTTGAATAGAGCATCTTCTTCCTGAAGATCAAATAACGCTGTGGCCGAAACGCCAACAACTAGCGTTTCAGAAAGATCATAGGGCATACAAATTTCTCTCCAAGAAAGTTAACTGCAGCGATAACCTGAACTTGCAGCCGGCGCACTCTCTGAGACACTCATGGTTGAGCGGCGGCTGCAAGTTTCAGGTTCACTGTATTGTTCGGCTTTTTCTGTGATTTCTATGTTTTCCATTCGCCTTTCAGTATTGCATGTCATTTAGATCTTTATGGCCTGGCCATTTGTCTGCTCCTATAGAGTTGCAAGTTACTTTCACGTGAGTAGATAGATTTGCCCCGTGAGATTCTGAAACTTTAACCTGAACCACATTCATGCAGGCGGTATATCGGAACCACTCTTCTTTCTTTGGGAACTCTGCATAGTTATACATGTCACGATATTCAATACGAATCAAAATCGCGTAATCAAGATTGTCAGGCGAACCCTTAGGGCGCTGCTTCAAGTCGTCCTCTGATTCGCTCCCGTTAATCGTCGGATGGATTGATACTTCAGGGGCCATAATATCAGTGGACACCTCCGCCCTAATTGTTCTATCAGGCACAGACTTGGCAATACCATCCACAGTTTTCAGCGGCTGGAAAATGATTTCCGCGTATACATCGCGTGCTGGGACATTGCCATAGTTCTGGATTAAAACCATTGGGCATAAAGTGTATTCTTGGTCCGATACACCTGGGCCTATGACCTCTCCACTATTGTTGATGCGATGAAATTTGACATTGGGAAGAACATGTGCGCTATTGGAGTTGATCAGAGTGTTTAGCTGAGCATCTGAACTTCTAACTAAATTTTTCTGCTCCTCCGCTGCTTTTCTCATTTCCTCACGCTGCAAGTGCAGTGCTTCAGTATTTTGCCGTATTTCTTTTTGCTGTTGAAAATAGCCCAACACTAGCCATAGCAATGCCAAAGGCCCTACAAATCCGGCAACAAAATCACCCCATTCATTCAAGCTTTTTTCATTACACCAATCTGTCATTACTAGGTAGGACACTCCAGCAAACCATATAGCAGAACATGCCAGCCCGAAGCCTGTGAGCCCTGACATAGAATTACTCTTGGAATCAGTCATACGTTGCTTGGTTGATCATTGTTAATCGGCTAGCTCAATTCTGGATACAATATTTATGCGAAAAAAAATTTTTCAGAAAAATTTATTTGTTGATCGCCTGGAAATATAAGGTATTCGATAAAATGCGGGATATTTATTTGTATAGCCCAACGAGTACTATTAAGACTCACATATGCTCCACTACTCTGGAGTCGCTCATATCAGTTAGTACAGACTCACCCGGCTCTTCCACGTCCCCGTTCACCACACGCCCCTCCAAATACTGCCCCACCGCCCCCAACACCCCAGCCCTGAACTTGTAAATATCCACCACCGACTCAATCTCATGCCGCTCTTCCCCGTCCGGCAGAAACACACCCACCGCCATTCGCTTCTTCCCGAAGTAAAGCCGGCAGATCGGTTTTCGATTATTGTCGTCCAGTAGAATCGCGCAATAACTCTTGGCATCGCGCATCGCGATGCGTGAAGGATCTACAGACTCGGAACCTATGGCCTGAACAATCCGGAAAGCGTCAAGCTCTTCTTCGGTGGTAACCACACCATCATTGGAATTCTGCGCAGCGTCTTCTGCAGCACCACCCACAGGTTCAGCTTCAAACGCCACCGCCGCACCATTGCCATTATCCAGCGCAGACTTCAGCCGCTCGTTGATGCGCTCTCTAACGAAATCCTTCAGCGCTCGGGACACCAGCACTTCAAACTGGCTCTTCACCTGCGTGGTGAACCGTCCATTGTAGATTCGCGAAGTCAGCAACTTCACCAGGTCTTCCGAGGGGCTCTCAAACTCCGAGGCTATCTCTGCCACCAGGGCATTGTGGTATTTCAGGTTGGCAGCGGTATCCAGAATGTTCTGCAAGTCGAACGTCTGCCGCGCGAACTTCTTCAGTTCATCCACATCCCTGTCGCGATACTCCAGTACGTGGAATTCAAAGAACGGACGTTCGTCCATCCGGTTCTCCTTTTCCAGATCGGTGTAGAAGACGTAGCGAATACCATCGGTCAGCACCGCAAACCGCGCATCGGTCACCGAGAAATAGCGATACAACTGCCCGGCGTGCTTGGCTTCCAGGCTGGCACCGATGGGTTTACATTCAATGAGGATGATCATCTGGCCATCCTGCAGGATGGCGTAATCCACCTTCTCGCCCTTCTTCACCCCATGGTCTGCCGTGAACTCAGGCACCACTTCCATCGGATTGAATATGTCGTAGCCCAGTGACTGCAGGAAGGGCAATACGAATGCAGTCTTGGTGGCTTCCTCTGTCATCACAGAGGTTTTCTGTCTTTCAATGCGGCTCTTCAATTCCGCAATCTTGTCTGCGAGATCCATGGTGACTCCTTGCCGTTGTTTTCACTGGCCTCTACCAGCCGCAGCATTTCTCTCTGAAAAGCTGCTTGTTTTCCCGTCATCACGATTTCCGTGAATCTGTTCAACTTTTTACCGCTCTCTGTATGTTAATGCCATGTGAATATTACCGCCAGCGATTTCGTGTTAACCGGAGGAAATTTTCCACGGCCACGGGAATCACGAGCAAACCACTTCAATCAACGAGACCAGACCGCTCTCACATCCATGAATACTGGCAGGTCACTGGATAAGAGCGTCGTTACCACCCATCTCAATCGACAAGCCCTGCGGCCCTGTGCATAGCCACTGGCCCACAAAATTTCACAAACGGCTATCGGTCTCATGCAACACAATGTTTTTTTCATTCCGGCATCTGAATGCTACGGTGTCAGAAACCCCAGGAAGCTGAAACCCATGCCTCACTCACTATTGAAACGCCTGCTGATATCCCTGCCATTGCTGGCAACGCCGATGTTTGCCGCGGGGCAGTCGACCGTCGACTACTCGTTCAGTTCAGCGCAACTGTGTACGCTCGATGATGCGGGTGAGGTGGCCTGTACCCTGGCAACCGGCTACGAACGATTGCAACCACCGACCAGTCTTCCTGCGTTGACAGACCTGACAACCGGTGAGGCACATGCCTGTGGTATTACGCAGGGCGGTCAACTCGTTTGCTGGGGCGACAACTTCTATGGTCAGTTGAACATGCCTGATGTTGACGGGGTATTCACACAGATCGACGCCGGTGCAAACCATACTTGCGCTCTAAATACGAACGGAGAGGCAATCTGCTGGGGCCTGAACTCCAACCTTCAACTTGAGCCACCGGCTGGCGCAACCTTCTCGCAGATCGATGCGGCAGGCATCAAGTCCTGTGGCCTGCTGACGGAGGGAGACATCGTCTGCTGGTCTGATGATGCGCGTCGTTCACCTCAGGATCTGGTGGGCCCCTTCGTCAAGATGGACATTCGCTCGGGGGACGTGTGTGGGTTGACCGAGGGCGGTGACATACAGTGTTCCGATGGCTCAGCCATTGACTTACCCATCAGGCCGATCACACCCTTCATAGCACCACCGGACAACGGCCCCTACGTCGATATCGCTGCCTCACACAATGCCGTGTGCGGTTTGAAAACCGATGGCACGCTGGACTGCTCACTGTTGAATCCGGAAGATGCAGACAAGTATCCCCTGGGCGAACAGTTCTCGTCCATCCAATCCAACGAAACAGACATTCTTCTCAGTACCAGAGAGATCGTGAATGGCAACTACGCCTATGTGGATTCGGGTACCGCCATGTGCGGCGAGCAAGCTGATGGCACATTGCAGTGCTGGGATGAGGGCGCGATCTTTCCCGGCCCCAATGGTCCGGCCGTGTCGAATGCAGAGTTTGTCGCCACGTTCGAACTTGAACTCGACGCTCGAATCTATGGTTCGAATACGGTGGAGATATTCTGGACACCACTCCCCTTTGTTAGCGACGACGTATTTCCGCGCTTATTCGCCGCTGTCTGACCGGATGGCACAACCCGGTTTCCCCGACCATGGCCACTTGAGCGGCGCCGGTGCGGATCCGCTGACTCACACTGTTCACTGAGCTACCGGCTTGTTCTTCTTCGTCGCCGTGCGAGTCGGTTTCTTCTGCGCCGATCTTTTTTTGGCTTCATGCATGCGGTAGGACTCGCCACTGATGACCAGGATTTCGGAATGGTGGATCAGACGATCCACGATCGATACCACACACGGGGCATTGGGGAAGACCTCGTCCCATTCGCTGAATGGCCGGTTGGTCGTGATCACGATCGGCTTCTTCTCGTAGCGTCGATTGACCACTTCGAACAGCAGGTCGGCGTGGCGGTTGCCATAGGCCAAATACCCCAGTTCATCGATGACGAGCAATTCGGGGCGGGCGTAGTAGCGTAGGCGCCGCTCCAGTGCGCTGGCTCCGTCCTGGCTGGTCAGATCGCCCAGCATCTTGGCGGCAGTGACAAAGCGCGCGGTGTGCCCTGCCAAGACAGCCCGGTGGACCAGATTCTGGGCCAACGTGGATTTGCCCACACCGTTCGGACCGACCAGCAACACATTGGTTGCGGTGGCAATGAACTCCAGATTCATCAGCTGATTGATCGTCGTCTGGTCGATCTTCTCGGGCCAGGACCAGTCGAAGTCGGCCAACGGCTTGAACTTGCCAAGGTGTGCCGAGCCGAGCCGGCGCTCCAGGCCGCGTTGTCGACGTACCTGTTCTTCCCAGCCAATCCACTGGTCAACGCGTGTCAGTTCTGTCTCGTCAAGCTCATCCCAGTGGGCAATCAGTCCATGCAGATTCAGGGCTTCGGCGCGTTCATACAGGCTCGGCTGTTCAGCGGTACTTTTCTCAGGTGGGTTCATCGTCTGGTTCTTCTGTATCATCGGTATCAGGGACAGGGTTGATGTGATCGTAGTCAGCCAGGGAGCCTGTGCGTACCACGATATCGCGAGCAGGCGAGTTCTCGGGCAAGGCGATGGTCATCGGTGGTGCCAGGCCTCGTGCTTCGCGTCGACGCTCCAGGCACTGGCGCACGGCGTTCGAATGGGGTACGCCGCGTTCGATCGCTTCCCGGCAACCGGTCTCCACCTCCGTTGCCCCGTATTCGTCCAGCAAGCGCATCAGCTCGCGCACCAGCGTGCGCAAGGAAGTCCCGCGCAGGCCTGCCTGTTCGAGTAGCGTACTGGCGCTCGGGGCGGCATGATGCAATCGGTTCATGCCGCGATGCTCGGTGGCGGCCCGCTTCTCGGCCACCAGGGCAGCGACATGCTCGGCATTCTCGATCTGTTCGCCCCGGCTCCAGCAGCGTTCGTGTCGGGCCAGTTCGGTGTCGCCAACCAGAATGCGTACCTGTGTGGTACTGGCCAGCAGGCTCAGTGTCTGCTGTACATGGATATGGGGGACCGAGTAGTCATTCAGATCAAAGCGCACATACGGTGTCTTGGGCACACGAACCTCGACCCGCTGCTCGCTCGGCCAGGGGTTGGGCGGCAGGCTCAACAGCCGTGGGCGTTCCTGTTCGAAGGCCTCGCGCACGCTTATGCGAGGCTCTTCCGGACAGGGTCTGTCGGCGGCGATGCCCTCGCACCAGGCGTCGGCCTGCGCATTCAGATCCGCCAGATCGGTCCACTCGCGGGCGGCAAAGAAGCTGCTGCGGATATACCGGATAGCGCGCTCCACACGCCCTTTCTCGTTGCCGCGCGCGATGGCCACCGGGCGGGGTTCGAAGTGATAGTGCGATGCCAGAGCGAGCAAGGCGGGGTTGAAGCGAACGGCGCTGCCATGTCGTTCGATCACGGCTGATTTCAGGTTGTCATACAGCAGCACTCGGGGTGAACCATCCCAGCGAGAGAAGGCTTCGACGTGGCCGGCGGCAAAGGTATCACCCAGTGCGTTGAGGTAGAAGCGCAGAAAGACCTTGCGGCTCCAGCTGAGCACGATGACAAACGCCATCAGAGGCCGTCTGGCCTGACCGACCTGCACATGACCGAAGTGACCCCAGTCCACCTGTGCCTGCTCACCGGGCAGGGTCTTCAGGCGCAGGTAGGCTTCGGGTTGGGCCCGTGGGCGCAGCCCGGCAATGCGGGCACGGAAGTGGCTCTCGCTGCCCCGATACCCGCGTTCACGCACCATGTGGAACAGACGTGCGGCGGTCAGACGCGGATACTGCTCGAGCGTTGCGACGATGAAAGGCAAATAGGGGTCGATCATCGAGGCACGTGCCGAGCGCTCGATCTTCGGCAATCCGGCCTGGCTGAGCACACGGTCAACCACGCTGTGGTGCACATTGAGCTGGCGAGCGATGGTGTGCGGGCCCCAGTGCTCGACATGGTGCAGACGAAGGATATCAGCTTCGAGTTCGCTGTTGATGGTCATGGATCGGGGTCACAGGCTCGTGGAAGAAACCGGGATCTCAGAAACGGATCACAGCGGCAGCGACACCGATGGCAACGGATCACAAAGCTACTGCTGTCACTGCCGAAACTGCGGTGCTCAAACACCGTCTCCTGGCGTGACCCGGACGATGCGCCTGACTCGTTACCCCGAGAACCCTGCTCCGTTACCTTTTCCGAATTCTGTGACGCACGCCGAGCTCGGAAGCGGCGTTGTCGTTCGGCATTGCCAAGTCGTCCACGGCGAGATCGGGCATGGCGCTGACGGCTCTCACGTTGTGCCCGAGTACGAGCAGCATCGGCACACGATGGGCCGCAATACCAGTTGCCACGATCGCAACGACGACAGAGGATGACCTGAGAATGGCAACGGGCGCACAGATAGAGACGAGCACTGGGGAGCATCGGCTGAAAGTGCCGACGAGTGCTGGATAGAAACCCCGCCCGGTGTCGATACTAGCGGAGCTGTGCGAATGCACGGTGAACTCGGACACGGCGTCGACGGACCGTTCAAATCTCAATCGGCGCCGTGCTCCTCTCTTCGGCAAGCCCTGTGTAGACGGCTACCGAAACGGTGTCGCTCGACCACGTCATCAACAGCGATATACGACCCCAGACAACGTCCTGAATGTGAGCCAATCGTGGTTCAGTGTCTCTGTGCGCAAACTCCGCACAGCGGCGAATGAGCGCGGTTTTTGGTCGTCGATTACACCCCTTCAACTCCATCGGTACCAACGAAGTCGTGCAACCGGTTGTTGAAGTTTTTCGAAACGGGGAATCCATCGCCACGCAGCTCGCCCGATTCAGCTTTCTGGATTACGGTGCGGTGTTCGATGCCGAGTATCAAATCAGATTGATCGATGAAGCGGGCAATCCTGGCCCCTTGTCAGGCACTCTGTCAGTCGATACCCGCTCAGGCTCGGTGCTGTTCAACGGTGAACCCACGCTAACGGTTTCCCCGCTGGAAGATCTCCCTGACGTCTTCACGAACACCAGCACTGGAAGCCTGCCGGTGGGGATCGTGATTGCCTGGAATGTCAATCCGGACATAGAGAGCATGATTGACGGCTACGAAATCCGCGTAAACGGGGCGCAGCTCGGCTTTACCCGATCTCGCTTGTTTGTGGATACACGAACTGCACAGGCCGGCCGCTGCATTGAAATTGTCGCAATTGGTTTTGACGAATCACGCCTTGGTGCCAGAGCATTCGGGTCTGGTTGCAATTGACCCGACCACCCGAGTTCGACAGCAAACCTCGCAAACCATGGAATGAAAGATCAACGCACTTACCGGTTTCGGTAAGTGGCGGGGGTTGCATACGACGACCAAAACCGCGCTTATTCGCCGCTGAACCGATAGCCACTCCAGAACCTGTGTAACCAGGATGGCTTTTCAATCACAGGTTTGAGTGGCGGGATATGTCACCGCTGTGAACCGCTCGAGCAACACCGACACGGGCTAGCCTGAAAGCCTGAGCCTGTCATTAGGGTTTTGAGAAAGTACAATATTTGCCTAGTCAAACTCGACCTCAATCGGCCAACGAATTTCGACTCTCGTGCCGCTAAGTGTTTTGCACTCTGCTATGAGTGCATTGCCTTGATGCCATTGCGCAATCTTACGCACGATGGATAACCCCATCCCGAAGCCACCTGAACCTCGCTGACGACTTTCGTCAAGCCGAGAAAAAGGCTCAAAAACTCGCTCATGTTTATCATCGGGTATACCAGCCCCGTCATCTTCGACGCCGAGCACCCATTCTCCCTGCTGTGAATCCAATTGCACTACGATGTTACCTTGAGCATATCGAAAGGCATTTTGCAAAGTGTTTGACAGGGCATGTGCCATCAGACGAGGACTGATGATGAAGGATTTCTCCCCTATATTCGTTGTATCGAAATTGACAGTTATCTGGCATTTGCCTTCCCGGCCATGCTGAGCGCGGGATACCTGCTTGACCAACCAAGCCTTCATATCTTCAGCCGATAGAGCTTCAAACTCAAGTGGCGACTCCACACGCTCCTGTCTGGCGTATGTCAACAACTCATCCACCAGCGTATTCAACTCACCAACATTGATCTCCAGACTATCCAGGTGACGAGATTGTTCCAGTACATTGTCAGCATCTCTTGCCATTTGCAGGTCGAACATCATGCGTGCCAGTGGCGTTCGCAACTCGTGAGAAACAGCATTAGTCAGTTCTCGCTGAGACTCAACCATGTTTTCCGTACGTGTGGCCATACTGTTGAAGCTATCGAGTATTGGCTTGATGAGTGAGGCTGGGTGCGAGCGAACGCGAGTGCCTAACTTGCCATCTCCGATGTCGAACGATGCCCTACGTAAACGCTGAAGATCACGCCATAGAGGCCATATCCAGAGCAGGAAAAACGTGAGTGCAATCGCAGTTAAAATGATTGCGCCATACCAGGTTCTGTCTTCGAAACTCGCTGGATAGTCAATGGGACCAAATTGGAAAACAACACTGCTCTTGCCAAGCTTGACCAGGAATACCTCACCCGACTCCAGAGGATTTTTTACAACAATCTGTTCTGCCTGTAACAGCGATATCTCCTTTGCGCTCAGGTCCAGTTCGCTTATTGATTTCAAGGCCAATGGCACATCATAGGAACGGCGTAGCTCTTCCATCGCCAGCGCTCGTGTGCCTGCATCCATAGCCGATAGTTTCCCCTTGATAAGACTCAGGGTGCCGGATACATGGGCAATCCTCTCATCCACATAGGGAGTGACAACCGGTAGCGACCACACCCGACCAGGGATTATGCTCTTTCGATACAGAGAAATCGAATTACCCAGGTCATGAAGATAGACGGCTTCATTGGCAATGATCTCCCATCCCTTTGGCGGTAAATCCAGCTCTTGCTGGTATTCCAGACGCAACGGAGTCTTGAACTGTGTTTTCAGTGCTACCAAAGTCGCCTGCAAGTCCACGCCCGCGCGTTCAACAATAGCGTCGTCCAATAGATCAAATGTACCTCGATATTGACCTACATAGAACGGCTCACCCTCGTTGTAGACCATGGCCATCTCGATCTTGCCGCCGATGAATATCGCCAAATTGATTGCGATGAAGACAACCATGACAATGGTTATGATCAATCGGATCATTGTTGCCAGGCCGACTCAACCAATACGTAGCCTTTCCCACGCACGGTTTTGATACGTGTAGGGTTCACCAAATCAGGTTCGAATATCTTGCGCAAACGGGAGACTCGAATATCAATGGATCGATCCAGGCCATCGTAGTCATACCCATGCAGGCTTCGAAAAATGAAATCACGGCTCAGTATCTGCCCCGCGTTTGTAGCAAACAACCAAAGCAGTTCGAATTCAACCTCTGTGCAACCTACCGGCACGCTCCTCCAGGTGACGATTCGATTGTTATAGTCGAGGTGCAATTCGCCCACACTCGTAGTCGCCAGTTCAGGGCCTTTGGCTGCATCGATGATGCGCCGGTCATGACGCAACAAGGCGCGTATACGCGCCAAAAGGACGCTGGGCACCACGGGTTTGACGACATAGTCATCTGCACCAATCTCCAGACCTTCAATCTGCTCCATACTTTCGTCGCGTGCTGTGAGCATCAGAATGGGAGAAGCAAACAGCGGCCTGACGCGACGACACACTTCAAGGCCATCAAGCCCCGGTAGCATAAGGTCCAAGATAACCAGGTCCGGCTTATCTCTGAGTATGCGACGTACGGCCGTATCACCTCGATACTCCACAGCCACGCTGTAGCCGTTGTTTTCCAGATACTCGCGCGTGCTGTTGGCTAGCCTTGCATCGTCTTCAACCAAAAGCAATCTGTTTGAGGCGTTTGAATCGATCATTGATCAGGAATTTTCGAACAGTCTCTGTCGTAGCAAAGAACAAGAATGCAGGTAGAGCCTTTCATTCTGCTGTAACTCAATCTATCGAGCCTGCAATTCTCACACGTTCGGTTGCTCAAAGGAAAAACCGTTTGTTGTCGTTTTGTTATCGCCATTGAACATGGCGCTTCAAGGTATCCATTCGTGCAATCTACAAAGCTTCAGATGCCTATCATGCTACCGGCACAAACCTCAAAAATCATAATGAAAATACAAGTGGTTTGTTGCTTTGCGGGAAAAACCAATACATAGGGTTAGGAAGAACCAGACCTTAGTCGCAGTGATTGCATTCACTACAAATTGATACATAGCAGCACAGCCGGTTTTTATACGCTGTAAACAACTTTTACCCACCGTTGTTGCCGTCCTGTTGTGAACATCATGCACCTTGCTTTCGGGGTAACTCTTCGAAGCCCATTCATCATCGAGCTCTTTGCCTGCTCATTGATGGCTCAGCGCCAGATGTTTCGCGAGCTGCCAGGAAAAGCCTGCCAGATTCCAATGCAGCATAACCAACCACAGCCCGATAAAACGGAGGGGAAAGCGCTCACTTCACACCACTACAGGAGAAAAATAGCATGAAGTTACAAAAGAGCATTGTCAGTATAGTTGTCGCCACAGCTCTCATAGGCGGTTGCTCGGATAGCACGACAACCACCGAAAACAATTCGATGAATTTCGAGCCGTGTGAAACCTCACCAGTATTAGATTGTGGCATGTTCGAAGTACCACTGATTCATGGGACTACAGACAGTCGGCGCATAAGCATTGATGTTGCGCGTCTGCCCGGTACTGGTGATGGCCCACATGAGCCGCTACTACTCAATCTGGGTGGTCCGGGGTCGGGCACAGAAGCGTTAAGGGATGTAATGGACAATGGTCTGTTGGATCGACTCCGTGAACACTATGACATTATTGGATTCGATCAACGCGGCGTAGGAAACCCGCTGCAAGTGAACTGCGATCATCTTGGCGACACCGAGTCATCCCGGTACCCGCGCAATCAGACCGACATTCAAGAGTTGGTCGATGACGCAACCCTTCTGGCTGATGCTTGCTCAGCCGAGTTCAGTGATCAGCTACAGTGGGTCGGTTCCAATTCCGTCGTACAGGATATGGACGTCATGCGGACAATGTTGAACGCGCCAAAACTCAATATCATTGGTAGTAGCTTTGGCACCCGGATCACAGCGCTATACCTCCAGCGCTATCCGGATACCAGTGGACGCATCATTCTGGATGCACCACTGCGCCCCAATGGAAGAATCGACTCACTGCTGATGGGATCTGCTGTCGCACAGCAAGGCAGCTTTGAACAGATGGTGAGTGCCTGCGGCACTACCTTGCCTGATTGTGACCGGAGTATGGCAGAAGCCGCTTTCGTCGCCCGCGTGAACAGCCTCCTGGACGATGCAGATAGAGATACGTTCGGGGCATTCAACAACTTATTGGAAATAGCGACACAACATGCAGAAAGTGGTGAATTTCTAGCTCCCTTGTTGATCGACTACGCGCTCAATGGCGAGCCTACTGAAATGTTCACGCTTATCCAGGAACTGGGTTTGGATGATGATGAAGATGCAGGCGACAGCATCACGCTTGAAAGAGCAGTCCTTTGCGCCGACGATAATGCGCGCCCTACCGTGGAGTCGCTTTTATCCATTCTCAATCATCTGAATGGTACATCTGATCTGTTCGCCGAGGCTTTGCTTCCCCGTGCCGCAAACTGTGTTGGATGGCCTGAGGCATTGGATCCTGTTGCTGATATCCAGACACCGGATGCGCCAACATCCTTGATCATAGGTGGCAGTGGCGATGTACTGACACCGCTCGATTGGGCCGTTGAAATGGCCGAGGCAGTCGGTGGTGTTTTCTTGTCATCAGACCATCAGGGACATACCACCTTGTTCGCAAACGAGAACGAGTGCGTCGACTCGATTGCGGTGGACTTCCTGCTTGAAGGGACCTTGCCTCCGGCTGGCGCAATCTGCGAGTAAGGCCAGGTTGCCGAAATGTAGAGACTATGGGGCCACGGCGCACCACAGTCTCTACTCATGGCTTGCGCGTCTACGCAATCTGCAAGCTGCCACAACGTCCGCAATTTCGGTGCTCTTCTCAATAGACCGGTGCAGAGAGATTCATACCCATCTGAATGTGGGTGGATCAGAGCCGAACATCAACCATCACCATGGAGATCAATCCAATGAAACACAGACACGTATTGACAATCATCGCCTTCATTTCAAGCTCATTGCTCGGATGCAGCACTGACTCACGCTACGCAGTGACTGAATTCAAAGAGATTCCAGGCTTGCTGGAATTCCACGATATGCCGGGAGTCAGCATTGCAATAATAGAGGACTTCAAAATCGATCAACTTATCACTTTTGGGGTGAAAGATCGAAACACATTGGAGCCAGTCACTCAGGACACGCTGTTTCAAGCCGCATCGATGAGTAAATCAGTCACCGCAGTAGCCGCAATGAAGATGGCACAGAATGGAATGATCGATCTTGACGAAGACATCAACAATGAACTGGTTTCCTGGACTGTCGCGGAAAACGAACAGACGAAAGAGGAAAAGGTGAATCTGCGAAGACTGCTGAGCCACACTGCAGGGACCACAGTTCACGGGTTCTCTGGATACAGGCAAGATGAAGTAATACCCTCACTACATGAAATACTGAATGGTCAAGCCCCGGCCAATTCCCCCGCCGTTGTTGTTGATACGACACCGGGTAGCCAATTCAGTTATTCCGGTGGAGGATACGTGATTGCACAGCAAGCAATGATTGACGTGACTCAACAACCCTTTGAGGATTGGGTGAATGAAGCCGTATTTGAGCCTCTGGCCATGACGAGCAGTTCGTTCAACCAGATACTATCAGAAGAGAGAACAGGAAGAGCAAGTGCTGGCCACGATACAGAAGGGCAAAATATTCCAGGCAACTACAACCTCTATCCGGAAATGTCTGCAGCCGGTCTTTGGACGACTCCTCAGGATTTGGCAAAGCTACTCATTGAGCTTCAATTGTCGTTGCTGAACCAATCGAACATAGTGCTGGCAGGTGACGTCGTTGAAGAAATGATCACGCCAATTGGCGGCCCTATATTCAACACGGACGACCTCTTTTACGGTTTGGGTTTCATGATCACGAGACAAGGTGATGAGATGTATTTTGGACATGGAGGGAATCAATCAGGCTTTCATTCTCAAATGGGTGCCACCAGGTCGGGCAATGGATACGTTGTGATGACCAATGGCGACAATGGCCCCGCGGTTATCGACGAAATAGTTACGCTACTGGAAAGAGCAGCAACCCAGAACGCCCGTTGATGGTAGTCGGTCCGAGTGATATCGAAACCGAGGATCGGGCTGGCACTCTGAACAAGTTCCTGGCAAACCTCTCTCACTCGGCACTTGTCACCCCAAAAGCAGAACATGTGGTTGGCACAAGGGTTTCGGTCTACAAGGGGTCTGGCAGACACCGGATTCGCTGCGCCATTTGCTGATCTGCCCTTCACCGTATCTGACAGTCTGGATTGGCTGGATGAGTAACAAGTTGGGCTGAGGTCTGTTGCTGGTTATACCAAGAATCGGATTCACCGAGGCAGTGTGTGTTGGCGCTGCCTCAGCAATACCCATGACCAAAAACGAGGAAAATCATCCCTGCACGGTTTGGCCTTTGATCACTATCGGAGCACACCGCTCACTCATCACCATACCTTCAGCTAGTACCCTGTTTCTTGGTATAGGAAACGCCTGAGTGACGGTTGCAATGCGTCCATGGATTGGTAGCCTCTTGCTTCACCTACAAGCAAGGAGTTATCGATGTACCCTAAAAACAAGAAGACCAACGCGGTAAAATTAGCAGTTGCGCTAGCGTTCGGTCTCTCGGCTGGCGCTGCTCAAGCTCAGACGACAGTTACCGGTCAGGACATTTACAGCGGCACATCGTCAGCGTTGTTCCGCTCGATGACGGCGGTGAATGATCATGTCTATTTTACAGCGGACGACGGTACCAACGGGCGTGAACCCTGGATCGTGGCGCCGGGAAATAGAGGTGCACGTCTGTTGGGGAACATCAGAAGCAGCTGGTGGGGGTCGGATCCGTATGGGTACACCCGTGCGGGTGATAACGTCTTCTTCTCGGCAGTAGGTGACAACTACGGTCGTGAATTGTACATTCACGAGCCATATTCCGGCCGCATCGATCTAGTGAAGGACATCAACCCCGGGTCCGCCAGCTCTGGGCCAACCTGGTTTGCATCGCTCGGACACACACTGGTTTTTGTAGCGGATGATGGCACGTCCGGAGAACAGATTTGGGTCAGTGACGGCACGGATCGCGGAACGTATTCGATAAGCCGCGATGCAAAGGATCCGGAAGCGCTGACACGTATTGGCGACAAGGTTTACTTCTGGGCTCACACAAGTCGAACCGGATACGAACCATGGGTAACTGACGGCACAAAGAGTGGAACCCATATCGTCAAGGATATCGCGCCGGGTACAACCAGCTCACGCGTATCGGTATCGATTACAAGCGGGCTATTACAACGGGTAAGCGAGTTTCATGATATCGATGGCAAGGCCTGGTTTCTGGCTAATGACCACACTTCATCGACGGGCGCAGAACCCTGGTCCAGTGACGGTACTTACACAGGCACCGAGCTTGTCGCTGACCTGAATCAAGGCCCTCTAGGGTCGTATGCCGTGAATCTTGCGTGGTCCGAGCCCACTCGTACCGTAGTGCTGTCAGCAGAGACATACGCTACCGGACGCGAACCCTGGCTACTAACGCTTGCTCTGAACGGTAAAGTCACTCGTGCCGACTATTTTGACCTTCGACAAGGCGCACAAGGTTCAGTGCCTTCGGAAATAACCGAAGTCAACGGCCGTTTTGTGTTCGCAGCCAACAGCGGGGTACAAGGACGGGAGCCATGGGGTATCGATCCTTTAGGAGAAAACAGCCCTGTATTACTGAGTAATATATGGGGTGGCCGCGGAGACAGTAACCCCAATGGATTTCAAAACGTAGATGGTGGCGTGGTGTTTACTGCTCGAAACCGACGCCATGGCAGCGAGTTGTGGTTCAGCGACGGATCCAGAGCCTGGTTACTGGCTGATATAGTGCCGGGTTCTACCGGTTCTGTTCCGGCACTGATAACAGGTACCAGCAATAGCGCGGTTTTTCAGGCAGTACTGCCGGGCTTGGGTCGCGAGTTGTATGTTGTCGACTGGTAGTCTGTCTGTAACAAGCCGGCAGGCAAACTCTTGGTCGGCAGAGTTTGCTTAATGCTCCCGGGTGCGCTGAGCAGTCAGGCTCAGCGTACATACGACCTCGGCGTTGCACTCTGCTGTGAATGTACAACGCTCTCTGGGCGGGGTTTTCCGGTTCTCTCACTGAACACCTCATGGCGCATTGTCACTCGGCTCGAGGTTTCTATCAAACCGGAGGAACGCCACAAATCGCTGAAACGCCTCGAGCCCCCATTGACACACAATACGATTTCACACATCATTATCGGCAAGGGGCTGCGAACGCCTCTTGAGGCGCCAGCCACAGTTTCGCATCCTGCAATCCCATAGAAAATGGCCCTTCATGCCAGCGTGCTTTGCGCTGACGTCAAGTGCACTGACACAGGAGAGGATGCATCATGGCGTCACCCAATCAAATCAGCGTTGCGCAACTCAACAAACTGGTGGGCACTCACAATGCGCCAGTTCTCATCGATGTCAGAAACGATGAAGACTTCGCACTGAATCCCCAGTACATTCCCACGGCTATCAGGTGTTCGCACCTGGATGTCGCGCAGCTGGCAGATCAATTGAAAGACGCCAAAGTCGTTGTCTACTGCCATAAGGGACTCAAACTCAGCGAGGGGGCTGCAGCCGTCCTGCGCACGCTGGGTGTGAAGTCTGAAATCCTGAAAGATGGCTACCTGGGGTGGGAAGCGGCAGAGCTCCCTGCTATTCCCCACAAACTACTGCCACCTCGCAATGCTGCAGGACAAACCGTCTGGGTTACACGTCATCGCCCCAAGATCGACCGTATTGCCTGCCCGTGGTTGATTCGTCGCTTCGTGGACAGGAACGCACAGTTTCTCTATGTCAGCGCATCGGCAGTCGACGCCGTTTCAGAGAAGTTCAATGGCGTGGCGTTTGATGTAGAAGACGTATTCTGGAGCCACAGAGGCGAGCTATGCACTTTCGACGTCATGATCAAGGAGTTTGGTTTGACGACAAAACCGTTGAATCAACTCGCAACAATCGTCAGAGCTGCTGATACCAATGAACCCGGGTTGGCCGCTGAGTCGAAAGGCCTGCTCGCCGCTTCTCTGGGACTATCGCGCATGTTTTCCGATGATCTGGAACAGCTTGACGCCGGGTGTTTACTCTACGATGCGTTCTATCGCTGGTGTCGCGATGCAACTGACGAGACTCATGACTGGCCAGCCACAGGGGCCAGACCTCAATGAGCTCCGTCGACATCACATCGGCGAGTGAAGAGTCGATAGAGAATCCAACGCTGCTTCAAGCTTTCAGCGTCTGGCTGAAGATCGGTCTCCTGTCATTCGGTGGACCGGCAGCGCAAATTGCCCTGATGCATCGCATGGTAGTGACCGAAAATCGCTGGCTGAGTGAAAAGCAATATATCAATGCGCTTAGCTTTTGCATGCTGCTTCCGGGACCTGAAGCCATGCAGCTTGCCACCTACGCGGGGTGGCGAATGCACGGTGTCAGAGGTGGCTTGCTGGCAGGACTGCTGTTTGTAATACCCGGGGCCATTATCGTGCTTTTACTCGCCGCCATTTACACGGGCTTTGGAAAACTGCCGCTTGTTGATGCACTGTTTCTAGGTGTCAAAGCCGCGGTGGTAGTCATCGTCATCGAAGCACTGCTAAGGGTTTCCAAAAAGGCCCTCAAGCGACAAGATCATTGGGTTATCGCGGCCCTGGCATTCATTGCCATTTTCTTCTTCAATGTGTCATTTCCATTGATTGTCATCGCGGCTGGGTTGTACGGATTTCTCACCAGTTCGCAGCCCGCCGATTTGGCCGGCAGACAATCTGTTCTGCCTTCCATGAAGCGCTCAACGATAGTGACTGTCCTGTTCTGGGCCTGCCTCTGGGCAGCACCGCTTGTCGCTGTCTACGTCTTTACTGATAATCAGTTCTTGCTGGATATTGGCGCCTTTTTCTCACGTCTGGCAGTCGTGACGTTTGGCGGTGCCTACGCAGTTCTGGCCTACATGACACAGGATGTGGTCGTCAATCTAGGCTGGCTGACAGCCGGTGAGATGATGGACGGATTGGGACTGGCCGAAACCACCCCCGGCCCATTGATATTGGTGACCGAATTCGTAGGCTTTGTCGCAGGCTATCGGGAAGGTGGCGTGCTTTCAGGACTCGCTGCCGCAACCATGACGTTGTGGGTAACTTTCGTACCCTGTTTTCTATGGATATTTGCAGGTGCTCCCTACATTGACTGGATAGGTGAGCAACCCAGACTCAGAGGTGCCCTGTCGAGCATCACGGCGGCTGTCGTCGGCGTGATACTCAATCTATCCGTGTGGTTTTCCCTGCATGTACTGTTCGCGACTGTCGCCGCCAGGAAGGTTGGGCCGCTCACCTTGTGGACCCCAGGCTTCGAAACTCTGGATTGGCGCGTTCTGATCCTGACTGGCATCTGCGCAGTGGCTGTCTTTGTCTGGCATTGGTCAATCCTGAAGGTGCTACTCATGGCGGCAATACTAGGCCTTCTGACTTCAGGTATACCGACAATCTTCTAAATATAGAATGGACACCTGACCCGGAAAAATTTCTGACCATTTTTTACCCCTGACACTATCCACGACAATCAATGGTATCGCCGATGAACATACGCTTTGTTACTTCAGACGATGCTGAGGCGTTTTCGGCCTTGAGGAGAGATGTCACAAGAGAAAACCCAGTCGCAATGGGTTTGTCCTATGACGAGGAACTGACTCGCACTCTGGAAGACTTCAAAGCGCAGCTATCTTTTACGCACCCTAATGCCATGTTCGGTAGCTTTGTAGAAGGCAAGCTTGCCGCAACGGCAGCCGTAGGCCTAACGAGTAGATCCCCTTCTTCTTGTCACAAAATGTTGATGTGGGGTGTTCTGACATCTCCAGCCTTTCGTCGTCGTGGACTGGGCCGGAAATTGGTAGAGTCAGCAATCCAGCATGCATTTGGCAACGGTATACATCGTGTAAATCTGCAGGTGTACGTACCTAATGAACCAGCTGCGTATTCCGGCGAAGCTGATCACCCATTCTGGCCCATGGTGATCACCGCGTAGAGCTAACGCGCGAGGTCAGAGAATATCACCGTTAGTGATCAGCTTGGGGTGTTCAACCCCTCGACCGTTGGATCCATTGAGCGCATTGATTTACCTTTGAGAACGATGCGGTGAGAGTTGTGAACGAGCCGATCCAGAATCGCATCAGCCAGAGTGGCATCTCCGATGGCGGCGTGCCAATCCTTGACCGGCAGCTGGCTGGTGATCAACGTGGATTTTGCTCCGTGCCGGTCCTCCATCAACTCCAGCATATCGTTGCGTTGCCCAAGGTCGAGTTTTTCCAAGCCCCAGTCATCGAGTAGCAGTACGTCCGTCTTGGCGATCTGTGCAATGAGCTTGGCGAAGCGACCATCGTGATGAGCGATCGAGAGCGTCTCCAGCAGGCGTGAGGTTCTGAAGTAGCGTACCGAGTACCCTTGACGGCAGGCCTGTGTCGCCAGCACGCAAGCCAGGTACGTCTTTCCACAGCCGGTAGGGCCCGTGAGAAAAACATTCTGATGGCCCGAGATCCACTGCCCTGATAGCAATGCTGCAAAGGCGCTCTTTTGCAGTCCGCGTGGATGGCTGTAATTGACATCCGTCGGCTGTGCCTGGATTTTCAATTGCGCCGCCTTGAGCAGCCGTGCAACGCGCGTGTTGCTTCGCGTACAGACCTCTCGATCAACGAGCAGTGACAGCCGCTCATGGAAGCTCAGATCATCATGTGTCGCCGGTTGCTCAAGTTGTTGCTCGAAGGCATCAGCCATACCGGTGAGTTTC
>CANLXI010000061.1 GCA_947495035.1 uncultured Granulosicoccus sp.
TGGCCAAGTGCACGGTAGAGTCGCCGACTGGCGCGGTGACGGGTTTCGGAAGTTGTCGCTACTTCCCAGGCGTTTAGCTACTTCCCAGGCGTATAGAATGACAAATGATCATCGGGCGCTGTTCTCTGGATTCGTGAATCAGGGCCAACGACGAAAAGGAGGACCACTACCCCTCCATCTCTCTTGAAACTTCTCGTACGATGCTCATGATTTTCACGCTGCTGCTTACACGCAGCCGGATATCGTTTTGGGCCAAGGTCATAGCTGTTAATGCAACTCTGAAAAGTCATCAATGGCGTGCCGAACGTACCATACCCCGCGGTGTGATTCATGACCCAATCAGCCTTGGTGGTGTCCAGAAATAACGGATTTCCAGTGCGGTTACAAAAGACTGGAAATCACGTAGACCCATAAAGGCTGGAAATCACGTAGATCGATGACGCAAGACACCCTTTGCGTCAACACTACTGCACTAAGGCACCTGCCGCGACCATCTGATGAGTGTCGCGGCGACACAGCCGTACTCTGCCTGCCTGGCACCACCAAATCCGGGTTGCTCGAGTATCTGTTCGCATGAACAACCACCGGTGTCTTCAGTGGTGAACACCCGACGACTTGTCGATTCGAAGGTAGCTGGTGCCGCGCCATTGCCGGTCAGCGCAAAGCGATTTCGACGCAGATTCACCAGCGGAGTGTTCTCCGGTATAAGAGTCGCAGGACACAAATCGGCACTGTTTGCTACTCCATCTCCATCCTCATCCTGATCACAAGCATCCCCCAGTCCGTTGCCGTCAAAATCGGCCTGACTGACGTTTGCGTCCATCGGGCAGTTATCGCCATTGTCACCAACACTGTCCGCATCTTCGTCTGCGGATTCGTCAGAATTACGAGGAAACGCATCGTCCACATTGTCGACACCATCTCCGTCCATATCGTCATCGCAGACATCACCGACGAGATCGCCATCCAGGTCGGCCTGATCTGCGTTCGGATCGACGGGACAATTGTCTGTGGCGTCACCGCTGTCATCACCATCCGTATCGACGACCAACGGATTCGTACCTAACGCCGCCTCCTCATCATCAGAGAGTCCATCGTTGTCATCATCGTCGTCGCAGGCGTCACCCATGGCGTCTTCATCGGAATTGGTCTGCTCGGGGTTATCGACACCAGGGCAGTTGTCCTCGATGTCTTCATCGTCCGGATAGTTCAGGGCGATGCTGGCAATCGCTACTGTTCCGTCCGAAGCATATCCTATGGCTTCAAGGGAATTGCTGTTTGACAGCAGCTCTGTAGAGGGCACGGTGACGGCCCAGTTACCCGCCCCATCAATCGAGGCGTCGACTTCTCCTCCCCCGTTGACTGAGACCGCCAATCGATCTATACCCGCCGGTGGTCGCGGAGGGATCCCATGGAAGAATACTCCATTCTGCAAAGTGCTTACATCTTCCACAGAATAACATTGCCCTTCAGTGAACTCAGCTACCGCACCCAGAGCTGTGCCCTGGCAACCACGAGACTCGTTGCCAATGGCGTACGTATCGACACTGATGTTTCTCGCCTGCAAATCTGCAGCCTGAGCTTCGATTCCGTCAAATCTGAAGTCGTCACCGTCTGACAGAAAATAGACATGCTGTTTGAACGATGAAGGAGCACTATTCAACAATTGCCCCACTGCGCTCAGTGCATTGGGGAAATGCGTACCCGAAAGTTGACGCAACCTGACTACAGCCTGCTCCACATCAGTGATGCCGTCTCCGTCGCTATCCTTGTCCGGAGGTGACACCAAGCCCAGTTCAACATTGCCGTCTCTGGCAAATGAAACCACTCCGACACTGATGTTGCCATCACTTCCCAGACTTTCGTTCAAGGCCAGGATAGCACCGACTTCGCAGTCCAGGATGGTGCCAACCCCTGCATCATACGGCGCGAAATCATCATTCTCGTCTACGACCAGATCGCCATTGCAATCATTCCCGGCTACATCAGTACTGTGGGACACATCAATTGCGTACACGATATTATTCGTGTCGAATGAACCATCCAGTATCTGGATGCGGCCTTCCAAAGCTACCGGGAGATCAATTACATGGAAATCATCTCTGTTGTCGAACCTCACTTCAAGGAAGTGCTCCGTGCTTGTTGGAACAGTGCTCGGATTAACGGATGAAACCATATCCCAGAAAACAAGCGCGTCCTCAGGCGGAGTATTCTGGGGCACGGTATCATCCAGCACTTCTATTGCACCAATCAATTCCGACGTTGCAATCGAGGAACCATCAGAGAACGTGATCTCTTCGATCGCGTTGAACTCACCGGTGTTCAATGCGCCAGCGAGCAGCGAGTTCACACCCGTATTGCGAAACCTGACTATCAGGTCTCCTGGATTACCTTGCAGGGTCGCAAATGATACTTCGGACATTGTCACGTCGCCAAGGTGGACGATATCGTGATCATTTCCTTCCCCCCAATCGGACACAATATCCCCAGCCAGACTATCAATTTGATAATGATCGTTCCCAGCACCCCCGAAGAGATAATCACTCCCCCCTGCACCATCAATAATGTCGTCACCTTCACCACCAAGGACAATGTCATCACAAGGAGACCCGTCGAAAGTATCGATTCCCTCCCCCAAGTCCGCAAGCACGGCGCACTCACCTCCCACATCGAGGTAATCCCTTCTACTGGTTCCTCCGTAGGCAGCTGTGTAGGAAATATCTGGATTCGGCGCTGGCAATCCGGCATTCATCATTCCGAATATCCCTGCACTGGAGGCATTTGCCGCATAACCGGCGGTGATGATAGACGGCAACCAGTCATTGTCTGCATTCACCACTGCACAGTGCTCCGCCTGAGCAACAGCGGACATGAATTTGGCGATATTCTCCTTATGACTGTAGGCAGACCATGCCAGGTCCAGAAATTGCGATGCCGCCGGATAGCCTCCTAATTCAAGTTTTGCCCCCAGAATGGCGACAGCGGCATCGTCAGGTGCATGAGGATATTGCACGCTTGGAATGTTGATGTTTGCACCATAGGCAATATTCAAGAATTCTATGTTGTAGTTATTCCATGCTGTCACTGTGCATCCTATCTTGAATGCACTCAAAACCGCGGCGGATATTGTTGTTGCTGGCATTGATGGGGCCCTCTAGATCATCCTTGTATTTGCCTCCCGGAATGGCTCCAGAAAGCTCTAGCTTGCAATCATTCGGTCTTGTTGGTTATCTGATACTGCGGGCTTGACGCGCCGTGACAGGTAAGAAACACCCATACACGATCATTGCAGCCAAGGATTGGAGACAATTTCCCACGCAGCGATAGCAGATAACTCCACTCTGATCAGTAGATTCGTTGCTACCTGCACCTACGGCACCTGCCGCGACCACCTGATCAGTGTCGCGGCCACACAGCCGTACTCTGCCTGCCTGGCACCACCAAACCCGGGTTGCTCGAGTATCTGTTCGCATGAACAACCACCGGTGTC
This sequence comes from uncultured Granulosicoccus sp., assembly GCA_947495035.1. Taxonomy (GTDB): domain Bacteria; phylum Pseudomonadota; class Gammaproteobacteria; order Granulosicoccales; family Granulosicoccaceae; genus Granulosicoccus. Next base: position 3,491 of record CANLXI010000061.1, read on the forward strand.
TTCAGTGGTGAACACCCGACGACTTGTCGATTCGAAGGTGGCTGGTGCCGCGCCATTGCCGGTCAGCGCAAAGCGATTGCGACGCAGGTTCACCACCGGAGTGTTCTCTGGTATCAGCGTGGCAGGACACAAGTCCAGATCATTGCCAACGCTATCTCCGTCGAGATCCTCGTCGCAGATATCGCCGACGAGGTCATTATCCAGATCGGCTTGATCCGCGTTGGCAGCAACGGGGCAATTGTCGACAGCATCATCACTGCCATCACCATCAGTATCAGCAACCAGCGGATTCGTACCTAACGAAGTTTCCCTGTCATCGGAAAGACCATCATTATCATCATCGTCGTCGCAGGCATCACCTAGAGCGTCATTATCGGAGTTGGTCTGATCGAAGTTTTCCATATCGGGGCAGTTGTCCGAACTATCCGGAATATCATCTCCATCGGAATCAGGTTCAATGACCGATTCGTTGAGCCACACCTGATTGCCAGCGACCCAGAGCGCGACAAATGCATCCAGGTCGCTATCTCCATCCAGATCTGCCAGTGCCGCGCTACCGAAACCGGGTATGGCATCCTCCTGAACCTTTGCGAACAAACCTTCGCCGTCGTTGCTGAAAAAGGCAATGCTTGAGCCTCCCGCCGTGAAAACATCGACATCGTCATCGCCATCCAGATCACCAATCGCTATATCCAGCCTTGGGACAAACCCTATGAAGGCATCATTAGTGGTCGTGAATATGCCGCCACCATCGTTACTCATCAACTTGACATGATTATCACTAGCGAGCACCAGATCGACCCCAGTGCTGGAATCAAATTGCGCGATAGCCACCAGATTGGTCCCGTTTGGAAAAACCTGAGTACTGGTCGTGAATAGTCCGCTTCCGTCATTCAGCAACAGTTGCTCGTTGCATTGCCCGGCACACGTGAGATACGCATCCAGATCGCCGTCACCGTCGACATCTCCCAGTGCGGACCACGAAGAGAACCCGAATTCGAGTTGTTGCAGCTCCGTAAATCCAGCGTTTCCATCATTGAGGAAGACTTCAATATTTCTGCCGCTGGAAAATACATCCAGATCACCGTCCAGATCCAGATCGCCAGCAATGACCTCGCGTACCTGTATTTCTCCTGTGGTAAACGACGATGACAGAGAAAAGGTGCCACCGCCATCATTTTTCCACACCTCCTTCAGCCCGTTACTGGTAACGAAGGCATCCAGGTCACCGTCGGAGTCGAAGTCACCCAACACGAATTCATCTCTATTGCCAAGCCCGAACGTCTGCCCCAGAGTAAAAACTGCTGAACCATCATTGATCCAGGTTTGCATGGCGAAATCCTCACCAACCGATGTAACGAGCGCGTCGATATCGCCATCTCCATCTATGTCACCCAGCTGAGCATCGACACTGAATCCCTCGGTGCTGCCGAGCGCCTGTCCGGTATCAACGAAAGAAATGTCGTCAGCAATTGACAGAGGTGAGACGGCAGCTGCCACAAGAGCAAAAACAGCACTAGCGGTTCTTTTCATCGACTATTCATCCCTAAACATGACCGAGTTTGAACACTTTAATTGCGTATCTCGAAGTACAACCTGATCCCTTCACTGTACTTTCCCGACAAGAGTGACTGTTGCCAATCAATGGTGTACTGCATCCACACGACGATGCAGCCAGACATCCATTTTTCTCATAGCGCGGTCGAACTCACGTCGGCCTGCAGCTCGGAAAGCAAGATCATGAGGAAAATCGAGTGACCTTTGAAAACACGCACCTTGTTTGAACTGCATCACAAAATGATCACTGATACTGAATGTTGATGTCAAGGTCTATCGCGTAGCAGACTCTCTGCTCGAACGCCCCCCCCCCGATCGTTTGCAACAACTTGATGTCATACAGCGATCTCGATCGGGCGACATTGATCGGCGAGAAAACCGCATTGTGCCAAGACCTCCTCCGACCAAATTCTTCGATACCGGTCGTGGTCTACTTCGTTCCCCAAACCGTATGCCTGGTCGGGATATAACCGGGGTAGTCGTGGAGGCATACAAGACTGCGCGCATGCATCCACCGGTCCGCCTGCACGGCGGTCATGATCGAGCAGGTCGAGCCCCGCTGCACGTAAGCGACACGCCGGTGTCGACGACATCAGTTTCGATTACGTTACGTAACTATTGTCGGCTGTTCACGAATCTTCAAGAACAGATGAAAACGGACAAAATAGCGCAAGTTCAAGCAACATATTTCACTGAACATGGCGAATAAGCCTGCTTGGTAGTTGCTTGAGTACACAGGTCGGTAGTTTTTGTAAAAGCTCGAAAGTACGTCATGGCTGAATTCCTGACAGATGTACCGTCTTGTCAGCTGCGACTCCTATAAACTCTTGAGTCAACGACACTCGAGATGAAACGAAAATCTTTTCCATTACAATGAGCCTCAAACCCGTATTTTGGACACTGCTGATCACCTTCCTGTGGGCACCTTCCCAGGGCAACGCCGACACATCCAATCCCGCTGTCTCGATTGCGAGCCCCACACATGAGGAAAGCTTGACGCTGCCCGCGTTGCTGGAAGGAAATGCTACGGACGATACTGCTCTGGACAGGGTCGAACTGCTTATTCGAAACCTTGACACCAATGAGTACTGGAATGGGACTGAGCTTCAGTCAGGCTATACACGAATCAGAAGTCCACTGAGCGGAGAGCCAACGTCCAGCTCCTGGTCCTATCAGTTAGATTCAATAGCAAATGGCAATTACTATCTTGCAGCTTTTGTCTGGGATGCGTCCGGCAATCGTCCCTCACCTCCTGTCAGCCGCCGATTTTCTGTCGTCTCCACAGTTCAAGATGTGTCAGCACCAACCGGGACCATAGTCTCGCCAGCTCCAGATGCGAACCTCAACTCCCCGGTCGGCATGTCCGGAACTGCGACCGATGACATTTCTGTAGACCGAGTAGAGCTGGTTATCAAGAATCTTGATGACGGAACATTCTGGAACGGAACGGACTTCTCCAGTGCCTACACGCGAGTCAATCCGATACTGACGGGATCTGCAGGAAATCGTGACTGGAACTACAGCTTCGATTCCAACCAGCTCGGAAACTATTTCGTCAGTCTCTGGATCTGGGATACATCAAACAATCGTATCGTTCAGCCAGTCACGCACCGGTTTTCGATCGTACCGTCAGACACAGTCCCTCCGTCAGCAAGCTTTTCGACCCCCAAGCTCTCCGCCTCCGTGGTGAGTCCCGTTCTCGTGTCCGGGATTGCGAGTGATAGCAGCGGAATCGATCGTGTTGAACTGGTTATCAAGAATACGTCCACCAACCAGTTCTGGAACGGTTCAGATTTTCAGACCAGTTACACTCGAGTCAACGCTGAATTGACGCCGACGTCCAGTACCGAAACACACTGGAACTATTCGATTACCACAGACCAGCCCGGTAACTACTTCACACAGGTATGGGCTTTTGACAGCGTGGGGAATCGTCAAACCAGCCTGCCTAGCAGACGTCATGTTCTCAAACCCGCTACTCTGAATCTCGCCGAGTACGAGGTGGTTTTCAGCGATGAATTCAACGGAACTTCACTTGATCCAGACAAATGGAATACTGCATTTTTCTGGGGCCCCTACCAGCCGATCAACGCCGAAGAACAAGTCTATCTGGATACGTTGGGATTGAACGCCGATTCAGACTATTCGCCTTTCGAATTCACTGGCTCTACACTCAAGATTATCGCCGATGAAACTTCTGCTCTGGCGAGCGCACCTGCTCAGCCGGATGCTTCAGACCCCATCTGGGCTTCCGATCCAGACAAGAATTTCAATCCGAACTACGACGAAGCCGACGTGGACTATCTGTCCGGTCTGATCACTAGCTCAGACAGTTTCAATTTTACACATGGCTATGCGGAAACCAGAGCCAAACTCCCCGCCGGCGCGGGCTTGTGGTCAGCATTCTGGTTGTTGACAACAAAATACGTGGAAGACGTTCCGGAAATCGACATCATGGAGGCGTTAGGTCACGCTCCCGAAGAGATCTACCACACACTGCATTATTTCGATATCGAGAATAACTGGGCGAAAGTATCATCTCCCACGTACGTGACCACCGGACCGGATTTCACGGAGGATTTTCACACTTTTGGTGTTTCCTGGACTCCGGACTTGCTGATCTGGTATGTCGATGGCATTGAAACACGTCGAGTTAATCGCAACAACTTCACCGTACCCAAGCAAGCCATGTACTTGCTGGCGAACCTGGCCGTTGGAGGCAGTTGGCCTGGCAGCCCAACGTCGGAGACCATTTTTCCTGCAGTTTACGAACTTGATTACATTCGGGTTTATCAGAAAAAACCGCCTGCGAAGATTACTCCCGCCGTGCTTAGATCAGATTTCAAGTTGATGTTTGCAGACGAATTCAGTGGCAACACGCTTGATACGTCGAAATGGAACTCCAGTTTTCTCTGGGGTCCTTACCTGCAAATCAACAACGAGGAACAGTTCTATATTGACAAGATAGACAGCCATGCGAACTCCAGCATCAATCCATTCACCTTTGAAAACGGCCGACTGGTCATAACTGCTGACAATGCCGATCCGGCAGCCATACCCACACAACCATCCATCAACGATTCATATTGGCAGCTGTACCCGACTTACCAGCATGTGCCCGGTTTTCAGGAATCCGGCGGGTGGAATCCGGGATACTCATCAGGAATGATTACTTCTTATGATGCCTTCAAGTTCGTCAACGGTTACGTGGAAATAAGGGCGAGAGTTCCGCAAGGCAATGGGCTCTGGCCTGCATTCTGGCTTTTGAATGCCTACTATGTCGGCCCCATGCCGGAAATAGATGTCCTGGAGCTGAAGGGCGAGGCTCCTGACACAATCCATCACAGCTATCATTATTTCAATGGCAGTGGTGAATTGGTGTCCTCCGCGACAACAAGCATTGCTCCCCAGGGAGAAGCATACTCCGATCGATTTCATACCTACGGTATTGAGTGGAGGCCCGGTGTCATCAAATGGTATATCGACGGCGAGGTGGTGCGAGAACTCAACGACACGAACGTGTCGCGTCAGCTGATGTACATCATCCTGAATCTTGCGGTTGGCGGAAATTTCGTCGGAGATGTAGATCCGGGCGCCATGCCTGCTCGGTTTGTCATTGATTACGTAAGAGCCTATCAACGCAAGTAATTGCCCGATCTCCCGTATTCGTCAGCACCACCTCCCTTTTCGAATTACTCTTTGTCGGCAATCCATCAATCGCCTTGTGGATTGTTGGTCAATGAACGCGAGCTTTCCGGGTCGCGCAGACGTCAGTGACGACGCGTTCTATCCTGTTGCACGGGTGTAAATTCAGAGTGTTGCTGCTTGATCAATGCCGCAGCCCCAGCGACGCAAGCTAGTGCAGAGGAAGTGTCGCGGGTGAATTGGCTACTATTGGGGCTATTCCCTGAGGAGTTTGACTGACTCGCTGCACCATCCGCAGCGAAATCACCAACAGGCTGGTTCTGGGTTCAGTCCCAGTGCGCTCAAGTCGACAAACCGACCAAACATTCAAGCCAACCTGAACGACGATGCCCTGGCCGATGTCTGTGATGCGGATATCAATCAGCGGGCGATTCGTTGAGGGAGAAGTCGAGATAGAACGCGAGGGACACTGAGTCGGTTGGCTCAGAGTCCATCGAAAGCATAGGGAGAGCGAGAGCATGGACGCCGCTTTTCATTCGAGACGGTGTGTTGCGAGCATCTACTGAGAGCCACCCTTGCAAGAGACACCATTGCACTATTTCCCGTGAAAACCTGTCCGCTGTTTGAAGGGCAATGCGGTATTGCTATCACCGAAGGACTCCGTTACCGTGAACGGGAGGTACGTCAAAACGGTATGGTGGATGTACCGGGGTTGACGGGCCTCGTGTCACTCTGCGACGGCGTGAGGGCGTTCTTGGAGAAAAACCCCTCTCGCCGACCAGAACATCATCGGCCTGACGAACCCGTGCCGCATTATCGCCAGACGTAGTCAGTCCCTTTGAGACCATGACGGCCTCAACCGGTTCAAGGAGATTTTTCATGTCACGCTCATTACAGCAATGCTTCACCCCTGGACTCACCATCGGAGGAGCGCTATTCGCTCTGCTCGGGCCGCCCAGCGCGCTGGCAGACCCTATCCCCTACTCCCGCCTGTCGCAGGACACAGTCGGGGGGCCGGGAGATGCAGCCAGTTACAGTATCCAAAGTGGTGTCAATCATATCAGCGCCGACGGCCGCTTTGTCGCCTTCTACTCTTACGCTTCCAACCTGCACCCCAGCGATACGGATAGTTTCGGTGACATCCTTGTGTTTGACCGCGACACCGAGTCCCTTGAGCTGATCAGTACCGCCGGTGGCCTGTCGCCCGTCAAGGGCAATAACAACTCTTTGCATCCATCCATCAGCGCCGATGGCCGCTTCGTCGCCTTCACCTCCGAGGCATCCAACTTGCACCCCGGCGATACGGACACCACTACCGACATCTTTGTGTTTGACCGCGACACCGACTCTCTGGAGCTGATCAGTACCGCCGGCGGCCTCTCGTCCGTCAAGGGTAATGACAACTCTTTGCATCCGTCCATCAGCGCTGATGGCCGTGTCGTCGCCTTCCACACCTTCGCCTCCAACCTGCACCCTGACGATGCGGACATAAGGGCCGATATCTTCGTGTTTGACCTCGTCACCAAGACCCTCGAGCTGATCAGCACCTCCGGTGGCCCATCACCCTTCAAAGGTAATTTCGACTCTGTAGAACCGTCCATCAGTTCCGATGGTCGCTTCGTCGCCTTTCGTTCCTCTGCCACCAACCTGCATCCCGACGATTCGGACACTATTCACGACATCTTCGTGTTCGATCGCGACACCGAGTCTCTCGAGCTGATCAGTACCTCCGGTGGAACCTTGCCTGTCAAGGGCAATAGCAACTCTTATGAGCCGTCCATCAGCGCCGATGGCCGCTACGTCGCTTTTCGATCCGACGCTTCCAACCTGCATTCCGGCGATACAGACACAGTTCCCGACATCTTTGTGTTTGACCGCGATACCGACTCCCTGGAGCTGATCAGTACCGCCGGTGGACTCTCCCCCGTCAAAGGCAATAACAGCTCTTTCGAGCCATCCATCGGCGCCGATGGCCGTTTCGTCGCCTTCTACTCCTTTGCCTCCAACCTGCACCCCGACGATTCGGACGACTTCGGCGACATCTTCGTGTTCGATCGCGACACCCAGTCGCAGCGCCTGATCTCACAGCCCTCCGGCGAGTCGGGGAAAAACAGCTCTTTCCACCCGAACCTAAGCCCCGACGGGGAGCAGGTCCTGTTCACCAGCCAGAGCACCTCCCTGGTGATCGGCGGTCAGAGTACTTTATTCCAGGTCTACCTGGCCGACCTCAGCCCGGCCGCCAGCAACACCGCGCCAGTTGCCGATGCCGGACCCGATCAGATCCTCGAAGCCACGTCCCCCGCCGGGGCCCTGGTAATGCTAGATGGGTCCGCCTCCTTCGATGCCGACTCGGATCCCCTGACCTTCGACTGGGTCGGTAACTTCGGCACCACTGCCGGCATCCAGCCCAGTGTGCAACTGCCGCTGGGGATCGATAACATTGATCTGAGTGTGTCCGATGGCATCGAGACGGACACCGATTCGGTACTGATCACCGTGCAGGACACCACCCCGCCCACCCTGGTCGTTCCGGCTGATATCACCCTCACTTCCCTGGGCCCCGTGGAGACGCTGGACCCGGGTGTGCCGAGCGCCTCCGACCTGTTCGAACCGGTCACCATCTCCAACGACGCCCCGGCGGACTATCCGGTGGATACGACCACCATAATCACCTGGATGGCCACCGATCCTTCCGGCAATTCCACCAGCGCCTTCCAGACCGTCACCATCACCAAACTCGATACGGATGCCGATGGGGCCTGTGATCCCGGTGGTCTGGTCGGTAACTTCTCCAATTGCCAGGGAGAGGACAATTGTCCCACCATCCCCAATGCCAATCAGGCCAATCTGGATGGCGATGCCCTGGGCGATGCCTGTGATGCGGATATCGATGGCGATGCACTGAACAACGAACTGGATCTGTGCCCCACCACTCTCATCCCTGATGCCGCTCCCACCCGCACCCTGCGCACCAATCGTTTTGCCTTGACCCAGCCAGGCGATGGCAGCGCGCCGGTGCCTTTCACCTCCACCTCGCGTCGTCAGTTCACCACCGCCGATACCGGTGGTTGTTCCTGTGCCGATATCCTGGCTCAGCCCGGCTTCGCCAGCAGCCAGCAGCAGACCTACGGTTGCACGGCCACGACCCTGCTGCGCTGGCAGCGGGCGATTCGTTGAGGGAGAAGTCGAGGTAGACCGCGAGAGGCCCTGAGTCGCTTGACTCAGGGTCCAAGCGTCAGACCGCTTCTGGCCTCAGACGCACAATGGGATGATAGTTGGGTACTTTGCGGTGAAGGGGGTTGCATCCTCGCTTGACCCCTTCGAATTGCAATCCCGTGGAGAGTACTGACGACCCATCGATATCGATCGTCAGTCTCGGCAAAAATACTCAGCGACAACTGTAGTGCGACAACTCCAATCCGGTTCGACTGGACAGTTGATCATCAGAAATTCGAAACGCCGGATTGCCATTGATTCGAGGCTGTAGATCTGCTCTCTTGATCTCACAGGCAATGGCCTCTTGGTAATGGCATCGTTGAGCCTGGTAACCCAAGAACATCAATTGCCGGAGGCGCTTCCTGTACTCACACCAGCGTCAAAACCGCGTTTTGTCACATTGACCCTAGCCTCATCACCGCCCTGCTGCCGGCCAATCAGGATCCCTTTCACTGCTGTCATCGATGAATCCTTTCATCTGGATAGGCAGCAACACCAGTGGATAGCAACAACCGTTTCAGGGCAAATTCAGCTCCGTCTCGCACTGGCTTGCAGTGTCAGACCCCGGACCTCCATCACAAGTATCGGTCATGGGACCTCCATTCAAGGAATCGTTGCCGGTCTGCCCTGTCAGGTAGTCATTACCATCGCCCCCTTTGAGCGTGTCATCTTGATCGCCTCCGCGAATATGATCATTGCCAGCACCACCGTCAATATCATCAATGCCTGTGTGCCCGACCAATATGTCTCGCCCATTGCCTCCTGTGACGATGTCATCACCGGCTCCAGCGTAGATAACATCGTTGCCGTTGCCACCATCCAGCTCGTCGTCATCATTGCCACCAGTGATGGTATCCATTCCATTGCCGCCACTGATGACGTCTTCACCGTCACCACCCGCGAGCTCATCATCACCATTGTTGCCAATGATCAGGTCGTCTCCTGTAGCCCCCAGGATGTCGTCATTGTCCGAGCCACCTGTAATGGTATCGTTGCCGCTGCCTCCTGACACAAACCAGGGATGACCGACGGTCGATCCATTACCAGTGATGATGTTGTCATTCCCTGGGCCGCCGAGGATGAGATCGACACCGTCACCACCTTTCAGAACATCGGCGCCGTTTTCACCAACCAATTGATCATCACCACTATGCCCTAGCAGTTCATCGTCTCCTTCCCCTCCTGAGAGTTCGTCATTGCCGGATCCGCCTATGATGTAATCATTACCATCTCCGCCATCAACAACATCATTACCAGCACTTGCGTCAACCCAGTCGTTGCCGTTACCAGCATCGATCGTGTCATTGCCGGCAAGCGCACAGATGGTGTCATTGCCGCCAAGCGCATTGATGGTATCGTTTCCAGCAGTGCCCAGAATGACGTCATCGCCAGCGGTCGGAGAATCTCCATTCGCCAGATAGACGGTGACTGGTTTGCCATTGCAGGTTTCGCCACTACCGACGGAGGCCGCCGTATAGATCTGGCTCGCAGTGACCCACTGGCCCGTGAAATATTGAATTCGCACAGTGACGTGGACAGTCTCTCCATTGGTTGGCAAACCAGTCAAGGTTGCCTGGGTCGCTGAACCGCTCCCGCTTGCAATGCCGTAATTGCCCCTGTTACTACTGGAACCAGCCCGAACCTGCCAGTTTTCAACATAGTCACCGTCCATGTTGTTCAGATTCCAGGTAAAACTCTGGGTAGCCCCTTGCAGGGTCGTTCCCTGGGGCGAAGTTATCTGCGGTGTTGGCTTGCAAATGTTGTCATCATGCAAAGCCCTGGCAAAGCGTGCTGCAATGTGCTTCTCACCGATCTCATTGGGATGCACCTGATCCGCATCCATCATGCTCGGTTGGTAGCCCGGGCTAACCGCAACGGTCTGGATATCGTCACCATCGGAAGCGCGATCATTCACCATGATTGCCAGTTCGATGCGCAGTTCATCGATCCTCGCATCAACCACAGATGATTCATACCAGGGAATCAGATCAGCGACGTAAATACTGGCATTGGAATTTTCCGCATAGATCTCGTTGATCATTTCCACGACTCTGCCAATTGCACCTGTACCCGTGTTTGTAACGGGATCATATTCACCAGGAAAGGCAGTCGAACTGGTCAGGTTGGCCATGTCATTGGAGCCGACGTGCAGCAGCACCACGTCAGGCGTGTTCTGATCCACCCAATAGCGCACACGGCTTACGCCGTACGGTGACGTGTCCATGAAATTGGACGTGGAATATCCGCTGTGTCCTTCACTGTTCGTATTAGTCGTAATGCAGTTTGTCGGCAAGGGAACCCCGGGCTTGGCGCGCGGAGCCGTCTTACTGCCAACCATGGTGACATTGCAGTTACCGAAGCTCTCGACCAATGGCGTACGATAACTGCATGCACCGTAACCTTCGGTGATGGAATCCCCTAGCGGCATGATGTCAAGGGCCTGGACTTGCGCTGTCATCGCCACAAGTGTGAACAGCGTTGCCTTGCCGGTGGCCAGTACGCCCCCCCGTTTCAATTGCAAGCCATCAAAGCGTTTCGCGAAATTTACCATCTTGACTTCTACTGTGTGATACGGGCTGAGCTGATTGCGCAAGAATACAATATATCAACCCAAATTATTGGACCTGCCTCCATTCTTGATACTGAAAGAACTTGATGACGATCGAAATCCAGGCGTTAGCGCATCATGAGTGATGTGAATCAGACAGCTGCTTGAAGCGACGGCGCTGGTCGCTGCTTACATTTTCTCTACCGACCAAAGGACGGAAGAGGTTGGATGCCATGACCAAGCACCAACTGCATTACGAGTTTGAGAGTGTTTTGAAATTGCTTAGTGAGCAAGTATTTGATGGCATCAGAGACTTGATGGATTCCCTGCTCCACGGGGAAATGAACCTGTAGCGCCACGTGCATCTGTAACCGGCGCCTCACTGGCGAACCGAGGGTCGCAGCGGGTACAGCAATGGGCTCAAGAAAAAGTAGGCACACACCCGACTTGGCGAGCTATCACTCTCATGTAAATCTCGACTTGATCTGAAACGGAACTTGCCAAACTCAAGCTCTGGCTCGAAAAGCGGCAACCGACCCTGCCCAAGGATAGACTGACACGCCGGGCGATCAATTACACGTTCAACCAGTGGGATCACCTGCTTCGCTATTGCGAACATGGGCAACTTCGCATCAGCATCATGCTGGCCGAGAACGCCATCCGGCCCTTCGCAGTCGGCCGCAAGAATCGTCTTTTCAGTGATAGCCCAGAAGGATCTCATACCGTAAAACATGAAAGGGCGAAGTGGATTGGGTTGTCATGCGGGGTACCCTGCCAGGTTCGCGCTTACACAAAAAGTGATAGTAGAGGCCCGGATTGGTACGAGTATCAGCGAGCTGCCCAAACCGATACACCGCAATCGTATAACCGGCTCATAGAAATCAAGATATCACTGATAATACTTTTGGTGAAACGCTCAAGGTATACCTGTACTTTGGTTTAGGAAGCCAATTCCCCCACGGAAAAAAACAAGACACTCCCTTTACCCGCTTGCTTCTGCTGTGCCAGTATCGTTCACATCTGTCGTCGGATAGATATATTGCACTTGGATTTCACGCCTGGTAAATGCAAGTACCTACCTGGCCTGCAACACACGACCAGCACCTCAAGGGAAATGGCATCCAATTCGTTCAATTACCAGCACACAGCCGTATCAGCGATACTTACCAACCACGGAGCAATAATGAAAACCAAAAGGAAGGACACCTTTCACTACCTCACCCTTGGCATACTGGCTGCGTTATCGCTGGGACAAGCCGCAAATGCAGCGATAGTCCAGGTACAGGGCGGCCTTGAATCGATCTGGTTACTCACTGATGAGGTGACAACTGACAATGCCCAGCCCTTGGGAGGCGCTTGCTCCTTCACATCTCCTGGGATGGGTGCAGGCCTTGTTGACGCTTCTCTATCTGACCAATCAGACGCCTTCGACTGGTCCTCAATGATCTGGGTAGAGGGTGTGCAAGTAGCTGGAAACCTGGCGGTGGTCGATAACGAGGCAAGCTTTGGTACTCAGACTATCGAGCCATTCGATGTCAGTCTGACCATGAACATAAGCCAGACAACAGCCACTGCTCGCATTCTGCTGGAACTTGTGAATACCGGTGATTCAGTTGCCATGGTAGAGGTGCAATACGTCGTGAATTATGGCTCAGACGACACGACGAGTATCATCAGCACCAGTGATGGAGATGCTGCGTTTGGTAAATTCGATAATTGGGTCATTTCGGATGACGCGGTAGTTGACCCCGCCAATACTACGGTGATTTCGGGTGGCAGCGATTTTTCGGCCATGGTTGATGCCGTCTCATCCGAGACCTTCAATTGCTTCGGCAATGAGGGCATCTATGCAAGGCTGGAGCACTTCGTGGAACCCGGAGAATCGGTCTACTTCCTCTTTTTTCAGCAGTTGAATGCCAGCGCTGCGGACGCATTGAACTGGGTGAGTAATTTGGAAGGACACAGTATCCTCTCAACCGATCTGCTGGACGATATCCCGCCTGATCAACTAGACCGCATTGTCAACTGGTCCTTCGAGGACGATTACACCGTATTCGATCAGGATGGCGATGGTGTACTGAACGACGATGATGTTTGCCCCTACACGGAAATTCCGGAACAAGTGCCGTATTCATCTTTACGGCGAAATCGCCATGCACTCACTGGCAATGGACCTGAGTTTGGTGCTTTCGAAACGTCCAGCAGCAGACGCAACTATTCGCTTGAGGACACTTCAGGCTGCTCTTGCGAACAGATTCTGGACAGGATTGATAGCGACAGTACCTCGCAATACAATCATGGCTGCACGGCTCCAACGATGATTCGCTGGGAGCGCAAAGCAACAGACATCCACGTCCCGACTCAACCCGAATGAGAAGCATGAATATGTATCCAACCATTGCCCGCCTATCTCCACTGCTCATCGCCAGCCCACTGGTGATGAGCCCAGGCCAACCATACGCGCAAGATGCGCCTGTTGAGGTTTGCGTCAGTCGAAGCGGACGAATCGTGCAGCTGCTGGAAGCTGACGATAGCTGTTCACGAGGCTATGAAAACGTGACTTTGGGTGTTCAAGGCCCCATTGGGCCGACCGGACCGGCGGGTGCCAATGGGGCACAAGGTCCGCAGGGTGTACCTGGGCAACCTGGCGCAGATGGAGCACAGGGCCCACAGGGTATACCGGGTGCCACTGGAGACAGAGGGCCACAGGGCGATGCAGGTGAACAAGGACCGCAAGGTGAAATCGGACCCTCTGGCCCTCAAGGGCCGCAAGGTGATATCGGACCAACAGGCCCTCAAGGACCACAAGGTGTGCAGGGGCCTGCCGGCACGCCCGCAGCGAGCACCGTGTTTTACAGCAAATACGAAAGTATCCGGTTTAGCGAAAGTCCAGCGGGAAGACAACATGGCATAGCCGCTTCATGCGATGTTGGGGATACCGCGATCGGTGGTTCCTGTTACGCTTCTTTCGCCCCGGGGTGGCTGAATATTAGCTCATCACCGCAGCCAATCTCCCTGGATGGTGTCGAGTCGAACCGATATGAATGCGCGTGGACATGCTATTACAACATCGACAATCAGCAAAGAATCGTCGATAGATGCAATAGTTTTACCGGTACTGCGACTGTTGTCTGCGCCAATCAGGAATAGGAAGATAGCCTGATATCAAGACCGAGGATGACAGTGGGAGGGCGTATGGCCTGCTTGCTGTCATTTTCGGTATCTATCGTTGCGCGGATTGTTGTGCACGTTGTGCGCCCATTTTGGAATCGAATCCGATCACGACATCATTATTTCAGGTTTGGAATACCCTTGATATGTGTCGCGGTTTCAAATCCCAAGTGCAACGGCTGGGGTAATGCCAAAGGCTACCTGATTTGCCGCGGCGGAAGTTGACACTGCCAACCCACTATCACTCCGCGGTTTCAAATCCCAAGTGCAACGGTTGGGGTAATGCCAAAGGCTACCTGATTTGGCGTTTTCATATCAAGGCACTTGCGAGGTCTATTATTCAATTTTCTCTCCACTTGCCTCAGGTCTTCATCGGTAATCGTGCTGAAGTCTGACCCTTTCGGAAAATACTGCCTGACCAGTCCATTTCCATTCTCATTCGCACCTCTCTCCCATGAGCTATAGGGATGGGCAAAGTAGAAGTCGGCGTTCAGCTCTTCTGCGATGGCTTCGTGGTTGCCAAACTCTCGTCCATTATCGGCAGTGAGCGTCAGCACGGGCAATCCCTTTTCCTTGAGCGTTCGAGTGATGGCCTGTGCAACGGACTCAGCATCTTTGGTTTCAACCTTGTACAGATAGATTAGTCGATGCACGCGTTCGTTCATCGATACGATTGCCTGCTTGTTGTTCTTTCCGATGATTGTATCCAGCTCCCAGTCGCCTTCTCTGGAGCGTTCATCTACCACGGCTGGTCGTTCTTCGATAGATACTTGGTTGCGCAGCTTTCCTCGGCGATCATAAGAGCCATAGCGCTTGCGACGCTGCTTCTTGCACCGCAGATAAGTATGCAGATCTCCACCACAGTCCTTGTCCCAATAGATGTGCAGGTAGATCGATTCGTGACTCACTGATTGTTCTCCAGCCTCGTGTAGCCACAGGCAAACCTGCTCAGGACTCCAGTCCTCTCGCAAGAGCTGCTCTACGCGCCGCCAGGTACTTTCCTCGATCGCATAACGCACCTTCTCATCCTGACGCTGCTGGGAAAGCTCGTGAGCCTGCTTGGGCCGATACCCGCGAGCGCCTGTATTGCGCTTCAGCTCACGACTGACCGTCGACTTGTGCACCCCTATCACCTGGGCCGTCTCTGTCATCGTGTGTCCCTTCTTCCTCAGGGCGTAAATCTGATATCGTTGCTCACTGGTGAGCTGCGAATAGTGTTGCATTGATGCCACTCATTCTTGCCGGAACGATTGGTAGCCATGCTATCGCAGCTTGCCTCCTCATGCCCGACGGGTTGAGTTGCACTTACGGATTGAATTCGCCCTCAGCCATAAACAGCCGACGTATCTATTGATGTGTCGGTAAACGTTCATTCCAGACCGATCTGGACATTCAACGTCAAGCCTGAGCCCATCAGATTATCAGCGAAGTGTCTTTTTCACAGTCGCGTGTATGCGACAACCAAAAACCGCGCTTATTCGCCGCTGAGCCTCTAGTCAACTCAGAGCCGGTGTAACCACGATGGCTTCTCAATCACAGGCCAGAGTGGCGGGATATGTCACCGCTGAGAGCCGGTCGAGCGACACCGATTCGGGCAGCCCGTTAAACAGGAACTGCCGAAGTGAGGAGAGCACGGCGTCGGTAGTGATTTTGAACGGTCATCCGACGCCGTGTCCGAGTCCACCGTGCGGTCGCACAGCTCCCCCTAGTATCGACAGATGGCGGGGTTCTATCCAGCACTCGTCGGCACTTTCTGCCGATACTCCCCAGTGCTAGCCTCAATGTGACAAAAACTAAGCCGCGTTTTGAGCGGATCGCTCGTATGCCTGAAAGGTTACCAGTAGTTTGGGGTTGATTCCGATCTCCAGAATAGCTTTGCCTGCATTATTCACCAAACGCCCGGCTCGATTGATCAGCTCATCCCG
>CANLXI010000062.1 GCA_947495035.1 uncultured Granulosicoccus sp.
AGGTTACGAAAGGCGACTTGTCAGAACTCTGCAACTCGTTGATAGTCAGGGCCGTTTTCACTGGCCGGGAACTGCTGACTACCCACCAGTCCACGTCTGGAATAGTACCGCCATTTACGCTTTTCAGAGCAGCATATACCGACATTGGAAGAGCAATGATATAGCAGGTGAGCATAATAATAATTGTAAATAAGGCACAAAAACGGCTTTTGATCGTCGTCGCCTTCTTATATATAGGTATGGACTGTTTACCTTTTACGATTAACGCTCCCAAAAAGGTCATCAATGGAATCAGCATTGGAAGCCCAAACATGGTCAACAGTAAACACATAAACCCAAGGCCAATGACCCCTTTTATTATGACTAACCTCGTTTCAAATATAGTTCTTTCAGCCTTGTCAGTTGTACCGTAAAAACCACGTTTCACGACATCTATCACCACCGGCATAAAGAGTAGAGTAGTAATTGTTAAAAGCGATGCGAACTTAGTCAGATCAATATCCAAATTTAAGAAATGTGAAATATCGGACCAAGCACTCTCTTGAAAAGTGTCAAAATTTAGTACTATCCGTTCAAGTATTGGATTCAATTCCAACCTGTCGTCGATTTCGGCTAAGGCTGCGAACGCTGTCGGGCCTCCTAATAATACTCCCAAAGTCTTCAAGAGTTCTATGGTCTTTATGTGCTTAGACATTAGATGCGTAAGATGGAGGTATAAATAATTGCGATTCGCGCAGTTACTACATATACAATGTACGCCATAACTTGCTTTCCATTGACTATTGTAGAGGGCGAATTCAATCCGTAAGTGCAACTCAACCCGTCAGGCACTCCGGCTCTTTCTAAATTGGTAATTTGCGATATCAGGGTTGTCTGTTGTTACTAATTCGCAATGACTATTCTCCCCGGATCATTATTATTCTTTTTCTAACCGGATATAAATCGTCAGTTGTATTTAGTTTTTTGAAATTCTGCTAGGTAAGAATTTTGTCCTAGAAATTGTATCTGAACTGCACTGGCTTACGGCCGACGACGCTTGCAAGGCAACTCGTCGCTCCACAAACCGGACCACCGTCATCAAGAAACAAACAGCCGCTGTGGTCACTAAGCAGCCATACAGAAAATGTTTGACACATGTGCTTTGTAGACAAGCACAGCGAAAACAAGCGTCTCAAAGTCACTCAACTTCTGAGAATGCTCCTATCGGCATATGAGGCTGATTCTCGAGCAAATTTGTCGATTACTCAGCCTCGGATCCCGCGCATCCCTGCGCGACCCCAATCAAAACCCTGCAATCAATCCTTGCTCACCAACCGATAATAAACAAAATCCGAAGTAGCCCCGTTCACATACCCATTCACGTTCTTGCCCATTGCAACCTGATAGGCGGCCTGGAACATGATCACGATGGGGGAGCTTTCCTGAACGCGCTTCTGTAGTTCCACGTATATGCCCAGTCGCTTGTCCGGGTCGGCTTCGGTCAGCGCGTCGTTGGTCATCTGGTTCATGTCATCCGGCACAGCCCAGGCATTGCGCCAGGTGGTGGTCGCCGCATAGTTCTCGTCAGAGTTGTCCGAGTTATAGGCGAATGCCTTGGCATTGGAGTGTGGGTCCATGAAGTCGGGTCCCCAGTACAGCAGCATGGCCTGATGGCTGCGCTCGCGGTACTTGGTGATTACCTGGCTACCGGTGCCGGGCAGTATGTCGAAGTTGATGCCGGCTTCGGCAAAGCTTGCCTGAACGGACTGAGCCATATCGGTAAACGGTGCAGCGTTGATGACATCCAGCGTCACGGTAATCGGTGTTTCAATGCCTGCCTCGCTCAGAATGCTCTTGGCTTTTTCCAGATCGTAGGTGAATGGCGTTTCATCGTAAGAGCCGGGAAAACCCTTGGGCCAGAACGCCTGATGCACTTCCATCTGTCCCTTGATGATGGAGTTCGTCATGCCCTCGTAGTCCACCAGATAACGCGCAGCTTCCCACACGGCAGGAGGCGTGAGTGATTCTGTCTTCTGGTTGAAGCTCAGGAAGTGAACAGCAGCCTGTGGAAACACGTCCACTTTCAGCGCGTCCCTGTCCAGTGATTCGATCTGATCAGGCGTCAGGTTTTTTGCCATATCCACATCACCGGATTCCAGCAGCAATTGTTGAGTCGCCGCTTCGGCCACATGCTTGATGATCAGAGACTTCGTACCCGGTGCCCCCTTGAAGTAGTCACTGTTGGCTTTCAGACGAATCAGTTCAGCAGGACGGTAGGAGACGATGGAGTAAGGGCCGGAACCTGCCGAGTTTTCATTCAACCAGGCATTGCCCATGTCGCCATCGACCTCATTGGCCATTACCGTTTCCTGATCGACAATGGATGCTGGACGTGAGGCCAATACATTGAGTACGAAGGCCGGCGAGTAGTCACCCGCATAGTGAACGGTGACCGTGTTGCCATCAGCCGTGACATTCTCCAGTACGTTTTCGGGTGTCCAACCCAACTGCGCCAGAATGAAGGCAGGTGTCAGGTTCAACTTGATGACACGCTCGAAGGAGAACACGACATCCTCGGGTCGCACCGGGTTGCCGGAATGGAACACCGCGTCATCACGCAAGGTGAAGGTGACGGTCTTGGCGTCGGCATCGGTTTCCCATGACTCGGCAATACCGTCTGCCAGAACGGTCGGGTCTTCCGCATCGTACTGCACCAGGCGGTCATAGACATTGGTGACCAGTTCGCCGGACGAAAACTCATACGCCTGAGCGGGGTCAATCGCCACGATGTCGTCGATGTTCTGGGCGACGACCAACACCTGTGGCGGGGTAGACGCTGAAGCCGGCAGCATGACGCTGGCGCTCAGTGCCAGGGCCGACGCCAGCAGCGCGGTTTTGAACAATCTCATTGACTTCTCCTGTGAGTGAATGAATGGCAATGACCGTGCTCGTATCATCGGTGCAGAGTCACTTCCGGAACGGACCTGATCTACTGTACATCATCCCCCTGTGAAGACAGTCGCGAGTTGCTGCAGTCCGGCGCTTTGCGAACCACCGGTCATGTGCAACGATAGGGCGATGACATCGAGCATCCCCATCCTGCTGATCAGCGGCCCGGTCGGCGTTGGCAAGACGGCGGTCGGCAACGAGGTGTCTGAGGTTCTCGAGCGCGATGGCGTCCCGCACACTTTCATCGACTTCGATCAGCTTCGTTATACCTTTCCGAGGCCGGATGATGACCCTAGGGGCAACCGGCTCGGGTTGCAGAATCTGGCGGCCATCTGGGAGAACGGTTCGCGGGCAGGAGCGCTGAATCTGGTGGTCTCCTATGTCATTGAAGAGCGCTCGTTCATCGACAGTCTCCTGCAGCTCATTCCCGCCGGGCAGGTCACCACCGTGCAGTTGTCGGCCAGCATGGAAACACTGTGTACACGCCTGATGCAGCGGGAAATCGGTTCCGGCCTGGACTGGCACCTCAAGCGCGCGGTGGCGTTGAGCGCCATTCTGGCCGCCGAGAGCGCACCGGCCAATCTTCGAATGGCGACGGATGGGCTGCAGGTCATCGACATCGCGCAAGAGCTCGTCAGTCGATGCCAGTGGCGTTTGCCGTAAGCCACACCCGGCTGCGTTCCTGTTCAGAGCCTGATGATCTTGCGCGAAGGCATCGACGTTCCGATCTGTCATGTGCACAATAATGGGGATACACTGGGTCATTGACGATAGCCTGTCATAAGCAGATCACCCATACCCTCCACAGCACCACGGTTCCAGTTTTCATGACACACCTGTTCCAACCGCTCCAGCTACGTGAACTGACTCTGAAGAACAGGGTCATCGTATCCCCCATGTGCCAGTACTCCGCTGTTGATGGCATCGTTCAGGATTGGCATATCGTGCACCTCGGTCAGCTGGCGCAGAGTTCTGCCGGTATGCTGGTGCTGGAGGCGACGGCTGTGGAGGAGGCAGGGCGGATCACGCACGGTTGTCTGGGGCTCTACAACGATGCACAGGAAGCCCGGCTGACCGAGCTGGTTGCATTGCTGCGCAACGTCAACCCGCGAGTGAAGCTGCCTGTCTGCATCCAGTTGGGTCATGCCGGTCGCAAGGGCTCCAGTCACAAGCCGTGGGAAACCGGAATGCAGATACCTCTGAACGAAGGCGGTTGGGTGGCAAAGGCTCCCAGTTCCATCGAACATCACGAAGGGGAATTGCCGCCCGAAGCCTTGAGCGTGGCAGAAATGGCGGTTCTCAAGGAGAAGTTCGTCTCGTCGGTGGAACGCTCGCATCGTGCCGGTATCGATGCCATCGAGCTGCATTGTGCGCACGGCTACCTCATGCACCAGTTCCTCTCTCCGGTTGCCAACCAGCGAACCGATGAATACGGTGGCTCACTCGAGAATCGCATGCGCTATCCGCTGGAAGTCTTTCGTGCCATGCGCGCAGCCTGGCCGGCAGACAAACCGATGGGTGTCCGGATTTCAGCCAGTGACTGGGATCCTGCCAGCAGTTGGGATATCCAGGAATCCTCACGCTTCAGTCAGTTGCTTGAAGAGGCCGGTTGCGACTGGGTCGATGTCTCCAGCGCGGGTGTGTCCAGACACCAGAAGATCGATATCGGGCCTGGCTATCAAGTGCATTTTGCGCATGCCATCAAATCCGTGGTGGAAATTCCGGTCATGGCTGTGGGCATGATCAGCGAGCCGGAGCAGGCAGAGGCAATCCTGGCCGAGGGCAAGGCTGACATGATCGCCATTGCTCGTGCCTTCATGTACAACCCTCGGTGGGTGTGGCATGCCGCTGCCAGGCTCGGCGCCACCGTTGACGCGCCCGTGCAGTACTGGCGCAGTAGTCCTGCCGAGGTAGGGAGGCTGTTTGGTGATGCGCCTATCGGGCAGCGCTAGTCGCCCCCTTCACAGCAGCATAGAGTTGGGCCGGATTCAGGCGCATTCCGGTTCCAGCGTGTTGCAACTAGAGTGGTGTTGGGCGTAAGGTGAATTCACCCGGCGCCAGATCGTTCGTGATGGCTCGCTTCACCTTGTCCGGAATTTCCGGGTCGGTATGGTGGTACAGATCGCACTGACGCAATGCATCACGAACATTGATTCGCTTGCCAAGGTATTCGAAGACGGTACGGGCCGAACCGGGCTGGTGCGCCGCGCAGGTGGATGTGCACAACATCATCCCGGACAGGTAGGGATTGTTGGCGCGATAGTTCGGTGTCAGGATGGTTTCCGAAAAGGTCGAGTCCATGCGTAGTTCTCGTTCGATCAGGAACAACCGGTCCCTCATCATGAACGCGGTGCCGTGATAGTTCATGCACATGCGTTCGCCGACGGCGGTGTCTCGGCCGGTTGAGCGTTCCACCTGACGAAAATAGGTGATGCCGTCTTCACTGTATATCCTGACGAAGCTTCGGAAGATGTAGCCCGGAAAACCGAAGGAATAGAAGTACCTGAAATAGAAGCCCTCGAACGCATCCAGTGCCTTGTTGTCGCGTGACAGCATCGGGCGGAGAATGCCGTACAGCTTGTCGGGGACTGTCCGGCTGTCCTCATCCGTGCTACTGGTTGACGACAGGAGTCGACGAAACTGATCATGATCGAGCATGATCTCTTCCCTGTCGACACCGAAGAAATCACAGATGCTCTTCAGGTTGCGGTAGGAGGGGTAGGTACTGCCGGCCAGATAGCGGTTGAACTGCTGACGATTGATGTCCAGTCTGCGGCAGACCTCGGATATCGAACTGTAGTGGCCGCAGAGGAACCTCAGATTCTCCGCCAGATGGGAAAATTCTGTTTGCTTGTTTCCGGTCCTGCCTTGTGCTCTTGCCAACTGCCCGTCACCCAGTCATTCCCTGAAGTGACGCTAGTATGCGTCAATGTGACGCACATGTGAATACATTCACTCAAAGTCGCCAAATGGCGGCAGTGAAAGCCCGTTGTTAGTGTAAGTCCTCCCTGGCAACCACTATTCAACGTCATGTCACATGCTTCCAATCCGGTGAAGTCCCTCTGGTCGCACACGGCCGTCGAGCCGCCAGTGACAGATACCCTGGAAGGTGCGACAAGCACCGACGTCACCATCATCGGTGCTGGCATCACCGGTCTTCGAACAGCGCTGGAACTGGCCAGCCAGGGCGTCAGCGTCACCGTGCTCGACAGCCAGCAGCCGGGTTGGGGGGCCTCGGGCAGATCCGGAGGGCAGGTCAACCCGATGGCTCCGACCGATCCGCAGTCCATCATCAGGAAGCTCGGCCCCACAGCCGGTGCGCGCATCATCAACAGTTATATCCATTCCGCCGACGAGGTCTTCGGTCTGATCGAGCGGCATGGCCTGAAGTGCGATTCGGTACGCAAGGGGTGGTTGCGTGGTGCCCACTGCACGGCGGCGATCCGCAACCTGGAAAGGGACGTTGCTCGCTGGACAGAACAGGGCATGGACATCCGTCTGGTGGATGGGGATGAGCTGCAGACACTCAGCGGTACGAGCGCCTATCGCGCTGCCACACTGGTGCCGGCAGGAGGGTGTCTGCATCCGCTGTCCTATACGCGTGAGCTGGTTCGTGTGGCTCGGGAGCAAGGGGCCAGAGTTTGCTTTCCACATCAGGTGCAGTCGGTCAATCGCCAGAACTGCCAATGGCAGGTGACAACCGACAAGGGTGCGGTGACGAGCGACTGGGTCGTGTTCTGTACAAACGCCTACACCGATTCCACATTGAAAGGCCTGCGCAAGACCATCATCCCGATCATCAGCGTGCAGGCCGCTACTCGCCCCCTGTCGCCGGAGGAATATGCCGAGTATCTGCCCGGTGGACACACGCTGTCCGACACGAGACGGGTCATCTACTACGGTCGCAAGGACAATCGCAACCGACTGCTTCTGGGTAGCCATGGCAGTGACGAGCATTGCGCCGCGCCGGACAGGAAGCGATTGCTGGATGCCTTCAAGACTGTGTTTCCCAAGCTGAAGGAACAGGACATCGAGTACTTCTGGGGTGGGCGTCTGGCATTCACACCGGATCATCTTCCGCATTTGCACGAGCCTGATCAAGGCATTCTGGCAGCCCTGGGATACAACGGCCGTGGTATCGCCATGGCAACGGTCATGGGTCGTGTGCTGGCAGAACGGGTTGCTGGCAAACGTTCCGAAGATCTGGATTACCCGACCACCCCCTACAGCAAGGTTCCGTTTCACTGGGCGCGCGATGTGGGTGTTCGCACCGCTGCTCAGTATCTGGGCTTCCGCGACTGGCTGGATATCCAGCGCGGATGAATGTTCAGGAAACCTGACGACCGACGTCCCTGCCAGTAGCACGGGCGACAACATCAGGATCTGTTGATCCACACAACCACCAACGAAAGGAAACAATACCGTGAAATTGTTCAGAACTGCTGCGCCCGCCCTGTTGCTGGGTGCAACCATGATGTCCGTTGCGACGCAGTCGACGGCTGCAGAAACGTTCAAGATTGCCCTGGGGGCCGCTCAGGGCGGTGGCCAATACGTCATGGCCGAGCGTTTTGTCGAAGAGCTCGAAAAGGCAACCGATGGTGAACTGACTGCGGATCTGTTCCCGAACAGTCAGCTCGGCTCAGAGGAAGACACCGTGATGAATGCCGCCATGGGCATGCTCGATTTCTCGGTACTGGCGATCAACAACGTTACCCCGTTCTCGCCAACCGTGGGTGTGCTGACGCTGCCCTACATGATCCAGAATCTGGAAGAGGCCTACAGCCTCACCCAGGGCAAGACGGCTGAACGTCTGGTTGAGAACACGGCGCGTGATGCCGGTGTGCGCATCGTTGCCTGGACGTTCTCGGGCTTCAGGGTACTCACCAATTCCGCCCGACCGGTGAAGACGCTGGATGATCTGCAGGGACTCATCATCCGAGTGCCGAAAAACGAGATCATGATCGACACCTACAAGTCCTGGGGCGTGAATCCGACCCCCATGGCCTGGTCGGAAGTGTTCACGGCACTGCAGCAGAAAGTCGTGGACGGACAGGATCTGGGGCTCATCGATCTGGAGTCGGTCAAGTTCTACGAAGTTCAGAAGTACATCTCCAACATTCACTACAACTTCCTGCTCGAACCCATGATCATGTCAGAGCAACTGTTCCAGTCGCAGTCGCCTGAATTCCAGCAGGCGATCCTGGATGCTGGCAAGAAGGCCACGGAATACAGTGTCGAATTCCTGCGTGAACGGGAGAAGACAGCACTGGACGAGCTGCTGGCCAAGGGCATGGAGTTCACGGAAGTGGACGAGGCCGAGTGGATCGAAAAGGCAACTGCTGCCGTATGGCCGAAGTTCCACGACAGTGTCGGTGGCATAGACGCCATCAACGAGACGCTTGAGGAGCTTGGCAGGCAACCGATCGAGTAGATCAACAAGCAGTCACCGAGAGGCGCGCCATTCGGTGCGCCCCGCTTCAACCGGGAGAGAAGTCATGTCTAGAGTGTGGTACGTGCTGGATAATCTGGAAAGCTATATCTGTCGAAGTCTGCTTGTCACGTTTGTCTGTCTGCTGTTCGCACAGATCCTGTCTCGCGAGATATTCAACAGCTCGATCTCGTGGATAGAAGAGCTGTCGGTCTACCTGTTCGTCTGGTTCGTCTATATCGGCGCGAGCTATGCAGCGCGCAAGCATGCTCACAATCGCGTGACCTTCCAGTTCCGCTTCTTCGGCAAACGCGTGGTGAACTACATCGAGGCGTTCGCGGACCTGTTCTGGATATTCTTCAACGTCGTCTTCATCTACCTGTCGAGCAATTTCGTGTTCTTCCAGATGAACAAGTTCTGGAAGTCCCAGACGCTGGGCATCGAAATGAAGTGGATCTACATCGTTCTACCCATCTCGTTCACGCTGATCACCATTCGCGTCATTCAGGTCAATTACCTCAAGCTGGTCAAGGGCGTTGACTTCAAGGATGTCGATAGCGTCGATCTCGAAGAGATTGCGCGCGAGACCGCAGCCGCCGAAAAGGCGTCCGACCTTGCTGGCGGAAAGGACACACGAGGAGGTAAAAACTGATGGAAACCACCATTGTCACCGTACTATTCGGCTCCTTCCTGCTCTTGCTGTTGATCGGTGCGCCTATCACGGTGGCACTCGGAGTCTCGTCGTTATTTTCGTTCTTCTATCTGGGTGAGAATCCGGCCAAGTTCGTGCAGATCGCTTTTTCCTCGGTAGGGTCTTTTCCTTTGATGGCGCTGCCGGCTTTCATACTCGCTGGTGCCTTGATGGAAGCCGCCGGTATATCGCGACGCCTGATTGCGGTGGCCGAGAGTCTTGCGGGCCCGTTTACCGGTGGAATGGCTGTCGCCACCGTCATGGCGTGCGTTTTCTTCGGTGCCATTTCCGGCTCTGGGCCGGCAACCACAGCCGCGGTTGGCATGTTGATGATTCCCGCGATGATCGAACGTCAATACGACAAGGGCTACGCCTCTGCCGTTACCGCCTCCGCTGGCGGTCTTGGCATCGTGATCCCTCCGTCGATTCCGATGATCATCTTCGGCATCTCATCGCTCGGTCTGCTGCCGACACCGGAAGCAATTGAGAAATACGGTATTTTCCAGAGCGTGTCGATCCCCAAGCTGTTTGTGGCCGGCGTCATTCCTGCTGCCGTGATCACTTTGAGCCTGCTCACGATGAACTACTTCATGTGCAAGAAGCGTGGTTACACCGGTACCACTGAGGGCTGGTCTGCGCGGGGCATACTGCGTACGGTTTATCGTGGTTTCTGGGCGTTGCTGGCACCGGTGGTCATCCTGGGCGGAATCTACACCGGCTTTTTCACACCGACGGAATCGGCTGTTGTTGCCATCTTCTACACCTTGTTCGTCGGTACGGCGCTCTACCGTGAGCTGACATTCAGAAAGCTGTTCGACGCGCTCGAGATCACCACCTGGCTGACCGGGCGAATATTGATGATCATGTTCACCGCGACGGTGTTCGGCCGCTTGCTGGTGGAGAATCAGATACCGGGGATCATTGCCGATAGCATGTTATCGTTTACGCAGAATATCTACGTCATCTGGACTCTGATGATCGTCTTCCTGCTGTTCGTCGGCATGTTCATGGAGACGCTGTCAACCATTCTGATACTGGTGCCGGTGATGCTGCCAGTGGCCTACAGTGTCGGTATCGATCCGGTTCACTTTGGCGTGGTGATGGTCTGTACGCTGGGCATCGGATTTCAGACACCACCGCTGGGCGAGAATCTGTTCATTGCCTCGGGTATCTCGAAGATATCCATTGAGGAAATCTCGCTGAAGATCCTGCCGTTTGCGGCAGTCAATACCATCGCGATCTTCGTGATCGCATTCGTGCCGGAGTTGTCATTGTGGCTGCCACGTGTGTTCGGATACTGAGCACATGAAGCACATGAAGCACATGAAGCACATGAAGCACATGAAGCACATGAAGCACATGAAGCACATGAAGCACATGACACAAGACGTCCGATCATCGCATCAACAACGCAGGAGAGAACAATGAGTCAGTTCATCAACGCCAGAAATTCGGTAGTCACCGAGTCGATCGATGGCATGTTGCGAGCCAGTGGTGGTCGATTGGGCCGGCTCGACGGTTATCCCCATATCAAGGTTGTCGTCCGCAATGACTGGTCACGCGATCGAGTGGCGCTCGTCTCGGGTGGCGGTTCGGGGCACGAGCCCTCGCATGCCGGCTTCGTCGGGCAAGGCATGTTGACTGCCGCGGTCTGCGGCGAGGTGTTTGCCTCGCCCTCGGTGGATGCGGTGCTGGCCGGTATCCTGGCCGTGACCGGGGAAGCAGGCTGTCTGCTGATTCTCAAGAACTATACCGGCGATCGTCTCAACTTCGGCCTGGCGGCGGAGCGGGCAAAGGCACTGGGGTATCGCGTGAAAATGGTCATTGTCGATGACGATATCGCTCTGCCGGAAATTCCGCAGGCACGGGGTCTGGCCGGCGCTCTGCTGGTACACAAGATTGCCGGTGCGGCTGCTGAAGAGGGCCGTGATCTGGATGCGGTGGCCAGTGTGGCAGAGCGGGTGATCGCCGGCGTTCGCACGATCGGCATGTCCTTGAATACCTGCACGGTACCGGGTTCGGAGCGGGAGTCGCGCATTGACGAAGGTCACGCTGAGCTGGGACTCGGCATTCATGGTGAACCGGGCATCGAACAGGTTCGTTTCGACTCCGCCGAGCAAGCCATGAAACGGGTCACGGACAAGCTTGCACAGGGCCTGTCTGACGCACCACATGTCGCGCTGCTGAACAATCTGGGTGGCACGAGTCAGTTGGAAATGGGAATTCTCGCCAACGAGCTGGCGCGTTCGTCAGTTGGTGAGCGCATACGCTGGATGGTCGGACCAGCGCCGCTGATGACCGCGATGGACATGCAGGGTTTCTCTGTCTCTCTGTTACCGGTCGACTCTCAGGATGAGGCGAGGCTTGAAATGGCGGTGTCGCCGCCGGCCTGGCCCGGAGCTTATCGTGTCGAGCAAATCACGGTTCTCCCGGTACCGGATGAAGTCCAGTCGGAACAAGCAACGCCGTCTTCACATCCCGAGCGCAAGGCGTTTCTCCAGCGCTGCTGCGAGCTTCTGCTCGAGACCGAGGAGACACTGAATGCGCTGGATGCCAAGTCAGGCGATGGTGATACCGGATCGACATTGGCCACGGCAGCCCGTGACCTGCTCAAGGTGCTCGACCAATTGCCACTGGCCGATGAGGCATCGCTGTTTCACGCCATGGGTGCCGAATTGGCGAAGAAGATGGGAGGCTCTTCAGGTGTCTTGTTGGCGATCTTCTTCATGGCGGCTGGCGAGGCATCGGCCAAGGGGGCCGACCTCAATCAGGCCTTACGTGCCGGACTGGCGCGCATGCAGGAGGTGGGTGGTGCCGGTCTTGGTGATAGAACGATGATCGATGCCCTGCACCCGGCACTCGAGGCGCTGGACTCGGGTATCACTGAAGCGGCGCACGCCGCACGTGCCGGGGCAGATGCCACGGCAGAAATAACGCAAGCACGTGCGGGTCGGTCAAGCTATGTCAGGGCGGACAAGCTCGCCGGTCACAACGACCCCGGGGCCGAAGCGGTGGCACTGCTTTTCGAAGGGCTGCAACGCGGCTGACACGACTGGTCGTTTGCAGTTCTCCAACGAGATTTTTCACAAGGGTCTGGGGCATGCGTTCCAGACCACCTTTCCTGTCATTGAATCAGACTGAAATATCATGAGCACGCTTGTCAAGTTTTCCGACTCCACGGTAGAGCCCGTTCAAAACGACACCACAAAGGTCACCGTCTCTGGTGACCCAAGACACACGGCATGGTTGCACTTCCAGGGCAACAATGGCGCTTTTCGTTCGGGGGTGTGGGAAAGCACTGCAGGTGTTTTCAAGGGCCCGATGAATGATCAGATCGAGTTTTGCCACATACTGGAAGGCAAGGCCAGGATAGTCGTCGGCGATGAGTCCTTCGTGGTGGAAGCTGGTGACAGCTTCGTGATGGACAATGGCCTGCAGCCGGTCTGGCACGTCGAGGAATATATACGCAAATCGTTCGTCATTGCTGCGGTGCCTGCCGCTACGAGCTGACCCCTTACCAGACTCCTGCGGCCGGTGGACCGCCCGGTCCTCCGGCGCCGCCAACGTCCTCGATGGTGCACTCGATGCAGTAGTTCCACCATTCTTCAGGCGGGTTGAGCTGGGCAGCCGCCAGGCCTGCAATGAATGCCCCATCCAGGTCGTACAGGACGCCGCTGTCGATCCATTTCCCACCCGCCTCGGCAGTATCGGTGACAAGGCTCGGGCAGCAGGGGCCGGGGGGGGCGAGTGGCTCACCGGTCGTGGCGCTACGACTGATGTCCAGGAGCAATACTGGCGGAGGAGCCTTGTCGACGCTGGGTGGCGCATCGACAGGAGGAACACTGGTTTCATCATGGCGTTGGCGAGTACCGGATCATGAATCCGACGGCTTGACGTCTCGGCAACCCAGCGTCGAGGTGAGGTCATGGCGGATCCGGATTGCCCCTTTCGTTCAGCTTGTCCGAAAACGAGGGCTTGTTGACCTTTACGTCAAACCCGGTGGCGATACACTTTTGCCATGGACAAGCAAAAACAGACAACACTGGAATCTGCCAGCACTGCGACACCGACCCGTCGTGTGGTCATGGTCGTTTACCCGGATGCACACATTCTGGACGTGGTAGGCCCGTTGGAGATTCTGACCGGCACACGATTGTTTCTGCCGGATGGGCAGATTCCCTACGAGACTTGCCTGGTGGCGCACAAGAGCGGGGTGTTTCCAACCACCAGTGGCATCAGTCTGCAGGCGGATCAGGATTTCACCAGCGCCATGAACAGTCGCAAGCCGATTGATACGCTGATCGTGGCTGGCGGTCACGGGACGCTGGAAGCGTTGGAGGATGTGGATCTGCTGGCCTATGTGCAATGGGCGGCCGAACGCGCAGATCGGGTCGTCTCGATCTGTACCGGGGCCATGATTCTGGCAGAGCTCGGTTTGCTGGATGGCCGCAAGGCCACCACTCACTGGTGGTGGTGTCCGGTGCTGGCCAAACGCTATCCGCAGGTTTCTGTCGATGCCGATGCCTTGTATGTGCAGGATGGCAATGTCTGGACATCTGCCGGGGTGACTGCCGGCATGGATCTGTCGCTGGCATTGGTGGAGGCGGACTGGGGCCATGAGATTGCCTTGCAGGTGGCCCGCTACAACGTGATGTACATGATGCGTCCCGGCGGGCAATCGCAGTTCAGTGCACAGCTGATTGCGCAGCAGGCGGAAGACCCGGTCATTACCGATCTGCTGCAGTTCATCCAGAACCATATTCGGGATGACTTGAGCGTCGGCACCCTGGCAGCGCATTGCTGCATGACCGAACGAACACTGACACGCAAGTTGCGCGATGAAACCGGCATGACTCCGGCGCGCTATGTCGAGCTTGCCCGCATTCAGGCTGCGCGTGTCGCCCTGGAGCAGACCGGACAGTCTGTGGAAGCCATTGCCCGGAGCACGGGTTTCACGAACAGCGAACGCATGCGACGCGCGTTTCAGCGTCACTTGAATGTATCGGCCTCGGACTACCGAGACCGCTTTCAGACCGTTACCACCAGAGAGGCTCAGGCCGATGAATGATGCACTCCTGATGCCCTGACGGCAGCCAGCGGGCACTTGTCACCAGCGACAGCGGATGTTGTCTCGCTGAAGACACAGCTGCCACACCCCTCTACCCACTGACCGGGCACACACTGCCCACGGAGTTATCCATGACTCACAGTCTTGCTGTTCGTGCGAGTTCGCTCGCGTCCAGATTGCCCACCAGCCTTGTGCTGTTGAGCTCCATACTGCTTGTCGCTTGCAGTGATGATGATCCCGATACGCTGCCACTGAACATCAGCAACGAGTTGCAGGGCGTCTGGGAACGTTCGGGTTACGGATCGTTTCTGCAGGTCGAGAACAGTCGACTGAGCGTGTATGAGGCGACTCGTGCTACCTGTCATCTGCGTGATTCGGGGGCGGCGGCAGACTTCATCGCTGCCTTCCCGGAAGTGCATGTGGATGACGATCTGCTGCAACTGGGAGAAAGCGCGCTGGATGTGCCCATGCTGTTCAACCGTGTGGATGCGCTACCGGCGGTGTGCGAAGAACCGATCGACAGTTCGGCAGCCGAGATGTTCGATCATGTCTGGCACAGCTTCAACGACCATTACGCCTTCTTCAATGAGCGCGGTGTCGACTGGTTGGCCCAATACGACCTGTGGCGCCCGACACTCGGCGAACAGAGTACGCAAGGCGAGCTGGAAGCAGCCCTGATCGGTCTGCTGTCACCCATCGACGATACCCACGTCAGTCTGACCGTCGATGGAGGGTCTGTTTTCAACCCGGCAGAATTCAAGGGCTTCTTTCAGGATCTCATCGACGAGTTCGAGTCTCAGGATGTCATTGCCGATGAAGCCAGCTACATCAGCACTGTGATCGGGCAATGGCGACAGGATCTGCAAGGCAATTATATTGGAGAGGCGTTTTCGACCACGGATGACAATCATCCCGGCCTGCTGGAATGGGGTGTCCTCGGCGACTCGGTGGGCTACCTGAGAATCGCGCAGTTGTACACCGACTTCGAGTCTACCGGTGATGAACAACTTTCAGTATTCGATTCGGTGTTGGATGTCGCATTGACCGAACTTGCGGAGACTTCTGGACTGATCATCGATGTTCGCCTGACACCCGGTGGCAGGGATGCAGTTTCGTTGGCCGTCGCCAATCGCTTTGCCGATACGGAGCGAGCGGTGGTGAGCAAGGCCGCTCGTGACTACCAGGGGCTGGGAGCGATCCAGACGCTCACCATCAGTCCTTCAGAGCACCTGAACTATCAGAACCCGGTGGTGCTGATCACCAGTGGCTTCAGTGCCAGTGCCACGGAAGTCCTGACCTTGCTGCTGCGTTCCTTGCCACAGGTGACCCATCTCGGGGAGTCCACCAATGGCGCCTTGTCGGATGTGCTGGAAAGAGGCCTGCCCAATGGCTGGGAGTTCACCCTGTCCAACGAGGTGTATCTGGATGCCAGCGGCCAATCGTTCGAGGCCGTCGGTATTCCACCGGAAGTCGTTGTGCCGGTATTGGACAAGGCAGCGCGGGACCGGGGCGAAGACTCGGCCATCAACGCCGCCTTTGACGTGCTCGGACTGCCCAGCCCATACAACGCTTTCAGCCCGGAAGGCTGACATACATCGCTACCAGTCGCTTCAGCCGCGACGTTCTTTGCAAAACACGTTGAAAACACGGAAGAAACCTCATGAAAACAGTCATTCGAACACTGCTCGTCGCCAGTGCTTTCTCCCTGCCATCCCTGTCGACGGCAGATTCTTCTACCACATCGCCAGGCAAGGCATCCGACTGGCATCTGTCGCTGGGCCTGGCCACCGTCACCGTACCGTCGTATCTGGGCGATAACCGGCACCGCTCCCTGGTGGCGCCGGACATCACCGTCAGCTACAAGGGGCGCTTCTTTGCGTCCACGTTCGACGGTGTGGGCTACAACCTCATCAGGCAGGGTGGCTGGCGCGCAGGTCCCATCATGAAATACAACGCGGGTCGGCGGCAGGATGGCGATGAAAGCTATTTCATCAGTGGTGACGAGACTGATGATCTGCAAGGACTGGGTGACATCGACGGCACAGCCGAAATTGGCGGCTTTGTCGAGTACTCGAGCGAGCATCTGGTGTCACGGGTCGAACTGCGTCAGGCCACCGAGGGGCATGATGGTACTGTCGGTGATGTCTCGGTGAAATGGGTCGGCCGCAAGCTGCTTGCCGGGAAGTCGTTGTTTTACGGAGTCGGGCCGGAGCTGCACTTTGCGGATTCGGATTACATGAATGCCTTTTTTGGTGTGGATGCACAGCAGGCCTCACTGTCAGGGCTTGAGGCCTATCAGGCCGGTGCGGGACTGCTGTCCTACGGCATTCATGCCGCTGTCGAAGTGCCCCTGGCCAACAGAGTGTCACTGGTGGGATTCGGGGGTGTCGATCTGCTGGGTGAAGAGGCTGTCGATTCCTCCCTGGTCTCGACACGGGGCGCTGATGAGCAAGCCTCACTGGGCGTTCTGCTCAAGGTGACGTTCTAGTTCTGTTGTTCGACGGTGCCTTCGGGGTTGTGGTGAGGCCGTTGGTATCAGCGCGTTTTCAGATAGTCGAGCATCGTCTCGGCACTCGAAACATCGACCGGCACGCCCGGCGGATTGTCCTTGAAGCCGGGTTCCACGAATAGCCGCTCGATATGTCGATCATTGACCAGCATCGAGTAGCGCCAGCTGCGCAAGCCCATGCCCTGTTCGGTACGCTCCACCAGCATGCCCATCTTGCGCGTGAACTCGCCATTGCCGTCCGGCAGCATGACGGTCTTCTCGATGTGTCGAGACAGTTTCCACTGGTACATGATGAAGGCGTCGTTCACTGCCAGACACACCACGGTGTCGATACCTTCCGCGGTAAAGTCATCATGCAGTCTTTCATAACCTGGCAGGTGGCTGTCCGAGCAGGCTGGCGTGAATGCACCGGGTACCGCAAATACAACGACCCGTTTGCCGCTGAAGACCTCATCGCTGCTCAGGGTCTTCCATTCGAAAGGGTTGGGGCCTCCGAGAGCCTCATTGCGAACACGCGTATGAAAGACTGCGTCAGGGACTGTCTGTGGATGCATGGTGGCTCTCTCCTGTATGGCAGACGGCCTCGGTATGGCGGCAAGGCGCCCGTGTGAGGCTGTCATTCTACAGGGTGTGGTGATGCTTCCGGCTATGTCAGGTCTGGTGCCTGATGCAGCGCCTGGATTCGATTCGAGACACACTGTGTCGCGAATTCACCGGGCGGCAGAATCGCAGAGCCTCCTTCAGGCTTTATCCAGCAAGGCTTCTCCGGCCACCTGCCG
Source organism: uncultured Granulosicoccus sp. (assembly GCA_947495035.1). Taxonomy (GTDB): domain Bacteria; phylum Pseudomonadota; class Gammaproteobacteria; order Granulosicoccales; family Granulosicoccaceae; genus Granulosicoccus. The sequence goes on from CANLXI010000062.1 coordinate 17,404, forward strand.
TACCGATGCCGTCAGTTCAGCCAGCGCGTCTCGCATCAGCCTCGGGCTTTGCCAGTAGAGCGGAATGTCCAGTGGGCTTTCGGGGATCAGCTCGACCAGTCGGCCGCTGTCCAGCTCACTGCGTACCAGCAGTTCCGGGTTCATGCCCCAGCCCATGTGCGCCAGAGCCGCTGACACAAAGGCTTCGCTCGATGGCAAGCCATGCGCCGGCGGGCAGCTATGGGCAATGCCTTGCTGCTTCATCCAGAGTTCCTGCAGCCTGTCCTTGTTGTTGAATATCAGCATGGGAGCGGCTGCCAGGCTGCCCTGATCGACACCGTTTGAAAAATGCCGTTCGACGAAAGCCGGGGAGGCGGTGGCGCAATAGCGCAGCGAGCCCAGCGGCAACACATCGCAGCCGCTGACGGCGGCGGCATCCGCGGTCACGGCCGCCACCACCTCACCACGTTCCAGCCATTGCTGGCTGTGATCCTGATCATCCAGAATCAGTTCGAACAACAGTCCGCTGCAGCTTGCCAGCGCGTCGATGAACCAGGTGGAGAGGGTGTCGGCATTCACAGCGATGCGTAGCGTGGGTGACACACCGGCTGGCACGATGTCCGGCATCGTTGTCGCCAGTCGGGATTCCAGCAGAGCGACATCCTGTGTATGCCGCAGCAGTCTCTCTCCGACGGCGGTGGCATGACAGGGTTGCGCACGAATCACCAGCGGAGCACCGAGGCGCTGTTCCAGTTGTCGGACGCGCTGTGAGACGGCCGATGGTGTGACATGCAAGCGACGGGCGGCCTGTTCGAAGCTGCCGGTCTGCAGGACTGCCGTCAGAGTGGCAAGTGCGTCGTAGTCGAGCATGTTGAAAAGCAAGGTGTCGTGGCTTGGCCACCGCCGGTTAAGAATCGCTTAATTCACTGAAGATAATATCGTTTGGCTAATGCAGCAGAATCGGCAAGAATCGCTCCTCTTCTCACGTCACTGATCATTACGACTCATGTTTGCAGCCCTCACGGCCGGTTTCTTCCTCGGTGCCAGCCTCATCATCGCCATCGGTTCGCAGAATGCCTTCGTGCTGCGGCAGGGACTGCGCGGTGAGCATGTCTTGCTGATCTGTCTGACCTGCGCGTTCAGCGATGCCCTGCTGATAACCGCCGGGGTATTCGGTTTTGGTGAGCTGGTGGAGCATTCTCCGTGGATAGGGCCTGTCGCCCGCTATGGCGGGGCGGCGTTTCTGGTCGGCTATGCGCTGATGGCGTTCCGTTCCGCCTGGCGCGGGGCGGGTGTGCTGGAGGCTGCCGACCGAGCGGCGCCATCGTGGAAAGTGGCACTGGCTACCTGTCTGGCATTGACCTGGCTGAACCCGCATGTCTATCTGGATACCCTGGTCCTGCTGGGGGCGGCCTCGACGAAATTCGAGGAATTTCGAACGGCCTTTGCCGTCGGTGCCGTCTGCGCCTCGTTTCTGTTCTTTTTCTCGCTCGGCTATGGTGCTCGCCTGTTGCAACCACTGTTTGCACGTCCTGCGGCCTGGCGTGTTCTGGATGCGATCATCGGACTTGTCATGTTGCTGATAGCTGCAAGTCTGGTGCTGTAAGGGTGTAAGGGTGTAAGGGTGTAAGGGTGTAAGGGTGTAAGGGTGTAAGGGTGTAAGGGTGTAAGGGTGTAA
>CANLXI010000063.1 GCA_947495035.1 uncultured Granulosicoccus sp.
GGTCGCAGGTCGCAGGTCGCAGGTCGCAGGTCGCAGGTCGCAGGTCGCAGGTCGCAGGTCGCAGGTCGCAGGTCGCAAGTCGCAAGTCGCAAGTCGCAAGTCGCAAGTCGCAAGTCGCACATGCACATGCCGAGAACGCCGTGAAGCGACTAGACGTTGAGCAGCGAGACGCACTATCCCGGTATCCAGCTGCCAGATGGCGTTGGGATACCAGGCGTTTTTACAGCAAACAGCGCTCTACAGCGTCTCTTGCAGGTTTATCCACAATATCTGTGGATAACGTTGTGGATGAACCGCCGCAAACGGCCTCCAGCCCTCTGGTTTTAACGCTATCGTCACTTTGAACATATTTTGAACAGATATAAAATATCTATGAAAAACAATTGGATACGGTGTTGTTCTGATGTCGTGAACTTCTTGTTCAAGCGCTTTTGAGAGCTGTTTCGCAAAGTCGATTTCCTTGTGCATAAGGTCAACACAAACACGTTTCGTCAAGCATCAGGAAAGGATAAATACTGGAAATTTGCCTGTTTTTTCAGGATGGGCAGGTTATTTGCAGGGCCGGATCGTCAGCTATGACCAAACGGTCTCCAATTTCCGGCTTCTGCGATACCACGCACCGGTGGATTTGCTGTAGGACCTCTGAGGTCTTGCTGGAATCCTCAAATGGAAAAGACATGCTCGCGGTAGTAACGCAGTTCGGCAATGCTTTCCCGGATATCGTCAAGCGCCAGATGTGAATTCGTCTTGCTGAACCCATCGGCGGCCGAGGGCTGCCAGCGACGGACCAGTTCCTTGATGGTGCTGACATCGACATTGCGGTAATGGAAAAATGCTTCCAACTCCGGCATGTAGCGAACCATGAACCGCCGATCCTGGCCGATGCTGTTGCCGCACATGGGGCTTTTGCCCGGCTCGATCCAGCGCTGCAGAAATTCGATGGTCTCCGCGCTGGCTCTTTCCAGAGAGTAGTCACTGGCACGAACTCTCTCTACCAGGCCCGAACGTGTGTGGTGCTCGGTGTTCCAGTCATCCATCGCTTCGAGCTTGTCATCATCGACATGAATGGCGATGACCGGCCCTTCGTCAAGTGTTTCGAGTTGCGGATCGGTGACGATGGTGGCGATCTCGATCACGGTGTCCGTCTCCGGATCGAGTCCGGTCATTTCCAGGTCAACCCAGATCAGGTTGTCGTTACTCGCTGGCATCAGAGTGTATTGGCCTCTAACTGGTGTCAATTATGGGGAATGCGGGCTGCAAGCCCGTTGAGCTCGAGCATGACGCCATCGATGGTCAGAAAGCGTTAAACTCATCCCGGTTATTCAAGCATACAAACCGTGAACGTGCCTGCAATCAGACTGTCATATTCCAAAGCATTCTCCGAGTGAGTATTCGCGCTCGAGTCATTGCCAACTTCCGTGCCAGCGTTGCGCTGCAGCTGGAGGGTGAGGCAGAAATCGTGAAGGCTCACGCACTGCGTAGTGTGCCTCTGCTGGTTGCCGGTGATCTTGTGCTCTGTGAATTCGATGCCGGAGTGCTGCGGGTGGTCGCCCTGGAGCCGCGGGAAAGTGTGCTCGAACGGGCTGACCGGCGTAGTGTCAAACCGCTGGCCGCCAATCTCACGCATCTGGGTATCGTTTCGGCCAATCCTCCCGGAATCGATACCTTGCTGATTGACCAGTTCTGTGTGGCGGCTCATCGAGCAGGGGTGGGAGCGCTGATCATCTTCAACAAATGCGACTTGCAGAATGAAGAAGAGCAATTGCGCAGCCGCAGGGTACTGGATGTGTATCGTTCCATCGGATACCCGGCCGTGGCCATCGACACCAAGAGCGACGATGGCATGCAACCCTTGCTTGACGAGCTGGAAGGACGAGCATTCACTCTGGTCGGTGCCAGTGGCGTGGGGAAATCGTCGATCATCCAGAGGCTGTTGCCGGACAAGGAGTTGCGCGTCGGTGCAGTGTCGGCAGCCACGGGATTCGGGTCTCATACCACATCGGTGACTTTCTGGTACGAGCTACCCGATGGCGGCGCCATCATCGATTCACCCGGAGTACGCCAGTACTCGGTGGCTCATCTGGCGCCGAACATGGTGCGCTCGGGCTACCACGAACTGGCCAGAGCTGCAGAATCCTGCCGTTTCGGCAACTGCACGCACACGGTAGAGCCGGGTTGCGGGGTGCAGCATGCTCTCGCTGAAGGAACCGTGGCTCGCTGGCGGTACGACAACTACCTCAAGCTGGCTGCCCAGTAAGCGGTCTTTGCGGCTGACTACCTGATGGCTGCTTGATGGCCGCTCGGACATTGTTGCAGCCTGCCGAGATGGCGTTATGGCATGTAGCTGAGCAGTAGATACGCCAGTCAGGCTGATTCCCGGCCACTGGCGTCCGTCGGCCTCCGATTGTCACTCCTTTGGTGTGTCTGCCCGATTGCCCCAGTTCGACCAGGCTCCATCCAGCGCGCGGACATCGCCATAACCCAGGTGCTTGAGTGCAACGTATGTCACAGCCGAGCGCTGATGTGTCTGGCAGTAGACAATGACGGTATCGTCAAGATTGATCTGTCTGGCATCCAGTGCGGATTGCAGGGTGTCATCGTCGAGCAATCGGCCCTGTTCATCGAGCATTTCCGTCCACTCGAGATGACAGGCGCCTGGCACATGGCCCCCCATGGCACTGCGCACGTCGGTACCGTTGAATTCGGCTTCACTGCGCACGTCCAGGATGCTCAGTGTGGGGGAGTCAAGTTCTGCCATCAGATTGTCTGCCGAGATGACGTTGTCGCCAATCAGTGACAGGGACAGTTGGCCGGGGCGTACATCGGGTACTTCCCGAGTCACCGGCAAACCTTGTGCCTGCCAACCGGCAAATCCGCCGTTCAACCAGCTACCCACTTCATAGCCGTAGGCATCCAGCACCCACATGAGGCGCGCAGCCGGGGTTTCTCGTCCACCATCATAGGCAATGATCTGGTCGCCCAGATTGGCGCCGATATTTGCCAGAAAGGTATTGACCTGATCCGGATCGGGCATCAGGCCCCCCATCGGACTGTCCACCCGGTTCAGCAGGGCAGCATCACCGTGAACGGCCCCCGGCAGATGGCCGGCTGCATAGGCTTCGGCCGAGCGTAGATCGACGACGCAGAGATGCGCCTGGGTGAGTGTATTACCCTCGGCTTGAATGTCGGCCAGCAGGGTGGCCAGTTCGGTTGGTTCGAGGACCAGAGGCAATGACATGGGCTATATCCGCACAATTCATGAATTTTTCGTAGGCCTTCGCGTTTTCGCATCGGCAGCGCATGAACTATACCGAGAATCGTGGTCATAGTTTGCGTGGCCTCTTTAGCCGATACCGGATATAGACTGATATGATCCTCGCCTCGAACAAGGTGTTTAAATCAGAAACACAAATCGCTCGAGGAGCGAATACGTTGAGTGATAAAGAAATCGATCTGGCGCTTGTCGAGCGCGTACAGCGTGGTGACAAGGCCGCCTACGATCTGCTGGTACTCAAGTATCAGCACAAGATCGGGCATCTGGTGTCTCGCTATGTGCATGACTCGCATGAATCTCAGGATGTTACCCAGGAAGCATTCATCAAGGCCTATCGAGGCTTGAAGAATTTCCGTGGAGACAGTGCTTTCTATACCTGGCTCTACCGTATCGCCATCAATACTGCCAAGAATCACCTGGTCACGATGAGTCGCAAGATCAGTGACACCGGGATTGACGCTGCCGATGCGGAGCAATACGACAGCGGCAGTGCCTTGCGCGAAAACGCTACCCCTGATCGTGTCATGGTCACGGATGAGATTGCCCGGGTCGTAGAAGACTCCATCAACGCCTTGCCGGACGATCTGCGCACCGCAATTCGTTTGCGCGAATTCGAGGGCATGTCCTACGAAGAGATCGCTCAGGCCATGGATTGTCCGATCGGCACGGTCCGCTCCCGCATTTTCCGGGCGCGAGAGGCCATTGATAACAACCTCGAGCCATTGCTCGATGATAGACGCAGGTAAATCATGCAAGATTCCAACAACCCCCCCATGAACAAGGAAACGTTGTCACAACTCATGGATGGTGAGTGGCATGATCTGAACCCCTCCGACTGTGTGCAGGGTGTTTGTGCCGATGAAGAACTGCGCGGCAAGTGGGCGCGCTACCACCTGATTCGGGATGTCATCAAGAACGAACCCATCGAGACCGATCACCGGCTGGTTTCACGCATCTGTGATGCCATTGCCGATGAGCCAGCGTACAGCAATATCACGCCACTGGCGAATTACGCGGAACTGCCCGACAAGGTCGAGGTGGCTCCAGTGTCCACGCCAGCATCGGCAGAGGTCACCCCGCTGGTCGCGAAAGACGGTCGTGGTCGACAGTCATCCTGGCTGGGCACCGGCATGGCAGGCTTTGCACTGGCTGCCAGTGTGGCTGCAGTGACCGTGGTCGGCATGAATGTCTGGCAGAATCAGCAGCTGGACCCGGTCGAGAATGTAGCGTCAGTGCGCAGCTCAGCGGCGATTGACGGTCGCAATGTCTTCTCGCAGCAAGTGAGCGGTGCGCCGCTACCGCAGGTGGAGCTGGTTGCCAATACCGGCTCGTACTGGGTGTCGCCACAATCTTCGAAGCGAGTCGGCAACGAGGAACAGCTGAACATGTATCTGTCGCAACATATCGAGAATTCTCCCACCTCCGACCGTGAGGGGCTGCTGCCTTACTCGCGCCTGGTGGGTTACGACGAGCGTGTTCAGGAGCGCTGATAGTGAGCAGTTGGTTTCCGGTATTCGGATCTGAAGGTATGCCTGCGATGTCTGGACAAAGAGCGGTGGGTACGGCCTTGCGGGTGGTTCTGATGAGTTCTCTGGTGGGTATGGGAGCTACGGGTCCGGCGCATGCCGCGTCGGACCCGGTTCCGGCTGCCGGATCCAGCGAAAGCGCCGATGACGTGGTTCAGTCAATGGATCCGGCCGAACTGGTCAGATCCATGTCCATTGCCATGAAGACGCTCAATTACGAAGGCGATTTCGTTCATGTTCAGGGAACACACATCACCTCGATGAATATTCTCCACTCCAGCGATGACAATGGTGAGTTGGAGCGTATGCGATCGCTGGATGGTGAGGCGAGAGAGGTCTACCGCAATCATTCCCTGGTAACCTGCATCTGGCCGGCCAGCCAATCGGTTGTCGTGAGTAAATCCAAGCCGCGTGAACTGCTTCCCAAGGTGGATGCCGATCTGGCGGCCAACAAGCGTTATCGATTCACGATGGGTGAGCCGGATCGGGTGGCCGGGCTGATAACCCATGTGGTCAACGTCACGCCGGCGGATACGTTTCGCTATGGCTATCGTTTCTGGATCGATCGCGACACGCACATGCTGTTGCGCTCGATGCTGCTGGATGGTCAGCGCGCGGTGGAGCAGGTGATGTTTACCGTGATCAAGTATCCGGAGAGCATCGATGTTGCGCGTTTTGAAGTGGAGACGGACAGCGAACAGGTCAGTTGGCTGGAACCCAAGAAGCTGCAGGCATCTTCCGGATTGCCGGAAATACTGGCCGACCAGGTCGATCGTGTCGATTTCGCGAATCTGCCTGACGGCTATCGGGAAGTATCGGAGACCTATTCACCCATGCTGCCCGACAGTGCTCCCATCAGCCATGTGATGCTGAGCGATGGAATGGCCTCGGTATCGGTCTACGTCGAATATGTACCGCTTGCCGAACAGAGCGAGGGCGCTGCCGGTCTGTCCAGCATGGGCGCCATGAATGCCTACGGGCTGAGCTCTGAAAATGCCTTCATCACGGCAGTGGGCGAGGTTCCGGCAGATACGGTGCAGGCCATTGCCAACGCCGTGAAGATCCACTAGAGGCCGTCTCATGGTTGCGCAGGTGTTCCGTGTTGCGGCAATGACCGAACGACAATGAGGCGCTCCGGCCTGGCGCTGGATTCCGTCGAGGCCGGTGAGCTCGCCAGTGTTCAAATACACGCACCTTCCCAGTGCATGCGTTGCGCCCGTGGCCAGGGCTGCGGGGCGGGCATCTTCAATCAGGGAGTGGCTGCGGTTCAGCTTTCCTGCCTGAGCGAACGTGCGGTCGAGGCTGGCGACGAAGTCCTGGTCGAATTCGAGGGCGCGGAGAACGCCAACTGGTTGCGACTGGTTCTGGGAGCCTATGGCCTGCCGACAGGCGGCTTGCTGTTGGCAATCGTGACGAGTAGCCTGGCGCTCGAGCGTGCACTGCCAGCGGCCTCTCTGTCCTTGGCTCAACAGGATCTGTTGCTGGCAATTGCGGGCCTGACAGGTCTGGCTGGAGGCGTATTTGCATGGCGAATGCTTGCGCCAGGCATGCTGCGGCGATCGGATGCCGGGCACTGCCTGCGATCTGGACGTATAGTGGCCGTCAGCCATGAATCTTCGGTACGCATCAGTACACAGCGTCCACTGCCACCAGTTCGGGAAGAAACACGATGATGTTCAACCAGCCCTCTGTCCGGTCGACACCCTCTCGGTATGCGAAAGGACTGCTGTGCACCGGCTTGCTGCTGCTGTCGACAGTAGCCTCGACGGCGCAGGCGCTGCAGGCCTCATTGCCTGATTTCACCACGCTGGTGAAGAAGAACTACGAGTCGGTGGTCAACATCAGTATTTCGCAGTCACCGGTGGAGCTGGACGCACGTACCCGCTTGCCGGGCCTGAATGACGAGGAAGTCGATGATCTGCTGAAGCGCTACGAGGAGCAGGAGCAACCACGCGGGTTCTCCGAAAGCGAAGCTCTGGGATCGGGTTTCATCATTTCCGAGGATGGTTACATCCTGACCAACAATCATGTGGTCGAATCGGCTGATCAGGTGCTGGTGCGTCTGCACGACCGGCGGCAGCTGGTGGCCGAGGTCGTGGGCACCGATCCGCGCTCCGATGTTGCCTTGCTGAAGATCGATGCCGGTAATCTGCCGGTCGTCAGTATCGGCAACAGTGATGCCCTGGAAGTCGGAGAGTGGGTGCTGGCCATCGGGTCGCCGTTCGGCTTTGATTTTTCGGTTACGGCCGGCATTGTCAGTGCCACCGGACGTGCCTTGCCGAACGAAAGCTATGTGCCGTTCATTCAGACCGATGTGGCCATCAATCCGGGGAACTCAGGGGGACCGCTGTTCAATCTCGATGGTGACGTGATCGGCATCAATAGCCAGATTTACAGTCGCACAGGCAGTTTCATGGGGCTGTCGTTCGCCATCCCCATCGAGATGGCCGTGGATGTGGCCGATCAGATTCGTGAGAATGGCCGGGTCACACGAGGTTGGCTCGGTGTGATCATTCAGGAAGTGACGATGGAGCTGGCCGATTCCTTCGGCATGGACAGAGCCTATGGTGCGCTGGTGGCCAGTATCCTGCCGGACAGTCCGGCGGCGAACTCGGGACTGGCGGTTGGTGATGTCATCACGCATTTCGAAGGCAGGCAGATCGAACGTTCATCCTCCTTGCCACCACTGGTGGGGCGTGTGCCCGCCAACAGCGATGCCACGCTGCAAGTGGTGCGACAAGGCAAGATGGTGGAGCTGACGGTCAACATCGGTGAATTGCCCAGCGATGAGGAACTGCGTCAGAACGTACGTTCGCCTGCAGCACCCAGGCAGAATGTGCTCGAACTGACGGTCACGCCACTCGATGAGCAGACGCGCGAGTCCTTGGGCATCGACAAGGGCGGCGTGCTGGTGGCAAGCGTGGAAGAGGGTGGACCGGCGCAGAAAGCCGGCATCCGCAAGGATGACGTGATTTCCACCATCGACAATCGTCCGGTGGATTCGGCCAGTGATGTCGAGAAGGTGCTTGGTGAGCTGGGTGACCGCAAATCCGTGGCCGTGCTGGTACATCGTGCCGACGGGCCGGTATTTCTCGCTCTGAAGCTGGACGACTGACCTTCCGTGACCCGTTTTCCGTCTGTTGCTGACACCGATGTCGTCTTGCCCGAGCTGGTGATGCACTACCGGGAGGGCTGTCACCTGTGCGAGGACATGCAGCAGCAGCTGGCTGAACTGTTCGAGCCGGGGGAATTCCGGCTGACGCTGATCGACATCGATGAGGATGCGGTGCTTCGCGAGGCGTACAACGTCCGTGTGCCCGTGTTGAGTCTGGTGCAGCTGCCAGCTTCCCGTTTGCCCGAAGAAGGCCTCGAGGTCGCGACTGCCGGGCTGGCCCAAGGGGCGAAACCTGTCCGGAACGACGCCAAAGGTCCGCTGAACGGTACTCTGAAGGAATTGTGCGAACACTTTTTGGATCTTGTCGCCGTGAGAGAGGCTCTTGCAAGCTACAATAGGCCACTCCTTGCCGCGCGCACTTCGCCCGCCGACAGGTAACGTCTCCCCGAACCCGACCGCATGCAGCAGAACATACGCAATTTCTCGATCATTGCCCATATCGATCACGGCAAGTCCACCATAGCGGACCGCTTTATCCAGGTCTGTGGTGGGCTGACGGCCCGGGAAATGAGCTCGCAAGTGCTCGATTCCATGGATATCGAACAGGAACGTGGCATCACCATCAAGGCGCAGGCGGTATCGCTTGACTACAAGGCGCGGGATGGTGAGACCTATCACCTGAATTTCATCGACACGCCCGGCCATGTCGACTTCTCCTATGAAGTGTCACGGTCCCTGTCTGCCTGTGAAGGTGCCTTGCTGGTGGTGGATGCATCGCAAGGTGTGGAAGCCCAGAGTGTGGCCAACTGCTATACCGCCATCGAGCAGGATCTGGAAGTCATTCCGGTTCTCAACAAGATAGACCTGCCCGCTGCCGATCCGGAGCGCGTGGTTGATGAAATCGAGGAAATCATCGGTATCGAGGCACATGATGCGGTTCATGTCAGTGCCAAGACAGGCCTTGGCATCGACGACCTGCTGGAACAACTGGTTGCCCGGGTTCCGCCGCCCAAGGGTGACTACGATGCGCCGGCAAAGGCACTCATCATCGATTCCTGGTTCGATGCCTATGTGGGGGTCGTGACACTGGTGCGGGTCATCGAGGGGACCATCGAGCGACGTTCCAAGATTCAGATCATGTCTACCGGGCGTACCTTTCAGGCAGATGACGTCGGTATCTTCACACCCAAGAGACAGACTCGTGAGCGCCTGGCCGCTGGCGAAGTCGGCTTCATCATTGCCGGCATCAAGGAGATCGAAGCCGCCCGGGTGGGTGACACCATCACGCTGGCCGCTCGACCGGCGGCAGAGCCTCTGCCCGGCTTCAAGGAAGTGCAACCGCGAGTATTTGCCGGCCTGTTCCCGATCGAAGGTGAAGATTACGAAGCCTTCCGGGAAGCACTGTCCAAGCTGCGTTTGAACGATGCGGCCCTGCATTTCGAGCCCGAATCCTCAACAGCGCTGGGTTTCGGGTTCCGCTGCGGATTCCTGGGCATGCTGCACATGGAGATCGTGCAGGAGCGCCTGGAGCGCGAGTACGATCTGGATCTGATTTCGACGGCGCCCACGGTGGTTTACGAAATCCTGGATACCAAGGGCGAACTCTCCTATATCCACAATCCATCGGAACTGCCGATGGTCAACGTGATCGACGAGATTCGTGAGCCGATCATTCGAGCCAACCTGCTGTTGCCGCAAACCTACGTCGGCGAAGTCATCGGCCTGTGTGTCGAGAAACGCGGTGTACAGATCAGCATGCAGTATCTGGGGCGTCAGGTGCAGATGGTCTATGAACTGCCCCTGTCGGAAGTGGTGCTGGACTTCTTCGACCGCCTCAAGTCGGTGAGCAAGGGCTACGCCTCGTTCGACTACGAATTCAAACGCTTTCAGGCCGCCGACCTGGTCAAGGTGGATATCCTGATCAATGGCGACAAGGTCGATGCTCTGGCTTCCATCATTCATCGTGATCGTTCCCAGGCGCGCGGACGCGAACTGGCGGAACGCATGAAGGACATCATTCCCAGGCAGATGTTCGAAGTGGCCGTACAGGCTGCCATCGGCTCACATATCATTGCACGTTCTTCCATCAAGGCATTGCGCAAGAACGTGACGGCCAAGTGTTATGGCGGCGATGTGTCGCGCAAACGCAAGCTGCTGGAAAAGCAGAAAGCCGGCAAGCGCCGCATGAAGCAGGTGGGCAAGGTGGAGATCCCACAAGAAGCATTCCTGGCCGTTCTACAAGTGGACCGTAACTGATGCCGTCGAGTTGGGCTGATAAATTGAATTTTCCATTATTGCTTGTTATCGCCACCGGGGTCACCGGTCTCATCTGGTTGCTTGACGCCTTGTTGTTCGCGCCGAAGCGCAAGGCGGCCATGCGAGACAAGGATGGTGAGTTGCCGGTGCTGGTGGAATACGCCCAGTCTTTCTTTCCGGTTCTGCTAGTGGTGCTGGTGCTGCGCTCCTTCCTGTTCGAGCCTTTCCGCATTCCATCGGGCTCCATGATCCCGACCTTGCTGATCGGTGACTTCATTCTGGTCAACAAGTTCAGCTATGGTGTGCGCCTGCCAGTGGTCAACACCAAGATTCTGGATACCGGTTCACCGGAACGAGGCGATGTCGCGGTGTTCCGTTTCCCGCAGGATCCCGGTCTGGACTACATCAAGCGTGTTGTCGGGTTGCCGGGTGATACCGTGATGTATGACAACCGGCAGTTTGTCGTCAACGGTGTGGCCATGCCGGTGACAGGTGGTGAGCCTTACGTCAGTCCGGTGAACGATCTGCCGGTACTGGGAGCTACCGTCAATCAGGAACTGATGGGCGAGGTCGAGCACGACATACTGCAGTTCAATGACGAATACCCGAAACGATCAGGTACCTTCACTGTGCCGGAAGGGCATTACTTCATGGTTGGTGACAATCGGGATCGCAGTAACGACAGCCGATTCTGGGGGTTCGTGCCCGAAGAGAATCTCGTTGGTGAAGCCAGATACATCTGGATGCACTGGAATGAAGGTGTGATCTGGAATCGACTGTTTTCGTCGATCAAGTAGCGATGAGGCTGTCAGTTGCTGAAACGTTAGCGGCTGCACAGAACGATCAGTTGGCCTGTACTTCGAGCCGGTAGCGACCGCACAACCCGAGCCTGTTCGCTCAGGAATCTGCCGGATCTGACGCTGTATGGTGAAGGCGGGGTGTGTACCGGCAGCTGCCGGTTGCCATCTCTCCGCTTTCGTCCAAGGGATGCCCGGAGGCATCTCCCCGCGTCAGTATGAGGGTACAGATCAGATGGGTTTCACGCAGAACAGCAATCATCAGCCAACTACGGGTGTTTACCGGGTACGCCGACGCGAAGCGGCTCCGGGGATGCAGCATCAGCGCGGCATGGGAATGCTGTCGATCTTCGCCATTATCGCGGTTACTGTCTTCATCGGCCTGTTTGCGATCAAGGTGGGGCCGAACTACATGGAAAACTGGACGGTCAGCAAGATCGCCAGCGATGTCGCCTCCAATCCCGATCTGTTGAGACAACCGCGCAGCAAGGTGTACAGCTACATCAATCAGGCCTATCGAACCAACAGCCTCTGGGATCTGAAGCCCGAGGAGACCATCAAGCTGAAGAAGGATGGCAAACGCGGCTATATCGTCTCGGTTCAGTACGAAAAACGCGACAAGTTGTTCAGCAACATCGATCTGGTGACATCCTTCGACAAGGAAGCAACTCCGGTTCACTGATACAGGACCTGTGCGCGGAAGCCCCAGCACTGGTAAAGTGCGCGCATGGCAGATATCGGTATTTTGACAAAGCGACTGGACCATCAATTCTCCGATGAGGGGTTGCTTGATGAGGCCTTGTCGCATCGCTCCAGCGGCTCTCACAACTATGAGCGCCTGGAGTTCCTGGGCGACAGTTTTCTGAATTTCGTCATCGCCTCGGAGCTGTATCAGCGGCGGACCGATGAAGACGAAGGAGCGCTCAGCCGTTTGCGCGCCAGTCTGGTACGGGAGAGTACGCTGGCCGATATTGCCCGAGAGCTGGATCTGGGTGAATACCTGAAACTGGGCGTGGGTGAGCTGCGCAGTGGTGGTTTCCGACGCGATTCCATCCTCTCCGATGTCGTGGAGTCGATCATCGGTGCGGTATTGCTGGATGCCGGTCATGACACCGCGCGTGCACTGGTTTTGCGTCTGTACGGTGATCGCATCGACACGCTGCCACCGTCAGCCGAACTCAAGGACCCCAAGACGCGTCTGCAGGAGCTGCTGCAGGGACGTTCCTACGCCCGGCCCGAGTACGAAGTGATCGAAGCCAGTGGCAAGTCACACGACATGCGCTTCACGGTAGCCTGCACCTTGCCGGAACTGTCGCTGAAGGTGCGCGCCACGGCCACCAGCCGACGCAAGGCAGAACAGGCAGCCGCGGCATTGATGCTCGAAGACCTTCATCAGCAACTGAGTGCCCAGAGCGGGTAAACTGGGCGAGTTGCGCGTTCCATCGAGCTTATCCCAAGGACATTCCCTTCCATGACTTATTGCGGCGTTGTATCCATCGCTGGTCGACCCAATGTCGGCAAGTCCACGCTGCTGAACCGGCTGATCGGACAAAAACTGAGCATCACGGCCCACAAGCCGCAGACCACTCGACACAGTATTCTGGGTATTCAGACCAGTGGTGATCGTCAGGTCATCTATGTGGATACTCCCGGCATTCATGTCACCGGCACCCAGCGGCTGAATCAGGTTCTCAACCGTACTGCATCGACGTCACTGCACGATGTCGATGTGATCATACTGGTGGTGCAGGCCATGGTCTGGAATGAGGATGACATCAGAGCCTTCGAACTGGTCAGCCACTCCGGTGTACCGTTCTTCATCGCTGTCAACAAGATCGATACCGTGCGCCGCAAGGAGGACATGCTGCCTTTTCTTGCCAAGCTGCCCGATCACGAACATTTGCAGGGGGTGATGCTGATCTCCGCGCAGAAGAAGTCAGGACTCGACTTGCTGGAGGAGAGCGTCGGCAAACTCATCCCTCAAGGACCCTGGCAGTACGGTGAGGACGAACTCACGGATCGCTCCTCACGCTTTCTCGCAGCAGAAGCCGTCAGGGAACAGTTGACACGTCTGCTTTCGGCGGAATTGCCCTATGCGCTGTCCGTGGAGATCGAAACTTTCGAGGAAAGCCCCGACCTTCTGCGTATCGGTGCCGTCATCTGGGTCGACAAACCCAGTCAGAAAGGCATTGTCATCGGCAAGGGTGGGGCGCAGCTCAAGGAGGTGGGTTCGCGTGCCCGTGGCACACTCGAGACCCTTTTCGGTACCAAGGTGTTTCTGCAACTCTGGGTGCGCGTCAAGGAAGGCTGGGCCGATGACGAGCGTGCGCTTCGCAGCCTGGGGTATGACGATCAGTAAGGTCTTGCGGCGACAGGTTCGGGAACAGGCTGCATGATGGGGGACGACAGCGTCAGTACGTCGCTGCAGGCTGCCTACCTGTTGCATTACACCGAATGGCAGGAATCGAGTTACATCGTTGATGCGTTCACGCTGAGTCATGGACGTATCAGCATGATGGCCAAGAGTGCCCGGGCCTCCCGGCCGCAAGTCAGAGCCTTGTACCAGCCTTTTCGCCCCTTGCTGCTATCCTGGGTCGGACACAGCGACATGCGTACCCTGACGGGAATCGAGGAGTCCGGCGCGGCCGTACCCCTGGCCGATGCGGCATTGGCCTGCGGTTATTACATCAATGAACTTGTCATGCGTCTGCTGGGCAAGGATCAGCCGCAAACCGAGGTCTTCGCCCATTACATGGTGGCTTTGAATGATCTGGGAGCGCTGGGTGAGCCTGGTCAGCCAGGCATGGAAGCCGTACTGCGCCTGTTCGAACTGCAGTTGCTGGATGCGCTGGCCGTGTTGCCGGATCTGGCCCGGTGTACACCGAACGGCTCGCCGGTGCTGCCTGATCGTGAATACCGCTACCACCCGGCCAATGCCATTGCGATCGTTCAGAACCCGGCCCTGGATGTCGATTCGAGTCTGGGTATCCAGAAGGAGAAGACGCGAATGGGGGAAGGGGACAGTCGCGACCCAGCCCTGCATGCCGATGGCATGACGCTGGATGAGGGCATGCTGGTCAGTGGCCGCACCTTGCTGGCCTTGTCTTCTCTGGATGTTGACGACCCGGCCGTGCTGCAGGAAGCACGGGGTCTCATGCGGAGGATTCTGCGGGTACACCTGGGAGACCGACCGCTCAGGAGTCGCGAGTTGTTCGATTCCCTGGTCAGGCGGAACTGATTCATGTCGTTGGTGGATACCGGAAAGGGTCCCGGTCGCCTGTGGTTGGCGGTGTCCGGTCACGGTCATGGTCATCTGGTGCAACTGATACCCCTGGTGCGAGTGCTGCGAGCCCGTTATCCGTCACTGGTTCTGTCAGTACAGTCGTCTCTACCTGCCAACTTGCTGCGACAGAGCTTTGGTGCCGATGCGGAAGTACATGCGGAAGCTGCCGATTTCG
This sequence comes from uncultured Granulosicoccus sp., assembly GCA_947495035.1. Lineage (GTDB taxonomy): Bacteria > Pseudomonadota > Gammaproteobacteria > Granulosicoccales > Granulosicoccaceae > Granulosicoccus. Next base: position 14,427 of record CANLXI010000063.1, read on the forward strand.
GCATGGTGATGTCCGGTCCGATGAAGGTGCTGCCTGCAGACAGTCTGGCGGCCTATCGGGAAATTCACGATAACTGGTCAGAGCATTTTTCCACGCAACTCAGGCTGTTCCACGACTTTCGGCCAGACCTGGTGATTGGTGACATTCCGTATCTGCCGCTGGCGGCTGCCAGGCATTGCGGTATTCCCGCAGTTGCCGTCTGCTCACTGAACTGGGCGGATATTCTCGAACATTACTGCGGCGGGCTGGCAGGGGCCGATGAGATTGTCGGGGCGATTCGCAGCTATTACGCCACAGCCGAACTGTTCCTGCGTCCGCAGCCGTCAATGCCGATGGATACGTTGGGCAATACGGTCGCCATCGGTCCACTGGTACTGGTGGGAGAATCTCGGCGCAGCGAGTTGCAACAGGCTCTGCAACTGCCCGCTGACAGGCGTCTGGTCGTGCTCACGCTCGGTGGTATCGCCGGTGAGGTGGATATCACGCGGTGGCCGGCGTTCGACAACACGGTATTCTTCGTACCGGATGCATGGCTGATCAAAGCTTCACGGCTTGTCGCCACGAATCGTTTTCGGAGCATCGAATCCACGGGACTGTCCTATGCCGATCTGTTTGCCAGCTGTGATGCGATGGTCACGAAGCCGGGGTATGGCGCATTTGCCGGCGCCGGTTGCTGCGGCCTGCCTGTGCTGTTCACCGAACGCGGCGACTGGCCGGAAGAGCCTTGTCTGACTGCCTGGCTGAAGCAGGTTGGGCGGGCTGAGGCGATTGGCTGGCAGGAGCTTGCGCAAGGTGGATTCCAGCCAGATCTGGATGCGTTGCTGGAGCAATCCGTACCGACGTCGGTGCCCGATGCCAGCGGCGCACTCGATGGGCTTGATTTGATCGAGGCCTTGTTCCGCTAGCCGCTACACCGGAGCAGATTGACTGGCTTGCTGTTCGGGCTTGCTGTTCGGGCTTGCTGTTCGGGCTTGCTGTTCGGGCTTGCTGTTCGGGCTTGCTGTTCGGGCTTGCTG
>CANLXI010000064.1 GCA_947495035.1 uncultured Granulosicoccus sp.
GCACGCAGCACGCAGCACGCAGCACGCAGCACGCAGCACGCAGCACGCAGCACGCAGCACGCAGCACGCAGCACGCATTTTAATCAGCAGGCATTCAGACTTCAGCCTGTCCCCTCCAGAGCCCGACTGATTCTGAATACATGACCATCCGGGTGACGGACATGCATTTCCCTGACATTCCATGGCATGTCGGTAGGAGACCAGGTGACTTCCACATGCTCGATCAGGCAACGGCGGTAGATCTCATCCACATCATCCACCCACAAGGTCATCCAGGTACCCTTGTCTGACAATTCTTCGCTACCTGGACCGAAGGTGGTCACGTTGCCGCCGCGCCCCCGGCCGCCTTGTGCATTGTGGCAGAGAAAGATTTCACACTCACCGGAGGTGACTCCGCCGAACCTGACCGGCTCACCCCATTCCCAACCTTTCGACCAGCCGAGCTTCTCGAACCACTCGAAGGATTCGAGCATATCGGAGACATTGAGTATCGGCGTTATTGCCTTGAACCTCATGTTTTCATACCTGAGTATCGGAACTTTCGTTCACTCTTCCCTAGTCTCCATTGAAACGTTTATGCGGTGAGCTTGCCAACTAGCCAAAAGTCAGACCATACCGACCGCAGCGGCGGCGCGTGCCGGCAGACGAGTCCGTCAGCGCAATCCGGCTCAGGCGCTGGCCGAGCGGGTTCGCAGTATGGTGCGATGAAACCACGAAGCAGCCTCGTTCCTAGTACACTTCCCGATTGACATCATCTTCGAATACTGCACAGGAATGAGCACCAACGCACGAATCCCTCATGGCCGTTGACAAGAACAGCGTCGTATCACTGGAAGAGTTGCTTGACGGCGTCAGCCTGTCCGGCGAGGAGTCCCTCACCACCCAGATCCACGGATTGCTGTGGCAGCTGATCGTCACATTTCAGCTCAAACCGGGTCAGATGATCTCCGAAAAGGAGCTGTCCCGTCTTTTCAAGGCCAGCAAGACACCCGTTCGCGAAGCCATCATCCGCCTGGAGGAAGCCGGACTCGTCAATATCGTGCCGAAGAGTGGCACCTATGTCTCTCCCGTACGCATCGGGACCTACATAGAAGCCTGCTTCATTCGTCTGCAACTGGAAATCGGTGCTGTCCGCCGCGCTGCTGCCTATTCCCGCGAGGGTAGCAATCTGGGGGAACTCGACGCCATCATGAAACAGCAGACCGCTGCACTGGAGAGCGATGACCAGCAGACTTTCTTCGCTCTGGATGAAGGCCTGCATGCCACCTTTTTCCGCATGGCTGGTGTTCCTGGCGCCTGGGATGTATTGCGCCGGACACAGGCAGAGGTCTATCGCATTCGGCATCTGAAGCGTGCCCACCGCATTCGCCGCGGTGAAAAGGTGCTGGCCGATCATCACCGCATCGTCGAAGCGATTCGCCTGGGCGATGCCGATCTGGCAGAAAAAGCGCTGGTCGAGCACATAGGCCCGCTGGAGGGTGAGATCCGTGAGCTCTCGACCAATACCGAGCTACTGCAATTCATCGAGACCCAGGGCCAGGGCACTGCTCGTTCACGACAGCGCGGGTAATACCGATAGCGGACACGGCTTCGAGCGCGTGTCCGCCACCGAACGTCGGCCTGTATCAGTTGGCGACTGAGGCCCGGAGAAAGTCTCCGACTTCGAGCAGAATCATCTCGTTGTCGTCTGGCTGACCCAGAGTCCGACCCGTGGAAAACGGAAAGTTGTTGTCATTGGCCACAATGATATGTGTCTCGTCCACACGGTCCACATTCTCGATGGTCACGAACGGAAAGGTGAAACGCGCATCCTCGCGCTGCCCCTGCCGGGCGACACCATCGGGATCACGGATATCCAGCAAATCGATATAAGCCACCTTGTTGACCGGCTGACCTGGCTCCACACCTGCCATATCGATCAGATAGACGCGCTTGAAGCCGGCTGGATTGTCGAAACATTCTTCCGTCTCGTTCTCTGCACAGACCATCTCGGCATCACCCTGACCGCCATCGCGCTCGATGATCAGGCCACGAGTTGCATCGATCATGTTGAAGTCACCGATGGCGTGGCTGTCATCCTCCAGCGGGTAGAGCCAGGAGTTGCCAGTCCATTCGCGTGTTGCTGCCGTCATCTCCAGAATGCGCAGGGCTGAGCGGCCATCGTCGAGACGCTCCCAATCGTTCTTGTCAGCCTGCCATAGCGCGCCTTCGAGCAAGGGGTACAGTGTCTTTCCATCGACAGAGGCCGCAAACCCTTCAAAGCCACGTGAGCGTTTCGCCGTGTAGGCCGGTAGCTCAGCGCCCGGATTGGGTAGTTGAATGGAGTGATGATCGGGAGATTTCACCAGCTCACCATCAACGTAGGTTTCATGAAATTCACTGACAATGCCCGTCTGTGCATTGGCAACGATGATGTAAGGGCCGAATTCGTCGCCGATGACAATGTCATCACCGACCATCTGGAAGCCTTCGATGTCCAGATCGGCACCTGTCAGATAGCGGCTCTCCGAGCCTTCCATGGTCGTGACGAAGGGGACGACCTTGTTCGGATCACTCAGGAAAGTGGTCTTCTCGACGATCACTTCGCCGGTGGCAAAATCCGGGCGCACCTGATGGAAGAACAACATCGCATCGGGAGAATTGGATCTGGACCCGAATCCATTGTCGGTCAACACATGATAGCTGCCATCACCGACGGTGCGAATACCGGAAAAACCCTGCAATGGCTGGCCGATCAACGGCATGCTCTCACCCTGAGTCGGCTCTTCAGTCGACCGCACGGGATTGCCCCGACTGGTGAACTTGCCCGAGATCTGCAGGGCCTCTGGCGCATCTTCCGGGGCAGCGATCAGGGTTCTTGCCGGCAGGATGGCATGCCCCTCGAGTGTTGCTTCATGGCGAACGGCGTCTGCAGCGTGCAGTGAGCCAGTAGCCATCAGAACGGAAAGGGCGGTGGCAGTACGGTACATGATGTGGAAGTCTCTGTCTTCAGATGGACTTCCCAGTGTGATGGCGTCATGGTACTGACTGATGACAGTGCCGTGACGGTTTCATGACAGACTCAGCCGTCAGCGTTGGCAGCCTCTCGCTCGAACAGACTCTGCAGCTCCTGCTCGATCGTCAAGGTAGAGACGGGTTCACCCGCGCGTCGGTACCAGTAGGCGGCGTTACCGAGATCGCCTTCCACCCGGTGCAGGTGGGCATGAATCAGGCTGGAAAACGAATCGTCAAGCGCTTGTACGATTTCGTGAGACGCCTCCCACTGGCCGTCGCGAGCCAGCTCGAGAGCCTTGCGATGATCTGTCGACATGGTACTGACTCTCCTGTTACCGCGAGGATGTCTGACACATTGGTGCGTGCCGCAAGCCGTGGCCGTGCCAGACATCCGGGATGGCGATTGATCGATTACTTGCCAAACAGGTTCTTGACCATATCCATGGGGTCATTCCCACCGGTCACGGACTCCAGCAGATTGCCACCGGAGCTGAACTTGTCCAGCAGCGAAGGCATCGCCTGAGACAGGGTTTCCGCCGCTGCACTCGCATCGACACCCAGTTTCGATGCCATCTCACCGATCTTGTCAGCACCCAGCGCATTGGTCAGCTGGTCTGCCGATACCGGTGCGTTCTCGCCGTCACCCAGCCATGAACTCAGTTGGTCACCCAGCCCCCCTTCCTTGAGCTTGTCGGTAATACCGGCCAGGTCGAGACCATTGCCGTCGGTCAGGCCCGACAGTGCATCCATGATACCGCCCATGTCGCCAACCTTGTCACCCAGAAGGTCCTGGCCCATTTTAAAAAGATCCATTCTGATCTCCTCACTGTTTTGATGTGTGGGTCATGCCCGATCGCGAGCCGGCCGTTGAATCGAACCGCCTCACCGGCATGCATGTCGCTACAACCTGCACAGGATACACAATGTGGTCAACACAGGACGCCCAGCCGGTACGCTGCTGTGTGTCGCACTGTGAACTCTTCAATGAACGAGCCATCGCGAATAACACGGTGCTGACCAGTGCGATGTGATTCGCACGAACGCAGCGTCAGATCTGCCGCTGCGGTGATCTCCCTGCGGCGGGCCGACGGCTCTCCATTGCATCACCGGCAGGTACGGTACTGTCTAACCGTCGAAACCTTCGACGATCATGAAATCCGAGTCGGAGAACGCATTGCGCAGCTTGCGTGCTGCCTGGTATTCAGGGCTGTTGTAGGCAGCCATCGCCGTCTCGAAGTCCTTGAATTCGACGATGACATTGCGCGGTCGGTTCAGACCCTCCAGATCTTCGCATCGACCGCCACGCACGATAAACCGAGCGCCGTACTTCTCATAGACCGGCGCCCCTGCCTGCAGGTACTCCGGATACTGCTCTTCGTTGCTTACCGATACTCGTGCAACCCAATACGCCTTTGGCATGCTGTCATTCCAGGATAGTTGAAACAGGAGTGCAGCAGTTTAGCAAGTCAGTACGATCGCGGATATCAACAAGGCCACGACACCACCGGGATAACCTGCGAAGGCGGCGGCCCGGCAAGCTCCCGCCGACCGGGCCGGTTCCTGCTGACCGGATCAGTCGACGCTGAATCCTATCGCTCCATAGTAGGTATTGCTGCCGACGTACAACTTGTTGCCGGATACCTGAAAGAATCGCTCGGGCTCATTGGCCGGGATGGCAAACACTCGCGCATAGTAATCGCCCGTTGGCAATCGGGCCGTATCCACCGTTCGGCTAACGATCCCGGCAGCATCGGGAATACCACCGACATCCACCGCGACGGTATCGGCATCGAAGGTGGGCGTTGTGGCCACTTGCAACCGGTAGCTGATACCGCCAGAGGTACCCGTGACGTCAAATGCCGGCGTCCAGCTGAACAGCCAGTCGGATGCCCGCTTCACCGGATCCTGCTGGATCGCCCCGATCGGCGCACGAAATGTATTGCGCAAGGCTTCTGCGTTCATGCCGGGTGCACTGGCATAGGACACGGCGGAGCCCATCTGGAAGTTCGGATTGTGCTCGCTGTCCGGCAGGCGCTCCTGAAAGGGCTGAACCAGCGCAAAGTAGGCATCGACCTTCTCCGTCATGAACTGATCCGTCACCACATTCTGCCGAAGGTAATCCACCGCCTCCACGATCTCCTCGTGTATGCCGGGCAGTCGGTAGAAGCCCTCCAGAAAGACATTTCTGGCAGCCAGACCGTAGCCGTATTCGGAACGCTGACGCAGCGAATCATTGCTCAGATCCGTTGGCGGCTCCTTCCAGAGACCCATGGCTTCATCATAATCCCATGGCAGGAAATAGAACTTTTCCGTGTCTGTCGGGTTGTACAGAATGAAGTTGTGCCGAACCGCATCCGCCTGATGCACCAGAATGTTGGTGGCGACCCAGGCCAGTACATTGTTTCTGTCGAAGTACTGATCCAGTACGGTTTCGAAGCTGATGTCAGGGTCGTTCAAGTCCTTCAGCATGGCTTGCAAGGCGCGATGGTCCTTGCCGTTCTCGATCGACAGGGAAGTTTCAAAGCGATCCTCGTCCAGTGGTTCGCCTTCATCGTCCACTAGAATGTCCGACAGATCACCCGTGTTGAAGCGGAAGTCCTCGGCCTTGTAGATGTTGCCGTCGTCATCCCAATCGCGTTTTTCCAGATAGTGCTCGTTCACACGTTCCACATGGGTAAACAATCCATAATCCACCGGACCTTCGCCATCGTCTATCCACAGATTGACAAACTGAGTGCGCAAGCTGGGCAGGCCCGGAATCACCGCCATGACATCGGTGGCCAGCTTGTTGCGAATGCGACTACCGTCAAAGGGGTGTTTGTTGAGCTGAAAGTAGCGCTCGCCACGCCACAGATCCTTCTTGCTGTCCAGCTTGATGCGCAGAGACTTCTGTGCGCCATTGCGTGAACCGCTACCACGCATGCGCAATTCGGCGTTGCTGACCAAGCCATCTTCGGGAAAGTCTGCCGCCGTGACGTGAATGGGAATGTCTACCGTCAGATCATCGGTCTTGTCGACATCGGCCATGACATCGTCCAGGGTGCAGCCGGACAGATCATCCGCCGTGCAGATGCCGGGAGTTGTTTCCGTGCGCACATCCACTCGAAGCACCTCGACAGGATCATAACCGTCCCGGGTGTAGACATCGGCCGGCTCCACGATATCCGGGCTGACATCGGCAATATTCCACTCGGTATTGTCAGCGCCATTGCCTGCCTGATTGCTGGCAGGTGTATCCAGCATGACGGAGGCTGCCAGAGAGCGATTGCCATTTCGATCGATGGCAACCACGTCGTAGTTGTACGTCGTGTCCGGTTGCAGATTGTCATCGTAATGACTGATACCGTTTGTCGTGCTCAGCTGCTCGCCATTACGGCTGATTTCATAGCTCAAACCGAAGGTTGCCGGCCGGTCCCACATGATCTCGGCAGACGTTGATGAATACACGCTGGCCTTCAGACCCGTGGGTACAGCGACACTGATCGGCGTAGTCGTACCGCCTCTGGTCGTCAGGCTGACACTCGCAGCATCCGAGCGTTTGCCGCTACGATCAATGGCAACGACACGGTAAGTATAGGATGTACCGGGGCTCAGCTGATTGTCATAATGACTGATACCACTGGTCCTTGACACAACGCTGCCATTGCGACTGATCTCATGACTCAGACCGAATGTCGAAGGTCGGTCCCACATGATTTCAGCCGACGTCGAGGAATAGACGCTGGCCTTCACTCCCGTGGGCGCTGCGATTGTGCCGACGGTTACCGTGCCGCCCCCAGCGACAAAGCTGACTGTCGCCGTGGCCGAACGATTTCCCTGATCGTCGATCGAGGTGACGGCTACCGTGTAGGGTTCACCTTCGACCAATGACCGGAAATAGTGGCTGAGCACATCGCGATTGCCGATGAGGGTGTCATTGACCTTGATCTCGTAGTAAACGACCAGGCCATCGTCACTGGCGCGATTCCAGAACACTTCTCCGGAAGTACTGGAATAATTTTCGTATCGCAGGGAGCCGGGGGCAGACGGTGCGGCTGCACTTGCCGATACGCTGAGTAAAAGCCACGACAAACCGGCGAAAATCATCTTCGCGTGAGCTCTCGTGTGCAGCCGTCTTCGTGACATCATTGAATGAAACATGGCATCTCCTTGATGAAGCGCTTCGCTTGCCTACCATTCTGAGGGGTAACACGGTTCATCGGCTTTGACAAAAGTCATCTCATGACCGTATCTGCAAGGTAAAAATACCTGCGCTGTAATGCAAGAGTGCCACTCGCTGAAGTATCAGCCCATATTTCCTGACCAACGGTCATGAATCGATTGCACATCGTCATATAACACCAGACACTCGACTGTCATCGAAACATCATGATGTTGAAGGCTTCATGTCATAAACCGACAACATGATGCGAGTCTGATTCTCACTCGGTAGTTGCCTCGATGCGTACGCCCTATGAGCGCACACTCGCCAGTCTGTCGCGACGCGAATTCCTGAATGTCAGCTGGAAGCTGGGGATCGGTGCAAGCCTGCTGGTATCGGGTACGCAGCGCCTCTGGGCCAAACCGGTATTCGATGGCTATCCATTCACTCTGGGCGTTGCGTCCGGCGATCCGCTACCCGAGGGTGTGGTTATCTGGACCCGACTGGCGCCGAAGCCGCTGGAAGGTGGTGGTCTGCCACATGTGGCCATCGAGCTTGACTGGGAAATCGCGCATGATGAGCACTTCCATCGCCCGGTGCAGGCAGGCAAGGCGCTGGCTCGGGCCGAACTGGGACACGCCGTCCACATCGAAGTCGAAGGTCTGCTGCCCGGCAGGGATTACTGGTATCGCTTTACCGCAGGCGGCATTCAGAGTCCGGTCGGCAGAACACGTACGGCGCCCGCCAGACATGACGATATCCAGCAACTGCAGATCGGAGTCTGTGGCTGCAACCACTACGAACAGGGGTTTTTCAGTGCCTATCGGCATATGGCGGATGAGCACTTCGACGCCATCTTTCACACGGGGGACTACATCTACGAATACGCCCCGTATGACGGCAAGAGCACACGCGTGCGCAAGCACCTGGGAGAGGAGACCTTCTCTCTGGACGATTACCGCAATCGCTATGCGCTCTACAAGCTCGATACCGATCTGCAAGCCATGCATGCTTCGGCTCCGTTCATCGCCACCTGGGATGATCACGAGATCGATAACGACTGGGCGGCAGAGTTCAGCGAAACCAATACGCCACCCGAGATCTTCCGATTGCGCCGGGCTGCTGCCTTCCAGGCATACTACGAGGCCATGCCACTGCGCCGCAGTTCGCTGCCGACAGCGGGGCATTTGCAGCTCTACCGGCAATTGCAGTTCGGCCAGCTGATGTCGGTCAATGTACTCGACACCCGCCAGTATCGCTCGCGACAAGCCTGTCATGAGCGATCGGTTGCCACCTGCACGAACATCACGGATATCGACCGCACCATGCTGGGCAGTCGTCAGGAACAGTGGCTACGCGATCGCTTGAGCGGCAGCCAGACCCACTGGAATGTCCTGGCACAGCAAGTACCGATGTTCGGCCGCGAGGCGAATCCTGGCAGTGCAGGCAACCGGCACGTGATGGACAAGTGGTCCGGCTACCCTGCCGCTCGCGACCGTCTGGTCGGGCAGATTGTCGAGACCGGACTGAGGAATGTGGTAGTGCTGTCCGGCGATATACACAGCCATTGGGCAGCGGATGTGCCCCATGTCATGAACCAGCCTGACGGGGAGTCGGTAGCAGTCGAACTGACGACCACTTCCATCAGTTCCGGCGGGGATGGCAGCGAGGTTGCCAGCTACTGGCATGACATTGCCCCAACCCACCCGCACGTTCACCATCACAGCAATCGCCGTGGCTACCTGAGCTGTACGATCAGCCCCACACAATGGCAGAGCGACTTCATGGTGATGGACACCGTCTCACGACGCGACGGCGTACTCAGTCGAGGAGCACGCATGGTCGTCGAGCGCAACCATCCGACCGTGGTCCACGCCTGATGATGAAGACAAGTCGCAAAGTGCTATTGACCGGCATCGACGGGCTATGCCTGGCTAGTGTGGTCGGCATCCTGTACAGTCTTGCGCTTCCCGGCGCCTTTCCAGAAAGCATGTCCGATGGATTGCGCAGTATTCTGGTACCGACACCGAACATTCAGGCAGATGCCCGTGATCAGGCCGATTGCCTGTGGCTACAGGCGCGCAATCATGGCTTCTATGGCATCCAGCACCACGCAATTGCCGGCAACACCACAGCCGATGAGGATTTGTTGTGGCAGGCCTTTCTCGACTCCACGGGAGAACGGGAATGTGGCTCACCGCTGACGGGAATGAGCGAATTGATGCCCGCCTTGCTTGCCAGCCTGCCCGAGGCCGACCGACACTTCATGAATCCGGCGAAGGAACCCGAGACCTTGTAGAACAGAGCCATTCCGTCTGTTGAAGAAAGGTGTGTTGAACACGCTCAGGCACGGCGTGCTTGCTCACTGTTCCGTTGATTGACCAGAAAGGCGGTTATCTGCCCAGCCTGTTGCGGCCGACTGATCAGGTATCCCTGCACTTCATCGCAACCCAGTTGATCAAGGACATCCAATTGTGCATTCGTCTCGACACCTTCAGCGACCACTCGCAGGTTCAGCGCATGCGCCATGTTGATCACCGAACCCACCATCGCCCGTGAACGCGAACTGGACTCCACTTCCTCCATGAACAGCTTGTCGATCTTCACTACATCCAGAGGCAGATCCGCCAGCAGAGACAACGATGTGTAACCGGTTCCGAAGTCATCAAGCGAGATGCTCACGCCCGATTTCCGCAATCGGGACAATGCCTCCCTGGCCTTCTCCGGGTTATCCAGCACCGTGGTTTCAGTCAGCTCGATTTCAAGCTGCCGTCCTTCGACTCCGGCATTTTCAAGAGCCTGCAAGGTCTCGTCAACCAGCGTTTCCGCACGCAGCTGCATGGGTGAGATATTGATCGACACGCGCAGATCATCAAACCCCATGGAACGCCACACGATGATCTGTTGCAGCGTCTCCTTCAGCACTCGTTGTGACAATACATCGATAAGACCATTGGCCTCGGCGACCTCGACAAACAACTGCGGGGGCACAAAGCCGCGAGTCTCGTGCTGCCAACGCAGCAATGCTTCCATGCCAGTGATCCGCCGTGCATTGAGATCGAACTTCGGCTGGAACCACACCTCGATTGCATCCGCTGCCAGCGCTTCGTGCAAATCCGATTCCAGTCGTATGTAGTCATTCGACACTCTATGCAACTCACTGGACTTGAACGCATGCGATATCTTGTCCGATTTGAGCATCGCTGCGGCACGTGCCTCGCTGGCCTCGACAAAGAGGCTGCTTGCCATTTCATCACCGTGTGAAGAGATGGCAATTCCAATGGCAGCTCCGATGTACACCTTTTCTCCGCTCATGAGAAAAGGCTCGGAAAACAATCTCTTCAGTCGAGTCACGACAACCATGGCACTGGTTGTGTCATTCAGGGAAGCGAGCAGTATCGCGTACTCGTTGGATGTGATTCTGGAAAGCGAATGCTCGGCCGACAGCAGGGATACCAGATCGGTGGATCGCAATCCGTTCTGCAGACGATCCATGACATTGATGATCAGCTCGTCGCACTGCGCATAGCCAAATGTAGCCAGCAAGCGATCCAGGTCCCGTATGGCAAAGGAGATGACCCCCACCAGCGAGTCATCTCTGGAGGCCCTGATCAGCTCTGCTTCCGTCCTTTGCAGAAAGATCGAGCGTAATGGCATCCCCGTCAGGACATCGAACTCGCCAATCACGCTGAGCTCATGTTCTCTTTGTTGCAACAAACCTTCCAGCTCCAATATGCGAGCCTTGGCATGATCCGAGTCTGATGAATTCACCAGGGTCTCATTCATCTTGCGGGCAGTCGCACTGGATGTATCCGGTGAGGTCTCCGCAGCGGCGTCATTCTCCCGATCATGGATCACCACTCGATTGCGTCCAGCCTCCTTGGCCCTGTACAAGCCCTGATCGGCAGCATCAACCAATGGGCCACCTTCGGTCGCGCCGCAAGACAGATCGGCGACACCAAAACTGGATGACAGCCTCGGAACCGCCAGGCGATCTCCGTAGGCCAGAGCGATGACTGCAATACGAGCACGCTCGGCAACCTGCGCAGCCTCCTCGGCAGCCATTCCGGGGAGAACAATGACAAACTCTTCACCACCATAACGCCCGACCATGTCCTGATCACGACAAACTCCCTGCAAGGTTTCCGCTATCGCCTTGATCACATCGTCGCCCACAGCGTGTCCGTAGTGGTCATTGACCTGCTTGAAATGATCGATGTCGGTCATGATGCACGACAACGGCGTACCTTCCTGCTGCGCCTGCTTGATGCAAGCTTCAAGCATTTCCATGAGCGTACGACGGTTGGCTATACCGGTTAGAGGATCGGTGGTTGCCAAAAGCTTCAGCTCGCGGTTCATTTCACTGATCACCTCCTTTGACCGGCGCAGCTTGACCAGTGTCGCGGTCAACTCGCGGTTCTGTCGCTCCACGATCGTCATGTCATCCAGGGTCACCAGTACCCCTTTCTTGCCCTCATCGCCTTCTCCGATGAACGCACAGCTGACCAGAAACGAGCGCTTTTCTCCATCGACGTTCAACAGCGTCATCGGCTCGTCCGACTTTGCCAGGCCGCTGAGCAAGGTCGTTGCCCAGGGACCTTGCCAACCCTCTTCCTTTTCCCACGCCCAGTCATCCAGCGAGCGGCCGACCAGATCGTTGGCGTTGCTCCCGGCAATGTTTGCAGCCGCCAGATTGGCCATCACGATACGCAGTTTCTCATCCAGAACAATCACGCCCTCACTGAACAGGTTCATTGCAGAATCCACCCGTCCCGGGACCGCGCGCCCCGGATCCAGTTGCACCAGAGCTCTATTCAGAAAAGCAGTGAACGCCACCAGTGAGCATACGGTGACAAAGGCCATCCAGAAGAATTCATTTTTCTGGTTCGTCAGAGGCGCGAATGCCACCAGGACCTCGCCCCATAGCCGGCTCTCATCGTAGATGGGAACCTTCAGTTGAGTCGCCGTGGATCGGGACGCGCTCTTGTCGAACAGAGTCGTATCGCCGATCTCGGCCAATACAACACCGGTATCCCGCACCAGCGTTGCCGCATGAATATCAGCATTTCTCAAGACAAAGCGCGATACTGCCGTCTGCAATTCACCAAAATCACCTTCACTGGCCAAACCGGACAGTTGCACTGCCAGGGCCTCGACGACCACCTTGCGCGATTCTCGGGAGACCTCGCCCGCATCGGTTCTGAGACCCAGCAAATCCGCCAGAAACATCACACTCAGACTGAGCATGACCAGGCTGCTTCCCAGAATCAAGGGACGTGCAAGTGGTGCCACGGCTTTGAACAAGCGCCAGTTTTTCAGCGTTTCAAGCATTCTTCGCCTCCCCTGAGTTATCAGGATCGTTGGCCGCATCAGGTCGTTCAACCGCATCTGCGGCGTTGCCCTTTCCATACCATGGTTCATCTTCATCCCATCGTGTCAGAATGGGCACCGGATCCAGAGGACGCCACAACGGAGTAGCGGTGATCGTTGCTGACACCAGCAGACCGGAGCGCAGTACCCAGGTCACAACTCCCGCGGTCAGAGAAGCACCTACAATTGTCGGCGCCGAAGCGACCAGGGTTTTTCCCGCACTCGACTCTTCTACCAACTGATCCACCTGATCGCGCAGGGCGAAGATGGCGTCTCGCAGTTCGATGGATTGATATTCATGGCTCAGATCCAGATCGAAGTCTGCAGCCAGACTACTGATGTCATGTTCAAGCAGTAGCTGCAACATGGTGCTGATGGCATTGGCAACAGGTCGAGTCGATAGTCGTTGCCTGTCAGTGTCCTCAGCCTGTTCGATGACAATGCCGGCTGTCAGAGAGACAAACTCGGTGTCTGCGGACGATGTTCTGGAAGTATCATCATTTCTCTCGGTGACTGGCTCATGCAACCGACCAATATTGTTGTAACCAACCTCTTCATCGATCAATGAAGTGATCATCGAAGAGGCAACTTCGGTATTGTTGGCGACCGCGGTATCGATCGCGGCAACCGGGTTCTCCTCTACCTCGATGATTACCTCGTTTGCCGCACCAAGTTTCGGGACCTCAGTGTCTGGCGCCGGTTCGCTCGACGGCTGAACATCCAGCCACACGTGGGCACTGGCACGATTACCACCCGAATCCTCCACCTCATAGTCGAATCCATCTCTGCCGGCAAAGTCTTGATCAGGCTTGTATTCCAGCAAACCCGAATCCTCCAGAATCAGGGTGCCATGCTGAGGTTGGCTGAAATTCACCAGCGTCAGCGTTCCTCCTTCCGGATCGACGTCGTTGTACAACAGCGATGCCAGCGGATCGATCTTCAACGCCTGCTCATGATCGACTGCCAGGGTGTCGGATTCAGCGATTGGCGATTCATCCACATCCAGCACTTTGACCGTCAGTGTCTGGACATCGGTTTGACCACCGTCGTCAGTGACCGTGATGTCAACCACGTAGCGATCTTTCGTTTCGTGATCCTGTGTCGAGGTGAAAGTCAGGACTCCACCAGCTACGTCGATTGTGAACGCAGCCTGGTCCACGCCACCACTTACGCTGTAGGTATGAGTTGCACCGATGTCTGGATCGCTGGATGTGACTGTGGTCACTGCGGTCTGGTTCTCGTCAACGGACACCATAGCACTCGACCCGCCTCCATCACTGGTGATCACGGGTGCTTCGTTCACATCGTTGACCGATACGGTCAACGTCTGTACACCTGTCAATCCGCCGCTGTCTGTGACCGTGATTTCTATCTCGTAGGTATCCTCGATTTCGTAATCTGGTGCAGTGACGAAGGACAATTCACCCGTGCTTGAATTGATGCTGAATGCAGTCTGGTCTGCACCGCCGGTCAGACTATAAGTCTGTGTATCACTGTCATCCACATCGGTGACCGTGACTGTGGTCACCACCATCTGGTTTTCATCCACAGACACAGCGCCAGTCGCACCACCCTCATTACTGGTGATCACTGGTACTTCGTTCACATCATTGACCGACACGGTCAGCGTCTGAACATCGGTCAGTCCATCATCGTCCGTGGCCGTGACTTCCACCTCGTAGATATCCCTGATTTCATGATCAGGCGCGGTGATAAAGAACAGTTCACCCGTGCTCGAATCAATACCGAAGGCAGTTTGGTCTGCACCACCAGTCACGCTATAAGTCTGTGTATCACTGTCATCCACATCGGTGGCGGCGATCGTGGTCACTGCGGTTTGATTTTCATCCACAGAGACGGTAGCGGTGACTCCACCCCCATCACTGATGATCACTGGCGCTTCGTTCACGTC
>CANLXI010000065.1 GCA_947495035.1 uncultured Granulosicoccus sp.
CTGCTCGGAGTCGCTGCTCGGAGTCGCTGCTCGGAGTCGCTGCTCGGAGTCGCTGCTCGGAGTCGCTGCTCGGAGTCACTGCTCAGGCTTGCAGTATGAGGATGACGCTGCAGACAATGGCTGCGACGCCCAGCAACTCTCTGGCGGTGACGCGCTCCTTGAAGAACAGCGTCGTCAATAGCAGGGTAAAGATGAATTCCACTTGTCCCAGTGACTTTACCAGTGCCGGGTTCTGATACGTCATTGCGGTGAACCAGCCGATCGAGCCGAGCGCGCTGGTCAGACCGACAAAGCCTGCCAGTCCCAGGCGCTTGCCAATGGCGGGGAACTGATCCGGCTCGCGCAGAACAGTGTAGGCCGTGCAGATCAGCGATTGCACGCTGACCAGGAATACCAGAGTCATGGCTGAACTGGTCAGCACGCCATGATCCAGACTCAGGCTGGCTTGCCGAATCCACAGTGAAGTCAAGGCAAAGGCGGTGCCGGACAAGGTGCCCAGCAACACGGTGCGGGGCTCCCAGCGTTGTTCGCCGCTGGGCATGCTGACGATATAGATGCCCAGAAAACCCACGGCGACAGCCAGCCAGCCGAGCAGTGACAGAGGCATGCCGAACAGCACCGTACCGAACACGGCGGCCTGCACGGCTTCGGTTTTTGCAAGGCTGGTGCCGACGGTGAAGTTGCGAAAACTGAAGAGCTTGACGAGCAGTACGGTTGCCATGATCTGAGCCACGGCGGCGGCCAGTGCAAAAAGCAGGAATCGGTCATTACCCAGGGCGTCCGCTACTACCGCCGGTAAATCCGCACGGGTGATATAGATCAGATAGATGATGGCAAAGGGAAGTCCGAATACATAGCGAATGAGCGTTGAGCTCATGGGAGTGACGCTACTGGTCAACTGTTTCTGACCGGCTGTTCTGACCGCCTGCATCAGAGCGGCCAGAATGGTGAAGGCTATCCAGGGGCTTACGAGCGTCATCAGGTATTCTTGCTATGCCATGCCGCGAAAGTGCAGTATGGTACGCCAATGTGGCATGCGGCGCAGGGGCACCTCCAGTCGATCCTGTCGCCGCCGGACCCAACGTGTGTACCGCAGGTCTCGCGTCTATGGCGGTGATGTCTGGTCGAGTAGCCAGATGCGCATGTCTGTTTCGTTCAGGCGATTGCCGGGATTGGCGCAGGTTGCCTGCGTTTGCTCGAATCCTGGCGCATGCCGGCCACTGGCGCAGGCCGGACACAGATGATCGCAGATAAGCGAATGAGCCTTGTTCAGATGATGACAGTCAATTCGAAATGCAGGGGAGAGCGGCGTCCGGCATGAAGGTACCCGATATATTCCTAGAGGCGGAAACCGTGCTGCGGATGGCGGATCCAGTGGACAAGGCCAACGCCAGCATTGCACTGTATCGCCTCTGGCTGTCATTGCCGGAAACTGTACAGGAGCAGTCACTGGTTCAGCCCAGTGTATCCGTGGTGCAGGTCATTGACGCACCGGGTCGGCCGGAGCGACCGGCACTGGTGGAGGCACATCAACTGCCCAGACGCGGTCTGGGTTCGGTAGCGGGACGGGTTGCGCTGGTACATTCTCTGGCACACATCGAGTTCAATGCCATCAATCTGGCACTGGATGCGGTCTATCGCTTTCGCGAGATGCCCTCTGCCTACGTCACGGACTGGTTGCGAGTCGCGTCGGATGAGGGCGAGCACTTTCTGCTGCTTCACCACCGATTGAGCACGCTGGACTCGCACTACGGCGCCTTGTCGGCGCACGATGGCTTGTGGGACATGGCGCGCAGGACGGACCACGATGTACTGGTACGGATGGCACTGGTTCCCAGAATCCTCGAAGCTCGCGGTCTGGACGTCGCTCCTCCCATGATTGCCAAGTTGCAGCACTTGAAGGATGAGGCGACTGCCGATATTCTGCAGCGCATCTATACCGATGAGATCACGCACGTGGAGGTCGGCAATCGCTGGTTTCGTTTCGTCTGTGAACAGCAGGGGTTGGATGGCACCGACGTCTTCCGGGATCTGCTGCGTGGCGAGAACAGCGCCTACCTGAGAAGCCCCTATAACAGGGAGGCCAGACTACAGGCCGGTTTCAACGAGCAGGAGCTGGCGTTGATTCGTGAGATGGAACTGGAATATCAGGCGGCAAGACAGGCGTGAAGCGGGCGGACTGTCCTCGATACTGCCCGCGATGACCCTATCGGATGACTGCCAGTGGGAAAGGTTGCGACCAGCAGCGCAAGGCTACCGCCGCTCAGGGCGGCGTCGGATATCGAAGAGCGCTCGCAAGGTAGTGCCGCGATCAGCGAAAGGTCTTCAGCTGGAAGTCTGTTCCGTCCCATTCCACATACTGGGCGTAATCCGGATGCCAGTCGCCGACGACCAGGCGCTGTTGTCCCGCAGACGGTCCCTCATGGACCGCCGGTCGGTGGGTGTGTCCGTGTATCAGTGTCTGGCAACCTGTCGCCTGCAAGCGCCGGGAGACACATTCCACATTCACATCCATGATCACCGCTGACTTGCTGACACTGGCATCATGGCTGGCGGCGCGCAGGGCTTCTGCATGATGACGACGTTCATCGACACTCTTGGCCAGAAACTGCTGTTGCCAGCGAGGTTCTCGCACATTCCGCCGAAAGCGTTGATAGTCGTTGTCATCCGTGCATAGTGTGTCCCCATGCATCAACAACACCGGTTCGCTGCCCAGTGTGATGATGTGTTCATCGTCGCGAATCAGGGTGACACCGGCAGCCTCGGCAAAGGTCTGGCCCAGCAGAAAATCACGATTTCCCAGCATTACCGATACCTTGCAGCCGGAGTCGCTGACGGCGCGTAGTGCCGCCAGCATCGATGGATGCAGGGGAAGGCCGGCATCATCACCGAGCCAGTATTCGAAAAGGTCGCCCAGGATGTACAGATGCTGTTGACCGTGCGCCTGTTGCAGAAAACGCAGGGCGAGCTCCGCCGTTTGTCGAGCTTCCGGACTGGAATCATCATCTGCACTGTCGAGCAGGTCGGGGTCGGCAAACGTGCCGACCCCCGTGCCCTGGCTGGGATCCGGTTCGGGATTCAGGTGCAGGTCGGCAATGAAAAGATGGCTGCCGTTCATCGGGGGGGGGGCGTCGGTATCTGGCGTTTCCGCTATTCGGTAACGGTGATGGATTCGATGATCACGGATTCCGTGGGGACATCCTGATGGTGGCCGTTGGAACCGGTAGAGACAGTGGCGATGCTTGCCACGGTGTCCATGCCTTCCACGGTCTTGCCGAATACACAGTAGCCGAAGCCAGCCTGAGTCTCGTCGCGAAAGTTCAGGAAGTCATTGTCTGTCAGGTTGATGAAGAACTGCGAGCTGGCAGAGTGAGGGTCTGGCGTGCGGGCCATGGCAATGGTGCCCTTGTCGTTCTTCAGGCCATTGGCGGCCTCGTTCTCGATGGTCTCGTGAGTAGGCTTCTGATCCATCTCTTCGGTGAAACCACCGCCCTGGATCATGAAGTTGGGTATCACGCGATGGAAGATGGTGGAAGCGTAATGCCCTTCATCGGCATAGCGCTTGAAGTTGGCGCAGGTCTTCGGCGCAGCTTCTGTGTCGAGTTCGAGCACGATAGTGCCCTTGTTGGTCGTAATGGTTGCTTTCATGTCTGTAGCTGGATCTTTCTGATGTCAAAACGTGAAGTGTAACAGTCTGATTGCCAGCCTGTAGTTCGAGAGGTTCACTTGCAAGGCCGCCGGGCCGAGACAGTGGCCAGGATTGCCGAAGTCGCGAGCCCTGTCGGCATTGCGTTGGTCCGGAGCCGTTTGCCGCCGCGGTCAGTTCTGTTCAACCGGCGTTTCTGTCTGAACGGTGGTCTGATCGGTCGAGGCCTTCACTGGCCGATCGCCTTCTGAGGATCTGGCTGACGCAGAGCGTGGGCTGCCTTCGTCTGCCATCAGGTCATTACCATTCGTCACGCTCGGTTCCTGGCGAGTGGCAGACAGAATGACCACTGGCTCGACAGGGACATCACGACTGAATGGACCGCCAGGGCCGGTGCGTGAGCGTGATATGGCGTCCACCACGCTCTTGCCTTCGATCACGCGGCCGAACACGGTGTAACCCCAGCCACGCTGAGTGGTATCGGTATGGTCCAGATTGCGATTGTCTTCACTGTTGATGAAGAACTGTGACGTTGCGGAATGAGGTGCTGTCGTGCGCGCCATGGCGATGGTGTAGCGATCGTTTCGCAGGCCGTTGTAGGCTTCATTGCTGATGGGGGCGCGTGTTGCCTTTTTCTGGTAATTCTGGTTGAACCCGCCGCCCTGGATCATGAAGCCTTCGATGACTCGATGGAAAAGCGTTTGATCGTAGAAGCCACTATCGACATAATCGAGAAAATTGCGCACAGTCTGGGGAGCGCGCTTTTCATCGAGTTCCAGCACGATATCGCCAAGACTGGTGCTGAGCTGCACTCTGGGATCCGCGGCATGGGCTGTCGGCAACAGCAAGGCAGCCAGCAGGAGGAGCGCTGACAGTGGCTGTACGAATCGCTGTCGCACAGCTGGGCTGAACAGTTCAGCGATCACTGGGACGACGACACTTGTGAATGGCATGAGAATTCCTGTCATTTCGGTATTTTCCTGACGGGCATGATTTTAACGGCATTTGTAGCCTTACTCCTGCCAGTAACCATCGGGTAATCTGATAGGCTTCCGCCAGATAACCTTCATTAACGCGTTCTACCCCACAAGATGCTGCAAATCCATAACACGCTGAACCGACGCAAGGAACCCTTCGAGCCGCTGAAAGCCGGTCATGTCGGCCTTTATGTGTGCGGAGTCACTGTTTACGACGAATGCCATGTGGGGCATGGCCGCGTCATGATTGTTTACGATGTGCTGTATCGCCATCTGCAGGCAAAAGGTTATACGGTCAACTACGTGCGCAACATCACCGATGTGGATGACAAGATCATCAAGCGAGCGGCTGAGAACGGGGTATCTCCGACAGAACTGTCTCAGCGCTACATCGATGAGATGCATGCGGATGAGCGCGCCCTGAATGTGCTGCCGCCCACCCATGAGCCGCGGGCCACGGAATCCATCAAGAGCATGGTGCGCATCATCGGCCAGCTGATCGACTCCGGCCACGCCTACGCTGCCGAGAACGGTGATGTCTTCTATTCGGTGAAGTCCTTTGCCGAATACGGCAAGCTCTCCGGGCGCAAGATCGACGAATTGCGGGCCGGTGAACGGGTGGCTGTCGATGAATACAAGCGCGACCCTCTCGACTTCGTGCTCTGGAAGGCCTCGAAGCCGGACGAGCCCAGTTGGGAGTCACCCTGGGGTGACGGTCGACCCGGTTGGCACATCGAGTGCTCGGCCATGTCGATGGATCTGCTGGGCGAGGAGTTCGACATTCACGGCGGTGGTTCCGATCTGCAGTTTCCGCACCATGAAAACGAGATTGCTCAGAGTGAGGCACTGACCGGCGGGCGTTTCGCACGCTACTGGATGCACAATGGTCTGGTTCGGATCGATGAGGAGAAGATGTCCAAGTCGCTGAACAACTTCCTGACCATTCGAGATGTCCTGGCTCAGTATTCAGGCGAGGAAATTCGTACATTCATCATTGGCAGTCATTATCGAAGTCCGCTCAATTACACCAGTGAAGCACTGCTGGCAGCCAGAACGGCCTTGCGCCGCTTCTACACGGCGCTGCGTGGTCGGCCGGTATCACGAGATGCGCTGAAGGATGCCGCGACGGTCGACTCGTCCCTGCTCGAGGCTGACTATGTCGAGCGCTTCGGTGCCGCCATGGATGATGATCTGAACACGCCGGAAGCACTCGCGGTATTGCATGAGCTGGCCAACGCACTGAACAAGGAAGCGCAGAGCGACAGCGAACGCTCGATTCGTCTGGCATCGACCCTGGTCTGCCTGGGCGGGCGACTGGGTATCCTGGACAAGGACCCGGAACTCGTGTTGCAGGGGCAGGGCGATGGCGACGGCCCGACGGCCGAGCAGATCGATGCGCTGATTGACGAGCGGCGCAAGGCTCGTGAGGCCAGGGATTTTGCCCGCAGCGACCAGATTCGTGATGAATTGGCCGCGCAGGGTGTTGTATTGGAAGATGCCGGTGGCAAGACCACCTGGCGTCGCGATTGAGAACCAGCCCCGTGAAAAAGATTCCCCAACCCGAAGAACTGCAACCTGGCGACACCGCTCCGGTGTTGCCAGGTACCGAAGAGCCGCGATCACTGGGCGACATGATGCGCGAAGCCGAAAAGCTTCAGGCCCAGCGAGCAGAGGCCGAGGGCGCCAGTGACCGGGCGGCCCCCACCGATGAAGCACCGCCTCGACGGCATAAGCGAGTCAACCGGGCGCAGTCACGTCGCTATGCGCGTGAGCGGGCCATGCAGGCTCTGTATCAGTGGGATGTGGGCAGTGCCCAGAGTTCGGATGTGCGCAAGCAGTTTCTCGACAGTCAGGACATGAGCCGGGTCGATGTGGATTACTTCGTCCTGTTGTTCAATGGCGTCAGCCATCATCCCGGCGCCATCGACGAAGCACTGTCCGAGGCGCTGGACCGTCCGCTGGATGATCTGGACCCGATCGAGCGCGGCGTGCTGCGGGTCGCTACCTACGAACTGATGGAATGCCAGGATATTCCGGCACGTGTGATCATCAACGAGGGCATCGAGATCACCAAGCGCTTTGGTGCCGACAAGGGGCATCGCTATGTCAACGGTGTGCTGGACAAGCTGGCCGCGTCCGTGCGCCCGCTGGAGATGAGGCGGCGTTGAAACCCGATACCATCAAGCTGTCGGCCTTGCTGGATAGCCCCGCCAATTTTCTGGCTCTGGGCGCCGGGCTGGGTCTGGCACCGAAGGCACCCGGTACATTCGGCACGCTGCTCGGCATTCCCTTGCTGTTGGTGATGCCACAGTCGTTGGCCGCTTACCTGGCCGTGCTGTGTGTGCTGTCGCTGGTCGGTGTGTGGAGTTGTCACCTCTGTGCCCGCTCTCTGGGCGTGCACGATCACCCGGGGATTGTCTGGGATGAGGTGGTCGGTTATCTGATCACCATGATCGCCGTGCCACGCAGTGTGTGGTGGGTGGTGATCGGATTCGCCATGTTTCGCCTGTTCGATATCCTGAAGCCGTGGCCGATCAGCTGGATTGATCGGCAGGTGCATGGCGGACTGGGCATCATGCTCGATGACATGCTGGCCGCGCTGTTTGCACTGGCCGTCATGCACCTGTTGCTGTTCCTTTTCTAGGGAACCATGACGCCGGCCTGCCGCAGGCCTCGGCACAAGGCGATCATCGGCAGGCCGATGAGGGCGGTCGGGTCCTGGCTCTCCACTGACTCGAACAGACTGATGCCGAGTGACTCGACCTTGAAGCTGCCGGCACAATCCAGTGGCTGGTCGGCGGCGATGTAACGGTTGATTTCCTCTGCCCGCAGCTGGCGCAGGCGGGCGGTTGTCCGATCCAGAGCAGTGAAATAATGGTCTGATCGTGTATCCAGCAGACAAAGTGCCGTGTAGAAGTCGACAGAATGGCCACTCATTTGCTGAAGTTGCTCCCTGGCGCCACTTTCCGATCCTGGTTTGTGCAAGCGCTCACCCTGACATGCCGCTACCTGATCGGAAGCAATGACAAGCGCGTCAGCTTGCGTCAGAATACGGCCTGCATCAGCTTTTTCACGGGCGAGACGGCTGGCGAGCGCATCGGGAGATTCTCCGGAAAGTGCCGATTCGTCGATGTTCGGTGAACATTGCTGGAACGGCAGGTTCAATCGTTGCAGTAACTCTGCGCGGTAACGTGACCCTGATGCTAGAACAAGCACTTGCAACAGACTACTCCTTTCTTTACAATTCGCGGGTTATGGTCAAGGCACTTCCACAGCGATTCAATCCGGATCTTCTGGCACGCGACGGAACACGCTTCGAGCTGGTCTTGCCGCAGAGTCAGATGAAACGACTCAGTGGCATTCTGGCATCTGCCGACAATGACGTACAGGTTACTGCCTTGTTTTCGCGACGCAAGGATCACATAGTGGTCAGCGGGCGATTGACGACGCGGTTTGCGCTGCAATGCCAGCGTTGCCTGGAGTCGATGGATGTGGATATCAGTGAGCCGTTCGAGCTGGTTTTCGTCGAGAACGAAGAAAAGGCGCAAGAATTGCCGAAGCAGCTGGATCCTGTCGTACTGGATGAACACGGGCAAATTCATGTCGTCGATCTGTTCGAGGATGAGGTGATGTTGCACGTGCCTGAAATACCGAAACATACGGATATGTCTGCATGCAATCCGGGACCGACTGAATTCGGCGAATTGCCTGCTGACGTGGAAGAGGGGAAGCCAAACCCCTTCGACGCGTTGAAGAATCTGAATTTACACTAACTTTTCTACTGGATTAATAAGTCATGGCCGTTCAAAAGAGCCGCAAGACACCTTCACGTCGCGGCATGCGTCGTTCGCACGACTCGCTGAAGAACCCCACACTGTCGACAGACCCCACCACGGGTGAGCTGCATCGTCGTCACCATGTGACTGCTGATGGCTTCTACCGTGGTAACCAGGTCGTCCAGACTCCGGAAGAGCTGGAAGACGAAGACGAGTAGGTCGTCTGGCCATGCTGTCCTGCTCTGAATACAGGGGGCCCCGCAAGCCGGCTCCTGTTGAGTTCGAATGCAACGGCCGACAGTCATGCTGAAAGTTGCAATTGATGCCATGAGCGGCGACGGTGGCACGGGTGTCATCGTCGATGCGGTCAGGTCGGTGTTGAGTAAGCGGGACGACGTGCACTTGATTCTGGTCGGAGAACCTGATCGCATCAATCAGTGTATCGGGTCAACGCCTCTGCCAGAGGGGAGGTTCAGCGTAGTCGCATCGTCCGAAGTGGTCACCATGGAAGACAGTGCGGCGGTGGCGCTGCGCAGCAAGAAGAAATCTTCCATGCGTCTGGCCATCAACCTGGTCAAGGAAGGCGAGGCGGATGCCTGTGTCAGTGCCGGTAATACGGGTGCACTGATGGCGATCAGCAAATTCGTCCTCAAGACGGTGCGTGGCATCGACAGACCGGCCATCGCCGCGATCATCCCTGCCATCGACGGGCATACCCACATGCTGGATCTGGGGGCCAATGTCGACAGTTCTGCCAGGAATCTGTATCAGTTCGCGCTGATGGGGTCCATTCTGGCGCAGGCCGTTGATGGCATCAAGCAACCTCGGGTGGCTCTGCTCAATATCGGTTCAGAAGATATCAAGGGCAATGAACAGGTGAAGCTGGCAGCACCACTGCTGGCGAACAGTTCCTTGAACTACATCGGTTTTGCCGAAGGCAACGAAATCTATACGGACAAGGTTGACGTGGTGGTCTGCGACGGCTTCGTAGGCAATGTATCGCTGAAGACCAGTGAAGGCGTTGCGCGCATGGTGTCGCACTATCTCAAGGAAGAATTCAAGCGTTCTCTGTGGAACAAGCTGGTGGGGCTGGTGGCGCGACCTGTTCTGAAGTCGTTCGGTAACCGGATCGACCCACGCAAGTACAACGGTGCCAGTTTGCTGGGCCTGCAAGGCGTTGTGGTCAAGAGCCATGGGAGTGCCGATGCGGTTGCGTTTGCCAATGCCATCGATATTGCCTTGCTGGAGATCGGGCACAATCTGCCTTCGATGATTGCCGACCGTCTGGGCGAGACGTTGAACGCCGCCTGAGTTTTTTCGTTGCGCGGCGGCAGTTCACCTGTCGTCGCCGTTTCCGCGACCTATAATGGTGCAAGGCCCATCCGTTCCCAGAACATGACACACTTTGCTCGTATCGTTGGAACCGGTAGCTATTTGCCGGAGAGGGTCGTCACCAATGCAGAACTGGAAAAGACGGTCGACACCAGCGATGCCTGGATAAGGGAACGGACCGGCATTCGGCAGCGCCATATCGCGTCCGAAGGTGAATTCACTCTCGATCTCGCCGAAAGAGCCTCCTTGCAGGCGATCGATGCTGCCGGAATTGCGCATTCGGATATCGATCTGATCATCGTGGCAACGACAACCGCCGATCAGGTTTTCCCCAGCACCGCCTGTCTGTTGCAAAGCCGATTGGGTGTGCACGGTTGTCCGGCCTTCGATATTCAGGCTGTCTGTACAGGGTTTGTCTACGCCCTGTCGGTTGCGGATCATTTCGTGCGATCCGGTACAGCCAGAACAGCGCTGGTGGTCGGCGCTGAAACCTTTTCCCGGATCATCGACTGGACCGACCGGAACACCTGTGTGCTGTTTGGTGACGGTGCTGGTGCGGTCATTCTGCGACGCGACAATGCTCCCGGTATCCTGTCCACTCATCTGCACGCTGACGGCGATTACGCCTCTCTGCTGCAAGTACCCAAGGGCGTGTCCAACAATCTGTCGTCAGTACAGGCAGGCACGGCCTATGTCGAGATGGCCGGCAGCGATGTGTTTCGCATGGCCGTCAAGACGCTGGGGCGCATTGTCGATGAAACGCTGGAAGCCAACCAGCTGGCCAAGACCGATATCGACTGGCTGGTACCGCATCAGGCCAATCACCGAATCATCGCCGCTACTGCCAAAAAACTTGGCATGCCCATGGAAAAAGTGGTACAGACTGTAGCTGAACATGGCAATACGTCTGCTGCATCGATACCACTGGCACTCGATGTGGCGGTGAGGGATGGTCGGATCAAGTCTGGCGACAATATACTCATGGAAGGCTTTGGTGGCGGGTTCACCTGGGGATCGGCGCTTGTAAACTGGTAGTCTGGCATTCATGAGTGGAGAGCAACAACTGAAAGTCCTGATTGTTGATGATCATGAGCTGGTCCGTGCCGGCATGCGTCGACTGTTGGAGGAGAACCCGCAGTTGGGTTCCATCTACGAAGCCAATTCCGGTGAAGAGGCCCTGGAGCTTGCTCGCGAAGAGCGCTTCGATCTGGTTCTGATGGATATCACCTTGCCCGGTATCAGCGGCATGGAGGCATCCGATCGACTGCTGCAACTGGATCCGGGCAGTCGCATCATCATGGTGACCGGCAAACTGGAGGGGGGGCATATTCGCAAGCTGCTGAACTCCGGCGTGCGCGGCTACATCACCAAGGGCAGCAGCTCCGACGAGATGGATCGCGCCATGCGCCGAGTCATGGCGGGGGAGCAGTATCTCTCCCCGGACGTTGCTCAACAGGTCGCCATGGACATGATCAACGGTGACGATGAGAATCCGTTCGACAAACTCACGAGCCGAGAATCGGAGATCATTCATCTGCTGCTGCGCGGACATCGCAACCGTCAGATCTCGAACAGCCTGCACATCAGCGAGAAGACGGTCAGTACGCACAGGACCAGAGCCTTCGAGAAACTGCAGGTCAAGACGACAGCGGAACTGGTGCGGTTGGCGATGCGCTTCAATCTCTGGAACGACGACTGATCCGTGCAGGGCGTTTCGTGACTGGCGAAGACAAGTCGGCAGACGGGGAGAATCGGGCATCAGCCGACGTGCAGCGAGATGAAGCGCAATCGGCGTCGCGGCACTTCGATTCGACCGCCTTCATGCGCACGGTGACAACGCGTCCGGGGGTTTACCGGATGTACAACGCCCAGGGCGATATCATCTACGTCGGCAAGGCCAGCAATCTCAAGAATCGCCTGGGCAGCTATTTTCAGAAGACGCTGGACAACCGAAAGACGCAGGCGCTGGTGTCCCATATCGCCAACGTCCAGACAACGGTCACCGATAGCGCAGCCGCGGCATTGTTGCTGGAACAGAACCTGATCAAGGAACATCGGCCGCGCTACAACGTCGTGTTGCGTGACGACAAGAGCTACCCGTATATCTATATCTCGACGCGGGACACTTACCCGCGGCTCAGTTACCAGCGTGGGGCGCGCAAGACGCCCGGCAAGTACATCGGCCCTTATCCCAGTGCCGGTTCGGTCAAGCGCTCCCTGTGGCTGGTACAGAAGCTGTTCAAGGTTCGGCAGTGCGAAGACAGCTATTTTCGAAACCGCTCGAGGCCTTGCCTGCAGTACCAGATCAAGCGATGTACAGCGCCATGCGTGAACCGCATCTCTCCGGAGGATTATCGGCAGGATGTCGATATGACCATTCAGGTACTGGAGGGCAAGTCGAAGGATGTGGTCAACGATCTGGTCAAGCGCATGGAGTCAGCCAGCGAGGCGCTGGATTTCGAAACGGCGGCGCAGCTGCGTGATCAGATCGGTAGCCTGAAAGCTGTCAGCGACCTGTCGACCAGCATGCGCGATGACAGCAATGCCGACTATGTGGCAGCTGCCACCAAGGGTGGTCAGAGTTGTGTGCAGGTTTTCTTCGTGCGTAATGGCATCAACCTGGGGAACAAGGCCTTCTATCCGGCGACGCCGGTTGGCAGCAGCAGCGCCGAAATAATCAACGCCTTCATCGCCCAGTTCTATCTGGAGCATGACCTGCCTCGCGAGATCGTTGTCAGTGAGGCGATCGAGGATGCCGAGCTGCTGCAGCAGGTCTTCAGCGAGCGTCTGGGAGCCTCTGTCGCGGTGGTTCACCGAGTGCGAGGCGAACGGGCGAAGCTGCAGGCACTGGCCCTGACCAATGCCGACGTTGCGCTGGCTGCCCGCCTGGCGTCACGCTCGGGCATGGCGGCGCGGCTCGAAGCGGTGCGCGCGCTGGTGGGGCTGGATGATGCACCGAGTCGCATGGAATGTTTCGATATCTCGCACACCATGGGCGAGGCCACCGTGGCCTCCTGTGTGGTATTCAATGCCGAAGGGCCACTGAAGTCGGACTACCGGCGATTCAACATCGAGAACATCACCCCGGGTGACGATTATGCGGCCATGCAGCAGGCGCTGACGCGTCGCTATACGCGCCTGATCAAGGAAAATCGCGATCTGCCGGATATTCTGTTCATCGATGGCGGCAAGGGACAGATCTCGGTGGCGCTGGACGTCATGAGAGAACTGCAGGTGGATACGGTGCAGGTGGTCGGCGTATCCAAGGGACCGGATCGGCGGCCAGGTGATGAGACGCTGATTCTGTGTCGTGACGAACAGCAGGGTGGCAGTGTGGAAAGGCAGTTGACCAATGATTCTCCAGCATTACTGTTGATCCAGCAAATTCGGGATGAGGCTCATCGGTTTGCCATCGCCGGTCATCGCGGAAAACGCGCGAAAAAGCGCCAGACATCCATACTGGAGGACATCAAGGGGCTGGGGCCCAAGCGTCGCAAACAGCTGTTGACGCACTTCGGAGGTTTGCAGAGACTGCAGAAGGCAGGTGTGGAAGACATCTCATCTGTGCCAGGCATCAGCACAGAACTGGCAACGAGAGTGTACGATGAGCTGCATCCGACCCGCATTTCAAAAAGCTGACCCTTGGTGAAGAAAGACCGATGAGACAAAACCTGCCGACGTGGCTGACATTGCTCAGGATTGCGTTGTTACCCGTGATAGTGGTGGTGTTCTATCTCGATGCGCACTGGGCTCGCCCTCTCAGTTGTTTCCTGTTCATACTGGCAGGGATCACCGACTGGCTCGATGGCTATCTGGCCCGCTTGTGGAAAGTGGAAAGTCGCTTCGGTGCCTTCCTCGATCCGGTGGCCGACAAGTTGATGGTGGCCTGTGTGCTCATCCTGATCGTCGAGTTCGATCACAGCCCCTGGTTGACGATTCCAGCCATCGTCATCATCGGACGGGAGATCACCATCAGTGCCTTGCGAGAGTGGATGGCTGAAATGGGGCAGCGAGGCAAAGTGGCTGTGGGCTGGATCGGTAAAGTCAAGACTACTGCGCAGATCACCGCATTGTCGATGTTGTTGTACCTTCATGACCTGTTTGGCCTGCCGATCTACAAGATGGGCATGTTTGCACTGTATGTTGCGACGGTATTGACCATCTGGTCGATGGTGGGCTACATGAAAGCAGCGTTCACGGACGCACCCGAAGAGAAGTCGTAAAAAAATTCAGAAAAATTCATCGAAGTGCTTGACAGCGAAAGCTGTAAATCCCAGAATACGCAGATCGGTGCGGGAATAGCTCAGTTGGTAGAGCGCAACCTTGCCAAGGTTGAGGTCGCCAGTTCGAACCTGGTTTCCC
>CANLXI010000066.1 GCA_947495035.1 uncultured Granulosicoccus sp.
TGGTTTTGATGGTTTTGATGGTTTTGATGGTTTTGATGGTTTTGATGGTTTTGATGGTTTTGATGGTTTTGATGGTTAGGCATGCAATATCCGCATGTGTACTCCGAGAGTCTGCCTGAATCCTGCCATCGGCATATCGTCGGAGGCAGAAAGCGGTTTTATGGTCAGCAAGGTGCGTAGCGTCCATCCGCCATGGGTTCCTGCGGATGCGGCAGCTGTCATGATGTCCGGCAATGAACAGTGCCGTCATGACGATGTAGAGCTCTTGTCTCGTGCGGAAAATCTTCATTTGCCTTCTGTTCCTGCATGAAGAGCATATTCTGTAGACGATACATCCCGCCAACAGGCAGATGAGGAGGTTTCAGGAACAACATGGAGTTCGTGGACTACTACAACATCATGGGACTGGAAGACGATGCCAGTGCCGACGACATCAAGCGTGCCTATCGCAAGCTGGCGCGCAAGTATCACCCGGACGTCAGCAAGGAGGCAGACAGTGAGGTTCGCTTCAAGGAACTGGGTGAGGCCTACAATGTGCTCAAGGATCCCGAGCGACGCCGCGAATACGATGAACTGAAACAGTATCAAGGGGCAGGCGGTGCCGGTTTCCAGCCTCCGCCGGATTGGCATGCCAGAGAATCCATCAATCCGGAAGACTTCTCTGGCGTCGGTGGTGCGGATTACAGTGATTTTTTCGAGCAGATATTCGGATCGCGTTTTCGACAGCAGTCCGGCGGGCACTCTGAACAACATTTCGACGCACGTGGACAGGATATACACAGCAATCTGTCGGTGTCCATTCATGATGCCTACAAAGGGGCCATGGTTGAGCTATCACTGAGTACACCGGTGGTTCAAAATGATGGCAATATTCGAACAGAACAGAAAAAGCTCAAGGTCAAGGTACCGGCCGGTGTGACGAATGGGCAGAAGATCCGATTGCGTGGGCAGGGTGGGCCGGGAATCGGCAATGAGGCGGCCGGAGATCTGTACATCGAAATCCGGATTCAGGAAGACAGCCGCTTTCATCTGGATGGCAAGGATGTCAGTGTCAGCGTGCCGGTGATGCCCTGGGAGGCCGCATTGGGGGCGTCCATCGAAGTGCCAACGCTCAACGGCAAGGTACGAGTGACGGTGCCGGCCAATGCCAGTCAGGGACAGCGTCTGAGGCTCAAGGGGCGAGGCCTGCCTGGCAAGGTTCCGGGAGATCAGTATGTGATTCTTTCCGTCATCGTGCCTAAGGCCGTGACAGAGGAACAGAAACAGGCCTATCAGGCAATGAGTGAGTTGTGGTCCCTGGACCCCCGAACCGACGATGGAGGAAACTCATGAGATTCACGACAGATCATGAGCATTCCGGTATTGAAGTGGAAATACTGGAAAGAGACAGGGTTTATACGCTGACAGAAGTCTGCACGATCTGCCAGTTGGACGAAAACGGTGTGCAGGAATTCCTGGACTACGGTGTCGTGGTGCACGAAGCCTCCGACGAGTTGCGTTTTCGTCAATCGCAGCTCGACAGGTTGTTACGGGCCCGGCGTTTGCAGGACGATCTGGAGCTCAATCATGCAGGGGTGGCACTGGCCCTGGACTTGCTCGATACGATCGCTCGTCTGAAGCGCGATATCGCTTTGCTCAAGCGATGAGCATTGCTCGTCTGTAGTCAGGCGTGCCGCAGCCTGCTTGCAAGCTCATCTGCAGCAGCTTGACGAGTGGTCCAGCCTTGCCAGTCGGCAGAGCAAGGCCGGGTTGTCAGTACCGAAGCGGTTGTCCGTCAACTCTGTTGCAACAGGGCCAGCAGGTCGTCCTTCATTTTCACTCGCTTCATTTTCATGCCATCCAGCTCAAGGTCAGGAACATGTTCCAGGCCTTGCTCTATGCGGACGATTTCCTTGTCCAGCGCCTCGTACTCTTCCATGATTCTCGAGAAATGCGCATCATTCATTTTCATCGCGTGGATAGTTTGCTTGTGCTCTGGCAAATCTCGCGCCAGTGGGTGATTGTCGACCAGCTGTGACATTGAACGAGTCCTTGGTTGCAGGAAAAGTCTGATGATGACGGTAAAGTCATCAAGGTGTCTTGATGCAAGTCAGTGCCGCGGCAGAAGAATGCGCGGCAATGCCTGAAACCGCGACTTATGGCCGCAGATGAGCCACTGCAAGATGCAACGTGATTTGTGCATCCTGCAGGTCCGTAGGGAAGGTCAGTAGGACAGAGCACGGATAGTTGGATACATTGCAGCCGGTATGGCAACTCGCGAGTGTGTCGGTCAGGTCATCAACTGTTACAGGAGCGTTTTCCCCCCTGGTTGGGTGGGGTTCTACACCACCTGGCCAGTGAGAATGTCTGCGGATTCCCGACCTGTACCACATCTGATCAGGAGTAGACTTTGCTCTGACAGATCCATCTGATTCTCCCGAAATTCAAGCGAGATGCCTGATGATTCTCAAACGTTTGCTGAAGCACTCCATCGAGCACGGTCATTCTCAGTCCGAAATCGAGTCAAGACTGGGCAGCTCGGACGAGAAGCCGAACCATCTGCGTGATGCCATTTACGGCGGTATCGATGGAGCTGTCACAACCTTCGCCATTGTGGCAGGCGTTGAAGGTGCAGGTTTTGACCGAAATATCATCATTGCTCTGGGGGTTGCCAATGTACTGGCAGACGGGTTCTCGATGGCGGCCAGCAACTACTCCGGGATCAAGGCAGACAGCGAACAGGTGTCCCGTCTGCGAGCCATGGAAAGGCAACACATCAAGAGCTTTCCCGCTGGCGAGCGGCTCGAGATCAGAACCATTCTGAAGAGGAAGGGGTTGCAGGGGGAACAGCTGGAGGAGGCTGTCAGAGTGATGACAAGCCATGAAGGCCTCTGGCTGGATATGATGCTGGTGGAGGAGCACGGCGTTTCACCTGTACCGGCAACACCCGTACGCGCCTCGATGGTGACATTCGCCGCATTTGTCGTGTGCGGTGACATCCCACTCACACCGTTCGTGCTGAATACCGCGGACCCCTTCAGTCAGGCCATCATTGCCACCGGAGTCACGTTTGTACTGATCGGATCCCTGAAAAGTCGTTGGTCTCAGGCCCCCTGGTGGAAATCGGCTCTGCAGACCCTGGCGATCGGAGGCCTGGCAGCCGTGATTGCCTGGTCCGCCGCGGTCTTCGTGACGAGTCTCGGAGCTTGACTTGTCTGAGTGCATCAGGGAAGCAAAGCCTCCATCACAATCGGTCAAAGTCCAGTTTGGGTGTCGTGGGCGTTTGGAACCCACGGAGTTGAAAGTGCGCTGCAGCACCGGCTAAAGCCTGCCTGCGGATGGCCGAAAACAGTCCTGTACGGGGCAATAGCCATCACAGCGCCTTGCATGAGGTGCCAGTAACCTTGCATGAGAAAAATGGAAGCTTCATCCGCTACGGTCACTAGAAGAGGCCGGCACCTGGCCTCCGACGAGACTCGCGGAGCAGAGCCGTCGCAATCACCGCTGCGTTCTCCTCTCTTCTGGCGGATCACAACGGTTGTATTCGTGTGCATCGTCATCATCGAAGCCGTTTTGTTGATCGTTTCCTGGTTCGCTGAGCGTGATCGCCTGTTGACGCGCATTGATGACTCGCTGGCCTTGTTGTCGCCCATTCTGGCCGTGTCAGACGATCATCATGAGCTCGACAGTCTACTCGGACGCTCCGGTCGGTCGAGCCAGCATCCGCTGATTGGCTATGTGCTGGAAACGTCGGCAGGAGTGGAAAGGCTTGGAGGTGATGTTGCCGGATTGCAGGCTGGTCTGTCAGCCAGTAGCGGACGAGTTTTCAACGCCGATTCCGGTGTCTACGATAGCGCCTTGACGCTATCCCAGGGCGACGAATCGCTGGCCATGACGCTCTGGTACCGGGTGGACGCGCGGCATGTCGTCGACGAGTTGCAAGCCTATGTGTTCAGAATCGTGGGCCTGGTGGTTCTGATCAGTCTGTTTGTCACCGTGGGATGCCTGTTGGGGCTTACACCCTTGCTGATCCGTCCCCTGCAGACGCTGGACAGACTCATGGTCACCGGTCAGCGCAAGGGTCTGCGACAGATCACCGCACCGGCAGCACTCGTTGCGCGCAGGGATGAGCTGGGTAATGTCTATCGTTCCTTCGAGCAACTGACGGGAGCGTTGATCAGTGCCGAGGATCGGAACAACACCATGAGGGAGCGTTTTCAGGGGTTTGCCGATCTTGGCGCGGACAGTTTCTGGGAGACCGACAGTCGCTTGCGAATATGCTACGCCGCCGGTGACATCAGCGGCATGTTCGGGATCAGCGCAGATGAATTGACAGGCATGAGTCTGCGACAGCTCAAGCAACTGCTGGCAGGTGAATGTTGCGACGCCGACAGTATCGTGCCGGCTCTGAAAGACCAGGGTGTCTGGGACGGTCAATTGCAGCATCCGGCAGAAAGCGCCGGGCTGCGTACGGTACGCATCGTGGCCAGAGCGATGTGGGATGATGACGGCAGATTCCGAGGTGCCCGAGGAACGGTTGTTGATACCTCGGTAGCCAGTGAGCTGTCGGCGGAGTTGAAGTATCAGGCAAATCACGACACCTTGACAGGACTGTGCAACCGGCGCGAATTTGCCCGTGTACTGGCTCGGGAAATCGAGGGGCAGAAGAGCGATGGCAGGCAGTTTTGTGTCTGCATGCTGGACCTGGACCGGTTCAAGGTGGTAAACGACAACTGTGGTCATGCGGCGGGCGACAATCTGTTGTTGCAGCTGGCCTCTCTGATTCAGTCAACGGTTCGCGAGCAGGATCTGGTTTCGCGACATGGCGGCGATGAGTTCACCGTGTTGCTGCGAGGTTGCGGCTTGGAGGACGGCACCCGCATTGCCGAGAATATTCGGGAGGCCATGAATCAATTCAGGTTTCAATGGGAGGAGCGTGTCTACAGCGTGGGTGTCAGCATCGGCATTGCCGAGTGTGTCGCGGAAATGAGCGGTGCGGAAACCGTGATCCTGGCTGCCGATGCCTGTTGCATCAAGGCCAAGGGTTTGGGCAGAAATCAGGTGCAGGCGTACAGCTCCAGTGACGAGGTGGTGGCCAGACAGACTGGTGAAATACAATGGGTGGCCCGAATATCACAGGCGTTGGAGGATAACCGTCTGCTGCTCTACCAGCAGCCCATCGTGAATATCGGCGACAAGGATGATGGTGAGGTTCATTTCGAGGTTCTTTTGCGATTGCAGGCAAGAGATGGGACGATCCATTCGCCAGGTGAGTTTCTACCCGCTGCCGAGCGGTACGGCCTGGTGGGGCAGATCGATCGTTGGGTTGTCAGAAATGTCATCGACTGGCTGGAAGGTCTTGCATTGCCTGCACAGCAACGCTTGTGCATCAATATCAATCTGTCCGGGGTGACACTGTCCGAAGAATCGTTTCAGGAATTCCTGTTGCAGACCCTGGCTGAAAACCGGATGCTGTGCAGCCATCTGTGCTTCGAGATCACGGAGTCAGCGGCCATGGGAAATGCCGGCAGGACAGTTGCTTTCCTCAATGAGTTGCGCAAGCTTGGCTGCCGAATTGCCATGGATGATTTCGGTACCGGTTTTTCCTCCTTGAGTCAGGTCAGGCAGTTGCCGCTCGATTACATCAAGATCGATGGTGTCTTCATACAGGGGATCGTGGAAAGCGAATTGGACAGAGCACTGGTACGGTGTGTTGCGGACGTTGCCGGCGTTCTGAACGTCAGGACGGTTGCTGAGGTTGTTGAGTCCGAGGCTGTATACCAGGTCTTGCAGGAGCTGGGCATCGACTACGCGCAGGGATATCTGTTTGGCAAGCCCGCTCCGTTGATGGACGTCAGCTTGTCAAGCTTGCTTGATGATGAGTCCGCTGCCTGAAGCTCTGGCCTTATATATACAATGCAAGGGGTAGCAGTAGCAGTCGAGTAGTCAGGTGGGCTCAGTGCTGGGCAAGTTCACGATGACTCATTGCGTATCGAATCTGATATCGGCAAACCAGGTTGTGGCAGTAGCTCCCGTGTTGTCTGCATCAACCATGATCGCGTAACCATTGATCTTGCTGACATCGACACCGAAGTATGTCCTGAAATCCTGAGCCACATCGCGTTTTTCGGTGATCCATTGACCCACTTTGGCTTCTCCGCTTTGCAATACGACGACATGTGACTTTTCCGTATAGGCACTACCCCAATGCTCGCCGATCGAGCTGCCTGATGACCAGACATAATTGATGGCAAGAGTATTCCAGGGGAAAGGTCCCTTCTTGTAGACCACGTACACGCGTGCGGGAAAGTCATCTCCTGCCCTGGACCGTTCGTCAGGGTTGTCGAAGATATTCCTGATCTGCCATTGCCAGCTCAGAATCGGAGTCTTTCGAAGATCCGTTTTCTTGTCCCTGTACAAGGCGGAGGCTGATGCATTGGCATGGCCCCGGATGGCATGGGTACCTTGATGCTCGACCAGCGAATAATCGGAGTTGCCCGAGAAGGAGCGCTCCTTCCAGCCCAGTTTCTCGAGGCTGGCGGAGACGTTGCTGGTTGCGCACAAGGGACCGCTCAGTATGCACATGATCAGGAAGGCGGCAGGCAGTCTGGTTGGCAAGGGTTTATCCGTAAATGGTGTCCATTCACGGATAACGGCCGCCTGATCAAACGGCTTGAACAGCGTCGCAAGCCGGACTTTGCCTGTTGGGGAGTCTGGCCACGTTCGCGGCCCGTTCGACTGAGCGATATCGCAATGAAATGCCGGACCGGTGCAGGTCATGGTGACAATGTTACTGAAGGCACTGTTCAGGTCAGCAACAATAACCTGAGTCTTGCAGAAACCGAGGTACATCATGAAATCGAATATTGGATCGCTCGACCGCAGGTTGAGAATTGTTGCAGGTATCGTGCTGGTGCTGATGCCCTTGCTGGTCGGCTTTGATTCGGGACTTGCAAGAGCCTTGTCTATACTGGTAGGTGTGGTTCTGCTGGTAACGGCTGCGCTCAATAGTTGCCCGATATACAGGCTGCTGGGTTTCAGCAGTCGCACCAGGTAGTACTCTACCGTTCACCAATGGAGGCCGATATGTCCCGATACCCTGTCAACATGAATGTTGTGCCAGACGTCAAGGCGTTCTTCGACGAGGCGACCAATACGGTCAGCTACGTGGTCAAGGATCCTGGCAGCACCGCCTGTGCCGTGATCGACAGCGTACTGGACATCGATTACGCTGCCGGAAAGATAAGCTATGACAGTGCCGATGAGCTGATCAGCTACGTCAGAGAGAGGGGTCTCGAGCTCGAATGGATCATCGAGACTCATGTTCATGCCGATCACCTGAGTGCAGCTCCCTATCTTCAGGAAAAGCTGGGTGGCAAGATCGGCGTGGGAGAGAAGATCATCGTCGTGCAGGAGACCTTCGGCAAGGTCTTCAATGAAGGTACCGAGTTTCAGCGGGACGGATCGCAATTCGATGCACTGTTCAAGGACGGGGATCGCTACCAGGTTGGAGCAATGGAATGTTTTGCCATTCACACACCCGGCCATACGCCCGCCTGCATGGTGCATGTCATGGGCAATGCCGCCTTCGTGGGTGATACGCTGTTCATGCCCGATGGTGGCTCGGCCCGCGTCGACTTTCCGGGTGGCGATGCCGGCGAGCTGTATGACAGTATTCAGAAGCTGCTGGCTCTGCCGGATGACATGCGGCTGTTCATGTGTCATGACTATGGCCCCAATGGTCGGGAGATTCGTTGGGAGACCACCGTGGCAGAAGAGAGGGCCGAGAACATCCACGTCGGTGCTGGCAAGACGCGCGAGGATTTCATCCGCTTTCGCACCGAGCGCGACGCACAGCTGGGAATGCCGAAGCTGATCCTGCCTTCATTGCAAGTCAATATGCGTGCGGGAGAGGTGCCGCGTGACAAGGAAGGCAACCCGATGCTGAAGGTGCCATTGACCGGCTTGTGAGCTCTGTCCGGCCCAGGGTGAGATATCCAGGCGTGCGACCAAAGCCTCCAATCTGTTGCGGACGCGAGTAGATGTGGCTGCCGAACGGCAGAACCAGGCTCTGCTGGACAGCATGAATGTCCGTGCTGAACAGCAATTGCGGCTGCAAGAGACCGTGGAAGGTCTGTCTGTCGTGGCGATCAGCTATTGCGCAGTCTCCTTGCTGGTTTATGTCATCGCGCCACTGGCTGATGCCATGGAAATCAGGAAGTCGTGGCTGCTCGCCGGACTCTCACCAGTGGTGATCACTGGTGTCCTGCTGATGCTGAGAGCCACACACCGTCGACTCAAGCGCCAGGCTGCCCGATAGACTAACTGGACAGCATCAGGCAGGTTTTCACTCAGGCGACGTGGTCGAGGTGCCTGGCATGTGATTGGCAGGCAGGCTGATGGCTACCTTTTCGGATCGAAGGTCAATACAACGTCCCCGGCTGGTGGCTCGGGTTCGATGATACGCACCATGGCATCCGGCATCTGTGCGCCGTCGGAAACCCGGAGAAAATCGCGAATTGCCGTACCTGTACAGGCGTTGTCCAGAACAGGTGCGCCCCGACCTGATTCGATGTCACTTGTCTCGACGATACGGTAGTCGATACTGTAGCGTGCCAGGCCAGAGGTGTTGGGAATGGAGCGGTGTAGTTGATCTGCCGAGAACAACAGAATGCTGCCAGGTGAAGGAAGAACGATATCCTCGTGTTCCGGGTTCCAGTCAATGGCGCCGGGCTGGGCACGGGTATCGGTCTTGACGACCTTGTCCAGAGACGCTCGCTCGACATTGCGGCGATAATAGTCGAAATCGCATGAATTGTTGGGTACCTTCTTGCCGAATGCGCCGGGATCGAAGGCCATGGCGTTGTTGCGCCGAGGCTCCCATATGGGCAGCCACAGATTGATCTGTTGGGGTGCGGCAGCGTACCAGGTGTCACGGTGCCAGGGAAAGGCGTAGGCAATGCCGGTCGTGAGGTGCCCGACAGGGTAGGAGGTGCGGGGCTTCAAGAGGTCGAAGTGCGTGGTCTCGGGGTTGAATCCGCATTGTTCGACGATTTCCCTGGCCAGCTGCATCGAGCGGTCCATGCGCATGAAGGCGGGTTTCCACTTGCTCAGGATGACCGCCAGTTCTTCGGGCGAGAGTTGCTCATGCACATGTTGCGGGTCATGCCCGTCAAACAGATTGTTCAGCTCCGCTCGTGTGTGTTCGACCAGCTCTCCTACTGCGGGTAGCTCGGTCAACAAAACGATGTCGCCTGCATAGAGCGACTCGCGCAATTCGATGTTGGAACAACCGGGGTTTACCAGGATGGTGCTCATGTTCTTCAGTCTACGGGGAAGGCAAGGTTGCCGACTCAGGCACAGGATTGACAGGGTTTGCCCATGGTCAACCGTCTTCGCGATTATTCCACAAGCCACTGGGCATGCGCGTTCGACGGGCCCGCATTACACTGAATATTTCCGGTATTTCTACCTGTACTCGAGTTCGTGGGTTCGTGGGTTCGTGGGTTCGTGGGTTCAGGGTCTGGGCTCTGGCGTGGATGGGCAACGATCCCAGACGAGCAAGTGATTGTTGGCAGGCATGGCCGTGATGCGGGCAGGCGCAAAGCCTGACTTTCTTGCCAACGTTTCCAGGTCCTGTACGTCGCGGATACCGCTGGCGGGGTCTGCCGCTCGCAATTGCCGGTCGAACTGCCGGTTGCCATCGCTGATGTGTTCTCCCTCGAACATGAAAGGCCCGTAGATGCACAGTTTGCCGCCTTTTTCCAGTTTCGCCGCAGACAGATCGAACAGCTTCATGACCAGGGGCCAACTGATGATGTGCAGTGTGTTGGCGCTGTAGCAGGCTGTCACACCCTCCAGGGCCGGAGGTTCGGCGCACAGATCAAGCTCCACGGGAGGCAGGATATTCGGTAGTCGGCAATCGTTTATCCATTGCTGCATGCCAGGCAGTTTGTCGGATCGATCAGTAGGTTGCCAGCGCACGGTGGGCAATGCTTCTGCAAAATGACAGATGTGCTGGGCGGTCCCGCTGCCGAATTCCAGCACCAGATCATCCGGAAGCAACTCGTCGCGCAGAGCGTCCAGTATGGCATGTCGGTTACGATCAGCGGATGGTGCGAAAGGTCTCTCTGAAGTCACTGGCAATGTCTCGTTGTTCCCGCCATCGTTATACCAGTGAAGACCCGCTGTGATGGTTTTTCCCGACCGAGAATCCGGCAAAGCCGGCTGAATCCCGACCGGGCGATTCAGAAAAGTCACGAATGACGTAGAATGTCAATAAATCAGCGTTATTCGTATTTGATGTGGCTTTGTTGACAGTGGTTCGGCTCGGTGATGAAGTCGTCAATCCAGTCTCGATTGCGCGCCTTTTGTGTTCTTCCGCTCTGATCAATGTTGTTGTCGATGAAAAAGAATCCTCACAGCCAGGTAGCCTTGTATTCTGCGGCTGCTGGTCGCACAGAAACTGCGTTGGAGTCGATGTCGGAAACCATTGATCCGGGGGATACCGGATATCGCGCAGGTCGCCGTCGAGCGCTTGCCAGATTGGCCGGAATGTTGACGGTGGCTCAATCCGGGGGTTCATTGGCCGCCATGGTGCCCTCTGCAGGCGATGTCGAAGAAGGCACAAGAACCGTTTCGATGGAAGCGATGGCGAATACTGCCGATTCTCTCGATCAGTTGCATTCATTGATCATCATTCATCGCGGTGAGACTGTTTTCGAGAAAGCCTTTCGTGGTGCATCAACGCGAGAGCCGGTCAACATGAAGTCCGTGTCGAAGACACTGGTTGCCACACTGACCGGAATTGCAGTCGACAAGGGCGTTGTACCCGATCTGGACAAGACTCTGGGGGAGCTGGCACCCGGTCTCATACCATCTGGTGCCGATTCCAGGGTGGCGAAGATCAGCGTCAGGCATTGGTTGAGCATGCAGGCAGGACTGCAGCGCACATCAGGACCCTTCTACAATACCTGGGTGAACAGCCCCGATTGGGTCGAGTATGTTCTGACGAGACCCTTCGTTGACGAGCAGGGTGGACGAATGCTGTATTCCACCGGCAACTATCATGTGCTGGGTGCCATGCTGACGAGCCTCACCGGCAAGAGCCTGCTGGAACTGTCTCGTGAGTGGCTGGGAGAACCACTGGAAATTCAGGTACCCCCCTGGACGAGAGACCCTCAAGGCTATTATCTGGGTGGCAATGAAATGGCATTGTCGGCGAAGGGTCTGGCCAGGTTCGGCGAGATGCATCGGCTGGGTGGGCAAATAGATGGCAAGCGTGTCATCAGCCAGCAATGGATTGATACCGCCTGGTCAGCTCGGACACGCTCCAGATATTCCGGGCATGCCTATGGTCTGGGGTGGTATCTGGCACTGGTGGACGGCCACCGCGTCGCGTATGCCAGAGGCTATGGTGGGCAGGTGCTGTATGTCATTCCCTCGCTGGAGCTGACCGTGGTCATCACCTCAGACGCCACCAGGCCGGCTCGCTCCGGTGAGTACATGGACACACTGCATGCCCTGCTGACCACGAGAATAATACCTGCGGTGGTCTGAAGGGCCGTTTCGCAACAGCTTGGCATGACCGACAGTGGTCAGCGATCCGAGGCTTGAGACTTGAGGCTTGAGGCTTGAGGCTTGAGGCTTGAGGCTTGAGGCTTGAGGCTTGAGACTTGAGGCTTGAGGCTTGAGGCTTGAGACTTGAGACTTGAGACTTGAGACTTGAGACTTGAGACTTGAGACTTGAGACTTGAGACTTGAGACTTGAGACTTGAGA
>CANLXI010000067.1 GCA_947495035.1 uncultured Granulosicoccus sp.
TGCTCAAAAACGCAGGAGCGTTTTTGCATCAGCGCGTTGTTGGCGCTGACCCCGAAGGGGTGAGGGCAGGGACTGCCTGGGCGGCCCCGCCCGAATAAAGTAGGTCATCGCCGGGTTTTATTCACGTCCATCAAGGCCGTCCCCCAGGGGACGGCCTTTTTGCTTTCCAGCTTTGGAAAATGCTTTCAAAGTGCGCTGATTTGGAATCACTGTCAGGCACAGAAAGCGCTGTCACATGTCCGGAAAAGCGCTCTCACATCTCCGGTAAAGTGTGTTCTCCATACCGACT
This sequence comes from uncultured Granulosicoccus sp., assembly GCA_947495035.1. Taxonomy (GTDB): domain Bacteria; phylum Pseudomonadota; class Gammaproteobacteria; order Granulosicoccales; family Granulosicoccaceae; genus Granulosicoccus. Next base: position 290 of record CANLXI010000067.1, read on the forward strand.
CACTAACTGTCGAAACTATCGAGATTCTCCCAGTCCGGTGGTGTGAATACGCCGAACCCGGGTTGATCGAGTGCACAGATGTCGATATTGCCGCCAGCGATACGTAGTCTGGCAGCTCCATCCTGTGCGGTTTCATAAAGTCCAGGGTAATCCTGCAGATAACGCTGTTGTTCCGTGATCGGCGTCGAACCGAAACCGTCTACAAAATGATGACCGTTCCGTTCGACATGTTCCACGCCGATGAAAGCCGCCAATGCGGAATCCTGTTGGACAGAAACTCCCGGTTGCGTCGATAGATCTTCGGCAGTCATGAAGCATCGTTTCGCGCCGCTCTGTGAGTTCCAGTGCTCAACGCGGGCGGCATTGAGAATCGATCGATAAACGCCCTTGCAGGATTTTGACGACATGCCGGTATAACCGAGTGCCCGGGCGACAGGGAAGATCCCGATGTGAGAATCCGACTCGTCAACTGCCAGAGGTTTTCGCCTGGCGATCGCGTGTACCGGCTCCTCGAGGGCTCGATCACGTGCAATGGGTTGTTCGATATACAGCGTCGCACGCCATAGGCGTTGGAGAGTGGGTTCGGCCTCGATGGCATCGAACAATCGCCCGACTTCATCGGCATCCGAGAACAGTTCGTTGCCATCAAGGCTTACTCGATAATAGCCGGCTTGAGTGTCCAGCAGGTTGGCGATGATTTGCAGTCTGCTGATCGCGGCATCTATATCAGAGCCGACCTTGATCTTGAAAAAACGCACGCCATAGCGCTCGATGATGGCGTCGAGACTCTGAGGTAAACCGTCATCGAGAGGCTCGGTGATAGCGGTGGAAAGAATCGGATCGATCATGCCGACGGTGTGTCTCACGGCAAGACTGCAAGGAGCAGTTCTCGTGGTCAGAAATCCGGTGAGGTCCGTACCGTGAAGATCCGGAGTTGTTGACGTGTCCATGCCAGGCAGATTACTTCGCATGGCGTCATAAAACGACAGATTTGCCGAACGACATATCGCATCCAGAATTGCCCGATCGAGCAAGGCGGCACCATAGGACGCTATCAGTCCGCCGCTGCCTTCCTCGGCGCAGCTACGATACAAGGCTGCAGCGCACATGGCATGCAGAGAGAATGCATTCGGGCTCAGGCCGGCGTTGATGTACAAGGATGCTGCGATACGTAGTGCGGAACGCAATTGACTGAAATTATCTTCATTGCTCAGAGCCGGATTCTTGTCAAACCACTTGGGCGAGAGCAATTCAGCTGAAAACCCGACTTCCTGACGTCCATTGATCTGGATTGTCACTCGCACAAAGACCTGAGGTGCAGCTCGCAATGTTGCCGCTCCAAACCGGAATGGCATCCTGAATGTCACGGGGCGCTCGGCAAATTCCACACGGAGTACCTGCACAGCAGGTGCGTGACTGCCGACTGGTTCGGTTCGAACAACATTCACTGGACATGACTCCGTAGAGCGCTGTCATGCAACGCCTTCATGGTACCGATGGACCGTGCGGCGACCGCACGACCGTCGGGTACGTAATCGAACGGCTCGACGCCGACCCATCCCTCGTATCTGCAAGCTACCAGGGCTTCAATGATGGGCAGGAAATCCAGCTCGCCCTGGCCTGGACCTCGCAGGTTGGGGTCATTGACGTGCACATGGCGTATGAGGTCTTTTCCCAGATATTCTTTCAGTACATCAGCCAATGCTTGTGTTTCGGCCTTTGCTCCGGAGCAGCAGTCGAGCATCGTCGCGAAGGCGGGCGATGCAATATTCTCGGCAATTGCTGCGGCCTCTGCGACGGTGTTTACAAATTGCGTCTGATCACTGGAAAGAGGTTCCAGAAGATATTCAACACCTGCTTTTCGGGCTTCTTCTGCAGCGAATGCCAGTGTCTCCAATGCAGAGGCGCGTCCAGCTTCGGATGAGTCGCTCATCAGGATCCGTTGCTGAGGCGAGCCGTGAATCAGATAACCTCCGCCGAGTTCGGCACACAGTCTGATCAGCCCCGAAATGACTTCACGGGTTCGACGCCGTACATCGGCATCGCTGTCCGTGATGGATAGTCCTGCGGGGCAGACCAACAACCAATGCAGCCCTGATACCTGAAGACCTTCTGCTTCGATCTTTCGCCGGATGTCCCTGATCTGTTGCGCGTTCATGTCATGCGGGGCATTTTCATCGAGTGTAAACGGCGCAATCTCAAGACCATCGTAATCAAGAGCCGAGGCGAAACGCGCCTGCTCGGCCAGTGACAGTTCTCGAATTACCTCATTGCACAATGCAAATTTCACGAGTTTGGCTCCTCCGGCGATCTCTTGCGGTTGGGCCGCATCTTCGATAACACGCGTCCGACGGAGTGACGAACAAGCGGAAAGGCATTGAGCAGCATCAACAGGCAGGCAAGAGCCAGAAACGCGGATATCGGTCGAGTCACGAAATCCAGCGCATTGCCTTCCGAGAGCGTCATGCCGCGCCTGAAGCTCTTGTCCAGCAAGTTACCGAGTACGATACCCAGTACCAGCGGTGCGAGTGGGTATTTCATTTCCCTCAAGGCGAATCCGAACACACCGAAAGCGAGCATCACGTAGACGTCGAACAGACGCCCTGCAATTGCATAAGAGCCAATGGTGCACAAGGTAAAGATGATCGGCATCAGAAACGCTCGTGGAATCGTCAGCACTCGCAACAGGGGGCGTGTGACGGCGAGGCCGATCACCAACATGGCCATCATTGCCATTGCAACCATGGCAACGACCTCGAATACAAAGGCCGGTGACTCGATCATGATCATTGGCCCCGGCCGAATGCCGTGGATGAACATGGCGGCAAGCAGCACTGCAGCAGGTGCAGAACCCGGTACTGCCAATGTCAGTACCGGAATGATTGCACCGGGTACCGCCGCGTTATTGCCTGTTTCTGCAGCCAATAGTCCATCGAGTGAGCCCTTGCCGAACTGCTCTCTCTGTCGACTGGCGCGTCGCGCCGCTGCATAGGACATCCAGGATCCCATGTCTTCTCCAACCCCGGGCAACAAGCCCATGAAGGTTCCGATCAGACCGGAACGAGCGATCGTTCGCTTGTAAGGCCAAAGATCCTTGAATCGCGGCAGTATTCGGTCGGAGGCGTCAACGATGCTCTGAAAGCCGCGTGCTTTCATCACGGTCAGCAGTTCGGCAAATCCGAACGCGCCAACCAGAGCGGGTAGCAGGCCAATGCCACCGGCAAGGTCAGACGAGCCGTAGGAAAATCGCTGGTAGGAGTAGATGCCTTCCTGTCCGATCATGGCGACAAGCACGCCGAGAAAACCAGCGATCCAGCCCTTGATCGAATCTCCGGTTGTCGTCAGTTGACCCGAGACGAGTATGCCAAAGAGAGCCAGCCAGAAGAACTCGTAGGAGCCGAATGACAGGGCAAAGTCGCCTAGTACCGGAGCCACCAATGCCAACGCCAGCATACCGATGAGCCCACCGACGAAGGAGCCGGCCGTTGCCACGCCCATCGCCCGGCCTGCCAGGCCCGAACGTGCAAGGGGAAATCCGTCCAGTGCGGTGGCGGCATTGGCCGGTGTGCCGGGGATATTCAGAAGAATGGCCGAACGCGAGCCTCCGTAGATCGCACCGACGTACATGCAGATCAGAATGAGGATGGCTTGTGTGCCATCCATCTTGAAGGTCAACGTGGTAAGCAGTGCAATACCCAGAGTGGCCGTGAGCCCGGGCAAGGATCCGACCAGAATGCCGAGAGAGGTCGCCCATATGACGCTGAACAACATGACCGGTTGGGTCATGAAGCCGATCAACGCATCAAGGAAGTAGCCGAGTCCGCTCATGGAAGGCGTACCAGAAAGATGTCTTCGAATACCCAGGTTATTGTGACAGATGCTGCTGCAGCGACGCCAAATGCCAATGCTACTCGAGCAGGAGAAAGCGTCTTGCTACCTGTTTCAATCGCGCGATCCTCGCGATCGAACAACAGGATGAAAACGAAAATGAAGATGAAAGCGGCGATGGCGAATGGAATACGCCCGACAAGCATGCCTGCGAATATCACACATAATACAAGTACGGTAAGTACACGACGCCAAGCTCCGTTTCTCGCTGTGGCTGACGCTGCAGAACCGGGTGTCTTGCGAGAGCGAAAGAACAGGACACCGCCCATGATGGCAATCAACAGACCCACCATGCCAGGGACGATCCCGGGTGCTGACCAGATGTTTGCACCGAACTCGGACATTCTCGGCATACGCCAGGATTCGATTGCCACCCCGATTCCCAGGACCACGAGCAGAAGCGCAGTGATGCGATCTGCCCGAGCCGAAGGGGAGCTCTGCTCTGGGAGCGGGTTCTCCGGATCTACGGAGTCATCGTTTGTAGACGTCGTCATTTGAGCGGCCTTGGGTCAGATACGGTGGCCCGAACGGACCGGTTGGCAGGCCCGGTCCGTGTATGAGCTCCTGGGTCAGGGGCGCTCGATTCCGAGCGTTGCAGGATCGATCTTGGCCTTGCCACCATCAAACAGCAAATAGGCATTCATGCTGACTGCTGGCTTGACCCGCTCCTGCGCATCGGCGCCAAAGTAGGGTGAAAAGACAGCCCCTCTGTCTGCAGCATAGTCCTGCAGTGCCTGGCTGGTGGAAATGGAATCAGACCAGACACGGTCCAGGGCCTGAACAACTTCCTCAGGGGCCGAGCCAGGGACAAAGACGCCGAAATAGTTGGGTGCAGTCGGTACGCCGTCGATGAAGTCGGAGATGGGCGGAATGGTGTCGACGCCAGCCAGCTCAAGCGGTTTATCGTTCAGAACCGCCAAAGGTCGAATGCGTCCAGCTCGGATCATTTCGGCCTGCTCAACGGCAGTTTGTGTGGTAGCCACTGTCTCACCGGATACCGTGGCAATGACTGCCGGGTTTCCACCATCGTAGGTGACGTGCTTGTAGTCACCACCAGCGGCTTCCTTCAGTGCTTCCATCGCGTTATGTCCTGCGGAGCTCAGTCCGGCTGTGGCGACTTTCACCGAACTGGGATCGTTCTTCATTGCGTCGAGAAAATCTTCCATCGTCTTGAATGGGGAGTCGACGTTGACGCCAACAACACTGACATTGGCAACTGTCAGATACAGATTCCAGTCTTCAATGCTGGTATCGAGCATGTCCAGTACCTTGTAGGTGCCCAGATCCTGCGCGGCCCCGGCAGTCCAGGTATAGCCGTCTGGTTCGGACTCGAGTGCGCTTTTCGAACCGATGGACCCGGACGCTCCCGGTTGATTCTGTACGACGACCGTGCCGCCGAGTGCCGCTTCGAGTTCGCCGGCCACAACCCGCGTGACCTGGTCAGTCGACCCACCTGCCGACCACGGAACAATAATGGTAATGGGTCTCTCCGGCATCCATTCGGCTGCCGTCACCGGCGCTGTAACAGCTTGTGCAAGTCCTGCTGCCATCAGTAGTCGGCCAATCGTCTTGAGTCTCATCGCATCGCTCTCCTCATTGTGTGGAACTGTTTGATTTACAGTCTTCCATGGAATGCAGCATGGACACCCCTGCGGGGGCAGTATCCTTGCTGATTTTCTCCTGTCAGTTTCATCCGTCGAGCCATCGACCGAGATTGGCGGCCACGAAAGCATCGTCGGTCAGATGGGGGTAATCGCGTGAAACGCGAGTGATTTCCTCCGCCTGCCCCGGCGAAAGAGTCTCGTGCTTGTCCAGGCACCAGATTCCATCGAGCAGTCCCTGTCGTCGAAGGATCTCGTGGCAACCCGCAATGACCCCTCGGAAATCGTTAGGCACATCGAAAACGGCATTGTTCATGTCAGTCAATTGCGCATCGACGGCAAGCAGCTCAAGCGGTACCGCATCGGCTTTTGCAGCTTCACGACAGCGTTTGTGCAGGTCGACTGCAGCCTGCGTCCATACCGACCACTGGCCAAGCAGACCGCCCTTGATTCGCACGGAAACATCCTCACCGTCGCGTTGAAATACGAATGGCAGTAGTAGATCAGCCACGATGTGGTCGTCATTGCCGGTGTATAAAGTGACGCGTTTCTCGGCTCTCGCTTCGACGACGCCACGTACGACATCAACCGTGCGATGCCGATGGAAGGGGGCAATCTTGATCGCCACAACCGATGGTATCGAGGCCAGCTTGCGCCAGAAGTCGACGGACAGCACGCGTCCGCCGACGGCAGGTTGCAGATAGAATCCGACGACAGGTAACACTTCGCCGATTTGCGCTGCGTGTGCAAGCAATTCTGCTTCCGATGCATCACGAAATGGTGCTGGACTTACCAGAGCTGCCTGGTAGCCAAGTGAGGCAGCTGTGTGCGCTTCAGCGATTGCCTGCGCCGTTTTACCGGCGACACCGGCAATCATGGCCAGTGGTCGATCACCGTATTCTTCAGCTGTCGTCGCGGCCAGTTCCAGAACACGCTCATACAAGCCAGCTTCACGTATGGCGAACTGGGTGGTGTGGACCCCGACGGCGAGTCCGCCACTACCTGCTTCCACGTAGTAGCGAGTCAAGGCACGCTGGCGCCGCTCGTCCAGTTGCCGCCCGACATCAAGAGCAAGAGGGTGTGCGGGAATTGCCAGACCTTCGGCGAGGTGTTCGCGGATCGAGTCGATTCTGGTGTCCAATGTCATCCCCTCAATACTTCCCGTCACGGGCTTCGAAGTGCGTTGGCTTCGAAAGAGACTTGCGACCGTTGCCGATCCAGTCTGCGGTCCAGTCGATCATGTCGTCAAGGGTAATGGAAGGGGTTCCGAAGAGCCTGTGTGCCATGCCTGCATCATTGAGCCAGGCGGTCTTTGCCTCCTTTCCAGTGATGGTTACCGGTTTGCCGAAGCGATCAGCAAATGCTCTGGCAAGGTCTCGGACCGCAATGACCGACGCACCAGTGACATTCATAGGGGTCGTTGGTGAAGTGGCGTGCACCAGCGCCCTTAACGCCCAGGCGTTTGCATCTCGCTGCCAGAACACCGTGACATGTCCCATCGAGACGTCCACTGGTTCTTCGTGGAAGACTTTCATGGCGATGTCATGCAGCACGCCGTAGCGCATGTCGATGGCATAATTGAGTCTGAAGAGCCGACCTGCAGTATTGTGGACGACACTCATATGCTCGAACATGCGTTCCCGTGCGACACAGGACCAGGCATAGTCTCCGGGTGGGGGCGTTGGCGGGACATCTTCGGTCGGTCCTTGCTGTGCGTCCACTGGCCAGAAGGGGTAGACGCAACCGGTGGAAAAAGCGACGATCCGAGAATGCCGATACCGCTCGGCTACCAGCGCGGGGCAGAGAGAATTCATTGCCCATGTCAGATGTTCGGCACCCGATGAGCCGAACTTGCGTCCTGCCATGAAGATCACATTTGGCGCATCAGGCAAGGCAGCTACAGCCTCCCGGTCAAGCAGATCTGCAGTGATAGTGGAGATGCCGTCGCGCTCCAACTGCGCTTTGATCGACTGATCGGAAAAACGGGCAACGGCAATGATGCGGCGATCGCCTCCGCTTCGGCGTGCAAGCCGACACAGGCTGGGGCCCATCTTGCCTGCTGCACCCAGCACGATGATGTCGCCAGGAACACGCGTCAGATCGGCTACAAGTGCATCGTCGGGAGTCGAAAGAGCATCTTCGAGAGCCTGCTCGTCGGCAAACGGACCATGGCCTGCATTGATCGACATACCATGTTCCTCAGCCGCTAAGTAACCAGTGGGTTATCTTAGGCGTGCTTTTCGGATGCTGTCAAGCAGGTGTTTGGAAAGGCTGAACGGTTTCACGTGCGTAGATAGGCTGTGATTGCTGCTACGGTTTCATCACAACGCGCGTCGATTGCGCGTTTGGAAGACACATCCTGCTCGAAGATAACTGTCAGGGTGTGACGGTTTGACAGGTGAAAAAAGCACAGGGAGCTGATCATGATGTAGAGCTGAGCTGCATCGATCTTCCGGGTGAAGACACCCTCGGAATGTCCTCTGGCCAGCACGCCTTCGAGTAGGTGTATCAGCGGTGAGTGCATCTGCTGGATCCGCGTTGATTTCTTCAGGTGTTCTGCCTTGTGCATGTTCTCGATGTTCACGAGCAGAACAAAGTCAGGGTGCTCCACCAGGTGACGGAAATTGAATCGAACCAACTCCTGCATCGCATCTTCAGCCGACAGACCTGCCAGATCGAGTTGTTGCTCGCCGGCACGCAGCCGTGCGTAGGCTGCTTCGAGCACGGCGAGCCAGAGCCCCTCCTTGCTCTCGAAGTAGTGATACAGCATTCGCTTGTTCAATGAAGCTCGGTCAGCAATCTTGTTGACACTGGCACCTGCATAGCCATGCAGCAGGAACTCTTCGGTTGCTGCATCGAGTATCGCAGCCTTGCTTCGCTCAGCACTTCGCGTCGCCACTCGGCTCGCCTCCGGATGAATCATCAATTGAAATGGTAGTGCATCTCGATGAGCTGTGATACCGCAGCCATGGTGCTCGGCGTTGCAACGATATTCTCGTTGACAGGTTTGACTGCAGTGATTGCTGATCGAGCCGTCGGTGCTGTTTACCGAACATATCCGGCAATCGAAATGAAATGGCTGAAGGAGCCGAGCAGAACAAACAGATGCCAGATACCGTGTGCATGTTGCAACTTGTTGTATTCATCAAGAACATAGAAGACGACACCTCCCATGTACGAAATGCCACCGATTATCAGCCAGCGCATGCCAGGGGCAGGAACGTTCGCTTCCAGGCTTGAATAGAAGAACACGCAGAACCAGCCCATTGCGAGATAGATGGATAACTGCAGCCATTCGATACGCTTCTTGATCAGAATATCCAACACCAGGCCGATGGCTGCGAGAAGCCAGATAATGAGAAGAGGAGCAAGCCCGTGGTCTTCTCGCAATGAAACCAGGAGAAAGGGCGTGTAGGTGCCAGCAATCAGCAGGTATATCGCAACGTGATCCAGTTTCTGAAACAGCCTTTTCAGTCTGTCCGAGCTGAAGCTGTGATACATCGTCGACATGCTGTACAGCAGAATCAGCGTCAAACCGAAAACGATGAAGCTGATGATCAGAAAGGGGTCATGTGATTGAATGCTGATGGTCAGTAGCGCACCGAAACCTATCAGAGCCAGAACGGCTCCTACCAGATGACTGATACTGTTCAGTTTTTCGCCGTAGTACATGCAGCTCTTTGTGCGTAGGTCGTCTGGTCTGAAAAAAGGGAGGTGAATGAAAGAACCTCCTGGGGTAGCCTGCGGCTTGACGTGCAGTTGCGGCATGACGCTACACCTGTTGCCAGAGCTACAGTACACAGGAACCTCTTGTCGTGGCAATCGTCAGGCTGTAAGGACTTGCTGCCGGGTGATATGCAATGCGTTGGCCAGGCGCTGTCGACAATCACCCGATATGTGTCCGGGATCAGGCCGTTACTGCCTGGCGCATGTCGTGCAGGTTTGGCGGGTGTGCAATACGGGACAGGTGCTTCCGATACACTGAACGGCATGGATGCTCCAAAATCGACAATCATGCAGATGAGAACGCGCCTGCCATCGCTGTCTTCCGGGTCTTGCAGGATATGGCTCCTTTGCCTGGTGTTGCTGGGCGTGTCCGTCTCGGCAGGCTGCTCTGTTTTCAGTCCCGTATCCATACTCAATGCATTGGTGCCGTCTTCGGGATACACGCTGCAGAGCGGGGTTGTCCATGGCGATGGTGAACGACAGAAGCTGGATATCTATTTTCCGGTAACGCCGGCCGACCAGACCAGGACCATTGTGTTCGTTTATGGCGGTGCCTGGAGGGACGGCAGCAGAGAGGATTACGAGTTCGTGGGGCAGGCATTGGCAGACGCCGGGCATACCGTCATCATTCCGGACTATCGACTGTATCCTTCGGTGGTTTACCCGGAATTCGTCAATGATATCGTCAGCGCCATCCAGGCCGCCAGAGCGCCTGTCGAGCAACGAAGGGGTGAAGCGCTCGATGAGATAGTTCTGATGGGGCATTCATCCGGGGCGCATACTGCAGCCTTGCTGTCAGCGGACCCGCGGTGGCTGAAGGACAGCCGCATCACGCTTGACGCTCTTGTTGCCATCGCGGGGCCCTATGATCTGCCCCTCGATGACCCTGAAGTGGAGCCTGTTTTCAGCGGCGTGTCGGATGCCAATGAGGTCATCCCAGTTGCCCTCACGACTTCGGAGCATCCGCCGGCTTTACTGATACATGGTGTCGATGACGAACGGGTTCTGCCGTTTCACACGCGACGCTATGCGGCAGCTTTGCAGGCGGCAGATGTTCGGGTGGATGTTCGTTGGCTACAAGATACCGGGCACGTCGGTTCCATCTCCGGCATCGCTTCGCCACTGGATCGTTCGGACCGCAACCGACAGCGCATCATCGATTTTCTGGATAGTCTGTAAACGAGCGTCCGTTAACGGGGCTGGGCGGAAACATCCGGGTTGAAAGCATTATTGAAAGACGGTGATTGTGATGGAACGGTGCTCTGGACGGATTGGTTTCGACGTGAGGGGGTGGGTTTGAAGGATCGGGCGTTTGATGAAAGGTGCAGTATGCTGATCGATGTTGGCGTGATCATTAGTCGATAGTATTGCAAGTATGGAAGTGGCTTGCTCGCCTGAAGCTCGCGGGCTCCTGCCTGGATGACAGTCTGCGTGATCGCCTGACAGGGTGATATGCGAGGTTGGCATTCATCCGGCGACAATTCCTGTCGCGGGCTGGAAGACTCCAGACGGCAGCTTGACGAGTATCAGGACTTCAAGCTTGTTGAGAGAATGAGCCAGATCGGGCAGACGCCAGTGCTTCATGCGCACTGAGAACCTTCGATGAGTTGATTTCGGGAGGCTTGAATCGAGGCCTTGGTTCTTGTCTTTCGCTTGTATCCGTCGGGTTGGTGCGGGGCGTGCGGGGGTGTCGGTTGGCGAGGGCGAATCGGTCCTGTTGCGTCTGATGATTCGAATCAACGTCAATCGGTGTTTCAGGAGGTCAGGCGAGCTGGCAGACTCCTTGCTTTGAGCACCCGCGCACGGAGCCTGCCGTCAGGCAGTCGGAGAGTTAAGTCTGGCCGACGGGGAGGCCGGGTAGAGTACATTGGGATCGGGCTTGCGTCTTCGCTGCCCGGGCTATCATGCCCGTGGCATGAGGGTTTGATTGACTTGTTCCGAATGTTCACGGGAGCATCTCGACGATTCTCAAGTTATTTTTCATCTCCCTGTTGTTTTTTGTCAGAAAGTCCGTAGAATTCGCCTCCTCGCAGCGATGCAGGGACAGCTCTTCGGAGCGGTTCGGTCGGGGCGGGGCGAGGCAGGGAAAAGGTTGAAAATAATTTCCCTGTGTCGAGAAGGACGCGCTAAGATAGGCGGCTC
>CANLXI010000068.1 GCA_947495035.1 uncultured Granulosicoccus sp.
ACGCACAGACGCACAGACGCACAGACGCACAGACGCACAGACGCACAGACGCACAGACGCACAGACGCACAGACGCATTGACGCATTGACGCATTGACGCATTGACGCATTGACGTTCTAGCGCTCAGACGGGCGCAAGCCTTGGGCAATCCAGCTACTGGCCGCTTCCAGTGCGCCGCTGCCATGCGGGATATCCAGCGCCTTCAGGCCGGCATCAATACTTGCCAGAGTGCCGAACAACATGGCAGGGTTCAAGTGGCCCATGTGGCCGATGCGAAAGCCGGTATCGACCACCGTGGCAGTGGGTGTGGGTTTGAGCCCGACACCGAGCACGACGCCCAGTTGTGTTTCGCACCAGTCTCGCAGCCGATTGGAATCCCCGTCGGCGGTATCGACGGCGGTGACCGCCGTGGAGCGGTGCAGCGGGTTCGGCACATGGCAGCGAATCTCCCCGCCGGCACTCCAGGCATCCACGGTCGCCCACACACAGCCTGCCAGTGTGCGATGACGTTCCCAGACATGCTCCATGCTCTCCTCCAGCAGCATGTCCACCGCTTCTCGCAAACCGAAGAGATGATGCGTGGGTGGTGTGCCACCAAAATGATCCGGAAATACAGATGGCCTGGCTCGGGCTTTCCAGTTCCAGTACGGCGTGTTCAACGTTGCCACCTCGTGCAGTGGCCAGACCTTTTCGCCAATGAAGACGATGGCAAGCCCCGGTGGTGTCATCAGACCCTTCTGGCTGGCCGTGAGCAGCACATCCACCCCCCAGTCATGCATGCGCATGGGTTCGCAGCCGAAAGAGGCGATGGCATCCACCATCAGGAGCGCCGGATGGTCGGCGGCATCCAGCGCCTTGCGCAGAGCCTGAATGTCATTGCTGGTGGAGGTTGAGGTGTCGGTCTGCACCGTGATGAGCGCCTTGAACCGCTTGTCGGTATCGGCCTCGAGAGCGGCCTGAACACGCGCCGGATCGGCGGGCTCTGTCACCCCGAATTCCAGGGTCTCCACCTCGATGCCGAGCTGCCTCGCCATCTGCACCCAACCGAGCGAAAAGCGTCCGGTTACCAGTGCCAGAATACGATCCCCACGGCTCAGCGTATTGCACAGGCTGGCCTCCCAACCGGCATGACCATTGCCGATGTAGAAGATGGCATATCCTTCACAGCCGGCCACGCGCTTCAGGTCGTCCAGCAAGCCTTTGGTGAGATCCACCAGGGGGCCGGCGTAGATATTCGGCGCATTGCGATGCATGGCGCGCAACACGCGATCGGGAATTACGGAAGGGCCGGGGATGGCCAGGTGGTCACGACCGAAAGCCAGGGACATGGTTCGACAAGCTGCATTCAAGTTCCTGCATACGGTATACGAAAGGCAGTCTCTCGTCAGGCATGAGAGGTGTCAGAAGTCCGGACTCTGGCTGCCGGGCAAGCGGTGTCCGAAGGTAGCATTGACGCCTCTGGGTCAGTACGTTGAAATCATTGCACAAGCCTGCCATGTGCATGGTCCCGATCCCGACGTTTTTCCCGACGACGAACCCGTATTCATGACTTGCCCTGGACAGAACGGACGTGCCAGCACACAAGGCGGATGCCTGCCTTGCAACTGAGAGCCTTGCTGAAAGTCGCCCTGTACGCCGTGTTCTTGCTGGTCAGCGCATCACTGAGCGCGGCGGACGAACCCCTGAGCCGGGAGGCACTTGAGTCCTATATCACGCCGCCCATGAGCTTGGGGGACGCTGTCAATGACAGGGGTGTGTGGCAACTGCTCAACAGCGGCGGCGGTGAGGCGGGGTATGTCTTCGAGACGGAACCCCTGGCGCCATTACCCGGTTTTTCCGGTGCGGCCATCAACCTGCTGGTGGTGCTCGATCTGGAAGGTCGTTTCATTGACGTGCAACTGATTTCGCATAACGAGCCCATCTTCGTGTCGGGCTTGCCCGAACATCTGTTCATCGACTACTTCAGGCAATATCGCGGTCACTCAATTTCCGAATCCCTGGTTGTAGGCACGCCATACGGGTCTGCCAGCGAGGGTTCGGCACTGGTGTATCTGGATGGGGTAACCAAGGGGACCGCTTCCGTGCGCATTGCGCACGAGAGCATTCTGGCGGCATCGCTGCAGGTTGCGCGCGAGAAAATGAGTGGTATCAGCACGGGTGCTCCCGCTTTCCCCAAAGCCGATCATGTGGAAGAGCTAACCTGGGACGAGCTGGTCGAACAAGGCATTGTCAGACGCATGAAGGTGACCAATGCCGAGATGGATGCCGCCTTTGCCGACACGCTGTGGGAGGACGATGACCCGGAGGCCAGGGATGATCCTGATGGGCTTTACCTGGATTTGTGGGTGGTGGATGTGGGGGCGCCGTCGATTGCAAAAGCCGTCCTGAGTGAGGAGAGCTTCGCAGAGCTGCAGGATTTTCTGGAGATCAAGGACACCACTGAGCCTGTGCTGCTAATTGATGCGGCACGGCACGGCCTGGTAACGGAGGATTTCGTACGCAACACCGCACCGGACCTGATCAGTGCCGAGCAAGGGGGTTTCCCCATTGCCTTTCGTGACAGCGATATCTTCGTCGAGCTGAACGATGCCGTGCCGGATGCGTTGCATGACGGGGCCAAGCTGGTCATTCGCACCGACCGCCGGCTGGGCTTTGACCCCATTTCGGAATGGACACTGCAGATCAAGGCCCTGCGCTCCCATGGATCGTTCATGCCGGAGATCGGCTCCCGAACGCTGGAGGTGGATTATGTGGCCCCCGAGCGCTTCTACACACGTCCCGAAGTGATCAAGCCCGCGCCGCCGTGGGTGGATGCATTGCGCAATCGACAAACCGATCTGATCATTCTGGGCGTGTTTCTTGTCGGCCTCACAGGCTTGTTGCTATCGTCGACGAACACGCTTGCCGCTCATCGCCATTTCACGCCTGTACGCCTGGGAATCCTGGCGTTTGTCGTGGCGTTCGTGGGTTGGTGGGGGCAGGGCCAGCTATCCATAGCCACCCCGCTTGCCATCGTGCGGACCGCCTTCGAAGGTGGCAGCTTTGCGTTTCTTCTCTACGATCCTTTCTCTCTGGTGCTCTGGGTCGTGACCATCGTCGGCTTCGTGTTGTGGGGGCGTGGGCTCTTCTGCGGCTGGTTGTGTCCATTCGGTGCCCTGCAGGAATTTGCGCATCATCTGGGCCGATTGATGGGCCTGCCTCAGATAAAGCCGAGCGCCGTCTGGGATGCTCGACTCAAATACCTGAAGTACGTGGTTCTGGCAGGTCTGATCGCACTGATCTTCACGCTGCCATCCGTGCTGGACAAGGCGATAGAAGTGGAGCCATTCAAGACAGCCATCACCACCTTCTTTATCCGCGAGTGGTACTACGTGGCCTATGCGGTGTCCTTGCTGCTCCTGTCAATGGTTCTGTTCAAGGGCTTTTGTCGTTACCTGTGCCCTCTGGGGGCGGTGATGGCTATCGGTGGCCTTCTGCGGGTACGTGGCTGGATAGAGCGGCGTGTCGAGTGTGGATCGCCGTGTCAGTTGTGCCGTGTAAAATGCAACTACGGTGCGATCCGGAAAACCGGTGAAGTAGAATACTCGGAATGTTTCCAGTGCCTGGATTGCGTGACTATCCATGACGATCCGAGCAAATGCGTACCCTTGATCCTTGAGGGGAAGGGGCGTCAATCGAAACTGAGTCAGATCAGGGTGGCGGTGGAATGAAGATCAGTCGTCGACGATTCCTTTCGATCACCGCCACCTTTCCTGCCACGTTCGCTGTCGCGGCAGAAACTCACCGCTGGCACGGGCGTGCCTTTGGCAGTGAAGTCAGCCTGAGAATACGCGGGCCCGAAAGAGCGGCGAATGAAGCAATCAGTGAAGCGCGCTTGTTGATCAGGCAAGCCGAGAAGCTGTTCAGCCTGTACGACCCTGAATCGGCGCTGGTGCAGCTCAACCAGAACGGTGTGCTGCGTCCATCTGCGCATTTCCTCAGGCTCATGCGGTCAGCCGATCTGGCCTACCGCCTCAGCGATGGCCTGTTTGATCCCAGTGTGCAACCGCTGTGGGACAATGCCGTACAGGGGCGTGACCCGGCAGAGGTCTCGCATCTGGTCGGCTGGGAAAAGGTTCGATTCAATGCAGCTCGTGTTGCATTGGCACCGGGTCAGGCGCTGACGTTCAACGGCATCGCCCAGGGTTTCGCGACAGACCTGGTATCAGAACGACTTCAGGTACTTGGCTTCACGCAATCGCTGGTCAATATTGGCGAATACAGAGGTACGGGCGGTCCGTGGACGCTGGGCTTGTCAAACCCGAGCCACGGGATGGTTGACACGCATACCTTTAAAGATTCCGCAGTGGCCACCTCCAGCCCGCTGGCGACACCCATCGGTGATCACGGCCATATATTCCTGCCCACAGGGCAGGCCAGTGATGATCGTCGCCCCTGGTCGACCGTGTCTGTTGAAGCGGAGACGGCGACGCTTGCCGATGCATTGTCCACAGGCCTGGTCTGGGCGGATATGAGGCTGGTTGAAAAGGTCAGGCAATTCCCAGCGGTGCGTCGTGTGACCCTGGTGGATGAGTATGGGGATCTGCTGAATTTATAAGGTGTCCATTCTCCATTCAAATGATTGTCGAGACACCTGACGTCAAGAGGCCTAGTGCCGCCGCCATGAGTAGTACTTTCAGGATTGACCAATGCCAGGCGAAAACAGCCACTGCGCAGATGCCAGTCAGGATCAGAACGCGCCAATCCAGAGTCTCGAAGCCTGGGGTCCACAAGGTGAGCGGCCCAACGTCATGGTTGCGGCAGCGAGTCCTGAAAGCACGCCACCTTCCCGATAGCCTGCGACAAAGCCTACGAATTCGGTCACCAATATCAATGGGCCGGCACTTTTCCACCCCAACTTCCGTGTCTCTTGCACAGCGTATGGAAATCTGCTTATACTCCATACCACCAAACAACTGTTGATCCAATTTTTCCCCTAATGGCTTTGTCGTTCACACAAGTTAATCTGCTGAAAGCTGCGCTTGATGTCGTGGTGGTGGTGCTTGTCGTGGTCGTCGGTTTCGTGCCGTAGGGGTTGAGTCAACACACTGATTTCAAAACCCCGCCGGCGCAAACCTGGCGGGGTTTTTTGTTTCCCCCGCCTTAAAGTTGCGCTGGCTCAGACTCATACAGGACTGAAGCATGGCAACCTTGGCCACCGAATTACCTCAAACCCGACGAATCTCTGGTGCGCAGCTCATTGTGCATCTGCTGGAACGTCAGGGCATCACCATGATCTCTGGTATCCCCGGTGGTACGGTGCTACCACTCTACGATGCACTGAGCGAAAGCAGTATTCGTCACGTGCTGGCTCGTCATGAGCAAGGCGCTGGCTTTATCGCGCAAGGCATGGCTCGTACCAGCGGCAAAGCGGCGGTCTGTGTCGCCTGTAGTGGTCCAGGTGCGACGAATCTGGTCACGGCTATTGCCGATGCGCGCATGGATTCCGTCCCCCTGGTGTGTATTACCGGTCAAGTACCTCGCGACATGATCGGTACGGATGCCTTTCAGGAGGTCGATACCTACGGTTTGTCCATTCCTGTTACCAAGCACAACTATCTGGTGCGTGACATTGCGGATTTGCCCCGTGTGATTGACGAAGCCTTCTCGATTGCAGAATCGGGCCGGCCAGGGCCGGTCTGGATTGATGTCCCCAAGGATGTACAGTCGGCTGAGCTGGACTATGACGACGTCGCTTATCTCATCGAGAGGCCCGCCTTACCGGAGATCAGCTCGCAGAGCATTCTCGATGCGGCGGCGATGATCAATGCTGCCGAGCGTCCCATCCTGTATGTGGGTGGCGGTGCCACGAATGCGGTAGAGCAGGTTCGAGAGCTGGCAGAACACGGCCATTTACCTGCCACCATGACGCTGAACGGTTTGGGCATATTGCCAACGGACCATCCACGGTCTCTGGGTATGCTGGGCATGCACGGGGCGCGTAGTACCAATCTGATCATGAACGAGGCGGATTTGCTGGTTGTACTGGGTGCACGCTTCGATGACCGTGCTATTGGCTTGGCTGAGAAATTTTGCCCGAATGCCAGCATCATTCATGTGGATATCGATCGCGCTGAAATTGGCAAAATCCGCCAGCCACATATTGCCATTCAGGGTGATGTGGGCGAGGTGCTGACGCGTTTGCTGCCACGGATTACCTCAGATGGTCGTGAAGAGTGGTTGGCAGCGGTGAGCGACATGCAGGCACAGTTTCCCGATCACCGACCGGGCATCGAAGACCCGTTGACTCACTTTGGTGTGATTCGCGCCGTAGCGCAATGCGTCGATGGCAGCGAAATCATCACGACCGATGTGGGCCAGCATCAAATGTGGGTAGCACAGTCCTACCCCTTCAATCGTCCGGGTCAATGGTTGACGTCAGGTGGTTTGGGCACCATGGGCTTTGGTCTGCCAGCGGCCGTTGGTGCGGCGTTAGCCGAGCCGTCACGCAAAGTCTTGTGCTTTTCCGGTGATGGCAGTTTGATGATGAACATTCAGGAGATGGCCACAGCCGCTGAAAATGATCTGGATGTCAAGATCATTCTCATGAACAACCGAGCGCTGGGCCTGGTGCATCAGCAGCAGAGCATGTTCTACCGAGAAAATGTATACGGCGCGACGTATCTGCAGAAAACCGACTTTCTGGCTATCGCGGCAGGTTTTGGCCTGGACACCTGTGACCTGAATGCTGCTGACGATCCTGAAACGGCATTGAAGGCAGCCATTGACAAGCCAGGGCCATGCTTGATTCATATCTTCACTAATCCTGAAGAAAAGGTGTATCCGATGGTGCCTGCTGGCGCTGCCAACACACACATGCTCGGAGAATAGCCATGCAGAATCAATTTCCCGTACTCGAACTGATTGTACGTAACCATCCCGGTGTCATGTCGCATGTTTGCGGCCTGTTTGCACGGCGTGCTTTCAACGTGGAAGGTATTGTCTGCTTGCCGATATCCGGTAGTGAGCAGAGCCGCATCTGGTTGCAGGTGCAAGCGGGTGACCAGTTGGAACAGATGATTCGACAGCTTGAGAAATTGGAAGATGTGATAAGTGTGCTGAAACCGGATCTGGATTCAGATACGTTTGATCGTTTGCCTGCGATGTTCAAGCACCAAACCAGGACTGTGGCGTCTGGGTCTACCTCAGTTGTTTAAGCCGGGCTGAGCCAAGTAGCCCTCTGTCTACGGTACAGAGGGCTTCAGTCAAGTCATTGCCATGTTCGTGGAAGCTGTGACGTGGATTGCTAATCGTGATCTCAGTGCTGATAGAACAATGCCACTGGAACGGTATACCCAAGCACGAAAACATCCAGTGCGGCGCTGAATGGCAGATCCAACAATGGATAGGCTGGCGGGGAAACACCAAATCTTTCGGTAATTGCGGATTCGTCTCGCAGAGAGGCAAGGTCAAGCCTGACGCCACTCATGACCAAAGGTTTTCTTTCGTGAAGGGGCTGGTTCAGTGTCGAAGTTGTTGCACACCCGCTGACTGATATCAGTAACAGCAGTAGCCATGGCACATGGAGACGTTCAGGTGCTTTCATGGAAAGAAAATCAATTGCCCAAAAATGCCTTTGTTACCAGGCTCTAAATCAACACAAAGCCAATATCGAGTATGACCCTTCATATTGTATCACTGTGTTTTCACTGACAGATTGCTTTGCTGGAGGCTCAAATCTCGATTCTTGTCAAAAGAGGCACGTTCAATCTGCTGTAGCAACTGAGGAAAACCGGGAAATATCGCCATATTTGGAAATCGATACCACTTTGTAATCGTGTATGTCACGAGATAACCCGGTTACCACCGAGCTGTTTCTATCTGCTCTCCAATCACCCTCCACAGTAGTAGCGTGGTCAAAGTTGCCGTCTCGGTTTATTCGGTAAACGTTTTATTTTTCGGATGGACTGCTGCGCGGAGTTGCTCGGCTCACCTCGACCAAGGATGATGATAGTGCGCTGGCCTGCACATCATAAGGAGGGCCAAAGACGTTCGTCCTCATAGTCACATCTGCCGACAAGATGGAGCACACGTTGTCGATCTTGTAGCTGTCGCGGTGCTGGTGTTTGCAGTGATGCAGATCCGGGGGCTGAAGCAGTATCGAGAGCTGATAGCCGTACGCTAGTCGGTCATTTGTTCACTATTTTCAGCTGGCCATTGAAGGGGGCACTGGGTTTGCGCCGTGTGACGTTGGTGGGTGAACGGGGCGATCTGATCAATTTGCAGGGGACAAGTCCACTGCGTGCGAACGGCACTCCCTCCAGTTCAGGGTAGCGATAACCCAATACGGGCACCTCGTGATGTGTTCTCTGTCCATGGCATTGTCATGGCTTGACTAGCGTCATGTGGACACCATCGTGAAACTGGCCATTGATACACACGGCATCCGGCTCAACGCCATATTCCACAAAACCAGTAGATCTGTATAAGGCAATTGCTGGTGCATATTCCGGGGCTTGTTGATCACTGATTCTGATCCATGGTGATCACCCGTTCTGATTGAATGTGATCATCGATTCTGCTCCGAAGGTGATCACTTTTGGTCTCTGACCAGAATCGCTGATCAACTTGTCAGAATCACTGATCACGATGCCAGAATCAGTGATCACCATCGATCAGAATAAGATCTAACGCATTGTTTTTATTAGTCGTTAAGCTGCGCTCTCATTTCAATTGAGCGCACAGTTTTGGCTACACCGAGACTCCCAATGCGAAAGATCAAAACCATCCTGCGTCTGCACTACGAAGCTGG
>CANLXI010000069.1 GCA_947495035.1 uncultured Granulosicoccus sp.
GGTCGATGAGGTCGATGAGGTCGATGAGGTCGATGAGGTCGATGAGGTCGATGAGGTCGATGAGGTCGATGAGGTCGGGGCCAGTTCTGCTCCGCGCCGGTTACGGGTGTCAGAAGGGAAGAACGAATCACCGATTTGCCAACATCGGCTTGCCTGAAGTGTCGATGAGAATGTAATTCTCATCAGGTGGAAGAAGCGACAGGTTGAAACAGGATCGTTCTGCGCATGCCTGTCAGTGGGTACGCTGGCGGAATTTCCAGATAACAACACAGAATTAAGACTTGTATTATATGGAAATCATACCTCTCGATGATCATGAGCGACCGGCCGGGCCTGCGGTGAACCGTCTGGAAGACTGGTATCAGGCGTTGCGCAAGAAGATCGTTGACCAGGGTTCCGAAGTCACGGTGACAGAAGATCAGCTATCGCTGGCCAGTATCGAGTGTATACGTGCCTTTTCCAGAGAGCCGGATTGCGACTTTGTCTTTCAGGCCATGGACAAGGCCTACCTGGACAGGATGAATGACGAGTCCGGTGATGAGCATCTGCACTTGCTGGTATTCCCCCCCTGTGATCGATCGAACAGGGTGGCAAGCTGGGCCGAGATGCATGGCATGGATATTCTCACTGCTCCTGATCGTTCCGAGCTGTTGTCCAGAGATCGCGCGGAGGTAAACCTGCCGGTGGGGCAGGGGCCTCTGGTCATTCCGAAGCTCGAGGACTGGTTTGTTCGCCATCGGCAGGGACTGAGGCATATTCGTGCGTTGCTGTCAGCCTTGCAGAATACATCCCGCAGTTGTCTCGTATCCTGCAGCAGCTGGACCTGGATCTATCTGAAGAAATCGGTCAACGCCGATCTGGTATTACCGGCACCTGACTCTCTGGCTCCCATGAATGCCGACAGCCTCGGGGAATGGTTGCTGTCGCTGCTCTCGGAGCAATCGGACCAGTCGATTACCTTTCGTGATCACTCGGACGGCAAGGAGTTGCTTCGTCGAAGCGAGGATGGCACGTTCTCCGAAGATTTCATGGCGCAACTTGCCGACGACAGTGCCGGCATACCCTGGATAGCCTGGCAACTCTGGCGTCGAAGTCTGCGCACGGAAGCCGAGCGTGCAGATCAGGTGGAAGAATCAGAACAAGAGGCCGATGAGGCTGATGAGGTGGATAAACAGCAGGAGGCCGAGAGCAAGACAACGGTTTTCTGGGTTGTCAGAGGACAGCCGCCGACCCTGCCTCGCGGGCATGAACGCGCTGCCTGTCTGGTATTGCAAGCCTTGCTGATACACGGTTCCTTGCCCGATGAGATTCTCGGTTCGGTACTGCCTTCGATAGGCGAGTCCAATCTGGTTGTGGCATTGATACGTTCCGGATTCATCGAGCGTCATGATGGTGCGCTGCGTTGTCTCGCAACGGCCTATCCGGTCATCTGGACAACACTGTCCAACTCCGGCATGACGATGGCACATTTCTAATCATTCTACTGAACACAGCGAGCAGAACATGGCCAGTCTGACTACCGGAGATGTCAAGGCTTCGAAACTGATCAATGACATCAGTGATATCAGCTTCACCCAGATTTTCATCATCATTGTCTCAGTCTGGTTTCTGATCTACATCACTCGCAAACTGCTACCGGTGCTGGCAAGACACGGGCCGAGCAGGCTGAGGTTGTATTTTCTGGCTGCTGTCCCGTTCATTCGTCTGTGTCTGCTGGCAGCGTCGGTGTTGATGATCATACCGATCATCTTCAACATCACGTTGCAGAATTTTCTGGTCATTGCCGGTGCCGTCAGCGTTGCCATCGGCTTTGCGTTCAAGGACCTGGCCAGCAGCCTGATTGCGGGAGTCGTGGCAATTTTCGAGCGTACCTATCGGCCGGGTGATTGGGTGAAGATCGAAGACGATTACGGCGAGGTGCAACAGGTTGGTTTGCGTGCCATTACCCTGCGAACGCCTGATGATGACATCATCACCATTGCCCATGATCGAATCTGGGACAACAACATCAGTAATTCCAACGACGGTGAGCAGACATTGATGTGCGTGGCAGATTTCTATCTGGACGCAGCTCACGATGCTGCAGCTATTCGCACTGTGCTACACGATATCGCACTGACCAGTGCCTATCTGGATTATTCCAAACCGGTACTGGTCATCCTTGCCGAGGTTCCCTGGGGGTCACACTACAAACTCAAGGCGTATCCGTTCGACATGCGTGATCAGTTCGAATTCATCAGTGACTTGAGCGTCCGCGGAAAGCTGGGCATTCGCGAGGCGGGAGGCAAGGAGGTTCAGGCGCCAGCGATGATTCAGACACCGGGGCAGGCGTAAATCCTCCGATGTGATTGTCCGTCCACCATGAGCCGGGGGCTGACAATGCTCACACCGCCGAATACCAACAGGCCGTCTTGGTCGAAGTGGCAGGATATTGCGACGTCACCGTAGTCGCTTCGTCGGGATAATGCAACTCCAGGCGTATGGGTTGCAGTCATTCACCTGATTCTGCTTGGGTTCAGGTCGCATGGCCAGGCTGTAGAGATGGATAAGTTTTTCAATAGGCGTTTGCATCAAGGTCAGGAATGTACCTTGGCCGTTAACCCGACGCCAGGAAAACGAACCCATGAGCAAGAACTATCCACATGACTGTCTCATCGTTGTGGCTGATGGAACACAAGCGCAGCTGTACCGCAATTCTGCCAGCGATGGGTCACTGGTATTGAAGAAAGTGGGTGAGCTGGAGCCAAGCTCTCTGGATGATGATGGCCCGGCGGGGAACCGGCCAGTTGAGTCATCCTGGCAAGAGACCGACGAAGCAACGTTCGCCAAACAGCTGGCGCATCACCTGAATCAGGCCGCTCACGGAAATCGATTTGATCAACTGGTGCTGGTCGCAGATCCGCAAACACTGGGGCAGATTCGTCCAAGCCTGGACAAAGCGGTCAACGACCGCCTTCTGTCGGAACATGCAAAGACGTTGACGACTGCCAACGATGCGGACATCGTGCGATCGCTGACAAGCTGATGCTGATACATGAAACACTGGCATACTCGAAGAGGTTGATACGACGTGGATGAAATCGATGCCGACACAGGCAATATCTTCGAGAAGCTGGATGCCTGGCTTGATGGTTTCCTGCGATTGTTGCCCAATATTGCCGTTGCGCTGGTCGTGTTGGTCGCCGCGATTGGTATCGCATGGTTACTGGCGAGATTGACCCGAAGCCGGGCTGCCGCACGGGACCGACAATCCCTGGGGGAGGTGGCCAGCGCCCTGATCAAATGGGGAATCATTCTGGTTGGTGGCATGCTTGCGGTATCGATCATTGCACCGTCAGTGAAGCCCGGCGATATTCTGGCAGGTCTCGGCGTAGGTTCCGTCGCCATCGGTTTCGCCTTCAAGGATATCCTGCAGAACATGTTGGCAGGCATTCTGATCCTGCTGAGACAGCCCTTTCAGGTTGGTGATCAGATCGTCTCAGGTGGGCATGAAGGGACCGTGGAGAAGATTGAAACACGGGCGACTTTTCTGAAGACCTATGACGGCACGCGTGTCGTCATCCCCAATTCCGATATCTATACCAACGCGGTGGTTGTCAAAACCGCCTTTGATGCCATTCGCTCCGAGTATGATATCGGCGTTGGCTGCAATGACAGCTGGGAGGATGCCAAGAGGTTGATTCTGGAGGCTGCCTCTGAATGTGAAGGTGTGCTGAAGGATCCTGCGCCAGAGGTGATTCCGATAGCCATGGCTGATTTTTCCAACAACATACGGTTGCGTTGGTGGACGAAGTCTGACCGTTCCACCGTGATTCATACCTTTGGCAGGGTGATCGAGGCGGTGTATGTCAATCTTGACGATAATGGCATAGACATGCCCTATCCCACCAGCGTGGTGTTGTGGCATGACCAGACCGAAGAAACCGACGGCGATCGTCGGAAACAGCGCGAAGGCTGGCCAGCCGGGAAGGCAGATGTACCCAGAAAGGCACGGAGCGTCGAGTCTGGCGAATCCCGAGCAGAGTGACGGACGGCACTGCGCTTCGGGGTCAGCCGGTGTTGCTTTTTTCTGCGCTGGCGTTGTGAATGGTCAACTGCGGAAACGGGATATTCCAGTCGTTGGCATTGGCTGCAGCTACGCAGGTCTGCTGAATCAGGCGGTTGAGCTTGAAGTAGTCACTGGCCACGTCGCTACTCATCGTGGCGAAGATCAGAAAATCGAGGGAAGAGGCATTCGCACTGGCCAGTTCGACGATCAGCTTTTCCAGGTGTTTCCCGTAGCCAGCCTCTTCCAGTGCGTTCTGCACGTCCCCTCGTAGCGTTTCGGGAACTTCGGTCAGACTGATTGACTGCAGAGCGTAATCGAATCCGAACGTCACGGACACGCCGAAGGTCTTGTCGCGGGACAGGTTGATGAGGTTGATACCATAGAAATCCTGAGTACTGTAGGTCATCGTCATACCGCCCTTGACCGAGATTTCCACCAGGTCTGGCGTCTGAACACGTATCTGACCAAAGGTGCCATCAGGCAGAATGACGTAGTCTCCACGATTGCTGGGGAACCACAGATTGTTCTTCACTGGCCGGGATACCAGGGTGCCGATGACCTCAAGAGGTAATCGTATGACACCGTCCAGTGCCGGGTTGCGCAGCACCGTATGAAGGTTCAGTGACATGACTTGCCAGGGCAGGCCATTGTAGACGATCCGCTCATCCTCCCTGACCGCGCCCAGATTCAACAGCAGGCGTGCCTCCCGGACGTATCGAGGCAGATACTGCCGAAGCCCCAGCGCCGTTGCGACGATCAGCAGAAAGGCGATGGCGAGAAGCAACAGATCTTCCCGAACGTAGAGCACCACCAGAGTGACCATCACGATGATCAGAATGGTCACCAGGTAGAAGCTGTATTCCAGTAGCCGGAACCAGGTACTGTTGCGCCGTTGGTCCTTGGTGGTGAAGCGTGTGGTGTAGGTCCACCACAGGAAACGCATCAGTGCCCAGGTCAGAAACCCGGTTGCCAGAGCGATGACCAGAGTCAGTCCGCGACCAAGCAGAAACAGACGAGTGGCAGGCCAGATGCCTTCGAAGAAGGTTTCCTGATCTTCGCTGAGGCGCTCCAACTGAGCCTGAGCAACCAGACGTTGCTGCTCGTACTGCGCCTGCTCATCGCGCCACTTGGAGAGTAGGTTGGCAACGCGCAATGTTGCCTCTTCATCGAGAGTGCCCGCAGGAATGGCCTCGAGTTCACTGACTGCCTGCCTGGTGATCTGCAAGCGGGCTTCGCTGCGAAAGACGGTATCGCGAGCCTCGGCTACCTGGCGCGGTCGCTTGGTGATCGATTTCAGTGATTCGATCAGCGGATTCAGGATGTCGAGCAGATCTTGCCGCCAGTCGGTGGTCACGACATCTGCGCCTCGCAACAGGGAGGTGTCCATATTGCTCAGAGCGATCATCTCGAACGTGTCCGACAGATTGCCGATATCGCGATTCAGATTGTTTAGTGTCTTCTGCTTGTCGGCCGGGATGGGGTCGCTTCTACCGGCGAGGGAGTTCTCCAGCTCGGTTCGCTGTGCGGTCTTTTTCTGCAGCAGTCGCGCCAGCTCATCCAGGCGTATGGCCTGCATGTCTTCAGCGTCGATACTTCTCGCCGGTGCATCCGTTTCGCTTTGAGCCCACCCTGTTGCCGGAGGCAGGCAGCACAGGAATAGCAGGAGAAGAAAGCGAATCTGCATGATCATGCTCGTGAAAACTGCGGCCCTGATGAAAAGTGGTGTCTGTCGATTTGCGGCTTTACGCCCGGTCGGCAAGGATAGCGTATGAAATTGCAAATTTCGCTCCACAAGCTTCACTCGCCGGAAGTGGCTCACGGCACTCCATGCTTCCCGGCCTGCCGCCCTTGTTCCGAAGGAGGCGGATCAGGTTGAGCCGCTGTCTGCCCTTGAATTCTGTAACCTGCCTTGGACCTGTCACAGGGCTCGCGTCTTGTCAGGGGATGGTAAAGGGTATCCGGTGTACCGCCGTGTCGAATTTACCGTTGGTGAACAGACGCGCCTCGAAGTTTCCGGTTCCCAGGTATTGCTGCAGAAAGTCGAGTTGTCCATGGTCAGGGCCGCGTTCGCCCAGTTGCTGGGTTCCGTTGGTATACAGCCACATCAGCAACTGACTGTCGGGTGTGCCAGCACGCGCAATGCTGACACGGTCGCTCCGTCCCTGATTGCTGTCCACGAAATTGACATAGACGCGTGGAGGCTGCTCTGCAGATCGCACCAGGGGCTGCAGGCGGTAAACCGCGTTGTCGGCGTTGTCAGGAGCGTTGGTGCTGTCGGTGCCGTGAGCCGTCATTGACACCACCGCCGCCGAGCGTTGCGCTGTGGCTGCCAGAGGTTGAAGGGCGGTGACCGACAGATCTTCCAGCTCGACGGCGTAGGTATCGACAGAGCCGGAGTCATGCCAGTCCGAGTTGAACAGAATTCGTGAACCACTGGGGCTCATCACAGCGTGGGGTTCACCGAAGTAGGCGCCACGATAAGTTGATCCCTTGCTGGCTGACTTGCCCATGGTTCTGGTGTGGGCGAGGCGGCAGGTGGTCGGATTGTCCGGGTTGGCGTGGGTCAGGCTCAGTTCCGAAAACAGCAAGGGGGCACTCTGGCCATTGTGCAGATAGCTCAGATTGCCATAGCCGATGGTCGTCATGGTGACCCAGCCGGGATTTTGATTCGACACTGCTGACAGGTGTACGCCTTTCAGGGGATAGTTCCAGCCGGTGCTGCGGCCGACCATGACCTGGCAACGATCTGCCTGGATATCGTGAGCAACGATTGCACCCTGCCCCCCGTCACTGTCCGCGTTGCAACCGTTCTCCAGTTCGTCGTAGCGAGGGGAGAAAACCGCATCATTACCATTGGGCATCTGTCCAATGGTCTGGTGTTCCAGCTTTGGCACCGAGTATCGCCGCCCGTCCCTGGCCGTGAAGGAGCCGAGGGTGCTGTCCAGTCGATACAGAAAGTTCATGCCGGCATCGAATACGCTGTCCTGTACGAGAACACGTTGTCCACTGGGCAGGGGTGCTGCGGCTACGTCTGGACGAAACCCGAAGGCATTGCCGCCTTGTGGTCTGGCAGGGTCGAGCGCAACCGGCTGACTGATCTGTCCTGTACGCACATTGACATGAAAGCTGATATCGGACGAATTGCCATGGACATCGTTGTTCTGGCATCGCAAGCCTACCAGGTCTCCACCAAGCCCCTGGATGTCATTGCCACCCTTGGCGGTCTTGCCACGACGCTCGGCAGGTGGACCGCAGATGGGGTCGAGATCGGCCACCAGACTGCGCTCACGCGTCTGCACATTGTATCTGACCAGTTTGCCGAACAAGGGGTCATCAGTGGGGCGGCGCTGGATGAAGTACAGGCTTGACGCATCCTGAGCATCCCAGTAGATGCCTTCTATATCTGCCGCCGAGAACTCCATGGGGCGAATGTATTCATAGGTCTTGCCATTGTAGAGGTGGTGCCCTGCGGTGCTGTCGCCGGTGTGGTAGAGCATCAGCAGAGACTCGTCTGCATTCCATGGTTGCACTGTGTTGTACAAGGTGCGATGAGCCGTGCCATAAGTGGCATTGGTTACGCGAGTGACGCGTGTACCGAATGCGGGGTCGGTATAGGACTGCCGCACGTCTGGTCTGTCCATGGCGGTGACAGTACGGGATTGGCGATCAGTGATCTTGCCGGCACACCAGTCCTGAGCGGCTGCAGGCAGACTGCTGGAAAGCAATGCGTACATGGTAATGATGCCGGTTGCAGATGCTGGTTTTCTGACACATCTGCGCGTTTGCTTGTCCACTCTGAATACCCACCGATTTCGCATGTTCGGCGCGAAGGTATCTCAATCGGGGTCATTCCGCCTGTTCTCGTGTGGATAGAAATCTGTGTTTCGGGTGCCGTTTTCTCGATCAAGGGGCACGGTGGCCATCAGGAGCCGCGGTTTACATTGATTTCCGGGCAGGACGGGTCAAGATGACAGGTTCGTAGGGACTGGCCGGGTCGTCAATCCTGACGGCCCAATCGCCTGCAATTGGCTCTGACACGTCTGTTGGCGGGATGTGCAACGCGACGACTGTTGTTGATCAAGGCAGTGTTGAACGCGTGGCAGGGGTTGCTGCTCCAGCAGCCCGTCATCATGTCGATCCACAGTTGCATGGGGGTCTGGCTGAGCGCCAGAACTGTTTCAGCCCAGGCATGATTCTTCTCACTGATCATCCGCTCCAACTCGTTTGTCGCCTTGAGTGGGTCGGTCAACATGAGCCAGGGCATGGCTGCCAGCCTCATGTGAACAACGTTGGAGGATTTCATGGCCAGGCGTGTCCAGGGCTCCAGAATGCACTGGTAGATGGCAAAGTGCGATGTGGCGGTGTTCATGGGCGTCGAGTCCGTTGATTGAAGGCGTCTCAACTGACTCGGTCATTGACAGTGCTTCGCACGTGTTGACAAGCGTTGTGGCGGGAACACAGGCGTATCGCGTTGATCGAGACTGCTTGTTACGCGGGGATGCTCCGGTAGTCGTGCTGCAACACCTGTGCCCGCGCGATCGGTACTGATACAGGGTAACGTGAGGTGAGGTGAGGTGAGGTGAGGTGAGGTGAGGTGAGGTGAGGTGAGGTGAGGTGAGGTGAGGTGAGGTGAGGTGAGGT
>CANLXI010000070.1 GCA_947495035.1 uncultured Granulosicoccus sp.
TGCGCAGAACTTCCTGAAATCGGACTGCATCCTCCTGATACTGAAAACACACCACAAAGTCATCGATGTAGCGCACCAGATACGCCTCACCTCGTAGCCGAGGCTTGACGATTTGCTGGAACCAAAGATCAAGCACATAGTGCAGATACAGGTTACTCAGCAGTACACTGATCGCCCCCCCCTTGGGGTGTTCCTTCCTCGTTCGGATGAATTTCATCGTCTTCCAGTATTCCTGCTTTCAGCCATCGTCGGATCAGGCTGATCACGCGCGGATCCCCGACACGATGCTCCACAAAGCGCAGTAGCCATCCATGATCTAGACTGCCAAAGAAATTCTTTAAATCGGCCTCCAGCACCCAACTGACTTTCTTGCCCGCGATGACCTCATTGAGGGTCGACAAAGCATTGTGGGCGCCTCGTCCCGGTCGCCTGCCAAATGAGCAAGGTAGAAAGTCCTGCTCGTATATGGCACTCAACACTTCCGAAACGCTGCGTTGGAGCGCCCGGTCACTCACACAAGGTACGCCCAACGGGCGTTTTTCCTGTTTACCGGGCTTTGGGATATAAACCCGCCGGATTGGCGGCGCTTTGTATCCCTGCGTGTGGATTGAGCTCAACATCGGCCCAATCCACTGATCAAAGTTCTCCTTTGCCTATTCCACTGAAACACCATCGCAACCTGGGGCCGAGCGGTTGGGAATCCTTTTCAGATTCCGTTCGACTCGATCCTGTGTCACATGATGAATCAGTGAAGTGAAACGAAGCTTTGGTTCACATCGAGCTTTTACTGCTATTTGTTCCAGTTCTGTTGAAATGACTGGTGATTCTCCTCTTTGAATAGAAGACCTTTACCTCCCACTGTGTGGAGCCCATGTTTCTGTAGAACAATTCACTACCTGCTGGCCGCTTCCCCATGTAATCGGCTCTCCCGATCTCAAAGTACTATCAACCAGTCTGACTTCCGTATGGTCATCGGATCCTCCTCGCATTGTTAGCTTGTCAGACCCTACAAGCTCCGCTTGAACCAAACGGATCTCCCTTGTTCCCATAAAATCCTTCGACACCATGCCGACGGTACGAACCCCGGAAACACTGCACTACACTCGCCAATGCGTGTGATGCACTTCCGCCTTCCCCTTAGAGAAATAGGGTCGGCTATTTCAACCACGTTCGATTTCGGGGCTATCTCCGTTCACTTTCGTTTCGGCCTACTATCTCCCTGTCTACGCTTCGCAGTGGCCGTTACCGGAACACCACGCAAGACTCGGTACCTGGCTGCTGGCTAGGCTTTACCAGGGCGATCATTTCAGACCGCAGAATTCTATGCGCTTGCAAGGCGCAATCCTCGCAGAACGCAGCATGAACCTCTCGACTCACTGCGCTCCCATTACCCGACCGTCGGCAACAAGCCTATTTGCCAGTGTGGAAACAACGAAGGAAAGTCTTTGGCCACGCGACCCAACCAGTGCTCAGCACGTCGTCGATGTCGAAAAAGCTTCTTGAATTTCCTCCATGCCCACCACACCAGTTTGGAATTGATGTGCCTGAGCGTCATGCACATCTGTGAACGATAGAAACGACCATAGTAATTTATCCAGCCTTGTATCTTGGCCCTGAACATACCCGACAGATCCTCTATGGACTTGTCACTGCGCTTGGGCATGTTCCAGCTTCTCACTTCCTGCCGGATCGCCTTTCCCGCACTGTTGCTCATTGCCGGGCTGAAATTGATGAAGTGCTTACCCCATTTGTTCTTTGATCGTCTGGCGCGAAAGGTAAAACCCAGAAAATCAAAGCACGTCACAGGATAGGAACCTCTTCTACTATCGTCTTTGCAGTAAACAATCTTTGTCTTCACCGGGTGCATCTCAAGACCGCATTCGTGCAGCCTCTTTTCCAGCGCCGCTCTGAGCTGCTCTGCCTCTGCCTGTGACCGACAATGGGCAAGCCCATCGTCGGCGTATCGACACCATGGAAGATCGGAATATTCCCGCTCCATCCAGGCATCGAATGCATAGTGCATGAACAGATTTGACAGCACTGGGCTGATTACACCGCCCTGTTGAACTCCTTTGTCACGTGCAACCAGTCTGCCATCTGCTTGCTGTACCGGTGCTGTTATCCAGCGCTCGATATAGAGCAGAAGCCAGGGATTGTCAGTGTGCCGCTTCACCGCTTTCATCAGTAGATGATGATCAATGTTGTCAAACAGACCGCGGATATCAAACTCCAAAACCCAGTCATAGCGCCAGCAACGCTTGCGCGTCACCTCCAACGCCTGATGGGCTGACCTACCCGGTCTGTACCCATAGGAATCACCCAGAAAATGCGGTTCTACCAAGGGCTCAAACGAAAACTTTGCCACCGTCTGGGCGATTCTGTCTAAAACAGATGGAATACCCAGCCTTCTTTCACCACCATCCTTTTTCAGTATCGCTACCGTTCGGGTTGGCTGCGGAAAGTAAGATCCTGACGACATGCGATTCCAAAGCTTGTAAAGGTTCCCCTTTAGATTGGACTCGAATTGCTCTATCGTTTCACCGTCGACACCTTCAGCGCCATCGTTGGCTTTTATGGACTTCACCCAGTTTCATAGACACCTAAATAAATTGACTATGCCACCTTTGCATTATTTTTGCGATAGTCAACATGACTGCAGTAACCATTGCTTGAGTGCAGCCTGATCCGATTGTAGAACACTTCCACGTATTCGAATATGGCCAGTGCAGCCTCCGCACGAGTCGCGAAGTGGTGACGGTATATCAGCTCTTTCTTCAAGGTCGCGAAGAAGCTCTCAGCCACGCCATTGTCCCAGCAGTCGCCTTTACGGCTCATGCTACAGACGATGCCGTGCTTCTCAAGGCTCTCACGATAGCTGCTCGCGGTGTAGGTACTGCCCCGGTCCGAGTGGTGTATCAGCCCCTCAGGGGCACCGTGCATCGCGATGGCAGCCTCCAGCGCTTTCAGCGTCAGGTTCTGATCGTTCTTCTCACCGCAGGCCAGGCCGATCACTTCCCGATTGAACAGGTCTATCATCGGAGCGACATACAACCAGCCCTCGTCGGTGGCGACAACAGTGACGTCGCCAACCCATTTGCGCCCGGGCTCGGTGGCTGTGAAATCGCGCTGGATCACGTTGGGCGCCACCGGGTGAGACTCGTTTCGTTCGGTGGTATTGCGATACCCCTTGCGCGGCTTCACGGCCAGATTGTTTTCACGCATCAGCCGGGCAACTCGGTTGTGGCCAACCACGGTGCCATTACTCTGTAACTGACGGTGGACACGCGGGCTGCCATAGGTCCGGCGACTGCTCTCGAAGATGCGGCGAATCTGTGCCAGCAGCGCTCTATCGTCGAGCTCATGCTGGCTGGCAGGTCTTGATAACCAGGCGTAGTAACCGGTGCGCGATACCTTGAGGGTACGGCACAGCAGGGCGACACTGAAATTGGCCTTCTCCGCATCGACAAAGGCGAACCTCATGTCGACTCCTTGGCGAAGGCAAGTCGGCCCGGGTATTTCAACCCGAGCCGCTCTCAGAACCGTACGTGACACTCTCGCGTCATACGGCTCCCACTGCGGCAGTCGCTGATCAGGCATATTTCACTGAAAAAGCTTTCCAGTGAACAAACAGGTCTGGTTGACTTGCCAGAGACTGTTCGAGCCAACGCAGTGCTCGCCTCCGGCGATGCCGGAATTGAGTGAATTTGCGTTGAACCCACAGCACCAGCTTGTTATCCAATTGCCTTAGCACTAGGCCAAGTTCCTTTTTGTAGAAAGCGCCGTAGTAGTTGATCCATCCTTGAATGATCGGGTTGAATCGATTTGCAATGTCTACCAGAGTAAACGTTGATAGTCCTTGCAGACACCACCGGCGTATCGTTTGCCGTATGTTTTTCTTGGCGTCATTGCAGATAGCAGGCAGAAAACTGGAAAATGTTCTGCCACTGCGGCTCGGCGCACACCGAGGACGAAAACAGAAGCCAAGAAATACGAACTGCATGTTTTCATACACACCATGCCGATTACTGTCTTTGCAGTAGACGACTTTGGATTTAGCAGGGTGAAGTTCTAACCCACATTCACCAAGCCGTTCTGAAACAGAGCGCAAAAGCTGCTCTGCTTCCCGACGGGAATGACAGTGAATCACAGCATCGTCGGCGTATCGAGCAAACGGACAGTCTGGGTTTTCCCTTTCCATCCATTTGTCGAATGCATAGTGCATGAATAGGTTCAATAACAAGGGACCTATGACCGACCCTTGTGGGGTTCCCATAGACCTTGTTGTTAACGAACCATGCTTGTCCACAAACGGCGCAGTAAGCCACCGTTTGACATACAGTAGTACCCACGGCTCAGATACGTGATGCTCCAGTGCCTTGAGTAACAGACAATGGTCAATATTATCAAACGCCCCCTTGATGTCAAATTCAACCACCCAGTCGTATTTCCAGCAGCGCTGCCGAGTGACAGCAACGGCGTGCTTTGCGGACTTCCCAGGACGGTATCCATAAGAATCCTGATGAAATACAGGGTCCAGAATCGGTTCAAGTTGTTGTTTGACTACTGTTTGCGCCACGCGATCTGAAATAGATGGAATACCCAAGGTACGGAAGCCATTGCCTCCAGCTTTTGGTATTTCAACCTGAAGCACTGGCGGTGGCATATAGGAGCCTGAAGATAGGCGGTTCCAGATCTTGTAAAGTTTCGGTCCCGCATCCTCGTCGAAAGCGTCTAAGTCAACGCCATCAGCACCAGCCGATCCCTTGTTCGATTTCACTTTCAAATAAGCCTGCCACACCCAGGACTTGGGTATGTCAAACGACTTTGTTGACGTGTGATCACTCATCCTGATTTACCAGTTGGTGATCACTATCAACACCTCAGCACAACCCCTTTGCTCCAGCCCCATTACAGAGCCTTCATCACTACTACAGGTTGTTCCGTCCCTGAGCATCGCATCGGTATTCTTTCTCATGATTTCACTCACTTGTCATTTCCCTTAACATCAATACTCAGGTTCTCACGTTCCGAATAAGCGCCTGTATTGGACTCACGCCAGCTTTTCGCCGGTTGCCGCAAAGACCGTAAGCAGGTCTCGTCTTTGCTCATCACGGGCAGCCTTCCCAGCCCGCTTTTGACAACGTCTTAGCATTTCGACGGGTCATCGCATGGTTCGCTTTCGCTCGTCTTTCCAATACACACCTGCTGCTGTATTCAGCAGCTTTTAACAGATCGCTCACCACCATGCCTTTTGGACACAGCAGCATCTGCCGGTTTGAACCCGCCCCCTGCAGGGAGAGTTCGGGAGGTCTGCTCCCATCACTTAAACAGCACCACGTTGTACTAACCGTGTTCGTGACACACGAAGGCCGCCGCCTTTACCAGGATTTCGCGCTCCTGCTTCAGCACACGAATCTCGGCCCGCAACCGCCTGAGCTCTTCGCTCTCGGCCTCGTGCGCCACCAGACTACCCTTGTCACTATGCTCTGCCAACTTGATCCAGCGTCTGACAGCTGATTCGGACAGGTCCAGATCCCGACTGATCTCGTTGACAGACTTCTCACCTCGAGCCACCAGATCGACTACATTCTGTTTGTACTCGGCGGTGAAATTGCGCCGTGCTCTCTTGCTTTTCGACTTTTTCATAGGACACCTCTGAACTCCATTATCGCTCTAAGAGGGTGTCTACGAAACCGGGTGAAGTCCATTACCAATTCCTATGCACGCAATACATCATGCTTGGAAATCTCAAACGGTTTTGTCGTATCCATAAACTCCTCCCTCACCGACGGTTGGCAGCTCCAAATTCTCTCTGCACAAGATCCAGTCTGTGCGGTTGATAAACAAATCCAACTAGGTAACTGACCCCCTTCGCTCCAGCGCCATTACAGCGCCTTCAACACTACTACGGGGCCATCCGCCCCTGTGCCTAGCATCGGTACTCTGGCTCTCGCAGGATCACTACTTGAGCTTCTCCCTTTACATCAAGGCGACAGGTTCCCACGTTCCCCACATGAGCCTGTACCACGTTCATGCCTTCTTCATGCCGGCCGCCGCCTGGGCAGTAAACAGGTGCCCCCCAGACTTATCCCGGATTAACGACTACCCCCCGGTTTTGACGACATCCCTACGCTTTCGACAATTCAGCAAAGGTTCACTTACGTTCATCTTCATGGTACGTACCTGACAGGGTCAAGCCCTGCCTTTTCCACAACGCTCACCACCATGGCTCTTTACCATCGCAGCTTGTGGCGGTTTGAAGCCTCCTCCTGCAAGGCGGCTCCGAGGGGCCAACAAACCCTCATCTCATATGCAGCGCGCACCTCCTGCTGCTGAAGCAGCAATCAGTGCTCGTGGCACACAATCATCAGCGTATCGACAGTAGGAGGCCGACGGTTGCCAGGTCCGGGTAACCCCTTTGGCGCTGCGCCGACCGACTTTGACACTGGAGTTGTTGTACCAACGATCATTGCGTGCCTTTTTACTCAGGTAGCGCTCTTCCAAGTACTGATCGAACTCATTGAGCATGATGTTCGATAGCAGTGGGGAGAGAACACCACCCTGGGGCACGCCTTGACTGGCCGCGCAGAATAGACCTTTGTCTACGTGGCCTGCCTTGATGAAGAGCCACAGCAATGACATGAAACGTTTGTCACTAATGCGTTTACGTACTGACTTCATCAAAAGTCGATGGTGCACTGTATCAAAGTAGCTGGCGAGGTCACCTTCGATAACCCACCGGCCCTTGGTGTCATCGCCATCAATTAGCTGCAATCTGACAGCTCTGATGGCATGATGAACGCTGCGTTCCGGTCTGAAGCCGAAGGAAAGGCGATGAAAATCACTTTCCCAGATAGGCTCCATCGCCATCAGCATTGCACGTTGCACAATCCGGTCGCGCAGCGTGGGAATACCAATCGGTCGTTGCTTGCCATCAGCCTTCGGGATGTAGATCCGTCGGGCCGGAGCAGGCCGATACTCACCCGACAACAGGTCCTCACGGATGTGTTGTAGGTAGATCGGCAGTACGTCCAGCCCCAGATGCTGTTTGGTCACACCGTCCACGCCGAGCGTTTTCGCACCCGACGAA
Organism: uncultured Granulosicoccus sp.; assembly: GCA_947495035.1. Classification (GTDB taxonomy): domain Bacteria; phylum Pseudomonadota; class Gammaproteobacteria; order Granulosicoccales; family Granulosicoccaceae; genus Granulosicoccus. The sequence continues at coordinate 7,091 of CANLXI010000070.1, forward strand.
GAAAGAGTTATCCGAGACGCCTCGTAGAGCCAGTCGTACTCTGCTATCAGACGGAGAAGTCGATCCATGCGTCTTGCCGGATCACTTTCCGCCCACGTTGCGAGCTTGCCTGGCATTTCCTCGATTATCAAAGGTCTTCACCTCGTTCGGTCGAGTAATAGGCAGTGCAAGCATGCATGAACTGCTTTCCTTCGCCATGTAGTGGGTTTTCCCCACCTCGGACTACTACGAAAGCTCCGCCAGTCGGCAGGTCATCGGGGCCGTGCCCCCTTGGCTTCCACTGTCGACCTTCCCCGGTTTGCCTGTCGAGACTCGAACGTATCGGGTTGGCTGCCCATCGCACTCTTTGCCCTTGCTTTCCGCAAGTCGGCAGGAGGCCACGCCGCGATGTGCGAAAACAGCGTGACACCGCGCTACTCACATGGCTGTTGAGTAACGGTCGTAGCGGACTATGCATTCCTGTCATGTTCCGGAAACTCCTGCACGGCGTATCAGATCGGTTCACCGTGGCGACATTTCAACCCGCAGAGACGGATGAATGGGTTCATGTTCTCCAGCCTTTCGATACTCAGTCTAGAGAGGCATCTCGGTGTTTCGATCATAACCTCACCTCCCGTTGTCAGCGGACTACATCACCGGACAGGCACGCTGTCCGTCACTGCCGCTCAGACTCATCTTCGTCGGAGTCGAAGAGACCATTGCTCTAGCACTTCTTGAGCTTGAATGATGGTATTCCCGACAGACTCGTGATCCTGTTCGAGCATCCTGCTCACCCCGGATTCCGGGCGTACGCCAGGTGACATCAAGCATCCAAACCTGGTTGATTGCCGTCGCCAGGTGAGTGGTCGGTGGTTTGCGTTTCTGACGC
>CANLXI010000071.1 GCA_947495035.1 uncultured Granulosicoccus sp.
TCTCGTACTTCTCGGTAGACTTCTTGTCGACCGATCCGCATTACTGCGGCACACGCAACTATGTTGACAAACACCGCGGTCCAATAAATATTTTCAGGACTAATTCTCAATCAAGCAATACAGCTGGAGTTCTCTATTCCAGCACAATTACAAGCAGATTCTTGTTTATTTATCCAATTCCATGTGTCAACCACGCCATGCTCGAACTCTATGGTAGGGCTCCAATTGAAAACTCGGCGTGCTTTGGAAATATCAAGAACACAGTGAGGCACATCAAACGCCCTGCCCTCATGGTACTTGACCTCCAACGCGGCCCCTGTAACTCTGGATATCGTGTCAACGACATCTGAAATACTATGGCCGCAACCTGACCCAGCATTGTAACTACCCACATTAGATGAATTCGCAGCCGAAACACATAGCTTGGCTAGATCAGTAACATGTAAAAAATCTCTCACAACAGAACCATCACCGTAAATATCTATAGGTTGATGATTGGCGGCTTTCCATAAAAATGTTCCCACAACCCCTTGGATACCACTATTCCCTTGACGCGGACCAAAGGGATTAGATGCTCGTAGAGCTACGTAGTCCAACCCATTCAAGCGACTGTACATATGGAGATAGTTCTCTATAGCTACCTTCACGATACCGTAAGAGCAAATTGGACTGAGAGGATGTTCTTCAGGGATTGGAGACTGCTCCGGAACACCATAGACTGTGCCGCCAGATGACAGATACACGATCTTCTGCACTGAGTGTGCTTCCATTACCTTCAAGAGCTTGACGGTATTAACAAGATTACTCTGTATATCGGAAACGGGATCCAAATTGGATGTTGATGGCACCGAGGTACTTATAAGATGAAAAACGACGTCTACTGAATCCAATGCTTCGTTCAGGCGCTCATGATCATCAAAATTTCCTTGGCAGTAACTTACCTTTGAATGGCCGAATTCAGTCCCTTCCACGCTACTGCGATCATAAACCCGCACCGAATGACCCTCTGAAACGAGCCTGTCGACAACGTGCGATCCTATAAATCCGTTACCTCCTAAAACAAGTGCCAGCACTTTACATCACCTCTAGTTCCACGGAATCAAATAACTTCTAACGCACTGCTCACTTTTTTAAACACAACCAACGAAACAGCAGCCAGCTCAAAGTCGCCATCTGCCAGCATGATATCCATGCTTCGCTTGATGGTCAGCTCAAATATGCTCAGCATCATACTACACAATGCATTTGGAGGCCCGTCATACCTGCCAGTTGGTCCGAAATGCTTTCGAACTTAGCTGTTAGAACATCACACCCACTATATACGGCGACTTCACACCAAGCCGCCTCTGGAAAAACCATTCGAGGCTTTGTGCGCACCATAACTCAACTGGTTATATAGTCAGCGTTAGTTAATATATTTTGCTAAAATCCTCCAATGCGAATCGACTAATCCGCTGGTGGTTGAGCGGAGATTTCCAGCACTCATCCCATTGGTACATCTAGTTACGCTAACTCTAACAGACACCGTCGTGATTCAATTCATGGAGTTTCGGACGATCCGCCATTAAAACGCTTCGAATGCAGTTCTATTACCGAGCTGAGTTAATCCCGATTGTTTGGAAGATCTAACTTCGACAATATCCCTGAAAACCTTTGCTATCGTTGGAAATAAACGAATTGTTGTTAGGACTATGCATCTGAATCAACAACTCATCAGGTTCGTTAATTCAAGTTGTTTGTGACCGACCAGATCCTGAAAGCATTTACTCAGCCCTACAACGCAGTATTCGACATATTCACGCCCCACCCATACACATAGCTACCGCAAACATTCTCGTGTCAAGCAAAGCACTCATGTCGTCGAAACTTACAAGCACCAACGTATTACGTCACGCACGATTTGCACTGCATTCTAAATAATGATTACGCACCCGTTTCCCAACATAGATTCAGGTTCTTCTCTAAATACCGGCAGAAGCTATTGAACCTAGCATACTGCTATTGGAATAACTCGTATAGCTATGTGTGACATTATAATCATCGGAACTTTTGAGCATACCTTCGCTCGCAATCCAGATTCGATTCTCCTCAGTTGAATTTAGAAAATCGATCAACTTCTCCCTGCCTCCACTTGGCCTTCCGTGCAATATTCTAACAGGCCCTTCTAGCACCGCGGTATTTCCCGATCTGAGGTGATATTCCACAGGCAAAACGAACAAACTTGACTTCTGATTCCATATCAATCGCCTGAATTCGGCTTGGTCACTGTATTTAGGCCTGGAGATGTGCATTCCACGGTTCAACCCCGAAATCAGAAGCTTCTCCCACTCCGAAAAAAAGCCATCACAAACCGCAGACTCCGAGAACCCTACTACACCTGTATTTATTCTAGGGACTGCAGCATGCTTCTCAATTTCGTTAATTGGCTTCAAACCAATAGAGGAAGGTGTCTTAGTAGGGGCATATCCAACAACGACATCGTACTTCTCAAGCAAATGGAAGACATCGTTTACTGGGTGACCAATAATCGTGTCTGTATCAAGAAAAAGTGTCCTGGAAAATGGAGACAAGGACATTGATTTTATCTTGAAAAAAAAGCCTTTCATCTTAGGTGTGTGAATCGATGATTTTGATATGATTTCAGCACACTCCACACCATCTATACTAGGAATTATATCCTCAAGATTGACGCGTCGTACGTGATCGTACAGCCCTTCAGGAACTTCTGTAGAGCCATCAGTTACCAACGCGACATCTAACGAAGGCATATGCTTCCGAATAGATTTTACAAGGACCTTGCTTTCTTCTATGTATTTCTGCCCATAAGCGGACAGCAGAATACCGTATTCATTTTTCATGAAATTCTATTATCAATTAGTCAATATATATCAAGATATTTCAGCGCGTCAATTTTCCTTGGCATATACAAAAAACAAACTGCAAAGACGTTTTTCAGGACGCAAGACTGGTACAAACCCTGACTACTATTCGAGCACCTATTAATTATCCAAATTCACTCAACTAACGCAAACCCGCAGAATCACAAACGGCCCAGCGCTTCTCCAGACAGATCAGGCAGCCAAGCTACCGAACAAATATCGTTTATAATCGAAAGCATTGAAATCCGCCTCATACCTCTCGAAAACCATAGCTTCAATAGCAGGCGAGTAGTACTCCGCCAGTTTGCTATTAGAACCAGTCTTGTTTTTGGATTGCTCCAGTTGACCATATTGATCGCCAGAGAGTCTATGAACAATCTTCGCAAAGTCATCGTCCAGGCTCTCAAATTTGCCAATGAAATCATATTTGATTTTATCGAATAGTATTTGATCCACTTGAGGCTTCCAATGATTATTCATATCAATTGTTTCTTGTGAGCAAACAACTTTTACGAAATCCCCGAAGGAGACGTACTGGTCGAGATCTGTCACTTCCTCGCGTGGCTTGTCATGAATGACCGCTAGTATCTCCGCCTTCGGACGCAACGGTCTAGCAATCTTGGAGAGATACGCTGACAATAATCTGGTGTATGGGTCTCTTACGAAAGTGAAGCGGTATATATCATCGGACTCCAGCATTCTACGCTTGTACTCGCTTGAAAGGCTGGAAAATCTCGGTATTGGAGAATCATTCCTGGCGTGAGGATTCGCCATTCTGTCAGCCTTCACAGGGTCCTCCATCTGCTGAAGCACTTTCAGCGTGCTGGTCGATGCGACTTTCGGGTTTTCCATGAACAGATACCCTCGACTGATAGAGGTGTTAGCATGATAATCGAATTGCGGAATAGTCATCCGGCCTTCTACAAGATCGAGCAAATCCTTCTTGGTGAAATTAATACTATTGCTTGGCAAGTCTTCGGCATGTGCTTGCGAGGAAGTAACACTGCTGGAAATATTGCTGTAGGGTCGACGAAAATCGAACTCCTGCATGTGGGGATCACATATCCGAATAAACGTTTCCTTTTCTGCCTCACTCCATTCCTCCCAGCATGCAAGTCGATCTTTAAAAACTAATCTTGCCGACTCCATTGAGCCAGATTCATTGAATGACGAATTAAAAAGAGTACTGGAAATGAATTCGGCTGGACCAGTATCTCTCTCCATTCTTAAGCTGTCGAACACGTTTTCGAAAACAGAATGCGGATCTTGGACAAGTTCGTTATGCTTGATTACCGCACAGTTCGCTGCTGAATGCACATAACGACAATCCTCAATATTACCTACCCAACGCCTGCAAAGCTGTTCAAAAGACAGTTCCTTGAACCCGCTGAAAGACTTGGCTGAATTGACAACTTCTACCCCATTACGTATCACATATATGATCCGCAGACTCTCAAACATTTCGCAGCATTTAGCATAAGATGAGTTATTGAGAGACACCTTCGCGATCCAGAACTCCTTGCCTTGATCGCACTCCTCGACGTCGAAGCCATATTGAACCTGAGATAAAAGCCTCGAGAATACCTGATCCCTTCCAGCTTTATCTAATTGATAATTTTTGTGATGATACTCTTTGTGTGGTGATTCATCTTCGTAATCGATTAAAAATCTAATAAAATGATTGAAAAAGGGAGCCTCTCCAACCCTGCTCGGCTCAACCACTGATTTGTGCTTACTCATGGCTGAGATCACGGCACTAGTGCCGGACCTACCTATCCCACTTATCAGCAAGGGTGATTTATGCATAAAACAAATTGCTCATTCAAAATTTTTATATAGGACATACCCATCAGGGAAAAATGGTCATCCGCAGATCAGATATTTCAGCTACTGTATTCCCTTCTGTCGGATAACGGGACCACACGTCTAATTGCATTTGAATGGTTATCGAAAGCTCCAACCTCTTCTAGCCTTGCATAAAATGCATTCCATTTATGACGTTTCCTTACGAACTCAACGCCATTAGCTGCCTTCGACTCACTTTCTGAATAGTGGACAAGTGCCTGCATGATACGTACGCAATACTCCGACACATCGTTATGTTGTTCAACTAGGTATCCGGTATCCGGCGAAACAAGTTCCTTAATACCACCCACGCTCGAACTGACAATCGGCAGACCTGCTCCCATCATGTTGATCAACATTGTCGGTAGCCCGTCCCACGCCGAAGTATTCAAGAATAATGAGAATTCCTCAAGGTTCAGATCGGACATGTCCCCAAACACTCCTCTGTACTCGATGTTCGGATATTCATTTGCCACGATTCGATCAGACACCTCGCAGTCGCTAGGGGTTCCATAGACGACAAACTCGCACTCAGACATTTTCTGCGCAATCTTCACAAGCAACTCAGGACGCTTCTGCCTGACGAGTCGACTTCCCCAGAGAATTTTTTTCGAAAACGGCCCGGCCTTATCTTTCTTCAATATAGACAGATTCCGTGGCGTGGGCACATACACAACCTGAAGAACATCTTTATTGACTTTGGAGAATCCGTACAAGCTCTCCATATCGTCAATTACAGTCTGGTTATCACAAAAAATGCGTTTGAGATACTTTATGGTTTTCGGGACGTAATCTACTATATAGCCAACCCTGGCATTGCCGACTGTATAGTCGAAACAGAATATATATGCGTATAGATCTGCAACGGAAGCCAACTGTCGCCCATAGACTTTGTACATTTCCCACGCCGCATGGGAGTTGATATTCACTATCTTTTCAGGAGATAGCATGCCTATTATTGAATGCAGCGTATGAACTCTATCATCGAAACCCGAGAAGTTCGATTCCTCATCAAGATAAACTACCTGCGTATCCTCCATTATCCATTGCGGAACCACATTCTCCGCACGATCTGTGACAAGCAGGAGAACGTTTTCAGCCCCATATCGCTGCTGAAAGGCTTTCAGAATATAGGTGGATACGAGATCAGCACCACCGCGACTCAAGAACGGTACGCAAATGGCAACCTGGATACCATCTGTATACCGCCCTCTGATCAGACATGGAGCGTACGTAGAAGATTTAATCAGTGGATACTCGACAACACTCTTCTGCCTATCGAAATACCCTCCAAGCTTCGGCTCAATTTGAGCGAGAGCATCGGTTTCCGCCTTTAGGGAATCTGGCAATTCATATCGTTTACCTGCGCGCCCTTCCTGATGACCGTGCTGTACGTAATGTTTAAGCAATCCCCACTCTACCGACAGATCAGGGTTCATCTGCGCATAATATTTGGGGTCAAATGACTCTGAAGCCATGTACTCAAGCTTATCCTCAAAGGCTAGATAAGCAAGAATCGGAATCTCAATGTTCTTCAGCTTCCTCTGATATCGATTCCTGAAAAATTTACTGGAAAACCAGGGGTTGGCATCATGGTCCTGGTAGATTCCCTCCTGAACAAAGTGTTGAAATGCTTCGGAGTTTGAGCTCGATTCCAGACCGTATCGTTTACGATAATATTCGGGTACAAACAATTCTCTAAGAGAGTCTGCTTGCTGCTTTACCAGCGGGCAGAAGAGATGCACATCTTTCCCAAAGTCATAACCAGAGTTGACTTCCTTGATTTGCACTTCGTTTATTCTCTGACGACCGACTTGATCATCATCGGTGAACTCAATGCTAAAGCCACAGGCCGTGGATGTACCGAGCTTCTTTTGAAGTTCGGGCCGCTCTATCGACGGTTTTGCTATTTTCAGCTGACGACCGTTGACGAACACTTGTAGTTCAGGTTCATCACCGCTCTCCAGAAAAACCCATCCCCTGATGCCTTTGACGCCGATTCTTTCAACCTTTCCTCTGGCGACTCTATTCCTTTCTACTGCTACCTTCATCGTCTTGTTCACTTCAAGCAGCCTTGCTTAACTCAGTGATTTCAGGTCGCTTTCTATAGATCTCCAGAACACCTGGAATAGCGCCTCCTGAATTGGTCTTATCCAACAACGAACCTTCGTCCTTTCCTCGACGTATGAAATGAGCAGTATTTGTGACGGTTTTGTGTTTTATACCCGCCGTCAAGGTTTCGTAATTCCAGTTCCAATCCTCGTAACCGAATCCGTCAAGTATTGTATTTTTCTTGTAGGGAAACCGTTCATAGACTGTACGCTTGGAGAAAGATAAAGCTGTCCAGTAATTTTGTCTGTAGATATATTCGAATTCAAAGCGTTCTGACTCCGAGTCAACATGCTTTAATACATGCGAAGCATCATTACCGAAATAGATGTTGTACTCAGGATGCAGCACACAATCTCCGCCATCTCGAGATGCTTTGGCAAAACAATCAACAATCCACGTCTGACACCATAGATCATCACCGTCAAGGAATGTTACATACTCAGATTTTGCGGATTTTATGGCTTCGTTTCGCGCTAACGCGAGATCACCCTTCGATATCTCCAACACATCATCGGAATCTTCCACCTGCTGACAAACAACGCTTCTCGTATCTTCGTCGGTCTTGTCCAGCACCAACATCAGAGTCGTCTCAATTCCACAAGCGCTCGCAAATTTTCTTGCTCGCTGAACGCTCTTTATGGTTGGCGTGACCAAATGAGACTCACGATGCACATTGATCACACAGGTTACGTCTGCCATTTGCTACCAACTCCAATTCAACAGATTTGATCTTCAACCTAAAGCTGGGCAACGGTCCAGAACTCACATAACTCACTTCGGATTCAGATAATACAAAGTGTGTGTTTGATCATTCCAATCTACCCGCGTTCAGATTCGTGACGCATCTAACACAGCTACGCCTTCAGAACCCAGCACCTTGATGCATTTCACATGCCATGAGAGTCGCCGCGAAACCGATCCTGATTACGAAGGGACGTACAGATTGGCTGCTCTGTCGCCTACCGTTAGCCTTTTTCCGGGGCAGGAGGTCGCTATCGTAAGCGTTCACGACATCAGACTGGCGTTCTGACGCATGTAACCTATCATCAGTGCATCACCCGCACTTGCTGCTAG
>CANLXI010000072.1 GCA_947495035.1 uncultured Granulosicoccus sp.
TTCGTATTCGACCCGCCCGGGCTGCTACCTCAAGCCTGAACCGGCTTCACGCAGTGGCTATGCAGTGAACGGGTACCGTCACGAGGTGTACCAGCAGGCGAAAGCCGCTAACCCAGAGCGCTGGAGTGGCGATACCAGAAACTGGGTTCGTCAGCCGGTGATAACGCTGAACCCGGATAAAAGAGAAGAAGCTGTATCCTGATTTAACGCGCAACTCTGTTGACAAATACCGAGCTTTCGGTGACACAGGCAGTTCAGTTCATGAAGGGAAAGAGTTCGCATAGATTGCTCTCGGAGTTCGCACTGCTAAAGAAGCGATATTGGGGTAAATATTTGTGGACTCGGGGGTACTAGCTTTGCAGTAGCGGGAATGTAACGGATGAGATGTGGAAGTAATACATCAAGACTCAGAAGCCCCCGAGCCCGATGATGAATTCAATGTCATCTAGGGAGAGAGCAAGAGTCGGCCAACTGGCCGACGTCCTGGCTTTAGCCGGTGATGCTTTGACAGGTTTTGTGATGACCGGTTGATACCACCTGCTACTGCGTTAGGGTTTGCTTGCTAGCACTATGTAAATCATAGGAAGAGATCGATATGCTAGCCGATAGTTATTGCAAAACACTAGACAAGAAGCGTGGTTTGGAGGGTTTATAGTCTGGACTAATAATCGGATCGGCGATTTTGAATCGTAGAATATAGGAAGTGTGATATTTACTTAACGTTTAACTATACTGCAAGATACCGCACGATTCGAATAGAAGTTTCAGTGCAGTGTTAATCAATACCTTATAATTATTCTAAGAAATAGGTCATATACCTGTATCTAATAAGCCTTTTTTGCTTAGGTTGTTAATTTGGTGCTTGCGAAAATAAGTATTAGTTATATTGCAATAGACACCCGTTTATATATATCGGTTGTAAAATAATTTGTGGAGATCTGGTTATGGTTGGTACGAAATTTATTAACTCAGTACGTAGGGCGAAGAAATTTCTTGTTAATATTAGGTTAATTGATATGTCTCGTCGTTTTGAATACGATGAGAGCTCGATAATTGCAGATATATTAAATAATATGCCTGTCAGGCAAGTTGTAGATATAGGGGCGAATAGAGGGAAGTTTGCAAGAAAAGTGATAAAGCATTCAAAGAATAAGATAGGAGTTCTGTGTGTCGAGCCAAATAAGGATGCTATTGGCGGCTTCGCGGCCAAGCAGGTTTCAAACAATATGGTTAAAATATTGAATTGTGCAGTTGATGCCAGTGAATCTAATCAGAAATTTTATATAACAAATAATGATGAATTTAGTAGTCTCAAGCGTCCTGAAGACATAGATCCGATGTTGGCCGAAAAGATTTTAGTGAACGCCGTAGTTGATGTAAACACACTTACTTTGGATTCAATATTGAAAAGCCACATGTTTTGTAGTAGTGGTCTGAACGTGTTTGTAAAAATAGATAGTCAGGGTATGGACTATGAGATTGTTGAGGCGTGCACGCAGCTAGAAGAAAGGGTCTGCTGTATATTAACTGAAATATCAATGTCAGATCTTTACTCTACAAAAGTAGACTGGAAGGAGCACGTGCAAATGCTCGAGGAAAGGGGGTTTGTTATGGCTGCTGTGTATCAGTCCAATCCCGGTCACCTTCTAAAAATACACGATATTAACGCAGTTTTTATTAATTCTAGAATAAAATCCTGCGAGTAGGCAAATGAATAGTATTCTTATTGTCCGTTCTAAGCGAAGTAAGAGCGTAGGAGGGACTGAATTGCGTTCTTCACAAATTCAAGTGCAGGCTCACAATATAGTAGGTTTCGACACTCAAGTGTTGGAATATCCTGGTGCCAAACACATCAAATTCAATCTTTGCTCTATGTTTGGCATTGCTATTAAGTCATTTAAATATCTGAGGGAGTTTCGCTTCGGTTTACTGTCGCCTCTAAAGTTAGCCATCCTTGAAGATTACATAGGTAAGATGAAAATAATAAGGCGGCCTAATGTCATTTTTTGGGAGCCACATACTGACCCGCTTAGTTATGCCGGGATCGTTTTGAGAAGATTATGGCCAGAGGCGATGCTCATAGCCTTTCCTCACAATGTGGAATCGCTCGTGCCAAGAATACAAAAATACACTACTGTTGAAATATTATCTAGTTTCAATCTAGAAGTGGCTGCTCTAAGTCATGCCAATGTCGTTGCTGGAATTTCTCAATTTGATACTCATATGTACGACTCATTCGGACTCGCTAGTATCTATTATCCTTTCTCGCCTACAACGGCTAGAAAAAAATATCTAGAAAGTATTAAAGCTAGAAGAAAGAACTCGGGTAAGAGTCATGTCATAATATTGGGCTCAGCCCAAAACACTCCTACATACATGGGAATGTTGGAGCAATTCAAGATAATCAGAGAATATCAGTTGGATATTCAATTTGTATTGGCCGGTCGAAAGCTGCCTGGAGAAGAAAAATATAATGACCTATCTATTTTTTCATACAATAATCCAACAGATGAAGAGCTCGCAGAGCTATTGGTTGGCGCTATGTGTATCTGGGTGCATCAAGCAAAAACTACAGGGTCTTTGACTCGTGTTTCAGAAGCTTTAATTATGGGTTTGCCGGTATTGGGCAATATTGATGCGGTGCGTGATTTCGCAAATAGTGCTGGGGTGTGCGTTTACGATGATTCATTAAGTGATTTTAAGGATGAACTTTATAAAGCATTAGAGTTGGGTTGTTTTTCAAATTCTGGTGAATTTTATTATACTGATGGGGCAGAAGCACTATTGAAAGCTGTAGTCAGATCGTGAATCTACTAGGAATAGCTAAATCTAGGTTTAGTTACCTAGGTGGCGCTCACATATTACAATTGGTTTTGTCGCTAGCGGGCACTATATTAATATTTAGGAGTTTGCATCCAAAAGATATTGGAATGGTTGTTTCGATAGTCGCATTGAATGGTGTAATGGTAGTCCCAGTTGCTAGTGGCTTGTCAAAGATTTATACGTCCATTATTAGTCGGCGAGACGATGTTGCCGGTGCATTTTACTGTTCTTCATTTCTGATAGTTGTTGGCGTTTCACTTGCTCTCGCGGCAGTGAGCTATTTTTATTATCTCGAACTGTCGGTCGTAGTGGTTTCGTTTTTTCTAGGCGCGTGCTCTATAAATAAGTTAAATCTTCGGTACGTTGAGGAGGATAAGAAATACAAGTTGTTGGCTGGAACTAGGGTGCTTGCTGGAATATCCGTATTTAGCATAAAACTTGTGGCGGCGTTGTTTTCTAGTAAAATAATATTTTTGTTTAGTTTTGTGTTCGAAGCTATTATATATATGGTTTTGCTCCGTGTGCCAAGTAGGTATTATCTTGATTTTGAAATAGGGCGAAATGGTTTGAAAGACTCTATAGCTTTAGCGATGAAGTTACTTCCTACCGAATTTGCCGCTAGTTTTTCACTAAGGTATCCTATTTTACTATTTAGCAGTCTTGGGCTCCCTGAGTTAGCTGCGCTATATAATGCTGCATCTAGAATACCTGATGCAGTGACGGGGTTGGCAATGGCTTTATTCTCTGCTGTAAGGCCGGCAGCATACCGAGAGTGTTCTGTGGGTGGTCTTGGAAGGTTCCCTTTTGAGTCAACGAAGAATTACTTCGCTATAATCATTGGCATCGTAATTATGCTGGCAATTTTTCTTCCTTGGATCACTCCCATGATATTTGGACAAGCTTATGACGAAGTTAGGTACGTATCCTCTATTTATGCATTGATCACGATCCCGATAGTATTGGGTTCAATACAAGAAGTCTGGCTGATTTGCAATGGCTATTACCGAATGTCTGTATACCGTGTTCTGTTAGGGGGAGGGGCTTCAATCGTATTTGTGACGCTGCTTTTCTTCGAGTATCGAATTATTGGAGCAGTAATTGGTGTAGTTTTAAGTGCGTTTGTTCAAGCAGTATTTTCTAATTTGGTATTTAAGGAGCTTAGGCCAATATTCTATGAGCAGTTTAGATTAGTCAGATCCATATTTAGGATTAAATATTTCGACCTGTCAGATAAAAGCTCGCAAAAATAGATATTTAATTGAAATTTGCAAAGGCACGTAGATTTAGATGAAAAAAGTTATATATGTCGGGTATGACTTGGAAGAAGGGCGTTCGCCGCATCAGGCCATGGCAGCTATATGGATGGCTCTCAATGGACACTTTGTGTATTACTTTACAACTTCTGTTAAACCGGTACCGAGTTGGGCTCGGAAAATTTCTAGTCTCAAGTTTGTTAGCTTTTCGAGTAATAGCCGTGCCCTCGCAGGGTGCAAGCTTGGGTTTGCATTGTTTTTCCGATTGTTAAAGGGGGAGGTCGATATCGTATATGTGCAAGGCGCTCAACAAAGCGTGTTGACATTCTGGGTGCCTTTAGTTTTCAAAAAAATCGAGATTATTTATCACACCCAAGACTTTAAACCAGATATATATTGGTTGTACAATTCCACTGAAAAGATATTAGCCAGAAGATCTGATCTCGTTATTTGTAATGAGATAAACAGAGCTAAAGTGATGCAGGTCGCGAGGAATCTAAGGCGCACTCCCGAAGTAATAAGAACATCTTTGCCTTCAAAATGGCCCGCAATGCGTAGAAGATCGAGTGTAAGAAGTGAAATAATGGCAAATGCAGTATCTGCTGGCTGCTCCGTAGATGTTGATACGGTGTTATTTATCGCTGCGGGAGGTCCATATTTCTCTAGAAGGAAGTCAGACCGACTAATGGCTGCTTTGCTAGAGTTAGAAGAAAAATATGTACTAGTCTTTACAGGGATGGATGCGAATTCAACTAGAAGGCGTGAGTGTATCGACGAAGCTGAATTGCTGGGAGTTTCTGAACGTGTAGTTGTTATGTCAAGGTTAAACTACAGTAGGCTTTTAGAAGTCTATTCTGCGTGTGATTTGGGCATGTTATTGTATAGTGATACTGATTTGGCAAATTTTTACCAAGGACCTGGTCGTTTAACAGAGTATCTACGATCTGGCTTGCCGATTGTTTCGTCTGATTTTCCAGGGCTTGAATTGGTTGTATTAAAGTATGGCATCGGCGCGGTCGCTGATTCCGATAGTCCTATGGAGATATCTGCGGCTATAAAGAAAATATTAATGCACGATGGTCAGTATCCTAAAGAGCGCTTAATCGACATAGCTCGTTATGATATTTGTTATGAGCGTGATGCAGGCAGGGTGCTTTCAAAGTTCTTTAGCTTAAGTGATGATTATTACGATCATCCGTTGTGGTCGTTTTTGGAGAGTGAGTATGCTAGGGATGATGGGGGTAGTACTTATGGATAATATGAAATACATTAATGCATTCTGTTTTGGCATGCCAAAGTGCGGATCAACTACTGTGTCAAGTCTGTTAGGGGGGCATGCTGAAATCTGTCTGCACAATCAAAAAGAGCCTGCAGATTTTCTGAGATATACTAGTGAAAAAAAGAGATTGTCTGGGTATCGTGTTTCGAACAGAACCAAAGTTCTGTTGGATTTTACTACCTCATACGGATTGACTGATAACAGAGATACTTTTTTTCGCAATATCAAAGCATCCGGTCTAAAGCCAGAAGATGCGTATTTCTTTCTTTGTGTGAGAAGGGCAGAAGATATGTGCAGAAGTTACCTAGCGCACGTATTCAGCAGGAGAAGCGTGAACGTGCAAACTGAAAAGAAAGATGTTCTTAACGAATTGCGAGGTGCGTTAGACGCGTCTGGCGCATTGGTGAGGCTTGTGGAAGAGGCTGGTGCTAAAAATATATTTGTAGTTCGGTTTGATGACTTGGTGAAAGATTCTACGCAGAGCATACTTGCCACTAATATGTTCAAGTGGTTGGGGTTGGAACCAGTAGCAACTTCTACGTTGTGGGAGAACTCTGCTGGAAGCGCGAGGAGATATCCTGATGGGGTTGATAAAATTGTGGGTATATTACGAAACACAGCTTTCTTTAGAATGATGCCGAGAGAAATACGTGCGCCGCTACAGCAATTGTTTTCGACTGACGCCACACTTCCTGCTAATTATGAAGATTTATCTACTGAGCTATTTCAAATTGCCATGAGTTTCAGAGAGGCTAAGGAAATGAATAGATTTTACGAAACTATCAGTTCGGGTCCTGTCGAAGTGAGTGGTGGAAACCTGAATTTGTAAAGTTTTAGGATGATTTGAGCTACTTCCTCTATTATTTTTGATTCAGGCTCAATGAATAGGGGGGTCTTCCGGCATTTCGTGTGGGTAGGGTCCTGCTTGGAGGTACCCGTTCACGGCATAGCCACTGCGTGTGGCAGATTCAGGCCCGAGGCAGCAGCCGGGCTGATCGAACACGAATCGCGTCGTCACCTTGCCCGTCATCATGTGCTCCTCACAAGCTGCGCGAATGAAGTGATAGCTTGAGATGCCGATCTTGTGGGCATTGCCAATGATGGTCACTATCAGCGGTCTGAATTGATCGCCCTGAAAAACTGGCTGGCAAAATTCAGCTTTCGCCAGATGACATACGAGCGCAAATCTCGCTTGGCGATATTGTTATTGAGTTCGACCTGTATAACTCGTTTGAGCCTATAAAACTAGTGGTTCTGGCGCTAATCGTCTTCAGGAAATTGCAGCTTT
>CANLXI010000073.1 GCA_947495035.1 uncultured Granulosicoccus sp.
ACTGGATGCGCTCATGCCGTGGAATATGAATTAGGGGCGGGTTGAAACGCAGAGGACCCTGTTACGTTGGCGCTTACATTGTAACCGGAATCTCAAGGGAGGTTCTTGAGGCAAAGGTTCAGCCTGCCATTGTGGCTTTTCTAACGGAGCGAGGGTTGATCCTCTCGACAGAGAAAACTCACATCACCCATATCGACGATGGCTTCGATTTCCTCGGGTTCAATGTGCGTAAATATAGTGGGAAACTGCTAATCAAGCCGTCACGAAAGAGTATCAAAACCTTTCTTGATGACATCCGCACACTGATCAAATCTCACCCGACGATCAAGACTGAGAGTCTGATCCGGTTTCTCAACCCCAAGTTGAGAGGCTGGGCAAACTACTACCGTCACGTCGTCTCGAAACAGACTTTCTGCAAGGTCGATAGGGCCATTTTTCAGGCGATTTATCACTGGGTACGACGAAGACATCCGAATAAGGGAGCAAGCTGGGTAGTTGACAAGTATTTCAAGCATCCAGCCCCCACCAACTGGTGGTTCCATGCGAAAACACGTACAGTTGATGGGAATGCCGACATGTTCAGACTAGTCCACTTGGCCAGTATCAGAATCGTTCGACATGTCAAGGTAATTGCAGCAGCAACACCTTACGATCCAAACTACACCACATACTTCGAGCAGCGGAGACGTCAGCGCCGTTTGTCCAAGCGTGAGGAAGTATGGTTTTCCGTTTAACTCTTTATACTGCTGGGTCATGCTAATGGCTTCTGCAAAGGCTTGAGCCGTGTGCGGGAAAACTCGCATGCACGGTTCTCAGGAGGGTGGCGGCTGGTGACAGTCGCTGCCTATCCGATGGTGTATCTCTAATGGTGGATTGATGGTGTGGTAACTACCAATCAACCAGATACGCCGCTTTTTTTCAACCTTGCTCAGACACCACTTTCAACCATACCTCTCGTCAGATCACCTCTGAAACTCTATATTTCATAGCCATATGACGATGAGATTTCCCCGCAATGTGACCGTATCTTCTCAATCCCTTCACGCGTGAGATGCGTCTTCCATGACTGGGTGGTGCTTTGAGCCAAAAAAACGCTATCGCTAACTTCTCTTTTCAATCTCATAAAATCATATTTTTCGCAGGCTTCAACTACAAGCTCGCTTGAATATATCATCCCCATATCGGCCAATGCACCTTCAATATACCTCACTGCATCATTTTTAAGATCCTCGAACCTAACCACTACCCATCCGTTCTTTTTAGCAAGATTCATACAAGACGCCATATCCATTCTCGCACCAGGAAGTCTGATCATACAATAATCTACAAAATCTGCTGTTACATTGCCCTTAGCATCATAGACGGCAAATCCAACCTTACCACTCAAAGCTCTGGCTGCCGAACAAACCACTTCGCGCGGATCCCTGACTACATATAACAACCCTGCTTTGCCTTTAAAATGCATTGCATGTGTGTGCAAGACAACACCCGAAGTACAAAATTTAACATCATTCTGACTATATGCCAGACCACATATATGCGAAACGAGTTGAGTAACCCACGTTGTTCCACTCTTAGGATAACCACATACCACCATACTATCTACCCTATTAGCCTCCTTAGAAAGATAATTTCTCAGGGCAATTGATGAAACCCTAGACCTAAACCGCTTAACCGAATATAGCTTATTCATACTATCCCTTATTATTCATTCACCATCGAAAAACCAATATCTCAAATCACAGCATAAGTGATTGAATTAAATCTGTAAGTGCAACTCAAGTAGTCGATCCTGCCTGACTATATGGCAGCCTTCAAAATCCCCATATTTCTCATCACGAAAGCGGCACTTGTGCCGATCGACAGCAGCAACAACGTCTTTTTGAGGCAATGATGACCCATTTTCAAAAGGCAAATAAATATTGCCAGTGGGCACGAAGCAACCTGAGGTTGTACTGAAGGCCGCCCCGACCGATGCCACACGGCAAAGCATGAATGGCATCGCCGTCTTTGCCTTTCAATGGACAACGCTCCAGGCGTCCTTTGTTTTTCATGTGCCCGATCATCGCCTCCTCCATGCTGCGACGTCTCAGACGTTTCTTGTCGCGATAGCTCAATTTCTTGCCTCGGTGTATGACTCTCACTCTGGGCTTGTGCCGTCCTCTATGTAAGCGCCAGCGTAACAGGGTATCCCGCGTTTCTACCTGCCCTTATTTCATGTTCCACAGCATGAGCGCATCCAGTGCCTCATCCGTGTCCGCTGTGGCGATCCGCTCGATCACATATTGCAGGTAGGCATACGGGTTCGATGCCATTCGCAGTAGCGCACCAGGTGTTCCCACTGGTTGAGCGTGTAATTGATCGCCTTGCGCGTCAGCGTATCCTTGGCCACTGTCGGTTGCTTTTGCTCGAGCCAGAGCTTGAACTTTGCAAGCTTCGGTATCGCCTTTTTCTGGCGCTCTTTCCAACGCTCATCATCATCAAGATCGCTCCATTCCCGCTCAAGGCGATACAGCGCATTGATGTGCGAGAGCATGACCATGGCCACGCTTGGTTTGCCCTTGTCCGGTGTCGTGTGTGTCTTGATCGCTTCCGCCACTTTCCTTCTGGCATGGTCCCAGCACCCCAGGTGAACGACTTTTTTGGCCGCGCAGGGTTTGTCATAGCCACTGTAGCCATCACTCTGGAAGTAGTTGCCTGTGAAGTGCTCAAGCAGTCGCTCGACCACCGCACCGCCGCGTGACTTGTCATAGTTGAAGCTCACCACCGTCTTGCCCGGTGGGCCTCCTCTAAGCAACCAGATCCACTTATCACCGGTTGCCGCCATGCCCGGTTCCTTGAGCACCTGAAGCCTGGTTTCGTCGCCCTGAAGGTAATCTGCTTTCATCAACTGGGCTTCCAGTCGACGTAGTAGAGGCTGCACGGTCACCGACAGACGAATGATCCAGTTTGCCAGGGTGGTTCGGGTGATCTCACCACCGTAGCGAGCCAGGATCTTCTCGAGTCGGTACAGCGGTAGAGCATCAGCGTACTTGGCGATCACGACCCAGGCCAGCAGATTGATGGATGCGACACTGCGACCGATCGGATGCGCAGGACGCTCGGCGGCCTTGAGACTGCGCTCACCGTGCTCATCGAGAAACACCGCCTTTTCCTGCATGATCTCGATCACCTGCACCTGGGCAGGGATGATATCGAGCTCTTCCTTGACCTTGACGAAGAAGGTTTCCAGAGCGCCTTCACGCTCCTCGTCAGACAGCGTGATGAAGCGCTGTATACGTGGCAGATCCGCCGAGAAGCCCTTGCGTGCTTTTTTCTTGCGAGGCTTCTTCTGCTTACCAGGATCCTTCTGCTCATCATCCGGATCGATTTCACCATCATCACTGTCCGGCTTGCCATCGACCAATGTCTCTGCTTCATCAGCAAGCCAATCGTCCTGCAGCAGATTCTTTTCACTCTTGCTGCCAAACTGGCGTTGCTGCATCAGCCGCAGTCGCTCTTCGAGCACGGCGATGAGTGCCTGTTGATTAGCGAGGCGAGCCTCGTGATTCTGGAGCAGCGAATGCGACTCAGCCAATTGCTCTTCCTTCTCGCTCAGCATCTTTTGCTGCTCGAACAACGCCACCATCATCGCGTCGGGAGTCGATAACCCCGTTGCTGCGAAGCGTGTGAAGTCTGGCATTTCCAATGGCTCTGACATGGGCTCCATTATAACAACAATTGCTCAGCAAACGGACTCGTATTGCAGTATTTGATGTGGTTTCATCGAGGCAATGTCGTACCCGTCAAGCAGCCAATTGAGTTGCTCGCCGGTGATCGTCAACAGCTCTTCACCGTCTTCTGGCCAACGGAACTTCTCCTCGGCCGTGAGCTTTCGGCAGTAGCGCTCAAATTTTCGGATTAATGGTCTATCGACCGCTCGTCATTTGTCAGTCGGATAGTTCCACGGTAACCATTTCTCCGGCATGGCCCGTACCGCCAACTGATTACGCTGCACGCATTGCAGGTAGTCGAAGGCGTTGGCCTCGCACTCGGTACAGGTGGCCAGGATCGAGGTGATGACGTCCGATACGTCGGCACCATTCTGCGTTTTGAAGAACAACGAGTTCTTTCGGGCTCGTACGATCAGTTTGATCAGTCGCTTGATTTCGTTGTTATCCACCGGTGCGTTGAGAACTCGACAGAAGGCACTCAGCCCCTCGAAGTGCCGTACCAGGTAGGCCATGGCCTGACCCAGATTGCTGTTCGGCTCCACCGACCCAGCCTCGGATAGCTGTTGCTCACACCACGCTTTGAGCTTGTTCATGTGGGGCAGTGAGTGCTCCTGGTGGTAGGCCAGTCGCTGCCCACTATCCAGAGCCACGCGTTTGCAATGCGCCTCATTGGCCCAGACCGGTTCGTAGCATTCCAGAACAAATACCACCTCCCCTGGGTGCTGATCCACCAGCTCGGCAAAGCCCCGCCTGAAGTGTGCATTGCACAACGCCTTGTCGTACTGCGCTTCGGTGACGTGATTCGAACTCAGGGCATCGCTCATCAGTACCGGCTTGCCCAGCTCGGGGTTGCGGGCGCGCAGCAGCTCATCGAGCCACTCGCCGGCATGTCCGATGTTGGTCTGGAAGAGCACTAATCGCCTGAGCGTGCCTTCTGGTGGGCCAGAGCCAGGCTCACTGAGTATGCATTCGGCCAATGCGGCCGAGGTGTACACGCCGCTGCGCCACTGGGTTCTGCCAGCACGCTCTTTCTCAATCGGCACCTTGTTCAGGATCCGGTTGGTCGTGTCATCCAGATAATATCGTTGGGCATCGGCCGCCAGGGCTTTGAGTTGCTGGAACACCGGCTGGCAAGCATCAGCCAGCTTCTGGCATTGATCAAATTGCGTGGAGGCGGCAATGTGCACACCGAACAGCTGCTGCAGGGTTTCCTGACGATACAGGGGGCTACCCCCGTAGTAGCGCTGTATGCCCATCATGGCAATGGCGGAATAGCCGTACTGCTGGTCGGCTCGCCCATCGGTTCTGACCGCCTCCGGTAACTCGGCGGTGAAGACTTCTCCGCAGCCATTGCAGCGTAACTGCTCGATGATGTGTTGCTCTCGGGTGAGCGGCGAGTGAGCCGTTATCCGAAGCAGTGTCGCCGGGTTGTATTTATACACCTTGCCCAGCGAACAGCCAGGGCAGCTGTCGCCCTTGCTCAAGCTGTCAATGCTGTGATGATGCACCGTTGGTCTGGTAGTAGGGATGCCTGTTCGGCGCTTGTTCTTGCCCTTCCGACCGTGCGTGCCTTTGGGGCGAGCTGGCTTCGCATTGGGGTCTTCATTAGCGCTGTCGGGACGAAGCTTGCTCAGCTTCTCGGACGAGCCGACCATGCCCAGCAGCTTCTTCAGCTTGGTCAGCGTCAGATCGTTGTTGTGCAAGCGCTCCTGCATGTTCGCCAGCATCAGCATGGCGCTCATCAGCACATCGTAGTCATCGCTACTGAGCGCCAGATTGTGATCGCGCGCCTCGCGAATACGATCCATCAAACCATCCAGCTGCTCTTCACTGAGCTCGCGCACGGCCGGGACTTCTGGTCGGGTTGATGCGTGGCTATTCATCGGGTCACAGGGATGCGCGGGGGTTAACCATAACGGAAACAGCCGGATGTTGTAAGGAAGAAATGCCCGCCGTCGATGACACGGCATCCTGCGGTTGCCACGGTTCACCATTGATGATCTGACGCAGTTCGCGTGCACTGGCGGCACTCAACGCCTCTTGCCCTGTCGGCCAGTGTTTGAACTTGCCACGCGACAGGCGCTTGGTCATCAGCCAGTACCCGGTACCGTCGTAACTCAACGCTCGTATCATCGTCCGCGCACGGTTGATGAACACGAAAATGGTTCCGTCGCGTGGCTCCAGCAGCAGATGGTTCTTGCATAACGAGACGAAGCCATCCACCCCTTTGCGGAAATCGGCAGGCTGAACACCGAGCTGGATGCGCGATTCATGCGTGAGCAGAATCATGCCGGCATCCTCACGCTGCTTGCCGCTGCCAACGCCTCATGCAGCGACACGCCCGAGACCAGACTCAGCTGAACTCCATTGGGCAGTGTGATCGATAACTCGGGATCTCGAGCAACAACGTCGGGCATGACACGCGTGGGCTCTTCGGGCAAAACAACGAACGAGCTCTGAGTGAGCACCGGCTCCTCCTTTGCCCACTGCTTGAGTGCGCTGGCATTGACACCCAACGCTTTACAGATCGTGAAGGGGATATGCTGGTCAAGCAGTGCCACCGCCAGGGAGCGTAGGTGTCTGGGCGTAGGTTGGCGATGGGTACGCTGTGCTCTCCAGTGCTCGAAGGCGACCTGGACATCGATCAGAGAGGTCGGGTGGGAATGGCTCATCAAATTCTCCAGTGCGATTGGCTGTGATCTCCCGAGTTCGACAGCAAATGACGTAAGCTATTGATTGCATTGAAGGTGGCTTGTCAAATTGCCACTACAGCAGTGAT
>CANLXI010000074.1 GCA_947495035.1 uncultured Granulosicoccus sp.
AACAGAACGCACAACAGAACGCACAACAGAACGCACAACAGAACGCACAACAGAACGCACAACAGAACGCACAACAGGACGCTCCTCATGAACGGACAGAACCCGATATTCATTCCTGGCCCCACCAATATTCCCGATCGTCTGCGCGCAGCCATGAACGTGCAGAGCAGCGATCACAGAGCCCCCGATTTCAAGGACCTGTTGCAGCCAGTGCTGCGAGATGTCCGGAAAGTCTTCAAGATGAAAGGGGGCGAGATCATCACCTTTCCCGCCAGCGGTACCGGCGGCTGGGAGGCTTCCATCACCAACACCTTGTCGCCCGGTGACAAGGTGTTGGTCGCTCGCTACGGCATGTTCTCGCATCGCTGGATCGACCTGTGTCAGCGTCATGGTCTGGATGTCGAGGTGCTCGAATGCGAGTGGGGTGAAGGTGCGCCGGCGGATCGTTTTGCCGATCGTCTGGCCAGTGACGAGGCCGGACTGATCAAGGCAGTGCTGGTGACGCACAATGAAACGGCTACCGGTGTGCGCAGCGATATCGCTGCGGTGCGCACCGCGCTGGATGCCAGCGATCATCAGGCCCTGTTGTTTGTCGATTGTGTCAGCTCGCTCGGCAGCATGGATTTCCGGATGGATGAATGGGGTGTCGATCTGGCGGTTTCCGGGTCACAGAAAGGCTTCATGCTCAATACCGGCATGGCCATTGTGGCGGTCAGTGACAAGGCGCTGAGCGCGATGGAAACTGCTCGCTGTGCCCGTTGCTTCTTCGACTTCCGGGACATGCTGGCGGCCAACCAGGTTGGTGGCTATCCGTATACACCGCCATTGCAGCTGATTCACGGTTTGCGCGAGAGTCTGGACATGCTGCTGGCAGAAGGTCTGGAGAACGTCTTCCAACGGCATTTCCGCATTGCCGAAGGTGTTCGCCAGGCGGTGGCTGCCTGGGGCATGACGCTGTGCGCACGCGCTCCCGAGCTGTATTCGGACACGGTCAGTGCCATCTACGTGCCGGAGGGCTTCGACAGCAATTCGCTGACCGATCATGCCTTCAGCCGCTATGAAGTCTCGTTTGGTGTCGGCCTGGGTGAGATGTCCGGCAAGGCGTTTCGCATCGGCCACCTGGGATCGATGAGCGAGGTCATGGCACTCTCGGGTCTGGCGGCCATGGAGATGGCCATGAAGGATCTGGACTATCCGGTGAGTCTCGGCTCCGGTGTGGCTGCGGCGCAGGAGTACTATCGACAGAGTGGCGCAGCGCCGCAGATCGCGGGAGGTCAGGCTCGATGAAGACTGAAAACCGTCATGAATCCACCGATGGTACAGGCGTGAGTGTGCCGGATTTCGCCGCGGTAGAAGCGGCGCATGAGCTCATTCGGCCGTATGTCCATCTGACACCGGTGCTGACGTCAGCCTTCCTGAACGCCCTGACAGGTGCAGATCTGCATTTCAAGTGCGAGAACTTCCAGAAGGCGGGTGCCTTCAAGGTACGTGGTGCTTCCAATGCGGTGTTTGGTCTGGACGAGGCAACGGCGAAGCGGGGCGTGGCGACACATTCGTCAGGCAACCATGCGCTGTCGCTGTCCTACGCGGCCGGACAACGAGGTATACCGGTGACGGTGGTCATGCCGCATACGGCGCCGGAGGCCAAGAAGGCTGCGGTGCGCGGTTACGGCGGCACCATTGTCGAATGCGAACCCTCCACCAGTTCGAGAGAAGCCACCTTTGCCGAGGTGGTGGCGCACAGTGGAGCGGACTTCGTGCACCCCTACAACGACCCGCGCGTCATCGCCGGGCAGGCAACCTGTTCCAGAGAGCTTCTGCAGCAGGTTGAAGGGCTTGACGACGTCATCGCCCCCATCGGTGGTGGTGGCATGGTGTCCGGTACCTGTCTGACGCTGTCCAGCATTGCGCCTTCGACAAGGATCTATGCGGCCGAACCGATCAACGCCGATGATGCGGCTCGTTCATTCCACGCCGGGCACATCATTGCCGACGATGCACCTTCCACCGTGGCCGATGGTTTGAAGGTGCCGCTCAAGGAGCTCACCTGGCACTTCGTGTCACGGCATGTCACGGATGTGCTGACCGTCAGTGAGCAAGAGATCGTTGACGCCATGAAGCTGATCTGGCAGCGCATGAAAATCGTGGTGGAACCCAGCTCGGCAGTGACCCTGGCGGCCATCATCCGTCATCGAGACCTGTTTGTCGGCCAGAGAGTCGGCGTTATTCTGACCGGTGGCAATGTCGACATGGATCGACTGCCCTGGATGCTTCAACCCTTCAACACGCGAGAATCATGATGTCCACAGCAAGCCTAGGTAGTGTGCAGGAAGATCAACATGAGGTCGGTTACGACATACCGGCAGCCGTCGGCATGGATGAGTCGGACATTCAGACTCCGGCACTGGTTCTGGATCTGGACGCACTGGAGCGCAATATCCGCAAGATGGGTGACTATGCTCGCGCAGCCGGTGTGCGTCACCGGGTACACGGCAAGATGCACAAGTCCGTTGACGTGGCCTTGCTCCAGGAGAAGCTGGGCGGCAGCTGCGGTGTGTGCTGTCAGAAGGTCAGCGAAGCGGAAGTGTTCGTGCGAGGCGGCATCAAGGACGTGCTGGTCTCCAATCAGGTACGCGACCCTGCCAAGATCGATCGTCTGGCAAGGCTGCCGTTGCTGGGTGCTCGCACCCTGTGTTGTGTCGACGATATCGACAATGTCGCCGAGCTGTCCGAGGCCGCCACTCGGCACGGCACCGAAATCGAATGTCTGGTGGAGATCGATTGCGGGGCGGGCCGTTGTGGTGTGACCACCACCGAGGAGGTGCTACGGATTGCTCAGGCGATCGATGCCGCGGAGGGTCTGATATTTTCCGGTATACAGGCCTATCAGGGGGCCATGCAACACCTGGATCTGTTCGAGGAGCGCAAGGCCAAGACTGCCATTGCCATCGAGATGGTACGTGAGGCGGTAGCAGGCTTGAAGACACTCGGCCTCGAGTGCGACATCATCGGTGGCGGCGGTACCGGATCCTATCAGTTCGAGAGCGAATCCGGCCTCTACAATGAATTGCAGTGCGGCTCCTATGCATTCATGGACGCCGACTATGGCCGTATACGGGATGCACAGGGACAGCGTATCGATCAGGGAGAATGGGAAAACGCCCTGTTCATTCTGACGTCGGTCATGAGCCACGCCAAGGCGGACAAGGCAATCTGTGATGCCGGTCTGAAGGCGCAGTCGGTGGACAGTGGTCTGCCCTTCATCCATGGCCGGGAGGATGTCGAGTACATCAAGTGCTCGGACGAGCATGGCGTCATTGCGGACCCGGATGGGGTCCTGAAGGTCAATGACAGATTGCGGCTGGTACCGGGCCACTGTGATCCCACCTGCAATGTGCATGACTGGTACGTGGGTGTACGCAATGGCAAGGTGGAGGCTCTCTGGCCGGTGAGTGCTCGTGGCCGGGCGTATTGAGGGAGCAATACATGATCATCGTGACGGAAACCACCTGTCGGGAAGTCATCAGCGCGGCGCACGCCTTCGAGGCGGTGGAAGCCGTGTTCGCTGCCATGGCAAGAGGGGATGCATACAACTTCCCGGTCATACGAGAGGCGATCGGTCATGCGGAGGCCCTGTACGGATTCAAATCCGGTTTCGACAGGGCCGGTCTGTCGCTGGGACTGAAGTCCGGAGGGTATTGGCCGGGAAATGCCAGCAGAGGATTGAGCAATCACCAGTCGAGCATCTTTCTGTTCGATCCCGATACCGGGCAGTTGCAGGCGCTGGTGGGCGGAAACTACCTGACAGCGGTGCGCACGGCGGCGGCCAGTGCGGTGTCGATCGCCCATCTGGCCCGTCAGGACTCGCGAGTGCTGGGTATGGTGGGTGCAGGTCATCAGGCACCGTTCCAGCTGCGAGCGGCGGCTGCACAGCGCCGCTTTGACAAGGTGCTTGCCTGGAACCTGCATCCGCAGAAGCTGTCCACGCTGCAGCAGGTGGCAGACGAGCTCGATCTGCCGTTTCAGGCCGTGGAGCGCGAGCAGCTGGCAGCAGAGTCGGATGTCATCATCACCATCACCTCGGCTCATGAGGCCCTGTTGCAGCGGGACTGGTTGCAGCCGGGTACCCACATCGCCTGCATGGGAACCGATACCGCTGGCAAGCAGGAGCTGGATCCGTCGATTTTCGCCAGCAGCCGCATCTTCACCGACGAGGTGGCGCAATCGGTAACGATCGGCGAAGCACAGCATGCGGTGGCCAGCGGGCAACTGCAGGCGGACGACATCACGGCGATCGGTGCGGTGATCAATGGTCTGCATCCGGGCAGGCAACACGCTGAAGACATCACGGTATTCGACGGCACCGGTGTCGGTTTGCAGGATCTGGCCGTGGCCTCGGCGGCGGCCAGACTGGCGCAGGAGCGCGGGCTGGCAGGGGAGGTCTCGCTGCAGGCCTAGGCAGACGAGGAGCAACGTAAGAGACTGAACAGGATCATTCGTGAAAGGCAGTCTCGGTGGAGTACCATGGTGGCCGATTGAACAGCGGCATGGGCCCTTTGCAACAGTATGTCTGACAACCGTTCGAACCCGACGCCAGGGCTTCTTCATGAGCCGATTCCGGGGCTGCCTGTGGTGTTCGAGGATGCGTCGCTGATTGTCGTCGACAAACCCTCGGGCATGCTGTCGCAACCCGGTCGTCAGGTCTCCGATTCGGTTCTCGAACGGGTATTGCAGGCGCGTCCCCAGGCAACGGGGCCGGTCATGGTGCACCGTCTGGACATGGATACCTCCGGGTTGCTGCTGCTGGCAAAGAATCGCACGGTGCATCGCATGTTGCAGCAGCAATTCGAGCACCGCCGTATCGGCAAGCGCTACCTGGCCAGATTGAGCGCCGTGCCGACAGCCATGGGTGGGCGCATCCATCTGCCGCTCCGTGTGGATATCGACGACCGCCCAAGGCAGGTCGTCTGCGAAGAACATGGCAAGACCGCCACCACCGTCTGGCATCGCTGCAAGGAGCAACGTGCGGATCACGTGTGGTTGTATCCCCTGACAGGGCGTACACACCAGTTGCGCGTTCATCTGGCTCATCCGCGAGGGCTGGGGATTGCCATCGAAGGGGATCGTCTGTATCAGGACCATTACGAATCACTCCGCACTCTTGGCTCGGCTGTCGCGGCTGCTGAGGCAGAGGCGGGGCAGAGTAGAACATTCCCCGATGTGGGTGGGTTGATGCTGCATGCGCAGCTTCTGGCCTTCGATCATCCATTGACGGGTATCAGGCAGAGTTTTCAATCCACACCGCCGTTCGGGAAAATCGGTTAGAAAGGGCCATGAAAATTTATCTGATTGCCTACTTTTCCGCTGTTCTGGCCTTTCTGGTACTCGACGGCCTGTGGCTGGGGCTGATTGCCAGAAATTTCTATGCGGACCAGATGGGGGAGTTGCTGCGCAAGGATATTCTGGTGGCGCCCGCCGCAGCGTTCTATCTGGTTTATGCCGCTGGCCTGGTCTTTCTCGCGGTGCGGCCCATGAATCCGGACCTGTCTCTGGCAAGCGTGGCCCTGTATGGGGCCGTGGTTGGCTTTCTCGCTTACGGTACATACGACATGACGAATCTGTCCACCGTGCGTGAGTGGCCGGCGCTGATGAGTGTAGTTGACCTGGTGTGGGGGACAGTGCTGTCCGCCAGCGTGGCGACAGTGTCTGCACTGTCGGTGCGACATTTCTCGTAGGTGCAAGCAGAGGATCAGCAGGCTCTGCCGATCTTTCGGTTGCGATTTTCAGTGGCAGGTGTCTGATGCGGGTGTCTGATGCGGGTGTCTGATGCGGGTGTCTGATGCGGGTGTCTGATGCGGGTGTCTGATGCGGGTGTCTGATGC
>CANLXI010000075.1 GCA_947495035.1 uncultured Granulosicoccus sp.
GTTACGAAAGGCGACTTGTCAGAACTCTGCAACTCGTTGATAGTCAGGGCCGTTTTCACTGGCCGGGAACTGCTGACGAAGAACTCAGCTCCTGCTACTATGACTATTTGATTTGCAAAACCCCCAGCCAGTCTACTTGGCAGACTGGGGGCATTACCTTATTCTTCGCTCTGAAAAATCAGCGAGAATCAAACACTAACTAAACCAATCAAAGTTGATTGATAGAACGGTTTCCGGAATCAGCAGTAGCGCTGCATTGAAAACAATCGATCTGATTGATAGTCAGAGCTACACCATCATCACCGTTGACCAAGGTAGCAACTGAAGTATTACCGCTACCTCCTGACTGCACAATCACAGCTGAAGCACCCAACACATCAGTCGCACTGATTGAAGCCATATGGTTCAATCCACTCTGCTCGATTGAGAAGTTGCCATCCTGCGTATCGTTCATGGAGATAGATGCCGAATGTGCAACGCCAAGGTTGGATTGTGTGATGCTTACAACACTATCGAAATCGTTTTGAATGTCTAACATAGCCACATTCATATTATCATTCTGATTGATATTAACGACAGTCTGATTTGCATTGTCAACACCCAAGAATGCCTCATTGTCATCGCCACCGGTCAAACCTTGACTAACATTCAATTCGAACCTTGACTCTACGATAGAACCATCAATCGAGTTGCCGTCGTCAGCCTGGTTGAAAGCGACTACTGACCCGCGATCTCCCTGGAACTCAAACGGTGCAAGTGACCCTACCGCGTTATTGTTGCCATTTTGCGTTATTGTCAAATCCGTTCTATTGGATTCAACCAGGTCAACCAAAGCCAAATTCTCATCACCTCCCATCGCACCTTGTGAAAGTGCAACTGACAGATTCGCGGATTCCTGCATATTTATACCCGCCATATTCGCATCGTCGGCTTGAATTATGCTCAACAAACTATTGGTGTCTGATATGCTTCCGATGACACTCGACACGTTCAACTCACCGCTTTGATCTATCGTGGCCGCCGTGCCTGTTGCACCATTAAGGCTGACGATGGCTGTATTCTCAAAACTGCTAGAGTCCTGCATCACTACAACAATCGCCGAGTCGATATCATCACCAGCAATATCGACTATACCGAGTCTTCCTGACTGATTTACAGTCAACGTACTATTCAAGCCGCCTTCTACACTCACACCCGCCTGATTCTGTCCGAGAGACTGAGTAACAGACACCATGCTGCCGTCATCGTCTTTTAGAAACACATCTGCAACGTGTTCGTTGCCATCCTGCGTAACACTGACATTGCTGCCATTGCTCTCTCGTACGATGATTACAGCGTCGTTGAGATCGCCGTCTGCTGTTTGATCAATTGATACAGTGGCAGTGGAATTGTTAAGCACATTGGCTCGCGCAGTGTTGTCTGAATCTGCCTGGCTGATTAATACAATGCTTCCGTCATCTCCTCGCACCAGCGAGATCGCTTCGTTGTTGTCACCCTGCTGAGTGGCGGAGATATTACTGCCTTCTGAGTTTCTTACAGTCAGCGTGGCTGAGTTGTTGTCACCTTCAACGTTCTGAGAAATCCCAACTGTAGTGCCTGTTGTATCATACAGAAAAACTCGACCGTCATTAGAGTCATCGCTTTGGTCGATACTTACACTGCTGCTTTTATCAAGAAAACTCGTCAGTTTGGCAAAGTTGGCAGTACCCGTTTGACCGATAGTCGCTGTAGTGGTAAATGGACCGGCACCACCTGTACGGGAAATTGAAATATCAGCCTCAGCCTGGTTATCAGCACCGTCCTGATCAATCGTGACAGTGGCCGATTCGACATCAATCAACCTTACTGTTCCCTTCTGCCCGATACCTGCTTGTGAGACGCTGACCAAGTCGCCACTACTGCGTTGCGAGATAATGTCCACTTCCTGAGACTCTCCAGTCTGATCGACTGTGTAGTCATTGGGGGTGTCGGTAGAAGCCGTGTCCCCGATAGCCTGAATATTCACATCCAGATCGTTTCCATCCTGGTTTACAAGAATACTGTTCTCTCTAGGGTTCGTCTTTATCTGACGGATGTTCACATTGTTGCCGATGAAATCACCGTTCTGATTGACTTCGATATTGAATTCTGCAGGAGTCCCGGCTTGTATTATATTGACGTTATGAGCTATATCTCCGCCCTGGTTAACCAGAATATCTGCATTCGCGCCACCATTCTGAGTCCAGTTAGTGACGTGCGTTGCGCCACTCTGGTTGATGGTTACGGCCGCGGTGGATATTCCCGGTGCAGCAACAATTAAAGCTACCGCTGCCGCTATTTTGTTTCGTTTCATGTGTAATCCTCGTAGTTATCCATATTTACGTCACTATTACAGCACTTTGCTGCCCATACCTTGATATACAGCTCTCAACGTGTCATGTGGAAGACAGCGCTGATCAAGATTCCTCCAATGCCGAGATCCTCTGTCACCCAATTTATTTGTTAAAACTTCCTCTTTATTACGCACGAGACTCAACCAGCTTTACGAATCGATATAGGAAAGGTGGTGTGCGTAAAGTGCTGTACGCCAATCGCTTTAAAATTCCCGCAAGATCGTGTCGCCTGTTGAATCGATATTGAAACCCCGCCAGGTAGCGTGGCCAGATGTTCTGGCGAAACCTGGCGGTATGTACCCTTGAGTGCGGACTTGATGTTGCCAAGTGCTGTGTTAACCCATTTGAACGTCGGCTTCTACACCGCCCGACATCCGCCGCCAGAAACGACAACCGTATGACTGCAGCCTTGATCAATCACAGCGCCGAAACAAGCCAGGCCATCACTGTAGACATCGGCTCCGGAGACCACCTTTTCCTTGGCAAACGCACGAACCTCGTCGTTACTGAATCCGTTCACAACCTGCAGCGTCATTGTCTGAGTTTTGCCGTCTCTATCCGTCTGAACTGCGGAGATAAAGGGTGTTTTTCCTTCAGCACTGCGTCCTGCTTTTGCCGGCTTCCGCGCTCGCTCGCCACCCAAGTGGGCATCATCGATCTCGATGCGATCCGTCAGTTTCCGGCTCGCCTCCCGCTCCTTCATGGTCTGCATCAGCAATTGCTTAATCAGCCAAGGCGTGTTGTAAGACGCGCGAAGTCGACGCTTCAGTTCCATCGCTAAGACGCCATTCTTGGATTGGGTCAGGTGGTACATCGTCCGAAACCATGTAGTCAGTGGCAGCTTGGTGACGTGAAAAATAGTGCCAACGGTAATGTATGTTTGAGTCCGGCAGTCAGCACACTGCACTAGTCGACGATGCTCCAACTCATACCCCTTCCTATGCTCACAGCAAGGGCAGGCAAAGTTATCCGGCCAGCGAAGTTCGTAAAAGGCGAGAAAACAGAATTCCTCAGCGCCATAAAGCTCCTCGAACTCTAGCTCGGAAAGGCCCTTCTGGAACTGAATCTGGTTACGAGGCATTGACTTGGCCCTATTGTTCTAGCACTGTTCATATATACAGCAATAAGTGCTGCTTAGGAAGCTACGTAATCAAGAAGTTCCTCTCATGCATGTGGCCGACACGACGGTGATCGAAATCAACTAATTGACCAGATATAAATAGCCGTCAATTTTTTGGTGAGTCTATGCGAATAACTACCACCATGCAACTAAATATTTCTATTCGTCAACACAGAAAACCAACTCTTGTTATCACTTATGAAGGCAACAAGCCGAGTCCTCATCAAGCAATATATCATTCCTATACCAAAGGATAGTTTCACACCCCAGCCTGAGTTTGATATTACGCGGTTTCAAATCCCAAGTGCAACGGTTGGGGTAATGCCAAAGGCTACCTGATTTGGCGTTTTCATATCAAGGCACTTGCGAGGTCTATTATTCAATTTTCTCTCCACTTGCCTCAGGTCTTCATCGGTAATCGTGCTGAAGTCTGACCCTTTCGGAAAATACTGCCTGATCAGTCCATTTCCATTCTCATTCGCACCTCTCTCCCCCTACGTGTCAACCTGATGCCATACAGTCATCGTATGGGATAACATAGATTTCAGGGCTATGAAAACAGGAACACAGACAGTGCCGAAAGATCCATCAGATATGCCCGACAGCCAGGTGACGCCTGATTCCAAGCTGGAGAAGCGCACACGGCGAGTTTTCAAGCCCGAGTACAAACTGCGTATTGTTCAGGAAGCCAATGCTTGCAAACACGGTGAGCTGGGTGCCTTGCTCAGACGAGAGAAGCTCTACAGCAACCAGCTCTCAGACTGGCGCCGAGAGTACGCCGAGAACGGACTCGAAGGCTTGAGCAAGTCCTCTCCAGGGCCTGCTCCGTCAAAGACGGCAGAACAACGCGAAGTCGACAAACTCAAGAACCAGGTACAGAAGCTTCAGAATGAATTGGCGATTGCCGATGACTGCCTGAGTATCCAAAAAAAAGTATTGTCGATTCTCGATCGTTCGAGCAATGGGAGTACGCAGTGAGCCTGGCCATCGAACAGCGACCGGAGCGCTTGCCATTGAGTGTTGCCTGCAAAGTGCTTGGACTGAATCGTAGCAGCGTCTACCAGCGGCAGCGAGGCTTGGTTGGTGACAAGGCGAATCGGAGTCGGAAGAACTCGGTTCAACCTCGTGCTCTGAGCGAGCAGGAGCGTCGCGATATCCGCGATACCTTGCATAGCGAGGAATACCGCAACCAGCCGCCCGCGGAGGTGTGTATTTCGGCGCACCTTGACCGCTCATTTCAATTCATCGTGACCGCCTATTTCGGCCGATCGTGACCGGCAATTTCAACTGATGATGACCGATTTCGGGCCAATTTCCGAAATCAGCGGTCACGATGATGAAAACCGCGGTCACGATCAACCGAAATCACACCCAAGACACTGGATTTCTTCCACTTTTTTCGGCCTTACTCCCTGATCACCGCATCAGAGATCAGAACGTGCCGACACCGAGGATATCCATGCCTACCATTATCGAAATATTGCGACTGAAGTACGACTCAAAACTCAGTCATCAAAAGATCGCGCAAGCCGTCGGTTTATCAAAAGGTGCGATCGGCAAGTACGTCTCCATCGCCTCTGCGGTGGGAATACGTAGCTGGCCATTGCCTGACGGAGTTGACGAGGCTGCCCTCGAACAACGCCTGTTTCCCAACTCAGGCAAGTCCCCATCACGCTACATCGAGCCGGATTGGTTCGTGATTCATCAGGAGCTTAAACGCAAGGGCGTGACCTTGCTCCGGTTGTGGGCCGAGCATGAGGAACGTGTCGGCGAGCGAGCTCATCGCTATACCCAGTTTTCCCAGCGCTACCGGGCGTGGAAATTGAGGCAGAAGCGCAGCATGCGTCAACACCACCGTGCTGGTGAGAAAGTATTCATCGACCACTGTGGCCCGACCGTTCCGGTCATCAATAGGCGCACGGGCGAGATCCGACAGGCACAGATCTTTGTCGCTGTCATGGGGGCCTCGAGCTACACGTTTGCAGAGTAAGCGCCAACGTAACAGGGTCCTCTGCGTTTCAACCCGCCCCTAATTCATATTCCACGGCATGAGCGCATCCAGT
>CANLXI010000076.1 GCA_947495035.1 uncultured Granulosicoccus sp.
GACGGCGTTGAAGTGCAGGAGGTCAACCAGAGCGTCGCTTGATTCAACTGGCTGGACACTACTATTGACTATATCTCAAAATGTTGAGCCCCTTGCTGTACGGCACCGTAACTTGCTCTTTTTCGGGGCCACTGAAAGCGAGCCGATCAATCCGTAATCGTGGAGGCCTGATACTCACAACACTGGGTCTCTTTCGATCTCGTGAGCCCAACGACTCACGCCTTGAGCTAGGCGGTCGAAGAACGCATCGTACCCTTCCTGCTCGGCGAAGTGAGCGATCCAGTGCGCTGTCTTGCGGAGGTGAGCGTTGTAGTTGGTTTCCATCAGATCAACCATGGCGGCGGCTACACCGCATGCCCGAAAAGACAGCCCATCTTCGTCAGCGACACGCTCGATTATGAACGCCCGTTCCATCATCGCGAGCCCTTCCTCGATCAGGCGACGGCGAACGAAGTATTCACCCATGCGTGCTGCTACTGCGGGATGCAAGCTTTCTGGCCTCTCGTCGCCACTCACGTCGAGATCACCTGAATGGACTACGTAATAGTCGAGAAGCGACAATGAGGCAAGATCGAAGGCGCGCGGCGCGAAAGCGTCGAGAACCACTACGGCACGGAGGCCTGCTTCAAGTGGAGTGTTAAAAAGGGCTGGCGGGTCAGTACTGGAAACAGTGTTTGGTGTCATCGGTCCCATTGCAGCGATCCTTCAGATGCATGATTGTGGCAGGCCCCCTGCTTGACGCGTGGCGTGACTCGTCGGTGCTTACCTAGCGGCCCACTTACTTCAACCATGGCTGCGTGCTCTATGACCCCGAGTAGGCGCTCGTAGGGCGATTTCCCTTCGTACCCATCATAGCGATCTTGAACGCTATCGAGGACATCCAAGTCTACTTGGTCGATCAAATTATTATCGAGGTTGTCCCGGAAATGGCGACGGAAAGCCTTGCGGTCGAGAAACTGCCGCCGTGCACGCGTAATTCGCGGCGCATAGGCATCGTCAGCCATAATCTCATCGTGGTCCGCAAAAGGTCGACCACGATGGTTTCCGTAAACCCGCAATAGTTGGCCGAGATAGCCCGCCTCCTCCGCACCAGGTACGGCGGGTATATCTATATCGCGCAGAACAGGTGCAGGTCCAGGATCGAGCCCTAACGCCTCAACCATGAGGCCGCGCATTTGCTCTTGTTCCACGATGTCTGTACTTTTCCAGAGCATCACCTTATCAAACGTGTAATCCTCTATTGCAATACGAATCTCGGGAGTCAGCGGTGCGCCTGATTTGGTGATGCCAGTAGTACAATACGCATCCCATTTGGCTAGCAATGCTGGGCCAATTTTCGATGGCCTATCGATCAACTTCAACACGTCACGCACTGCCGAATTTGGAGCAACGAATACGTACCGGCGAGGTAGTACGAAGTCGCCACGCTGCGCATAGTAGAACATCTTCCCCAACTCAACATGGAAGGCGCTAAGGCTGAGTGGTTTTTTGAGGTGCTTGCACTGGTAGTTATCCCAAGCGCCGTCGTAACGATGTTCCGTCAGAAATCCAACCGAGTCACGTCCTTGGTCAGCCGATGCCGTCGGCCTATCAAAGCCAACATATTCCGCTTGAATATTGATGAGGCGTGCGATCCACTTCTTGATCAGTTCCTCGAGTTCGTCATCGTTAAGCGCCAGGAGATGGCGTGTTTCGTTCAACGGCATGTATTTCCCAATTCTATTCTGGCTATAGTCCCTTGGAACGAATGTGTAGATGTCGGATCAGCTCCAGACAAACTACATACGCTATCCTAGCGTCTATCAAAGTCGCTGTAAATCTGTTGATGACCGACAAGTATGCACAGCTGGGCAACTGGGCCGTGCTCTTCGTGATGACTCCAAATGATTGCCACTGACGATCGGTGAACGTCGTCGGAAGAATCCGTAATAAACCTGTTTTAACGGATTTCACCCTACCCTGCCCTACCGAATTACTCGAGGGCACAACGCGTGTTTATCGTCAGGACCGGCAGGAATGTCCTCAAAGACGCCGTTCGTGATCAAGAAATACGGCACCTCATGTAATGAGTACTATCGTATCGCCCCATTGCTGGCGACCTGTGTTCTGATTGACTGTTAATTTGACGGGCAGGATTGCTGTTGATAGTTAAAATTGGAAACTAAATACCAAATCATCTTTATCGGCAGGGACTATCTATCGAATCTTGAGCAGGGGCTCGAGCTGTTAATTCCCCCCAGTCGCCAAATACTGTTGAGCCACCTAAGGATTCAGCGCACAACTGATCTATCCAGATACTCCCCACGACTCCATCATTATTAGTTGCTATCCATCGGAGTTCCTCCACGTCTGTTCGTGAAAATACGTATCCTGTAGGATTCACCACCGGATCAGATCCCATGGTTGTGCAAGGACTATCTATCGTGTCTTGAGCCGGGGCTCGAGCTGTTAATTCCCCCCAGTTGCCGAATACTGTTGGGCCACCTAAGGATTCAGCGCACAACTGATCTATCCAGATACTCCCGACGACTCCATTATTATTAGTTGCTATCCATCGGAGTTCCTCCACGTCTGTTCGTGAAAATACGTATCCGTCTTCGGGATTACTTACATCCGAGGAGTCAAATTCTAAAGTAGCAAGTCGCTCTACTTCACCAATATATATATTGTCAATTTCCGCTGTTACTGGGAACGTGCCAACAGATTCCGCCGAACAGCCATCAGTGACGTTATTAATAATGCAGTACTTAGTTGTTCTATCCAAAACAGTAGCCAACCTTCCAGATTCTAAGGACAGTTGAAATCCGACTTGATAGCCAGCATTCCTTATTGAGTTATTATAAAAAACGTAAGGCCATGCATGACGCCATTGGGCGTCACCGCTGAGCAATTCTAGAGTTGTCGGAACTCTTATTTCAGCATTCTTGATCTCAAAGTTTGTAGCACCGGCTACAATATTTTGAGTTCTATCAAGTCCAAATAAATTTCCGCCAAGAAAACGCGAATCGATATAATTATCTACCGCGTCTGCGTCTTGACCCAATTGACTATAGTCTTGAGTTGTATTGTCAAGATCAATTGTGTTGGGATCGTAGGCATCAAGAAATGTTAAATGTATAAATGGTTTTTTAATCGAACTAGAATTTTCTGCACCGGTCCTAAATAACGTCGCAAAGCTGCTTATCAGATTCGATCCCGCACTATGTGCCACAAAGTGTATATGATCGTATTCCATAGGATATAACCTTCTTGCAATACTTTCAGCTATTGTAGAAGCACCATTGAAGGCAGTGCTGGGCGGGCTTTGCGATGCCACACTGCTCCAATCAATAACCCATACATCCCATTGGTTTCCGGAGCAGATGAAAGTAAAGTCGTTCGCATTAACATCGATTTCACTCATCGAGATTCCAAGTCGATTGCAGATACTACTCCCCATTTCCGACGGCCACGCATCTGAAGACGATTTCCAACCATGAGTAATAAAAATAGCATTATTCTCTTGTTTGGTAATTGACGAGTAACTGTTGGTTTGTCCCGTTGCGGTGATAGTTAGGGGGTTCGCACCCGTTCCTTCCGGCACTATGTCAAAGTCAATGTAGCCTTCGCTTAAGTTGAACAGACCCTGTGCTCGCAACTTATAGACACCTGGACCATGCTCGGAGAATATTCTGGTAGTCAAGGTTCGGTCAATCTGCTGATTGGCTGAGAATACTGTTGGCCCTATCGTCAATTCGGGAGGTGTAATAACGGGGGCACCACTGGGTGGTTCTATCACAATACGTGCACCAAGAATCGCCTTGGGCGCACCCAGATATTCTTTAAGTGAGATATTGACATCGAAGAATTTATCCAAAAGAACTTGCGTCGATGGCGTCGCAATATTTCTAGGGGAAATCGTCAATCCGGTTGCCAGATCAATCCAGCCAACCGGCTCAACGGTTTGGATAGCGGTGATGAAAATAGGATTGTTGCCAGTCGCACCCTCAACAAACCCCAGATCAATAAACCCTTCAAGCGTGCTGAATAGCCCTTGAACGCGAATTCCGTAGGTACCGGGTCCATTCTGCTCAAATATACTAGTGGTGAATGACCGGGAGACAGACTGGTTAGCAGTGAACGAGATTGGGCCTGATACTAATTCTAATGGTTCAATAGTTTCTCCGCCATTGGGTGGATCAATAACCACTCTGAGTCCCAATAGTTCTTTAGGCGCTCCTTGGTATTCTGCGAGTGTGACATTGATGTTGAAATTCTCGCCAAGAGAGACCTGATTGGGTGCTATAAGTGTAGTGCCAGTGATTATTGGCGATCCCGCAAGGTTAACTCGCCCTACAGGCTCTACCGCGTTGACACTGACGCTGTTGCTGGTTGGGCCATTGATGATGCCAAAATCAATATAATCCTCTTCTGCCAAGAATCTGCCTTGCACACGGAATCGGTAGGTGCCTGGGTCACGATCTCGAAAGATGGAAGAAGACAAATTACGCGAAATAGTTTGCCTGGCACCGAAGTTAAGTGGGCCGAGATCAAGTTCGGGGGGGATAATGGGATCACCGCCACCAGGTGGATCGATAACAACTCGGGCACCTAGGAGTTGTTTGGGTTCGCCTTGGAATTCTCGAAGGGAGAAGTTGATCCGAAAGTTTTCACCGAGAGTGATTTGGGAGACGGGATTGGAATCAGCGCCGACAATGCGAGGGTTGGCAACCAGATCAACCCGCCCTACAGGCTCTACCGCGTTGACACTGACGCTGTTGCTGGTTGGGCCATTGATGATGCCAAAATCAATATAATC
>CANLXI010000077.1 GCA_947495035.1 uncultured Granulosicoccus sp.
TCGGGCGTATCGGGCGTATCGGGCGTATCGGGCGTATCGGGCGTATCGGGCGTATCGGGCGTATCGGGCGTATCGGGTGCAGCGAACAAGACCGAGGGCCAGGCGTCAGACAACTGCACATGGGTCATGATGACCCTGACCGGCGACAATCTGGAAGCAGCGACCAGTGGCCTGATGATGGCAGCGCTGGAACATCTCGCGCAAGCCGATTCAACAGGGATCTGACCCGGGCGAACTCAATCCGGGAACAGATCGTTGGTCTGTCCCGGCTCTTCCTCCACCGGTGCGATGCATTGCGGTCCCTCGTTGCTGCTCTTGTTGACGTAATGGCTCACCTCGGTGAATACCAGAGCATCATTGCTCGCCGGTTTCATCAAGCCATCCAGTGACTCCCGATCACTTTCCTGCAACCAGGCCATGGCCTCGTTACCCGAGAGCAACAGTACCGGCATACGGTCATGCACCTCGCTCATCGGTTCATTGGCAGTAGTGGTGATCACCGAGACCTCCGGCTTGTCGGCATCATCGGTCGCAGGCTTGCAGATACCTGCCAGAAACATCGCAGAGCCCTTGGCCGGCGTCATGTAGAAGGCAGACACCAGTTTGCGATTTTCCCGCTTCCATTCGTAGAATCCATTGACCGGCACCAGGACCCGGCCATTCTCGATCATCGGCTTCCACATGCGCGAAGACCAGACCTTGTCATCACGCGAGTTCTGGATACGACGGGTCACCATGCCCTTCTTACCCGGCAGGTTCATCGACACACCCCAACTCATCGGCACCAGGCGCAGTTCATCATCGAGGGAGACCACATCAAGCGTCTGCGTCGGGGCGATGTTGAATCGCGGCTCCCGCGTGGGCCAGGTTGTCATGCCGAGTGATTCCAGCAGGATCCTTACGCCTTCATTGTCAGATACATTGACTCGGCCACACATGTCAGGGCTCCACAACTGGATGGCAGACTACTGTAGCACCGCACGACCACTTGCCGCCTCCGCTCCTCGCTTCGCGACAGTCACGACATAGGCAAATGAGCAGTTTGAACATCTGCGGCTGACCTATCTGGAATCACACTGCTGTTCGGAGCTGGCTCCTGGCAAGAATGTGGTTCTTGCCCGGTGACTACACCAGGATGATTACCCGACACGTCGATTCAACTTCGTCGTCTGATGGCTCACACCAGCTGATTCTCCCGGTGATTCGGCTCAACCTCGTCGTCTGATGGGTCGCGCCGGATTGCCGACGACCACTTCCGCCGCTTTCACGTCGCTGGTCACAACACTACCTGCACCGATGACTGCCCCGTCACCAATGCGAACACCCGCCAGGATGATCGCGCCTCCGCCAATCCAGACGCGGCTACCTACCCGGATCGGGTGTGCAACTTCCAGGCCTTCCACACAGCGCTTCACGGGATCCTGATGATGCTCGGCGCAGTAGATCTGCACCTGCGGCCCCAACTGGGTCTGATCACCGATCGTCACTGTCGCGCAATCGAGAATGGTGCAACCCGCGTTCAGATAGACCTGATCGCCCAGCTCGATGTTGTAACCATAAGCGCAATGAAACGGTGCTTCGATGATGGCATTGCTCGTCCGTAGCAAGCGCTGCAGCTTCGGCCCCATTTTGCGCCGTTCGGCTGGCGGCAATACATTATGTTCATGTACAGCCTCCCTGGCGACACAGCGCAAGCTCTCCAGCTCATCATCCAGGCAGGTATACCACTCACCGGCTGCCATTTTCTGTCGCTCGGTTTTCATCGTGTCTCCGGCCTCTTGCAATAACCACGTCGCCCTCGCCACTCAGTTCAAAGAACGACACCGCTCAGGGGTGTTGCGACGCCCAGCACAGCGATAGTCTACGCTGAGAATCGCAAACTGCACCAGAACTCGATTGGCCGTACTGATATCGCATGACAGCTGTAGCCTATCGTGAACGACAGCCGTCATGAACGCCATCAGAGCGCTCGAGAACCGCGCACCGGTACTCAGCACTCAGCACTCAGCACTCAGCACTCAGCACTCAGCACTCGGCACTCGGCACTCGGCACTCAGCAACCGACCACGAATGCTGAAGTCTATGCAACGGCTGTGGATTCGAGCAGCGCCAGCAGCTGCTTCGCTGCTCCGGCAGAGGAAGCCGGATTCTGACCGGTCACCAGATTGCCGTCACGCAGCACGAAGTCGGCCCAGTCATCGCCTTTTTCGTACTTGCCATCATTGGACTTCAACATGTCTTCCACCAGAAATGGCACTACGTCGGTCAGACCAACAGCCTCTTCTTCGGTATTGGTAAATCCGGTTACTCGCAAGCCTGACACCAGCGGCTTGCCATCGGCACGTACCGTATGTCGAAAGACTGCTGGTGCATGGCACACTGCACCCACAGGCTTTCCGGAGTTGTAGAACGCCTCTATCAACTGCTTGCTCTTTTCGCTTTCTGCCAGATCCCACAAGGGACCGTGACCACCCGGGTAGAAAATCGCATCAAAGTCGCCAGCCTCTACCGCAGAGAGATTCTCCGTGATGGCCAGCTGCTTCTGTGCCGCGTCATCGGACTTGAAGCGACGCGTGTCCTCCGTTTGCGAATCGTCGTTGTCGCTGGATGGGTCAATGGGCGGCTGACCACCCAGTGGCGAAGCCAGGGTGATGTCGGCACCGGCATCCTTGAATACATAATACGGAGCTGCAAACTCTTCCAGCCAGAAACCGGTCTTGTTGCCTGTATCGCCGAGTTGATCGTGCGATGTCAATACCATCAGAATCTTCATGTTCACTCCTTCAACTGTCAGTGGCAACGCGAATCACGCGTTTGCCGAAATTTTCACCCTTGAGCAGACCGATGAACGCCTCAGGAGCGTTTTCCAGTCCATCAATGATTTCTTCGCGGTACTTGATCTTGCCCTCTTCGACCCACTCACTCATCTGCTTTGCAAATTCCGGATAGAGGTGGCCGAAATCATCAAAGATGATGAAACCCTGCAGCTTGATCTTCTTGCGCAGAATCTGTCCCATCAGCCAGTTCATTCGATCCGGTCCCTCGGGCAATTCTGTGGCGTTGTACTGGGACACCAGGCCGCACAGGGGAATACGTGCGTTGGCATTCAGCAAGGGAATCACCGCATCGAGCACCTTGCCGCCCACGTTCTCGAAATACACATCGATACCCTCGGGACTCGCCTTGGCCAGCTGCTCGGCAAAGTCCTCCGCCTTGTGATCGATGCAGGCATCAAAGCCGAGCTCATCAACGGCATAGGCACATTTTTCAGGGCCACCGGCAACACCCACCACACGACAACCCAGGATCTTGCCGATCTGTCCGACGGTTGCACCAACCGGACCCGTTGCAGCAGCGACCACGATGGTCTCACCCGGCTTGGGTTCGCC
The DNA here is from genome assembly GCA_947495035.1 of uncultured Granulosicoccus sp. Classification (GTDB taxonomy): domain Bacteria; phylum Pseudomonadota; class Gammaproteobacteria; order Granulosicoccales; family Granulosicoccaceae; genus Granulosicoccus. Next base: position 3,390 of record CANLXI010000077.1, read on the forward strand.
TATTCTTGTCAATCCTGCCCAGGCAGTGAATCCGGGCATCCCCAGAATTCCCAGTGCCCATGAGCGATGCTCGAACGACTGGCCCAGATTGTTGACACCGGTTCCATCCGACAGGGCATAATCCTGCCAGCCACTGAAACTCAGCACGTAATCACCGGCCGCGAAGCCATCGAGATTCGATTCGACGACCTGAGCGACTGTGCCACCGACCATCACACCGCCGATCTCTACCGGTGCAGCATAGGACGGCGCATCACTCATGCGCCCACGCATGTACGGATCCAGTGACAGATATTCGGTACGCAACAGCATCTGATTTTCACCGGGAGACGGCACAGACGCCTCGACCAGGTTCAGCGTGTTCTCGTCCGGTTCGCCCTTCGGCCTTTCTGTCAGTACCAGCTGACGATTGACTGTCTTTGATTGAGTCATGTTGTTCTCCATATTGCGTAAAGGGTAATGGATTGATGTTCGAAAACGGCATCGTTGTAGAATAGACCGGTCGACTAGTGAATCGACCATGACCGTTGCGATTCGGAAAAGCGCTCTTTTCAGGTGGCGGGAATCAGATCTCTGGTCGCTCGCAAAGCCGACGTCAATGCCGCCTTGCTACCGGACAGGCCGGCTACCAGGCTTGCGCCCAACCACAGGTAGTAGATCGTGGCAGCCAGTTCCTTCGAATTCGCATGAGCACCGATGGAGCCATCAACCACGCCGTCTCTGAGAGTAGACGCCAGATGATTGATGATGGACTGCACACTCTGCTCGAGCACGCGGCTCATTTCCGGTGACAGATCGGCCACCTCGGCAGACAACTTGACGACCAGACAACGCTCCTCGGGAACATCACTGGACTGCTGCTTGCGCCATTGGGTGAAATAGGCAATCAGTCGAGAGCGTGAATCCTTGCCGGGATGATTCAGTGTCTTGTTCAGTTTGCCGTGATAGTCATTGGCAAACTCTTTCAGAAGAGCGATGCCGTAGGCCTCCTTGGAGGGAAAGTAATGGTAGAACGATCCCTTCGGAACACCAGCCTCTTTCAGCAGCTCGTTCAGCCCCACACCCGCATAGCCACTGACCGCCGTGAGACGACGGCCTGTAGCCAGGATGTGTGCTTGTGTATCGGGCTTACGCTGTTCCATGCCAACAGCATAGGGACGAATAGACCAGTCGTCTAGTCCGTCAGCTTCACAAATTCGTAAGGATTTGCGATGAGTGCAATTGGTCGTCGTGCCAACTGTTCTGCACTTCAAGCAGTCAACGACAATAGCGATCGCAACACCAACCACGACCCGACACGCCCGACACGCCCGACACGCCCGACACGCCCGACACGCCCGACACGCCCGACACGCCCGACACGCCCGACACGCCCGA
>CANLXI010000078.1 GCA_947495035.1 uncultured Granulosicoccus sp.
GCGTTGAATCCTGATCCCGCCTTACGTAGGCGAGGTTCTGTCGGCCCAAATAGGGAGCAGTTGCTCAGGTCGAACTAGATCACTCGAGGAGGCTCACGCCCAGACCGATGGATTGTGGGACATCGTTACTGAGCTCAAACAGCAGAATGATGAGATCCGGCAACAGAACGAAGAGCTTCGGGAGCAGGTGAAAGAGCTCAGAGAACGCATTGGCAAGAGTTCCCTCAATTCGTCTCGTCCACCCTCGTCGGATTCCCTACGTGTCAACCTGATGCCATACAGTCATCGTATGGGATAACATAGATTTCAGGGCTATGGAAACAGGAACACAGACAGTGCCCAAAGATTCATCAGAGATACCCGACAGACAGGTCACGCCTGATCCAAAGCTAGAGAAGCGCACTCGGCGTGTGTTCAAACCCGAGTATAAGCTGCGCATCGTTCAGGAGGCCAATGCGTGCAAACACGGCGAGCTGGGTGCGTTGCTCAGGCGTGAAAAGCTCTACAGTAATCAGCTCTCGGATTGGGGACGTGAGTATGCCGAGAACGGCATCGAGGGTTTGAGCAAGTCCTCTCCAGGCCCTTCTCCTGCCAAGAGCGCCGAGCAACGTGAAACCGAGAAGCTCAAACGTCAAGTGGCATCGCTCAACAACGAGCTGGCTATCGCCAACGATTGCCTGACTATCCAAAAAACGTCTTGTCAATTCTCGATCGTTCGAGCAATGGGAAAACGCAGTGAACCTCGCTCTTGAAGAGCGCCCCAGCCGGTTGCCGCTAAGTGTTGCCTGCCGGGCACTGGGGCTCAATCGCAGCAGCGTCTATCAGCGCCAGAAGGGACTTGTCGGCAATGACAGCACGAAGCGTAGTCGCAAGAACGCCCCTCAGCCACGCGCGCTGAGTGAGCAGGAATGCCAGGGCGTTCTTGCGACATTGCGTAGCCCTGAGCACAGCAATCAGCCTCCTGCAGAAGTGCACCAACGTCTTCTCGAGCAAGGCGATGCCCCCTGTTCGATGCCCCCTGCATGCATCGGCTTCTGCGCAAGGGAGGCGAAAACGGTGAACGACGCGATCAGAAGGCCGGCGCAGCATCATGCCATACCGCGCCTGAAAGCAACTGGACCCAACCAGGTCTGGACATGGGACATCGTGCGCCACGAGGCGCTTTTAACCGCGTGGCAGTGAAAGACCGCCACGGCCTGACTGTCGCAGCAGTCGGGTACAAGCTGAGGGCAGCCTGATCCGGGGAACACCGGTGAAGGTGGGAGCAGTCCTGACAACGCCGAGATGCTTTAGAACCGTCAGATATAGCAGGTTCGGCAAGCAAGACAGGAAGGTATAACGAGAGTGAACCAACAGCATAAAGCCTCTAAAGAGCGAGCCACCAGCTCCAACCTGACGGATGTGGGCTGGGTTGCAGTGCGTACCCACGATCAATATCAGTCGTGGCAACTCCTTGTTCGTTTGTATGTCGTCGATCGGGAGGTCATCGTGAATGCCTGCGGCGTAGCGTTGACGAAGCTGCAGGGGCATAGTTGGATACCTAACCTGATAAGCGGGAGAAAGTGAACGTGGGAACCGGATTTACAGCCCTTGAGAGTGAAAGCTCGACGAGGAAGGCGTGTTGCCCGCTGATGCTGTGGATCTGGGGCGGAGGGGCCGTAGTAGTTCGAGCACGGGAAAGCCGTGTACATAGCGAAGGGCCCCAGCAAGATCGTAACAAACTACGATTGCGAGGAGCTCGCCGGTGAATACTGGTGATCCATGGCCAGAGCGGGAAGCCGCCGAGGCTCGGGTACTGGCAATGCAATGTAAGTTACACCAATGGGCAACGTCTGATAGTGGACGTTGCTTTGATGATTTGTTTAACCTAGTACACGACCCCGCCTTCCTTGTTGTCGCATGGCACAGGGTTCGGGGCAACAAAGGCAAGCGCAGTGCAGGAATCGACGGGGTGAGACCCATCTCGATAGATAATCCTGAGTTGTTTCTTGGCGAGCTAAGAGAATCACTCAAAGCTCGATGCTATATCGCTTCGCCTGTTCGGCAAAAGTGGATCCCCAAAGCGAGTGGCAAACGCCGTTCTCTAGGTAAACCCACTACGATCGACCGGGTGGTGCAAGCATCTTTGTCTCTAGTACTTGAGCCGATTTTTGAAGCTGATTTTCTGCCATGTTCCTATGGCTTTCGGCCTAATCGTCGTGCTCAGGACGCAATAGCGGAAATACGTTTCCTTGCTAATCCGGTCCGGAACTACCAATGGGTATTCGAGGCGGATATCAAGGCGTGCTTCGACAACATCGCACATGGGCCTTTACTACGGCGCATTGCTAAGCGTGTTGGCGATAAACGAGTACTTTCGCTGATTCGCGGATCACTACGTGCTGGTATCCTCGGTGAGGATGACAAGGCACGTGGAACGATTACTGGTACGCCTCAGGGCGGCATATTATCACCACTACTAGCCAACATCGCGTTGTCTATTTTGGACGAGCACTTTGCCAGGAAATGGGAAGCGCTTGGTCCATCTTGGACACGAGCAAAACGACGTCGAGCCGGTACACCAGCGATGAGGCTTTTTCGCTACGCGGACGACTTCGTGATCATGGTGGCTGGCAAACGGAGCGATGCAGAAGCGTTGTGGGATGAAGTGGCTTTGATTATTGAACCGATAGGTCTGAGCCTATCGCAAGAGAAAACAAAGGTATGCCATGTGGACGATGGGTTTGACTTTCTCGGCTGGCGAGTTCACCGCCGCCGCTGGAGAGGTCGCAACGGAAAGAAAGCTGTATATTCCTATCCGTCAAAGAAATCTCTTACAACTTTGATGACAAAGATACGCTCTCTAACCCGTAAAAACAAACATAGAACGCTTGGTGAACTGCTGCACTCTGTCAATAGAGTGTTGCGAGGATGGTGTGAGTACTTCCGATACGGTGTATCTGCAAGAACGTTCAGCTATGTGGATTACTTCACGTGGCATCGGATCTTCCGATGGCGTTACAAGCGACACGCCAAGATCGGTAAGAAGGCTCTCGTTGACCGTCATATGCCGAACTGGCAAATGAGCGATGCAGACGTCTCCTTATTCAAACCACAATCGGTATCCATTATCAGATACCGGTATCGTGGTGCGAAGATACGCACACCGTGGGCGTTCTCGGCATGATCTTGTGGAGAGCCGGATGCGGTGAGAGTCGCACGTCCGGTTCGGAGGGCGAGCCACGGAAACTTGGCCGGAGCAATCTGGCAGTGAGCGCCGTGGCCCGACCCTACAGCAAACTGCCTCTCGTGACTCAGGGTGTCTATCTGTCTCTCTACGCCATCACGGACCTGTTCAGTCGCTATACCGTTGCCTGGATGATCTCTTTGAAGGAGAACAGTGCACTGGCAACGCAGCTGATGGGTGAGGCAAGCGCTCGGTACAGTATCGTCCCGGGGCAGCTGACATTGCATCAGGACAGGGACTCTCCCATAACGGCCAACGGTTTTCTAGGAGCCATGCGGACGCTGGATATCACTTGCAGTCATAGTCGTCCTCGGGTCAGTAATGACAACGCGTTCAGCGAAAGTGCATTCAAGACATTGAAGTACTAACCGACCTATCCAGGAAAATTCAACAGCACTGAGCATGCCCGTCAATGGTGTAGTGATTACTACCAATGGGCGAACTTCCACCACCATCATAGCGGACTGAATGGGGATACCCCGGTGCAGGTATTCACCGGCACCTTCGCCGAAATTGCCAAAACCAAACAGGCGGCGATGGACAATCGCTACCGGCTCAATCCAGAGCGATTCGTCAGAGGACGGCCACGGGTGAAGTTGCCGCCAACGGAAGTGGCGATCAATCCGATCAGTGATGAGGAAATTGCCGACGGAGTACTCGATGCCGTCAACGTAAGCGTTCACGACATCAGGCTGGCGTTCTGACGCATGTAACCTATCATCAGTGCATCACCCGCACTTGCTGCTAG
>CANLXI010000079.1 GCA_947495035.1 uncultured Granulosicoccus sp.
GAGCTGATCAATCGAGCCGGGCGTTTGGTGAATAATGCAGGCAAAGCTATTCTGGAGATCGGAATCAACCCAAAACTACTGGCAACCTTCTAGGCATACGAGCGATCCGCTCAAAATGCGGCGTAGTTTTGTCACATTGAGGCTAGCTCTTACATGCCATGATATTCAAAGCACGATTGACCATGCACAACTCACTGATAGCATCGAACATCGTTCCCGAAATCACTGAACGAAATCCTACGGAGCCACAAACCCCAACTCCGCAAACCGCTCACCCACCTGAGATCGCAACACACCAGCCGCGTTACGGTAGTCAACGTCCACCAGCAGCGCTCTCGAATCAGCGAGCTGATTGGCCACCAGACTCAATTCGCTGCCATCGTCGGCAGTCAACAGCACCTGCCCGTCGAACGCAGACTCGATGTCCAGAGATGCCGCTGCAATATGGCTGGAAATGGCAGGGTCCGTCTTGATGTGGACGGCTATGCCAGAGGCATTGACCACACTGCCGGAAGCACTCATCACATAGTCATTGATGCCACCGTTGGCGGAGGATTCCGCTGTCTGCGTAAACACGCCATCGCTCACCTGCTCCACGATCTCGCTGCCGCGGCTCATGGAGTAATCCTGAATACTGGCCTTGCGATACTGTTGCGAGTCGAACGAGTTGAAATTGTACGTTTCAATCATGGCATTGCCACTGATATTGACGCCATGACCGCGTTGCCATTCGAAGCCTTGCCAGACGACACGTCCTGATCTGACGGTAAAATGACGGCCTGAGGTGTAGTCGTCAAGCACACTCAGGGAACCATTGAAAAGCTGTTCGCCATCGATTGCCACTCGGCACTGATCGAAGTGGTAGCTATCCATCGAGACCCGATGCGTGTAACTCTCCTCGTCGAGAAGAAGTGCGCCGCTTTCAATAACCATCTCGCCGCCCAACTCGCAACTGTAGGCTGTTCTCACCAAATCGGGTGTCAGTGTCTCATCACGATCCAACACGTCGAACGTGGCTGTCTCGAGTTCGGTGCTGCCAATTGCCGACAAGGCAACACTATCACCCAGCAGCATCATCTCTTCCGCCTGCGTCTCGAGACGATAGCCTGCCAAAGCTTCCAGCATGGAAGGATAGTCGGCATCCAGTTTCAGTATGCCCGATCCCTGCAATGTTGCTTCCTCGGCAACCGGTGACTGCGACACGGTTCCGTCCAATGCGGCCTCTGTACTAACGTTGAAAGGAACCGAGGTTTCACCGGATGTACTACACGCTGAAATTGCCAGAACGGAGGTGATGGCAACGGTCAGGGAAGTGCGTCGGAAGGCTTTCATTAATCGCTCTGGCGATGAGGGTGAAGGGGTTATCAGGAGCGCGGATAATGCGCTGGCGGACAGTGCTTGGCAATGCCCTTATTACCCACACTTCGGGAATTTGTTTCGTAGCGTTCCGGACGCAATGGACTGCCCCCTCCCCGAACAGATTCGTCAAGACGACATTGGCCGATGCTGCTATCGGTTCAGCGGTTCGTACCATCCACGCCGCAGAACTGACTGGCAACCTGGTCATGGACAACTGGCTGGGCGGTGGGTAAAACCGAATGATGCGCAAGCTCGGAGACGCCGTCGTTGGATAGCATCCGAAAGTCAATTTTCGCTCTATCGTGCCGCAAGCAACCGGCGATGCGCGTGGTGGGATACGTCAGGTCATTCTGCGGGCTCAGCAAGCCAATATGCTGAACAACACTTGGCCAGCCTTTCGCGGCGCGCCGGTGGATGCCGACCTGCTCTTGCCCGTGAATGATGTCAGGCAGGAGAATCGCCTTGACGATGATACCGAATGGATTCCCACAGCAGAGAACAAGGAAGCAACCGCGGTATTCATGGTCCAACAATCATCCGCGCACGCTACCACCATCATGTCTGCATGAGGACTCACGTACCATCCACCTGTGCCGATTCCAGTTGCCAGATTCATCGGCTCACTTGGCCAGAACTACCTTGATGCCAAGTCGCCATCCGCTGGTGGGCAACCATCACCATCTGGCTACCCACCGCTTCGCGACCGAAATCACCGATCATCCCCGCGGGTCACAGACCTGGCAGGGAATCTGATGAGCGCTACTGCTTGACGATCAGACTGTTCTCCACACTGCCAACTCCCTCCACGGCGCTGGCCAACTCCTCAGCCCGTGCCTTGTCTTCCTCGGAATCGACAAAACCGCTCAGTTGCACGACATCACGGAAAGTTTCCACTTCAACATCAACCAGTGTTCCCAGGGAATCCTTGGCCAGTGCAGACTTCACCTTTGCTGTGACGACGGTATTGTCAACGAATTCACCGGTGCTTTCCCTTGTAGGGCTTGCCGTACAGGCTGTTACTGTTGCCAGCACAGTAGCTACCAGCAGCATCTTCATCACGTTTCTGACTGTCATGTTTTCTCTCCATAATTTGCAACCGTGGCTACGGCCGACAGAATGTTAGCCCTGCCAGAAGCGATCTGACCGCGCCTTGCATTTATTTCATTTTCAACCTGATTGACGCCTCGCCCCAATTCAGGGGACGAAAACCCGATGTGAATTCGGTTGCAATCGCATGTCGGTCTGCACGACACTAATGAATCTCGGCAAGTAACGTCAAACCGCCGGCGTCGCCACGTCATGATTCATTCAGGGTGACATGCAGGGTGGATTCTACGATCTCACGCAATGACAGCACTACGGTGATACCGTTCAGGCGATGCGAGGTAGCCCACCTTGCTCCCAGAGGCTGTAGACAGCAATGACTGAAAGAATCATCAATCTCCACAGTGAATTGACCTATTCCGTTCACGCACCCACTACCATCCTGTTGAAAGTGGCTGCCATGCGGACAGCTCGTCAGGCAATCAGCGATGAAATCCTGACAGTCAATCCATCAACTTCTGTCGATTATCTGCAGGAAGGGCCTCTCGGGAACCGGGCGTGTCGACTCAGTCTGCAACCGGGTTCGACAACCATTCACTACTCCGCAACGGCCGCCATCGAGCCCAAGCACCCCTCCAATGCGGATCTGAATGAACTCGATTACACCGAATTGCCTGCCGAAGTGCTGCCTTATCTCAACCCCAGCCGCTATTGCGAGTCGGACAAGCTTGGCAAGTTCGCCGCCGATAATTTCGGCCATATCGATCGCGGTTTCAATCGTGTCAGCCAGATCAGTGAGTGGGTTTTCAACAATCTCTCGTATACCCCCGGCAGCACGGGTCCCAGTAGTACTGCCTGTGATGTACTGCTGCAGCGTACCGGTGTCTGTCGAGATTATGCGCATGTGGCCATTGCCCTGTGCCGGGCTTTGGGAATTCCTGCACGATACGTCTCTGGCTACGCCGTGAATCTGAACCCACCCGATTTTCATGGGTTCTTCGAAGCCTATCTGGGTGGCGACTGGATCCTGTTCGACGCTACTCGTCTGGCCCCCATCGCCGGTTTCGTACGAATTGGTGCCGGCCGTGACGCTGCGGACGTGGCCTTTGCCACTCTGATCGGTCAAGCGACTCTGACCGGAAAAACGGTACAGGCAACTGATCCACAACTGGTGACAGAATCCCCATCGGGCGAAGCACTCTCGACTGCATAAGGAAAACGATGCCCGTCGGACGTACCAGTGTGCTCATGATTGCATAACTGCATAACTGCCTGACTGCCTGACTGCCTGACTGCCTGACTGCCTGACTGCCTGACTGCCTGACTGCCTGACTGCCTGACTGC
>CANLXI010000080.1 GCA_947495035.1 uncultured Granulosicoccus sp.
ACTCAGCCAGCTGCAGATAGCGGCGCGGTCCAGACTTGGTGAGCTTGACAAACATGCCCACACATTATCACACCGGGCATCTCTGTCAATACCAGTGCGAAACAAAAGTAGATCTATCAAAACGTGCCACTACAAGCGATTTTGGAAAAACACCTCTGCAGCCCGCATTCCTTCTAGAGAATACTACCAAAATTGGCCGATTTCAGCTCGCAACTGTCGAACCCGGGTGATCTGGAGAACAAGTTAATCAGACTACTGCCGAGAATTTGCGCGCTACTGCCGGAAGCTCACCCTCGGCCAGACTCTTGTAATACATCACGAAGCCGTTGTCTTCCCAGAACACAATCTTGATCTTGTTGCTGGCTCTGTTGCGGAAGACATACAGGATGCCAGAGAAAGAATCATGTCCGAGTTCCATCTGCACGGTGGCAGTCAGTCCGCGATGACTTTTGCGAAAATCTACCGGGTGCCGATAGAGATAGACCATGGGCAGATGCCGATTCGGTCGCAATGCCGGTTGCCTCATAGCCGGGACACCAAAGCCGCTACCAGGTCGACGTTGGCTGAGGTAATGCCCTCGATTCTCATCCCGCCCGGCAAGGCCAGGTCAATGCAAGTCGCTTCACGTCGGATAGCATCACGCGCTGGCTCATTGGGCCTCTCAACCTGAACCGGAATAAACGAGCTGACTGCCACCGCGTTAACCGGCGGTGGTTGTCGTTGCCTCAACAACCCCCGCCATCGAACAAAGGAGGCGTACCCGAGACCATGCCGCTCACAATAGTGGCGCTGTGTCAGCTTGCCACGCGCCTGTTGTCGAACGTGATGCTGCCAGAACTGGCGTTTGTCAGAGCGGTTCTTGGGAACTTGCGTTGTTGGTCGGGACATGAAGGCCTCGCGCGAGATTGAGTGGACGAGGCAATACTGGCTGTGCTGAAAAGGGAATGGAAGACGTCGTTATCTGGGCGCTTACTTATCTGGGCGCTTACAAACAACAGAAGGAGTCAAGCCAATCTAATGGCGACTGTTGACCAATCGCTCGCTCAGTAGTGCAGCAGAAGCTGCCGAGCTGGTTGACTGGTATCGAGCCCGCTGGGAAATCGAAATGTATTTTGACGTGCTGAAGAATGGTTGCAAGGTAGAGTCTCTGCAGCTGAGAACCCTACCGAGCCTGGCGTATCAATCGACTGATGCGCCTGGGTCGCAACCTGCCCGATGTCGATGCCAGCCTGCTTTTTGAACAGGATGAGATTGTGGCAGCCCATATTCTGAACAAGAAATCCCAACCAGAGAAGCCACCGACGCTCAACCAGGTGGTCAGGCTGGTGGCGATGGCGGGAGGGTTTCTCGGACGAAAGAGCGATGGTGAGCCTGGCGCGAAAACCATCTGGCAAGGAATGGAGCGCGTCCTATCGTTCACAGAGGGGATGAGATACATTCGAGCTCAGCCGGAAACCGGCTGATTTTGTGTGCAATGAGGTGGGGTGAGCCTCATACGTAATCAAGGCCAGATAAATACACTACCCCACCCCCAACCTCCTCTCTTTTATAATATTTTGTATCGTAAAGAAATACCATGCTTTATAAAAAGCGTATTGAAACCCTGCCCAACCATCCATAAACCCCATCTTCACTAAATAAGTAACGAAAAAGTAGCACACCGGGAACCACCGCTTTTCTATATTTTTATATTTAAATTTTTGTCTATTAGTTAACATTTCAACATGTGAATTCCCTAAACTTTCGAACCTGCTCGCCTCCCAACGTGCATACTCACAGTGCCTATTAACAAACTTAAAAATACCACTGTAATCACAATGTTCAATAGGGACTGATATTTCCCCCACGGAACCGCTCACAATAGGATGCTCATGCACTTCCATATCTAGCAAAGACCAATTGCTTTCTTCAATTTTTTCATAACGACCAAGATCAGACCTAAAAAGGGCGAGCTTTCTCTGCTTTATACCATGTTTTAGTTTTTTGCCTAAAAAATATATTTCGTAATTCAACCAAAACCCATTATGCACGGTATCCCGCAATATTGATTCAAGCGACTCACAAAATTTCACGCTTACAAACTCGTCAGCATCCAAAAACAACACCCATTCTGCATTCAGCTCACAATTCATCAAGACCCAGTTTCGTTTTTTGGGAAACTTACCATCCCAAACAAAATTTATAACTTTTACACCATGCGACATAGCAATATCAATGGTTCTATCAGTGCTCTCTGAATCGACAACTATCACCTCTTGAAAATTCTTCAGACGTGACAGGCATTCGTCCAAATTTGCTTCTTCATTTTTTGTAGGAACTACCACTGTAACTGGTACTGTATTCATAGATCACGCTTAGATTTCAATATAAACGGGTTGCCTATCGCAACAACATTTTCGGGAATATCTCTCATAACGACACACCTTGCGGAAACAACAGATCCCTGTCCAATCACAACTCCAGGACCGACGAAAGCCTCAGCGCAGACCCAAACACCTTTTTCAATCGTTATAGGCAACTTTAGGAGAGGCATGGAACTCACTGTATAATCATGACTCCCACCGCATAAGTGTGCCCGCTGTGAGATGGTCACCGAGTCTGATATATCAATCAAACCTAGAGAATATAAATTAACACCATCACCAATTGCCACGTAGCAGCCAATCTTCAGATTCCATGGTATTGCAATTATAACACTAGGATATATATGTACATTTTTACCTATTTTGGCTCCGAATACTCTCAACATAAAAACCCTCCACCCCCAAAACAATTTAGGACTGAACTTGAAAAGAGGATTACAGAGTGACCAAACGACACGCCCGACCAACTCAAGATTGCTCCATTTTCTCTCAGAACGGTTTTTCTCAATATCTAGATTCATAATAATTTTTAGTTCTGTTGTAACACTTAGCAACAAGATAGAATAAGCATATGTTTCAGTAATTCCCGGCAATCTCACATCGGAAGGTGAATGCACACGGCAAAAATTGATGGACGAGAGCAGCCTCGATCCTCAGTGGTCGATATTATA
>CANLXI010000081.1 GCA_947495035.1 uncultured Granulosicoccus sp.
TATAATATCGACCACTGAGGATCGAGGCTGCTCTCGTCCATCAATTTTTGCCGTGTGCATTCACCTTCCGATGTGAGTTTGCCGGGAATTACTGTCATTTCTTTTACTTACTACGCTGCCCTTATTCGCTTCACCTCTAAGTGCTCTTTATCTTGCATAGCGTTCCACAGGTCATATTGCATCTGCTGACTGAGCCAGCTTTCAGCAGTGGTATCAAACGCTCTGGATAGCCTTAAAGCCATATCAGGGCTAATACCAGATCGTCCATTCAGAATCGCTGACAACGTTTTCCTAGTGACGCCCAATGCTTCCGCCGCGGCGGTTACAGTCAAGCCTAAAGGCTCGATCCAACCTTCCTTCAATACCTCACCAGGATGAGGTGGGTTGTGCATTTTCATTTCTTTACCTCAATGATAGTCTTCGAGATCAACATCAACAACGTCATCATCTTCAACGCTGAAAGTTAATCTCCAGTTTTTGTTCACTCTCAGGCTCCACGTGTTCTTCCGCTTGCCTTTCAATTCGTGCAGATAGAATCCAGGAGCATCTAAATCCTTGGGGTTAACTGCCACATTGAGCCGCGCCAGCAAGATACGGATTCTCGTGGCGTGCTGGGCATTGATCCCCGTGGTTTTGCCGGTTTCAAAGAACTTCTGCAGCCCTCTATGCTTGAAATTCTTGATCATGCAAGAATCGTAACATGCAACGTATCTAGTTACAATCACAAGCCGACACTTACAGTAAAAAGAGTTGCTTGTACCGGCTAGACACTGCTAGTGAAATATAACAGCCGCAATATGCTGAACTTGAGGCTGACACTACGGAGCGGCAGCGCAGGCGTGGCAGGGTCAAGTTTCAGTATCATGGCTTTGTTCGGTTTGGCTTTTTGTCTGATACTTCCAGTCTCTCATTAACCATCTCATCTAGGCCGCTTTGGAACGAGGTTTTATTTGCTTTTCTATATCCTTCCCAGCCTCTATCTCAGCCGTTCTGAGCTCATAGCTTTTCTGTAGGTTCATCCATACCTCAGGAGTAGTACCCAAGTAACGCGATAGCCTTAGCGCAGTATCCGCAGTGATACCACGAGTTCCATTGAGAATGGCACTTACCCTGTTAGCAGGCACACTCAGAGCTTCTGCCATTGCTCGAGCTGACATTTCCAGTTCTTCCATCTCCTCTCGGAGAATTTCCCCGGGGTGTACCGGGCGCATGCCATTTCGACGATTCATCTTTTAATTCTCTTTTAATAATTCCTTAATGATAATCAACAACTTCGACGTCCTCAGGACCGTCTGGGCCCCAGCGAAAGCAAAGACGCCATTGTTTGTTTATTCGTATGCTGTATTGACCTTTCCTCTTGCCGATGAGTGCCTCGAACCGATTGCTTCTGAGTTCACGTAAATCCTGCAATTCATCCACTTCGTTCAAGTAAGTCAATCTTCTTGCCAATTAATCGACAAAACTACGAAAATCCTTTACATCCTCACCTTCGAAAAAGCGCGCGGTCTTCTTGTCCTTGAAGCTTCTGATCATCGGATGTAGTTATGCGATACGTTCCACGTACCATATCAATCTCAACTAAGACTGTCAAATGAGTCGGTAACGTTCTTTATGGCAGGTTCGGGCTTTTTACGAGAGTTCGCCGCCACACCGAACAAAGCATTCAGCTGCATTGGAGGTGACGCCGGGTTGTGGCGTAACCACGTTCCGGTGACGGGTCCAATGTCAGCTTCAATGCAATGTTATCCAGAGCTTTTTACTTAATATCTCTCTGTAACAATTAAGCTGCGATCTTCACTGGATGCAGACCAACACGTGCAGCCATCGCAACCAAAGAATCAATCGAGAACACAGTAATGTGCCCTCGGGAGACATCTCCTATACGAGACCGTTGAACTCCCATCAGGTCCGCAGCCTCTTGCTGGGTCAACCCGTTTTCCTTAATATATTGTCGAATGCAGTCCATTAGCGCCGCTTTAATTTTTAATTGTTCGGCCACTCCTGCGTCTTCTTCTATTGCGTCAAATACTGACCCTTTGGTCCTTGCTCCGCTCATGTCAATGTCTCCTTGGCCGATCGGTAACGCGACACGATCAGATCCTTATCAGCTTGTGATGTCTGCTGAGTTTTCTTTTGCCAACAGTGAAGCACCGTGACTACGTCTAAAAACTTGGTGACATAGGCGGTGCGATAAATATTTTTCTCTACAGAAATGCGAATTTCGTAGACACCCGTAATTCCTTTGCCTAGGTTCTTCAAGGGTTTCCAGTCTTCAGGCATATCTCCACACTGCAGGATATGAAGCTGGTATCCCATCGAGTGTCGAGCATCATCGGAGAACACGAGCAGGTCATTCTTACTTGTTCCTTCCTACCAGATATCTTTAACTTCAAACATACTGCAATGTACATATATTTGTACATTCTGTCAATTCGTGACATGAACGCTCTCCGATACCCAGCCACGCATTCATCGCTACGAAGTAGCGATTTACAGATACCTATCTTCTCGTTTCCATGATCCGGCAATAAGCCGGCGTTGCATGCCCGTAACGAGATTTCTTCTTGTGAAATAACCATTGCAGAAAACTGTAAAGCCACGCAAACACATGTCCGCAGCAATATTCGTGAATCCAAGCGGCTCTAAACAGTACATCTACTTGCAGCCTTGGCGTTGCTGATACCTTCAGGAATCCGATTCTGAATCGGACACTGCTACTTGCGGGACGCGACGGATAGGTGAGTAAGCCGAGGGAATCTCACCCTCAGCACCGGGTCATCGGTGGCAGTCTCCTGCCACCGATTCCCACAGAACGTAGCGTGCGGATTTCCCGCACTACGCTCTT
>CANLXI010000082.1 GCA_947495035.1 uncultured Granulosicoccus sp.
ACACTCGAAGATGAAACCACTCAATTGACCGGGCTGATCTTCGAGGTCGCGGTCAGCAATGTCGATGATGAGCCCGCACCGATCATCAATGGCGTCTCGGTACAGGAGGACGCGACTGTCCTCATCACCACGGCCGAACTGACGGCGAATGATTCTGATACCGATCCATCGAATATCCGTTACACCTTCAACATCGATCCGGCGGTGGGCGAGCTACGGGTCGATGGCAGTGTGAGCTCGAGCTTCACCGAGCAGGATCTGATTGACGAGCTGGTGATCTACAAGGACCAGGGCAATCATGTGGGTGTGGAGGACAACTGGACCGACAGCCTCACCTTCACACTCGAAGATGAAACCACTCAATTGACCGGGCTGATCTTCGAGGTCGCGGTCAGCAATGTCGATGATGAGCCCGCTCCGATCATCAATGGTGTCTCGGTACAGGAGGACGCGACTGTCCCCATCACCACGGTCGAACTGACGGCGAATGACCCGGATACCGATCCATCGGATATTCGTTATACCTTCAACATCGATCCGGCGGTGGGCGAACTACGGGTTGATGGCAGTGTGAGTTCGAGCTTCACCGAGCAGGATCTGATTGACGAGCTGGTGATCTACAAGGACCATGGCAATCATGTGGGTGTGGAGGACAACTGGATCGACAGCCTCACCTTCACACTCGAAGATGACACCACTCAATTGACGGGGCTGATCTTCGAGGTCGCGGTCAGTAATGTCGATGATGAGCCCGCTCCGATCATCAATGGTGTCTCGGTACAGGAAGACGCGACTGTCCCCATCACCACGGCCGAACTGACGGCGAATGACCCGGATACCGATCCATCGAATATTCGTTATACCTTCAACATCGATCCGGCGGTGGGCGAACTACGGGTCGATGGCAGTGTCAGTTCGAGCTTCACCGAGCAGGATCTGATTGACGAGTTGGTGATCTACAAGGACAAGGGCCACCATGTGGGTGTGGAGGACAACTGGACCGACAGCCTCACCTTCACACTCGAGGATGAAACCACTCAATTGACGGGGCTGATCTTCGAGGTCGCGGTCAGCAATGTCGATGATCCACCGGTCATTCAGCCAATGCCGGACGTGCAGATACAGGAAGGTGACTTGCTGACCTTGAAGGCCGAGCATTTCGGCGTGGAAGATGATGATACTGCCCATGGCGATATAGTCTATATCGTCAGCGACCTGGAGTCGGGCACACTGATCGTCGATGAAGTTGTCGGCAATCGTTTCACTCACGCAGACTTGCTGGCAGACAAGGTAGTGTTCGATCACGATGGAGCGGAGCCTTCGCAGGAAGCTGGTTTCAGCGTCACGGTGTCTGATGCTTCCACCGAACTGCCTGTCGAGCGCCTGCTGTTTTCGGTAACGCCGGTTGACGATGAAACGCCTGAAGCGGCGGATCATCAATTGTCGGGCGCTCGTGGAGAGGTTCTGAACGATCTCGATTCTGGTGCACAAAGCCTGTTGCAGGGCGCTGTTGATCTGGACGAGCCGGTGGGCGTTCTCATGGCCAGTCTGCAGCAGCTGCCATTGAATGGCACGGTGGTCGTCAATGCAGACGGCACCTTTGAATACCATCATGATGGCAGCGAAACATTCAGCGACAGCTTCACGTACACGATCGAGGATGCCGGTGGGAATGTTTCCCTGGCTGCGACAGTAACGATCAGTATCAGCGGCAACTCCTCTCCGGTACTCACCGGCAGCATCGATGACCAGGTTGCCGTGGAAGCGCAACCATTTCTGTTGACGCTGGATGCAGACCTTTTCAGTGATGTCGATGAAGACCAGCTTGTCCGGGAGATTACCCAGGCGGATGGTGCTGCCTTGCCGTCCTGGCTGACGTTTGACGAATCGATCGGGACATTGTCCGGTACCCCGTCGGATGCGGACACCGGATTGCTGGCATTGTCAGTCAAGGCGGTGGATTCCGAAGGGGCGAGTTCCCAAGCGGTGGAGTTCTCGATCATGATCGAGAATGTCAATCAGGCACCGGTGCTGGATGCCGCTGCGCAGGTAGAGGTTGCGGAAAATCTTCCAGGTGCCAGGCTTGCGACGATATCATTCACCGACACGGATGCCGACGATGTACTGACACCGTCGCTGAGTGATGACAGGTTCCTGATAGAGGGCGATCTGATCAGCCTGAAACCGGAAACAAGTCTGGATCATGAGCAAGAGCCTGAACTGATCCTGACTGTTACTGTTTCTGACGGTGCAGGAGGTTCTGTCAGTCAGCAGATGGTCATCGTTGCACAGGACATGAATGATCTGCCGGTGGTGCAGAGCGAACCACAGGCACTCAGCGTGGGACATGAGGTCTCGACAACGCTGCCTGCAGCAGACTGGTTCTTCGACCAGGACGGTGATGCACTTGCCTATTCACTGGTGCAGCGTGATAGTGAGCAACTGCCACCCTGGATACTGTTCGATGCGGATGCCTTGTCCGTTTCGCTTGGCGATGTGCCTGAAGAAATCGATTCATTGCCGGTGAACCTGCTGGCAGATGATGGTCGTGGTGGCAGGGCGGAATTGCAATTGGTCCTGCAGATCGAACCGAAGGCAGAGCCTGCCAACCCGGTCGAGCCTGAACCCGAGCCCGAGCCCGAGCCTGAACCTGAACCTGAACCTGAGCCCGAGCCTGAACCTGAACCTGAACCTGAACCTGAACCTGAACCTGAACCTGAACCTGAACCTGAACCTGAACCTGAACCTGA
>CANLXI010000083.1 GCA_947495035.1 uncultured Granulosicoccus sp.
CTGGCTCACAGCACTGTGCGCACGCCACCTTTTCCGTATCGGTTCGTAAAACTGGCTGAGTCTCATGCGTAATCAAGAAAGACCAAAAGAAGAAGTCCCTTTTCCCCAGGTGATAGTTGATTCAGATTCTTTCCGCCCAATCGCAGTTCATAACGTGCATGAAAATATTCGAACGAAAATAATAAATCATAAAATTCTTTACTGTCTTTGATCTGCTTTGAGAGGTCTTCTTTGCTTATATCTTCGACTAGGTTTTTAACGAACGAAAGTACGCTATCAAAACTATTCCAATTGACATCATTGAAACGCTCGTTTAACTCAGTTTGGCCTTCTGATGTACCTCTAAACGGCCCCTTCGATGTTTGATTAACAAGTTCAAAAAACTTCTTGGAAAATTCTCGTTTCGGTACAAAGGATGCGTCAATAGTCACTTTAAACTCTTTATCGCTCACCTCCTCTAGTAAATTTTCTACACTGGATTTTAGACTTTCGTAGAATGAACGCACCTGTTCCTTTGCTTGATAAATTGATCGGCAGATATCATCGCGTGCTGCATGCTTTTTGTTGAGAAGATCCTGTAAATCGTTCTTGATGTAGAGGATACGTTGCTCTATTTCCTTAATTGTCCCTGGCTTAGGGTTCTCATTGTTCCCCATTATTTCTTCTAACTTACTCGTGACTTCAGCATGTGCTTGCAAGTATCGTTGATAACGTCTTCGTGGTGCGGATACAGTTTCCTGTAGAACTTTAATTTTTTCTTTGAGGTATTGAACCGCTTTGCGCAAGTCGGGAATGCTGAATATTTTTTCAAAATCAGTCGAATTAGAAAATTTTTCGTCTGACTCCTTCTCAAGTTTGCCGACTTCAGTAGAAGATTCTTTCAGTTTAGAATCAATATTATTTGTATCAATTTTATAGGAAACAATAGAATCAATATCTAGATAGAAACGCTTGCATGTTTCTCGTAGTTCTTCTTTTCTTTCTTTAGTTTCGTTATCTAGAGCGGTCAGCGAACCTTTGAGCGAGGCGAGTGTATTTATATCTGATTTTAAAGAGGAAAGGCGTGCAACGGCATCTTTACCACGTCTCGTTATACCAGATAGTTGTTGATTGTTTTTTTCTATCTCTTTGGCAATAGCCAATTGTTCTGGACTCTCTCCGACAGGCTTTTCTACCTTTTCTGGCATAGATTTTTCGAGTGCGCTGTATTCGCTCAGTCGCTGTTTTAACTGTTCATCTAGGCTTCTCATGGTCGATGGGTTTGCCTGATCTTCTAAGTCGACTATCTCGATATTAAGCTCGCGCAGCCGTACTTTAAGCGCACTTATATCATTTTTGCTCTGAGCGTTTTTTAGATCTTCTAACTCCTCGAAGGTGGATTGTCCCATACGATCAGATTCATCTACATGTGAAAAAACGACCTCTTCTATTTCATTTCTAAATGCCTTGACTTAAATTTCGTTTGTTAAATTTTCGAAGTAATTTTGTGGCAGATATTTAACCGTTTCTGGCTTCAAGGTATCTGCGTTTTCATTAAGACACTTGGTACTACTCGACGTGCCACTTTCCCAACTCAGTTCACCACAGAAATTTTCTGCGAAACCTTTTTGTCGAAATTTACGATTTTGTGGATCATCTGTCAGGAAAGAAAAGTGCTCATGTTGACGTGATTCTCCGAGAAGGCCGATAATGTCGGCGATTGCGCTCTTTCCGCTTCCTTTGTTGCCGATAATAGCTGTGAGTTCAGGATTAAATGGTATTGAAACACCATTGAACCAAGAGCCACTTGTTCCTTTGTATCCTTCAATCTGATTGATTCTTAGTTCTTTTATAAATCTCGTGGCATCTTGTTCCTGGCGTTCAAGAACTGTGGGTTTCTCACCAATATGCACGCGGCCTTTGGGCTCGAATAGTGTTTGTCGAAGACCACGAAAAGTGAGATCTGATTTTATCCACGTTGTTTCGAAATTAGCCTCATCTCCTGTAAGGCGTTTAAGGTCTTCGAATGAATGAGCATCTGACCCGTCGAAAACAGGTTTCTTCTCGGCAATTGATTCGTCCTCATAACGATTTTCGTTAAGAAAGTGTCTTGTGTTATTTGACTTACCGAAGAACGCATGGCTTGCTTTATCAAGCTCATCCGATATGGACATGCTGCGTGGCGATCTGGTATCGACGCCTCGAAGTCCATCGTTACTAGCTGCGGTAACAATTAGATATTTAGTTTCGTCTGGAAACACCTTGTCAAGAGCAGCTTTGAGGTCATTCAGACTAACTGTTGCTTCTACGTATTCCTGTTCTGTCGGCAGCTCACTACATCTCAGGCGCGCGCCATCCCGTGTTTTGTGTGTTTGCAAATCGTTAAGAAATTGCTGAAGCTTTGTGTTCGTAGAAAATTCTGGATCGATAAGCACGTGAGTGTGCACATTTCGACCATCAGAGCTTATGGTTTCAGTCAGCGATTCCCGGCCATCAGTCTTACTCAGCACTAAGATCCCGCCAGTTTATTGCGCCCACAGTAAACTCAACC
>CANLXI010000084.1 GCA_947495035.1 uncultured Granulosicoccus sp.
CCGTGACTCCGTGACTCCGTGACTCCGTGACTCCGTGACTCCGTGACTCCGTGACTCCGTGACTCCGTGACTCCGTGTCTCCGTGTCTCCGTGACTCCGTGTCTCCGTGTCTCCGTGACTCCGTGACTCCGTGACGCTGTGACGCTGTGACGAGGTCAGCCTTGCCGGAACAATCTGTACCGCACGACCGAGCGGCCCTCATGCCCATGCTTCAGGACCTCGATCATTTCCGGGACCGGAACTTGCAATTCGGAACCGATGAGCCACTCCACCAAACGACAGGCTACCATCGAATCTCGCCTCTGGAAGAGCCGTTCCCGACGGGCGTTCTTTCACCATGCCCTGTGGCTCGGCAGCTGTCTGTCAAGCCTTCTTCTCGCGGCCTGCAACCCACAAGACACCATGGATGAATCCGCACTGGAAAGTCCGATACACCTGAGTCAGGTTGCCGATGGCTGGGCACAAAATGCCGTCAATGCAGTGATCTTCCGCAAGAATTCCCTGGTGACACAGGAGCAGCAACAGTACATCGCGTTCTACTCAGGCAGTGGTGAAGTCATGCTCGGAAGGCGAACCCTGGGTACGGACGACTGGGAAATCAGCGCCAGCGGCTACAGCGGACGTCCCGAGGATGCGCACAACAGTATCAGCATCATGCTTGACGGTGCGGGCTATCTGCACATGGCCTGGGATCACCATGTCGATTCCCTGCGCTATGTCAGAAGCACCTCACCGGGCAGTCTGCAGTTGGGCCCCATGTCCACGATGACCGGACAGGATGAACAGGCCGTGACCTACCCTGAATTCCATCGGCTCCCATCCGGCGATCTCTTGTTCGCCTATCGCGATGGTCGATCCGGACAGGGCCGAATGATCCTGAACCGATACGATCAACAGAGCATGCAATGGACACGTTTGCAGGACAATCTGCTCGACGGACAAGGTGAACGCAACGCCTACTGGCAGATGCACGTGGACGCAAGCGGCTCCATCCATCTGTCCTGGGTCTGGCGGGAATCCTCCGACGTTGCCACCAATCACGACATGCACTACGCAAGATCCGATGACGGAGGGGTGAACTGGGTTGATTCGAGCGATCAGGTTTACCAGTTGCCGATCAGCCAGGACAATGCCGAGATCATCTGGTCCATTGCCGAAGGCAGCAACCTCATCAACCAGACATCCATGACCACCGATCAATCGGGTACGCCTTATATTGCGACCTATTTTCGCTCATCGGCAGACGCTGCCACACAAGTGCAGATGCTGTATGCCGAGACCCGGGGTTCAAGCAATACCGGTAAACGACGCTGGTTCAGACAGGAAGTCAGCAAACGACAAGGCGATTTCTCACTCTCCGGCGGTGGCTCCAAGAGCCTGCCCATCAGTCGACCACAGATTCTGGCGCAGAATGACGGAGATGAGCAATGGTTGCACCTGATCTACCGGGATTCCGAATTCGGTGATCGTGCCATCCTCGCCAGCAGCAATCTGACGCGCAACACGAACTGGCATTACACGGCAATCACGAGCGACTCACTGAATCGCTGGGAACCCAGCTTCGACACCGAATTGTGGCGCACTCACTCATTGCTGCACCTGTATGTGCAAGCCGTTGGGCAGATAGATGGAGAAGGTCTTGATGAGAGTCTCTTGCCTTCCAGCGTACAGGTACTTGAACTGCAACTGCCTCTGATCACGCAACTGCCCTGAAGGCGGTTTCGTTCCACCCGGTTGAACCACTCCCTTTCCTGCTCGGACTGCAAGCCCGGGACTCGCTCGAAGCGACTCGAAGCGACTCGAAGCGACTCGAAGCGGCTGTGTGGCTGTGTGGCTGTGTGGCTGTGTGGCTGTGCGGCTGTGCGGCTGTGCGGCTGTGCGGCTGTGGGATTGCGGGATTGCGGGATTGCGGGATTGCGGGATTGCGGGATTGCGGGATTGCGGGATTGCGGGATTGCGGGATTGCGGGAT
>CANLXI010000085.1 GCA_947495035.1 uncultured Granulosicoccus sp.
CCAGCAATTCCCGGCGAGCAAATCGTATGAGCAATATCAATCACTTATCAACGAGATGGCGTTGAGCTTCTCGTAGACTATCTTTATCACTGACTCTTTGCTCTGTGATATTTGACACTCTGTGGCTGCTCCCGAACCGACCCTACGCAAGGACCTCTCAATGCCCGGCCTGCTGGCCACCGTCAGAGATAGATTCTCGCTCATTCCTGACTCACGCCGCCAAGCCAGTGTTCAGCATTCGATGAGCGATACACTCAGTTCTGCTCTGGCGATGTTCGTGTTGAAGTATCCCTCCTTGCTGATGTTTGATCAAGATGCACGAGCCGAGAGAACTCTGATTTGCCACAATCTGTTGACCCTGTTTGAGGTCTCTCGCGTGCCCTGTGATACACAGATGAGAACCATTTTGGATCCCGTCAAACCCGAGCAGCTTCGCCCCACTTTTCGCGCACTGCACAGCGCCGCCCAGCGCGGCGGTGCGTTGGAACAATTCACCTGGCTGGACGGGAAATATTTGCTCTCCATAGATGGAACGGGAACATTCTCTTCCACCCAAGTGCATTGCAAGCACTGTTGCGAGAAGAAAGCCAAGAGCACTCAGAGCGACAAGGATGGCCCGGAGTTTTATCACCAGATGCTGGTTAGTGCCATTGTTCACCCCGATAGCAAAGCGGCTCTGCCAGTGGATTTCGAACCCATCACTCGAAAGGATGGAGCCAACAAGAATGACAGTGAGCGCAATGCAGGCAAACGACTGATCCCCAGCATAAAAGCTCAGTACCCCAAACGACGTTTCGTCGTGCTCGAGGATGCGCTGGCAGCCAATGGGCCTCATCTGGAGCTACTGGCCAAGCATGAAATGGATTTCATCATCGGTGTCAAACCTGGAAGCAACGCTGCTGTGTTTGATGAAGTTGCCCGCAGGATGAGTCAGGGTGGCTGCACAGAGTGGGAAGAGGACAGCCCTTCTGCAAACACATCACGCGGGTATCGCTTTACGAATCAGATGCCTCTCAATGCCTCTCATCCGGACTTGATGGTGAACTTCATCGAGTATTGGCAGGTAGACAAACGAGGCAAGCAAACGATCTGGAGCTGGGTGACCAACCTGACACTCAATACACACAATGCGCTGGAAATCGTGCAGGCAGGACGAACGCGTTGGAAAATCGAGAACGAGGTTTTCAACACGCTGAAGAATCAGAGCTATAGGTTCGAACACAATTACGGACATGGAACGCAATACTTATCGAGTGTGTTGGGTGGGTTGATGCTGCTGGCCTTCCTGATTGATCAATTGCAGCAAATCGCCTGTCGTCTTTTTCAACGCGCTCTGGAGCGCTGGAAGTCGAAGAAGTCGGCCTGGGAGAAATATCGCGCCATCTTCTTTGAGTTCCGAGTGCCGGACTGGGATACATTGATGGATGTCTGGGCCATTCCACAGCAAGGGCCTGAACTAATCAGTGTGCGGCGAAAGACATAGCCGTTACGATATTCAACACCCTTGGCACGCTACACAGGAATAATCAACGCTCGACCCCCACAGGTATCAGCAAGCCGGTTTACGGTTGAGTTTACTGTGGGCGCAATAAACTGGCGGGATCTTAGTGCTGAGTAAGACTGATGGCCGGGAATCGCTGACT
>CANLXI010000086.1 GCA_947495035.1 uncultured Granulosicoccus sp.
GTTCGACCTGTATAACTCGTTTGAGCCTATAAAACTAGTGGTTCTGGCGCTAATCGTCTTCAGGAAATTGCAGCTTTTTGATATTATAGGGCCTAAAGGTTGTAATTTCGGACCACAAAATGAAGCCAAAACCAGATCCATCGTTACTGGGCGCACAGGCAAAGTTGTTCGAGGATTCCGGGCCTGCTCTGGTGGATTTCATCAACATGAAGAATTCACTGGTTCGGCTGGCAGATTCGTTCCAGTGGGAGATATTTGAAGATCACTGGCGAGGCCTGTTCAGCACAGCCGGCGGCCCAATGGCCAATTCCGGCAGGCGCGTTGCTGGTCTGTTGATGCTCAAGCACATGGAAGCCTTGTCTGACGAGCGACTGATGCAGGTCTGGGTGATGAACCCCTATTTCCAGTACTTTTGTGGTGAAACCCATTTCCAGCATCGTTCGCCAGCCGATCCCACCTCGTTGATTCGTTGGCGCAAGCGCTTGGGTGAAGAAGGCATGGAGTGGTTGCTGACAACCGTGGTGGAGAGCGCAGTGAGCAGCGGGGTGGTAGAACGACGAGACTCTGCTGATGTTTGTGTCGATTCCACGGTGATGGAAAAGAATATTGCTTACCCCACCGACAGCGCTCTTCTGGAGAAGCTGCGGGTGAGACTTGTAGAATTCATGAAAAGGAGTGAGCTGAAGATCCGGCAAACCTACTCGCGACAGGGGCCGAGACTTTCACAGCAAGTGGGTCGTTTTGCACATGCCAAGCAGTACAAGCGCATGCGTAGGGCATTGCGTAAACTCAGAGGTTTCGCAGGCCGCTTGCAGCGAGAACTGGAACGGCAATTGGCGCAGGTGCCTGAAGCGATGAGAGAAGAAGCTCAGGATCTGATCGCACTGTCCAGACGTTTTCTTGGGCAGCTGAAAGACCGGAAAACCAAGAACAAAATATATTCGTTGCACGAGCAGCACGTCGACTGCATCTCCAAGGGAAAGGCACGGAAGCGCTATGAATTCGGTACCAAGGTTGGCATAGTCTGCACGCAGAAAGATGGCTTCGTCACCGAGATGCGCAGTTATCCGGGCAACCCGTATGACGGGCATACGCTTGATGACATGCTCGAGCAATCGGAAATAATCTGTTCGGTCAAACCCCGGACAGTGGCTGTGGATCTGAGTTATCGCGGAAGGCATGACACCAAAGCAGATGTGATCCATCGCGGGAGAAAGCTGACCAAGCGACAGAAGGCTCGACTGCGGCGACGTAGTGGCCAGGAGGCAATGATTGGCCATATGAAAAATGACGGTTTACTGGAGCGTTGTCATTTGACGGGCAAGGAAGGCGGCGCTATACATGCCATCCTGTGCGGCATCGGGCATAATTTAAGGAAAATGCGGGCCTACTGGGTACGGCTTCTTCTTTTCCTCTGGATTTGCCTGCAGTCATTGCCAAGAATGCTCACAAAACCTCAAATGCGCCAGGTATGGACGTAAATTGCGTTGAATCCTGATCCCGCCTTACGTAGGCGAGGTTCTGTCGGCCCAAATAGGGAGCAGTTGCTCAGGTCGAACTA
>CANLXI010000087.1 GCA_947495035.1 uncultured Granulosicoccus sp.
CAACCTCCATCGCTTTCGTAGCTTCTCGTACTTCTCGGTAGACTTCTTGTCGACCGATCCGCATTACTGCGGCACACTCAACTATGCTGACGTAGGGGGGTGCTCACGTTCGACCAGAATGACTGTTCACGATGCCCCGTAATATGCAGATGATGCAACAGAAGATAGAACTCCACATGCCGGACGCCCTTATAGAAGATACTTACCCCTCTCTATTGAGATCTCTAAAATCTATATTTCAGGCTCCAAACCAAGCAGATTTCACTAATATTAATTAATACCAGGCATCCTAAGTAAATCACAATAATTATTTATGTGTGATGTAGCCACCTTGCGCCATGTGAAGCATTCTTCAACTATAAGTCTTCCATTTTTGCCGTATGTTCGCAGTAAATTTTCTTCGTCAACTAACACCTTTAGCAAAGTATCTACTAGCTTTTCATCGTCCATAAAAATTTCAAATGCGGCATGCCGTTCATACCCGACTTCCAGATTGCACTCCCGCGTCATTATTACAGGTAACTCGTATGACCACGCCTCCAGCACTGACATTGGAAGCCCTTCAGAAAAAGAAGGCAAAATGAATGCGTCGCTTTGTCTGAACAAGCTGTCTTTTTCAGAGTCATCATAAATGCCCCCCTTATAAACAACTTTAGTACGTGTTCTGCTAGATAAGCTTTCGAGAGCCCTATGCATAGATATACCGTCTTCCCAGCCACATACCCATAAGACCCAGTCGAAATCATCCTCTGAACTTTGCCTAGAAATAATTTTGTCCCAAGCATCTAGCAGCTCTAAAATTCCTTTTTTGCTATTAATTCTACTGAAGTAGAGCAGTTTTTTACCCCCCTCACTTCGCCTCGCCTCGCCTATTTTTGGCAAACTTACACCGTTTGGTATTACACATATACTCGTATTTGGATAGAGCCCGGAACATGAGGAAGCTTCTTTTACAGTAAGCGCATGAATGCTACAGTTCTTAAGCACACGATCTTGGAATAATTTCAAAGCAATTTTTTTCTTGAAACTACTATTATTCACCGCCCACTGATCTAACATCCCACGGGGTGAAACTACTAATGGCCGCCCTGTTATTCGGGACCACTGATATGCGACAAATGATTGATGCTGCCATAGTCCGTGCACGTGCAAGATGTCATATTGCTCGGAAAGCAATTCCTTCAACTTGCCAGGTGAATATGAAAACTGCTTGGGGCCATATGTTTTATGGAGTGACAGCTCGATACCCGTCCAATAAATAGAATCGCGCATTGCCCTATCGTCATTGTTAGAGTAAACTTTCACATCCATGCCAATTGCAACATATTCCTTTACCAACAGCCTGACCGAATTGAACAGTCCTCCAGAAAGGTGAGAAATTGAATTAATTAAAATCGCTATTTTCAATTTTTTCATATATTTTTTGAGGTTCAACAATTAATCGCTTCTAGAGCCAGACAGCGACCCTAGCGCTTTCACTCGGTAGTTCGACCTGAGCAACTGCTCCCTATTTGGGCCGACAGAACCTCGCCTACGTAAGGCGGGATCAGGATTCAACGC
>CANLXI010000089.1 GCA_947495035.1 uncultured Granulosicoccus sp.
TCTCTGACCTCGCGCGTTAGCTCTACGCGGTGATCACCATGGGCCAGAATGGGTGATCAGCTTCGCCGGAATACGCACCGGTGGCCGGAAGACGGTGAAGAGCTGTTGACAATCACTGGCGAACAGCTCGGTTGGCTGCTTGACGGGTACGACATCGCATCGATGAAACCGCATCGGATACTGCAATACGAGTCCGTTTGCTGAGCCATTGTTGGTATAATGAGCCCATGTCCCAGTCCTTGGAAAAGCCAGACTTCACACGCTTCGCTGCATCGGGTTTACCGACTCCCGATGCGTTGATGGCGGCGCTGCTCGAGCAGCAGAAGATGCTGAGCGAGAAGGATGAGCTCCTGGCTGAGTCGCAGTCTCGATTGCAGAACCAGAAAGCACGCATCGCCGTGCTCGAAGAACGATTGCGACTGATGCAAGAGCGGCAGTTCGGCAGCAAGAGTGAAAAGAACCTGCTGCAGGAAGATTGGCTGGCAGATGATGCCGAGACTCTGGCCGATGGTGAGCCGGACACCGATGATGGTGAGATCGAGGAAGACGAGCCGAACAACACCCAGAGCGAAAAGAAGCCTCGTAAGCGAGCCGGACGCAAGGGACTCTCTGCGGACCTGCCTCGTATACAACGCTTTATCTGTCTGACTGATGAAGAGCGCGAAGGAGCCGTGAGAACCTTCTTCGTCAGGGTCAAAGAGGAGCTCGATATCATCCCGGCTCGGGTCTAGGTAATCGAGATCATGCAGGAAAAGGCGGTGTTTCTCGACGACGAGGGTGAGAGAAGCCTCAAGGCGGCCGAACGACCACCGCACCCCATCGGTCGCAGTCTGGCGTCCACGAACCTGTTGGCCTGGATCGTCATTGCGAAATACGCCGATGGTTTGCCGCTGTACCGACTGGAGAAAATACTGAGCCGATACGGCGGCGAGATTACCCGCACGACTCTGGCGAACTGGATCATTCGTCTGTCAGTGACGATGCAGAGCTTGCTGACAAGGCTTGAAGCCCATCAGATGAAAGCCGACTACATCCAGGGCGATGAAACACGATTGCAAGTGCTCTATGAGCCAGGCATGGCGGCAACCGGTGATAAATGGATTTGGGTCCTCAGAGGTGGCCCCCCTGGCAAACAGATCGTGACTTTCAATTACGACAAGTCACGGGGTGGTGCAGTGGCCGAGCGGTTGCTCAAGCACTTTGAAGGCCGTTATTTCCAGAGCGATGCCTACAGTGGCTATGATGCGCCGTGCGCGGCGAAAGACATCGTGCACCTGGGGTGCTGGGACCACGCCAGGCGAATAGTAGCGGAAGCGATCAAGACCCAACCGAAAGCGGAAAAAGGCAAGCCGAGTGTGGCGATGGTCATGCTCTCGCACATCAATGCCCTGTATCGGCTCGAGCGGGAATGGAGTGATCTGGACGATGACGAGCGCCTGAAAGCGCG
>CANLXI010000090.1 GCA_947495035.1 uncultured Granulosicoccus sp.
TATCATCAGTGCATCACCCGCACTTGCTGCTAGCCCGAAAGTGGTCGACATCCTGCGCCCAGCACCACCCAGAACACTCGAAGAGGCTCATGCCCAGATCGATGGGCTGTGGGGCATTGTCACTGAACTCAAACACCAGAACGAAGAGCTTCGCGAGCAGGTAAACGAGCTGAGCGAACGCATTGGCAAGAGTTCGCGCAATTCATCTCGTCCGCCCTCGTCGGACTCCACCACCCAGCGGGCCAAACGACGCAAGAAACCAAAGTCTTATCGACGTCAGGGGGCGCAACCGGGTCATATCCGTCATGACAGGCCGCTTGTCAGCGAGCAGGATGTCGACAAGATTCAGCGCTATTTTCCCGATGCGCAATGCGGCTGTGGTGGCTCGGTTGCCATCGAGCCCGAGCCTCGATGCCGCCATCAGGTCTTTGATATTCCCCAGGTACGCTTTTCGCTCATTGAACACCAACTGTTTTCCGGGCACTGTGGAAATTGTGGCCGCTATCATGCGGCCCACACACCGGACAGCGTACCCAGTGGCCAGATGGGACCGAACCTGGTGGCGCTGATCGCCCATCTCTCGGGCCGGTATCATTTGACGATTCGCCAGATTCAGGATTATCTGCAGGAGCACTGGCAGCTTCATTTCAGCATCGGCGCCATCTCCCAGGCACAAGCCAAGGCAACGCAGGCACTGGCCGAGCCCTATCGTCAGATTGGCGATTATGTGCGTAGTCAGCCAGTGGCCCATGCCGATGAAACACGGCATTTTCGCGGTGTTGAGTGCCGCTGGCTGTGGGCCCTGGTCACGCGCAAGGCCAGCTATTTCCTGGTCCATCACTCCCGAGGCAAGGTGGCGGCTGACACCTTGCTCGGCGGGTTTCCGGGCTTTCTGGTGACCGATGATTTCGGTGGCTACAACCGTGTCGAGAATGAACGGCGCCAGCTGTGCTGGCCTCATCTGATTCGCAAGTTCATCGATATCAGCGAACGTGTTGGAAACGGCGGCAAGATCGGGCGACGACTGTTACTGATTTCCCATGCCGTTATTCGAACACGACACCGGTGGCAGGAGGGCAGGATCAAAGAGCTCGTTTATTGGCGACGGATGAATCGATTGAGGCAGAGTTTCCAGCAGACCTTGAAACGCGGTGCGCGACTACGAATCGATGGGCGAACCAAACGCCAATGTATTCACCTGCAATCGCGAGAATCCATGTGCTGGACGTTCCTGCAAGACCACCGCATACCACTGGATAACAACATCGCCGAGAGGGATCTGCGCTCCTATGTGATCTGGCGAAAGCTGAGTTTTGCCAGCCAATCCTATCAGGGCGATCAATTCAGACCGTTGATACTGAGCATCATCAGCACCGCCCACAAGATCGGAATTTCAAGCTATCACTTCATTCGCGCAGC
>CANLXI010000091.1 GCA_947495035.1 uncultured Granulosicoccus sp.
ATACGTTCCCGGGCCTTGTACACACCGCCCGTCACACCATGGGAGTTGGCTGCAAAAGAAGTGGGTAGTCTAACCTTCGGGAGGACGCTCACCACTTTGTGGTTAATGACTGGGGTGAAGTCGTAACAAGGTAGCCGTAGGGGAACCTGCGGCTGGATCACCTCCTTGAAGCTTGGAAGAATCGGTGAGTTCAAGCATCCATTTAAGTTACTTGATTTAAGAGAAAACCTCGGGTCTGTAGCTCAGTTGGTTAGAGCGCACCCCTGATAAGGGTGAGGTCGGTGGTTCAAATCCACCCAGACCCACCATTATCCGACAAGCCGAGTAGTAACGGAAAGTCTTTCCTGGGGCTATAGCTCAGCTGGGAGAGCGCCTGCCTTGCACGCAGGAGGTCAGCGGTTCGATCCCGCTTAGCTCCACCATTTACTGTTGCAAATGGTCTGGACGGGTAGCTTGAACGATGATCCTGCTGGATCGCCCCGCTGACAAGTCAGCGGCCTGGGCGGCCCCGTTCGATCCCGCTTAGCTCCACCACTACTAGATACTGATACTTAGAAGCTACAGCTAAATGACATGAACTGTCCTTTAGCTCTGGCTTTTAGTGTGGCTGGAAAATGTCAATCCATGTTGATTGGCCGAGGTTCTTTTAAAATTTGGAGAGTCGTAAACGTTTGTCAGTTATATCCCTAGCCGGATAGCTGATGAACAACCAGTACTTATCAATCGTTATTTTATGTCGCCGTATAGTCCGAGGTTTGACAGTTGCTCATAGCTTGTAGCGACTGTTTGGGGTTATATGGTCAAGCGAATAAGTGCATACGGTGGATGCCTAGGCAGTAAGAGGCGATGAAGGACGTAGTAGACTGCGAAAAGCGCGGGGGAGTAGTCAAACATGCTTTGATCCCGCGATTTCCGAATGGGGAAACCCAGCGTGCATCAGCACGTTAACCTTATCTGAATACATAGGATAAGGTGGCGAACCCGGGGAACTGAAACATCTAAGTACCCGGAGGAAAAGAAATCAACCGAGATTCCCTTAGTAGCGGCGAGCGAACGGGGAGCAGCCCTAAACCCGATGGTGTGATAGTGGAATGCTCTGGAAAGTGCAGCCATAGACAGTGATAGCCTCGTACACGAAATCTATCCATTGGTTATTCGAGTAGGTCGGGACACGTGTTATCTTGACTGAACATGGGGGGACCATCCTCCAAGGCTAAATACTCCTTACTGACCGATAGTGAACTAGTACCGTGAGGGAAAGGTGAAAAGAACCCCTTTTAGGGGAGTGAAATAGACCCTGAAACCGTATGCATACAAGCAGTAGGAGCCTCCTTGTGGGGTGACTGCGTACCTTTTGTATAATGGGTCAGCGACTTATTCTCAGTGGCAAGCTTAAGTGCTTAGCGGAGGCGT
>CANLXI010000092.1 GCA_947495035.1 uncultured Granulosicoccus sp.
TTTTGAGCGAAGTGGTTGATGCCATGCTTCCAAGAAAATCCTCTAAGCTTCAGGTAACCAGTGTCCGTACCCCAAACCGACACAGGTGGGTAGGTTGAGAATACCAAGGCGCTTGAGAGAACTCGGGTGAAGGAACTAGGCAAAATAGCACCGTAACTTCGGGAGAAGGTGCGCCCCTGAGAGTGATGAATTTGCTTTCTAAGCTTTTGGGGGCCGCAGTGACCAGGTGGCTGCGACTGTTTACTAAAAACATAGCACTCTGCAAACACGCAAGTGGACGTATAGGGTGTGACGCCTGCCCGGTGCCGGAAGGTTAATTGATGGGGTTATCTTCGGAGAAGCTCTTGATCGAAGCCCCGGTAAACGGCGGCCGTAACTATAACGGTCCTAAGGTAGCGAAATTCCTTGTCGGGTAAGTTCCGACCTGCACGAATGGCGTAACGATGGCCACACTGTCTCCACCCGAGACTCAGTGAAATTGAATTCGCGGTTAAGATGCCGTGTACCCGCGGCTAGACGGAAAGACCCCGTGAACCTTTACTACAGCTTTGCACTGAACTTTGAACCTACTTGTGTAGGATAGGTGGGAGGCGTTGAAACGTGATCGCCAGATTGCGTGGAGCCGTCCTTGAAATACCACCCTGGTATGTTTGGAGTTCTAACTTGGGCCCGTTATCCGGGTTGAGGACAGTGTATGGTGGGTAGTTTGACTGGGGCGGTCTCCTCCCAAAGAGTAACGGAGGAGCGCGAAGGTACCCTAAGTACGGTCGGAAATCGTGCGGTTTGTGCAAAGGCATAAGGGTGCTTGACTGCGAGACAGACACGTCGAGCAGGTGCGAAAGCAGGTCTTAGTGATCCGGTGGTTCTGCATGGAAGGGCCATCGCTCAACGGATAAAAGGTACTCCGGGGATAACAGGCTGATTCCTCCCAAGAGTCCATATCGACGGAGGAGTTTGGCACCTCGATGTCGGCTCATCACATCCTGGGGCTGTAGCAGGTCCCAAGGGTATGGCTGTTCGCCATTTAAAGTGGTACGCGAGCTGGGTTTAGAACGTCGTGAGACAGTTCGGTCCCTATCTGCCGTGGGCGTTTGAGAATTGAGGGAAGCTGCTCCTAGTACGAGAGGACCGGAGTGGACGATCCCCTGGTGTTCCGGTTGTCACGCCAGTGGCATTGCCGGGTAGCTACGATCGGACAGGATAACCGCTGAAAGCATCTAAGCGGGAAGCCCCTCCCAAGATGAGTTCTCACTGAATCCTTGAGATTCCTGAAGGGCCCTTGAAGACCACAAGGTTGATAGGCAGGGTGTGGAAGCGCAGTAATGTGTGAAGCTAACCTGTACTAATTGCCCGTGAGGCTTGACCATATAACACCCAAGCAGT
>CANLXI010000093.1 GCA_947495035.1 uncultured Granulosicoccus sp.
AAAACCTTTTGATATTCCCAAGCGCTTAGTATGGGAGGCATACAAGCGTGTGAAAGCCAATCGAGGAGCGGCGGGTGTTGATCAACAATCGATAACGGATTTCGATTGCAAGCGTGACAAGAATCTCTTTCGCATCTGGAACCGAATGGCCTCTGGCAGCTATTTCCCGCCACCGGTCAAATCAGTTCGGATAAGCAAGAAAGATGGAGGTGTTCGTACGCTAGGCGTGCCGACGGTCAGTGACAGGATTGCACAGACAGCGGTAACTTTATGGCTTGAGCCGATGTTGGAACCGGTGTTCCACGATGACTCGTATGGCTATCGACGGGGTAAGTCGGCCCACGACGCAATTGCGGCAACGCGTTGGCGCTGCTGGAAGAGTGACTGGGTATTGGAATACGACATTCGCGGCCTTTTTGACAACATCAACCATGAATTACTTCTCAAAGCACTTCGTCATCATTGTGCTGAACGCTGGGTATTGCTATATGTTGAGCGATGGCTTGTTGCGCCGATGCAAGAAGGTGAGTTTGTTTCGGGAGAGAGATCTGTCGGGACACCACAAGGTGGACCACTTTCGCCCGTACTAGCCAATCTCTTCCTGCACTACGCATTGGACAACTGGTTATCGACCCAACACAGCAATATTCCATTCTGCAGATACGCTGATGATGGGATTCTCCATTGCAAGACAAAGGCCCAGGCGACCATCATGCTAAA
The DNA here is from genome assembly GCA_947495035.1 of uncultured Granulosicoccus sp. Classification (GTDB taxonomy): domain Bacteria; phylum Pseudomonadota; class Gammaproteobacteria; order Granulosicoccales; family Granulosicoccaceae; genus Granulosicoccus. Next base: position 721 of record CANLXI010000093.1, read on the forward strand.
TAGGTTGTCCGCGCGTCTAAACTCTTGCGGTCTGGAGCTTCATCCGAAAAAGACTCGGATAGTGTATTGCAAGGATAGCAAGCGACGAGGGACTCACGAACATACCCAGTTTGATTTTCTTGGCTATTCATTCAGACCAAGAAGAGTTGTTGATGGATATGGGCGTGTACGCTGCGGTTTTACACCGGCAGTCAGTCGAAGCTCGATGACAGCAATGCGTCAACGGGCACGAAACTGGCGTCTTCAATTGCAAAGCTCGTTATCGATTGACGAGCTAGCACAAGTGATGGCGCCTCGTGTTCGGGGGTGGATAAATTACTACTGTCGTTTTCGAGGGTCGGAGTTTCAGCCTGTTGCGGAGCATCTCAACAGGATAATCGTGCGTTGGGCCATGAGGAAATTCAAACGACTTCGCGGACACAAGCATCGTGCATTTGCGTGGCTTGAGAAGGTGAAGAAGGATAGGCCGAATCTGTTTGTACATTGGACAGGTTCTGGTTCTTTTCAGGTTGGAGCGATGGGAGCCCGGTGAATCGAGAGGTTCACGCCGGGTTCTGAGAGCAGCTGAGGGGGAAGTTCCCTCGGCTGACTCACC
>CANLXI010000094.1 GCA_947495035.1 uncultured Granulosicoccus sp.
GAGCGCACAGTTTTGGCTACACCGAGACTCCCAATGCGAAAGATCAAAACCATCCTGCGTCTGCACTACGAAGCTGGCCTGACCCTGCGGCAGATTGCGACCTCCCAGAACATCGGTTACGGCACGGTGTCCAACTATCTCAAGCGTGCTCGCCAAGCAGGGCTTTCGTGGCCGTTGCCCGAAGGCATGAGTGAACGGGACCTCGGTTCTGTCTTGTTTCCACCTGCCAGTACCGGGCGCGCCACTGACTTTGTAGCTCCGGATTTCCCCACCCTACAGCAGGAACTGTCCACCAAGGGCATGACGCTGCTGTTGTTATGGGAGGAGTACCGCGAGATGCACCCTGATAACGGCTACAGCTACTCGCATTTTTGCAATCGCTACAAGGACTGGCTCGGCACGCAGAAGCGCTCCATGCGGCAGGTACATATCGCTGGCGAGAAGTGCTTCGTTGACTACGCCGGTCGGACAGTACCAATAGTTGATGCCGCCACCGGCGAGTTCGTCAATGCACAGATCTTTGTGGCAGTACTGGGCGCATCAGGCTATACGTTTGCGCACGCCTCGCTATCACAGACAGAGGCGGACTGGATTCAAAGCCATAATGCAGCCTTCGACTTCTTCGGTGGCATTACCCAGATTGTCGTTCCCGACTGCTTGAAATCGGCAGTCATAAAACCGCATCCCTGGGTGGCCAAAATCAATGCTGCCTATCAGAGCTGGGCGGACTACTCCGGCACGGTCATCATTCCGGCGAGAGTCAGAAAACCCAAGGACAAGGCGAGGTGTTCATACTATCTCCTGTTCTGACGATGGAACGATGGTTACTTCAGGTGGTTTGGCACCGCGGCCGCCGCACCCTTTCTTGATAATGATACCGGGTAGTGTGGCGAAAAGACATTTCTTGCCACCAGCCCATGCCTCACGTTGCAGCAGCCCGTCGCGGGCCCACTCGTAGACCGTTGTCTGGGCTATGCCTAGATGCAAACTCATCTCGGTGGCGTTGATAAACCCGCGCTCACGCAGGCGAGCATAGCGGCTTTTTAGCTGATAAGTTCTGCGCACGAATGACACGCGTTTGCCAGTGAACTCCTCACCCTTCCAGTTGCGATGACCTAACTTATTCAGCTGTTCTGCAGCTT
>CANLXI010000095.1 GCA_947495035.1 uncultured Granulosicoccus sp.
TGCATCGTTGCAGGTCTCCAGTAGCGTATCCAAAGCCTCGACCACGGTTGGACACACTTTGCGTATTTGCGCGATGGGCACGGGAAGTGGCACGTCCAACGACTGTGTCTGCCCACCGCGGAATCGAATGTGAATGGCGATACTGTCCTGTTTCAACAAGGTGACGTCTTCAATCAGCAATGCCACCATGCGTTTGCGTTCGATAGGTGTGGTGCGCTTGTCGGACCACACGCGCGGGAAATCTTCTGCCAAACTCAATACGCGTTTCTGTACGTCCTCAGACAGCAGAGTTTTGTCAGCATCGCGTTCCAGATCCTGTTCCTGTTGCAGGTCATCCAGTCGCCGCAGTTGCTCATTCCATTCCGCCTCAAGTGTCTCTGCGACCAGGCGGTTGTCAGGGTCCACATTGATGAATCGGCGACGTGATAGTTCGGCCTCATAACGAGCGCGCTCAAGGTGAGTGCTGCGCAGGGCTTCCGCTTCGTTGATCCGATCGGTGATTTCCTGCTGAACCGCCAGTGCCGCATTCAGAGCTGGCGTAGCGACAAGCTCAAGCAGCAACGTTTCAATGGCCTTATCGATATGGTTACCACGAATAGACTGACACAATTTGCCTGCCTGACGCACAGATGCCTCTGCACACTGGTAGTAGGGTTCCATGGTTCCACGCATCTTTTGATAGCGCACCCGCATTCGGGTGCCACAGAATCCACAGAGTATCCTCCCTTGCAGTAATGCTACACCTTCGCGTGGCACACTGCCTCGACGACCGTTACCAAACGCACCTGCGTTACGCTTCAGTGTCGCCTGGTTCTGTTCAAACTCTTCCCAGGTGATGTAGCCAACATGTGCCTCCGGGATGAGCACTTGCCAATTCTCTTGTGCCACCCTGATCGGCGTCGGCTGCAGGTTCGCATTGCGTCCTGTCCGTGTTCTGCCGTAGACGAATGCCCCTGCATAACGTGGGTTGTGCAGAATCTGCAGTATGCGTGAATGATTGAGCGATCCCCAGTGCATATCTCCCTTGCCTATACCTCGTCGCACCCGAACCGGAAACTCGAGCCCTTCGCTTTTGAAACGCTTCATGACGGCCATTGCAGAGCCTGTATGGCGGAACGTCTCAAAGAT
>CANLXI010000096.1 GCA_947495035.1 uncultured Granulosicoccus sp.
ATTGGTTACCCAGCTCATGTTCAGCGTCACTTTCTCGGGGTCTTTCTTGTCTACTTCCCAGTACTCGATCATGTTGACCCGCGTGTCCGGGTGCGAGGCATTCATCGGTAAATCATTGGAAAATCGATAGCCGCGACCGCTGCCATCGACCCGTTTTTCTTCGTCCTCGGTAACCTGGCCGAGCAGGAAACGGTCGTGCATCACCTCGAACAACGAGGCATTGCCAACGGGTTTGATGTTGATGATGAATTCCATGCCGTAGCCCATTAGTGCTTGAATATGCGGACCATTGGCAGCCAGCGCATCCTCCAGCACAATGAACGGGCGATTGGAATACAGCTGGTTTATGGCAAGCAGCAGGCGCTTGGCAGCATTTCGTTCACAGTCATTTTTCGTATCACCGTCACTCTTCACGATGGGTTCAAAGTCCAGTGGCAACACGGTCTTCTGATCGGGATGTACGATCACTGCGGCCAGCGACTGGTGGTAATATTCGGTTTCCCCGTTACGGTGCTTCTTCACGCTGCACTGCGGACATTTCACCTTGGTCGATGAGTACAGTCCGGTGCCGTCGATGGACAGCAGGTACCGATTATCGAAGAGGGCGAAGTCTTCGAGCACCTTGCCTCGTTGTGCGCTGGAATGGATTGCTCGAAATGCTTTGCGCAGCTCACCCGGTTTGACCATGTCCAGGATGTCGCGCATCTGGCTATCCGAGGCAACCTCGTCGAGCCAAAAGAGCCGACGCAGATTACCCATGACAGTCTGGTCGCCATGGCTGGCCTCATCGAACTGCAGCAGGGAGGGCCATTTGAATTGAAACATGGCCAGCGCTGCGCACAAAGTGTCTGGCAGCGTAAATACAATACTGCCTTGACGCCGAGTATCAGTGATCTTGGAGAATTGCTCTCTCACCGTCCTGATCAATCCCGGAGCCGAGAGATCCTTGCGCAGCGTAGCCAATTGCGAAGCCATAGGTGACAGACTCTCAATGGTGTTTCCATTGAGCGTAGGTTACGAAAGGCGACTTGTCAGAACTCTGCAACTCGTTGATAGTCAGGGCCGTTTTCACTGGCCGGGAACTGCTG
>CANLXI010000097.1 GCA_947495035.1 uncultured Granulosicoccus sp.
CCACTTGATTACGTAGATTGTTAAGCATCACTTACCGCTGTATACTTGAACAGTACTAGAATTACAGGGCCAAATGCATGCCTCGCAACAAGATCCAGTTCCAGAAGGGCCTTTCCGAGCCGGAGTTCGAAAGGCTCTACGGTCGAGAGGAAGCCTGTTTTCGTGCCTTGCATGAACTTCGCTGGCCGGATGGGTTTGTCTGCCCTTCCTGTGGTCACAAGAAGGGGCATCAGTTGGAGCATCGGCAGCTTGTGCAGTGTGCTTGTTGTCGGACTCAGACGTCCATTACCGCTGGCACGATCTTTCACTCCACCAAGCTGCCACTGACCACATGGTTTCGTGCCATGTACCACCTCACTCAATCGAAGAATGGCGTCTCTGCAATGGAGCTCATGCGTCGCCTTGGCGTGTCTTACAACACGGCCTGGTTGGTGAAACAGAAGCTGATGCAGACCATGAAAGAGCGAGAGGCGAGCCGAAAGCTGACCGATCGAATCGAGATTGACGATGCCTACCTAGGGGGCGAGCGAGCGCGCAAGCCGGGAAAGGCAGGACGCGGCGCTGAAGGTAAAACGCCCTTTATCGCCGCGGTTCAGACCGATAGAGACGGCAGACCACAGAGAATGGCACTGCAGGTTGTTGATGGGTTCAGCAACGATGAAGTCAGTGCTTTCGCCAAAGCGAAATTGGTCCCTGGCGCCGATGTCTACAGTGATGGTCTGGCTTGTTTTGGTGCTGTAATCGATCATGGTTGCAGCCATACGGTAGTTGTCTCTGGCGGCGGACGTCGAGCAGCGCAGAAGCCTACGTTTAAATGGGTGAATACGGCCCTGGGCAACATCAAATCTGCGCTGACGGGTACCTACCGCCAAGTCTCTCCAGGACATCGACCGCGCTATCTGGCCGAATTCCAATATCGATTCAACAGACGTCACGACCTTGCGGGAATCCTGAAGCGGCTGGCTCACAGCACTGTGCGCACGCCACCTTTTCCGTATCGGTTCGTAAAACTGGCTGAGTCTCATGCGTAATCAAG
>CANLXI010000098.1 GCA_947495035.1 uncultured Granulosicoccus sp.
AGAGACCCATAGAGCATAGTTTGCGCAAAAGCACCCTGCCGAGGTTACGCAAGATCGCTGGCTATGCGGCCCTCAGATGCTCGCCGGGAACCGCTGTACTTTGTTAGGTTTCGCATTGAGGCTTCTTTGCTAGATCTCGTTCCCCCGAGTTCGACAGCAAATGACGTAAGCTATTGATTGCATTGAAGGTGGCTTTTCAAATTGCCACTACAGCAGTGATAACTGGCGCGATTCGGTAGGTTTGGCGACGCTCAGTGAGTCCAGGAGCGAGCCTTGTTCCTTGGACAAGGTAGAGATGCCGGAGTGGGCTTTATCGTTGAGCACGATCTTGTGGCGCTGTATTCGACGCAGTGATTGCAGGGCACGTTCCGGGGATAATGAGCAGTCGGATTGCTTGAGACGCTGGCGCATCACGCGGTAGATAATCAGCGCGATGAAACAGATGGACGCGTGAGCACGAATACGCTCCGGCAGGCGGTGATAAACCGGACCGATTTCCAGCTCGGATTTCAAGACGCGGAAGCCCCGTTCAATATCCGCCAGCGATTTATATCGACTCACGATCTCTGCCGGCGTCAGGTCTTTTGTGTTGCTGACCAGCAGCAATTTACCATCCATCATCTCCGCACGACGTCGCGCTTTCCGATCGATGCTATAGGTGAACAACTCACTCTTCAGGTCAACCTTGATGATGCGCGCAAGCTTTGCCTCGACCACTTCGTGATAGAAGCGCGCACGAGCACCACCGTCCGAGAGTTTTCGACCCCGGTAGCGCTTCCCTCCGTCCTGTTCATCAAGCTTGCCGACCCATTGTTCGGCCACGTCTTCAAGCTGCTTGATCTTCAAGTCTCTTTTCGCTGTGCGCTCGTTGGCAGCGATTGGGTCATGAGCGACAACCAGCCGCAAGCCCTCCCACTCTGACTCGCCGATAATCTCAGTCTCGGCTGTCAGACACTGTTTTTTATGAAAGCGTGACAGCAACTCCTCGA
>CANLXI010000099.1 GCA_947495035.1 uncultured Granulosicoccus sp.
GGGGTGACTGCGTACCTTTTGTATAATGGGTCAGCGACTTATTCTCAGTGGCAAGCTTAAGTGCTTAGCGGAGGCGTAGGGAAACCGAGTCTTAAATGGGCGACATAGTCGCTGGGAATAGACCCGAAACCGGGTGATCTATCCATGGCCAGGTTGAAGGTTGAGTAACATCAACTGGAGGACCGAACCCACTTATGTTGAAAAATGAGGGGATGAGCTGTGGATCGGAGTGAAAGGCTAATCAAACCCGGAGATAGCTGGTTCTCCTCGAAATCTATTTAGGTAGAGCCTCATGTATCACTGCTGGGGGTAGAGCACTGTTATGGCTAGGGGGCCATCCCGGCTTACCAAACCATTGCAAACTCCGAATACCAGCAAGTGCAATCATGGGAGACACACGGCGGGTGCTAACGTCCGTCGTGAAGAGGGAAACAACCCAGACCGTCAGCTAAGGTCCCTAAATATTGCTCAGTGGGAAACGATGTGGGAAGGCATAGACAGCCAGGAGGTTGGCTTAGAAGCAGCCATCCTTTAAAGAAAGCGTAATAGCTCACTGGTCTAGTCGGCCTGCGCGGAAGATTTATCGGGGCTCAAGCAATATACCGAAGCTACGGGAGCAGATTTATCTGCTCGGTAGAGGAGCGTTCTGTAAGCCTGCGAAGGTGTGCTGTGAGGCATGCTGGAGGTATCAGAAGTGCGAATGCTGACATAAGTAACGACAATGCGGGTGAGAAACCCGCACGCCGAAAACCCAAGGTTTCCTGCTCAACGTTAATCGGAGCAGGGTTAGTCGGATCCTAAGGCGAGGCCGAAAGGCGTAGTCGATGGAAAACAGGTTAATATTCCTGTACCACTAGTTACTGCGATGGGGAGACGGAGAAGGCTAGGCCAGCCGGCAGTTGGTGTCCGGTTTAAGCGAGTAGGGTGTGATCTTAGGCAAATCCGGGATCGCTTTACCTGAGACGTGATGACGAGCTCT
>CANLXI010000100.1 GCA_947495035.1 uncultured Granulosicoccus sp.
CTAAACGCCTGGGAAGTAGCGACAACTTCCGAAACCCGTCACCGCGCCAGTCGGCGACTCTACCGTGCACTTGGCCATCTCATGTGTAATACATCTTGGCTTCCGGGATCGCCCGTCGAGTGACACCTGAGATCCTATACTTTCGTATCGCCCTTGTAAAAGAATGATCCTCCTGCTGGACGCTTCTTCAGGCAGGTGGCTATCTGATAATTTCAGCGTTTATAGCTACTTGTCAAAAAATGGGTGAAATTGGGCCTTCTCCATAGCGCTCAATATCCTGCCGTGCACCATCGACATGAGCGAACCTCGGAAAATGCGGGGGCTATTTGTCCAATACGCATTACTGTACGATCAAGGCAAGTCCTTCAGTGGACAATCAGCTGGAAGGCTCAATCGTTGAACCCAGTCATTTGGCATAACAAGGAGGTTGGTCAATAGGAGTTCGAAATATCATTCAATTTCCATCGTAACGAAATCGTTATCGAAAAAGCGAGAATGAAGAATATGAAACAACATAAATGGAAAAGCTGCCTGGGCGCATCGTGTCTGGTTATGGCCTTGTCTGTTATATCGACCCCCAGCATCGCCGATACAGTAACCAGTGTCTGCGTCAGTTCCTCAGGAAGAATCCTGAATCTGACGGATGACGGCACTTGTCGCCGAGGCTATGAATTGGTTCAACTCGAAGGACCGGCAGGCGAAACAGGGCCGCAAGGAGCAATGGGCGAGCAGGGAATACAAGGGATACAAGGCGCGACCGGAGAGCAAGGAATACAAGGAGAACAGGGGCCTGCAGGTGAGCAAGGCCCTCAGGGTATCGCAGGCCCACCCGGCCCACGCGGTCCGCAGGGTGAACAGGGGCCTGCAGGTGTGCAAGGTACGACTGGTGAACAAGGCCCTGAAGGAGTTGCAGGCCCTCAGGGACCTCAAGGCGAGCCGGGAGCAGATGGAACGATTCTGGCAGA
>CANLXI010000101.1 GCA_947495035.1 uncultured Granulosicoccus sp.
CATTCTTCAGCATCGGACAGCTCAATGCGGCGATTGCGCAGCTGCTCGACTCGCTCAACGAACGACCCTTTCAGCGCCTGCCTGGCTCACGTAAAAGCCGGTTTGAAAGCATCGAGCGACAGGCGCTCAAAGCTCTGCCAGCCTCTCCTTATGAATACGTTGATATTCTCGACGCCCGCGTACATATCGACTATCACATTGAGTACAAACGTCACTACTACTCCGTCCCTCACAACCTGAGCAAAACAACAGTCGAGGTGCATGCCAGCGCCAAGCTTGTCAGTGTCTATGCACGGGGGCAACGTGTCGCCTGTCATGCCAGATCTCATGTCCGTGCCGGATATACGACTCTCACCGAGCACATGCCCGGTGGCCACAAGTTCATGGCCGAGTGGTCAGTGGAGCGCTTCGAATCATGGGCCAGTGACATTGGCCCTTCGACGCTGCACGTCACTCAGGAGCAGCTACGTAGAAAACGTCTTCCTGAACAGTCTTTCCGTGCGGTTCTTGCACTGCTGTCTCTGGCCAAAAAGTATGACCGGGTCAGGCTGGAGGATGCCTGCCTGCGCGCACTGGAAATCGGCTCGCCAACGCGTACCAGCGTGGAGTCAATCCTGAAGAAAGGGCTCGACAAGAAGCCGCTGAACACGGCAAAGGACGCTGAGCTGCAGGACGACCTGTTCCTGCAAGATCACGAAAATGTTCGCGGTTCGGAAGCCTTTCACTGAGCTTGGCGTAACCGTGTACTACCGGTGGGCGAAGCCGGTCCTCTTCGCCATCACAACCTCAAACACCATCAAGGAAATCCTATGAACCACGATGCACTCGTGGCGCAGCTGCGCACACTGAAACTCACCGGTATGGCTGATGCCTTCGAGCAACAACTTGAGCAACCGGCGACACATGATGATCTGAGCTTCCATG
>CANLXI010000102.1 GCA_947495035.1 uncultured Granulosicoccus sp.
GGGTCTACGCGGATTCGTGTGGGCCATTTTCAGTAACAAATTGCTGAAAGTATCTACGTAGGCAGTGTTTTCGTAGAGATTGGCTGACTGGAAAGTTGTTTCGTTTTTCGGGTAAGCTTCCAGCATGAAAAACCCAAAGTCAATCAGATCGCTTTTCTGCTTTCCTGGGTTCACTGCCCGTTCGATGTTGAAGGGGGTTTTCGGTGACCGGCATTCTCGAATCATCACCTTGCAACGGGGAAAAAAACAGCAACATGTTCGCAATGTGGACACCGGTGCAAATCCAGATACGATTGCAAAACCCTACGGGTACGTGACCTGTCTGTCGCTGGCTGGCGCATCTATCTTGAGTTTGAACGTTGGCGGGTTAGATGTCCCTGTTGTACGTCAGTGCACGTAGAGCATTTGGATTGGCTGGCTAAGAATCCGCGATACACGCAGCGGTTCGCCATGCATGTGGGCAATCTGTGCCGCGATATGACCGTGAGTCGGGTTGCCGAGATCGAGCGCTTGCATCACAGCACGGTGAAGGATCTGGACAAGCTGTACATGCGTCGACAGGTCGAATTGGCAGGCCCGCCATCACCGCGAGCAATTGGTGTGGATGAGATATCGATACGCAAAGGGCACAAGTATCGAGTCATTGTCAGCGATCTGGATCGCCGCCGTCCCATCTGGGTTGGCGGCGAAGGTCGCAAGGAAAAAGACCTGGATGAATTTTTCGAATTCATCGGTAAAACAAAGAGCAAACGCATCAAACTGGCCGCCATGGATATGTGGAAAGCCTTCAGAAAATCAACCCTGAAGAATGCCCCAGACGCATTGATCATCTATGACAAGTTCCATATCATGAGCCACCTGTCCAAGGCACTTGATCAGGTTCGTCGAGAAGAATACAAGCGACT
>CANLXI010000103.1 GCA_947495035.1 uncultured Granulosicoccus sp.
GACCCGAAGCCAAGGGCTTGTCAGCGAGCACAATCTCACGGCTCAAGCAGGTATGGGGCGAGGAGTACGAGGCCTGGCGCCAGGCCCCTCTGGATAAAGATCAATGGGTATACGTCTGGGTTGACGGCATTCATTCGGGGCTTCGCAGTGACGACAGCAAGTTGTGTGCGCTAACGGTCATCGGCGTAAATGAGCAGGGAAAGAAGCAGATACTGGCGATCGAAGATGGCACTCGTGAGTCAACTCAAAGCTGGCGCGAAGTGTTGCTCAAGCTCAAGGCTCGCGGCATGAACTGCCCCAAGCTCGCTATCGGAGACGGGGCACTGGGCTTCTGGGCCGCCGTCGATGAGATCTACCCCGATACCCGACACCAACGCTGCTGGGTCCACAAGACGGCCAATGTGCTCAACAAACTGCCCAAGTCATCACAGCCAAAAGCCAAGAAGGCACTACATGATATCTGGATGGCTGAGACCAAAACGGAGGCGTTGAAGGCCTTCGATCTGTTCATCGATACCTACAAGGACAAGTATCCAAAAGTGGCTGAGTGTTTGCTCAAGGATCAGCTGGAACTACTGACGTTCTATGACTTTCCAGCGGCCCACTGGCAGAGCATCCGTACGACCAATCCGATCGAGTCAACCTTTGCCACCATCCGTCATCGGACCAAGCGCTCCAAGGGCTGCCTGTCACGTGACACGATGCTACACATGATGTTCAAGCTGGGGCTATGCGCCGAGAAGCGCTGGCGCAGACTACGGGGCTTTGACTACCTGGCCAAGGTCCTCACCGGAATCAAATTCAACGACGGCGTTGAAGTGCAGGAGGTCAACCAGAGCGTCGCTTGATTCAACTGGCTGGACACTACTATTGACTATATCTC
>CANLXI010000104.1 GCA_947495035.1 uncultured Granulosicoccus sp.
AATCGATGATCACATTCAATCAGAACGGGTGATCACCATGGATCAGAATCAGTGATCAACAAGCCCCGGAATATGCAACCGGAACTTCTCCTCGGCCAGGCTCTTGTAATACATCACGAAGCCGTTGTCTTCCCAGAACACTATCTTGATCTTGTTACTGGCCCGGTTTCGGAAAACATACAGCGTGCCCGAGAACGGATCATGTCCCAACTCCATCTGCACGATAGCTGTCAGGCCTCGATGACTTTTCCGGAAATCCACCGGGTGCCGGTAGAGATACACCTTGGGCAGATGCCGGCTGGGTCTGAGTGCCGGTTGCCTCATAGTCGAGACACCAACGCCGCTACCAGTTCGATGTTGGCTGCCGTGATGCCTTCGATTCTCATGCCGCCCGGCAAGAGCAAGTCGATGGAGTCCGCATCTTGACGCAAAGCCTCTACTGACGGTCTGTTGGGCGTCGCAACCTGAACCGGGACAAACGCGCTGACAGATGAATTCTGGATCCGGGATGGTTGCCGCGCTCCTGACAACAACCTTCGCCATCGAACGAAGGAGGCGTACCCGATACCGTGCCGCTCACAATACCTGCGCTGTGTCAGCTTTCCACGCGCCTGTTGTCGAACATGATGTTGCCAGAACTGGCGTTTGTCAGAACGTTTCCTGGGGAGCTGCCTTGTTCGTAGGGACATAGGTGCCTCGCGCGAGATTGAATGGACGAGGCAATACTGACCGTCTTGAAAACACAAGGGAAGACGTCGTTAATTGGGCGCTTACACTACATCCAGGGCGATGAAACACGATTGCAAGTGCTCTATGAGCCAGGCATGGCGGCAACCGGTGATAAATGGATT
>CANLXI010000105.1 GCA_947495035.1 uncultured Granulosicoccus sp.
CCGAAGCTGCTGAACGCTTCGGCTTGTCGCGTCCCACCCTCTATCAGGCGCAGGCAGCCTATGATCGCGACGGGCTGGCGGGGCTTTTACCCCGGCAACGGGGGCCCAAAGGTGCTCACAAACTCGATGCCCGGATCATGGCCTTCATCGACTCTCATATCGACGAGGGTGGCCCGATACAAGCACGCCGCCTGGCACTACTCGTTGAAGCAGAATTCGGCCTTCAGGTGCATCCACGCAGCATTGAACGAGCACTGCAGCGGAAAAAAAAACGCCAACAAAAATAGCCTCCGTCGATTTACCTCCGGCAGTGATTTCGGTATACGAGTCACTGCGCTCGCAAGTGTTTAACGGCGGCTCGCTCAGAATCGGGCTGGCGGCAGTGTGCCACCACGGAATGTTGCGAGGCCTCCAGATGCTCTCTCGTGACACGACTACTTCGTCACGATCCGTACCGGCTCCAACCCCATCAGTACCCACCAACGATGCCTTGGTCCGGCAGTTGGCAACCATGATCCTCAACGTGCAAGCGGAGTCCAGACATGCTTACTGAGTCTCATCATAAAATAGCCAGCACTCACCTTCAGCGCGACGCATTTCTTTATGTCCGGCAATCATCATTGCGACAGGTATTTGAGAATCAGGAAAGTACAAAACGACAATACGCACTGCGTGATCGGGCAATCGCATTGGGTTGGTCCAGTGAGCGGATACACGTTATTGACAGCGATCTTGGGCAGTCCGGTGCGCAGAGCACAGGTCGAGAC
>CANLXI010000106.1 GCA_947495035.1 uncultured Granulosicoccus sp.
GTGATGCCGAAGTCGCATCAAGATCCAGCGGGTCACCAGCAAAACACTAAGCTCGGCCTTGGCTTTCTTCTAAGCCGTCAACTGCTGGTTGTCCGGCGGATTCAACGCTCCATGTATTCACCATTACCCACCCCTTCCACCCCTTGCTGGGTAAGCAGTTCGTTCTGTCAACCCGACGGTTGAACTGGGGTGAGGATCGCGTGATGTATCACGATCAGGAGGGCAAGCTTCAGTCTATGCCAACCGCATGGACCAGTGAAGCTGACAAGGATCTATTTGCCAACGCGTCGGCCGGCTCATGCTGGTTTCGAATGGATGACTTATGCGAGCTCGCCGAGCTGCTCCATATGATGAAGTCTGATCGCCAGAAACTGCCGTAAAGTGTCAAGTAAAACATGCCGTATGTGTAAGAATAAATATGCCGCTAATTTTATTGAGGAAATCGTGGATCATAAGAAACACAATTTAAATAGTTAAAATATCTGATAATTCACGTATATGATTTGACAAACAAGTATTTGCGGCGTATATCTAATTACACTCAACGTGTGATGCGATTCACTGTGGCGAAGCGCAGTACCAAGTCGGACCGTCTCAAGGATGCCGGGGTACTCAACCCCCAGGCCGATCGTGTTCTGGCTCCTGAGTTTCAGATCGACACGTTCTTCGACCCCCGTGATCTGTTGCAGGTGAAGTACGAGATGCTACGCATGGTGCGCCAGGAAGGCGCAACTAAA
>CANLXI010000107.1 GCA_947495035.1 uncultured Granulosicoccus sp.
CACCGGGTCATCGGTGGCAGTCTCCTGCCACCGATTCCCACAGAACGTAGCGTGCGGATTTCCCGCACTACGCTCTTCAGGCCGTGATTCACAGCACAGCAAGTGATTGGAATTGAACATAGTTCAACCTCAGACTTGGTTGCTGTAACGGGAAACGTTGCTTGATCTTGTGGAATACTTCCCACAACACCTTTCCTTCACGATTGCGACTATTCAGCATCTTTCGCCAATATCGTTCGACGAACCGGTGAACCCTTTGAAGGGCACGAAAATTTCCGGCAATGCCGTAATAGCCGTAGTGGCCACGCAACACTCGGTTCAGATTAATCGATTGCTCTCTCACCGATAGATGTCGCATTCGTTTCATCAAATCACTCAAGTTGGCAATGCTGCGTCGAAGCCGAGACTTCTCCGTGCGGAAACCGATCTTGAAATTGCCTTTTTGGTTACGCGTGCAGTAAAGAGTAAAGCCCAGAAAATAGATCGTCTCCGGGCGTGCTTTCCCATTATTGCTAGCATACCGTTCAGCAAATCGACCAAATGCAACCAGCTTAGTCTTCGTCGGCTCAAGTGCCAGACCAAACTTCTCCAAACGTTTGCGCAGAACTTCCTGAAATCGGACTGCATCCTCCTGATACTGAAAACACACCACAAAGTCATCGATGTAGCGCACC
>CANLXI010000108.1 GCA_947495035.1 uncultured Granulosicoccus sp.
TGGCCTCTTGTGGCTGCTGTTTTGGTGTGTCGCAACTCCACAATATCACTGCAATAGGCCCTTCTCGTACCTCTTTTCCCCTTGCTTATGCACCCGCGTTATGTCGCATTGAGGTTAGGAATGACGTCCGATTTTCTTATCCTGCAGGCAGTCGCGGCGTATCGAACGAGAACCTGATTTTCACCTCGCCTAGAATCATCGATTCGTGGCACGCGGTGCGCAGGAACTGGTAGCTTGAGATTCCCAATCGTTGAGCGGTGCCCACGATGCTCAGTATCAGAGGACGAAACTGATCCCCTTGGTACGATTGGCTGGCAAAGCTAAGCTTTCGCCAGATCACATAGGGGCGAAGCGCTCGCTCCGCCGTATTGTTGTCCAGGGGAATTCGATGATCTTTGAGAAATGTCCAACACATCGTCTCTCGTCTGAGAAGGTGTTGGCATTGGTGCTTGGTTCGACCATCGATTCTTAGTCTTGCACCGCGCTCAAGGGTGTGGTGAAAACTCTTTCGCAAACGGTGCATCCGCCGGTAATAAATCGTCTCATCGATATGTTGGTTTTGCCATCGATGCCGAGTGCGAATTACACTATGGGCCAGCAATTCCCGGCGAGCAAATCGTATGAGCAATATCAATCACTTATCAACGAGATGGCGTTGAGCTTCTCGTAGA
>CANLXI010000109.1 GCA_947495035.1 uncultured Granulosicoccus sp.
CTAGCAGCAAGTGCGGGTGATGCACTGATGATAGGTTACATGCGTCAGAACGCCAGCCTGATGTCGTGAACGCTTACAGCTGAAAGCCACTATCCTGAATCAGCACCACACCCTGATTACGCGATATGTGTTTTATGTTAAATTCCATGCTGACAAGAATTTCCTTTTACGCAGTATTATTGTATCTGGTATTTGAGGCGACGTTGTACAAATGCTGGCTTAGAGCCTTCTAGTATTTTAACTATCATATCGTTAATTTTCGGATACTCTATTGAGCCTGACTCATAAGAAAACTTATACCCGTTCGCTTTATCTAGTGTTACATAAAGTATTTGTTCGGCGTCGGCGCCAACGGCGAGGTTTGGGTTGTGAGTGACAAGTATGACCTGCCGTGACTTTTTCGCTACACGAATGCATGTCGCAAGAACAGAAAATATACTGTCGTTGTCCAAGTTGTCTTCAGGTTGATCAATTATCAAAGGTGTTTTTTCTTTGTCGAGGTGCAGGTAAAAGACCACTTGATTACGTAGATTGTTAAGCATCACTTACCGCTGTATACTTGAACAGTACTAGAATTACAGGGCCAAATGC
>CANLXI010000110.1 GCA_947495035.1 uncultured Granulosicoccus sp.
CTCACATCGGAAGGTGAATGCACACGGCAAAAATTGATGGACGAGAGCAGCCTCGATCCTCAGTGGTCGATATTATAGCCTGTGATCTGTTGGGGTGGAAAGGAGCTCGGAGCCATGAAAATACCGGACTGTTCCCGTCAACCGGTATCGATGATACCCAACATGGCTTTTTTGGATTTAGGCTTACCCAGTAAACGCCAGAGCGTTTCCCAATCGGGTATATCAACCAGTTGAAGCACGGAGCGCATACGCTCCCACATGACTTTCTGCACTCTGATGTTCTTGCGCGCCGTTTTGTACAGCTGGCAAGCATGTTGTTGTACCTGGTCGATGAGGAAGGCCAACAACATCAGTCCGGCCAGTGTACTCGATAGATTCTGTTTGCCGTGACCGAAGTTGTGCTCGTAGTTGTAGCCCTGATTCTTCAGTGTGTTAAAGGTCTCGTTTTCGATTTTCCAGCGCGTTCTGGCGGCTCGAACAATCTCGTAGACGTTCTCTCGGGTGACCTCCAGATTGGTTACCCAGCTCATGTTCAGCGTCACTTTCTCGGGGTCTTTCTTGTCTACTTCCCAGTACTCGATCATGTTGA
>CANLXI010000111.1 GCA_947495035.1 uncultured Granulosicoccus sp.
GATGCGCGCGGTACGAGGTATTGCATGAATCACAGTAACACTCGTTGAATGATTCATATTTCACCAATGACTGAGTAAATTCTAGTGTGGCATGGTGGATTCTGCACCGAATTTTTGCCCTAGAAACCTTGGCGTCAAACCGGGGCCAGTACCAGCATGTACAGCTGATCGTCCTCGAAGGTCCGGCAGCGCAAACGTTGTTCTGCCATCGCCTCCATAAGTTGTGCCCAATAATGAAAACAGTGCTTGATTTTGAGCAATCGATAGAAGCTGCCCGTCGCAAAGAGCCCAGCCTCGTGGTGCAAAGGTTCCAGCGAATAGCATGATTTCACCGAGTGTCGGGTCAAAAATACTGTTTCTTGATGGGAATGTCCCAGTCAACGCAATGATGTAGTTCAAACCGAGTGAGGGCTGCATATTGTCAACCGACTCGACAGGTAAATCCGCCGCAACCCAGTTGTCAGTGATCCATGTCAGTACCTGACCATCTGAAATACCGTCTGCCAGAATCGTTCCATCTGCTCCCGGCTCGCCTTGAGGTCCCTGAGGGCCTGCAACTCCTTCAGGGCCTTGTTC
>CANLXI010000112.1 GCA_947495035.1 uncultured Granulosicoccus sp.
TTTTGCCTCCGTCACAGGCTCATTCTCCGAATGAAGTTGGCGAGTGACTTGGCTGAAACAATCGAACTCCTTCGCTCCGGCTCCATTACAGAACCCTCGACGCTACTACAAGTTCGTCCGTCCTCAGATCAGACATCGGTACTCTGGGCCTTGCTTTTCTTCACTTGACCGTCTCCCTTTGCATCCTGATCCGAGTTCCCGCAGTTCCACGAAAGCGCCTGAATCGAGCTCACGCCATCTTCATGCCGAACACCACCTACCCAGTCAACAGGCTTCCGGTAGATTTGTCCCGAGGGTAGTTGCGGCCCTCGGTTTTGATGTTGCTTATCAGTTACGACACCTCGACGATGGTTCGTTTGTACTCGTCTTCTCGATTCTTACCTGACGCACCTCTCGGGTGCGCTTTTTCCTTTAACGCTCACGACAACGGTCTTCAGCCAATGCCGCTTAAAGGTGGTTTGGAGCCAGCCCCTGCAGGCAGACTCCGGAGGGCCACAACCTCCATCGCTTTCGTAGCTTCTCGTACTTCTCGGTAGACTTCTTGTCGACCGATCCGCATTACTGCGGCACAC
>CANLXI010000113.1 GCA_947495035.1 uncultured Granulosicoccus sp.
CCACTCTGACTCGCCGATAATCTCAGTCTCGGCTGTCAGACACTGTTTTTTATGAAAGCGTGACAGCAACTCCTCGAAGTCGTTATAGCGACGACCGGGCACGGCGAGGATGAACTCCAGTGGCTCTCCACTCGGTGTTTTCAGGACTTTCAGCTCATCGAGGTTGTCGACCGACAACAAGCCTCTATCGGCCACGGCAATGACCCGTCGAATCGGAAAACGCTGCATGACCGTTTCCAGTGTTGTTTTGAGGGTAGATACCTCGGCGACATTGCCATCGAATACGTCATGGTAGATCGGCAAACCTTCCGCGGTTTGCACCACACCCAAGACGAACTGTCGCTTGATGCCGCCCTCCTTGGAAACACCAAAGTGCCTGACATCACCTGCCTGTTCTGACTGGCCTTCGGCAGTGATGGTCGTCAGGTCGTAGAACACAACAGACAGCTCCTGATCGATCAATGGTCGCAGTAGCGACGACACGACCTCATCCACTTTCTCGCGCTCATCCATCAGCGCATCCATGGATCG
>CANLXI010000114.1 GCA_947495035.1 uncultured Granulosicoccus sp.
TGGGTTGGTCCAGTGAGCGGATACACGTTATTGACAGCGATCTTGGGCAGTCCGGTGCGCAGAGCACAGGTCGAGACGGGTTTGCACATCTGGTCAGTGAGGTGGCGATGGGTCATGTGGGCATTGTGCTGGGGTTGGAAGTCTCGCGATTGGCGCGCAACAATGCAGACTGGCATCGCTTGCTAGAGCTTTCAGCCATGTCAAACACGCTGATTCTGGATGAGGACGGCGTGTATGATCCCACACAGTTCAATGATCGATTACTGCTCGGACTAAAGGGTGCAATGAGTGAAGCCGAGTTGCATGTGCTCAAGGCTCGGCTGCAAGGGGGTATTCGCAACAAGGCAAAACGCGGAGAGCTCGAATTGCCTCTCCCCATCGGATTTGTTCATCAACAAGACAAGACCGTCACTCTCGACCCTGATGCGCAAATCCAGCATTCAATTCGCTGGATCTTTGAGACGTTCCGCCATACAGGCTCTGCAATGGCCGTCATGAAGCGTTTCAAAAGCGAAGGGCTCGAGTTTCC
>CANLXI010000115.1 GCA_947495035.1 uncultured Granulosicoccus sp.
AGGTACAAAATCGCGACAACTGATCAAGCCGAAGCAACACTACCGTTTTGTTCAGTGTGACGAAATTTTCAGGCTAGATCTCTTTTTCGGCCGATTGGTTTGCTTTTGTATAAACTTTCCAACTGCAGCTAAGAGGTATAAAGCGGTTGTTCGCCCGATGATGACGATGGTCCGACATATATGGACCAAGTCTAAAGTCAGCTTACTCTCCATAGTAAAATCTGTGGAATTCTCCCGATTTGGTGGTCACTTTAAAATGAATGATGGAGTTCCTCCAGTCTGATTAACACTTCCTGGTCATTGAATTAATGGAAAAGATGAGCAGCGAGGTGGCCACAGAGAAAACCATATCAGCTACACACCAATCCGATCAAGATATGCTGATGCAGAAGGAATAGCTATTTCTCCAACCCAGCTTATTAAGAGTATTCCCACAACCCATAGCGCCACTTGATTACGTAGATTGTTAAGCATCACTTACCGCTGTATACTTGAACAGTACTAGAATTACAGGGCCAAATGC
>CANLXI010000116.1 GCA_947495035.1 uncultured Granulosicoccus sp.
CTCTCGCACATCAATGCCCTGTATCGGCTCGAGCGGGAATGGAGTGATCTGGACGATGACGAGCGCCTGAAAGCGCGTCAGCTCAAGGCTTTGCCGAAGCTTGAGAAACTCAAACATTGGCTGGAACAGAAACAACCGCAGGTGCCCAAGGACACGCTGACCCGAAAAGCCATCAACTACACATTGAATCAGTGGGAGCATCTGGTGCGCTACTGCGAACATGGGCAACTGCGCATCAGCAATGTATTGGCCGAAAATGCCATCCGCCCCTTCGTGGTCGGCCGCAAGGGCTGGCTGTTCAGCACCAGTCCGGAAGGGGCTCATGCCTCAGCGGCCATGTTCACCTTGATAGAAACCGCGAAGGCAAACAACGTCGAACCGTACGCCTATCTGCAACACGTCATCAATCACATCGCCACAGCGGACACGGATGAGGCACTGGATGCGCTCATGCCGTGGAATATGAATTAGGGGCGGGTTGAAACGCAGAGGACCCTGTTACGTTGGCGCTTAC
>CANLXI010000117.1 GCA_947495035.1 uncultured Granulosicoccus sp.
GTTCGTCGAGAAGAATACAAGCGACTCAGCGGGAAGGACAGAAGCTATATCAAGGGCCAACGATACACCCTCCTGTCCAACAAGGAGAATCTGGATCTGGATGGACGCCGAGCGCTGAAGAAGCTGCTGGCTGCCAATAACCGGTTGAACACAGCCTACTTGCTCAAGGAAATGTTTGGTCAACTGTGGGACTACAAAACAGCCCGTGGTGCTCGTGCCTTCTTCGAACGATGGAAAGACAGCCTCAAGTGGAAAAGGCTGAAACCGTATGTGAAGTTTGCAGCGATGGTGGAAAGGCACTGGGATGGAATAGCCTCGTACTGCCACCCTGACAACAAAGTGAGTCTTGGCCTGGTCGAAGGCGTCAACAACAAGATACGAGTGATACAGCGCAAAGCCTATGGTTATCGTGATGAGGAATATCTGAAACTCAAGATCATCGCATCATTCCTGCCGCCACTACCCAAAAACGCCCAAATCAACCCACACGAATCCGCGTAGACCC
>CANLXI010000118.1 GCA_947495035.1 uncultured Granulosicoccus sp.
GGTACGGATCAGGACGGAAACGGCATTGATGACAGTCTTGAACCGACCGATTCTGATGGTGACGGAATCGCCGATCATCGTGACATCGACAGTGATGGTGATGGTATTGCCGACATCATCGAAGCCTCTGCCGGTGCCGTCGATAGTGACGGTGATGGCGTTCCCGACCATCTGGACCTGGATTCGGACAATGACAATCTGCCCGACAGTCAGGAAGACAGTCGCAGTCCCGCCTTGCTGGGCAGTGATGCAGACGCCGATGGGATCGATGATGCACTGGATGTGGATGCCACCGGCGGTGATGATGTCGATGGCAACGGTGTGGATGATGCCACCGAGCCGGCCGACACGGACGGTGATGGTACGCCGGACCATCTGGATATCGACAGTGATGCCGATGGCATCGTGGACATCTACGAGACTGATGCCGACTTCGACGGTGATGGTGTGCCCGATTACCTGGACACGGACTCGGACAACGATACGCTGAGCGATGATCA
>CANLXI010000119.1 GCA_947495035.1 uncultured Granulosicoccus sp.
TTTCATCCCTGGATCGGATTGAGCGAGCGTATTCTGGCACGGCGTCGCTGGACTCGTGTTGACGACGAAGTCGAGTATTTCAGAGCGAAGGTGCACATCAAGGCGTGGAAACGGACCGAGCAGATCACGATCTATCGCCGACGGGTCAATCATCGACGCACCAAGCACTTCCAGCTTGATTTATTTGATCCAGACGACGGTCATTATGAATACAGTGCTGTGGCGAGCAACAAGCTCCTGCGCGGCCCGGCGCTGTGGCACTTCATGAATGGCAGGGGCACGCACGAAAAGGTGTACGGGGAGCTCAAGAGCGGCTTCGCCTTCGCAACGGTTCCGACACAGTCCTACCATGCCAATAGCGCCTGGCAGGTGATCAACCTGATGGCCTTCAATCTCAGTCGGGTATATCAGACTCATCTGCTTGAGCATAAGCGAGCGAGGACACAGAAGCGTCGAACTCACTTTCAGTACGCGCAGATACAGACACTGCGG
>CANLXI010000120.1 GCA_947495035.1 uncultured Granulosicoccus sp.
TCCGGGTTGAATCAAGCCGTTCGTCAACAGTTCTCCCGTATGGTTGATACTCGAAGACAAGCCAGTAGTGATTTCACGTTGACGGATACCGCGATGGCTGCATTGGCCATGTTCCAGTTCAAATCCCCTTCATTGCTGCAGTTTGATAAAAGTACACGCAATAGTGAAGACAATGTTCTGATCGACAACCTCAAGCGCTTGTATTGGTTGCCCAGCGTACCGAGCGACTCTCAGATGCGCTCGATTCTCGACGAGGTTTCCCCCGCCGATTTACGTCCCGCATTCCGTGCCGTTCACTCCATGGTGCAGCGTGGCCGAATGCTGGAAGACTTCAAGGTATTTGGCGATAAGCTGGTGGTTTCAATCGACGGGACGGGACTGTTCAGTTCGACCAAGGTGCATTGTCCTCAATGTGGTGTGAAGAAGCGCAAGAATGGAACCGAGGAGTTCTATCACCAATTGCATGTGGCCGTCATCGTCAG
>CANLXI010000121.1 GCA_947495035.1 uncultured Granulosicoccus sp.
TGATCGGCGATTCCGTCACCATCAGAATCGGTCGGTTCAAGACTGTCATCAATGCCGTTTCCGTCCTGATCCGTACCACCGGTGGCATCCACATCCAGCGCATCGTCGATGCCATCGACATCGCTGTCGATACCACTGAGTAGCGGACTCCGGATATCTTCCGCAGCATCGTCAAGGCCGTCGTTGTCACTGTCGCTATCGCGGTAATCTGCCACCCCGTCTGCATCAGTATCCGTCAACGTACCGCTACCCTCGGTTTCGCTGTAGTCGGCAATGCCATCATCGTCACTGTCGATGTCCTTGTAATCCGGCGTGCCATCACCGTCCGTGTCAGTCGGCTCGGCGGCATCATCCACACCGTTGCCATCGACATCATCACCGCCGGTGGCATCCACATCCAGCACATCGTCAATACCGTCATTGTCACTGTCCACACCACTCAGGGTCGGACTGGTACTGTCCTCTGCAT
>CANLXI010000122.1 GCA_947495035.1 uncultured Granulosicoccus sp.
TGGGAGCCCGGTGAATCGAGAGGTTCACGCCGGGTTCTGAGAGCAGCTGAGGGGGAAGTTCCCTCGGCTGACTCACCTCCCCAAACCCGGAATCACCCGGGGGCGATGTTGGAGCAACGAAATGCCACGCTATTCCCATGAACGCAAGAACGCCGTACTGAAGAAATTACTGCCACCGAACAACCAATCCGTGCCAGAGGTTGCTCAGGCAGAAGGTATCAGTGAGGGGACTCTGTACAATTGGTTGTCACAAGTCCGAGATGGAGGATCCGCTGTGCCGGGTAGTCGAGCCAGCAATGCTGAACAGTGGAGCGGCGAAGCCAAATTCGCTGTTGTACTGGAAACACAGCCCATGAATGAGGCAGAAAAGGCGGAGTATTGCCGGGAAAAGGGCCTCTACCCTGAACAGATCGAGCGGTGGCGCGCTGCCTGTATCGCCGGTGCCTCC
>CANLXI010000123.1 GCA_947495035.1 uncultured Granulosicoccus sp.
TCAGAAGTGAAACCATTCAGCGCCAATGATAGTGTGGGGCTTCCCCATGTGAAAGTAGGTCATCGCCGGGTTTTATTCTCTGCCCCTGTGGGCAGTTCGCATCAGGCCATCCTTCGGGATGGCCTTTTGTCGTTTATGGGCCCGCATGATCGGTGAGCACGGTGACTCGGAATATGCGTCTTTCATGATCATTGTCATACCAGGCTCTGATCCATATTGACCGGGTTCACACAAATCTCCATTCTGATGAAAAGTGAATGGAGCAGAGCAGCATGTTCAAGAACATCGCAGTGCCTTTCGATCTGACTCATGCGAGATATAGTCAATAGTGGTGTCCAGCCTGTTGAATCAAGCGACGCCCTGGTTGACCTCCTGCACTTCAACGCCGTCGTTGAATTTGATTCCGGTGAGGACCTTGGCCAGGTAGTCAAAGCCCC
>CANLXI010000124.1 GCA_947495035.1 uncultured Granulosicoccus sp.
TGTGTTTGATTGTAAAGCTTTGGTAGGCCTACAATTTTAGCGGCACTCCGCCACCTCTGCGCGAAATTTTCAGGCTAAGGATGGTCGATTCCCCCATGCGGTGCTTGATTCAGTGGTCTTAGTTGCCCGTTTTTGATCTTCTCTGTCAATGCAAAAGAATATCGCCCAAGCACGTTCACGTGCTCATGAATCAAAGGCGACAATCGTGCAGCATCTTCGTCCTTCACGTAAGCGTTCACAGCGTTGCAAAGCCGTTTAGCCTCAATGTGACAAAAACTAAGCCGCGTTTTGAGCGGATCGCTCGTATGCCTGAAAGGTTACCAGTAGTTTTGGGTTGATTCCGATCTCCAGAATTGCTTTGCCTGCATTATTCACCAAACGCCCGGCTCGATTGATCAGCTCATTCCGCAGTGTCTGTATCTGCGCGTACTG
>CANLXI010000125.1 GCA_947495035.1 uncultured Granulosicoccus sp.
GCTCGGCTGACTATCGACATTGATGGCTCGGTCGTCTCTACAGGGCTGAAGACCGAAGGAGCCAAACGTGGATACAACCCTCATCGTCGCAAGGTACCAAGCTACTACCCGATCAGTGCTTACGAGGCGAACAGTGGCGTCATGCTCAATGTGATGAATCGCTCGGGCAATGTGCACGATGGCAAGGCGGCACTCGCCTTCATCGCCCAGACCCTGAATCAGTTCAGCAGTGTTGCTGGACGACGTGTCACACGCGAGATGCGTCTTGATGGCGCATTTTTCAGGGCCGATGTGCTCGCATTGCTGAAGGAGCAAAAGGTGGAGTACGCGATCAAGGTACCGTTTCATCCCTGGATCGGATTGAGCGAGCGTATTCTGGCACGGCGTCGCTGGACTCGTGTTGACGACGAAGTCGAGTA
>CANLXI010000126.1 GCA_947495035.1 uncultured Granulosicoccus sp.
TGGTGTGGTAACTACCAATCAACCAGATACGCCGCTTTTTTTCAACCTTGCTCAGACACCACTTTCAACCATACCTCGCTTCCCGAGACCTGGGTGGTTGATTGTCGCGCCGTCGGAAACGGTCTGCCAGCATTGAAATACCTCGCACGATACCTATACCGTGGCGTAATCAGCGAAAGCCAGCTGCTGTGCGATGACGGAGAAATGGTCACGTTTCGCTACCTTGATGCCCAGACACAGCAGTGGAAAGCCCGCACTGTCCACGGCGCTCGCTTCCTGTGGCTGCTGATCCAGCATGTGCTGCCACGCGGATTCCGCCGTGTGCGCGATTACGGATTTCTTCATGGCAATTCTCGGCGAAAACTGCTTCTTGTGCAGTGGGTCCTGAAAGTGTCGTTAGCGGCAATCGCACC
>CANLXI010000127.1 GCA_947495035.1 uncultured Granulosicoccus sp.
GGTGTGCCCGATTACCAGGACACGGACTCGGACAACGACGGACGTACGGATGCCGAGGAAGACACAAGCAGTCCGACTCTGCTGGGCACTGACAGCGATGCCGATGGTATCGATGATGCGCTGGATGTGGATGAGACCGGTGGTGATGATGTGGACGGTAACGGCATCGACGATGCGTTCGAACCGGCGGATAGTGACAATGACGGTGTGTCGGACAGCCGCGATGTGGACAGCGACAACGATGGCATCATCGATGTGCTGGAGGGCACGGGTGACAGTGACGGAGATGGGACGCCGGATTACCTGGACACCGACTCTGACAACGATGGTATTTCCGATGATGCAGAGGACAGTACCAGTCCGACCCTGAGTGGTGTGGACAGTGACAATGACGGTATTGACGATGTGCTG
>CANLXI010000128.1 GCA_947495035.1 uncultured Granulosicoccus sp.
GTAGTCCACAGGCAGAAGCTTGGCCTGCTGGCGTTCAAGCCAGCGTGTATTGTCGTGGTTCTGGCAGCGCTGACAGCCCTCCAAAATCAGGGGAGTTGGCTCACGCATTGCTCTTTTCGATGTCCGCTCAAGGTTCACTGGGCGTTACGGCCTGCTTACTCGTTGAATCCCAAAGAGGACTCTTTGGCATTGGGAAGCTGTTCAGTCAACATCCAGCTGGCTGTCCCGACTGCTACCGGCTGGAACAACCCTTTTCGGGTGGGATTTCTAACCTCAATGCGACATAACGCGGGTGCATAAGCAAGGGAAAAAGAGGTACGAGAAGGGCCTATTGCAGTGATATTGTGGAGTTGCGACACACCAAAACAGCAGCCACAAGAGGC
>CANLXI010000129.1 GCA_947495035.1 uncultured Granulosicoccus sp.
CAAGCCATTGAAGCGGAAGTCAGCGAGTTTTTGAAGCAGTTTCAGAACAGGCAATTGGAGAATGGACGTGCCGCTGTCGTACGTAACGGTCATCAACCCGAGCGAGATATCCAGACCGGAATCGGCCCTGTTACGGTGAAGGTGCCGAAGGTGCGTGCCCGTGATGGCGAGCCGGTGACCTTCCGCTCAGCACTGGTACCACCCTACGTGCGCAAGACGAAATCAATCGAAGCTGCCTTGCCTTGGCTGTACCTCAAAGGTATCTCCAGTGGCGAGATGCAGAGCGCTCTGGAAGTGCTGGTTGGACCCGAAGCCAAGGGCTTGTCAGCGAGCACAATCTCACGGCTCAAGCAGGTATGGGGCGAGGAGTACGAGGCCTGG
>CANLXI010000130.1 GCA_947495035.1 uncultured Granulosicoccus sp.
TGTTGACGCCTTCGACCAGACCCAGACTCACTTTGTTGTCAGGGTGGCAGTACGAGGCAATTCCATCCCAGTGCCTTTCCACCATCGCTGCAAACTTCACATACGGTTTCAGCCTTTTCCACTTCAGGCTATCTTTCCATCGTTCGAAGAAGGCACGAGCACCACGGGCTGTCTTGTAGTCCCACAGTTGTCCGAAAGTTTCCTTGAGCAGGTAGGCTGTATTCAATCGACTATTGGCAGCCAGCAGCTTCTTCAGCGCCCGGCGTCCGTCCAGATCCAGATTCTCCTTGTTTGACAGGAGGGTGTATCGTTGGCCCTTGATATAGCTTCTGTCCTTCCCGCTGAGTCGCTTGTATTCTTCTCGACGAAC
>CANLXI010000131.1 GCA_947495035.1 uncultured Granulosicoccus sp.
TTCTCCCACAAGGCTCTGGCCACGGTATTCCGAGCACGCATGCTTGAGGGAATGAAACAGGCAAAACTACTACCCCAATGCACTCTTCCCGAGACTTGGGTGGTTGATTGTCGCGCCGTCGGAAACGGTCTGCCAGCATTGAAATACCTCGCACGATACCTCTACCGTGGTGTGATCAGCGAAAGTCAGCTGCTGTGCGATGACGGAGAAATGGTTACGTTTCGCTACCTCGATGCCCAGACACAGCAGTGGAAAACCCGCACTGTCCACGGCGCTCACTTCCTGTGGCTGCTGATCCAGCATGTGCTGCCACGTGGATTCCGCCGTGTGCGCGATTACGGCTTTCTTCATGG
>CANLXI010000132.1 GCA_947495035.1 uncultured Granulosicoccus sp.
TCACCGAGAGTGATTTGGGAGACGGGATTGGAATCAGCGCCGACAATGCGAGGGTTGGCAACCAGATCAACCCGCCCAGCCGCATAGGCAAGCGCACTTTGACTTAACAGAACTATAAGGCCAATAAAAACAATTATATAACGAGAAAATAGAACTGTGTTTGATAGTCGAATAGTCCTGTTACGCATAATAATATCCTTTTACCCGGGATTTTTAATGGAGCAATCGTTATATACAACCGGGAGTATGCCAAAGTCAGCTCCAAGCTGAAAGGTACCCGTTCACTGCATAGCCACTGCGTGAAGCCGGTTCAGGCTTGAGGTAGCAGCCCGGGCGGGTCGAATACGAA
>CANLXI010000133.1 GCA_947495035.1 uncultured Granulosicoccus sp.
TATTGTGAAAGAGGCACCATGGAGAACCGCCACAAGGAGCTGCAGATGGGCTTGTTCGCAGACAGAACCAGTTGTTCTGCCTGGTGGAGCAATCAGCTTCGGGTCATGTTCTCATCATTGGCCTACGTGCTCTGGCAAAGCGTCAGGCAAATTGGCTTGGCAGGCACAACGCTGGCCAAAGCCCAAGTGTGGACCCTGCGTCAACGCTTAATCAACATCGGTGCAGTGGTGTTGAGAAACACGCGCCGGATCGAGCTTCGACTCAGCAGTGCATCCCTGGAGAAATC
>CANLXI010000134.1 GCA_947495035.1 uncultured Granulosicoccus sp.
TTCTCTCGCCATACCGATTGCTCGATGATCTGACAGGTGTGATCACTGTTTTCCTCGTCAAAAACTTCCCAATGCACACCATAGCGACTGAACAGATCCTCGACCATATACAGATAAAAGAACTGTCCCTTGACCCGGCTCGGGAGTGGAGTAAGAGGTAGGGCGCGGTAGACCGTTTCCCTGCCTCACCGGGTCATCGGTGGCAGTCTCCTGCCACCGATTCCCACAGAACGTAGCGTGCGGATTTCCCGCACTACGCTCTT
>CANLXI010000135.1 GCA_947495035.1 uncultured Granulosicoccus sp.
GCTCGCCGCTACTAAGGGAATCTCGGTTGATTTCTTTTCCTCCGGGTACTTAGATGTTTCAGTTCCCCGGGTTCGCCTCCGCAAGCTATGTATTCACTTACGGATAACGTGCTGATGCACGCTGGGTTTCCCCATTCGGACATCGCGGGATCAAAGCATGTTTGACTACTCCCCCGCGCTTTTCGCAGTCTACTACGTCCTTCATCGCCTCTTACTGCCTAGGCATCCACCGTATGCACTTATTCGCTTGACCATATAA
>CANLXI010000136.1 GCA_947495035.1 uncultured Granulosicoccus sp.
ACTGGTTGTTCATCAGCTATCCGGCTAGGGATACAGCTGACAAACGTTTACGACTCTCCAAATTGTAAAAGAACCTCGGCCAATCAACGTGGATTGACAATTCCAGCCAACACAAAAAGCTAGAGCTAAGTGACAGCACGCTGTCATTTAGCTTTAGCTTTTAACCGGCATCATTTCACTAAGTAGTGGTGGAGCTAAGCGGGATCGAACCGCTGACCTCCTGCGTGCAAGGCAGGCGCTCTCCCAGCTGAGCTATA
>CANLXI010000137.1 GCA_947495035.1 uncultured Granulosicoccus sp.
TATAGCTCAGCTGGGAGAGCGCCTGCCTTGCACGCAGGAGGTCAGCGGTTCGATCCCGCTTAGCTCCACCACTACTTGACACTACATCTTAGAAGCTACAGCTAAATGACAAGATTTGTTGTTTAGCTCTGGCTTTTAGTGTGGCTGGAAAAGTTGATCCATGTTGATCAATCTGAGGTTCTTTTACAATTTGGAGAGTCGTAAACGTTTGTCAGCTGTATCCCTAGCCGGATAGCTGATGAACAACCAGT
>CANLXI010000138.1 GCA_947495035.1 uncultured Granulosicoccus sp.
TCGCCGGGAGAACGGGTGTGCTGCCCAGTCTCATACCGCTACGGGTACGGGTCTGAACAACAAATCTGGAGAGTCGACACCACCGTTACCGATGATGAGTACTTGCAATCGTTGTCTTGCGTCTTCATGTCGCACACAACAGTCCAAGGACGTCGCTACAAAAAGCAATGACTGCTTGGGTGTTATATGGTCAAGCCTCACGGGCAATTAGTACAGGTTAGCTTCACACATTACTGCGCTTCCACAC
>CANLXI010000139.1 GCA_947495035.1 uncultured Granulosicoccus sp.
AGGATCGAGGCTGCTCTCGTCCATCAATTTTTGCCGTGTGCATTCACCTTCCGATGTGAGTTTGCCGGGAATTACTGGTGGGTAGTCATACCTTTTTCATATTTATTATCAATACTATTTTGGTACGCTACCGAGAGATGCACTAACACTTTGGCGAACATGGCGCTACTTGATTACGCATGAGACTCAGCCAGTTTTACGAACCGATACGGAAAAGGTGGCGTGCGCACAGTGCTGTGAGCCAG
>CANLXI010000140.1 GCA_947495035.1 uncultured Granulosicoccus sp.
TTGCCGCCAACGCGTCTTCCACGATAATGAACTTGCGTTTTGGATACTGCTCTGCGATCGACGGAATGAGCCGTTTGACTGCGTTTCGCTCGCTGCAATCTTTCGTGTCGCCATCACTGCGGATGATGGGTTCAAAATCCAGTGGCAGCACGATTTTCTGCTCCGGGCTGACGATGACGGCCACATGCAATTGGTGATAGAACTCCTCGGTTCCATTCTTGCGCTTCTTCACACCACATTGAGG
>CANLXI010000141.1 GCA_947495035.1 uncultured Granulosicoccus sp.
TTGCCAGAAGCAACCAATGCAATCCAAGCACCCATTTAAATTACTTGATTTAATTGTAAAAGAGCGTACCAGGGAAGAACTTGCTTCCGCTTGGCTGAGTCCGAGGAGTGTACCACGAACTATTCAACTGGTGGGAAATGATTTTTACATCGTTTCCCGCTACCTCCGTCTCAGTGAAGCAGTGTATCGCCTGACCGAGCCGTCTACTTTAACATTGTTTCTGGAAAAGTGGAAAAATAATT
>CANLXI010000142.1 GCA_947495035.1 uncultured Granulosicoccus sp.
ACTAAGGATAAGTCGCGCCACGCCGCGACTTGATCCGTTGGTTGAACGAGCCCGACGTCGTATCGGTAGCTCTTCTTTTATAGTAGATAAATAGGGGTCTACGCGGATTCGTGTGGGTTAATCTTCGCGTTTTTGGGTAGTGGCGGCAGGAATGATGCGATGATTTTGAGCTTGAGATATTCTTCGTCTCGATAGCCATAGGCTTTGCGCTGTATCACTCGTATCTTGCTGTTGACGCCT
>CANLXI010000143.1 GCA_947495035.1 uncultured Granulosicoccus sp.
CTGTCGCTCCTCATCGCTGAAACGCCCGAACGGTACCGGCCTGTCTGCCGTCGGACGACAATCGGCTTGTACGGCGCTTCCAGCGGGGCGCCATCGTCGCAGCGTACTGGCGGCAATGCCAATGACCTTGCAGGCCTCCGTGTGCCTTGCTCCGCTACTTACGGCCTCGTCAACCAGTTCCAGTATTTCGTTGCGCTGTGCAAGGGTACTCATCGATCCTCGTCCTCCCACAGCGCC
>CANLXI010000144.1 GCA_947495035.1 uncultured Granulosicoccus sp.
CCCATCTGGGTGGGCGGTGAGGGTCGCAAGGAAAAAGACCTGGATGAATTTTTCGAATTTATCGGTAAAACAAAGAGCAAACGCATCAAGCTGGCCGCCATGGATATGTGGAAAGCCTTCAGAAAATCAACCCTGAAGAATGCCCCGGATGCACTGATAATCTATGACAAGTTCCATATCATGAGCCACCTGTCCAAGGCACTTGATCAGGTTCGTCGAGAAGAATACAAGCGACT
>CANLXI010000145.1 GCA_947495035.1 uncultured Granulosicoccus sp.
CCCGAGTTCGACAGCAAATGACGTAAGCTATTGATTGCATTGAAGGTGGCTTGTCAAATTGCCACTACAGCAGTGATAACTGGCGCGATTCGACCGGTTTGGCGACGCTCAGTGAGTCCAGGAGAGAGCCTTGTTCCTTGGACAAGGTAGAGATGCCCGAGTGGGCTTTATCGTTGAGCACGATCTTGTGGCGCTGTATTCGACGCAGTGATTGCAGGGCACGTTCCGGGGATAA
>CANLXI010000146.1 GCA_947495035.1 uncultured Granulosicoccus sp.
CCGACGGCAGACAGGCCGGTACCGTTCGGGCGTTTCAGCGATGAGGAGCGACAGCGCATCGTGGACACCTGCAACCGTCCGGAGTACGCCAGTCTGCCGCCGAGCCAGATAGTGCCTGCCCTGGCGGACCAAGGGCAGTACATCGGCTCTGAATCCACGATATACAGAGAGCTCAAGCGGATCGGCCAGCTCGCCCCTAGAGGACGAGCCAAAGTGCGTCAGAAACGCAA
>CANLXI010000147.1 GCA_947495035.1 uncultured Granulosicoccus sp.
TGGGTTGGTCCAGTGAGCGGATACACGTTATTGACAGCGATCTTGGGCAGTCCGGTGCGCAGAGCACAGGTCGAGACAGGTTTGCACATCTGGTCAGTGAGGTGGCGATGGGTCATGTGGGCATTGTGCTGGGGTTGGAAGTCTCGCGACTGGCGCGCAACAATGCAGACTGGCATCGCTTGCTAGAGCTTTCAGCCATGTCAAACACGCTGATTCTGGATGAGGAC
>CANLXI010000148.1 GCA_947495035.1 uncultured Granulosicoccus sp.
CGCGCTTTCAGGCGCTCGTCATCGTCCAGATCACTCCATTCCCGCTCGAGCCGATACAGGGCATTGATGTGCGAGAGAATGACCACCCGGGTTCGACAGTTGCGAGCTGAAATCAGCCAATTTTGGTAGTATTCTCTAGAAGGAATACGGGCTGCAGAGGTGTTTTTCCAAAATCGCTTGTAGTGGCACGTTTTGATAGATCTACTTTTGTTTCGCACTGGTAT
>CANLXI010000149.1 GCA_947495035.1 uncultured Granulosicoccus sp.
AGAGTCTGTCACCTATGGCTTCGCACTTGGCTACGCTGCGCAAGGATCTCTCGGCTCCGGGATTGATCAAGACGGTGCGAGAGCAATTCTCCAAGATCACTGATACTCGGCGTCAAGGCAGTATTGTATTTACGCTGCCAGACACCTTGTGCGCAGCGCTGGCCATGTTTCAATTCAAATGGCCCTCCCTGCTGCAGTTCGATGAGGCCAGCCATGGCGACCA
>CANLXI010000150.1 GCA_947495035.1 uncultured Granulosicoccus sp.
GATCACTTTTGGTCTCTGACCAGAATCGCTGATCAACTTGTCAGAATCACTGATCACGATGCCAGAATCAGTGATCATCATCGATCAGAATAAGATCTAACGCATTGTTTTTATTAGTCGTTAAGCTGCGCTCTCATTTCAATAGAGCGCACAGTTTTGGCTACACCGAGACTCCCAATGCGAAAGATCAAAACCATCCTGCGTCTGCACTACGAAGCTGG
>CANLXI010000151.1 GCA_947495035.1 uncultured Granulosicoccus sp.
ATCACTGCTGTAGTGGCAATTTGACAAGCCACCTTCAATGCAATCAATAGCTTACGTCATTTGCTGTCGAACTCGGGTGACCATCGCCACACTCGGCTTGCCTTTTTCCGCTTTCGGTTGGGTCTTGATCGCTTCCGCTACTTTTCGCCTGGCGTGGTCCCAGCACCCCAGGTGCACGATGTCTTTCGCCGCGCACGGCGCATCATAGCCACTGTAGGCA
>CANLXI010000152.1 GCA_947495035.1 uncultured Granulosicoccus sp.
TCCACCGCTGAAGATCAATGCCAGCAACACAAGGATCATCGATACCTTCCCAAAATCGCTCTCCGGCAGATGACGTGCGGCGTTGTCTCGCAGAAGAGACCCAAACTCGATGCGACACAGTAGGCGGCGAAACAACTCCAACCCAGCATGACTGGTGAGGTTCGCATCGCTTGATCTGATCACCAAATTGGCATTGATTCGGCGCCTCAATTCTGTTCT
>CANLXI010000153.1 GCA_947495035.1 uncultured Granulosicoccus sp.
GGAAACTCGAGCCCTTCGCTTTTGAAACGCTTCATGACGGCCATTGCAGAGCCTGTATGGCGGAACGTCTCAAAGATACAGCGAATTGAATGCTGGATTTGCGCATCAGGGTCGAGAGTGACGGTCTTGTCTTGTTGATAAACAAATCCGATGGGGAGAGGCAATTCGAGCTCTCCGCGTTTTGCCTTGTTGCGAATACCCCCTTGCAGCCGAGCCT
>CANLXI010000154.1 GCA_947495035.1 uncultured Granulosicoccus sp.
TCGGGCTTGCTGTTCGGGCTTGCTGTTCGGGCTTGCTGTTCGGGCTTGCTGTTCGGGCTTGCTGTTCGGGCTTGCTGCTTGGGATCGCTGCTTGGGATCGCTGCCCGGAGTCGCTGCCCGGAGTCACTGCTCGGAGTCACTGCTCGGAGTCGCTGCTCGGAGTCGCTGCTCGGAGTCGCTGCTCGGAGTCGCTGCTCGGAGTCGCTGCTCGGAGTC
>CANLXI010000155.1 GCA_947495035.1 uncultured Granulosicoccus sp.
GATTGAGGCAGAGTTTCCAGCAGACCTTGAAACGCGGTGCGCGACTACGAATCGATGGGCGAACCAAACGCCAATGTCTACACCTTCAATCGCGAGAATCCATGTGCTGGACATTCCTGCAAGACCACCGCATACCGCTGGATAACAACATCGCCGAGAGGGATCTGCGCTCCTATGTGATCTGGCGAAAGCTGAGTTTTGCCAGCCAATCCTA
>CANLXI010000156.1 GCA_947495035.1 uncultured Granulosicoccus sp.
CTCGTCGGTCTGCTCGAATTCGACGACAGCACCATCGGGATGATTGCGACGCTCATCGAAAGCGGCAAATAACGACATCGAGCCCGTTGGTTTGACGCCGATGACAAAGTCCATACCGTGTTCCTGCAGCAGGGAGACGTGTGGGCCATTTGCCGCCAACGCGTCTTCCACGATAATGAACTTGCGTTTTGGATACTGCTCTGCGATCGACGGA
>CANLXI010000157.1 GCA_947495035.1 uncultured Granulosicoccus sp.
CGCGTAAAACAGCGCACCATTGCAAGTCTGGGTCGTCTGGAGAAAATAGACGCCAACTTCGATTCGCTCATTCGTGGACTTGAGCGTGCGACGGGTAGAAAATCCGTTGTCGATAATCAGTCGCCTTCCGATAGCAATGAAAAGCCCGTCATCAGTTTCGAGCCTGCTCGCGCGCTTGGTGATGTCTGGACATTGACGCAATTATGGAATGA
>CANLXI010000158.1 GCA_947495035.1 uncultured Granulosicoccus sp.
GTGAAATCACTACTGGCTTGTCTTCGAGTATCAACCATACGGGAGAACTGTTGACGAACGGCTTGATTCAACCCGGATGCAGTCATGCATTTGCGAAGTACGACGGTTGGAGAGGCCATGAGGTTCATTGACAAGCACAGAGACCCATAGAGCATAGTTTGCGCAAAAGCACCCTGCCGAGGTTACGCAAGATCGCTGGCTATGCG
>CANLXI010000159.1 GCA_947495035.1 uncultured Granulosicoccus sp.
GGTTGATTGTCGCTATCGCTGTTCTCCGGCTCGAACGCATCATCAATGCCATTGGCATTCAGATCATCACCACCGGTCTCGTCCACATCCAGCGCATCATCGATACCATCGGCATCCGAATCGCTCAGAGCCAGAACCGGGCTGACACTGTCTTCCTGATCATCGCTCAGCGTATCGTTGTCCGAGTCCGTGTCCAGGTAATCGGG
>CANLXI010000160.1 GCA_947495035.1 uncultured Granulosicoccus sp.
GTTCGCCCATCGATTCGTAGTCGCGCACCGCGTTTCAAGGTCTGCTGGAAACTCTGCCTCAATCGATTCATCCGTCGACAATAAACGAACTCATTGATCTTGCCCTCCTGCCACCGGTGTCGCGTTCGAATAACGGCATGGGAAATCAGTAACAGTCGTCGCCCGATCTTGCCGCCGTTTCCAACACGTTCGCTGATATC